>CAZHDM010000010.1:0-143678 GCA_964531655.1 uncultured Flavipsychrobacter sp.
AGTAAATAAGGATTTGAACCTCTATCTTCGCAGCCAATCCTGCCTTTTACCGTTATCTTACCGTTACTACATCTTAACCCTTTGGTTAATCTTTTCGTTGAACGGAGTGCAAAATTAAAACGTAATTTTCATACTTCAAAATCTTTTTCAGATATTTATTTTTTGTATGAAACTACCTGATAATCATTGTGTTGCAACCTGTTTAAGAGCTATCCTTTCTGCGAAGGGAGTGCAAAGGTAGAAAACATTTTCTTACCACCAAATCTAATTTCAAAATTTTCTAAAAAA
This sequence comes from uncultured Flavipsychrobacter sp., assembly GCA_964531655.1. GTDB lineage: Bacteria > Bacteroidota > Bacteroidia > Chitinophagales > Chitinophagaceae > UBA5543. Next base: position 289 of record CAZHDM010000010.1, read on the forward strand.
CTTTTTAAACGGACAATAAAATTACAACTAATACAAATACGACCAAAGCATAGGCCATATATAATATGTACCATGAAATGCCCATAAATACTGCACAAATCACAGTTTATACCCCACATAATCACAGGATATGAACAGGTTTATGCACATAATACAAATATGAAGAACTACTTAAGCTGCTGTTGCAGCCTGAGTATTCTGTCTTGTAGAGTTTCGCTACTTAACTCTTCTCGTCTTAGGCTTTCTGCTTTTATAGGAAAGCTGAATGGTGTGAACTTTTCAGGACGAGAGATAATGACCTTACTATTTGCCGCTCTTTCTAAAAGCTCATAGAGGCGCTGTGCTTCTATCTCATAGGTAAGCACCTCGTGGTAGGATTGTTGCAAGAGCTTGTGTGAAGGTTCGTTATCTGTCAGTACATCAAACAGAAGCCCTGATGAATTCTGTAGATGCCTTTGCTTTTTATGCTCACCGGGGAAGCCTTGAAATATCAACCCTGATATGACTGCTATATCGCGGAACTTGCGCTTACCCATCTCTGCAGCATTCAGGCTCTTCTGCAGATCTGCATACCAGTTATCTGTACTCAATAGCTCACGTATATTATCTTCATCAACAGGTATCTCTAAGTCGCTACGAAGCTCCATACCGTAATCGTTCATAGCTATCGAGAAGGTTATAGGCGTGATCTTTGAAATGCGATAAGCTAATAACGATGCCAATGCCTGGTGAACAAATAAACCTTCGAAAGGGAATATGAATAAGTGGTAACCATCTTTAGCAGCTATCATCTCCACCAGTAGCTCATCCTTTTTCGGTATTATTGAGAGTTCTTTTTGAGTATCAAATAATGGTTGTAGAAACTTCAGCAAATCATTACTGTCAATATCTAATGCTGCCTGCTGGAAACTATCGCGCAATACAGTACCTAGATTAGAACTTAGCGGCATCCTACCACCACCCCATGCCGGCACTCTGGCCTCTTTTGATTTTGACCTGCGCACATAAGCCACCATATCTTTTATCCTGACAAACTCCAGTACTCGGCCAGCCAATATGAATGCATCACCCGGAGAAAGGCTGGAGATGAAATACTCCTCTATAGTCCCGACAAACCCACCTGAAATAAACCTGACCTGCAATATTGCGTCTCCAACAATAGTGCCTATATGCATACGATGCCGCATAGCCACACGCCTACTGGTAACTTTATACCTGTCTTCTACCTTCACTACTTTATGATACTCATCGTAACCATTAAGCACATCGCCACCTGTAGTAATAAATGATAATGCCCAGGTCCACTCATCATCTGAAATATCATTAAAGCAGTTGGTTGTTCGCACTTCAGCCAGTAGTTCTTCACTTACAAATCCATCCCCCGTAGCAATAGTAACCATATACTGCACCAGCACATCAAAAGCCAACATTACTGGGGTTCTTTTTTCAATAGACTCTGTCTCATAAGCTTTTTGTAAGGCTACAGCTTCTACTATCTCCAGCGAGTGAGTGGGCACAAAGTAAATATTACTTACAGCTCCCGGCTCGTGACCACTACGCCCTGCACGTTGCATAAACCGTGCTATACCTTTCGGGCTACCCACTTGTATTACTGTATCTACAGGCCTGAAGTCTACCCCTAGGTCTAAGCTGGCAGTACATACTACCACCTGTAATGTACCTTTATGCAAATGCTCCTCTACCCATAGTCGCATCTCCATATCTATACTACTATGATGCAAGGCAATAGCGCCCGCAAGATCGGGGGCGGCATCTAATAGCTGCTGGTACCATAGCTCTGCCTGAGAACGGACATTTGTAAACAGTAGTGTCGACCTGCTCTTTCTGATGACTGGCAACACCTCATTTACCATCTTTAACCCTAAGTGTCCAGCCCATGGGAAACGCTCCACCGTTTCAGGCAATATGGTATAGATAGCGATATCCTTCTTTATGTTGGCCCTTACAATAACACCATTACTTCCTTCACCAAGCAGTACATGCATTGCTTCTTGCAGGTTACCAATAGTTGCAGAGATGCCCCATATCCTCAATAGCTGGCTTTCCTTTTTTATTTTTTTCAAATGCGCAACCGCAAGCTCCATTTGCACACCGCGCTTACTGCCCAAAAGCTCGTGCCATTCGTCTACAGCAATACATTGCAGGCTACTGAAAAATGTTTTGTGGTTTTTAGAGGCGAATAAAAGATGCAGGCTCTCTGGAGTTATCAATAATATCTCCGGCATCTTCCGCTTCTGCTTTTCTCTTACTGACGTAGGAGTATCACCATTTCGTATACCTACCTTCCACGGTATTTTCAATTCAGCTAATGCTTCATCCATAGCTCGGGCTATGTCTTTCGCTAATGCTCTTAATGGTGTTACCCATATCAGTTGCAAACCTGAATCTGCCTTAGTGAGATAATCAGGATTTTGATTGATCCAGTCGATAACCACTGCAAGAAAAACGGAGTATGTTTTACCATAACCCGTTGGTGCGTTTACTATACCACTCTGCCCTTCTACATACATCTGCCATGTTTCCTCCTGAAAAGGAAATGGTTTTAGCTCCTTTGAAGCTAACCATTCGGCGATGACCTGTAGACCTTTGTTTTTCTTTCGTGGCATTCAGTACAATAATACAAACACCCATACAAGATTATTGCGTTTTTGTTTTGTAAATAGGTACTATTTCCTATGCTAATAATGCTGAAAATAGGACATACCATCATAAGTGTATGAGCATGGGTAACAAACCTTATATGACCGATTCGGGAAAATAAGTTTATAATACTTGACTCTATTTAAATTTTTACAAGGATAATACGTATTGCTATACAACCACAAACCAATATTCAATAATGGGTCGTGTACTGGTGGTCTCCAACCATCGTACATGTAGTCCAACATAGTATGATACTTAATCCCAATACCCAAAAACTGCTCAGTGTAAAGATTTGGGCTAAGCTGCTCAGGATGATCCATATCTGTACTGTAACCGTTATGATGAACATTATAATTATCACAAGCAGTATAAAACCTGTCCAACTCTTTTTGGAATGGTGTAAGGTAAATAACTATAACGATAAGGATAGACACAGCCCCTAACGATAGAGCTATCCTAATCAGTCTAGATGATTCAGCGAAGTATCTATAAATATGGTAGAGGTAGTAAAAGGGTAAGAAAGCAAAAACACCTCCTAACATAAAAAAGATGGCATAAAAAAGATAGATTACAGGAGTCATAAGCAATGATCCTGACCATGGGTCTACTAGAAAAACAAACAAGTACAGAGATATTACTACACCTATTCCTAGGAAGAAGGCGGCTATTGCTTTTGTTATTTTGTTTTTGAGATAAGGGAATAATACTAACGAAAGCAGAAATAACACAAATAATATAGCTGCACACAAGACAGGCACACAAAATACTTGCAGCATGAAGTAATTAGCGCATAAGGCCATAAGAGAATAAACTACCGTTATAAAAGTGCGTTTATTCTTATTTGGATGATAAGAAAGCTTTTTAAAAAATGTGAAGAGTTTACGCATGTAGTGATTAACGCACTACATGGGATAATATTATTTCACAGCCTTCAACGTATACATCATTGGTAGCTTACCTTCCTTGCCTTTTATCTGCCATTTCTTATCTGCTATTTTCACAGTATTGTTAAAGCAGTCGTACGGAGAATAGTCATACTCCTGGAATGATTCTATTTTCAAGCCTGCATTTATCAATGCCTGCATCACCTCACTCAGGTCGTGATTCCACCCTACTTCTTTCATTTTAATATCTGCGGCTTTGTCGGCATAGGTACCTTCCAGCTCTTCAATAATTGGTTCTATGTTGAAGTAAGAAAAAGCTACCTCATTGAAGTGATTGTCATACATCCACACTACTGGGTGAAACTCTGCAAATATGAAGGAGCCTCCAGGCTTTAGCAGACTTGATACAACCTTAGCAAAGCGCTCCATATCAGGCAGCCAGCCAATAACCCCATAGCTTGCAAACACTATATCAAACTGCTCATCAATCACTTCAGGTATAGCATATGTATCTGTCCGCACAAATTTCGCATCAAGAGACAACTCATTTGCCATCTTTTGACCATAAGCAATGGCATCATCAGATATATCTGTACCAGTTACCTTTGCCCCCATCCTAGCTAGGGACAAACTATCTTGCCCAAAGTGACACTGCAGATGTATAATAGACTTCCCGGTAACATCACCTAGTAAAGCAAGTTCAGGCTCATTTAAAGAAGTAGCTCCATTGAGGAAGCTCTCCATATCATAAAATTCAGAATCAACATGATGCTTTGTCTTTTCATTCCACAAAGCTCTGTTGACCTCAAAATATTCTTGTTCTTGGTGCATGTTTACTGTTCTTTTGCCCGAAAATACATAATAAGAGCGCTAAACTCCTTATTTTGCGTGCTGCAAATTGAAAACTAAGAATGGATACTTTTTTGAATACACTACTGGAGATATTGAAATATACTTTGCCCTCTGTTATTATGCTTTGGGTGACCTATATGATAGTGAGTAAATTCTTAACAGAACAAACAACACGTAAGCAACTGGCATTATTCCACGAAACGCAAAATATTACTATACCAATGCGCTTACAGGCTTACGAACGCCTGACCTTATACGTGGAACGTATCAGCCCGAGAAATTTATTGAACAGGGTCTACCAGAAAGACATGAATGTTGCCGTGTATCAAACTATGCTTACAGAGACTATCAAGTCTGAATTTGACCATAATCTTGCACAGCAGATATATGTATCACGCGGTGTATGGGAAACTGTGCGTAATGTAAAAGAGCAGGAGATAAATATCATCAACACAATGGCTCGCAGACTAAAACCGGAAGACCATGCGCGTGAGTTGCATAAGTTGATATTAGATTACGTACTTACAGATGAAGGTGAACAGCCGGCAGAAGTAGCCCTTTCAATTATTACAGAAGAATCTAGACGCATATTAAGTCACGGACCACAAGCATAAAACATATTTTGTAATAATGAAACGTCTAATCACTCTTTTACTCATTACTATTATTTCGACAACCAGCTTTGCAAAAGGTGATGAAAAAACATACGATTTCCACTATACAAATGTTGTAGAGGTAGAAGGAGTATCAAAAGCTCTTTTATACCAAAGAGCTCTAGGCTGGGTAACTTCTGTTGTAATTGACAAAGAAGCTATTCAGATAAAGGATAAAGAAACTGGGCATATACTATTCAATGGTTTTGAAAAGCTTCCTACACCTGTAGAAGACAACCTGCACTTCACCTTCAACATAATGGTGAAGGACGGTAGGTTTAAATACATTGTAGAAAATTTTTATCATGAAGGTTCTACAGATGGTGGACGCAGAGTTGGTGGTGATATGCATGATGCTCAGCCTGACTGCGGACGTATGAGGATGACATCAAAATATTGGGGTAAGCTAAAAGAAAAAGCAGACATGAGAGCTCAAGTACTTATTGAGTCTTTCATAGCAAGTATGAACGAAAAGTCTGAGATTGAAGACTTCTAAATAATATTTAATGAGCGATAAACAATTCAAGACAGATTCAGGAATAGAGATAAAGCAGGTATATAAAGGACCTGTTGAGATGAACGAACAACCGGGAGAATATCCTTACACCAGAGGTGTTCACCCTGGCATGTACCGTAGTCGCTTATGGACCATGCGTCAATACGCAGGCTTTAGTACTGCAGAAGAATCTAACAAGAGATACCATTACCTACTTAGTCAAGGTGTTATGGGCCTATCCGTGGCATTTGATTTACCGACTCAAATAGGCTATGACTCTGACGATGATATGGCCGAAGGTGAAGTAGGTAAAGTAGGTGTTGCTATAGACTCATTAGAAGATATGGAGATACTCTTCAAAGACATTAAGCTGGAAGACATCTCTACATCAATGACCATCAATGCGACAGGCTTTATACTATTAGCTCTGTACATTGCTCTGGCTAAAAAACAAGGTGCTGATATCAAAAAAATATCCGGCACTATCCAAAACGACATACTTAAAGAATATGCAGCACGTGGTACCTATATATATCCACCCGCACCATCTATGCGTATCATCACAGATATATTTGAATATTGTAGTAAAGAAGTACCGAAATGGAATACTATTTCTATTTCAGGCTATCATATACGCGAAGCAGGTTCTACAGCAGTGCAAGAATTAGCATTCACTTTAGCTAATGGTAAAGCTTATTTACAGGCTGCTATTGATAAAGGGCTTGATATTAATGTATTTGCAAAACGCCTTTCTTTCTTCTTCAATGCACATAATAATGTTTTTGAAGAGGTAGCTAAGTTCCGCGCTGCACGTCGTATGTGGGCAAAGATCACTAAAGACCTAGGCGCAACTGACCCTAAAGCACAGATGCTACGCTTCCATACACAAACAGGAGGAAGCACGCTTACAGCACAGCAACCAAAGAACAACATTGTGCGTGTGTCATTACAAGCACTAAGTGCAGTATTAGGTGGTACTCAATCGCTACATACAAACGGTTATGATGAAGCATTATCACTACCAACAGAAGAGGCTGCAACCATCGCACTACGTACACAGCAAGTAATTGCGTACGAGAGCGGCGTGACGGAGACTGTTGACCCACTTGCTGGCTCTTACTTTGTAGAGAACCTCACTAACGAGGTAGAAGAAGCTGCATGGAAGCTCATCGATAAGATAGATGTAATGGGTGGTGCTGTAAAAGCAATTGAGCAAAACTTCATACAAGAAGAGATAGCACGCTCTTCATACCAATACAGCAAAGACATTGAGAGCGGCGATAAAACGATCATCGGTGTCAACAAATATGTAACTGAGGACATAAAAGACACACCTGTATTCAAAATAGATGACTCCATCCGTCAAGTACAGTCTGAAAAGCTGGCTGCGCTGCGTGAGAAACGCGATAGCGCAAAAGCTCAGGCTTGCTTAGATACCATCAAGGCTAAAGCTGAAACCAATGAGAACTTGATGCCATTCGTCATTGATGCAGTAGAAAACCTATGCACACTTGGTGAGATATCGCATGCGCTAAGAGAAGTTTGGGGAGAGTTTAAAGGCTAAGGAATATCCAGCTTTTCTTGTCTGATAGCCTTACCTGAATAACGCCATGCCCATGCTGATATGATTACGGAGAAGTAGCTGCGTATGCCTTCTTCCTGATCCAGCATTTTCAGGTATTGGTCGTACATCTCGTCGCTGTACTCATCAATATCACTACTGTACTTTTCTCTCAACTGTTTGAGTGTATCTACATGTGCCAGCGTCAGCGGGTTGAGCATAGCCTTCATCTCATTGGCTCTGTTGGAGTCTGCCATCATCATCCTGTTATGTGCATATAGCCACATACAAAAGTAACCCGAGTATTTAAACGATACATTCGACGATTGTATATTCAATACATAAGCCAGCAGGTTAGCATCACCCTCAGCAGCGACACCTGTTTGGTGGGCCATTTCATGAGACACTACAAAAGGTAGCATAAACTGTGGGAGGTCATCGTTCAACTGCGCCTCACCTGTGAAAGGATTATAGTAACCATGCACTCCCATATAATGCATGCCTACGCCAAATAGTGATCGTTTTACACTCAATCGCTCATCCATGAGTTCGCTATTGGTATAGCGTATATAATCTTCTCTAGCCTGCTCTTTTATTTCAGTAAAGCTTAACTGTCTGTAATCAGGAGCCAGGGTATTCAGCTTGTTGATGAGGAAACTATCCATATTGGGTAGTGCAGATTCTCTTTGCCAACCTGCGGTGTCCAGCGCCCAATGCTCTTGTAGCGATGGCTTATAATAGTTGCCGCCCCACCCCGCAAAAAATATCACATACAACAACAGCACCGAGAACAATGCTTTGGTGAGCGTAGCATAAAGTTGATCTTTTCTGGAGCGATACCTAAGAGTAAAGTATACTACCCTGACTACTATCTCCAATAAGGTAACACCCATCATAATATAAATAGCATCACCAATGCTGAAGAATACCCTGCCAAATACATCTTGCCTCAATGCCTGAAAAGGATGATAAATATTATCGCTGTACCATTGTACTAATGCGGGGTTTTCGGGCATCATCAATTGACCAATCACCACTACGATGAATAGTGCCAGTACAAATATGTAATACCCTCGGCGCATAGAGGCTGCAAATTATCGGATTAATATAGAATACCGCCTATCCCCACATCATTTTTTTGTTGTGCATGCTTTAACGTTGTCAGTGCATCAGTTTAATTAACTTTGCGACTGTATTATGAAATCATTTGACGTTCCGGTACATTATCGCAGCCCGCTGATAACAGCCATCAAGCAAAAACGTAAGGCTGACGACAAGATGAAGAAAGACTTCTCTCCTACTCGTCTGCAGTTAGACGATGTGAACATCTACCTGGCTCGCCACTTCGGCTTTTGCTATGGTGTGGAGAATGCTATTGAGATAGCCTTCCGCGCGGTGGCGGAGAATAAAGGTAAGCGAGTGTACCTGCTGAGCGAAATGATACACAACCCCGGTGTGAATGCAGACCTGCTGGACATGGGCGTGAGCTTCATCATGGATACCAAAGGCAATATGCTGATGGACTGGGATGAACTGAACAGCGATGATATTGTGATCATACCAGCATTTGGTACCACTGTAGAGTTGGAACAAAAACTAAAAGAAAAAGGTATTGAGCCTTCGCGATACGAAACCACCTGTCCCTTTGTAGAAAAAGTATGGAACCGTGCAGAGAAAATAGGGAAAGATGGTTACACCATAGTAGTACACGGCAAGCCCAAACACGAGGAAACCAGAGCCACATTTTCTCATAGTAAAGAGAACACCGCTACCGTAGTGGTGAAGGATATGGCGCAAGCTGAGCATTTGGCCAAGTTCATTACTGGAGCGCTACCTGCAGAGCAGTTTTATACAGACTTTGAGGGACAGTACTCTCAGGGCTTTGATGTAAGTAAAGACCTGCAACGTATAGGCGTGGTAAACCAAACCACTATGCTGGCGAGCGAGACACAAGGCATAGCCGACTACCTGAAGCAGATAATGATAGAGCAGTATGAGCTAAGCGCTGATAAGATAGCCGAGCGCTTTGCGGATACCAGAGATACGCTCTGCTATGCTACGAACGACAACCAGAGTGCTGTAATGGGTATGCTGGCACAAGAGGCTGACCTGGCTATTGTGATAGGCGGCTACAACAGTAGTAACACCTCTCACCTGGTAGAACTATGCGAGCAAAAGATGCCTACCTACTTTGTAAAGAATGAAAGCTGCCTGCTGGATGATAAGCTGATCTCTCATTTTAACCTGCACACACACGAAGAAACTACTACCAAGAATTACCTACCTGAAAAAAGGTCACTAAATATTATGGTAACCAGCGGTGCCTCTTGCCCCGATGCACTGGTAGAGGGTGTAGTAAAACGTATAGCTGAACTGACTGGCAAAGAAGCTGAACTACAGCAGGTAGTGAGTGAGTGGGTGGGATAAATTTACTACCTACTACAATCAGCATTTAAGTAACACTTATTGTTTATACTCTAAACCTAAATATTGTCGATACTCTACCTTAGAGTTTTCGATTAAACTATTTTTTTCTTTGAAAACACTCTCACACCATAAGTTTACTATTATTAATAAATCGTACCACCTTTCTATTTCATCCTTATTGCCTTCAGAATCGTTTGCGACTAATATTTGCAATATGCTGATGGAAACTTTTGCAATAATATCAACAAAAATACTATCCTTTATATACCTGTCATCTATAGAATATGTATCTGACACGTTATCTGTCTCGTAGTATATAACAAGCTGGTTTAAGTCGTAAATAAATAGAAAAAACAAACAGTCTCTTAATAGTTTCATCCGCTCCTTTATATCGCCATAATGATATTCAGGAAAAATAAAGCCATTAATTTGCGTTTTTCTTACTTGCAAAGAATCATATAGAAAATAAACAATATCGCTTTTGTTTTTATTATATATGTCATATATATATCCACCGAGATAATCTAAGTTTTTTAATGTTTTGGGAACTATCCAGTTAACAGAAATAAAGCAGTTTTGGAGATATTCTGGTTTATATAGTAACACATCTAAGTACTCTTGACCTGAAAAAGTAATATGTAGAACATCAGTCATTGACTGTGTTAAGTTTTTAAAATCAGAATAATAAACAACCCCTTCAACATATATCAACCTTTTTTTAAACTGGATGAGGTCGTTTACAGCACTTAAAACTTGCTCATTAGAGTAGTCTTCAAATAAAGCAATTTGGCTTAGGAGTCCACCCATTGTACAAACTAAATTCTGCTTTTTTGTGTAGGATAATATTTGTAAAATCCTAATTTTAAGTATGGACACTTCATTACTTGTTTGATCAACAAACAAATTGTTAACAAGTTTATCTGCGTTAGACATCTTTCCTGTGTCATTATCACTTATTAATAATGCCCTGACAAAATCTGTTTGCTTAAATTCTTTACTGTGCTGGTGGTGGTAGTATACCGTTGAGTTCAAAAAAAATCTTTCTGCAAGAAACAACCCTCTACGAATACTATTTCCAGATATTGCTGAATAAAAACTATTTATTCTGCTATGCTCTGGTTTGTCATTGAAGCTGTCATAAATATATTCTATATTCTGTGCCAATATTTTTGCGTTGTCCTCTGTCACTTTCTCTGCAACTCGATATTCATCTTTATGGTCAAGAAAATGTTTTATTCTATCCTTGAGAATACTTGAAGGTGGGTGTCCTGTATTTGGGAATACAGCAAAACTATAAGAGCCATTACCTCTAACTTTCCCAAATGTTGTTAATCTCATTGGGACCAAAATTTTAATTGGCAATTTATCTGAAAAGCTGAAAATTATGTTCAACACCTCTAATTGGACATCGTCATTAAGTTTATCTATGTTGTCGAATAACATTATAAAATCAACAGTAGTAGAAGTTTTTCTACAGTCTTTCGCATATGCAAGCAGATATGAAATTAATCTTAGTTTAAAAGGTTTATTATCGTCAAATTTTTCTAACCAATCCAGTAAAAAATTAAACTTCTCAGCTTCAGTTATAAAATTTTCATTAGTTACTTTTCGCACAAATTCCGAAAAAATAGAATATCGCTCATCTTTCCTTAATTGGATTAATTCTATAAACTTATCAACAAAGAGTTCTGTTCTATGGATATTTTCTACTAACTCAATCATTTTTAACTCTAATAAAATCCTAAAAGCATTTACTGTTTGTTCTTTTGTACTAGAGTCTGAAATTTCATTAAAGTTTACAGTCCTAATTATTCCATTTTGAGGGAAGAATAAAATATCTGATTCATTTAATGATGATTTTTTCAAATAATCAAAAACATATTCACATAAAGTACTTTTTCCTGAACCTAATGCTCCAGTTAGTATTATTACATTATATTCAAGATGTTTATCCAGCAAATACATTGCCAGAGAGAATTCCAAGGGACCAAGACCATTGTACTTAGAATAAAATTGAACTTTTTTATTTTCCTGTGGCCTTAGATATGTCTTGTTATTTTTTGAGTGATTAAAATAGTCATGCCTCCTGTGAGCATTGAAGTTTTCTAAAGTACTTATCTTATATTTAATCCTACCTGTTGAATTGGTTTGTAGTAGCTCTGTTACAAACAGTCTAACATCATCGTTGTAGTTCAAATTATCTTTACAAAAATTATTATAGTTGTTTAGTTTTATAATCATATGTATTTTTTATATAATTGCTACTATACCATATTAACAATCCTATATTCATTACTTCAAGAAATCATGCACTTTATTTATTTGTATTTCGATCTTTTCAACCTTAGCAGTCATTTCTTTCTTTTTGCTTTCAGTGAACTCCCCCTCTTTTATACTTCTTATTACATATTCTAATTCAGAACAGGAGTACAATAGAATTATTTCTTCATTAAGTTGGATATTATTGACATTACATTTAACTAAGTTGCTTCTGTAATAAATTAACAAATCGCAAATGGCCTTAATCTGAAAATCTTCTTCGTTCTCATAGTTTGTTATTTTTTTTAGCACACTACTAATTGAAAGCAAACTAGCACTGAGACTATTAGTAGATACTTGAAACGTTTTATACATTTCAAGCATTTGTAATGTAAAAGCAATTAGTATTGATGTAAAAACTGATGATATGTATATGTTAGCAAATTGAACGTAATCAAAAAATACTTTCTTGTAAATACATATTAGAGGAATAAGCATTACTATTACAAATAGTGTAAACCCTATTATAAAATTAAGTGGGAATTTTTTCTTCAATTCAGAAATCAACAATTTTCTACGATTACTCATTAGTAGTATTAGTATTCTAACCTTTAGTAGGTTCTTTAAAACTAGCAAACTTTTAATCGTATACATACGGGAAAAACACCCTATTAAAATCCTGTATAATTGCGATAATAAACAAAAACACCCATACAAACTCTCCTTAAAGTGCCTTTTCCAGAAGGCTTTATCACAACTTCACAGCATAGTTGTAGGCATATAAAAGCATATTGTCTAGCTCAGCATTACCTTGGTTGGTAAAGATGAGTGCGCCCGTTTTGTTGTCGGGGTTGTAGCCCATTATGGTAGCTACTCCTTTTTCTCCGCCATCGTGCCCCCAGATATTGTTATTGCCATTCATAATAAACCAATGCAAGCCTGCCTCTGCATCTATGCCTGCATTCTGCACGCGCAACATTTCTTTTACTGTTGATGCTTTCAATAGCTGATAGCTACCATACATACCATCGTTAGCATAAGTTGACAGGAACTTGAACATATCTTTTACGGTAGAGCGCAATCCGCCATTGGGGTAATCGGTAAAGGTGTAATGCTCCAGCCTCTTATCATCATCATAAGGTCTCACTCTTTGGCTAGCCAGGGTTTCATCCAGTCGCCAATAAGTGTTGTTCATCTCTAAGGGTTTAAAGATATTTTGCTTGCAATATTCATTGAACGACATACCAGATAGCTGCTCTACTAATACTGCTATCAGTGCGCTACCCGTGTTACTATACTCATGCCTTGTTCCAGGCTCATGATCGTAAAAGTTTTGACTTGCGTTATAATACTTGCCAGTTGGTGTCAGGTAATCTTTCATGAAATCAACCAAAGGTGTCGGGCTGTCTTGGTTATCAAAATACTGTCCGTCTAATGCATCTCCATCAGCTATTGCAGAAGTATGTGTGAGTAGCATTCTGATGGTAATATCTGTATTACTGTTAGGCACTTTAACCGTAAATGGCAGGTAGTCATTTATCTTATCATCTAGCTTACATTTACCCTGGTCATACAGCTGCATTATTGCCGTGGCTGTAACTGTCTTAGATACCGAAGCGAGTAAAAAAAATGACCATCATTAAGTACAGCACTGCTTACTTCATCAGGAGTGCCTAAGTACTTTTCGTATTTCACCTCACTACCTTTGAAGAGCAATACTGATAAAGCCTTGATATTCTGAGCATCAGCTTCATTAGCTAGATAGCTATCAAACTCTTGTTGTGTATTGGGAGAAATCAACTCTCCGTCATCTTTTCTGCACGATGACAACACGAGCGTAAACGCTAATATCAAACTGATATACCTCATAACCATATTATAAGTTTTGATTTTCTACAAACTCTTTAAAGTAGCTTTTCCAGAAGGTCTTCCAGCTATCTACTTCGTCGGCATTATTGAGTTGCTCATGGTTTACAGAGAGTAGCACTTTGTCTACAGTTTTCTGGTTGATGTTAATATTCACCTTGCTGTTGTTAGCTAGTTGCACACGCCAGTAACGCCATTTTTCTGTTTTGGTAGTAGTAGGCTGTGCATCATAAGGCACACCATTCAAGTTGTCCTTCTTATTCATAAATGCCAGCCAGTCTTTAAATATACCTTCCATACCACCGGCAATGGTTTTGCTCGCTCCAGCCTGAAAGTCGCCCTCACAACTTTGCCCTACCTCTCGCCTGCCTATCATGCGCTCGTACTCTACAGTTATGGTCTGCGCCCACCAGAAAGACACACCATGGTCTTCTACCAGCATGGCAGCTATATCTTTATGAGAGAGTTTGGCAGCGTTTTGCTGCTCCAGTGTAGCCATCCATTCGTCCCATACTTTGCCCGTGGCCTTATGTACAGATGCATCAGAAGTAGTTTGTGTGCTCATGTGTTGTGGTTTTACACTAAGATAAATAAATCTCCAAATAGCCTCTACAAAGCACAAGGGGTGCAGACGATCGTCTGCACCCCTTGTTATAAATTAATAGATAGTAGTTACTTCAGCGTTACTACAAGGTCGTTGGTATTTACCAAAGTACCTTCCGATAGTTCTATAGCTGCTACTTCACCTGCATCATTAGCGGTGATCACCGTCTCCATCTTCATGGCTTCTATCACAAACATTGGCTGATTCTTCTTCACCTTATCACCTGCCTTCACCAATAGTTTAGATAGCATACCTTGTAGCGGTGCACCTATGTGCTTATCATTACCCTTATCTATCTTTCTGTTCTCTATGTGCTCTACCTTCACAGAGCGGTCTTGTATCTCTATGTTACGCGTTTGTCCGTTCAGCTTGAAGAATACCGTACGCTTACCATGCTCGTTCACCGCACCTATACTTAATAAGCGTATCAGCAGTGTTTTACCTTTCGCTATCTCCACCGTAGCATCCTGCCCCATTTCCATACCGTACAGGAATAGCGGCGTCGGCACTACAGACACATCACCATACTCTCTGTAAAATTTCAGGTAGGTCTCATATACTTTCGGGTATAGCTTGTAAGACAAGAAATCGCATATTTCCAGATCATCACCAAACTCTTCTTTGAACTCCTTCATCTCCTTGTCGAAATCTACAGGAGCCAAATGTTTGTTCGGTCTGTCGGTAAATGCTTCTTTATCTTTTAGTATGATCTTCTGCAGGTCTTTTGGCAATCCACCTTCTGGTTGACCTAACACACCCATAAAGAATTGCTGCACCGACTCAGGGAATGATATCTGTTCTCCTCTGGTCATCACATCTTCACGGCTATAACCATTGGCTACCATGAACTGCGCCATATCGCCCACCACCTTCGAGCTTGGTGTTACTTTTACTATGTCACCAAACATATCATTCACTGTAGCATACATTTTTTTGATGTCTTCAAACTTATCTTCCAGCCCAAGCGCCTTTGCCTGCGGACGTAAGTTTGAATACTGTCCCCCCGGTATCTCATGACGGAACACCTCTGCTGCACTAGCCTTCAAACCACTCTCATACGGGTAGTAGTACTCACGCACAGCTTCCCAATAGTTAGAGAATTCATTTAGAGAATCAATATCATATTCGTTCTCACGCTCGTGGAAACGCATCATCTCTACCACAGCGTTAAAGTTCGGTTGAGACGTTAACCCAGATACAGAACCTATAGCTACGTCTACCACATCTACACCTGCTTCTATCGCTTGTAGGTAGGTCGCAGGTTGCAATGATGATGTATCATGCGTATGCAAGTGTATCGGTATATTGATAGTATCTTTTAAGGCGCTTACCAGCTCTTTAGCTGCATATGGTTTCAACAAACCACTCATATCTTTTATAGCTAGTATATGCGCACCTGCATTCTCCAGATCTTTTGCTAAGCGCAGGTAATAGTTCAGGTCGTACTTCGTACGCTTCACATCTAATATATCACCTGTATAACATAGCGCACCTTCTGCCAGCCCTTGTGTACGGTTACGTACCATCTCAATACACGGTGCTATATTCTCCATCCAGTTCAGCGAGTCGAATATGCGGAATATATCTACACCCTTCTCCCAGCTTTGCTCTACAAACTTCTCTATCAGATTATCAGGATAAGCAGTGTAGCCTACGCCATTAGCACCGCGTATCAGCATTTGTAAGAGTACATTTGGTACTGCCTCACGTAGTTGCTCCAGTCTCTTCCAAGGGTCTTCATTCAAGAAGCGCATAGCCACATCAAATGTAGCACCACCCCAAGCTTCCATACTGAATGTCTGTGGATGCAGCTTCGCAAAATGCTTGGCCACTTTCAGCATATCATGCGTACGCATACGCGTAGCCAGTAGCGACTGGTGGGCATCGCGCAATGTAGTATCTGTATAATGTATTTTCTTTTCGTTCTTTAACCATTGAGCAAATTGCTCAGGACCTAATTCTGTTAGCTTGTCTTTAGTACCCTTAGGATACTCCATACCCAATGGAGACAATGGCACTTCAGGTTTACGAAACTCACGACCGTCATGCTGCACCTTAACATCAGGATTTCCATTTACGGTAACGTCTGCCAGGTAACGCAACACCTTTGTTCCTCTATCTTGTCTTTTAGCAAACTGGAATAAGCTTGGCTGCTCCTGAATGAAACCTACAGTAGCTTTACCCTTCACAAAATCCTCGTGAGTGATGAGGTTCTCTAAGAATGGAATATTATTCTTCACACCACGCACACGGAACTCTCTCAAAGCTCTGTGCATCTTCATAGCAGCGTCCTTCTGGTTGTTACCCCAGGTACTCACCTTTACCAGCATAGAGTCGAAGAAAGGGCTGATCTTCATACCGGGGTAGGTACTACCTTCATCCAGCCTCACGCCAAAACCTGCAGCATTACGATAAGTCACCAATGTACCATAGTCAGGCTTGAAATTGTTTGCAGGATCCTCAGTAGTTATACGGCACTGTATAGCTACACCATCTATAGATAAGTCCTCTTGCTTACCAATACCTACTTCTGCATCACTAAGCTTATAACCTGAAGCTATATATAACTGAGTTTTTACAAGGTCTACACCTGTCACCATTTCAGTCACAGTATGTTCTACTTGTATACGTGGATTTACTTCTATAAAGTATATCTCTTCACTAGCATCTACTAAGAACTCAACCGTACCAAGGTTGTTATAGCTTACCTCAGATGCTATGTCTGTAGCATATTTATATAGCTTATCCTTTGTAGTCTGCTGTAATGTAGTTGCAGGAGCCACCTCCACCACTTTCTGAAAACGACGCTGCACAGAACAGTCACGCTCAAATAGGTGGACTATACTACCATGGTTATCAGCGGCTATCTGCACCTCAATGTGCTTAGGGTTTTCAACGTACTTTTCTAAGAATACCGTATCGTCCCCAAATGCGTTTTTCGCTTCACTTCGTGCTTCAGGAAATGCTTTTTTCAGGTCATCGTCAGTACGTACAATACGCATACCTCTACCACCACCACCTGCAGCAGCTTTTAGCATCAGAGGGTATCCTATTCTATTAGCTTCACTTAATGCTATATCAATGTCAGTAAGTGCATCCTTGTTGCTTTCTATTATTGGCACACCAGCCTTGATAGCTACTTCTTTAGCTGTTACTTTATCACCTAAAGCCTTCATCACTTCAGGTCTTGGACCTACGAATGTGATACCATTTTCAGCACACTTTGTAGCAAAAGTTGCATTCTCAGACAAGAAACCATACCCGGGATGAATAGCATCAGCACCACAATCTTTAGCTATAGCTATCAATTCATCAATATTCAAGTATGGTTTTAACGGGTCGTTATCGGCACCTACCTGATAAGCCTCATCGGCCTTATATCGGTGGAGAGAGTATCGGTCTTCATAAGTATATACAGCTACTGTAGCTATATTCAATTCAGAAGCTGCACGGGCAATACGTATGGCTATCTCTCCCCTGTTAGCAATGAGAACTTTCTTTATATTCATAATTCAATCCGGATATGTTTGCAAAACTAATACTTGATACCTGTTTAAGGAAATAGAAGATGGTTAACGAGTAGTTACAATTATATATGACTATGTGTGGCCGTAGCTTAACTATATTCGCAATTCAGTAACAGCATATGCATATACAATCACTAGACAAAACGTCTACCAAAGCCATAACAGAAGTATTCAACAAAAGTTTTGAAGACTATAAAGTTCCTATGCACAGAACTGAGGCACAGATGCAGGAGAAAATAAAAGCTGAATATATTGACCTTTCCGCTTCTGTCGGCACATTTGACAATGAGGCACTTGTTGGTTTTATTCTATTTGGGGTAGATACTGTTGACGGGAGAAAAACCATGTGGGATGGTGGCACGGGTGTACTTAAAGAGTATAGAGGCAAAAGCCTTACAAAACAAATGTTTCAGGTTGCGTTAGAGCATGCAGAAAAACAGAATATCAAAAGGATATTGTTAGAAGTGCTAGAGTCCAACACTACGACCTATAATATTTACGAGAGCTTAGGCTTCAAAAAGGTACGACTGTTGCATGCATACCATGGACTGCCTGAGACCAATGCTGAGGTTAAGCATCAAGTTGAAGTTATAGAACACTACGACCCTACAGAACTTAGTGCTCTATGCACATGGCAACCAGCTTGGCAACAAATGGACAACCGAGTAAAAGGTTGGGGCGATGTTATTACCACCATTGCTATCAAAGACAATGAAAAAGTTGTTGCCTATACTCATTATAACAATCAGACAAAACGTGTATTCCAGTTTGCTGTCGATAACAATCACAGACGCAAAGGATTGGGAACTGCTCTATTCAACTATATCTCTGATAATGATACAGAGTTATCTATAGTTAATATAGACGAGCGATCTACTGATGCTCTTGCATTTCTTGAAGCGATAGGCATCAAACACTTCATTAGTCAATATGAGATGGAGCTCACACTATAAGCTTATGCCATCGCTGTCTTAAACTCACTTGTAGTGTGGAACTCTATATCAGGATTGTTCTGCCTTTCTGTATTCAGGAACCACTCACTCTGTGCCATATACACGTAGTTATCATCCTTATCCAGCATGATATTGCCCTGCTTAAAGCGTATGAACTCCTCGATCTTCTTCTTGTCACCAGTTATCCAGCAGGCCTTGTAAAATGCCATAGGCTTGAACTCACATGATGCACCATACTCCTGAAGCAGCCTGTACTGTATCACCTCAAACTGTAGCTCACCCACACAACCGATGATCTTGGTATTACCACCATGCTGTGTAAATAGCTGTGCCACACCTTCATCAGTTAGCTGACGGATACCTTTTTCTAACTGCTTAGTTTTAAGCGGGTCCTTATTCACCAATTCTTTAAATATCTCTGGCGAGAATGTTGGTATACCTGTAAACTGTAGGTCTTCCCCTTCTGTAAGTGTATCACCTATCTTAAAGTTACCTGTATCGTACAATCCAATTACATCACCAGGATAAGAAGTTTCTACCACTTCTTTCTCTCTTGCCATAAATGAGTATGGATTACTGAAACGTACGTCCTTGTCTATACGTGTATGCTTGAAATAGGTATTCCTTCTAAACTCACCTGAGCAAACTCTCAAGAATGCTATGCGGTCTCGGTGGCGAGGATCAAGGTTGGCGTGTATCTTAAATATAAACCCAGAGAACTTATCTTCCCCCGGCTCCACAAAACGTTTACTGGTAGGTCTGCCTAATGGCTTAGGGGCTATATTGATGAAAGTGTCTAATAGTTCTTTCACACCAAAATTGTTCACAGCACTACCAAAGAACAATGGAGCTATTTCACCTTTTAGATATGCCTCTTTATCCAGGTCACCATATACACCCTCTAATAGCTCGGCATCTTCTCTTAGCTGATCTGCATCACGTTTACCTACCTTTTCATCCAATAACGAATCTTTAAGACTAGGTATAGGTATCGTATTGTCTTCTGTAGCTTTTTGGTTAGCTGTAAACAGGTTCAGACTCTGGTCATGTAAACTATATACCCCTTTAAACTCACGCCCCATATTAATAGGCCATGTCATAGGGTGCAGCATGATATTCAGCTCTTTTTCAATCTCATCTAACAATTCAAAGGGGAACTTACCATCACGGTCCATCTTATTCACAAATACGATCACTGGAGTATCTCTCATTCTACACACTTCCATCAGACGTCTGGTTTGTGCCTCTACCCCATTCACACTATCAATTACCAGTATAACACTATCTACTGCAGTAAGCGTTCTATAAGTATCTTCTGCAAAGTCTTTGTGACCCGGAGTATCTAACAGATTGATAAGCGTATCTCTGTACTCAAAGCACATCACAGATGTAGCAACAGATATACCACGCTGTTTCTCTATCTCCATAAAGTCACTGGTAGCGTGCTTTTTTATCTTATTACTCTTCACCGCACCGGCCACCTGAATAGCACCACCAAATAATAGTAGTTTTTCAGTAAGCGTTGTTTTACCCGCATCCGGGTGGGAAATAATGGCAAATGTCCGCCTGCGGTCTATCTCTTTTTTATGCTTCATGCTTCTAAATCAATCTGTTAGTAACTGCAGCATACAAAACACTTCATATGCCTTTCTTCATTACGAAGCGCAAAGTTGCAAAATCTAGACCTTTTATGAACAAATAGTACCCTAAAATGTGGAAACTTATTTTATTACAAATACTTGCTGAAACATGAAGCAATGTTACATTTGTGTTACGACCAGCGCTTATTTATATGACATCCAATAGACTACAGGATGATTTATTGAAAGATTTTAAAGATCAGAAATCTATGATCTATGAGCAGGTAAAACTGCTTGACCCTTTAGCCACATCACTAAGAAAGCCCGCAGCTCAAAGACTCATTAGTAAAGGCGCACTCATATTCGCAGAGATAATTTGTTACTTATTAGCAGCAGGAGTTATTGCATTCTTATTCTTCATGGATAAGATATATCCATTCTACGTACTTACTGACATCAGACATAAATCTGAATTCAAATCATTAGGTGCTCTTAATATTCAGGCATTCAGTTTAGCTATTTATGGCATTATATCTTTAATAGCATTTCTATTTTACCTACTGGCAAGAAGTGCAAGAGCTGTAAGGTTAAAGAACACTATCCTTAATCTGGCAGGTAAGAACATCAAGCAGATCACTGGTCAGCACCTCAATCGTAAAGCTGCTATTGATACAATTGAGCAACGCCACTTTTTAGAACTACCTAATGAGCACCTGGAGTTAGAAGAAGGCGTTAGAGTAAACGAGGTTCCTAATCCTGGATATAGCAATGATGCAACAAGTGGCTGATACAGACACTTGATGCATATTGAGTTCCTACTCTATTGTTGGCAGGTCAGATACGATCTTCCATGTGCCACTTACGTCTTTTGCTAATAGCAGATACAAACGCATACTCATTTTATCACTCTTGAAGACTGTATTTACTACTGCATTATTTCCATTGACATTTATGGATTCCGTATTTACTACAGCTTTATCTCCACCTAGCTTCTTCTCGCCAAGCATGTTTAAGTAAGTTGCCTTGTCCATTACAGTTACTTTATCACTGCCAAATAGTTGGTTCATAACTACTCTAAAGTTGTCATCTAGTAATAGATCCATTTCTGATGTACTTTGATTTTCTGCTGCTCTTGCAAAGCTTTCTACTGTATGTGCCACTAGTGTTTTATCATCATTTGCAGCCTTTACGTGTGTCATAGTCATTAATAGTGTTAATGTGAGAATTAATTGTTTCATTGTTAGATGTTTTATTTATTATTTAATAGTCAATAATTGATGTATCAATTATTTAGATAAAAAATATGCTATTCCATATTTGTCCTCATTTTTTCAAGAAGTGATCTTAGCAGATCTAGCTCTGTCTTCGATATTCCTTTTACTGCCTGTTTTCGCAACCCTATCACAAATTCAAGGTTGTCATTTATCAATTGTTTCCCGGCATGAGTTGGATGTATATTATACCTTCTTCTATCTCCTGCTGACGGTCTGCGCTCAAGCAACCCCTTCTTTTGCAAGATGTCTAAGATTCTTGTAATAGATGCTGTATCCTTTGCAGCTCGTTCTGCCAGCTCTACTTGTGATAGTCCTTCATATTGATGAAGTATCTTAAGTATGACCCACTGCTCAGGTGTAACCGGCAAGCCTTGTTCTACAAACTTATTATGAGCAAACTGTTGCTTCTTCCAGTATACATGATCTACACTGTAAAAGATTACATCTTCTATTTGACCCTTCATTTAATTGATGTATCAATTATTGATTGACAAATTAAATGAAACATGTTCATTCCACCAAGTTTTATTTATAACATATCGTAAGCTGTTATTCTCAAGTCTATTAGATTAACTTTGCCCCTCGTTGAGAAAGCTAGACAGCACATATCGAATTATTGGCTTCTTGTTGCTCTGTATAAGCATGGCTACTAATACAGTACAAGCCCAGCAGCAGCCAGGAGCTCCGTTGGATCTAAATGGTGAGAAAAAACAAGACTCATTAGCCTACGATAAAAGTAATACTGACGAATGGCATAATGAGCAGGTAAGAGTTAATTACAGATATGTCAACTCTGAGAAGGAATATACTCCTGATACCTCTATCCACACATTTCACAGGAAGCCATACTCTCAACCATGGTATCAAGACCTTGGAAACTTTGGTACTGCCACACGCAACTTACAGTTCACACCTGACAACAGACTAGGACCTACTCTGGGATATCATGCATTTGATATCTACAGACTTACAGCTGATAGTTTAAAGTATTACAATACTAGTGCTCCCTACTCTGAGTTTGCGTACAACCTCGGAAGCAAGCTGGAACAAAGAGCGCATATACTACATACTCAAAATATAAAGCCTAACTGGAACTTTGCTGTACAGTATAATAAAGTAACCTCAGATGGTTATTTTCTATTGAACAGGTCTAACCATGATAATGCATCTTTAAACACGCATTTTCAAAGTGTAAATAGAAGATACAAACTGTTTTTTGCTGTTATCTACAACAAGAATCAGCAAGACGAGAATGGTGGTCTTGCAGACCTATCCCAATTAGGCCAGGACGAGTTCAATGACAGGAACACGGTTGATATAAATTACAGCAATGCAGCTTCTAATACGAATAATACACCACGCTCTCTTGTAACTAATACCTTAAGAGATTATGCAGTTACCTTAAACCATAACTATTCTTGGGGCAGCACCGACACCTTATACAATGAGGACTCTACAAATATGAGCCTCAGCTATACTCCCAGGTTCAGTATTAGTCATAAGTTCTTACTACAGGGCAAGCTACATACTTTTAAAGATACAAGACCAGACTCCTTAAGGTATGCAGACTTCTTCAACTACAGCTTTGCGAGTAATGAAGGTGATTCTGTGTTTTCACAACAAGTACAGAATACAATAGATAACGCGTTGTTGCTGAATGGTTTTTTCGGCAAAAAAGAGAAACAGGTGGCCTTCAATGCAGGTGTTGGTATACAAGCAGACAAGTTCACTACAAGGTTCCTGATAGATGATGCAAGCCAAAATGTGGTTAGCAACTACCTAACCGGAGGTATCAATAAAGATGCTGTTGATACAGGGCAATGGTATTACAATGCAACTGCCAAGTTCTACCTCACTGGCATTGCTGCCGGCAACTCACTATTAGCTATCAATATTGGTAAAGATATTGCTAACAAGCTGGACCTTGCAATTGGCATTCAGCAGAATATTAATAATGCCCCTTATAGTTATACTACCTACTACAACCAGTTTGACACTATAACTAACTCATTTAATAAGGAAACAATTACCAGAGTATACGGCACTATCAGCAGCAATAAGTATAAGTTCTTTGTTACTCTGAACAACTACTTTATTAATAACTATCTATACTTTAATAGCAGTCGCCTGCCGGATCAGTTTGCAGCATCCTTTAATATCACACAACTTTCTTTGCGCAAAATATTAAAGTGGAGAAATGTTGTATTTGATAATGAACTATTACTACAACAAACAACAGGTAATGCACCTGTAAATGTTCCACAAGTATTGGGCAGACATCAGTTAAGCTATGAGCGCTATGTATTTAAAAATGCATTGAAGATTGCAACAGGTGGAGAAATACGTTACCACAGTGCATACCATTCTGCTGCATACAGTCCTATCTTTAATAGATTTTACTATCAAAATAGCGCTTACATCAGCAATATTCCTGCAATGTCAGTGTTCTTCAACTTTAAGATCAAGAAATTCAGGGCGTTCATAATGATGGACCAGCTACAACAATTATTTACGACCAACATGATAGTTGCCCCTAGTTATGCAGCTTCTAATGCGATGATCCGCTTTGGCTTCAACTGGATTTTGATAAAATAACAGACCTGTTAGTTATATCTGAATAAGTTTAAACTAACAATTATTGTCAGGAATTGCCTCTAAACATCAATTGCTGTAACTTTGATGGTCAAATAATTTTTTGAACTATTCCTGCGAAAAGCAGTTATATAAAAATTCATACCCAATAAGGTATAACATGAAAGATTTCTCATATGTGACCAGTTCACATCCGTCTTACATTGAATCATTATACAATGATTACAAAAAAGACCCCTCTTCTGTAGATGTTGAATTAAAGAAGTTCTTCGAAGGTTTCGATTTTGCAGTAAACAACCAAAATGGCTCTGCACCGGCAGATTCCGGTGATAGCTCTAGTCAAGGCGACCTCTCTAAAGAGTTTGCAGTTTACCGTCTGATACGTGCTTATCGCAAGCGTGGACACCTCGTAGCAACAACCAACCCAATACGTCCCAGAAAGGATAGAAATGAGCAACTTTCACTAAACTTCTTCGGGTTAACAGAAGAAGACCTTGATAAAAATTTCCAGGCAGGCTCTTTTTTAAGACTTGGCGTTACTAAGCTCAGAGATATTATAGAGCTACTTAAGAAAATGTACACTCATAATGTAGGTATCGAATATACCTACATTGTAGACCAGGACACTTGTGACTGGGTAGAGAAAGAGTTTGAGAAAATGATGAGTGAGGATAATATGCCTATCGAAAAGAAAAAGCGTATTCTCGAAAAACTCAATGAAGGGGTAATGTTCGAAGAGTTCCTGCAAAAGAAATATGTAGGACAAAAAAGGTTTAGCCTCGAGGGAGGAGAAAGTACAATTGCTGCATTAGATACAATAATTAATAGCTCATCAGAAGGTGGTGTACAGGAGGTAGTGATAGGTATGGCACATAGAGGCCGCCTGAACGTACTAGCTAACATACTGAAGAAAACTTACGAGCAAATATTCTCAGAGTTTGAAGGTAACATGCCTCCAGATACTACTATGGGTAGTGGTGATGTTAAATATCATCTGGGATTCAGGTCTACAATACAAACACCATCCGGCAAAGAAGTGAATGTACAGCTAGCACCAAACCCATCTCACTTAGAAGTGGTAGACCCCGTAGTTACTGGTTTTGCACGTGCAAAGGCAGACTCTATATATAACAGCGAGTACGAAAAAGTACTTCCAATACTCATTCATGGTGATGCTGCGATAGCTGGACAAGGGGTTGTGTATGAGCTGCTACAAATGAGCAAACTTGAAGGCTTCAATACCGGTGGTACGATCCATTTCATCATCAATAACCAAATAGGCTTCACTACTGACTTTGACGATGCACGTTCAGCTAACTACTGTACTAGTATTGCATCTATGGTGGAAGCACCTGTACTACATGTAAATGGTGATGATGCTGAAGCTGTGGTAAAAGCATGTGAGCTTGCTGTAAAATACAGACAACGATACAATCAGGATATATTCGTAGATATGGTTTGTTACCGTAAGCACGGTCACAACGAGGGTGATGATCCAAACATCACTCAGCCGAAGCTTTACGACCTGATCAAAAAACATAAGAATCCGCGTGAAGTATATACTCAATTCTTACTGAAAGAAGGTGAGGCCGATGCCAAAAAGATGGCAAAGGAAATGGAAGATAAATTCTGGAACGAACTTCAGGACAAACTGGACGAAGTGAAGGAGAAACCTCTTCCGTACAAACTCCAGGACCCGGAGAAAGCTTGGGCAAACTTACGTCACTCTCAACCGGAAGATTTTGATAGCTCACCTGATACATCTATATCTAAAGAGCAGCTTGATAAATTGTTCCAGGATATCATGCATGTTCCTGAAGACTTCAAGCCACTTAGAAAGGTGAAGAAGTTGTTGGACGAGAAGATAAAACTATACAACGATAAACAGCAAATAGACTGGGCTACAGGTGAGTTGCTGGGTTATGCCAGCTTAGTTGCAGATGGCAATACGGTACGTATGAGTGGCCAGGATGTGGAGAGAGGAACCTTCTCTCACAGACATGCTGTATTACATGACGATGACAACTATGGTGTTTACAACCGTTTAAGCAAAGTTTCAGATAACGAGACAGCTTTCAAAGTATACAACTCTTTACTAAGTGAATTTGCAGTACTTGGCTTTGAGTATGGATACTCTATTGCAGACCCTACTTCTTTAACTATATGGGAAGCACAGTTTGGAGACTTTGCTAATGGTGCACAAACAGTTATTGACCAGTATATAGTTTCTGCTGAGGTAAAGTGGCGCAAAATGAGCGGTTTAGTCCTACTGCTCCCTCACGGTTATGAAGGTCAGGGGCCTGAACACTCTTCTGCACGTTTAGAGCGTTTCTTGCAACTAAGTGCCGAATACAATATTGTTGTAACTAACATTACTACTGCGGCTAACTTATTCCATATGTTCCGTAGACAAATGGCGTGGGAGTTCAGAAAACCACTTATCAACTTCGCACCAAAGGCTAACTTAAGACAGCCTCGCGCATACTCACCGATTGAAGACTTTACAAATGGTGGCTTTAAAGAGGTTATAGACGACCCTAATATCAAGACAGCAAGTAAGGTTAAACGCGTACTTTTATGTAGCGGTAAGGTTTATTTTGACCTTAGCGAAAAGCAAGTGAAAGAGAAAAGAACTGACATTGCTATTGTAAGGCTTGAACAGATATATCCAATGCCTGCAAAACAGCTGAACGAGCTTAAGAAAAAGTATAAAGATGCTGACTGGGTTTGGGTACAGGAAGAACCTCGCAACATGGGTAGCGCAGGTTACTTGTATATGAATCAGGAGGACTTCTCTGTAGATCAATACATTACAAGACCTACAAGTGCTGCATCTGCTACAGGTTTCGCTAAAAAGCACCAGCAACAGCAGGAAGAGCTGATAGAAAAAGCATTTGATATTTAATATTAACGTATACGAGGTAAAACCTATCTATATTATTATTTTTGTCGGATACTCTTATTTGTTATGGAAGATTTGAAAAGAACACTTAAGCTACAAATAATAGAATCGCTTAATCTTGAAGGAATGCAACCGGAAGAGATTGACGATAATGCTCCGCTTTTCGGAGAAGGCTTAGGTTTAGACAGTATTGACTCATTAGAACTTATGGTTTTACTGGAACGTAACTACGGCATTAAAATAGAAGATGCCCGTGAAGGAAGGAAAGTTCTGGAATCAGTACAGTCTATGGCGGAGTACATTCAAGAACACCGCACTGTATAAAACATCCGCAACCATAATATGGCGGAACGCATAGCCATTACATCAGTTGGCATTATATCTGCTCTTGGCAAAGGTATTGATGCACATACCCAAGCTCTATACAACAAAGTATCTGGCTTGAAGTATGCTGCACACCTGCAAACTAAACATGCCAAAGAGTTTCCCCTGGGGGAAATAGATGCGTCTAATGATGAGTTATCTACAGAGCTAGGGTTACCTATCGGGCATAATGGCTATACGCGTACTACCCTTCTGGCACTGATGGCCATGAAGGAGTTACTTAGCAACATTCCAATAGAAGCACTTAATGAGAGCAAATATGCTTTCATTAATGCGAATACTGTCGGTGGTATGTGCTCTGTTGAAGACATGTATCTTGACTTCGTATCTCCTGCGCAGGAAGGCTATTTCAAGCAATACATCGACACGCTGGATTGTGCAGAAAGCACATTGAATGTCAGCAAATATTATAAGCTAAAGCCATTCACTGCTACATTAAGTACTGCGTGCTCCTCTTCTGCTAATGCGATACTACTTGGCTCTAGAATGATTCAAGCAGGCCTTGTAGACAGAGCTATTTGTGGTGGATGTGATGCGCTTAGCAGGTTTACGCTAAATGGATTCAACTCCTTAAAGAACGTATCTCGCGAGCACTGCACACCATTCGATCAGGAGAGAGTAGGCTTAAACCTGGGTGAAGGGGCTGGATACATTCTGTTAGAGAAAGAGTCTGACGCTATTAAGCGCAATGCAACTATATTGGGCTACCTAAGCGGATATGGAAATAGTAATGATGCCTATCATCCTACAGCA
Source organism: uncultured Flavipsychrobacter sp. (assembly GCA_964531655.1). Classification (GTDB taxonomy): domain Bacteria; phylum Bacteroidota; class Bacteroidia; order Chitinophagales; family Chitinophagaceae; genus UBA5543. The sequence continues at coordinate 28,520 of CAZHDM010000010.1, forward strand.
CCATCCCCGGAAGGTGACGGTGCTTTGCTGACCATGCAACTTGCACTTGAAAAAGCAAAGCTTAACGCTGATGATATCAGCTATATCAACGCACACGGTACGGCTACCTTAAATAACGACTCTGCTGAAGGCAAAGCTATTCAGAGATTATTTGATGATAGTCCTCCTTTCAGCTCGACTAAACCATATACAGGTCATACTTTAGCTGCAGCAGGTGTCATTGAAGCGATATTCAGCCTTATTGCACTACAACAACAAAAGACCATACCTAACCTTAACTTTCAAAACCAAATGGAAGAGCTCTCTATCTCACCTGTTACCGATATACAAGAGATGGAGATCAACCATGTATTGAGTAATTCATTTGGTTTTGGAGGCAATAATGTTTCACTAATTTTCAGCAGAGCATGATGAAACCTGTATACATATCATCTGCAAGTGCTATATCGCCGCAACAGAATTTTGAATCTGATGGTTTTCTGAAAGATGTAAAAACTTCGGATGATGGTATGCTATTCATATCTGAACCTAACTACAGAAAATATATTAACCCTGTAGCCATCAGAAGAATGAGCAAGTTGCTGAAAATGGGCATATCTACAGGCATGAATGCTTTAGAAAAAGCAGGTGTAGAAAAGCCTGATGCTATCATTACAGGTACAGGAAGAGGCTCTATGGCAGACATGGAGCAATTCTTAACCAGCATGATTGACCTTAAAGAAGAAGCTCTCACTCCTACTTCATTCATACAATCTACTTACAACTCTGTAAATGGTTGGCTCGCATTACAAACAAAGAGTAATGGCTATAACCAAACCTACGTACACCGTGGCACATCGTTAGAGTTAGCATTACTAGATGCACAGATGATGTTGAACGAAACTGAGGAGAAACAACATATTCTTGCTGGCTGTTTTGATGAAATAACACCCGACTATGTAAAAGTAAAGGGTAAAATAGGCTATTGGAAAGAACCATCACCCAATAGCGCAGACTTATATAAAAACAGTAATTCAAGCGGAACGATAGCGGGAGAAGGGAGCGCCTTTTTCACTTTGTCTAATGATAATACTAATGCTCTTTGTACACTTGAATCTGTAAACACGTTACAAGATGCGTCAAACAAAGAAATATTAGCAGCCATTCATGATACACTCCAGAGTAGTGGCATAAGCATAAGTGATATAGATGTTGTGCTTATGGGCATGAATGGAGATGTCAGTCAGCAACCTACGTATTCAGAAGTAGAAAAGCATTTATCACCTAATACGAGTACCTCAGCTTTCAAACATTTATGTGGTGAATACGATACTTCTAGTGGTTTTGCACTATGGGCTGCAGTAAATATGCTTGCTAATAATCACATTCCACAGGCACTTTTACAACATACTGGTACGCACGAAGACATAGAAAATGTATTGATTGTAAATCATTACATTTTGAACAGCACATCTATCATGCTGCTGAGATCAATCCAATAAATTAAATCTTGAATTTTTAAGACGCTGCCAGACCTACCATGTATACCTCGGTAGGTGTTGGGTTACCACCTTCTTTCTCGATAGATATAGCAAATGCCTGACCAGCAGTAACATTGTTCGCTATCTTCATCATGGCACCGTCTTCAGTGAGCATATTGTGAGGGATAACACCCATGTCTACAGGAGCACCATCTTTAATAACCCATAGTTGGTATTGCTTTCCTTCCGGAAGTTTAGGGATGTTATGCAATGCTAAGAATGCCTCACCTTTATCCTTACTCCAGTATACCATACCAGCCATATCCGGTTCGCCTTCCTTACGCATTACAATGGTCTCCATGCCAGGGTCGGCAAGCATATCTTTTTCATGCTTGTATGCCTCTATAACACTTGCTAGCTGTTGCTGCTGAGCACTCATTGAATCTATCTTAGAAGCCAGAACTTTCTGCTCTTCTTTAGTAGCATTACGTTGAGATAATAATATAAAGTTGCTAAGTACACTCACTATAATAGCTGCCCACATTGCCGCCATTTGCCATCCTGGTCGTTTAGCACCACCGGCAGAAGGTGGTAACGGAACATTTTTAGGAGCTTCCTCTTGCGGAGCTTCATTCACTACAGAATCATCGTCTACTTTAATAGCATCCCATATTTGGTTTTGCATAGAAGGTGGAGGAGCTACAGCATGCTCTTCGGCATAATTAAACATACCATCTTCTATAGCTGCCAACTCTGCTGTCAGCTCAGGATACATAGCAATATTAGCCTCCACCTCATTACGCTCAACTTCTGTCAGCGCTCCGAGTGCGTAGGCTTCTAATATGCCTGATTCTATGTATTCCTTTACGTTCACTTACTCTATATTAATTATTATAATGTTGTCTTAACATAGTTATAGCTTTACGCATCCGGGTCTTAACAGTACCCAAAGGCGTGTTTGTTGTTTTGGATATTTCATCCAGGGTAAATCCTTTGAAATAGGCTAGCTCTACAATGGTTTGGTATTCCGGTTTCAATCCAGCTACTGTTTCTCTTAGCCCAATAGTGTCAGTCGTTTGTTCTGTTTTATGATTACTTTCATTAGCATATACGACATCTTCACCCGTTTGGATTTTACCTTTCATAATTTCCCCCTTCGACCTTAGCTTGTCTATGGCGGTATTACGAGCCAGATTTAGCATCCATGTATATAAGCGACCCTTTTCAGGATCAAATTTCTCAATATTATTCCAGATTTTGACAAAGGCTTCCTGTAGTACATCCTGAGCAGTTTGCTCATCAGTTAAAACTTTGCGCACAACACCATATAAAGCAGCCGAATACTGCTGATACAAATAATCGAAACCCTGTCTGCTCTTTTGTTTCAAAAGAGAGATGAGTTCGATCTCCGTGTATGTTGTAGCTGTTGCCAAATGAATTTGTATCCTAAAGTAATGTTTATTTCACAAACATCATCCTATAATCCGTTTTAACTTTTCCTGAAGAAATATCATTAAGCTTCTTCTTGATCAGTCTCTTTTTTATAGGTTTCAAATAATCTATAAATAGTTTTCCATCTATGTGATCATACTCATGTAGAATGACCCTTGCAGTTATCCCGTCAAACTCCTCCTCGTGCTCGTTAAACTGCTCATCCATGTAGCGCAGCTTTACTCGCTCATGCCTGTTCACATCTTCTCTCACCTTTGGTATGCTTAAGCAACCTTCGTTATAAGACCACTTTTTTCCGCTCTCTTCTACCTTGTGAGCATTGATAAAGACTTTCTTTATTCCTTGCTCATTTGGATAGTCTTTTTTGTCCTGATCATCAAAGTTCTCTACTATCTGCTCCGTATCAACAATAAAAATGCGAATTGGTTTATTTATTTGTGGAGCAGCCAAACCCACACCATTACTATTGTACATAGTCTCCCACATATCGCTCAATAATTTCTCCAATTCCGGATAGTCTGGAGTAATATCTTCGCACATGGTACGCAATACAGGATGTCCATATGCTACTACAGGTAATATCATAATATTAAATACTTATAAGTTGGCAAATTTAAGGATTAGTGGCGGCTTTCAAGATACTCTTGCAATATAAGTGTAGCTGCCACTGTATCTATCAACTCCTTCTTCTCTTTTTCTTTCTTCCTCAGCCCCATATTGCTGATAGCCTGCGATGCCATTTTGGAGGTAAGTTGTTCGTCTACCTTCTCTATATCTATGTATGGAAATACATTCTTGTACTTACCAATAAATTTATCTACCAATGGTGTGGCATGAGTAGGACTATCATCGAAATTCAGAGGGTAACCGATAATAACTTTTTCTACCTCTTCTTCTTTAAAATACTTTTTTAAGTACCCTATAAGCTCTCTGGTCTCTACTGTTTCCAAACCGCGTGCTATAATTTGCAACGGGTCTGACACGGCTATACCTGTGCGCTTTTTTCCATAATCCAATGCTACGATCCTTGCCACTATTATTTTTTAGATGATTTTTTGAGTATTACTGTTCCTGTCTTCCTTACGATATCTGCTTCAGCACGTTTCAGTTCCAAATATTTACCTTGTAGCGCCATTAGCCTTGGGGCATCTTTCTCAGTACGGATGCGCTTCAACACTTCGTCCTGAACTATTTGCAGCTTCCTTAATTCAAAGTAAGATAGCGCGCTGTCTATTTCATTAATATAATTAAGCTCGCCGTTAAGTGTATCTATACCATATATGTCCTTCCAGTTATGGCTGATATCATTCTTTGTATGTAGCACACTAGCCAACCTTTTCTGCATTTCTGCATCAGAAAAACTATTCAGGTAGCTTGAGTCAGGCAGTGTACCCTTCTGAGACAAGAATGCGAAGTAGCTATCATACAGCATGCGTACCATTTCCGTCTCTATCAGGTCTGGGTCTACACGGTCCAGCACCAGTTCTGCAACATTATTATATTCCTCATATTCTTTACCACCATGCTCCAGTAATATCCTTATCAGCTCCCACTCCTGCTCTTCATCAGTTTGAGGGTCTTTTATTTCCTCTTGTGGTACATCTACTTGCGGTATAGGTTCTTTTTGTTCATCTCTGGCTTTTTGCCTGCGCTCTTGCTCCAGCTTTTCCCTAATGTTTTTATTCACTAGGTTCACCATTCCACCTATATCCACCTGCAGCTCTTCAGCTGCTATCTTTATATAGTGATCTTGTAACGCAAAATCTTCCGCCTTATTGATCTTTGAGATACTTTCTGCTATCTCATTTACCAGCTTAGATTTTTTCACCGGATCATCGCCTGCTTCTTTTAAGCCAACTTCCAGCTTAAAACCTATAACGTCTTTTTTATTATCAGCTACATATTCATGAAACTTCTTGTCTCCTGAAGATTGGATAAAACTATCTGGATCTTCCCCTTCAGGCAATAACACCAGCTTTACGTTAAAGCTATTCTCCAATGCCAGATCCAAACCTCTCAATGCAGCCTTTACACCTGCAGAGTCACCATCATATAAGATAGTAAGGTTTTTAGTAAGCTGCCCCATTAGTCGCAGCTGCCCTTCAGTTAGTGAAGTACCACTGCTGGAAACCACATTCTCTACGCCTCCCTGATGAAGTGATATTACATCTGTATAACCCTCTACCAAAAAGCACTCATCCAGCTTACCGATTGCCTGGCGTGACTGATGCATACCATATAGCACCCTGCTTTTGTTGTAAAGCTCATTCTCAGGAGAGTTAATGTACTTAGGTGCCCTATCATTCTTCTTAAGTATCCTCGCACCAAAGCCCAGCACCCTGCCGGTCATACTTTGTATTGGGAAGATCACCCTCCCATAATACACATCATAATACCTGCCGTTGCGATTCTTGATTAGCCCTGCTTTTTCAAGCAGATCTTCTTTATGTCCCTTATCCTTTGCTACGTTGAAAAACTTATCATAACCTTCAGGACAATAGCCCAGCCTGAACTTTTCTATTGTATCTCTACTGTACCCACGCTGTTTGAAATAAGACATGCCTACAGCCTGCCCTTCTTCATCTTGCAATAGTGTGTCATGAAAGTATTGTGCAGCAAACTCATTTACTACACGAAGACTTTCTTCTGCTAACTGTTGCTCTTTTTGTTCCGGGCTTTTTTCAGTCTCTTGTATCTCTATGTTGTAGTAGCTGGCCAGCCACTTAATAGATTCAGGATAGGTTAGCTTTTCATGCTCCTGTATAAAGGTGACCACATTACCACCTCTACCACAACCAAAGCATTTATAAATACCCTTTGCACCTGATACATAAAACGAAGGAGTCTTCTCATTATGAAAAGGACAATTAGCTATATGATTAGTGCCTCTTTTCTTTAAGCGCACGAACTGCCCTACCACGTCGATAATATCGGCACGGTTCATTACTTCCTGTATAGACTCCTGGGCAATCATGAACTGGTAAAATTACAAAGAAAATGCAGGTATATTAATAAGCAATTTCTGTAGTGAACTTAACACGCTCTCTTTTTTGAGTAAACACATGCCAGTTACCATCATATTCTATCTTGGTAGGGAGCAGCTTGTCTCCTATTTGTCTGGTACGCACCTTCATACGTACATTAAAATCGTATGCCAGAGCATCGTATGATAAGGAGTAATCTCTGGCAACTATCGAATAGTCGGTCTTCCTGAACCAAGTAGCCAGGTTATTATACACAACATCATCTTCATACTCGGGCTTGGGTATCGCTTTAAATACATAACAATCTTCACCGTCATAGAATGCTGACTCCAGTTTAAAGTTGTACATCTCAGCAACATCAGGCTCAAAGATGGCAGCTTTGTCTCCCATAAATGGCACTCCTGCTACTTTACTACCGGGGTTGAATATCAACTGCTTAAGTTTATACTTATGCTTACCTATACGTCCGTCATCTTCTGCATCTTCTATGCTGCCAATAATATCTGTCTGACCGCATACTGTATCTTTTGTGAAGAATAAGTAATCGTACAACTCAGCCGTGTAGTACCTGTACTCTCTGTCTTTCTTGAAAAAATTTCCTTTTACTTTTTCCTCCAGAGTCTTCATCGTTCTGCACCCATTCCATGCTATCTGCTCTGTAAGGCTATGTAGAGATGCTGTGATCTTGCCTCTTTTATTATAGACTCTGATATCGTTAGTGGCTGTATATGATACCACACGTGTACTCTTAAATGCTTTGTAGAATGTAGTGTCTTCCTGCACCATTTTGATGAAGCTTTTCACATCCCAACCGCCTCGCTGTGCGGTTACCACTACTTCATCCATCTCAATAGGGTAATTGAATACGCTCGTATCCTGAAATGGCTGTTGAGCCATAGCTTGGAATGAAACAAAAATCAATACCCACAATAACCTATGCATGCCCTCTTCTTTCTGCTAATATACTTTCTGCTACTTTCATATCTTCTGGAGTAGTGATCTTTATATTTGACTTTTCTCCTTCTATTAAAGCCACTTTATACCCTGCTGCTTCAGCAACGGTTGCTTCATCAGTAAACTCATCACTATACTCTTGTTCAAAAGCAGAGAGTATAATATCTGCTCTAAAAGTTTGCGGTGTTTGTATGCTTCTCATCTTATTTCTATCCACTGGTCTACTATCCTCGCCATCTACTATACGCATGCTATCACTTACCGCAATCGCTGGTATAGCACTACCTTTCTCTACTGCCTGATCATAACATGCATGTATCAGCGATGTTGACAATAGTGGTCGCACCCCATCATGAACAAATACTACACCGTCACCATCTATTGCCTGCAAACCGTTTTGCACACTATGAAAACGAGTAGCTCCACCCGTTATAATAGTTAGGTCTATTCTATCAGTAAATGCCTGCAATACCATTTGGGTATAGCTGATATTATCTTCAGGCAACACTAAAATGATCTTAACATCAGCATATGCATCAATGAAAGCCTTGATGGTATGATATAATATTGGTTTGTCACATAGAGGCAAAAACTGCTTGGGCAAGGCGCTGTTCATCCGCACACCTTTACCTCCCGCCACTATTACTGCATATTTATTCATTGGGCATAAAGTTAATAGTTATTTGCATCTGCTATATGCAACAAAGCCTCCGAATTTCGGAGGCTTTGTTTGAAATATTATAGTTTCAGCTTTTACGCTATTTTCTCTACCTGCATGTAGTTCAGTTCTACAGGTGTAGCACGTCCGAATATCTTTACGACAACTTTCAGTTTCTTCTTCTCTTCGTTCACCTCTTCTACCGTACCGTTGAAGTCGTTGAATGGCCCGTCTGTGATACGTACTGTTTCACCCACGATGTAAGGATCTGCATAACCAATACCCTGATCGCTAACCTCATCCATTTTACCGAACATCTTGTTCACCTCTGACTTACGAAGCGCTGTCGGCTGGTCTTTACCTAAGAAGTGGATAACGTTGGTAGTGTTTCTGATGATCTGTATCATATCACCATTTAGCTTTCCGTCTTCTGCTTCCAGCATCAGGTAACCCGGGAATAATATCTTCTCGCGTAAAACTTTTTTACCGCTTTGTACTTTGAAAACTTTCTCAACAGGGCATAGAACTTGCAATATGGCTTTCTCCCATCCTTGTATCTCAACTTCTTTATCAAGATACTCTTTCACCTTCTTTTCCTTACCACTTATAACACGTAGAACGTACCACTTAGTTTCCTTTTCAGGCTTAGATGGTTTTTCTTGTTGTGCTTGCTCCTGGTTGCCTGTTGCTTCTTCTGTCATTTCCAAAGTTTTATCCTAGTATGTTGTACAATAATGTTAGTACACGCTCAGACACGAAGTCCATGCCAAATATCAAAAGGGTAAAGATCACCAAAGCTACCAATACAATTACGGTAGTTTGCTGCAACTCTTCCCATGATGGCCACGTTACCTTGTGTACCAGCTCATCGTATGCTTCCTGAATATAGGATCCGAATTTGCTCATAGTTATAAAATATAATTGTTCAAGAATCAGTCACTTAAAACGACCTTGAAAGTAGCACGGGTACCTGGATTCGAACCAAGATCGAAGGTTTTGGAGACCTCTATTCTACCGTTGAACTATACCCGTAGTTTTAACTCTTGTCAAATATACCTGAAAATCAGGCATTTATATAATAGTGACTCAAATTAAAAAGCCCCCATTTGAGGGGCGACTGCAAAAATAAGTAAATTATTTCTGAAAAAGTAACTCAATGCCTGTTAAATATATTGCCTTATTTATTTAGCGCTGTATTGCAACTATAGACCATTCTATTTGTTAATCAAGCCATAAACATACTGATTCAGATGTTTATGATAATAGACTTAAATTAGTAACTATTATAGAACAAATATACATACCGCCAACCAATATAGACAAAATGAGCCTACTAGAGCAATATAAAACTGTGAGAAACAGGACCGAAGAGCTCTGCCGCCCACTGAAAACTGAAGACTACATACCACAGCCGGTAGTTTTTGCCAGCCCGGCAAAATGGCACATAGCACATACTACCTGGTTTTTTGAGGAGATGATACTGAAGAATCACCTGAGTGGCTACAAAGAGTTTCACCCGGACTTCTGCTTTCTCTTCAATAGTTATTACAACACCGTCGGAGAAAGAACATTCAGAGCTGACAGAGGAAATATTACCCGCCCTGGCGTAGAAGAAGTATATCAGTACAGAGCTTATGTGAACGAGCATATGCAACAGCTATTATCACAAGAGGTAACTGATAAAGTAAAAGAACTGGTGCTACTCGGACTGAATCATGAGCAACAACACCAAGAGCTTTTAGTAACAGACCTGAAGTATACATTAGGGCACAACCCTACTTTTCCGGTATATAAAGAAGACTTCAACCTACTGGCTGCACATAATACAGAGGAAGGGTTTGTAAGTATTTCTGAAGGAGTGTACGGTATTGGTTTTGAAGGCGACGGCTTCAGCTATGATAATGAGCATAATAAGCACAAAGTATTCTTACACGACTTTGAGATCAGCAAGGCTATGGTCACCAATGGTGAGTATATGGAGTTCATGAACGATGGCGGCTACGACAAATTCATACTCTGGCTGGATGAAGGATGGGCGTGGCGTAACGAAGAAAATATTACTGCGCCATTATATTGGCATAAGATAAACGGAGCATGGCATTATTACACGCTTGCCGGCTTACAAGAAGTAGATCCTGATGCCATTTTAGGGCATATTAGTTATTACGAAGCCACTGCTTTTGCTGCATGGAAAGGCATGAGACTACCTACAGAATTTGAATGGGAAGTAGCCAGCAAACAGCTAGAATGGGGTAGGAGATGGGAATGGACCAATAGTGCTTACCTACCCTACCCCGGATTTTCTATAGCAGAAGGCGCAATAGGAGAATACAATGGCAAGTTTATGGTCAACCAAATGGTGCTGAGAGGCGCATCACCTGCTACGGCAGAAGGTCACAGCAGGCATACATACAGAAACTTTTTTCACCCACACTTTCAATGGCAGTACTCAGGTATAAGACTGGCAAAATAGATCATGAATAAGCAATTTACAGAAGACGTACACAACGGACTAAGCAACACACCAAAGAGGCTGTTATCAAAGTATTTCTATGACGAGATAGGCGATGAGCTATTTGTAGAAATAATGAATATGCCCGAATACTACCTGACAAACTCAGAACTGGAAATATTTCAGCAACAAGCCGCTGATATTATAAAGGCCTTTGAGGTTTCGGGTAAACCATTCGAGCTTATAGAGCTAGGTGCAGGTGATGGAACTAAGACAATAGAATTACTTAAAGAGCTCAAAAGCAAAAAGGACTTTACCTACATACCTATTGATATTTCTCAGCATGCATTGGATGGCCTAGAGAAACGATTAGCTAAAGAGCTACCCGAGATAGATGTGAAGCCACTTCAAGGAGACTATTTCAGTGTACTGGATGACATAAAAGCAACAGACACAGTAAAAGTGATACTCTTCCTGGGCTCTAACCTTGGCAACATGCTGGATGTAAATGCGAATAGGTTCATCAAACAGCTTAGTGAGCGTTTATCATCAAAAGATAAAATACTATTAGGTGTAGACCTCAAAAAGAGTGCAGATATTATACTACCTGCCTACAATGATGCACAAGGCATTACCAGTCGTTTCAATTTGAACTTACTTACACGCATTAATAAAGAACTTGGCGGAAACTTTGATATCGACCAGTTTGAGCACGCACCATTATACAACGTAGAAGAAGGACAAGCAGAAAGCTACATCCGAAGCAAAACAGACCAAGACGTTTATATCAAGGCTAGCGATACTACCTATCACTTTAAGGAAGGAGAACGCATACACATGGAGATATCCAGAAAGTATGATAGTGACACAGTGAATAAAGTGATTGCTGACACAAGACTATATATAAAAAAAATATTTACAGACAGTAGGAACTACTACTCAGACTTCTTGCTGGAAATGGAATAAAACACATATTATGAAAGCAATATGGAACGGTAAAACAATTGCCGAAAGCAATGAGACAAGAGTAATTGAAGGCAACCACTACTTTCCACCTGACAGTATTAAAAAAGAATACTTTAAAGAAAGTGATACGCACACTGTTTGCCCGTGGAAGGGCACAGCTTCATATTACTCACTGGAAGTCGATGGAAAACAGAATGAAGATGCTGCATGGTTCTACCCTGAAACATCAGAATTGGCAAAAGCGATCAAAGGCTATGTAGCTTTCTGGAAAGGTGTGGACGTGACTAAATAATCAACCTTTCAAAACATTAACAAGCTGTTCAACATCTGCTTCGGTATTGTAATAATGCATGCCGATGCGGATGTTGCCTGATCTTTGTACAGCTATAATGCCCGCTTCCTGCATACGTTCCCAAAGATTGTTCTCATTCTTGATGCATATTATAGACATTCGGTTATCCATAGTATAACCACCCAGTATGGAAACACTTACATCTCTTAGAGCATTAAGTACTGATTGTGCTAGCTGTGTATTATAAGCTTCTATTTGATTCATGCCCCTTTGCTGCTTATCCTTAACTGATGCGTTCACTATAGCGGCACCATACATATTTACACCACCTGGTTCGTAGCTCCTCGCAGATGGTATATACTGCCATACATCATCTTTCATAGTATAGCTATTATGCCCTCCTACTTTAGGTGTGTACTTTTGAAGAAAACTATCGGCCACATACATCACACCTATTCCAAAGCCAGCATTCATCCATTTATACACACTGGCAATAAATACATCTGTATAAATTTCTGACAGATTAATATTTACGGCTCCCATACTTTGGGTAGCATCAACAATAAATATTACACCATGCTCTTTACAAAAAGCTCCCAGCTCTTTAATGTCTAGTTTAAAACCTGATAACCATTGCACATGACTAATGGCTACTACATCTATTTTTTGAGACAGGATAGTTTCTTTTAGCTCATCTAGCGAGATAGTAAACCCATCATTATCACTTACCCATGTTATATCAAAATCATTGATCTTGAATGGCTCTGTTAAAGACGGGTAATCATTATCATACAACAACACTTTTTCATTTCCATTCAATGTGTGCACTATACTATTCATGCCCCATGAAAAGTTAGGAATGAACACAGTATTATTCTTAGGAGTATTTAAAAAGTTAGCTACATTTTCTCTAATGTAGTCTAGCTCCACTTCACGAAACTGCTCCGAAGCAGCACTTGCATTCTTCACAAATGCCTTGTAGAATTTATTAGCTTCTTCAGTGAAGCTCTCAGGCATCAAACCACACGCGGGTGTATTCAGGTAAGTTGTGTTTCCTCGATTATCCATATCTTAACGCTGTTCTTAAACCAAATATATTCAAACATTAACCAACAGGGTACACATACTAACAAAAAGCTGAACCATTTAGTTTTCTGGCCACCATTTATTCTGCTTATAAGTGCTCTAGTTTTTAGCCTTGCTAATAAAGATAGTTTCCTTGATATAGTTAATAGTGCCAACACATGGATACTCAACCATTTTGATTCTGCTTTCAGTTATACCAGCTTTTTCATGGTATTATTATGTGTAGCAGTATTTGTATCACCCTTAGGCAAGCTAAAGATCGGAGGATCTAGTGCGGTGCCTATGCTTAACAGATATCAATGGTTCTCGATAATATTATGTACTACAATAGCAGTAGGTATACTATTCTGGGGCTCCGCTGAACCAATATATCATATTACTTCACCACCCGATAGCTTGAAATTACTGACTGAAGAAGACAAAGTAGGCTTCAGCATGGCTACTATATTCATGCATTGGAGCTTTACGCCCTACGCTATATATACTATCCCTGCACTATTGTTTGCGATTGGTTACTACAACAGGTCGCATAGTTTTTCGCTAAGTACCATGTTGTTTCCTATCACGAAGAACTTAGATAATAAGTGGTGGTCTGTCATCCTAAATAATCTTTGCTTGTTCGCCCTGGTAGCAGGTATGGCTGCATCACTTGGGGCAGGCATTCTCAGCTTATCAGGAGGTATAGCCAACATTACATCAACTACTAATACTGCTTTGCTAACGGGTATTATTGCATTGGTCATAGTTCTATCATTTACTGTATCAGCGGCTACTGGCTTGCTGAAAGGCATTAGAATACTGTCATCTATCAATGTGATAGTATTCATCATCCTCTGCTTACTAGTGTTATTTCTTGGTCCAACTGCTAAGTTATTCGGATATATGTTTACGGGGCTGAAGCACTATGCAGGAAATTTCCTGTCTCATAGCTTATCTACAGGAGCATTCAGCGATAAAACATGGACGCACTCTTGGACCACCTTCTATTGGGCTAACTGGATGGCCTGGGCACCCGTAACAGCACTATTTCTAGGGCGTATATCTTACGGATATACAGTACGAGAATTCATACTTTTTAATTGGATGATACCGTCTTTATTCGGTATTTTTTGGATGTCGATATTTAGTGGCAGTAGTCTCTATTACGAACTTAATGGTCTATTACAGTTATCGGACACCTTACAACAACGGGGCCCGGAAGCAATCATATATCAAGTATTGGGCACTTACCCCTTTGCTAGTATACTAATAGTCATATTCCTGATAAGCATGTTCATCTCTTATGTTACGGCTGCAGACTCCAATACGGTAGCTATGTCAGGCATTAGTACCACAGGATTATCACCAAAATCTCCCGCACCACCTAACTATATCAAGTACATATGGGGTATTACTGTTGGTGCGGTAGCCTGGGTTATGGTCAGCTATGCGGGAATTGATGGTATAAAAATGCTGAGTAACCTCGGAGGTTTACCATCATTAATGCTGCTTATACTATGCTGCATTGGCACAGTAATATTGCTATTCAGGAAATCAACTGACTAAACAGCCTGAGCTTTTTCTTGCTCCCATGCCTTACGTCCGTATCCAGGCACGACATGACGCTCACTATGATATGAAGAACGCACTAACGGTCCGCTTTCTACATAGTCAAGACCTATCTTATATCCCTCTTCTCTATATTCAGCAAACACATCAGGATGTACGAAGTTTACTACAGGAAGGTGTTTAGGGGTTGGCTGCAGATACTGACCCAGAGTAAGCACGTCGCAACCATTCTCTACAAGATCACGCATGGTTTGTATCACTTCCTCTTTTTCTTCTCCAAGACCAAGCATCAGACCACTCTTAGTACGCATGCCGCCATCTTTTAGCCTTCTGATGACTTCCATACTCCTACGGTACTTGGCTTGTATACGCACTTTGCGCGTAAGCCTCTCTACTGTTTCTATATTGTGAGATACCACTTCCGGAGCCACTTCGATAACCCTTTCCAGGTTCTCCCATTGTCCTTTAAAGTCAGGTATCAATGTTTCTAATGTAGTCTCCGGGTTTAAGGCTCTTACCGCTTTTACAGTATTAGCCCATATGATAGAACCTCCGTCTTTCAGCTCGTCCCTATCTACAGATGTAATTACAGCATGCTTTACACTCATTAAGTGTATAGCTTCTGCTACACGCTGCGGTTCGTCCCAATCCACAGGCTCCGGCCTTCCTGTTGCAACAGCACAAAAACCACAAGATCGGGTACATATATTACCAAGGATCATGAACGTAGCAGTACCCTCACCCCAACATTCTCCCATGTTAGGACAGTTACCGCTCTCACATATAGTATGTAGCTTGTGCTCATCTACAAGACCACGTACATGTCTGTAACTCTCTCCTATTGGCAACTTAACGCGTAGCCAATTAGGCTTTTTCACTCTTGTTTCTGTAGTGTCTATATTATTAACTACCGGCAATTCACGCATAATCCTGCAAAGTTAAGTCATTTATAATCAATGCCTACCTGCGCCACTTCTTTTTCTTCTCTGGCCAGCGCTTTCCTACCTGGAAAGAGGCATATACATTCACAAAATAGGGTACAGAGTCTTGATTGGCCATTAGCTCTATAGCTCTGGTGTATACTTCTACATTCACACCGGTTTCAATAGCTAGCTTCGTTTTTTTGCTTGAGGCAAAGTCGAAATGCAATGCAGTTTTACCATGTATCCCAGGTACAAACTTGACCTCATTGATCCCTTTTGTTATGCCCGAGCTTCCTATAATAGCATTCTGATTAAGAAAGTCTTCTTTAGTGGTGTCAGTATAATTTATAGACTCCTGTATACCTCCTTTACTCACCAAGAATGCATCAATGTAATAAGGCTTCTCTAAACCCAGAGACAGACCACCTAAATATACCCAGTGAATGGACACCGTACCAGGGTCAGGCTTACCTGCTATCATCTTACGCTTACCGTACCCTAATTTGAAGGTGTAAAAGTTGCTAATCTTACCATAAATAAATGGAGTAGTACTTTCCACAGCTGCACCTAAAGCGTTTGTACGCTTGATCTCCATTGGGTGTTTCTTCTCCCCAAACTCCACTTGCCAGAAAACTATATCATAAAAAAGATCACTTTTACGGTCTTCACTCTTCACAGTACCTCTATCCATAAACAGACTCCAACCATCAGAGTTTAACCTTAAACCGCCACTTAGCTCTCTTTTTATTGGCTTAGGTCTGGTTCTTCTGGTTCTCAGAAAAGTGGTATCTCCATTAGTACTGCTTACAGCTTGAGCAAACAATGTATCTGTGGCAAAAAGTAGTACTCCTGAAAGAATTATAGAATATAGTCCTAGTTTCATGAAAAAATAGCTTCTTTGTTTCCTACCTAAACTTAAGCAGGAATCTATTGTCTATTAAAGTAGTAAATTTAGCTTAAAATCATTACATGACATCAAAAGTTATCTATAAAGGTAATCTGAGAACACTTGCCACACATTTACGCTCTGAAACAGAGATAGAAACAGACGCTCCTGTCGACAATAACGGTAAAGGAGAACGATTCTCTCCTACAGACCTAGTAGCCACAGCGCTGGCATCATGCATGTGCACACTAATGGGTATTGCAGCACGTAAGCATAACATCAATATAGATAATACTCAATGCGATGTAGAAAAGATAATGGTACCTGACCCCAGAAGGATAGGCGAGATCAAAATAAAATTCGCCTTTCCCCACAATGTAACCTATACAGACAAAGAAAAGAAAATACTGGAGCTGGCAGCTATGACCTGCCCTGTACTGGAGAGCCTACACCCTGACCTTAAAAAAACTGTTGACTTTGGATGGTCATGACTTGACTATACTTAGACCAATAGCACAGTCCAGACATTTTTTGTTGGTGCAATAATTATTATACAGCTGTATTTGAGCTTGCGATTGAGATGCATTCTCAGGTGCCCATTTATGCTCCTGCCATATAGCTATAATTCTGTTCTTCTCTGCAGGCAACTCATCAAGCAGCTTTAAGGCTTCTTCCTGCTGTATCTCTGTACCTTGCTGAGAAGCATATAAGAATTTAATAGGTGCTACTGTATTTATGATAAGGTTTTGAACAGAGCTTTTACCAAGCCTCTTTTTCTGTTCCTTATCCGCAAGTTCTCCAAAAAGATAGTGCTTGTTCCAGTACTCACTGGCTGTCACGTCAAATAAGGGCTGGATATCTTTAACCGTGCTCTTCTCTATAATATTAGCGAAAAGGTGTACAGACTTATGTATCAGTGCAGCAAACTGCGCTATTCTGATAGTTGGAAAGTTTGCCGGCCTCATCCTCATGAACTTCCACAGGTTTGCGTCTATAGGAGTTAACTCATACTTCTGCTTTAGGAACTTGTACTCATCAGCTAATGATTGAAAGTACGCATCATCAATACTGGCATCCAACATGCCCGCTTGCCCGAACAATAAGGCCTCGACTTGATTAAGGTTATCCTTATGCTTTGCCAAAACTTTAAGCGGCAATGACTTTGCCAGTTCTAAAAACGCATCTGTATTTACTTTGAATCCAAAGTTCGCAGCTAATCTGTAATACAGCAAATTGCTCCAATCTCCCGCAGATTCATTAAGCACATCTTGCCAGTTACCTAGCTTATCTTCCCAACGCTCAGCAAGCAATCGTGTAAGCCAGCTATACTTTGTAATATCTTTTACTTTATCCAGCTTACCACTGCAAGGCAGTGACTCTTTAGAGTACATCAGATACTCGTAATGTTGTAGCGTACCATCACTTACATAGGGCGCAATACATACTGTTGGGATATTATCAAGTTTATCATGCTCGTTGTAATCATATACCACATGTAGTATTACATTTTTATAAGCATCATCGTGTTGATGACCATGCTTACTCCAATCCCTACTGTGGACATGCATCTCTACATGACCTACCAGAGTAGCATTGCCAATTTTTATTTTTGCTTCTAAAAAATCAGGGCCTGCATCAGTATTATACCTACCCGGATGTATAACTACTACATCATCACCGTCAACAGTTTTCATATTGGTGGTAGTGTAAAGGCTATATTGCCATACTGTATGTAGTAATCTTTCTTGCATAAAGAGTTACTACAATTTATAAAAAGGCAGCCATTTGCTGTTGATATTCTTGTGCCGCCTTTCCTGCTGCTGCTGCATAGTCTTCTCCGTCACTCTTATAGATCACACCACGAGATACATTTATAAGCAATCCTGCATCGTCATTCAAAGCATTAGAGCATACTGTATTCACATCCCCACCCTGTGCACCCACACCAGGCACTAAGAAGAAATGATCGGGTAATAACTGACGCACATGCTGTAGCTGTTCTTTTCTAGTGGCACCTATTACGAACATAGTGTTCTCATCACTACCCCAACTAGCTACAGTCTTTAGCACCTTCTCATACAGTAGTTCTTCACCAGACTGTTGTAGCTGAAAGTCCTTACTTCCTGCATTTGATGTCAAGCCCAACACTATCGCCCATTTGCCGTCATATTTCAGAAACGGCTGTACACTGTCTGCCCCCATATACGGAGCAACTGTGACACTATCGAAGGGGTAAGTCTCGAAAAATGTTTTAGCATATTGATCGGCTGTGTTGCCTATATCACCACGTTTAGCATCTGCTATGGTAAAAATATCGTCAGGTATATATGAAAGCGTCTTTTGTAAGCTCTCCCAGCCTTTTAGACCCTGTGCCTCATAAAAGGCAGTATTTATTTTATATGCTACCGT
This sequence comes from uncultured Flavipsychrobacter sp., assembly GCA_964531655.1. Lineage (GTDB taxonomy): Bacteria > Bacteroidota > Bacteroidia > Chitinophagales > Chitinophagaceae > UBA5543. The sequence continues at coordinate 46,590 of CAZHDM010000010.1, forward strand.
GTACTCTTTAGTAGTATCAATAATTGCTTTATTAAATGTATAAACAGGATCTTCGTCTTGTAGTAGATGTTGAGGTATTTTATTTAGGTCTGTATCCAGCCCTACACACAATACCGATTTTTTACTTCTTATTTGCTGTACAAGTTCTGCTCTGTTCATATACCGCAAATTTAATAGCTATTATTGGTACTTACCTGTTTTGTCTTCAATAGCCATATCCTTACGTGTGCTTCTGTGTAGTTTCATATTCACTAAAAGATCTGTTGCACCTGCATCATAGCATGCTTGCTGCATATCACCTACTAGCTTTATCACTTCGTCATACTCCCCTTCTATGACAGTCTCAAAAGGACACACTACATGGTGCAAACCAGATTGTTGCACCTTCTCTATAGCCTTATCTATTACGCCGTATGCTTCTTCCTGATTCTTATAAAGCGGTAGTATCTGTACTGCCAGATTTACTTTATGACCCATATTTTAATTTTTTATGGCACAAAGAACAGGTGTTCTTATCGCTATAGCAAGATTATCTTTAAGAAAACTTAAGTGCCTATAGACAATTAATTTTTGTATCTACATCATTGACGAGTACTTTTGCACCACACTTAACAATCAACTTTCATATGAAATATCTATCTATTCTACTTGCATTACTGATCACCACATCTGTAAATGCATCAGCACAAGGGTTAGACCTACCTGCTCTTAGCCCTACAGCAAAAATGACGCAGGCTTTCTCTACATCTGATATTGAGATATCATACAGCCGTCCATCGGTAAGAGGTCGTAAAATATTCGGTGGTCTTGTTGCTTATGGCGAAGTATGGCGCACAGGTGCCAACGCTGCAACTCGTGTAAAATTTGGTGAGGATGTAGTTATCAACGGTAAAACAATCAAAGCGGGTGAGTATGCACTATATACTATACCTAATGCTAAAGAGTGGGAAATTATATTCAACAAAGGTGTTGGTAACTGGGGTGCTTCAGGTTATGCAGAAAGCGATGACATAGCACGCTTCAATGTACAACCACAAATACTTGATAAAAAAGTACAAACTTTTACTATCAACATCAGCGATATCACTTTTAATAGCTGTGAGATCGACCTTATCTGGGAAAACACTAAAGTGACTATCCCTGTAAAAGCTAATAATCAAGAGCGTATCAGCAAGCAGATAACTAAAGCTGTTGAAGAGCCATCTATACCATATTATCAGGCAGCTAGCTATTATAACGAGACTGGTCAGAACATGGATAAAGCTTTAGAGTACATCACAAAAGCTATCGAGCAACGTCCTGATGCATTTTGGATGTGGCATCTAAAAGCTCGTATCGCTCAAAACATGGGTAAAAAAGATATAGCTATTGCATCTGCAAACAAAGCTATTGAAGTATCAAAAGGTACAGCTTACGAAGCGGAGCAAAAACGCAACAACCAACGCATCATCGATGCAATGAAAAAATAACAAGATTGTATTATCATATATTTACACCCACTGCACAACATGCGTGGGTGTAATTGTTTTAAATAGGTTATGAAGAAATTATCATCTCTGATACTGTTACTATCCGTATCACTAATAGCTACAGCACAGCAGGTACGTCCTGCAAAATCTACACAGATATATCATGAGCTGAATCAGCTAAAGCACCTTACTAATGTGCTTTACTTCGCTGCTCACCCTGATGATGAGAATACACGTATGCTTACATGGCTGGTGAACGATCAGCATATACCGACCGCATACTTATCTCTTACTCGTGGTGATGGTGGACAAAACATACTAGGGCCTCACCTTGGGCCTTCACTTGGTCTTATACGTACTCATGAGTTATTAGAGGCGCGTAAGCTGGATGGAGCAAACCAATTCTTCTCCAGAGCTGTAGACTTCGGATATTCTAAAACTGCCGATGAAACATTCAAGCATTGGGATAAAGACCAGCTGATACACGATGCAGTATTTGTGATGAGAACATTCAAACCGGATGTGATCATATGCCGCTTCCCTCCTAATGAGAATGCAGGTCACGGTCAGCATGCGGCTTCTGCTATCATAGCGCATGAAGCATTTAATGCAGCAGGTGATAATGATAAATATACAGACCAGTTCTCACTGGTAGAACCTTGGCAACCTAAAAGAATTTTATTTAACGCTTACCGTTTTGGCAGTCGTAATACAACTAGTGAAGATCAGTTTAAACTAGATGTAGGTCAGTATAACGCACTATTAGGCATGGGTTATGGTGAGCTGGCAGGCATCAGCCGTAGTATACACCGTAGCCAGGGTGCAGGTACAAGAAGTGTACCTGGTGTACAAACAGAATACCTTGACTTGGTAGACGGAGAACCTTTAAAAGAATCTTTATTTGATGGTATTGATATTACATGGGAACGTATAGGCAGAGCAGATATTGGTGAAAAAGTACAGACTATAATTGATGCCTACGACTTCAACCATCCTGAAAAAAGTTTACCTGCATTACTTAGTCTTTACAAAGAAGTAAAAAATGTAAAAGACAATCAGTGGAAGCAACAAAAACTGAGTGAACTAAAAGACCTCATACTACATACTGCAGGTTTCATGGCAGAAGCATACACAGCTACAGCAGAGGTTACTCAAGGCGAGCTGGTACCTTTTACTTTCAATTTCATTACACGCAGTGGTGATGTAAAAGTGAAGCTACTGGATGTAAAATGTGTAGAAACAGACACAGCATGCCAGCTATTCATGCCAAATGATGAGTTAGTATCGCTTACTAAAGAACTACGCATACCGGAGAACACTCCTTATACTCAGCCTTATTGGTTATCAAAACCACAAACTGATCCTGCACATTACCCTATACCAAATAAAGAAGAGTTAGGACTACCTAATACACCCAACAACTTAGTAGCACAAACACATGTACTAATAGGTGATGAAGAGTTTTTAGTAGACATTCCATTGTCTTACAAAACACTGGATGCTACACATGGTGACGTAGTAGAACAATTGAGGGTAGTACCAGATTTGTATGTTGAGTTCACTTCTGGTCTGTTGATCACAAACAATGATGGCTCTGTAGCACCATCTGTTCGTATACATGCAAATGCGCCTATCGAGAATGGTACACTTACCGTATACAACGACGATGTAACACAAGAAATAGCTAATATCAATCTTGCTGCGGGAGGTGATACTGTCATCAAAGTAAATTTTACTGGCAAGTACCTAGAGCCTGTATTCTATAAAAATAATGAGATAACCCTGTATGCTCAGGTCATGCATCCTGATGGTGAAGCATTCCATCAGCGTAACATTCGTATCAATTATGAGCACCTACCTACGCTACAATACTATACGGCTGCCTACACTAAAGTGCTTAAACGCAACTGGGAATGCAAAGCCAAAAAAGTAGCCTATATAGAAGGTGCAGGTGATGAAGTGAGCGAAGTGCTGAACTTTGCAGGTATTAATGTAGAAGTACTGGAAGAAGCAGACATTACACCTGCTAATCTTAAGAACTACGATGCTGTAATGGTAGGTATCCGTGCTATTAACGTGAAAGAAAAAGCACCGATCTGGATGCCTTACTTACTGGAATACACAAAGAACGGAGGTACACTTATCATGCAGTACAATACATCGCACAGAATGACTACTGATGATATTGGACCGTACCCACTGCATGTTTCCAGAGACAGGGTAACAGAAGAAGATGCTGAAATGACATTGTTAGTACCTGACCATAAACTATTGACCTACCCTAACAAACTAACAAAGGCAGACTTTGACGGATGGGTACAAGAGCGTGGTCTTTATTTTGCAGATACATGGGATGAGCATTATACTCCTTTGTTCAGCATGCATGATGAAGGTGAAGAACCACTGAAAGGTGGAACTTTATATACAGAGTACGGTAAGGGGCACTATATATTTACACCAATCTCATTTTTCAGACAGCTACCTGCTGCAAATACAGGAGCACTGAGATTGCTGTGCAACTTCTTATCGGCTGGTAACTAAAAAGGATGAATACAGAACCAAAACAAAACTGGAAGAGCTGGTATATAGCGGTACTTAGTATACTGCTATTGCAGATAGTATTGTACTACTGGTTCACGCAATATTGGGCATGAGTAATTTAGATTGGATCGTTTTACTGGTAACACTGGCAGGCATCATCTTATATGGTGTATGGAAAAGCCGTAACCTGCAGGGCTCTGCATCATACCTAATGGCTGATAAAAACATGCCATGGTATATTGTGCTGTTGGGCATTATGGCTACACAAGCCAGTGCCATAACATTCCTTTCTGCACCAGGGCAGGCCTATACTGATGGTATGCGCTTTGTACAATATTATTTTGGCTTACCTATAGCCATGATAGTTATCAGTGTGAGCTTTATACCCATATTCAGAAAGCTCAATGTATACACAGCCTATCAATACTTAGAAAGTCGCTTCGATCAGAAGACCAGAGTACTTACATCTATTTTATTTCTTATATCCAGAGGCTTATCTACAGGTATCAGTATATACGCACCATCCATCATACTATCCTCTATTCTGGGTTGGAACATTTATCTAACCAACGCCATCATGGGTGGGTTATTACTAGTATATACCTACAGTGGTGGTGCAAAGGCTGTAGCACATACACAAAAGCTACAGTTCCTCATCATCCTCACCTCTATGGCTATAGCAGGGGTTTTAGTCGTACAACAACTCCCTGATGGACTAACCATGAGTGACGCTCTTTATGTTGCGGGTAAGTCGGGCAAGCTGAATGTCATAACCACAGAGTTTGACTGGAACGACAAATACAATATCTGGAGTGGTATCATAGGTGGATTTTTCTTAGCACTCTCTTACTTCGGTACAGACCAAAGCCAGGTGGGAAGGTACATTACAGGACGTAACCTGAAGCAAAGTCGTATGGGACTCCTGATGAATGGTATGGTAAAGATACCCATGCAGTTCTCTATACTTTTAATTGGTGCGTTACTCTTTGCTTTCTATAGCTTTCAAAATGCACCAGTTTATTTCAACCAGCAGGCATATAGCACACTAAAAGATAAAGACCCACAGGCTGTAGAACGTATAGAGGCAGAGTACGCACAACTGCATACACAATACAAACAGCAAGCTAGAGCCATTGCGGCTAACAGAGATAACAATGATGAACTCGTATCTCAGTTCAAAGAAACTCAACAACAGATCGCGGTTTTAAGAGATACTGTAAGAGAGAACATAAATCGTGCAGCACCTACTTCTGATAATGGAGACACCAACTACATCTTTCTATATTTTGTAAAGAACAACTTACCCAAAGGACTGGTAGGTTTATTATTTGCCATTATATTCTTAGCATCTTGGGGCAGTATATCAGCAGCGCTTAACTCGTTGGCATCATCCTCTATGATGGATATACAATTACTAAACAATAAGAAAGAGCTAAGCGATAAACAGCAGGTAAGCATAGGTAGATGGCACACATTATTCTGGGGCTTATTCAGTATTGTAGTAGCCATGTTCGCCACACAAATGGGCTCACTTATAGAGGCTGTAAACGTATTAGGCTCTCTTTTCTACGGCACTATCTTGGGAATATTCTTAGTGGCCTTCTATATGAAACGCATACAGGGGCAAGCAGTATTCTACGCTGCCATCATAGCAGAGGTATTGGTTATAATTATCTATGCGATGAATATTGTATCGTTCTTATGGCTCAACCTGATAGGTGCTGCTTTGGTAATGCTTATAGCATTGTTTATACCTAACAAACAGAAAGCTTAAGCATAAAGGACAGCAATATATTCTAAGGATCAATAGAACTTAGCGCCTACTAGTTCATTGACTACAAGGTCTGCATAGGTATCATCCATATTGTTAGTAAGTACTATTACAAACTTTCTCATGTCTTGTATGTATATGCAAGTAGCAATATAACTTACTTGACGACCTGTATGATATAGCACATGCTCACCTCCAACATCTTTGCTAAAGATGCCGCACCCATACATACGTCCTCTTTTAGCTTTTTCCAACGTGAGCATATCACTGTATGAATTATCTGACAGGATAGCGTAATCTTGTAATAGTAATTTAAAAAATTGATATAGCTCTTTAGCACTGGTTACTATATTTCCATCACCGCGAGACACGTCATTGACAGGCTTTAGTAAAGCTTCTTCAAAAAGGTCTTGGTCTCTAAACATAGGGTGTGCCAACTCGGCTGTTTGTATTGAAAAATAAGGCACAGTTTCTTTTAAGTTGTATTTATCAAACAATAGCTTCCGAAATGCTACTTCTAGAGGCAATTGTGTGACAGACTCTATTATTAGTCCTAATATCAGATAGTTACTGTTAGAGTATTCGTGTTTGCTACCTTTAATGAAGTCTACCGTATCTATCTGATCAATACAGTATTGTGATGTATATAATCTCTTAGGCTGACTTAGCACTTCATTTAATAATGACGATGTACCAAAATCTTTTATTCCACTAGTATGGTTCAAGAGTTGCTTAATGGTTATTGACTGATCGATATATTGATTATTCAGATCAACATACTTGCCAATACTATCATGAATACTTAGTAGTCCCTTATCTTGTAATATAAAGATTAGAGTAGATGTATAGGTTTTAGTAACACTTCCTATACACATAAGATGCTCATCTGTCATCCGTGTAGTATCATCAGCCATACCAATTGCACCAATGGTAACACCATTGTCATCTGCTACTAACGCTATAATCCCATAATTGCTAACTGAATCAATATACCCATTAAGTACCTCTTGCACTCTGTTTTGAGCAATTACTTGTACATGAAGACTGAATAGGATGAACAATATCAACAAACCTTTACACTTAATCATATAATAGATTTAAATAACCTTGTATTGTAATAGATAACTCATAACGTACACGCAATCTGCTTCAAAATCATCTAGATGCGAAACCATTTAGACCGAATTGTGTTATTTTTCGACCAAAGCACTGAGTTACTAAACAAAATAGGACAAATAACTATTTTGAATATTTAATTCTTATTATTTTTCCATTCATAATGAGTTTAAAGCCGCAGGTACATATTGATGAGATAACCAGTAGCAGGTATGATAAACGTTTCATATACCTGCTTATCAGCTTGCTCACATTCCTGTTCGGTGCGTTGTTCATACCACCTGCATTCAGTATGTATTTGTCGCCTATTATACTATTGCAGTATACTTTTGCTGGGCTATTACTGTTCAGGAACCATAAGCGATGGTTTTACCGCATTATTATGGTATTAGCATTTATCTTGCTTCTGCTGGAAGGCCTCAAGCTTGCCTCGGCAAGTTCCAGAACCATGAACCTGATATCTGAGATCAGCTACTTACTGTACTTTCTCATTATGACAGTTGAAGTGTTCAGACAAATACTGTTGGCAAAGGAGATAGACTTCAACATGGTGGCAGGCTCTTTCTGCGGCTTTATCATGCTGGCTATTATAGGTAGCTTTCTACTGGCCATTATTGAGGTAAGCTCACCCGGCTCCTTCAAGGGCATCAGAGAAGATGATTTCAACAAAACCTTCCAAGACCTTATTTACTACAGCTTTGTGACGATACTCACTATTGGGTATGGAGATATACTACCTCTTTCTCAAACAGCACGAAAAGCCAGTATGCTACTCGGTATACTCGGTTACTTCTATAACATATTCGTGATAGGTATTACTATATCTAAGTTCCGTGCACATGACAGAAGACACGACCAAAAGACTAAAGAGCTAGAGCAGGAAGCTGAAGAAAAGAAGCAATAAAAAAGCCACCCTATTACAAGTGGCTTAAATAAACTTTCTAATGTAGGTACTACTCATTACTTTCCCATACGACCATATGAGCTCCGGCAGGGTCTTGAATCAGACAATAGTAACCACCTTTGCCATCACTACGCTTTTCTCCTAAGACTTTTCCTCCTTCTTCTTCTACAGCCTTAAGGCTCTCCTCAAGGTTCTCTACACCTATATACATGAGCCACTGCGGAGGAAGACCTGCATTAACACCTCTGGCATGACATACACCTGCTAATGTTTCACCTGATTCTGGGTCATTCATAAGATAATCTTCATAGCCCCCCATATCCATGCCTTGCGGCGTCCACCCTACTACTTTACTATAAAACTTGCTTAATGAGGTTGCATTATCAACAGTTAAGTCAAACCAACCTACTCTACCTATTTTTTTATCTGACATATCTTTTATTTTATTGATTATTAGCCGGTAATACCTTTTTGTTCTTTAGTATTGCAGCACTTATTAGTGATATTAGTATACCTACCGGTAGCATCTCTGTGATTGTTATCCCAAAACGGAACACTGGATTTCTATAATACGCCATTGATGCCATCGCCTTATCTCTTGCTTCATTAATTGCTTCGGCTGTTGCACCACTCTCCTTCAACCTGCTAATACCTCCTTCAGCATAGGTTCTCATAAAGCCCTCTACACCGGCATCTGTTGTTGAAAGGTATAGTTCCCAACCTAATGCATAAAATACGCAAGCCACTAATGATATATACAAACCTACCAAAAAGGCTTTACCAAACTTAACTTCACCATCTGCATATTTATCTCTATACATCTTCACACCAAAGAATATTAGAGACAGGGCGATGATCATGATGGAATAGCCTAATAGCTCTCCACCTTTAAATGTACCATCAGTATCTAAGGGATGACTAAGAAAGAACATACCACCTGCAATAAGCCCCGCAATAGTTCCAAATGTTAATACTACTTTTCTCATAAGATTATATTTTGTTGATGCTGCAAATGAAGTCTAAAACCTAAAAAAATCACTCATACTAAAGTATGAAATACAGTCTGGAAAGGTGTTTTCATCAAAAAGTATGAGCTTCATACTATGGTATCAATTGTAGTGCTTTAGCCTTTTGTATGGCCTGCGTACGACGCTTTACATCCAACTTTGCATATATATTTGCTGCATGTGTCTTAACTGTACTTAGTGATATATATAGCTCATCCGCTATTTCCTGATTAGAGAGCCCCTTTGCCATGTGTTCTAATACTTCATACTCTCGTGGACTAATGTTCAGCTGCTCCAACTCTGCCTCATTTAAAGTAAATGTACCTGCATTGGGCACGACCACTTCTTTTACAATAGTCGTTTGCTTACGCTGAATGACTTTTGTGCCTACCCATACACCTATAATGGTAAAAAAGATAGCTATAACAGCTACATATATCTCCATACTAAGATCTCTCATGAAGTATTTATACTCCAATACTTTTAGCAACATCGTCAATGCTGCCAGAGACAGACCATATATGATTATAGTTTTGCGCACAGAGTGTAAAAATAGTTGATATTTCATTTTCTGTTAGGCACAAACAAAAAAATGGAAGCCTTGTGCTTCCATTTTCGATTACTTAACTACCAACTCTAATTATTCGGGCGAGCTAACCACTATGTTGAAGTACTTATCCTTACCAAAAAAGATGATAAAAGCTAAATACATGGATATTAGTATTGCAGTTGATAAAAAGAAGCCTGAATAAGGCATCAAAAAGAATAAATAGACAGGAACAATACATACCGTAAGTACATTTGCCTTCTTCATATACTTATTCTTTTTTATGTGTAAAAACTTATAATCGTCTTTGTCTACGTCAATAGTAATGTTTTTACTACCAAGCCAGCCCATACGCGCTTTTAAGGTATGCCTACCCGGCGGTATTTGTATTGTTTTTCTCTGACCAGCCATAAGATTAGCGAAGTCAAAGTCATCTATGATAACACTTAACTCTTTTGACTTAGACCCCTTCTCAATATCTCTTTTTAATGTTATCTGTGGCATGCAATGTGGTTTTTATGTCCAACATTTGTTTAATAAAAAGGTTCACATGTTAAACAAAATATTTTTCAGTGTGCATAAGTTAAACAGAATCGTGACCTTAATAGCTCAACTTTGACGCCTCAAATACGTTAATTTTGTGACCTCGAATAATATGGCTACAAAAAAGGCAACCGCGCAGAAAAAGAAGACTGAAAAAACTAATCACAGTGATGATGTGATATTCATCAAAGGTGCTAAAATGCACAATTTGAAGAATGTAGACGTTGCTATACCAAGAAACAAGCTTGTGGTAGTAACGGGCGTATCAGGCTCAGGTAAAAGTAGTCTTACCATGGATACACTGTTTGCTGAAGGGCAAAGAAGGTACGCTGAGAGTCTGAGTGCATATGCACGCCAGTTCCTGATGCGGATGGATAAACCCGATGTAGACTTTATACATGGTATTTGTCCTGCTATAGCTATTGAGCAGAAGGTAACCACGCGTACGCCACGTAGTACAGTAGGTAGTATGACCGAAATATATGACTACTTAAGACTACTATATGCTCGTATAGGCAAGACCTTCTCACCGGTAAGTGGTAATGAAGTAAAAAAAGATACGGTAACAGATGTTGTAGGCTATCTAAAGGAGCTGGAGCACGGTGTCAAAGTGCAAATACTAGTACCACTAAAAACCTATTATGGCAGATCTGTAGAGGAAGAGCTTAATATCCTCATGCAGAAAGGCTTTACTCGTATATATGCTAAAGAGATACACAAACCACTACGCATAGAAAGCATATTAGCAGGTGATGATGAGCTACCTAAAAAGAAAAATTACCTGCTGATAGATCGTATTGTTTCGAAGGAGTTTGAAGAGGATGATATTCATAGACTGGGAGATAGCATACAAACTGCTTTTTATGAAAGTGAGGGAGAATGCCACTTAGAGCTAAATGGCGATAAAATAATTGTATTTAACAATAGGTTTGAGGCAGATGGTATGACCTTTGAAGAACCTGTACCTAATCTATTCTCATTCAACAACCCTTATGGTGCATGTCCTCAATGTGAAGGCTTTGGTATGGTACTGGGTATAGACGAAGATTTGGTCATCCCTAATAAAAACCTGAGTGTATACGAAGGTGCTGTAGCCTGCTGGAGAGGTGAAAAGATGGGCGAATGGCTGAATACATTTATACGCAGTGCTACTAAGTTCGACTTCCCGATACATAAGCCCGTAGTAGAACTCAATAAAGACGAATATGATCTATTATGGAACGGCAATAGTAAAGTAAGTGGTATCAACGACTTTTTTGCTATGGTAGAGCAAAACCTGTATAAAGTACAATACAGAGTAATGCAGGCCAGGTATAGAGGACGTACAACTTGTCCTGCATGTAATGGTGGCAGACTTAGAAAAGAAGCTCAGTATGTAAAAGTAAATGGTACATCTATTACAGATCTGATGTTCTTACCTACTACAGAACTATCAACATGGTTCAAAGAACTGAAGCTTAATGACCACGATAATAAAATAGCCAGCAGAATACTTATAGAAGTTAACCAAAGACTAAAAACACTATTAGATGTTGGTCTTGGGTACTTAACCATCAATCGACTGGCAAACACACTTAGTGGTGGAGAAAGCCAGCGTATACAGTTGACGAAGTTTCTGGGAAGCAACCTGACAGACTCACTTTACATACTGGATGAACCAAGTATTGGATTGCATTCAAGAGATACAGAAAGACTTATAGGCGTACTTAAAAACCTAAGAGATTTAGGCAATACAGTAGTGGTAGTAGAACACGATGAAATGATGATGCGAGAGGCTGATCATATTATAGATATGGGTCCCCTGGCCAGCCATCTGGGAGGAGAAGTAGTAGCAGAAGGTAATTATGATGAAATAATAGACAATGAGCTAAGCCTTACAGGTCAATACCTGAGCGGCAATATGAGCATTGAGGCTCCTGCTATAAAACGCAAGCCTAAAGGCCATATCTCACTAACAGGCTGTAGACAGCATAACCTTAAAAATATTGATGTTGACTTTCCACTAAATGTATTGTGTGTAGTAACAGGAGTTAGCGGTAGTGGGAAGACCACACTGGTAAAACAAACGCTATACCCTGCATTGCAAAAACATTTTGGAGAAGGCACTGACCGTCCCGGAGCACATAGGTCTTTAGAAGGCAATATTGATGATATCGCTCAAGTAGAGATGGTAGACCAAAACCCAATAGGTAAATCATCAAGAAGTAACCCTGTAACATACATCAAAGCATGGGATGAGATCAGGAAGCTGTTTGCAAAACAGCCATTATCAAAGATGAGAGGCTTTAAAGAAAAACATTACTCATTCAATACTGATGGGGGACGCTGTGATACCTGTAAAGGTGAAGGTGAGGTAGTGGTAGAGATGCAATTCCTGGCGGATGTACACTTACTTTGTGAGAGTTGTAAGGGGAAACGCTTTAAAGATGAAGTTCTGGAAGTAACCTATAGAGAAAAAAGCGTGTATGATATTCTGGAGATGAGTGTTGATGAGGCAATTATTTTCTTTGAAGATGAAAAGAATATAAACAATGCATTACAACCTTTGAGTGATGTAGGTTTGGGTTACGTAAAACTTGGGCAAAGCAGTAACACATTAAGCGGTGGTGAAGCACAGCGGGTAAAGCTTGCTTCATTTTTAGGCAAGAGAAATACAAAAGATAAAATACTCTTCATCTTTGATGAGCCTACAACAGGATTACACTTTCACGACATCAAGAAGCTACTTACATCTTTTGATGCACTTATAGAGCAAGGCCATAGCGTATTGGTAATAGAACATAATACCGATGTCATTAAAAGTGCAGACCATATAATTGATATAGGGCCTGAAGGTGGTGCCGGAGGGGGGCAACTATTATTTGCAGGAACTCCTGAGCAATTGAAAGAAGTAAAAGAAAGCTATACAGCAAAATACCTGTAACAATAAATATGTAACTTGGCATTACGTTTTGCCAAAAACATATACTATGAGAAAGTACTTCCTGATACTTACAGTTATACTTTTTGCAGCTTGTGGAGAAGAAGCTGACAACGCTGGTAATCCGAAAACAGTCAAGCAACCTAAAGTAAAAGAGAGGTCTTACTGCTATCTAAGAACAGATGGCACCAACAATCAAGATACCGAAGCTATACACATCATTGTAAAGAACGATAGTGTTAGTGGCGAAATGAAGTACTTACCACATGAGAAAGATGCTCGAGTAGGCACACTTACAGGTATCAAAGTTGGTGATGTTATCAAAGCAGACTGGTTATGTCAGCAAGAGGGCATGGAGTTTACAGTGCAAGTAGGACTAAAGATGAAGCGTAACAAAGTATTACAACAGGTAAGTGCTTTCAATGATAAGGGTGAAGAATACTTACCTACTAATGCTGAATACAAATGGGAGTATAAAGAAGTAGACTGCGAACAGTTCCCTGCAAGAAATTATTAGATGTTATACTCGGGTATTGCACTGATGAGCTTCTTTGTATAGTTATCTTTGGGCTGTTGCATAACATCGTTAGCATTACCCGACTCAACTAGCACACCTTTATTCATCACCATTATTCTATCACTGATGTAATGTACAACATTGAGGTCATGTGATATGAACAGGTAGGATAAGCCTAACTCTGCCTGCAGGTCTTTAAGCAAGTTAAGCACTTGCGCTTGCACACTAACATCTAAAGCAGATACACTTTCATCACACAATAATAGCTGTGGTCTTACAGATAGTGCTCTGGCAATACCTATACGTTGTCTTTGCCCGCCTGAAAATTGGTGAGGATATTTATGCTTACTACTAGCAGACAACTGAACGATATCTAACAATCTTTCTATTTCACTTTGTATTTGCTTAGGTGGAACTATTTTATGTATTGTCAATGGTTCTCTTAACATCTCCCCTACTGTCATGCGTGGATTCAGAGAAGCAAACGGATCCTGGAATATCAACTGTATATCCTTCCTTAACTTTTTCCATTCAGCTTTTGATGCTGAAGCTATATCTATGCCTTTATATACAACCTGCCCCTCGCTTAATGGAGCAAGCCCCATAATACTTTTACTGAGGGTACTTTTACCACAGCCGCTTTCACCAACCAAGCCTAATACCTCTCCTTTATATAGCTGAAAGGAGACATCATTCACTGCTTTAAAATAATCGACATTTTTACTGAACAAGCTTTTACTTTTCTCAAACCATACTTTCACGTTCTTCACTTGAAGTAAGGATTGATCTGTAAGTGTATCAGCAAACTTTTGTGTACTTACATCCCTCCCTTGAATAAAGTCATTTACAACAGGTAAGCGTTGCCCTTTTTGTTTACCACTTGGTCTGCATGAGAGCAATGCTTTTGTATAGTCTTTTTGTGGCTGATGAAGTACCTGCTCTATTATTCCCTGTTCTACAACATTACCTTGATACATTACCAAAACGTCATCTGCAATTTGCGATGCTAATGCCAGGTCATGTGTAATGAATATCATAGCCGTGCCATAGTCTTGTTGTAATTGTTTCATCAGCTCGACTATGTCCTTCTGTACAGTAACATCCAGTGCTGTAGTAGGCTCATCAGCTATTAGTACATCAGGGTTATTGCACATAGCCATTGCTATCATTACCCTTTGCTTCTGCCCACCGGATAGTTGATGGGGATATCGCTTATATACGGATACAGCATCATTTATTTTCACCTTACTCAACCAATCAATAGCAATATTCTTAGCTTGTGGTGTTGATATATGTTGATGCAGCTTGATAGACTCTGCCAGCTGCTCTCCTACTTTCATAACAGGGTTCAATGAGCTCATCGGTTCCTGAAATACCATACTGATCTCACTACCTCTCAGTTGTTGCATTACCTTCTTATTACCCAAGCTACTTATAGTATACTCTTCATCATTTGTATACAGGCGGATAGTTCCTACTTGCTTTGCATAAGCAGGCAGTAGTCCCATTGCTGATAAGGCAATTACTGATTTACCGGAACCACTTTCACCCACTATAGCTAGTGTCTTTCCTTTTTGTAACTGAAAAGACACTTCATTTACAGCAATAAATGAGTCGAATGAAACCTTAAGTTTCTCTACAGATAGAATAACACTCTGAGTCAATCAATTAAAATTTTAGATGCCTAACAGTTAGCCCCTTATTGATGAGTTGTTTAAGAGACGCGACACCAATGCTCAAATGCGCATCCACATATTTTTTAGTTACAGTAGTATCACTTTTATCCGTCTTCACTCCTTCAGGCACCATTGGTTGATCTGATACTAACAGTAACGCTCCTGCAGGTATCTTATTAGCAAAGCCTGCTGTAAATATCGTAGCAGTTTCCATATCTATCGCCATCGCTCTTAAGCTCCTTAAATAAGCCTTGAACTCGTCATCATGCTCCCAGACCCTTCTGTTGGTTGTATATACAGTTCCAGTCCAATAGTCTTTTTCATTATCTCTTATAGTAGTAGATATAGCTTTCTGCAAAGCAAAGGCTGGTAATGCAGGCACCTCTGGCAGCATATAATCGTTACTGGCCCCTTCACCCCTTATCGCTGCTATGGGCAATATAAAATCACCCACTTTATTTTTCTTTTTAAGAGAACCGCACTTACCTAAAAATAATACTGCTTTTGGGTTTATCGCTGACAACAGGTCCATCACCGTGGCAGCATTCGCACTACCCATACCAAAGTTGATGATAGTTATACCTTCGGCTGTAGCACATAACATAGGTTTATCCCTTCCATACATCTCTACATTATACATACTGGCAAACCTCAAAACATAATTCTTAAAGTTGCACAGTATGATATACTTACCAAAGTCCTTCAACGCCATACCCGTATAGCGTGGAAGCCAATTGGTAACAATTTCCTGTTTCGTTTTCATATCTACTTAAAGTTACAAAATCATAAGCGGAGGTAAATGCTAATAATATTCAGTAAAATTTATCACTTTTGAGGTTGTGGTAGCAATAGACTTTTCAAATATTGAACTCAGGCTGAAAAAAGAACAAGGTAAAACCTATGTATTTGATCCTGTTCGTAAAAAATGGATAGTGCTAACTCCTGAAGAGCATGTGCGTCAATACTTGCTACAGCACTTTATAAAAAATATGAACTACCCTGCATCATTAATAGCTGTAGAGAAAAATATAAAGTCAGGAAGCTTGAATAAAAGATTTGACATCGCAGTATACAATCGTGATCACCAACCATGGTTGCTGGTAGAATGCAAAGCACCAGAGGTAAATATAGATCAAAGTACACTCAACCAATTATTAAAGTATCATAACGAACTGCAATGTAGTTACTGGCTGATCAGTAACGGGCATCAAAATTTTTGTGCTGATGCGTGTAGTATTGAGTCTATAAAATGGATAACGCAACTACCTGACTACGATTAATGAGTCTCTTTTAGCTTGTAATGCTTTTTTAGCAGTCAGCACTACATTATCATCCGAGAATAGTATAGTATAAAAACCATTGTCTCTAAACAGCAATCTTGCAAGCTGTGCTTTAAGGTGAAGCTTGAAGTAGTTCTTATTCTCTTTATTACTAAGTATCTCTTTAAGCACTTTTTGAGTAGCCCTATCTTGATTATTAAGATAGTTGGCCACAAGAGAGTCTGACTTGAATTTCTTCCTGAAAGAATCTATGGACGTATAATTCTTAAGCTTCACCCTGTTAAGTATATAGTAATCCCATACTACATTCTTCACACCATCGCTATATATAAGGTTAAGCATTACAGATGATAACTTAGTAGTATCATAGGGAACATATATGTCCGGAGATATACCACCCCCACCATACACTACTCTGTTTTTAGCAGTATAATACTTAGTAGTATCAGCCTGATAAGCTGAGTCATTACCAGTCAACTCGCCACTGTGAAACCTCTCTAGGAAGTCACTCTCATACTCATCTCTACCGTTTTCAAATGAGCGCTGGATACTCCTGCCTGATGGAATATAATACTTAGCAATTGTCAACCTTAATGCAGAGCCATCTTCCAGATCGTACTGATCTTGCACAAGACCTTTACCATAAGTACGTCTACCAACCAATACGCCTCTATCCCAATCTTGAATAGCACCTGCTAATATCTCACTAGCTGATGCAGACTGCTCGTCTATAAGTATGGCAAGCTTACCTTGCTCAAAGTCCCCTTTTTTACCGGCTACATATTCTCTTGCTACAGAGTTCTCACCTTTCGTAAATACAATAAGCTTATCACCCGACAGAAACTCATCAGCAATTTGCTTGGCCGGTTCCATATATCCGCCCGAGTTTTGTCGCAGGTCTACTATTAAGGACTGCATGCCTTTTTTCTGTAAACCATTAAGTGCTTTTTTAAACTCAGCATAAGTAGTAGCACTAAAGCGATTGATCTTTATTAAGCCTGTAATGCTATCCAGCATTATTGATGCGTCTATACTATACTTAGGTACTGCATCTCTTTTGATGCTTACCACCTTCTCTCTCATATCTCCAGGCTCCATCAGCGTAAGGAACACTTTACTGAACTGCTTACCCTTCAACATACCGATGATTCGTTCAGAAGTAATACCTGTACCCGCTACAGTACTATCTCCTACTTTTATCAACTTATCGCCAATATTGATACCTGCAAGTTCAGCTGGCCCTTCTTCAATTACTGAAGTAATGAGTATTGTATCTCTGACTATAGAAAACTCTACACCTATACCAAAAAAACTACCTTGTAAATCCTCATTAATTCCCTGCAGCTTATCAGCAGATATATATACAGTATGTGGATCTAAATGGCTGATAATTCCATTTACGGCATCTCTATAGAGCAAATTTTTGTTTATGGAGTCTACATAACGTGCATCGATCAGGTCTATTATTTGCTCCAGCCTGTCATTACGCTCAATGATAGTAGTTATACTCCTCTTTGTACGTAATGAATCTCTCAGCTTAAAGCCAATGGTCATACCAACTATCAATGTGATAGAGATCAATAGTGGCCCCCAATATTTTAACCTGTTCTTATTCTGTTCGTCCATTTATAGCAATAAGAACACAAAGTTAACTGGTATTGTTGATTTAAAAATGTCAAAGTTTCTATATACTACAACTTTCTTACGAGTTCATAAGCAGATATTATGCTATCTTACAGCCCGGTTTATTATTATCAAGATTATGTCTATTAAACTTATAGCAGAAAGCGGCTCTACTAAAACAGACTGGTGTCTTGTTGGAGCTACTAAAAAGAACATTAAGTACAAAACTTCAGGTATCAACCCTTATCTGCAAACAGAAGAGGATATTATCAACCTGCTGGAAAATGAGCTTAAGCTAAGTAAATATACTCCTGATAGTATTCATTTTTATGGTGCGGGCCTGAGCAGCGATCAAAAGCAAAACTGGCTGAAGAAAATATTTAAGAAGCACTTTAAAGTGAATAAAATAGAAGTAAATAGTGATATGCTTGCTGCAGCCAGAGGTCTTTGTAATAAAGATAAAGGCATCGTTGTCATACTTGGCACAGGAAGTAATACCTGCTACTTCAACGGTAAAACATTCAGAACAGCTGTACCATCATTAGGTTATATAGCAGGTGATGAAGGAAGTGGTAACCATATGGGTAAGCGTGTATTAAGATATTATGCTTACAACATGTTTGATGAAGAGCTAAAGGCTACTTTTGAATCAATGTTTGGTAATGACCTTAATGTGATAAAAGACAAGCTTTATAAAGAGCCTTTTGCAAATAGGTATTTAGGGTCTTATACTCAGTTATTAAGCCAGCACAGAGGTCATTTCATGGTAGAGAATATCATTGAAGACAGCTTTATAGAACTATTCAGCCAGCACATCTTAAAGTACCGAGAAAGCTGGAAATACCCTGTTAACTTCACAGGTTCTGTAGCATATGAGTTTCGTGACGTACTAAAGAAGATATGTCAGCAATATGAACTTACATTCGGTAAAGTGCAGCGTAGCCCATTAAAAGGGCTTGTTGAGTACCACACAAAGTAATTTACACCTCTTTCATAAATAAAGGCTATCCAATATGGAAATATGGATAGCCTTTATTATTTCAGCTTTTGTAAGCTATAAACTGATATGTACTAAGTAGCATACAGCAAAAATAGCCGCTAATAAAAAAGTCCCGCACAAGGCGGGACTTTTAGTCTATATTGATTCTGTTAAGTCAATCAATTATCTTCTCAAGTTCGGGAACGGAGGAGCTACGTTAGCAGGACCTTCTTCACCCGGAAGAGCTGAACGATACATTACAGAGCTAGCATCACCAGCCTGACCGTATTGGAATATGAAACGGTTACGATCGATACCATGTTTTTCACTCATGTACTCGATAATAGCGTTTACACGATCCCAAGAACGTTGTTGTTGTATCTTACTACCGTTACCAGCACCAGTGATAACCACTTTACAAGTTGGGTTAGCCATCATTTGAGCTGCAAGAGCTGAAAGTTGACCTTGTGCTGCAGGAGATATGTTCTTAGAACTACCACTAAAGATTACGCTACCAGCACTAATGCTACCACATGCAGGAGCCATAGAACCACAACCATCAGGACATGGACATTTACCAACACCATCAGCATCAACTGGCTGACACTCTGTAGGAGTGATCAATTGCTTATCACGATCATCAGGAACACCATCACCATCTGTATCTAGTGGACAACCATGGCTGTCAACAGCGATACCAGCAGGAGTACCAGGACACTTGTCAAACTGATCTGTGATACCATCACCATCACTATCAGGTAGAGTTGGATCAGGAAGGATCATGTGACGAGGGTAGCTAAGCTCATTGTATGCGTGATCAAGAGGGTTAAGCCAGTAAAGAGGCTCAACGCTTTTGCTCTTATTACCTAAGTTGAAGTTAATACCTAGAGAGAAATAGTTGATCATATCATTCTGTGCAGACAACACAGGATCACCGGTAATTTGGTGAGACCAACGCTGACCATCTAGTAGATCTTCATCGTTAGGGAATGAAAGACGATCTTCAAGAGCGATGTTGATACGCTTGCTTACGCGGAAAGCCACACCAAGACCAACACTTGGAGAGAAGTTTAATGTTTTATTGTTGAAGATTTCAGGACGACGACGATCGCGCTCATTCTCAGCTTCAGTTTCGTAAGTACCATCAAGACCTGCTTTTAGAGCATCTTGAATTTGTTTCTTATTCTCCTGAATTTGAGGAAGATTTTGAGCACCACCAGTGATAGCGTCGAAATCATATCTTTGATAGTTTGCATCTAATGCATCAACACGAGTGTTATATGCAATAGCACCAAGACCAACAAGACCGTAGATAGATAAACCAGTCTTAGCTTTGTGGAATCTGATGTTATTGATAGAAGCCATTAGATCTAAGTTCAACTGGTGAGCTTCCATTCTGTAGTTCCAGAAAACTGGATCTGTCGGAGGTAGCGGAGTTGGAACGTTTAAACCTGGAATGTAAGCGATTGGCTGATAACCATTCTGAGTCCAAGCAGTGTTGTGTCTGTAGTTTCTATCTTCCTGCCATCCTAGACCTTTAGCTATACCGTAGTTATACTGAAGACGAGTTGACAAGAAATAACCCCAAGACTTACGTACGTGTGCGTGGAAACCGTATCCACCACCTTGCCATAGAGCAAGAGAAGGAACATCTCCAAATACATTGTATAGACCACCGCCTACACCTATTTCCCACATGTTACGTGGCTTAGCAGGGAAAGCATATTGGTGATTTAAAAACTTACGGTGCTGGTCCATGCGAGACTTAGGCACGTAGTTTGAATCAAGTACATCGTAGCTATCACCACGATAAGTCATATCGCGTCCAGACCACTGTGCACCATCTTGAGCAAATGCAGGCTGTGCTGTAAAGAGCGCACAAACACCGGCAATTAATAGGTACTTTTTGTTGACCATAACAGATTGTTTATTTTAAATTTTTGGTTAACTCTATTTATTATATAGTTGTCGCAAAGGTATTAAGTGCATTTAATAAAACAAAGAACCTAAAATAAAAATATTTCAAGTTTTTTGTCTTGTATATCACTTAATTTCAATACCAAAGAACTAATTTTAAGCCCATATATCCAAAAGTAGCGTTGTTAACTTTTAGTTATTCAGATTAAACAGCCTCACAACAGATTTGTTCGAATGGACCTGGTAAAAAAAGTAATTGGTACGGAATTAGCCCTTTTTGAAAAGAAATTTGCAGAGCAGGTAAAAGTAAACAATCCCCTTCTTGGTAGTATACTACGCTTTATAGTTAAGAGGAAAGGTAAGCAAATGCGCCCCATGTTTGTCTTCCTCTGTGCCAAAATAGCAGGGGGGGTACAAGAGAAAACTTACCGCGCAGCCTCCCTGATAGAATTGTTACACACTGCTACTTTAGTGCATGATGACGTTGTAGATAATGCCATGATAAGACGTAACTTTTTCTCTATCAATGCTTTATGGAAAAACAAAGTCGCCGTACTTGTTGGTGATTACATGCTCTCCAAAGGACTACTCTTATCTCTTGAACATAATGATTATCAGATACTTAAGATAACATCTCGCGCTGTCAAGGAGATGAGTGAGGGAGAGCTACTACAAATAGAGAAAGCACGAAAGCTTGATATTCAAGAAGATATCTATTTCGATATCATCAGAGCCAAAACCGCCTCCCTCCTATCAGCATCATGCTCTGCAGGTGCTTTTTCCTCTACAGACGATGATGAGGTCACAGAATATTTCAGACAATTTGGAGAATATGTAGGTATAGCCTTCCAGATAAAGGATGATCTTTTCGATTACGGACAAGATAATGTAGGCAAGCCTACAGGTATTGACATTAAAGAGAAGAAAATGACTTTACCATTAATATATACCTTACAAAATTGCGACAAGTCATTAAAGAGAAAAATAATATACATAGTAAAAAATCAGAATACGGATAAGCAGAAGGTAAATGAGGTAATCAGCTATGTACAACAATCTGGCGGAATTGAGTACGCAACTGAAAAAATGAAGGATTATCAGCAAAAAGCTATTCAAATGCTTGATAAATATCCTGACACCCCAGCCAAAGAGGCACTGATAGAACTAGTGAACTATGTAATTGAAAGAAAGTATTAATTCCATTAATATATTAGATCTGAAAACCGAAAGCCCTAATCATTGTTTAAATTGCAGACCTCGAAATTATGGCGACAAAGACAAAGGCTGCAACTGTAGAAAACAACATTGAAGTTTCCGGTGCAAGAGTACATAATCTTAAAAACATAGATGTAAGCATACCTAAGAACAAACTTGTTGTAATAACGGGTATAAGTGGCTCAGGTAAATCATCATTAGCATTTGACACCATTTTTGCTGAAGGGCAAAGAAGGTACATGGAAAGTTTTGCCGCATATGCCCGTCAATTCTTGGGCGATCTTGAAAGACCTGACGTTGATAAAATAAGCGGACTGTCCCCTGTAATATCTATAGAACAAAAGACCACCAACAGAAACCCTCGCTCTACAGTAGGAACTGTTACTGAGGTCTATGATTTCATGCGTCTTTTATTTGCCCGAGTTGGCGAGGCATACTCTTACAATACTGGCAAGAAAATGGTCAGGTTTAGTGAGGAAGAGATAGTAGCCCATATCAATCAGAATTTCAAAGACAAGAAGATCGTTTTGCTTGCACCCATCGTGCGCGGACGGAAAGGTCACTACAGAGAACTATTCGAGCAATTCAGAAAACAAGGATATTTACGTGTAAGGGTAGATGGTGAAATATTAGAGTTGCGCGAGCGCATGCAGCTGGACAGATATAAGATACACGACATAGAGCTGGTGATTGACAGGCTCTTGGTGCAAGATGATGCTAAAGCCAGACTCAGCCAAAGTGTACAGAAGTCCCTACTCATGGGTAAAGACTTAATGTTTGTACTGGAGCACGAGACAGACAAAGTATCTCAATTTAGTAGCCAGTTGATGTGTGCAGAAACAGGCATATCCTATGAAGAACCATCACCAAACACATTTTCCTTTAACTCTCCATATGGCGCTTGTCCAAGATGTAAAGGTTTGGGTAAGGTGTACCAGATAAATATGGAAGATGTCCTTCCTGACATGTCAAAGAGTATTAGTGACGGAGGTATTGCGCCATTAGGAGAGCAGCGCGATTCGTGGACATACAAGCAGGCTACTATTATCGCTAAGAAAAATAAGATACCACTAAGCAAACCACTGGATAAGCTTTCTGAAAAGCACTTAAATATCTTATTATATGGTAACGAGGAAGGGGTGATCACTTACACCGAAAGTGAAGAACAGAACTATACAGATCAGGTTACAGAACATAATTATGAAGGCATAGTCAATATGATACTTCGTTGGTTCAATGAAACCACCTCTGAGTCCATAAGAGACTGGGCAGAAACATATATGCAACTTAGTGCTTGCCCTGAATGTGATGGTGCAAGACTGAGAAAAGAAAGCCTTTGGTTTAAAGTAGATGAGAAAAACATTGCCGAGCTAGCACAAAACTCATTACAAGGTTTAGCCGACTGGTTTGATGGTCTTGAGAACAGACTTAATAAGAAGCAGCAAACCATAGCCAAGGACATATTAAAAGAGATACGCGACAGGCTCAGCTTTCTGCTTGATGTTGGGCTACATTACCTGACCTTAAACAGACCTACAAGGACCCTGAGCGGTGGTGAGTCTCAAAGAATAAGGCTTGCTACACAGATAGGCTCTCAGCTGACTGGTATTACCTACATACTGGATGAGCCTAGCATCGGGCTACACCAGCGGGATAACCAAAGGCTGATACAGGCCATGAAAAATCTACGCGATGGCGGTAATACTGTTTTGGTTGTAGAGCACGACAAAGACATTATGCTGGCAGCAGACCACCTGATAGACATAGGTCCTGCAGCAGGTATACATGGCGGACAGATAGTAAGCCAGGGCACACCGCAAGAAGTTGTAAAAACTCATACTAAAACTGCAGGCTACCTCAACCATGAGCTAGCCATACATATACCTGAAGAGCGAAGAAAAGGTAATGGTGATAAGATATCTTTAAAAGGAGCAAGCGGAAATAATCTAAAGAATGTATCTGTAGATTTTCCTTTAGGAACCTTTATTTGCGTAACTGGTGTATCCGGTAGTGGCAAAAGCACACTCATCAATGAGACGCTCTACCCTCTTTTGGCTAAACACTGTTATAAAAACTATAAGCAGCTACCAATGCCTTATAAGAAGATCAAAGGCTTGGAGCATATAGATAAAGTAGTAGAGATAGACCAAAGCCCTATAGGCAGAACACCGAGAAGTAACCCTGCTACCTACTGTGGCTTCTTCACAGATATCAGACAGTTATTTGCACAAATACCTGAAGCAAAGATCAGAGGATATAATGCAGGTAGATTTTCCTTCAATGTAAAAGGAGGAAGATGTGAAGAGTGTCGTGGTGGTGGTATGCGCGTTATAGAAATGAACTTTTTACCCGATGTATATGTACCCTGTGAAAAATGTAACGGCAGAAGATATAATAGAGAAACCCTTGAAATAAGATACAAAGGTAAATCTATAGCTGACGTGCTGGATATGACCGTTGACGAGGCTGTCGCTTTCTTCAAAAATGTACATTATATACACAGAAAGATTAAGACCTTACAAGATGTAGGACTTGGCTATGTTACACTTGGGCAAAGTGCTGTTACCTTAAGTGGTGGTGAGGCGCAAAGGGTAAAGCTGGCAACAGAACTTTCTAAAAGAGATACAGGCCAAACTATTTATATACTTGACGAACCAACTACCGGACTACATTTTCAGGATATAGAACACTTGCTGGAGGTACTCAACAGGCTCGTTGAAAGAGGCAACACTGTATTAGTTATAGAACATAATCTGGATGTCATCAAAGTAGCAGACTATATCATAGATATGGGACCTGAAGGTGGTGCAGGTGGCGGAGAAGTTGTAGGCAAAGGCACACCCGAGCAGATCATCAAGATAAAAGAAAGCCACACAGGTAAATATTTAAAAGAGGAGTTGTAGGCACTAGTGCTGTACAGCTACTCTTTTGGTTGTTCTATTACCGGTAGAAACATCTACAACATCTAGCTGATAAATACCACTGGCAAGATTTGATACGGATATAGTTCCATAATCTTTCAATGTACCTTGCCATACTCTTTTACCCAGGCCATCGTATAGTGAACCTTCTACAGTTTTTGTAGTACGGACATGTAGTTCATCTTTTGCAGGTACAGGATATACCATAATACCATTTTGTGCTGCTACCAGCTCGTCGACACTATCAGGCCATTCATTAATGGTAAAGCCTTCATTACTGATATCGAAGAATACATTATCAGAGCACTTAACCTTCACCCTGGCTGAGGCTGTGTAGGTATTAGCAGGTACTGTTATAGTTTCCGACCCATCGTTAGCTGTAGCAGATAATAAAGTAAATGGATAAGTCACACCATCATCAAGTGAAAGAACTATATCAACATTACTACAGTTAACCGACCCTCCGTTTGTGTTAGCCACATCCCATGTCACGGTGTAAGAGTTACCTATTCTCCAGTAATCGCTTTGTGTATTTGGCGCTGTTACTAAGAACGGACCTGCTCCTGCATCTACATTCAGCGTCACTTCATTATCGGACATATTGAAGGTCCCATTACCATTCAATATATCTCTCACAGTTAATTTGAACTTCATCGTTCTGGATACAGTAGGTAGTTTTTCTCCTAAGTATGAGTTCACATTCCTTCTGATAGAATCCATTTTAGGGAACACTCGCCATCTTGATGTAGTAGGCCTAAAAGAGCGAAATATCGGGCCTACTGTAGTAGCACTAAAGGTCTTACCAAAGTCACCAAGGTCATATTCCTCCCAGCAATAAGTAAGACCATCGTTATCATTATCAGTAGCTTGAGGAGCCTGTAGCTCAAACGGAGTTTCTTTAGGGATCGTGTAAGTAGCAGCTATATCAGCTACAACAGGCGGCGTATTACCTGAGGATACTTTAGAACCACAAGTAAGGTTCAATGCCAGACTATTTATATAAATAGACATTTGGTCCTGGCTGATAGCATGAAAATAATCGTCACTATTATTCTGAATATTATCTACATCGCACAGACCTGCATATCCCATGATAGTAGTACCTGCACCCGGCTCGTAAGCTGTTTGTTGCGCTGCGTTACCACCACCGCAAGAACCAGAATTAGAGTTGAAAGAATGTTCTGCACCAAGCTGGTGTCCCATTTCATGAGCTACATAATCTACATCAAACAAGTCTCCTGTCGGACTACCGCTACCTGTGGTTGCACGAGCTTTAAACCCTGCATCACAAAGACCTTCCAAGTCTGCTATACCACCATCTTCGTCAGTAAATACATGACCTATATCATAGTTCAGGTCGCCTATCACATTGTCTGTATTCTGCTGGTTATCTGTTTGCACTTTAAAAACACTACCCACATTCGTATATGGGTCTGTTGTTGGATCTAAATAAATGATCGAATTATTGTTCGGGATAAACTCTAGTTTAATGCCCAACTCTCGCTCAAAAATACCATTGACACGATTCATGGTCTTAGTCATCTCACTCATCACATCAGCAGTATTAGGAGCACCTGTAGATACCACTGCAGCATACTCACCAGAGCAGGCTAATGCCAGCCTATATATCTTTTTCTGTGCACCGAATGTTTTGAACTGTGAACGTCCGGGTTCTCCTGATGTGATTTTCATCATACCTTCGCCAAGCTCTCTATCTGCCTCACTTACAGTATGACAATCAAACCCTCTTGCAGAGTTACGTTTGTAATCTTTTTTATAGTAGCATATATAGTATCCGTCTTTCGCATTACTATATGGGTCAATAGCATAAGTTTCACTACCATTAAAAACTAAAGCATCAAAACCTTTATAGGTGTAACTCAGTTTAGCAGTTATCAGCACATTATCTTCTGCTACTGCAGTAAATGTTTTTATTTCAGGAAACTCCTGAGCAAGTTTATTCGGCATCATAGGTGTTTGCCATACCTTGTAGGTGATCATATCACCATTAGGGGATGGTAACTGTATGAGTCTAGCCTCCTCAGGGTTTTCTGATAATGAAAACAATAAGCTTTTAAAGTAAGTATCGTTTAGAGCAAATACTTTATACGATTGTGGGTGTAGTAACTGTTCTCCATTTGTAGGAACAGAATTATTGTTTACTACTTTCCATACAGAGTTATGGACATTAGCAGTAACAGAAAATGTCATCAAGCAAAAGAGTGAAAGGTATATGAACTTCATAGACATAAAATTACTTATCATACTTTAATTCTACAATTTCAGGTTTAGAGGGCCTCACCTGATCTTGCTTACTTTTATCAGCCGCCTTGGTATAGACTATATAATAGGTTTTGCCATTTGCAGTAACAGGTGTTACAGCATAGTCCAAGTCATACCATTTGATACGCATGTTCAACACTCCATTCACATATGTAGCACGTAGCTCCTGTTCAGCACAGTCACCTGTTGCAGTAATTGTAGTACCCACATCTTGGTAGCCGTCTTTTACAAACTTCCTGATCGTACACATTTGACAATCCGCAGGTTGAGGCAAAGGCAACACAGTTTCTAGCTGTAAATCCTGATTACTCTTCAAGGCATAAAAGAACTCCGCCATTTGTGTACTGTCCAAAGAATACAATCCATACTCACGTGGCAACACCAGTACTTCTTTAGCTTGTGTAAACACACTGCTATTCTCTACTTTCCAGTCCAAATGCTTTTTACCTGGATCTAAATGCATATCACCACACGCCAACTTTATCTTTTCTCTTTTAGTATCACCATTAGTAGTAGTAACGGTATTCGCCCCCTTACACCCTTGTAAGGCAATTGCTGCTACTAATATTAACCCTGCAATTCTCATACTTATTCTATGCAATAATTATCTCCTAAAAATACTTAAATATAATGTACCTAATGTAATAGAATTGTCTGTAGCGATAGTCAACGCTATTTGTCAAGCTTTCTGATACCCAAGAATAATGAGTTCAGTATCAACACTACATCACTCAATGCCATGATACCTGCGCCGTAAGTAGGTTTCAGTAACCCTGCCGCAGCTACCGGTATAGCTACTATATTATATATAAATGCCCAGAACAGATTGGTCTTGATAGTGCGCTCTGTATATATACCCAGCTTAATAGCTGCAGGTAATGTACTCAACTTGTTGTTTGATAAAATAACACTGGCTGACTGTATGGCCACTTGTGTTGACTCACTCAATGATATACCTACTGATGCTTTAGCTAAAGCCGGAGCATCATTGATACCGTCGCCTACCATTGCTGTAGGAGCTTGGCTGACGAGGTCTTCTAAATGCTTATTTTTCTGTTCAGGTGTTTGCTCGGCATATACCTTTTCAATACCTAGTTCTTTAGCTATTCGATCACATTTACTTTGTTTATCACCACTTAGCAGTATAGTTACATAGCCATCTTCTTTTAGCTTAGCTATTGTTTCTGCAGCGTCTTCTCTTAAAGCATCTGATATGCTCAATGCAGCTTTAAACTCGTCATTTTTATACAGGTATAAGTCAAACCCATCGTATTCTTTTGTATCATTCAACCATAACTCTGATCCCAACTTCCACACATCACTATTCTCGTCAGTAGCAGCCATACCCTTACCTTTCACTTCATCAACATCAGCAAACTTATGTGGCTCCACATCTTTCCATTGCTCTACTATCGACTTTGCTATCGGATGGGATGAATGTTGTTCAATACCTACTATTATCGAACGAAAAGACTTTTCGTCAATATTGCCTAGCTTGAAATCATCCACCTGCAGCTTACCTGTTGTTAGCGTACCTGTTTTATCAAAAACTATATTTTTTATTTGCTTCAGGCGCTGCAGTGTATCACCACCTTTTATAAGTATACCGTTTCTCGCAGCTCTACCTAAACCTACAGCAACAGCTGCTGGAGTTGCCAATCCCATAGCACACGGGCAAGAGATAACCAATACGGCTATCGCCCTCATCATGGCATTTTCAAAGCTTACATCAAAGGCAAAATAACTGATCGCCATAGTTAACACTGCAATACCCAAAACAACGGGTACAAATATCGCACTGATCTTATCTGCCAATTTCTGTAGCGGTGGCTTTTGACCTTGTGCCTCTCTCACCATCCTGATGATATTGGACAGCACAGAATTGCGTCCTATAGCCGTTGCTTTAACCTTTATATTACCATCAATAACAATAGTTCCGCCCACCACATTGTCATCAATATTTTTGTGTACCGGCAAGCTCTCCCCAGTTATCATCTGCTCATCTACCTGCGCATCACCTGAAACAACGATACCGTCTATTGCAATACTATCTCCTGTATTTACCAATACGATATCATCCTTCCTGATATACTTACTGTCGATCTCTGTTACCGTCTCCTTCCCAACACTATCGGTCATCACTAACCTTGCCTTCTGTGGTTGCAACTTTGCCAGATCATCAATGGCTGCCGTGGTAGACTTTACAGTTTTATGCTCCAGCCAATTACCAAACATCACGAGCGTGATAATAGAAGCTGCTGTTTCAAAGAATAAATAGTCTTCTACATTAGCAGTGTATACAAACAGTCCAATGAGCGAATAGATATAAGCAGCACTGGCACCGAGCGCAATAAGCACATCCATATTAGGTATCCCATGCTTCAGAGAACGTATCGCACTAGTACCAAACTTATACATACCTATCAGGTACACAGGCGTAGACAGTGCTAGTTGTACCCAGGGATTGTGTAGTAAGTGCCAGCTAACAAACATGTGCAATAGTAAAGGCACTGTTAGTACAGCACATATGATCATGAGCAGATTACTATTATCTGTCTGATCATGAACATGAGCTCCTGTAAGATCATCTTCATCACCACGAACTACTTCATAGCCCAAGTCATCTATTGCGTCATAAACGGTAGACACATCAGTGTCTTCTACGAGCGTGAAACTCACCTCGCCTGATGCTGCATTGGCAGCTATATTGGATGCACCCTTTTTCTCTAAAACTTTTGAAATTGTCAATGCACAATTACCACAAGTCATTCCTTTTACGGATGTAGCATATGTCTTTTCCATTGTACTTAATATGAACAGGTGATATATATTTGCATACTTATGCAGCAACAACCTGTACTACAAATTTCTTACTCTTTATCGGATATAAAAAATGTGTCAGATAAGTTGTGGCAATATGCACATCAGTACCGAGTATGGGCATTACACGGAGATATGGGCGTAGGTAAAACTACCTTGATTTCAGCACTTTGTGATATGCTTGGAGTTGATGATGCCGTAAGCAGCCCAACTTTTTCTATCATCAATGAATATAGCTTCCGGCAAAATGATAAAGAGTATTCTATCTATCACATGGATTGGTACAGACTGGAAGATGAGCAAGAAGCGGTGAATGCAGGAGTGGAAGATGCGATTTTACAACCCAATGCTTACAGCATTATAGAATGGCCTGAGAAAGCATCGGGCTTACTACCTGAAAATTACCTGAAAATTGAGATCGAGCTGGAAGAAGATGGACAAAGAACATTAAGAGCATTTGTTTGTTAAATGCTAAAAATCAATCGAATCGGGTATACATATATAGCTTTATTTTGACGGGGCATTATATGTTACTTATCTTGTAGCATGCATTTGTGGGATGCGTTATTAAAAGGCTTGGCATTAGGACTGTTCTTATCGTTATCGGTAGGCCCTACTCTTTTTGCTATCATCAAATACAGCCTTAACCACAGTTACAAAGCAGGCTTTGCATTCGTACTAGGGGTTTCAGTAAGCGATATATTATATGTAACTATAGCTAACGTTGCTGCATCTTGGCTGGAAGTACTACACGAATACTCCAGGCAAATAGCTTATGGCGGCGCTATCATCTTATTAACTGTAGGGCTGGCAGGGCTAGTTAGTAAATACCGACCAGTGAGACCATCAAGCACTAAGGTGAGTAACATTAGTACTACAGATTATTTTAAAATATGGACCAGTGGCTTTCTTATTAATACGATAAACCCGGCAGTAATAATCATTTGGTTGGGTACAGTATCTGCTACAGCTAACACTTCAGGCTGGTACAGGTTCATTATGTTCGGGGTATGTCTGGCGCTGGTACTTAGTGTAGACATCTCAAAGGTATTCCTGGCAGACGCCATCAGAAGGAAGCTCACCCTCAGGCGGATCATGTATTTGCAGAAGACCTCATCAGCTATTATTTTACTATTTGGTATCGCATTATTTCTAAGTACATACTTCGATATCCATTTCGAAAAGCCGAGCCAATCCATGTATTACAAAAAACAATTTTCTGAAGAGTTGTATGTTCGGAAAGCTTAGTATCTTTGCCGCCTCATGTCTGATGCAATACGTCACGAATGCGGGCTGGCTTACATTCGCCTGCTGAAACCACTGGCATATTACCACCGCAAATACGGTACTGCTTTCTACGGTCTTAACAAGCTGTATCTCCTTATGGAAAAGCAACACAACCGTGGGCAGGATGGTGCCGGGATAGCCACAGTAAAATTAAATGTTGAAGCTGGTAACCAGTTTATGCACCGTTTGCGACTGAATGGTGATGGTGCCATTAAGCGTGTATTTAACGATGTGCGTTCAGAAGCTGCTGAGCTGGAGAAGATGTACCCGGAGATAAATAACCACCCCGGGTTACTGAAAGGCTATATGCGTTTTATGGGTGAAGTAATGCTGGGACACCTGCGTTACGGTACTCAAGGTAGAAACAATGTTGAGTTCTGTCATCCGTTCATCAAGTCGGATATCAACCCTACCCGTAACCTTGTTATGGCGGGCAACTTCAACCTTGTTAATACAGACGAGCTATTTAAAATGCTGGATGAGCATCCAAGCACTACCATCAGAGAGAGTGACCTTGGTGCGATGATAGATACCATACAGTACTACATAAAACTTGTTGACGAAGCTGATCCTGAGAAGCTAGACCTTGTAGGCGCACTGAAACAAGCTACTACTCATTTTGACGGTGGCTATGTATGTGGTGGTCTTGTAGGTAACGGAGATAGCTTTGTAATGAGAGATGCTAATGGCATTCGTCCCGCTTACTACTTCCAGAACGATGAGATAGTTGTAGCAGCATCGGAGCGTCCGGCTATCATGACGGCATTTAATGTACCTGCAGAAACAGTTAAAGAACTTACTCCTGGTCACGCTATCATCACAAAAGCTGACGGCACGTTTACTGATACAGAGATTCTACCTGCAGGTGAAAAGACCGCATGTAGCTTTGAGCGTATTTACTTTAGTCGTGGTAGTGATAAAGATATTTATCGCGAGCGTATGCAGCTCGGCAGAAACCTTGCCGAAACAGTGCTGAAAGAAATAGATCATGACCTGAAGCATACCATAGTATCATTTATACCTAATACGGCAGAAACAGCTTTTTATGGTCTTATAAAAGGTATGGAAGACTACCTGAATGAGATCAAGCTGGATAAGATACGTACCAGAGGCAAAGAGATGAGCGATGATGAGATGCTGGAGCTCATCAGCCGCAGAGTACGTATTGAGAAAATAGCTATCAAGGATGTTAAGATGCGTACATTCATCACTCAGGATGGTGAACGCGATGAGATGGTACAGCACGTATACGATATCACTTATGGTACTGTAGAAGATAATGTTGACACCCTCGTAGTCATAGATGACTCTATTGTTAGGGGCACTACTCTTAAGGAGAGTATCATCAAGATGCTGGATAGGTTGAAGCCGAAGAGGATCATTATCGTTTCTTCTGCACCACAGATCAGATACCCCGACTGTTACGGTATAGATATGAGTAAGATGGGAGACTTTATTGCCTTCCGTGCTACTGTAGAGCTACTGAAAGATAATAAGAAGGAAAGCTTACTGACTGAAGTATATGATAAATGTAAGCAAGCTGCTGAAGCAGGTACACTTGATGATATCAACCATGTTCAGGAAATATATGCCTCATACACTCCGGAAGAGATCAGCAAAAAGATAGCAGAAATGCTGCGTCACGAAGAAGTAAATGCTGAAGTTGACATTATCTACCAATCTATTGAAGGGCTGAAAGATGCTTGTCCTGAAAACACAGGAGACTGGTATTTTACAGGTAACTATCCTACAAGAGGTGGTAACAGAGTGGCTAACAAGGCGTTTATGAACTATATGGATAAGAAGGCGGGCAGGGGTTACTAAGCCTGTAAAATAAATTTTTATAGCATAAACATATATCTTAACTTTACGTTATAACGGGTGCAAGGCAACTTGCACCATTTTTATCTACCACTCTCATCACCTATAAAAACGGTAAACGACTATAGCAGATGATCAATATTAAGAACAGAGAAAACGAAAAGTGCCTATTGATGGTTGTGGACAACAAGGGAAGAGTGTATTGTGAGACCTATATGGAACCCAACGATAACCTTACTTTGGATATAAAAGAGCTCCTATCAGGTATTTACACCCTTATATTCAGGACAGAAACTACCAGCCGCACACAACAAATACTTAAATATTAGGCATTTACAGCAGTTGAATAATCAATATAGATAGCCTATTTTTATATAGTACATCTATATGAAAAACTACTTTACCCTTGCCTCTATTATTAAGATATTAGGATACTCGACAGTATCCTTTTTTATATTGGTAGGTATATATACCTGTTTTCTCCCTACAAAGCCACTCTGGTTAGATGAATGGTTTATCATACACAACATCAAGTTCAGACCAGCTAGCGCCCTATGGGGTGAACTTGACTACATGCAGCAGTTTCCCAGAGTTTATTTGCAGCTAGTTGCAAAGTTCAGTAGCCTGTTTGATTTCAGCTACATCGGGCTCAGGCTACCCTCATTTATAATACATACTATAGGTGTGATGCTATGCTTTAAGGTCGGGAGGCGATACTTTGAAAAAGGTGCTCATCAAATTATCCTTTTGGTGCTCATATACATCTCCTACAAAACATCCATATACTACTATGTACAGATAAAGCAGTACACTATGGAGATGCTCCTGGGCTTAGTCGCACTATGGCAACTATATAAAACATCATCTATAATAAAAGATAGAAGTAATGTAGGTGCAGATTATATTCTGCTATGTACTAGCTATGCTGTAGCCACATTTTTTAGTTACACCTACCCTATTCTATTTGCACCTATAGTTGTCGTTGCATGCTTACAGGTATTCTACCATAAACCTTCAACTAAAACTATACTTCAGGCAGCCTTACCTCTACTATTAGGTATCATCTCCATTACAATATTCTACATGATAGATGTGAGCAAAGTAATGCAAGACGAAGGGATGCAAGCATACTGGCAAGACTTTCTGGCTACAGGAGACTCAAAAGGGTTAGTTATACTCACTAACATTTATAAACTCTTTGCTCATATTGGTTCAGGTGGACTATTCGAGGTTGTATTTGGCATACTAGGTATTACTGGTGGTGTACACAGCATCATAAAACTGAAAAGCAACATCACTTCAGGCAAACCTCTTAGAACAGCTGCAGTATATACTAGTGTGATGGTGCTGCTAGCTATAGTATTATACATAGCGGGAAAGTTACCCTTAGGAGCACACCGTTTAAATGCTTTTGCTACTGCGCCATTAGGCTTATTAGCATTGTATACTATAGATAGCCTACAAAAACTTCCTAAAGGCAAAGTCATACAAAATACTATCTACCCGTTATTAGTAGCTGGATTAGCTGGCAACGTGTTTTCCTCATACATCAATGAATACAAGAGTGAAGAGTATAAAAAGAAACTACGTATTTATAATAACGCTAGCAATGCTATCGTCAATGCGCAACAACGTAACGTACCTCTCCTGGTGAATAGAGAGCTCATCTACCCGCACGATAACCACGGCATAGAAGCAGACTGGGCTGTAAAAACACTACCTGTATATAGAGCAAATAGCAACATAGCTGTTTACCCTGCAAACAATGAAGCTGAGATACAGCAAGTCATGACCAAGAATAATTTATCCGCTGCTATATACGTAACGGCAGATAACTATAAGCAAATCACCAACTAGAATGCTCGGTTAATACCTACTACATACCTGAACTTCACATAGTCAGGATTAGCAAACGGAGGTCTGTTCACTACTGCCGGCACATCAAACCTTACAGTAAGAGGTTGCGCTTTAGTGAACTTCCACCATTTCTTGATAGTAGCTGCTACACCAAGACCTGCATCAAACCTTATATCACTCATGATAGTTGTCGGAGAGATGCTCCAGTAATTATTCAGGTTGGCTACTCTGCTCAATTGCATCACCCCTGCATCAGCAAATGCATACAGATCTACATGCAACCACTTGCGAGTGAATTTTGGTCTTAGAGGAATATATCTGTCAAAGTCTACCTCTGCATTTACAGCAGCACCACTCCTACCTTTATAGCCTATGAGTATCTCGCCGTTTTTCTCATCAGCAATCAGGTAGCCTGCATAACCACGAAGGTTCAAACCTCCACCCATTTGGAAATGATTGGTCTCTGTTTGACTGAACCCGCTCCAATTATTAGGTACAAAACCTATACTACGTGTATACTTATTATCCATAAGCTCTTCAGGGTTGGCACCTGCCAGCCACAATGCACTCTCATAAGGTATATTACTACCTACTCCATACCTACCAAATATTCTGGTGCGTATATCTAATTTACCTAGAGTGTTATTATTGATAGCCTCCAGCTCTAAGTAGCCATAGTCAAAAGCATTAGCACCATTCCCTGTAAGAAACGGAGCCCTTGCAGTTAAGCTAAAGTTGCCGAAACCACCGATATAGTTAAAGTTATTCCACCACTTAATATTCAATGATGAGTTAGGTCTGCCTCGCAGGCTACTCCACTCATTAGGATAGATCAGGTAATCATAGTCAAGCAATGCAGTACGCCACATAGTTTGCGCATAGAACTGTAAGGAATTATGTCCGTTTACCTCCCATAGGAAACCACCTCTATGATACCATAGACCATCTAACAATTTACTCTGCAATTGTAATTGGAATCTTGGTGTATTTCTACTCAATGGCGACTCATAAGTGATGCTATAGTTTAGTGGTACATACTTATCATACAAACCTTCATTTTCAAAACTTTGGTAAGCTGTGTCTTGCAGAACATGTGCATTGAACCAAACAGTAGCACTTACCTTATGCATAGTTTTCATGTAGTCACTTTCTAAGTGTATACCTGCTTTAATACCGTCTACAGGGTTCCACCACAAGTCTGGGCGTACATATGCACGATAGTGTTTTCTATCATATGGTGCTACTCTACCCACATCAGGCTTGACGATAATAGCCTTCGGAGATAATGGCAAACATCTGGTTTTGTAATTATCCTTCGCATATATATCTGCCATTCTCCATGTAGTGTCTATCTCTACATGCTTTACTCCTGACGGTACATTAATATGTGCATCATACTCTGTATTCCAGTTACCCCAGCCATACCATTTATCAAGAATGGTAGCCTCCGTTTCTTTTTTAAACCATGTATTAGGAATATGATAGCTATACTTCTGCCCATCTTTTGCTGTTACAGTAAAGTCTACAGGCATTTGCATCTCGCCTTTACGTATAAACTTTACAGCAAAGCTATCTTCACCATCCAGCTTTTTAATTCTGCCTATACCATAGTCCAGCCTCTTAGTAGTTTCCAACCACTGATCAAAGAACCAGTTCAAGTCAACCTTTGTATATCTTATGATGGATGTTCTGAAGTCATTAAAGTACGGATGTGCAAACCTCCATTGTTTGAAGTAATGCTGCATAGCATTTTGGAACAATGTATCGCCCAATACATATTGCATACTCCAGAGCATAGTAGCAGTTTTATAATACACCATACCATAGCCATTCTCATGGTGGATAGCATTATTAAAATCGTTAGAGTGTGTATTCAGCGGCAGCTCATTTTGGTTGAGTGCTGTATGTATATACCTGCTGTAGTTCCTATAATCTCTGTACGTAGTAGGATGATAAGCCCATTTTGCGAACAGTTTTTCTGGCTCGTCTCTAACAGTATCGCCCTCCAGCTTTGTTAGCCCCCATGCGGTAAGAAACTGTGTAAACCCTTCATCCAACGCGGCACGATAAGTTTCGTTATTACCTACCATACCATAAAACCAGTTGTGTCCTATCTCATGCACAAGAAGACCTTTGTAGCCTGGATTACCACCGCCATCTAACGTAAGCATTGGGTACTCCATACCATCTGCAGCATCTGCGGCTACCATCTTAGGATACTGGTACATACCAAAATCCTCAGAGAATGTTTTGATGATCTTAGCAACATACTCAGCAGAATTTTGCCAACGTGACGCATGCGGCTCCTGACAGAGGCCAACACACTCAACACCGTTCCAATATTCAGTAGCTATCCTGTAAGAAGGGTCTGCCGTAAATGCAAAATCGTGCACATTCATAGCCTTGAACTTCCACACTTTTCGCTCACCTTTTTTATACTCAGTGACTATTGATGGGGCTTCATTCCATTTTTTGTTTTTGAAGTTTTTAATGTCCAGCTTTTCTCTTAATGCTTTTGGTAATACCTGCTCTCTGTTCTTAATTGCACCTGTAGCCTCTACTACATAGTTTGAAGGAAAATCCAGAGACACATCATAGCTACCATAATCTGCGTAGAATTCTTTATTCAAATGCTGATATGTATCCCAGCCAAACTTTCTGTCATACACACATATCTTAGGGAACCATTGTACACCATTGTAATGCATCTGTCCCCAGGCATCATACATTTTCATACGTCTACGGGTAGCACCTTTATCCCAATAAGTAGTAAACTTTATATCAAACTGAGTTTTCCCATTCGGGTATAACGGTTTTGGCAGGTATATCTTAAGTATAGTATTATCCAACTCCATTTTAGGCTCCTGACCGTCTACTTGTATCTGCTCCACTACACAACCCAAACCTTCTGCTTCGTATTCGCCTAATCGTGGCTTGATATTATTTGCACGCTCCAGCATATGCAGGTAAGAACCTTTTACAAACGCATTCTGCCAAAGGTGAAAGTATACATAGGTTAATGTATCTGGAGAGTTGTTCCAGTAAGTTAATTGTTGATCACCGCCTACAGTATGCTTCTCCTCATCTATCCTAACATCCATTTTATAATGAACGTCCTGCTGCCAGTAGGCTTCATCCGGCATACGGTTTTTCCAGTATAGCTCGTTTTGTTTGCTTCTGTATTCTGTTCCGCTCTGTGCAAAGGTGTTTACAGTGATGCATACCATCAGTACTGTAAGTACAATTCTTATCATATCTATTTTACGAGGTTAGAATCAGTGAAAATACAAATATCTTATTTGCGAGTGTAACACATTTAGGGGGATATAACATAATAATAGCCTGATATATTAGCCAGAACGATGCTTTTTTTTTATTTTGAGGGTACTCAATTAGAATTATCAACAAACCAAATAACTGTAATGGGAAAATTTGTAATCAGTAAGCGTAAAAACGGAGAGTTTCAATTCAACTTAAAGGCTAACAACGGACAGGTTATACTAGCAAGTGAAGGTTATACTACCAAAGCTGCTTGTAATAACGGTATAGAGTCTGTTATGAAAAACGCTACAGATGATAAACGCTTTGAGCGTAAAGTTGCTAAGAACGGGAAGAACTACTTCAACCTTAAAGCCGGTAACGGCCAAGTAATAGGCAGTAGCGAAATGTATGAGAGCGAAGCGGCAATGGAAAATGGTATTGCCAGCGTTGGGAAAAATGCTCCTGATGCTAAAATAGAAGATGAGACTGTTTAAGATTATTCAAATAACACTACACTTAAAGAGACCTGCATGGCAGGTCTCTTCTTTTTTACACAAGCCTGTAACCACTGTATATACAAGAGATAAAACTCTTTCAAAAATTCACAGTAACCGTTAAAAGAATATATATTTGCGCTCATTAGGGAGAAGAGATAGACACAATACAGTGTCTTTTATGCTTGCGTGAAAGGACTGCAAAATCCCCTGCATTTTTTTCATGTAATCTCTCTTAGAATGAATAGCTATCAAGTGCGTGGTGGTAGTGCCGCAGATGTCTGGAAACAACTAGTAGGTCATCACAAAAAACTATCCAGTAACAATCGAGTATTGAATGCTGTGCTGATCATTAGTATTGGTTTTCTTATACCCAGTACTCTGATTAATTTACTCACACTTCTTATTGCACCATTGATCATCAATCTCGTATTGATCACAATAGTATGCATCATATACTATTACTCACGCTTCAAAAAGAAGTACAAGGCTGGCTTATTAGTATATGCATTTTGTAGTTATGGTGCCTTAGCTACAACATTTTTTTATAATGCCGGCATCAACGGACCTGCGCTATTTCTTTTCTTTCTTACATTTCATTTACTTATTGCTATATCACCCAAAAAACAGCATCTGATATGGACCATTACCCACATGGTCATGGGTTTTTTATTGATGTCCGCAGACTTCTTTTACCCTCAACTCATACAAGCTAAATATCCTAATTATGAAAGCAGGTTCTTAGACCTCTCTTTCACTTATGTTATCAGCCTACTGTTTGTATATCTCATCACTATACATCTGCGACGTAACTATGAGAAGGAAAAAAACACTGCAAAGAAGCGCGCAAAAATGATGAAACTGCGTTCTGTTATCATCAGTAGACAAAATGATCAACTGAAAAAGATAGCCTGGCTTCAGTCGCATAAAGTAAGAGGGCAAGTAGCTACCATACTTGGCCTGGCAGAACTTATAGATTTTGAAAACCCTTCAGAGTTCTCCAGCATGGAAGCAATAAAGGGCATAAAAAGTGCTACTGAAGAATTAGATAAAGTAATCAGAGAGATTGACTCACTTACTCGGGATTAATAACTGTTGAGTCAGCTGTAGGTATTTCAATAAATATTCTCTCTCCTAAGAATTTGGGTTGCTTGCTAGTAATTAAGTCAAGTACCATCTTCACTCTGGCAAACTTTTCTCTGATCATCACCTTTATAGTTTTATCAGCAGGAGGGTCGCCGGCGTTATACGCTATTGCGTCCAGACCTCTTTTGTTAGCCAGACAAATGGCTCGTTCATTATGAAACTTCTGAGAAATAATAATGATATCAGTTTCTCCGAACACTTCTTTGCAACGTACTACACTATCCAATGTGCGGAAACCGGCATAATCCAATACTATCCTACTCTCCGGTATACCCGCAGCCAACAGATCTCTTCTCATCGTCTCGGGCTCGTTGTAATCTCTCTGTCGATTATCACCACTCACCAGAATGAAATCTATCTTACCCTCGTTAAATAATTTTACGGCTGCTGCAATTCTATATTTATAGAAAACATTCTTTACTCCTTTACTGACGTACTTAGATGTACCTAGTAATAACCCCACTTTATGATGGTCGAACTCTTCTATATTATCGTACAACTGTTTTCGTGAAGAGTATGACACCCAGTAATCAGTGACGAATATCAAACCAACTAACAGCAACAACCCTATACCTATGTATTTAAGTATTCGTTTCATCATGACCAACCTGAATACAATTTAGGGAAATATTAGATACAGGAATCAATCCAACTTATTAAGTAGCTGTTGAG
Organism: uncultured Flavipsychrobacter sp.; assembly: GCA_964531655.1. Taxonomy (GTDB): domain Bacteria; phylum Bacteroidota; class Bacteroidia; order Chitinophagales; family Chitinophagaceae; genus UBA5543. The sequence goes on from CAZHDM010000010.1 coordinate 87,177, forward strand.
CCTCACCTTTCTTGTAGGAGTTTTCTTTGATCAGGCTATTAAGCAGGGTTCTGGCCTGCACTTTTTCACCAAGTGCTATGTGACATTTTGCAGCCATATATGTTGCAGCATCTTGTTGTTGAGACTTTTTATCGAACATCTCTTTTTGGTATAACCTTAATGCTCGTTTGTAATTCTCTTCGTTGAAGGCCTCATCTGCTTTGCTAATACCTGTAGTAGCACTACCTAAGCTTATTGGTTCAGGAGTTTTTTTAGCCGCAGGTGCTGACGCAGTTGTTGCTTCATCCGTAAAGCTATTACCTAGCCTTCTCGGACCATATCCATCATAGTCTGCACTGGTTTCAGAAGTTTTATCTGCTTGTGCTACAGTTGTTTTTTTATCAGACTTCTCTGCTGCGGCAAGCAATGCCTTTTCCCTTTCCTTTTCTTTTGCTTTTTGCTCTGCTTCTTTTTTAGCTTTTAATTCTTGTTGCTGCTTCTTAACATCAAGTGCAGCAAGCTTTTGAGCTTCAGCATCTTTAGCAGCATTTAATGTCTGGCTTGCAGATACGGTATCAGTAGTAGCTACTATCTGCTCATCTGCAGTATTATCCTCTTCATGAATAGTAGAGTCGGCTACTACTGCTAATGGCTGCTCTACTAATGGTTTGCTATCCTCTATAACATTTACTTCTGCGATCTGAGAAGCAGGCTCATCACTATTAAAGACAGTATCTTTTAATATCCAGATTGCACCTACAGCAATCAATACAGATGCTGCAATACCTATATTCTTCCAAAGCTTAGTAGACTTAACAGCAGGAGCAGACATAGTACTGAACTTAGCCGCACCTGAATATTTAGGCTTAGCATTTAAGTCTTCCTGCGAAACATTTAAATACTTCTCTAAAAAGCTGGAGTCCATCTTATCAACACTATCCAGCGCTAGCGGACTTTTACTGGCAGCTAAGCCTTCAACAGCTTCACTACAAAAAGGACAGCTAAGTAAATGAGTTTCTACAGCATGCGCTTCTTCATGCACCATCTTGCCTGAAGCATAGCCCCTCAGCTGCCTTGGAGTGAGGCAGGTGCTGTTATCAAAAATATTTTTCAACTGCTCTTTGTTCATGCTTTTTCCTTTCTTAGCGCCTGCAGTTTTATTTTTAAGTTACGTTTACCATTCTGGATGGCACTTTTCACTTGCTTTACGTTGTAGTTAGTTTGTCTGGCAACTTCAGCATAGCTCATATTGTCCAGATAAAAATGCCTGATACATATTCTTTGCTCCTTACTTAATTCTTTAACCGCAGCCTCTAATTCGGTCAGGAAGTACTCCTGCCTGATCTTATGATGCCAGTCATCCTCAAATTCCACATCTTCATCAGTAAAATCTTTGTTAACGGTCTTATCGTCTTTTCTCAGTTGCATCAGGCAATGGTTACGGGCAACTGTATATAACCAAGCCTTGAAATGTGTAATATCATGGTTTTTAAGATCCTCAATAAGCTTAATGAATATCTGCTGAACTGCTTCTTTAGCCAGCTCTATATCTTTTAAATATTTCATACACACCCCATATACCAGGTGTGCATATCGCTTATAGATATGAGCAAATGCGACATTCTCGTCACGCTCGACATATCGCTGTATCAGCTCTTCGTCAGAAAACTTCTTGTAATCTTGTGTTGCCAATCCCTTTTGCCTTCGTTGTTTTATTAAAGGTAGGTTCTCAATATTATCAGGAGGTAAAGTAAATAAAAAACGTAAGGAAATGAAAAAGCATGATGATTTAAACTTATGTTTTTTATGGTTTTACGACTATATTTGCACCCTTATTAAATATCCTTTATATATATATGGAAATGTTCTACTTAGTACCGGTGTTTGGCGTTCTGGCGCTTCTGTTCACGGTTATCAAAAGCTCTTGGGTGAGCAAGCAAGATGCGGGTACTGACCGCATGAAGGAAATCTCCAACCACATAGCCGACGGAGCTATGGCTTTCCTTAAAGCTGAATACAAGATCATGATATACTTCGTGATCATTGCAGGTATACTACTGGCTTACATGGGTTACAGCAATCCTAAATCAAGCCCGGTGATAGCACTTGCTTTTGTTATCGGTGCCGTATTCTCAGCTTTTGCAGGTTTCATTGGTATGCGCATCGCTACTAAAGCAAATGTTAGAACAGCTAACGCTGCAAGAAGCAGCTTTAGTAAAGCTTTAGCTATCTCTTTCAACGGTGGTGCCGTTATGGGGTTAGGCGTTGCTGGTTTGGCTGTTTTAGGTCTGGGTAGTTTATTCATAGTATTCAAAATGATGTTCGCACCAGAAGCTGCTGTTAACAGTGAAGAAATGGAAAGAGCTATTGAGGTACTAACAGGTTTCTCTCTAGGTGCAGAAAGTATAGCATTATTCGCTCGTGTGGGTGGTGGTATATATACAAAAGCAGCGGACGTTGGTGCTGACCTTGTAGGTAAAGTAGAAGCAGGCATACCTGAAGATGACCCTCGTAACCCTGCAACTATCGCAGATAACGTAGGTGATAACGTAGGTGACGTTGCCGGTATGGGAGCTGATCTTTTCGGTTCTTATGTAGCAACGGTACTTGCCACTATGGTACTTGGTAGAGAAACGGCTTCTGCTGATAACTTTGGTGGTTTCGCCCCGATACTATTACCAATGCTTATTGCAGGTTTAGGTATCGTGTTCTCTATAATAGGTACATTCTTTGTAAAAATATCTGACAGTGTAGCTGTAAGTACTGCTCCGGTACAGAAAGCCCTGAATATGGGTAACTGGGGTTCTATGATATTAACAGCGATAGCGTCTTACTTCCTGGTAGTAAATATTTTACCTGATACTATGACACTTCGTGGTTTTGAATTCTCAAACATGGATGTGTTTTGGGCGATCATTATAGGTCTTGTAGTTGGTGCTTTGATGAGTATCATTACAGAATTCTACACAGCTATGGGCAAGCGCCCTGTTAATAGCATTATACGTCAGTCAGCTACGGGTCACGCTACAAACGTTATCGGTGGTTTGGCTATTGGTATGGAAAGTACATTCTTACCGATACTTGTACTTGCAGGTGGTATCTGGGGTTCATTCGCTATGGCTGGTCTATACGGTGTGGCTATCGCAGCTGCAGGTATGATGGCAACTACAGCTATGCAGTTAGCAATTGATGCATTTGGTCCTATTGCGGATAACGCAGGTGGTATCGCTGAAATGAGTGAGCTAGAACCAGAAGTACGTGAAAAAACTGATGCTCTTGATGCTGTTGGTAACACTACAGCTGCTACAGGTAAAGGTTTCGCAATTGCTTCTGCTGCACTTACAGCATTAGCTCTATTTGCAGCATATGTTGGTGTTGCTGGTATAGACGGTATTAACATCTACAGAGCTGAAGTATTAGCGATGTTATTTGTTGGTGGTATGATACCATTCATCTTCTCATCTCTGGCTATCAGAGCAGTTGGTGAAGCGGCAATGGCAATGGTGGAAGAAGTTCGCCGCCAGTTCAAAGAGATACCGGGCATCATGGAAAGTAAAGCTGAGCCTGAATATGATAAGTGTGTGGCTATCTCTACAGAGGCTTCTATTAAAAAGATGATACTTCCCGGTGCTATCACTATTGCAGCTCCGTTACTAGTAGGTTTCTTGGTAGGCCCTGAGGCTCTTGGGGGTATGCTTGCAGGCGCTACAGTTAGTGGTGTATTGATGGGTATGTTCCAAAATAATGCCGGTGGTGCTTGGGATAATGCTAAAAAGTCATTCGAGAAAGGTGCAGATATAAATGGAGAAAAACACTACAAAGGTTCTGACCCTCACAAAGCTTCTGTAACCGGTGATACTGTTGGTGATCCATTTAAAGATACTTCTGGTCCTTCAATGAACATCCTGATCAAACTAATGTCTATCGTAGCATTGGTTATCGCTCCTACTTTGGCTAACATGTACGGCAACGGAGAGGAAGTTCTAGATCCGATTGGTAAAAAAGTAGAAATGGTTGACCAGCAAGAGAAAACCATTACTTTAAAATAAGACTGACTATATTAACTAATAGTTTAAAACCGCCTTTCGAGGCGGTTTTTTTATGATATATCCTAACGAATAGACTATTACACTCGTTATAGTAAGTAAGAAACAATATTTAAACAATAAAATATCAATTATGAAGAACCTACTACTATTTATGTTTGCATGCCTGTTAGGCAATGTGACATTTGCCCAGTTAAACTGTAATCAGGTTAACGCATCTATGAGCTTAAGTAATAATAACCATTACGCTATTCTTAACAATACTAGCTCACCAGCCTCTACATTTAATATCTATACTACTACTACAATTGATTGGGGTGATAACTCTACCAGCTATCAATATAACTCTACTGGTATTATAAGCCACGGTTACCTTACAGGTGGTACTTACAATGTACAGCTGATATATAGTGTATTAGATTCTATGAACAACATCACATGTGCAGATACAACTTGGGGGTCGGTAACAGTTACATCTAACCCATGTGCAGTTTCTTTAACTAAAACTGCTGTAAACAATAATACATGGACTTTTGATGCTAATAACACTAATTCAGGTATCAACTTCTCATGGAATTTTGGTGACGGTAACTGGGGTAGCGGTAGCCCGGTAACTCATACATATACAAACCCTGGTACTTATAATGTACAGCTGATATCAGGCGGTTCTGGTTGTGGTGATACAGCTTATACTACTGTAACAGTTGCACCAAACGTAATATCAGGTAGAATCTACTACGATTCTCTTAACTCACCTAACTTTAGCGATACATTCAAAGTTTGGTTGATCACTTATGATGCTCAAACTAACATCCTTGCTGCTGTTGACTCTCAAATAGTTTCAGGCTTCGGTTATGCAGACTACTCTTTCACTAACAAATCAAGCGGTGACTATCGTACTAAAGCAGCTCACCTGAACGGTCCTAGCAGTGGTACAGGTCCTGTTCCAACTTATCATAATACATCTCTACTTTGGAGCAATGCTACTGTAATTACACACACTGGTGGTAGCAGCTTATATAAAGACATAGCCATGCAGAATGGTACTGTAACTGCTGGTCCTGGTTTTGTAGGTGGTAACGTACTACAAGGTGCTAACAAAGGTACTGCTAACGGTATCGAAGGTTTAACTATACTATTATTAGATGGTACAAACCCTATAGCTTTCGCTACTACTGATGCTAACGGTGACTACAGCTTCCAAAATGTACCTGTAGGTAACTACACTGTACATCCTGAGCAACTTTCTTTTGCTACTACAGCTGCTACAGTTAATGTAACTAACTCTAGTGCTACGCATGCTGCTGTAAACTTTGAGCGTTCTCTTAGTGGTAAAACAATCAAACCTATTGCTAATAGTGTAGAAAATGTAAACAGCTCTAACGTAGAATTTACAGCTTATCCTAACCCTGCTCACAACGTTGTGAACATTACTTGGGGTACTACATCTAACGAGCAAGTATCAGTTTCTATATCTGATATCACAGGTAAAGTATTATACAATACCAATACAACTCTTGAAAACAATATGACTATCGATGTAAGTAGCTTTGCAAAAGGTATCTACATCTTAAATATTGAAACGGAAAATAACAGTCAAACACAAAAACTAAGTATTCAGTAATTAGTTTAATTGTTCTTGTAGACAAAAGCCGCTCAGTTGAGCGGCTTTTTTTGTTTTATACTACCCCTTGTCAACTATAATACAAGTAAAGAGCTAGGGCATCTGGTAGATGGCATAATCTTTGTTTTCATTTGTGAAATTTTACCACGTGAAATACTTATCGACCCTTATCATTTTAGTTTTTTTCTCAACATTCGCACACGCTCAAAAAGGCAATATGCCTAAAGCAGGCTTGGGTATTAATTTGGCTCCAATAGCCGGAGGAACTCCGGAAATACAATTAGAATACTTTTTTAATAACTACGCAGGTATTACTAGTGCTTTAGGCACTACTCTTTTTCCAAGAAGAGGTGTCTCCTTAGTTGACGATGGAGTTAACTTAAAGTCTTTAAAAGGACTATACTATAAAGGAGGGGTAAAATTCAGACTACCACTAAAAAGTAAACGATTTATACCATGGCTTAACCTTCAATATATATACTCTAGATATGATGAAAAAGGAACCAGGTATATACTGCTATCAAATAAAGATTCCAGCTTACACATCAGGGGTATTGCTCATGGCCTGGCAATCTCACCCGGATTCGACTTTAAGCTCTCAAAGAAAATAGATGTCAGACTAGGCTGTCAGTTTGGTTACTTTAAAAGGGAGCAACACTTTGGTAAAGAAGCAAGAACATATCAACCTGGGTTTGGTAGTATATGGCTAGCCGTGTACGAACAGTTTGTTGTTGGCTTTAATTATAGACTTGGAGCTATAAAGAAAGAAAAGCAGTAAGGCTAGTTGTACAACTTACTCTTAATTATCCCCCACTTATGCAGTCTGTGTATCAAAGACACTCTTAACACTCCTCTACCGTACTTCATACTTCTGCTAAAGTTGATACTGGATGCCTCTTCAAAATATTTAGTAGGACAAGTCACCTCTGCTATCTCATAACCTTTCATGAATACTTGAGACAGCATCTCATTATCAAACACAAAGTCATCACTGTTGTGCGTGAAGTCAATTGCATTGATCACCTCTGCGCTGAATGCACGGTATCCTGTATGATATTCACTTAACTTTTGACCGATAACTATATTTTCAAACAGTGTAAGCATACGGTTGAAGATATACTTATACATAGGCATACCACCTCTCAATGCTCCCTTACCTAATATTCTGGAACCCAATACTACAGGATATACATCATATGCTATTACTGATGACATTGCGTGTATCAGCTTGGGCGTATACTGGTAATCCGGATGTACCATGATTACAATATCAGCACCTACCTCTATAGCTTTTGCATAACAGCTTTTCTGGTTACCACCGTAGCCTTTATTCACCTCATGTTTAATAATGTGTTTGATGCCTAGCCTCTTGCCCACCTCTACAGTATCATCAGGGCTGTTATCATCAACTAATACTACATCATCTACAATGTCAAACGGTATTTCATTGTACGTTTTTTCTATGGTTTGTGCGGCCTTATACGCAGGCAGCACCACTACTATTTTTTTTCCGTTCAGCATACTTTATGGTTCAAAAATAAACAGCCGTTATCCAAAACTGAAATATTAATTAGCAACTTTATGGTCACCATCTACAGGCCTCATACCCGTTACTATCAGGTTACTGGTAGCTTTTCCTAATAATGTTCCATCCATAGTAGTAACAGTGCACTCTACATGTATGATCTTCTTACCTGCTCGTACTACTTTTGATGTAGCTTTTAATCTATCTCCCATTTTTATGGCATATAGAAAATCTACATTAAGATTTAACGAGGTATAAAAATTGTCTGTATCAAGGCTTACTACCGACCAGCCAATCACCTCATCCATCACCAGCGCCATCATACCACCATGAATATTTCCGTACGGATTGGTCATCTCTTTTTTTACCTCCAGAGATATGGTGGTTGTGCCTTTCTCAATATGTTCTAAAGTAAACTCCAACCAGTTTCCTGCCGGAGAGCGAGAATCTGTTACCTTCTTCCCTTCATACTGCTCCTTGATATATGGCAAAATAGCTCCTGTAGGTATATTCTTATAGCTCATTACTTCTTTTTATCTAATGTTTCCTGTAATAACTCTATCATCTTATTGATTCTCCTGTCTCTTGTCTCTGGCTTCTTTGCAGATACTATATGCTCTACATATTCTCTCTTGTGAGAAAAGGACATACTATTGAATAGTGTTTGGAGTTCCTTATGCTGCTTCAGCTTAGCTGCTACATCCTTTGGCGGTGTTACAGTACGGTTTACAAAATCTACCCCCTCTACTTGTCGCTCAGCCATTTTTATATCTCTCTTCTTAGGACCTATAAGGTGTGACTTTCTGAATCTTACTGCAGACCAGTCACTATTTATAGACACAGAGGTGACAGGCTCATATTCCAGCTTATAAACAGATTGCCAACCCTCATCACGTATCAGGTCAGACGCTATACTACCTGACTTCTTAGGATATGCTATCCAAAACAATGCATCCTCAGCTAGATCTTTAGCCACTTTTAGCACTTCTATATCTAGTACTGCCTTATTCTCTGCAAACAATACTAGCTGGCTTATATCTTTAGCCCCTGCTACCTTTTCTTTTACCTTATACTCCTTAAAATGTTCTTCACAGTCATCTGGCGCATTGAGTAATACAAGCTCACTATCCTTTATCCTTAACTTCTTTGCTACCTCCATTGAGTTATTGGTTAAAATGTGATGCAAAGGTAACTTTTAAGCCTGTTATATAGCCACCAAAAGCTCTTGTACCCTTTAACAAAACTATATAAAATAGTACCCTATAAGTTTTGTCTATATAATACAACTAGAGTACATTAGCACAAATACAAAGAAATGACAATAACACAATTAGAATACGTAGTAGCCGTAGCTACATACAAAAGCTTTGTATCAGCTGCTGAAAAATGTTTTGTCACGCAGCCTACTTTGAGTATGCAGATACAAAAGCTTGAAGATGAATTAGGTATCAAGCTTTTTGATAGAAATAAACATCCTATAGCTATTACCGCTATGGGAGAAGCAATCGTTGAGCAGGCTAGAAAAATACTTTCAGAGTGTGAAAAGATAAATGAGCTGATACAATCTCAACAAAGTACTGTATCGGGTGCTTTCCGCTTGGCAGTAATTCCTACAATTGCTCCATACATCATTCCGGGCTTGCTGGAGATGTATAATGAGAAGTATCCTGATGTTACTTTAAAAGTTAATGAACTGGAAACAGATCAGATAATCGAAGCTTTAAGAAACGGAGAAGTAGATGCAGGTTTATTAAGCACGCCTCTTGAAGAAAAAGACATTAAGGAATATCCACTCTTTACAGAGCCTCTTGTTGCCTATTTCTCAGATAATGAAACTGCTCTAAAAAAGAGAATGATCACACCTGATGATGTTGCTCTGGATCGTATATGGTTGCTTAATGAAGGGCATTGCCTTCGCAATCAGATACTTGACTTATGTAGCGACCAGGTAGAGAAACTACAGTCTGAGCGTCCTTTCCGCTATGAATCGAGCAATGTAGAAACGCTTAGAAAAATGGTAGACAAGAATAAAGGTCTGACTATACTTCCTGAGCTGGCTACGTTCGAATTCAATGAGGACAGAATGGAGAACATCAGATATTTTGAAGACCCTGAGCCGGTGCGCGAGGTGAGCTTAGTTACTATCAATCATTTTGTAAAGGCTAGCTTACTACAAAGCTTAATAGATAGTATCATCAATCTTGTGCCTGAGAAAATGAGAGTACAGAAGAACAATAGGAAGATATTACGTATACAGTCTGCTAAGCTGTAGCTACTATAATTCGGTTGATACCTTCTTCCAAGTAAATACTTTGAGGAAAGATATCTCTGATAGTTTCATTTACATTTTCCCAATCAGAACTATTCTGAACCATATAATTTAAGACCCAATACCCATTGGGTCTTATACTTTTATGGCAACTTGTAATAAACTCTTTAGTAGTTACAAATGCAGGCACCTCTCTACTTATAAATATATCCGTAAAGATCATATCGTACTGCTTAGTATTACCTTTCATAAACTGTTCTGCATCAGCATGAACGAAGCTTACTTTTTCAGATAAACTATCTGGCATTAATTCTTTTGCCCAATCTAACACCTGCTTATCCTTTTCCACTAGCATAATATTGGGATTACCACCATGCTTGTGTATAACACTTACAGTACTGCCTAAGCCGGTACCAAGTACTAATACATCGTTTAAACTTTTGACTTCATCACCCAAGTATTTACAAGCTACATTGATAGGCTTGTAGCGGTCACCATCAGAGTATAGTGCATCGTGTGTAGCCAATTGATACTGACCTTTATAAAACAAAAGTTCCAGCATCGGATTATCGGTACTGGAACTTTTCTTTAACCTGATAGGCATCAGGTAACTTATTATCTTTTTATAGAATGGTATCTCTGTCAACTACTACTCTATTGAGGTTTGTAATACTTCATAGCAGTAGGAATATTCTTCTTGATATCATTTATCCTGCTCTGTGGGTGTGGGTGTGTACTTAAGAACTCAGGTGGCCTTTGACCTCCCGCCATTTGATCCATACGACCCCAGAATGCAATTGCTTCATTAGGATTATACCCTGCTTTAGCCATAAATATCAGCCCCATTTCATCCGCTTCACTCTCATGTTCTCTGGAATATGCTAGTAAACCTAATTGAGTACCTGCACCCACAGCAGTATTGAATATCTGTTGTGTAAGCTGTGGCTTATTAGCTAAAGCTACAGATAAAGCTACTCCTCCTGCTTCAGCTACCAGCTGCTGGCTCATTCTTTCATTACCATGGCGTGCTATTGCGTGTGCCACCTCATGCCCCATAACCACTGCTACACCTGCCTCGTTCTGGCATATCGGCATGATACCACTGTGGAAAACAACTTTACCACCCGGCATACAAAACGCATTAGCTGTATTATCAGTCACAAGATTGAACTGCCATTGATAGTTAGCTACAAGCTCAGACTTACCTATGCTATTCAGATACTCTGTAGCAGCAGCGGCTATCCTTTGTCCTACACGCTTTACCATTTCAGCATCTTTGGTGCCTTGTATTGGTGTATTCTCTGCAAGATATGTAGCATATTGCTGGTTAGCCATTTGCTTCATCTCGCTCTCATTAACCAGGTTAAGAGAGCTTCTACCCGTAACAGGGTTCTTAAAACATGAATATAATGTAGTACTTAGTGCTAGTACGAAGATTAAGTAGACTGTCTTTTTCATATACAAGATGTAAAGTTCAACAATTGTTTTGAACATTTACAACAACAAATAGTAAATAAGAAAAGTTTAATCCTCTTTACGATCCTTACGCTTGCGGAACATCCCCACCTTGCTCTCACTACCTTTGATGATCCTATCTATGTTCTTGTGATGAGTAAGCACAACAAGACATGCAGATGCAATAGCGAAGATACGATAGCTCAGCTCAGGCTCTCTGAAGATAAATACGATCAATAAAGGGAATGCAATACTTGCAGCGATAGAACTCAATGATACATAACGAGTAATGTACAGCATCAGCATGAATACACCTACCATACTAACTGCTACAAGCGGTTGTATAGACAATATCATACCAAACAGTGTAGCTATGCCCTTACCACCCCTGAATTCAGCCCAAATAGGAAATATATGACCTACAACGGCAAATAAACCAAGGAATACCTGCAAGTTCACAGACTGCTCCGTATGCATTGGGAATGGCGCAAACAAAGCCAACTTAACAGCAATAAAGCCCTTAAGCATATCTATGATCATAACAGCAGTACCTGCTTTTGACCCTAATATTCGAAATGTATTTGTAGCTCCTGCGTTACCACTTCCATGTTCACGAATGTCTATTCCGAAAACCTTTTTGCTCATCCACACAGCTGTAGGAATAGAGCCAATGAGGTATGCTAAAACTATCAGGATTGCTATACTCATCTAGTATGTAAAGAATAATTGAAGCAACAAATATAACTTTTACAAACGATTTATCCTAGTGATTTACAAACAAACAACCTGCGACCTACTGATTATCAGAAAGTTATAAAATTCTATATTCCTGAAACGTAAAAGATTAACAAAGCTTTATTTTTCTACCAGCATAGCTGCCCAATATCCATCCTGATAAGTTGATACCATACGCAGGCCAGTCTTTTCAGCACTTTGTTGCACAACTGGTATATCATCTACTAAAAAGCCGCTCATGAGTAGCTTACCATTATCTAGTAGGATATCATTCATCTGCTGCATATATTCAAGTAGTATATGCCTGTTTATATTAGCAAGTATGATATTATATTTTCTGTTATTAGCTACTTCTAGAGATCCTTTTGCTATGTTGATAGTAGCTACATCATTTTGTTCTACATTCTCTATAGTGTTCTCATAAGACCATTCATCATTGTCAATAGCCATAATATCTGAGGCACCCATCATCTGGCTTAATATAGCCAACACACCTGTACCGGTACCAAAGTCTAAGATGTGCATATCAGCTATAGTCATTTGCTCCATAGCACTGATCATCAGCCTTGTAGTTGCATGGTGACCTGTTCCAAAAGACATCTTCGGGGTAATGACTATATCATACTTTATATCATTTGGCTTATCATGAAAAGGAGCTCTTATAACGCAAAACTTATCGATGATCACAGGCTCAAAGCTATCCTCCCATTTTTGATTCCAGTTCTGCTGCTCTATTGTACTGATCTCATAGTTTATATTATAATTACTCAGCAAATCTTTCAGTACGTCTTCATCATATGTAGACTCTTGTATATAGGCATGTACTGCATATTGCTCTTCTTCGAAGCTTTCGAAACCTATATCTGCTAACAAAGCAATGTGTATATCTGATGTTAACTCAGAAAAATCCTTTATAGTAACTTTTATATAGTTCATACAAATACTGTATATATAATATAAAAAAGGCTGTACCGAAGTACAGCCCCTTTATTTATTGCTCTGTTATAGTCAATACAAAATAGAGATTATTGGTTAACGCGGCTACCTGGTTGACCGTAATCGTTATCACTTCCATAATCGTCATCTTCATTCATGCTCTCATCAATCTGTAAGTTTTGAGATTGCTGATCCATGTCACCAGGTTTAGCACTGTTATACATTACACGACGTGTAGGTACGTCTGATATAATACGGAACTCTGTACGACGGTTTAGCTGACGTCCTGCCGGGTTATCTCTACCATTCACCTTGTTAGGTGCTGCAGGCATACTTTCACCGAAGCCTTTTGCGATCATTCTGTTCTGGTCTATACCAGCATTTTGCAAATAATCTAATACAGACTGTGCACGACGTAAAGAAAGCTCTTTGTTGTAGTCAGGATTACCTTTCTCATCAGTAAATGCATATATCTCTACTGTGAAAGATGGGTTATCATTCATGAACTGTACTAGCGTATCTAAAGAAGCAACAGACTCTGGTCTTAGATCAGCCTTATCATAATCATAGTATACATTGCTTACCATGAAAGTATAAGAAGGAGTGATCTCATCTAAATAGATAGTTACATTAACTGTATCATCAGGATCTGTACGCTGAACTTGTAATGTATTTACTGTAGCTCTGGTAGATGCATATTGATCTTTATCACCGGTAATAACATAAGAATGTCCACGAGCGATATTGAAACCAAACTTACCATCTGTAGAGTTGAAAGTTTTAAGATCTCCGCTTTCGTCGATCATTTTCACAACTACTTCGTTGATAGGCTCTTGTGTAGATCTGTCTACAACTTTACCCATTACAACCAGATTTGGCTCGTACTGTATACGCCAGATATCGTCACAACATGTAGGATTCTTAAGTGCTATAGAACCAACACGGTTAGAAACAACATAAGCATCTGGCTTACCTAAAGGATCGCGTACATAGTAAAGCTCATCCGCTGATGTATTAATAGGATAACCTAAGTTAGAAAGACCTGTATAACGAGAAGGACCACCAACTGCTGAGAAGATATCAAATCCACCCATTGTCACCCAGCCATCAGAGGCAAAGTATAGTTTATTTTCACGACTATCATAGTAAGGAGTCACCTCGTTACTTGCAGTGTTGATTTGTTTACCTGCATTCTGCGGACGACGGTAAGTACCGTTTCTCGGATCGATTACAGAATACCATATATCATATCCACCACGGCTTTGTAGCTTACGGTTAGAAGAGAAGAATAAAACTTCTTTCTTACCAACTTTAGCACAGAAAGGCTGTGTGTTAGAACCTTCTTCATTGATACCTTCACCTAAAAGCTCCGGATCTCCCCAGCCTGATTTCTCAAACTTAGATACATATATCTTACACTCTACTTGCATAGAGTCTCCTTCTGTACATTTAGTAAAGTAGAAACGATCGCCACCCGGACTATAAGAACCATTACCTACGTGCTCTTTCTTTGAGTTAAAGTCACCATCGTCAAATACAAGAGGCCATTGAAATGAATCTACTTCAGAGCTATTTTTTTGTTTTCTAGCTACCATGAAGCGAGACATATACGTCTCACGCTTTCTCTCATTAACCTCAATTAGATCATTTTGACGCATCGTAGAGAAAAGTAAAGTAGTATCACCTAATGGATATGGTGCAGACTCAGTGTATGCACTATTCACATTAGGACCTGCATTTTTTACAGTAACAGCCTCAGGATTCATCATTGAATTCACAGCCATGTTACAACCTTCGATCTCGCGAAGAGCAGACTTTTTAAGTTTCTTATAGGTTTTTGGATTATCGTCTATGAACCTATTGAAAGCTGTGATCGCATCTTCATACTCTCCAGCTTTTTTAAGCATCATAGCTTGTTTATAAACAGCCTCAGGATAAAGCTTAGATGCTGTATTATATACCTCACCGTAATATTGTGCTGCTGGTTGATAATCACGAGACATCCAATAACATTCTGCTAACTGATATGTTATGTATGGATTACGAGGCTGCTCTGCTTTAAGTTGCTGATAATATTCAGCAGCGTTAAAGTAGCTTCCCTCACGAAATAGACCATCAGCCCAACGTAGCTTTTTATAATACGGCAACTTAGCAACAGGGTCATCCGCCTTATTCCTATATCTATCTTTGCGTTGCTGCTGAGCATTCGCATCAAGGTTAACTGTTACAAGTATCGTAGCCAGTAATAAAAGCAGCCAATTTTTTCTCATGTGCATGCGCATTGTTAATGGGTATAAAAATATAAATTGGTTTAAAAAAAAGAAAGGGCTTTTAAAAATATTTTTGCCCTTTCTCTTTATTAATTAAAGTATAGTTCTAGAAACGAGAGCAAGGATAGATCAGTTTGCGTGCAAAATCTAACGGATCTGGAGCGATCCAAGTTAGAGCAATCTCAAACCCACCTGCATTTCTAGCAGAATTTTTCAGTGTAGAAACTGTGTAGTCGTAAGCAAGTCCTAAACGGAATCCTTTAAACTCAAGACCTGCAGTAATCATAGCTGCATCATCAAAACGATAATAACCACCTAAGAATACAGCAGTAGTAAATGCGCGGAACTCAGGATCACCAACGATTAAGTGAAATTCGTTACCGGCAATCATTTCAGTAGCATTTGCTTGCGACTGATATAAGAATGCAGGACGTAAGCTTAATTTCTCACTTACATAAGCAATTGCACCGATCTGTGCGTTATAGCGCATGCCTAAACCAACATCACTAAGATCTTGTTGTCTGTCGAAAGTTTCTAAAGGCTGGTTGATGTTATTAGCACCTAGACCAATAGCATATGAGAAGTTCTCACTAACACCGTGAGCCCAACTAACACCTGCGTTGAATGTGAAATAGTCAATTTTATTATTTACGTTATTTCCAGACAAGCCGGGAGTGAAACCACCGCCATTAAACTCGTCAGAAAAATAAAGTTTTGTCAGATCAAAGCTCTTTTGAGTGTATCCACCTTGGAAACCTACAGATAACGCTTTATTAGCGCTAGCTCCAAGAAACTTGTGGTAAGCTACAGAAGCTAATGCAGACAGGTTAGACAAGTTAGCGTCACCTGCTCTGTCATTGTACAACTGAACACCAGCAGCAAGATAATCGTCTATAGTAAGATCACTTACTATAGGTGCGTCTACTGAAACGGCAATAGTTTTGAAAGGAACTGTAACACTCCTCCACTGGTCGCGATATATTGCAGATGCACGTGCTCTACCACTAAAGTTACCTGTAAATGCGGGGTTAATAAGTAGTGGTGTGGCATTGAATTGCGTAAAGTGAACATCCTGTGCCTGTACATCATTGACTGCAGAGAATTGCATACCAAATGCTAATGCTACGGCTACACCTACACGACTAATGGTTCTTTTACTGATCATGATATGTTATCCTTAAAAGTGTAAATTTTTATAAAAATATATTTTAACTACCAGCAATGCAACAGTGTTAATATTTATTAGCTAATTGCACATATGCATTACTACATAGTTAATTTAAACTAGTCTCAACGGCTGAAAATACGCATAATTTTGAAAGTTACAATGCTTACTCGCATTATTTTTTCAGCTATCTTATTGAAAACGTACTGCTTAACACCCGTAGTAAATACACACTGGTTATTATATAAGACTAACTTTAAGCTGTATTGGTTGGCAAGATATTCCGCTAAATATCTCTTTGAATTAATATTATAATGTATTTATGTTTTCATCACTTTGATAATCTGTGTTAAACACCCTTTACTGACAGAATTTTAAATAGTAAATTTGAGCTTTCACTAACCCAAATGGCTACATCCAAAAAAGATAATAAGGCAAAAAAGAAGAAATCCAACGCTCCTCTGTTGACTGCTAACCGCAAAAAGCAATGGAGACAAGGTTTTGGCTTATTGCTATTGGTTACAGGCGTATTTATATGCTTTTCTATCATTAGCTACTGTTTTACCTGGCAGGAAGACCAGGATAAGCTCATCTCAAGCAATACAATAGGCGCATTTCTTAAAAATGGTGAAGGCTTGCACATCAGCAACTGGGGAGGTCGCCTGGGTGCTGCCGTTTCTCACCTGTTCGTATACGAGTGGGTAGGTATTGCTGCTATGTCAATAGGTTTGTGGTTGGGCATATTAGGTATATATATACTTAACCCTTCTAAGCCCGTACCTTTTGCACGCTATATCAGATGGACAGCCATGACCATCTTGGTATTATCTCCTGTATTGACCTATCTCATACCCGATGCATCATTCCCTTATGGCGGCGCATGGGGCAACGAAGCGATTCATTACATGAACGGCCTCTTCGGAGTGTTTGGCACAGGATTAGTACTATTTGCCATAGTTTGCTTCTTCTTATTTGTAGTATTAGCCCTAGATATCAGACCATTATTACGCAGAGCCAAATCTGCTGCGGGTAAAGTAGCAGAAGCCACGGCAGCAGTAGCGCAAAAGCTACCAACCAACAACAATACTGAGGATACAGAAGAGGAAACAGAAATACCTTCCACTAAAACCAACAGCAATACACCCAAGTCAGAAAACATTGCTCCCATCAACATCCCTGATGAAGAGCCTGGTGAGGACACGGGCATAGCATTGGTAGATAAAGAAGAGGAAACAGAAACGGTTTCCATCAACGACAAATACGCAGCCGCTGCGAAAGAAGAGCCTGTGGCACCACAATCGCAGGTAGACTTTGATCTGGAAGAAGAGCCCGCAGAAGAAAAAGCACCAAAACCTACTCCACCGGCTAAGGAGGAAGACGATAAAGAACTATCATTCGAGGTCAATAAAACTGAAGATGAAGTAAGCATACCTGAGCACGGCGGCCACATCAGCCTGGCAGATAACGAAAAATACGCTCCCGAGCTGGATCTGCCGCACTACAAATTCCCAACGCTGGACCTTCTGGAAGCCCGCGGACAGGAATCCATAGTGCTGGATAAAGACGAGCTGGAACAAAACAAGAACCAGATCGTACAAACGCTGAAAAGCTTCGGTATTGAGATACAGCGCATCAGCGCAACCGTAGGCCCTACCGTTACTTTATACGAGATAGTACCTGCCGAAGGCGTACGTATCTCCAAGATCAGAAACCTGGAGGACGACATCGCGCTGAACCTTGCAGCACTGGGCATACGTATCATAGCGCCGATACCGGGCAGAGGAACAATAGGTATCGAGGTGCCGAACGCACACAAGCAGATCGTATCTATACGCGCATTATTATCCAGCGAAAAATTTGCTAACTCTAAGATGAGCTTACCTATTGCTTTGGGTAAGAAGATCGATAATGAGAATTATATAGTAGACCTCGCTACCATGCCACACCTGCTGATGGCGGGTGCTACGGGTCAGGGTAAGTCTGTAGGTATCAATACCATACTGGTATCGCTGCTGTACAAAAAACATCCGTCGCAGTTAAAATTTGTGATGGTAGACCCTAAGAAGGTAGAGCTATCCATATACAGAACTATAGAAAAACACTTCCTCGCCAAACTACCTAATGAGGAAGAAGCCATCATCACAGATACCAAAAAAGTGATCTACACCCTCAATGCCCTGTGTATTGAGATGGATAACCGCTACGAGCTGCTAAAAGACGGTGGCGCCAGAAACATCAAGGAATACAACGACAAGTTCATCAAGCGCAGGCTCAACCCCGAGCACGGGCACAAATACCTGCCATTCATCGTACTGGTGATAGATGAGTTTGCCGACCTGATGATGACCGCGGGCAAAGAGGTAGAAATGCCGATAGCCCGTCTCGCGCAGCTGGCACGTGCCGTGGGTATACACCTGATCATAGCTACGCAGCGCCCTTCTGTGAATGTGATCACAGGTACCATCAAGGCCAACTTCCCTGCACGTATCGCCTTTAAGGTATCTGCCAAGGTCGATTCCCGAACTATATTAGATGCCGGCGGTGCAGAGCAGCTGATAGGCAGGGGCGATATGCTAATATCTTTCGGTAGCGAGCTGCTGCGCCTGCAATGTGCTTTTGTAGATACCCCCGAGGTAGACGAGGTGGTAGACTTCATTGGCGAGCAAAGGGGCTACCCTACTGCTTTTGAACTGCCCGAATACGAGGGCGAAGAAGGCAGCAGCGATAAAAAGGCCGACCTCACCAACCGCGATAAACTGTTTGAAGACTGTGCTCGTACGGTGGTACAATCGCAATCGGGCTCTACCTCTATGCTGCAACGCAGGTTTAACCTGGGGTACAACCGCGCCGGTAGAATTATGGACCAGCTGGAAGCCGCCGATATTGTAGGCCCTTCTGCAGGTAGTAAACCGCGCGATGTACTAGTACATACAGAAGCAGACTTAGAGCAGTTGTTGGCGGGGTTGTAATCTCATCTAGTACTTAAGGTGATGTGTGTATAGAGATTGTGGATGACCTATTAAGTTAATGTCAAACTTTAAAGATGGCACTACTTTAGATTCTGCATTATGTATTCTAAAAGATATTTGCCAACCTTCATCACATGTCAATATTAATGTGTCCGTTGACGAATCTTTAAATACAAACTCAATAATTCGAGTTGGCATCTTTAATTTTTGAATTTCTCGTAGCGGTTTATTGGTAGTTCCGAGATTAAGACTACCCTTAATATTAAACGCAAGAACCTCTACATGTCTACGACCTTTTATTACTTTGTAGAAATCGTTATTTCCAAGTAAATAATGAATTAGCGCTTGTGGAACATTTTCATTTTTCAAATTAATATTAAGCAATTCATTCCTAAATGCTTCGAGTATTGGAACGTATATATCTGTCGCCTTATTAGGGATATTACGCCATAGCTCTTTCTTTACTTTCAATTCTTTCAACCTAGTA
Organism: uncultured Flavipsychrobacter sp.; assembly: GCA_964531655.1. Classification (GTDB taxonomy): domain Bacteria; phylum Bacteroidota; class Bacteroidia; order Chitinophagales; family Chitinophagaceae; genus UBA5543. The sequence goes on from CAZHDM010000010.1 coordinate 106,637, forward strand.
AAAATAGGCTGGATACTATTAAAATAATTTTCTGAACAAGGTATGTTTACCCATGACAAACCAAAGTCTTTTATTGCAGATAATCTTGAGTGCTTAACTGCTTTATGGTTATTTTTTGCAGAAACACCAATCTCCCAATTTTGCAATGACCTAATAAAAAGAACATCTCGAACATCTCCTTTTTGTCCTTCTATATCTGACTGCAAAGTAAGTGTTAGAATGTCGCTTTCCGCTTTTGCATCTTGTAATTTAGGTTCCAATGATAGAATATGATTAATTGCTAGTTTAGCAGCATTCCGATAGCCTTGTTTCTGATTTTCATTAAATAAATCAAATGATTTTTCAGCATTTGCATAAGTACTATCCTCAACTATTTTCACATGAAACCGCTTTGACAGAATTTCATATGCTACGTATATAAGTGCAAATTCAAAGGCCTTACCGGCGTCTTTTTGGCTAGGCATATTACATTGAGTTATTAACGATCTTAACCATTCTCTCCCTTACTGAATGACCATTTAAATATTCCTTTCTTACTTTTTTAATAGTAGCTTGAGAATCTTTAATGTCTGCAAAAATTTTCTCTGCCATTATTTTAGCTAACATAACAGGCACAGCATTACCAATCATTTTATAACCTGCCGCGATGTGTTTATAGTAAAAAATAAAGTCATCAGGGAAGGTTTGTACCCGAGCACACTCTCTCACTGTCAAGCGACGATATAAATCCTCTTTACCTTTAACAAACACTCTGACGTTCGGCTCTATTAGCTCCATTTTGGGAGCTTGGGGATGTAAAGGAGCGTGCCTACCTCCTGCTTGTATGGTAAATGAAACTTCATTCCATGACCTAACCCTATTTCTTGACATGTAAATTGAAGAAAAACCGCCTGTCATGTATTCATGATTTGGAACTTCTAAATTTAGGTCATTCGCATAATTACCCGCTAATGCAGATACAGCATTGTTTGACAAGTCTCCTATAGCACTTTGTAAAGTGACCTTCTCAGTAACTGTTATTGGTTTAGGGAAGTCAAACTTAACTTTCAAATCTTTTCTATAACCTACGAAAAAAACCCTTTTTCTATCCTGCGGCACTCCATAATCTGAAGCATTTACTAAGCCAAAAGTTAAGTTATAACCGCACTCTTCAAACATACTTTTAATGTTCTCCAGTGCTTTACTATGTCTTTCCAAAAGCATACCCGAGACATTTTCAGCAAGAAAAAACTTAGGCTTTTTGTCAGCTAATATCCTTATAAATTCAAAAAATAGTTGTCCTCTTGTATCTGTAATACCTCTTAGTGCTCCTGCCTCACTCCAACTTTGACACGGCGGTCCTCCTATTATTCCATCACAGTCAGGGACTTCATTTGATGGAATATCGACAATGCTTCTTCTATCTAAAAAAGTTTTTTTGTGATTGTTCTCAAATGTCTCCCATATGTCTTTATCAAACTCGTTAGCCCAGACAACATCAAAACCAGCTTGCTCAAACCCTAAGTCTAGCCCTCCTGCTCCTGAAAAAAATGACACAACTTTCATAGCATATATTTACTCACAAACTTAACTCTAATTGAATAAGAATACACTGTTCTATTATCCACAATTAACATTATAAATAGATAAATCACTATAATAGCATAGACCACAACTATCAACCCACACAAAACAGTTAAAAAAGCGTATATTTGCTATAGACAGCATGCCTTTAAGGCGTATCATGCGTAGCCATATTCCGCAAGGCAGGCGCATCATCCCAATTCATTAGTTCACCCTTTTAGCAACACCTCCCATGATCACCAACCTCCGCCCCAAGCACCTCACTTTTGCAATGATATACATTCAGCATCGCGATCCTGAGCTGGCCTACAAAACCGCCTACCCCAAATCTCGCCCGTCGTCCTGGGCAGCAGGAGCATCCCGCCTGTTGGCTCGCTCCGACATTGCCGAGTGGATAGCCGCCACCGAAGAGCGCATACACTTTGCCATGCTTCAGCGGCTGGAAGAGGAAGAAGGCAGTCGCCGCAGCCATCAACTACTCTCCCTGCACGACAAGCGGGATATACTCGCCCGCATCATCACAGGGCAGGTACGCCGCCGCCGCTACATAGCCACCAAACAGGGCGTGCAACAAGTGTCTGAAGACCTGCCCACCCACACCATCCTCCGCGCTATAGATCTGGATACCCGGCTGGATATGCTGTACAACTATCTGCTGCAGCATCATGGCAAGGCACCACAGGGCAATACCTACATCAATGCCCCTACCCTGCAGCAGCAGGTCAATATCCTCATCTCCCGCACTATGGAGCAAAGCACGGAAGCCGCCCCGCCCGCAGATGATAAGGCGCTGTTGGCACATCCCAGACCTCCCCTTGCCAACCATACTATTCAGTTAACAAAACTTAACAACCTCACCCTCAAAATAGCCGCCTGATATGCACAAACGGGATAATAACATAACTTTTAGGTTTTACGGCATTACCTTTGCAACCTTACCCGTAAATGATTGTTCATTACATATTAATAATACTGTACAAATAAGATGAGAAATATATTTACAATAGGTGCCCTGATATTGAGTATGGCTGCACAGCCTGTTTTGGCACAAAGCGATAAGAAAGCAAAAGAGATACTGGACGCTTCCAACAAAAAGATAACTAATCTTAACTCCCTGAAGTCAGACTTCAAGCTGGAGCTGATAGGTAGCGGTGTCAACGAGAAAAAGAACGGTACCTTCTATATGAAAGGCGATAAATACCGCATAGAGATGGACAACAAAGAGTTGATCATCATCAGCGATAACAAAAGCGTATGGACCTACATGAAAGCTACCAACGAGGCTCAGGTAAGTGCTTACAATCCTGATGAGCAAACCATATCCCCCTCTAAGCTGCTGACCAACTTTTATGATAAAGAGTACAACTACAAATACGTTGGCGCCAGAAAGATAGATGGTAAAGAAGCAGACGTGGTAGAGCTTACACCAAAGTCTGGCGATAAAGGCTTTAGCAAGGTGCAGATAGCTGTTGATAGAAGTACTAAGTCTATCATCGGTGGTCAGGTTTGGGAGAAAAACGGTAATACTTACCGCTACAGCCTTACTAATTACACACCAAATGCTAAATTAGCAGATAGTAAATTCACTTTTGCAAAATCAGAATTTCCAGGTGCAGAGGTTATTGATCTACGATAATAAACGATATCTACGCGGTTTATCCGCAGAGTATGTAACGAAGGGTCGCTGTCAAGCGACCCTGTTTTATGTGTATCTTTACCCCACCCTGAATAAACAGATCTGATGAACAAAACTTTACAATACGCGATCCTTCTCTGCCTGACTATTATCAGCTTAAGCTCTTGCGTCAATCGCAATGCAGACAACTACGTAGAGCCTGTTGCAGTAACTCCTATAGAAGCACAGCGGATAGCAGATTGCCATTATAACAATAATCCTTACCCCACTCAGATAACTGCCTTATTAGAAGGTCAATGGCTATGGACAAAACAAAGAGACCCGTACACAGGGCTTACCTACTTATCAGACAAGCAGGTCATAATCAAGTTCAACGATGCGAATGTATTTAGCGTAATGGAAAATACAGTAATAGTTGCTCAAGGTACTTGGACCATCACCAGCATCGGCAGCGATAGCTGGCGTTTAGAAACCTCAACACCCAGCGAGTATCTTCTGGGAGATATATTTATCTGCGGAGATGAGCTGTTATTATCAGATATCGCCAGAGATGGCTTTGACAACCTATATGAAAAACGAAACTAGAAACCCTGTTGTATCCACCATACACCCTGCTCGATTATATCAGCGTAGTTCTTATAGCCTGAGTCCAGTATCATACTACCCATACTACTGGATGTCACAGTGCGGGCATGCTCTTTTCGCTGCAGGTTAGACATGTGGATCATGTGCTTTTTCCTGTCGTTATCAGCCACCAAACGCTGAGAAACCTGATCAGGATCAGAGTCATCAAACACTTCATTCGGGTGGCCTTGCAAAGGATGAATTGCAACAACAGAACCTTCGTGTAATGCTTCTAACTGTTCTATGGTAGTGATCTTAGTCCACATATGTAAATGTATTTAGCTACAAATTAAAATAAGTTTACCAATAAGCTGTGACATAATAATACATGGATAACATCTAATTAACCTATTTTGAAAGAGTATGTTGTCAGGTATATCGTTCACTTTCTATTAGAGCTCGTAGGTTAGTTACATATCTTATATGCAACAACCTAACCAACAATATAATAAAAGTAATATTGTAAGCAGCAAAGAAACGATACTCTAAGAAAGGATACAGTAAAAGGCTTAATATAAACACAGCTACTAAAGACGTGGAATATTTTCTTTGAATATCATCTCCAACGTATACAGCAATAATACCTGCAAAAAGATAATAGATATACCCCTCCTCTCTAATACCGACAATTGCCTCTTGCCATCTGTCTACATAAGATATTCCTTCAACTATAGTTTTGAACCTGCTTGCGAGTGGCACAATATCAAATGACGTTAAGATAATTATTGCCACAAACAATATACTACCTACTGTTGTCAGCAGTAACATTCTCTTATAACTTAATAGCTCTACTAACACTATTACCATCAAGAGCAACACAGTATTCAGGCTTGTAGCGACTGACAATAATAAACTCAATACTAGTAAGTACTTATTTTTGTTATTTACCCATAAGTATAATGCAAGTAGCATTAGCAAACATCCCATTGCACTAGGCGCAGCACTATTTTGAATATCGTACAAACCAGGTAACAAAGAAATGAGTATAGCAACCATAAGTGCCAGATAAACTTTCACATATTGCTGCAACCATAGAAATACAACCAATAAAATGAGAAATACTGCTATGAAGGATGGCAACATAACTGAACTCCATAAAGAAAAACCTGCTTTATTCAAGCCTATGGAGAAAAAAGTTTTTAGGCTCTTTTTATCATAAGTGCTTACGATTTGCTCAAAACCTTTCAAATCTGAATATGCCAAATAGCATTGCCTGCAATCTTTATAAGTCATGTAGTAAAAACGTTCTTTTGAAACATTTTGCTCCAACTCACTGTAAACCTTGCTATGCACATTTTTAAGAATATCATCAGAAGAACGCGCTACAACGCCCATATACGGAACAACATCCCAATTAGGTATATCATTATAGTTGATGACTAAAACAAAGTATATACTATATACAACAAATAATATATTACATAACCACTTCATTAACTTGAACGCAGTTTTTGGGGACTAATCAATTGCTTATTCTTATAACCTATATAAAGGTGCCTAAAAAGCATAACCACAATACAATACTCATATGCTACAAAAAACCTATGCTCTACTGATGGGAATAGTATAACGTGCAACACAAATGAAACACCTAATATCTTAGCATAAAGCTTACTAACTGCATCACCATAGATATATACTAAGGCTACACTTACTGCATGAAACACGAACCAGGCATACCTGATATTATATGTGTACACTGAATTAAGATGACCGACATAATTATTGAAAGACTTTAGAAATGCAAAATTCATAATCCAGCCAGTATCATTGCCTAGCAGTATAGGAACTATAAAAGCCGAGATACCTAACAGTACGCTAAGCCATAACCAAAGAAATACTCTTTTTGTAGATGTTTCTTGAAATAAAAAGTACACAATAACAATAGTAATTATACAATTATCTACTCTTGCCAAAACAGCCAAAGTCAAACATAGCACAACCCACCGCTTATTAGATGTTCTTGAAATTAGATACAAAGACAGGAGCACAAGCATGTTTGCCAGAGCATCCGGTATAGACATGTTTAACAAATAAGTAAACACAGGCAGCATCATGGTGCATAAGGTTACTATATAGCTAACACCTCTTGGAACATACGTTGATACCCAAAGGAAAAATATCAACAACATGAGCCACATACTTATTATGTTAGTTAAAGTAGTAGAAAATGACAGTGAAACTCCCAGCTTATAAAAACTATATGACAACCAAGTATACAATGGCTTGGCACGGTGATAGTTAAGAGTACTCTCAAAAAAACTAATATCATAATACTGCTTACTACGCCAATTATTAATGTTAGTATAACTATCATATACAGTAGGTGATGCTACACGTCGTAATTCGTCATAAACTTTCTCATGAATGATATTAATATCATCGTATTCATATTCAAGCATTATGCCCATGTAGCTAATCTCATCATACCCGTTATATTTTGGGTTGATCATAAGCGTAATAGCTACTGTGATAAACACAAAGAATATTATATCATATACTTTACCAGGCACCATTGCAAGCAAAATAGTAAAGCGCAGCTATATATCAGATAGCATATAAAAAAGAAGCTGTATTATATCATCATAACTTAAACATATTTATGCTATGCAGAATTGCCAAGCTAATACTTTATTCTGTTTTTAATATTCATCATGATACTATTTACACAATATTGTTTTAATATTGCATATTGAATTCCACGCATATGAAATACTAAATTTCCCGTCCTCCTCCATCAGGACGATGATTTTCTGAATTGTGCTTTCACCTGCATCACGTTAAAACTGCGGGTATTCATTTATTTTATTTATTGGATTAATTTTTCACTAATGTCACAACGTGCATCAGAATCACGTGTATTTCATATACTTCGATTATTTAAAACTGCAATAACCGGAGAAGAGCAAGAGTTTACCACTGGTAGTATCAACCGTGCAATATTCATGCTTTCTGTACCTATGGTACTAGAGATGATCATGGAGTCACTATTTGCTATTATAGATGTATTTTTTGTAAGTAAGCTAGGGGTAGATGCAGTAGCTACTGTAGGTCTAACAGAATCTATGCTCACTATCATCTACTCTGTTGGTATGGGGATCAGCATGGCAGCAACTGCTGTTGTAGCAAGACGCACAGGGGAGAAGAACAAAGACGGTGCTGCACATACAGGCATGCAAGCTATATATGCCGGTTTATCGATCAGTATAATTATTAGTATCATCGGAATACTATATGCAGAAGAGCTGCTTACACTTATGGGGGCAAGCCCCGAGCTGGTAGCTAATAACTACATCTACACCAAGATAATGCTGAGCAGCAACATCGTCATCATGATGCTGTTTCTTATTAATGGTATTTTCAGAGGCGCAGGAGATGCGTCTATCGCTATGCGATCCTTATGGCTGGCAAACGGGCTTAATATTATTTTGTGCCCGACGTTGATATACGGTATAGGACCTATAGAAGGAATGGGACTGATGGGCGCTGCTCTAGCCACTACTATAGGTAGAGGGATAGGGGTCTGTTACCAAGTGTATCATTTATTTAATGCGAAAGGGCTGATACGCATAGCACGCAAGCATATGTCTATTGACCTGCCTGTTATGGCCCACCTTCTAAAAATAGCATCAGGAGGAACGGCACAGTTCCTTATTGCATCTGCAAGCTGGATATTTTTAGTTCGTATTATCTCCCAATTTGGGAGTGATGCATTAGCTGGCTATACTATAGCCATTCGTGTGATCATATTTACCATTATGCCGGCTTGGGGCATGGCTAATGCAGCTGCTACACTTGTAGGTCAAAATCTTGGGGCTAATCAGCCTGAACGTGCAGAAAAGTCCGTTTGGAAGTCGGCATACTTCAACACTATATTTCTGATTACTGTTGCTATTATTTTCTTTATCACTGCACCATGGATAATCACTCAATTTAATAGTGAACCTACAGTGCTGCGATACGGTATAGATTGCCTCAGGTTTGTATGCTTTGGTTACTTATTTTATGGCTATGGCATGGTGTTATCTCAAGCATTCAACGGTGCAGGAGATACGCGTACGCCCACGATACTCAACCTTTTTGGGTTTTGGCTATTTCAGATTCCGCTTGCATATATACTGGCTATCTCATTTGATTGGGGACCGAGAGGCGTATTCACTGCAATAGCAATAGCAGAAAGTGCCATAGCATTGGTAGCTATTATCTTATTCAGAAGAGGTACGTGGAAGACTATCAAAGTATAAGCTATACACACAACAAAGGGCTATTAAAATTAATAGCCCTTTACTTATTTATATTTTTCGATACCCTTATTGTATCAAGACTTGCTGTCTATAATCGCCTTGCTCTGTATCAACCTTGAGGATATAGATACCTGAAGGAATGCGCTCTACATCCAGATTGATAATAGCTTTATTTATAGTTTGATGTTCAACTACCTGACCTACTGTATTGATCAAACTAAAAGAGCCTGTCCGAACGTTTGACTGAGATAGGTCTATCGTTAATACATTACTTACAGGATTAGGATATACCAGAGGAGAAATATTACTCTCTCCTAACGTATTCTCAACACCAGTACCTTCTATCTCAACCACATAGTAAAGCTTGTTCGTGTCGCTTATATCATTCCACTCTCCCGGAACACCTAGCGGATTAGAAGACCCTGACGGCCATTCGTCAAGAGCCATGGCACCTGCATCCTGAGCACCATTAAAGTCATCGGGCTCATTTACACTGGCGTTGGAAGTACCACCCCAATTAATATATGCACCATTAACTGCACTACCACCACCAACTCCGGCAGCACCCTGACCCGACCAAAACGCTGAGCCATTTTGCCCCCACGTCCAATCACCTTCTACAAGCTCATCAGTAGCACCTATCCATATATAAGCAATACCACCACCATCAGTAACAGTAGTATAGAATGGACTAACAGCTGCTGCTGAAACAGAATTATAAACAGTATCCTGTTCGGCCTGACTATTAATATAAACTAAATGGCCTCCTAAATCTGTAGCACATAAACGAGCGTCAGCCAATGACCTCTCTTCTGTTATCAATATATATTGATTGCCTCCGAAACTAAAGTCATACCTATCAGATGTGTCAGGGCATGGTTGCGCAAAAGCAGACTTCAAGCATAACATTGCTATACAGCAAAATATAAAAGTGTAGTTTTTCATGTTCATATTATACCTCTCTTTATAAAGTACAACATGAACAAGTACTAATAGTTCGGGCTGATAGAATAAAGCCATGATATAGACATACTCAATAAGCTTTATCTATGCATTGATACCGCCGCTCACTTCTATGCGCTGAGCATTGATCCACTTCGCATCTTCTGAGCAGAGAAACGCAACAACACTGCCAATATCATCAGGAGTACCTACCCTACCTAAAGGAGATTGACCGCTCAGAAACTCTTTCATCTTAGGATTGTTACGGATAGCTGCATTATTAAAGTCCGTCTCTACAGGACCCGGGGCTACGACATTAGCTCTGATACCACGCTCCCCCAACTCTTTTGCCAGGTACTTGGTAAAAGTTTCAACAGCAGACTTCAAAGATGAATAAACTGAATAGCCCGGCACGCAGAACCGTGTAGTACCTGAAGACACGTTTATAATGCTACCGTTATTATTTATAACTGACAGCATCTTTTGTGTTAGAAAGTACACTCCTTTAAAATGTATGTTCATCAAATTATCAAAGTCTGACTCTGAAACATCTTTAATCGGGATAGTTGCTCCAACTCCAGCATTATTGATCAAGAAATCTAATTTATTAGCTCCCCATGTTTCATTTAATACTGTCTGTACATTTTTCACAAACTCATCAAGTGAATTAACCTGCGAAGTATCCAATTGAACCATAGCCGCTTTACGCCCTATAGCTTCTATTTCAGCTACTACTTCAGCTGCTTTATCTTTACTATTATTATAAGTAATGATAACACCACTGCCTTTTTTAGCCAAAGCCACTGCCATATCTCTACCTAAGCCTCTGCTACCACCTGTTACTAATGCAATCTTAGTATTCATATTTACCTTTTTATTTAGACTACAAATGTGAGTCTATTCTGATTGAGAATTATGGTGACTAGTTCAGATCTTTTTGATGAGCTTCACGAAACTTTTTAGGCGTAAGCCCTGTATAACTTTTAAAGAACTTTGAAAAGTTAGAAGGGTCATACATTAGGTGTCTTGCGATTGATGCAATAGAATCATTAGAGGCTAATATCAGATCTTTCGAGATGGCCAATAATCTTTCTTCGTATAAACTGCATGGAGACACATCTAACACTTCATGCACTGTATTACTCAAGTGCCTTGGGCTTATATGTATCATTTGAGCAAAGTCAGCTATTTCTAATGTAGTCTCTGCAGTACCTGCTTTTAATTCTGAGATGTGCTCATCCAATACTGTTATGTATTGATCGATTATTTCTTGCTTGCGTGTTGAGGTAGTTTTTGTAGTAGCAGTTTTCATCAAATAAAAATACGGAATGAACTATTGAGCAACAGTTCATTCCGTATATATCATTATAGCTATAAACTATCCTATTCCTTCAGTCTCTACTTCTCTATTGATCTTTTTCACTAATCCCTGTAGTACATTTCCCGGACCTACTTCAGTAAATTTAGCAGCACCATTGTCTATCATATGCTGCACTGTTTGTGTCCAACGTACAGGAGATGTCAACTGATTGATCAGGTTACGCTGTATCATAGCCGGATCGATATATGGGTTTGCATCTACATTCTGATATACAGGACAACTTGGATTACCAAAGGTTGTAGCCTCTATAGCAGCTTGTAATTCTTCTTTTGCAGGCTCCATTAGTGGTGAGTGGAACGCGCCACCTACTTGTAATACTAATGCACGTCGTGCGCCGGCTTCTTTCATTTTTTCACAAGCCTGATTTATGCCTTCTATACTACCGCTTATCACAAGCTGACCCGGACAGTTATAATTAGCAGGCACCACTACCTCATCTGTGAAAGATGCACATATCTCCTCTACCTGAGCATCTTCTAAGCTTAAAACGGCAGCCATTGTAGACGGATTGATCTCGCAGGCACGTTGCATAGCAGCAGCACGCTTAGCTACCAGCTTTAAACCATCTTCAAAACTCAATACTTTATTAGCTACCAGTGCAGAGAACTCACCTAATGAATGTCCCGCAACCATATCAGGATGAATAGCATCCTGAACGAGGAATGATATTACAGAATGCAGAAAAACAGCAGGCTGAGTAACCTTGGTTTGCTTAAGGTCATCTGCAGAACCATCAAACATGATATCTGTGATCCTGAAGCCTAATATCTCATTAGCTTGTTCAAAATACTCTTTAGCTATAGTATTCGTTTCATACAGCTCTTTACCCATACCAGGGAACTGTGCTCCCTGACCGGGAAATACGTATGCATGTTTATTCATGAATAACCTATTAGTTTGAGCGGGCTAAATTATAGAAAACTGAGGCAATGTGGTAATTATAAGGACTGCTTATTGACACATCACTATAAATAGACATACAGCTTGTACTTTTGCAATATGAATTGGATAGAACTAACAGACGAACAGCAACTTGATACGATCATTGAGGAAAGTAAATCTCAACCAGTTGTAATTTTTAAGCACAGCACACGCTGCTCTATCAGTAGCATGGCTAAAGGCAGACTAGACAGAGAAGAAGCACCGCAGGATACGAAGTTCTACTACTTAGACCTGATAGCTTATCGTCCTATTAGCAATAAAGTGGCAGAGATGTTTAATGTACATCACGAAAGTCCACAGATATTGCTGATAAAAAACGGAGAGTGCACTTATGAAGAAAGTCACAACGGAATCAATATGGAAGAAATTGAAGAGCAGTTAGCATAATGCTATACTGCTTTATTTTTCCACCTGCCTGAACGCAAGTATATCCCGCATGTAATCACCAGAGTGCCCCAGTACACATATTCTGATGCCCAAGCCCATGCCAGAGATAACCGCATCTGCTCTACGACAATGTATATGTACAGTACATAGCAGCTAACGCAGAACATTTCAATAAACAAATTGACCTTAGTATTGCCTGTGCCCATCACACCATTGAAAAGCACAGAGGCTGTAGCCATTACCACTGAAGATACCGCTACAATACGCAAACTAGGCACTGCGTAAGCTACCAGGTCAGGATCGTTTCTATATAACGATAAGAAGCTCTCCGGAAAGACTATCAGTATCAAGCCTAATGCTGAAGCATATATTACTGCTATCTTGGCTATGCGCAGGATAACAGGAATCACCAAACGTTGCTTTCGCTGTCCTATTACATTACTCACCATAGTATTACATGAAGATGCCAATGCCCATAGCCCAATACCTACCAGTCCGAATACACTTCTTAAAATTTGACTAATGGCAAGCTCTCTTGTACCCAAGTGCTCAACATATATAAAGAATATCTGCCACCCACCCATGCTAAATAAAAACTGTACAATAAGCGGAGACGCTATAACTAACGATGTGCGTGCCAGCTTATAATCAAATTTGCTGGTAGAGAATATCGGGAAGCTTGACTGCATTTTTTTAGCATAGAAGATGCCATACATGACAATACAAAAAACTACCTCGGAGATCACTGTAGCTACTGCAGCACCCATTAAGCCCATTTCCGGCAAACCACCTTTACCAAATATGAGCATGTAGTCCAGCACAATATTTACAATAGTGCTAGCTACTGAACCATGAATAAGGTACTTGGACTGACTAGTAGCTATATAGAATGAATTGGCTAATTGAGTAAGAATAAGAAAAGGCAACCCTAGTATTCTAATGCTCAAAAACTCGATGCTTAGTATCGCATTTTGCTCATTATGCAAGCCCTGCGAAAAAATTAATGGCGTGAGCCAGAGAGAGAGTAACACGAGCACTATGCTTAGCACCAGACATAGCATAATACCATTAGTAAAGGTCCGAGCTAAAGCAACTTTATCATTCTCTCCTGCTCTGCGAGACATTTGCACCTGTATACCATTGCTGAGACCATAACCTATCATAGATACCAGCATGTAGTAGATACCTGTTACTCCATTCACACCTAGTTCTCGCTCACCCAATTGCCCTAAAAAGATAGTATCCGTCAGGAAGGTGACCTGCGGCAGCAATAATGCCAGCGAAATAGGTGCTGCCAGCTTTATAATATCTTTATTCCTAATGGATAATTGCACTTGCTGTATCTTAAATTAAATCCTCTGCCTTGTTATATACGTTTTGTGTAATAGCTTTGTACTTTCACGTGGCTATACTGTTACTTACATATAGAGGATCGATGTAAGTGCCGCAAATTTATTTATAATTGTGTGCTTTCTATGTCAGATATCACTAATAGTACCGTAAACGAGCAAATATATAAGGTACATTCAGGCGAAAAACTATTATCTCAGGTAGTACGTATCATTATTGTATTGATGCCCAGAGCTGTATGTATAGCGGGCTTCAGTGAGCGTGGAGATCTTTTGATGGTCAAGTATAACGACTACAAAAAAACTTTGCCGCCGTGGATAATAGACTTTTTTGAACATCAGTTCCTTAATGAGCAAATGCTATCTGCTCCTCAAAAGGTAACATCTGTATTTATTGCAACAGAAAAGCACGTACTGGTGCCCGAAACACTATATAAGAAAGAAGAAGCGGAAAAGTGGCTCAGACAAATGTACTTCGTAGAGGCTAATGAGGTATCCAGTGCACACCATTTGCGAGAAGATCAGATACATTATGTATATGCATGGCCAGCCGCAATAAAAAGCCTGATATCGCGCTACTTTATAAAAGCTAAAGTACTGCCATTCTCTACTTATCAATTCTACAAACCTTTTAAGGCAGAGTGTTCATTGCAGATCAGTTTAACTAACGATAAAGCATTTGCTACTCTGTATAAAGACCGTACGTTGCATTGGCATCAGGTATTCGACTACAAATCTGCAGAAGATGTGGCTTACCATATAAAACACGTTGCAAAGAAATTTGAGATAGCGGATAATCAACTATCTATTCAGTGCACTGTGGCTAATAAAGCATTGGCATCTCATATAACAGAGCTGCTACAATTCTTCCCCGGACTGAAAGACGGTACAGGTAACGTAACAGCAAATGAACGTAGCTGGGTAAGCAATATTTATTTATTACAACAACTATACGCATGCGCATTATAGGAGGTGAGTTCAGAGGCAGAAGGTTTACACCGCCTGCAAAGACCCCTGCCAGACCAACAACAGACATAGCAAAAGAAGGCTTATTCAATACGCTGATCAACATGATAGATGTTGATGGTATAAAAACATGCGACTTATTTGGTGGCACGGGTAGTATAAGCTATGAGCTTGCCTCTCGTGGCGCAGGAGACCTGACGCTTATAGAGCAGGATAGAGGAAATATCATTTTCATTAATAAGACTGTGAAAGAGCTAGACATAGCTGATAAGTTCAAGATCATTAAAGGAGAGGTATTCAAATTCATGAAACAAAGTACTGAGCAATATGATTTCATATTTGCCGGTCCTCCGTATGCCTTGCAAAACATAGATGATATACCGATATTGTTGTTTGAAAAAGAGATGTTAGCACCTGGTGGTATATTTGTATTGGAACATACACCAAGAAATGATTATCAGCAGCACGAGCGTTTCCTGAAGATGAAGAACTACGGAACTACGGTATTCAGTTATTTTACACAACCAAGCACATGACTGCTATTGAAAAAATATGTTTATTTCCCGGAACATTTGACCCTATGACATTGGGTCATGTAGATGTTATCAAACGTACTATACCTATGTTTGATAAACTCATAATTGCTATTGGCGTGAATGCGAATAAAACCCCGATGTTCACCGTAGAGCAGCGTACTGAATGGATACAGGAAATATTTAAAGAATATCCTACCGTAGAAGTGACCAACTATACAGGCCTTACTATAAACTACTGTAGAGAAGTAGGTGCCAACTATATGATGCGTGGCATACGCTATATAGCAGACTTTGAGTATGAAAAGGCAATAGCGGACATGAACCGTACGCTAGCACCAGAGGTAGAAACTATATTCCTAACCTGTGCGCCGGAGTATTCTACAGTATCATCTACTATAGTACGAGATGTTATCCGTAACGGTGGCGATGTAAGCCATTTTGTACCTAAAGAGATCAAGGTATAAGTCTATCTTAAGACCTTTTACGCTCCATAGCTTTGTGCCTGTTAAAGCGGAATGTTTCCTTGTGTAATCGTCTTATTACCAAAAAGATAACGAAGGCGTCATCCACCCAACCTATAAATGGTATCCAGTCAAAATCCAGAGGGATAAATACATAAAGTAGTCCGAATACAATTACTGCACTCGTAAAGAAAGAGAATCTATACTCGCCTTTCCATACAGCACGGAGCATGCACCACAATGTCTTACGACTGCGAAAAATTTGTACGCCGTCACGAACATTCTTTGCACTGCTTATTGAAGTAGCTTTTCCCATCATCGGCAAAATATTAGTTAACTCTACAAAGTTAAGGGTATGAATGTTGCAGCCTTGTTAAGGTAAGCTCCTGAAGTGTTAAAATAAGAAGCCCGGCTATAAAGCCGGGCTATACAGAATAGATATACAATAGTCAAAACTTATTAACCACCTTTATTTGACAATTAGTTTCTGTGTCAGTTTTTGGCCATCTGCCGTTACTGCTACAGAATATATTCCGCTTTGCAACAATCCTGCAGGTATTACATATTGATGTAGCCCTACTGATGTTTCCAAACTGCTTCTTAGCACATTTCTACCAGCCATATCATACACTTCTACTACAGCATTACTCATATTTTTATCGAAGTCGTATACAAGTGTTGTATTGCTGCCAAGAGAAGGATTAGGGTATACTGCCAGAGTAGCCATACGGTCTCCGTTGATATTTGAAACACTTGTAGCTTCTACTTTTTCTTTAGAGAACTCATACTTACCTGTACTGCTTTCAAAACCTGTAAACACCAATTTCCATATGGCGTCATCTACATCTTTCACAAAGAAGACCAGTGAATCTTTTATACTATAACCGCCTCCTGAAAAACTCTTCCAGTTGTAGCCAATAGTATTGATCTCGCTCATCATAGTATGCGCTTGCCAGCTCTTATAAGTAGCTACATTAGCAATATTCTCAGCACGTGCTATACGAACACCTCTATTGTGCAACACACCTGTAACCGTATAAGCTATCGGCACAAAACCTGTGTATTGTGTAAATACCAGATCCCAACTATTACGTGCAGGTTCTCTATCCAGGTCTTTATTATTCACAAGTGAGTAGTAACCAAAATTTTCGGTAGAATAGTTAGCCTTGTCGATAGAACCTGTTTTTTCGTCAGAGCCATCTATGTTAGCAAACTTAAAAGTGTACTTACCGCTAGCCCTCTTTTCTATAAACAGTTTCTTAAAGTCTCCATTTGTCAGCTTAATAATATAAATAGAATCACCAAGCACCTGATGGCTAGTCATATCATAAGTACCCCAGTCTAAATCGAATGAGTTATTCGGGTCAGCATATCTACCCATAGCACCATACGTCCATGAAGTATCTGAGTTATAACGAGGCATCCATCCGCTTAACCCTGCAGTATCTACACTATTCCAAGCTGAATAATTGCCTTTAGGATAGTTCCATAGCATCACGCCAGACTCAGAGTTGATCCTAATCGTAGACGTGATCTCTACCATGTCAAAAGCTAAGTCCCAGTTGTCTTTAGGCTCTGTACCTTGCTCATCGTTAGCCATGCTGTACCATACCTGATTGGCATAGCCAGCGCCTATCTCCACCTGATCATTTACAGTCTGCGCGAATGCGCTAGCTGAAACACCTGCTACTAGTAGCATTGAAAGTAATTGTTTTCTCATTTTCTATTTATTTAAGTATACGTTTTACTAAATCACCGCTTGGGTGATGGCCGGCTGCATAGCCTAGACACTTATTGAATTCTTGCTCTCATCAACAGTTATCGCACAGCTACACAACTAGCTCATCACGAGTTTTGCAAGGACTTAAAGTGCGTGTATCACATGAGGTAAACGAACGTTAATTTTCATATATACAGATCATTATTCAGTGCAACAGCACATGTCAAAGTCAATGCAGTATCTCTAAATATTTTAATTGGCTGACCACGGGGTCAATTGAGAGCAAGAATTATTATGTCACAAATGTACTATGGACATTTTTCAATGAGGTTCATAATTCAGGAAAAGCATTGCAATAATCGGGAAAAGAGGGGCTTTATTACACAGCTATGACAAAAGGAGTGTTTGATATTTAAATCAACCTATTACGTCCTATAATATCGTTGATCTTGTCCTTGTATGTACTACCTACAACTACTCTGTGCTCCTTAAGTTTGAGCATGTTACCTTCCAACTCTTCTACAAAACCTACATTTACTATATAGGATTTGTGCACTCTTAAAAAGCTTTGATAGCTTGAGAGCTGTTCTTCCATATACTTCATAGTACTATGCACTATAATAGTCTTATCAATAGTATGCAGCTTCACGTAATCTTTTAAAGCTTCAATAAGTATCAGCTGTGCCAGCTCTACTTTTACCAACTTACCATCAGACTTCATGAATATTGACTTATCATCATTGCCAGTGGAATCAGCAACTTTAATCTTATTGTCTTTTGCTTTATTTATTGCAGTAACAAACCTGTCAAATGAAATAGGCTTGAGTAAATAATCGAGTGCGTTCAGCTCATAACTTTCTACAGCATACTCAGCATAAGCTGTGGTAAATATTACTAAAGGAGGCTCTCTTAGTGTCTTCAATAATTCAATTCCTGTTATCTCAGGCATATTGATATCCAGTAATAACAGGTCTACTTTTTCCTTATTCAAGAGGCTAAAAACTTCTAACGCATTTTTACAAACACCTACAACATTTACATCCTGCAGCTTAGAGGTATACTCCTGCAGTATGTCTCTGGCAATTGGCTCGTCATCTGCTATTATAATATTCAAATCAGACATTTAAGCTAGCTGAACATTTACCGTTATAGAATAAGTACCGTTAGTTTTATCGTCCACTATACTATGCTTGTCAGGATATAATATACTCAACCTTTTACGAAGATTGCTCAACCCCACTCCACCTTCATGTGTTGCCAATCCTTCTTTATAAGTATTTGAGCTAGAGATAAGCAGTTTGTTATTAATAATACTAAAGTTGAAGTCTACCTGATACTTATCGGTTATCATTCTTGTTCCGTGCTTAAACACATTTTCCAATACGGGTAACCATAATAATGGTGGTAAGCTATAATCCCTGTCCGACTCTATATTATATGTTATACCATCAGCATTTTGCAACCTGAGCAACTCCATATTTATGTAGGCATGTATAATAGTTTTTTCCTGAGAGAAGAATACGGTTTTCTCATTAGACTCATAAAGCATATACCTCATCAACTCTGAAAGCTTTAATATAGACTCCGGTGCAGCATCAGACTTTTTTAATGCCAATCCATAAATATTGTTGAGGGTATTGAATAAAAAATGAGGGCTTATTTGATTTCGGAGCAAACTAAGCTCTGTCTCTGTTTGCTTTTGTAGTGCTAAAGTCACCTGCCTTTCCTTCTCGTTATAAGCATTCATATACCACGCCATGATAAAGGCAGCCACCCATATACCAAGTCCCATAGCAAAAGACTGCACTTCGAACAATATCTCTGACAAAGAGTAGCTACTGCCTACCGGCGACGTAAGTAAGCTTACGTCATATACATTCATGTAAGGATAAACAATCTGCACTTGCTTGAAGAACAATACATATATTACAGCGAATAAGAATACTAGTAATATTGCCAAAACACCATAGGTCCAATAACGTTTTTTAGCAAGCGTACGGGGTATAAGCACAAAATTATTGATTACTGTAAGCAGTAACAGCAATGATGTTGTTATGACTTTTAAAAAGAAGTAGACACTCTTGTCGTAGGAATGTGTGTTATTATTTAGTTCCATTACAAACAAAAAGACCACAAGCCAAAAAATTATATTTCTGGCCAATCTACTTCCTAACCATTTACTGAATTGTTTCATGTATCAAAATGGTGGTTACGCTGCAAAAAACGTTGCTATACGTTAACCTGCAATTAATATAGACAAAACCTTGTTTTTATTCGACAAAACTGGATATCCTATTTAGTCGAAAATATCCCCCACTTGGTCGAATTCCTTTTACAAACCCTTCAGTGTCTCATTCCTTTGTGGCGTACTAATAGCAAAATCAATTTTTATGAAAAAAATAATTTTATCCTTAGTAGTTGTATTAACAACATTATCTACGCAAGCTCAAATATCGCCTGCGCATAAAATGACACTAGACAATCTACTTGACAGCCTATGCAAAAAACATAATATTAAAGGTGCATCAGCATCGATAGTAATACCTAACGAAGGTATCTGGGAGCGTGGTTATGGCGTATCTCATGATTACTTTCCGCTGACTAAAGGTCATCATTTAGCTATAGGCAGTAATACCAAAACATTTACTGCTGTAATATTGCTAAAACTACAAGAACAAGGTAAGCTAGACCTTGATGATACTATAGGTAAATGGGTACAACATAAAAATATTCCGGGCAATATTACTGTTAGACAATTATTAAACCACACTAGCGGACTATACAGCTGGACTGACAATAGTGACATTAACAATTTTATTGTACCGCCATATACACAGATATATCCTATTGATACGGTTCTTAGTTTGGTAAAAGCCCCTGTTGGTTCTCCAGGTGGTAATTTTAATTATTGCAATACTAACTATACGGTAGCAGGGCTAGTAATTAGAGCTGTAACAGGTAAGCAATTGCATACTGTTTTTAGAGACGAAATATTAACTCCTAATGGGCTTAACAATACTTATTTTTTCCCTCAAGAAATACCAACAACTGGTACTATGCCTCATTCATGGTCTAACGTACTAAATAGTGGGTCGGCAATGCAAGACCTAGAGGTTGTTCATAACTACTCTCACAATGCATACCTTAGCTTAGCAAGCACTGCCGGCTGTATCGTATCTACTGCGAAAGACAATGCCAGATTCTGGAACTTATTAGTAGAAGGCAAATTGCTTAACAACGCTTCTATGACAGAAATGCAAACCTTTGTTCAGATAAACTTCAGTTTAGACTATGGGCTAGGCATATTCGGTCGCTCTATGAACAACAGAGACATCATTACCCACGGTGGGACTTTATTTGGCTTCATTAACGAAAACCTTGCAGACAAAACCTCTGGTGTAAGTATATCTGTACTTACCAACCAAGATAGCGTTAGCAACCCCATCATTCTAGACGGTATTATAAAAGAGCTACATAAAGCAACAATACAATTTACTGACGTGGCACCGATGGATAACAAAAGTCAAATATCAGTATTCCCCAACCCTGCATCAGACCATTTGAATGTAAACATCCAACAAGTAGGTGCATCGGCGGAAATGTATAACATTACAGGACAAAGAGTATTAGCAGTACCGTTAACCAAAGGAGCTAATACCATACCATTGCCATCTGTACCTAGTGGTAGTTACTACATTAGTATAATAAGTGAACAAGGGGCTATACACAGGCAAACGATACAGATCACGAATTAATTAAAAAGAGGAGCTAAGCTCCTCTTTTTAATTTTATAGTATTTAATGACTTACCATTTTACCCCTGCTGTTTTCATCACCTCTCTTATGGCATCGTAAGACTTGTAGACCAACGGGGCAAGGTCATCTTCAGATACCCACCTTACTTCTTGAATATTCTCTTCAGCCTGAGGAACAGGAGTTTCTTTTGCGGTACCTTTCATTTTGTACCAGGCAGTGCGCTTCAAGAGGTTTTGATTTTTTTGTGTGTATACATGATAGGTATCACATATCTTTTCACCCAGCTTTAGCTTTTTAAGTCCTGTTTCTTCACTCACTTCACGTAATGCGCACTCATCAATAGACTCTCCGTCATCTAGCTTACCTTTAGGCAAATCCCATTTACCTCTGCGATATATCATCAGCACATCATTATCCTCATTCAGCACAACGCCCCCACCCGCATCAATAGGCGTGTAGAACTCATGCAGCTCTTCAAATAAAGACTTTTCTGAGAAGTCTTCTATGATGGCGCCGAGCGTACCGGCTTTATTGATATGTTGTATGGCTAATCGGTAATTTCTAGGGAACGCCCCCACAAACCTGATATACCCTCCTGCTATAGGATTTTTTTCTATATAGGCTTCAGCATCGGTGGTTAGCACCAATGGTTTGTTATTGATATATACTTTTTGTGCAAAGTCCATGTACAGGATGTTTGTAAAATTACGGTTTTGCCGTAGGTTTGAGCGGTTATGAGTACTCAAAAGCATTTTGCCGAAAAATTAATGCAAATTAAAGCATTGCAAATCAACCTGCAAGAACCATATAGTTGGGCATCGGGTTGGAAATCTCCAGTTTATTGTGACAACAGAAAAGTTCTGTCTTACCCATATGTAAGAGACTTTGTAAAAAGTGAACTTGCTAACATGGTTTTAGAACACTACCCTGATGCAGATGTGATAGCTGGTGTTGCTACGGCAGGTATACCACACGGCACTATGGCTGCAGACTTATTAAAGCTACCTTTTATATACGTGCGTAGTAAGCCAAAAGCTCATGGCATGGGCAACCAGATAGAAGGCGTGTTGGAAGAAGGACAAAAAGTAGTGGTGATAGAAGACCTTGTATCTACAGGCAAGAGCAGCTTGCAAGCTGTGGATGCTATACGTGAAGCAGGCGGTAATGTTGTAGGTATGTGTGCTTTATTCACTTATGGATTTGATGCATCGCAGAAAGCTATGGACGATGCATTAGTACCACTACATACTATCAGTAATTATCAGGCACTTATGGAAGTATGCGAAGAGCAGAACCTGATAACTGCTGAGCAAAAAACATCGCTGGAAGATTGGCGTAAAGACCCTGCTAACTGGGGTTAATTCATATATGATGGCTTGGCTAAAGCTTATTCGCTGGCAGAATCTGATCATCATCTTTCTGACGCAACTATTTGCGTGGGGCTGCGTGATCATGCCTATGAAGCACTACTCAACCGTACCTGTAGTGCTTAACTGGAGTAACTTTTTGTTACTTTCTATTTCAACAGTACTAATAGCTGCGGCAGGTTATATCATCAACGACTACTTCGATGTTAAAATAGATATCATCAACAGACCTGAAAAACTGGTACTGGAGAAGAAAATACCTATGAAGTGGGCTATAGTAGTACATAGCATACTGAATATTGGTGCTATTTTCTTAGCTATCATAGTAGCACGCAGAGCAGGCCATTACAGCTTTATAGCAGTACAAGTATGCTGTACAGCCTTACTGTGGTTTTATTCTACCAAGTTCAAGCGAGAGTTCATGATCGGTAATGTGGTGGTGTCTATACTCACGGCACTCACTATCGTTACACTCATGTTATATGAGAATGCTATACGACATTATCTGCTTGAGGACTTTTTCATTTATAGTGGTCAACAATTGATACCTAACCCTGTTTGGGTATTAGGTACATACGCTTACTTCGCTTTTATGCTTACATGGATGCGCGAGATAGTAAAAGACATGGAAGACTTTAAAGGCGATGCAGAGCAAGGCTGTGTGACCATGCCTATAAAATGGGGGTTACTGAAAAGTGTAAGGTTTATACAAATTCTTGGAATTTGTACTGTATTGCCTTTAATTGCAGGTGCCTTTAAGCTACTGAATGAGCAATGGTACACTTTAGGTCTTTATACTCTTGCAGGGCTGGCGCTACCTATTATGATATGGCTATGCTATTTGCCTAAAAAGGCTACAACAAAGCATTATCATAAAGAAAGCAGAGGATTAAAGATCATTATGATACTAGGCATAGTATCGCTTGTTATTTATTATTTTCAAACGAATGGGTAAACATATAATACTAGCATCACAATCGCCAAGAAGAAAGCAGCTACTGGAAATGGCAGAAGTAACTTTTGACATAAAAGTTGCTGATATAGATGAGACACCTCCTGTAGACATGGCACCGGAAGAGGTACCAGAATTTCTTGCGAGACAAAAAGCAGAGACCATAGCACCTGAACACCCTAACTCAATTGTAATAGCCGCTGATACAGTAGTAATACTTGATAACAAGATATTGGGCAAACCCAGAAATGAGCAAGACGCCATGCACATGCTACAACAACTATCAGGTAATATGCATAAAGTGGTAAGTGGAGTGTGCATACAGGAAGGCGGAGAGTCTCAAAGCTTTTCCTCCATGACCGAGGTATACTTCAATGAACTGTCTCAAGAACAGATAGAGCATTATATAAGAACTTATAAGCCTTTTGACAAAGCAGGTGGATATGCAATACAAGAATGGATAGGTGTGACCGGCATCAGCAAAATAGATGGCGATTACTATAACGTAGTTGGCCTACCTGTGAATGAGCTAGTGAGACGACTGAATGAGATGAGCTAAGGCTCGCCCTGCCTCACTACCTATGGCCACTCCCATACCTCCCATACGGAAAGCACCGTACACTCTATTAGAGAATGCTTGTATCACGGGCTGTTTACTATCTCCGAATGCCATGATACCCGACCATCTTTGATCTATTTCAAATGAGGTGTTAGGTAGAATAACTCCTCTTAGCTTTTGTTCTAAATGAGTTTGTATCATTCCTGATGTATTGAAAGTTGTAGTCTCCTCTGCAGAAAAGTCTAAGTTTCTACCACCACCGATAAGCACACGTCCATCTATTGCTCTGAAATAGTAATATCCTTTATCAAAATGGAACACACCTTTGAACTTTAAACCATCAACAGGCTTGGTTATCAATACCTGCCCTCTGCCCGGCTTCAAATCAGCATTAGGTATGAGCTTACAAGTAAAAGCATTAGTGCATATCGACAACGTATCTGAGCTAAGAGTGATGGTATGTTGACTAACAGGGTCTGCTACCATAATTGCTACTCTATCGACTTCCTCTTCAAACCCTTGTACCTCTACGCCGGTCTTCACTTCTACTCCTAGCTGTAAAGCATATGCTAATAAAGACTTCATCATTTTGCCTGTATGCAACTCTCCTTCGCAGAGGTTCTCAATCATTGCTTTTACATGCCTGGTAGAAAAGCTAAACTCTTTAATCTTCGTATTATTGAGTTTAAACGATGCCTGCTTATTAATCGGGAGTAATAACTGATTTAGAAAGTCGATCTTTTCTAATGCATGTAATTCCTCTTCATTTATTAACTCATAGCTACCGTTTTCTTTGTAGCCGATATTGTCATCACCTAGCCTGTTTCTCAAAATACTGAGTCCCTTTTTGCGTTGTTCAAAAAGAGTCAATACCTCACCTTCTGACATGGTGCTTAAGTCGTCTAATAGCTCTGTAACGCTACCCATACAGGCAAAACCTGCATTTTTAGTACTGGCACCTGTAGGCAAAAAACCACGTTCACATACCAAAACATCAGCATCAGGAAATGTTGTTTTGATCTCAATAGCTGTGCTCAGCCCTACTATGCCTGCGCCTACGACTATATGACCGTAGTTAATAAAGCTCTGTTGCTCCCAATAACTGAACATAGCTGCAAAGTAAAAATCTTGTGTTAAATTGGCAGTATGAAAAAGCTATTACTCTTATTATTGATATTCCCGCTGGCAACGATAGTATATGGTGCTGAAGAAGACAGTGTAAAGAAATGGGAAGGATCTTTCATAAAAGACTGCCACAAGTTTGCTATAGAAGAGCTTACATTAGGTAATAAGGGCGAACTAGGTGTAATAGCTTCAAGCAGAGTTACAGCTAATACTAAAACCATCTATATCTCTAAGCAGCGCTACCTGCAAGATATTCCTGATACTATCAATGGTATTCGCATAGTGCAGATAGCAGTTGATAGTAATTTGAAAATGCTGGGCAAAGCTTCTAAGAATAATGAGGCCGCTGTGTACTACATCAGCTCGTTCGAGCTCAACTCGCAGCTAAGCTCTATATGGGTAATGCCGATAGATGTAAAATGCGGGCTGTTTGGCACTAAAATGGAATATGGTGAGGATGTATGCAAAATGAACTTCTTCTTCCATTACGACCCACCGAAGTATTACTACAAAGGCACTAATGTAGAGACCTTAGAGTAACGCAACACCCATTTCTTTTTCAGTTCGGGAAATAGTCCTGTCGTTTTGTATTTTTGCCACCCATTATAAGTATACAGAACGATAACTACATGGAGTACGCACACCGCGATATTGAGCAAAAGTGGCAGCAATATTGGAAAGAAAAAGAAGTTTACAAAGTAAGTAACGACAGCGATAAGCCTAAGTACTATGTACTGGATATGTTCCCTTACCCGAGTGGGGCAGGCCTGCATGTTGGTCACCCGCTGGGCTACATAGCTTCTGACATTCTTGCCCGCTACAAACGCCATTGCGGTTATAATGTATTGCACCCTATGGGCTATGACGCTTTTGGTCTACCTGCAGAACAATATGCCTTAGAAACAGGTCAGCACCCTGCTGTTACTACAGAGCAGAATATAAAACGTTATCGTCAGCAATTAGATAATATAGGCTTCTGCTATGACTGGAGCCGTGAAGTGCGCACCAGTGATCCTAAATACTACAAATGGACACAGTGGATATTCATGCAACTATTCCATAGCTGGTACGACAGGCATGAGCAAAAAGCAAAACCAATAAGCGAGCTGATAGCTGTATTCAAAAAAGACGGTAACGGTAATCACACTTGCCCTGAAGATGCATCATTAAACTTCTCAGCTGAAGAATGGAATGCAAAAGACGAAACTGAGCAGCGCGATATATTGATGCAGTATCGCCTTGCCTACCTAAGCTATGCAGAAGTATGGTGGTGTGAAGCGTTGGGAACTGTACTGGCAAATGATGAGGTGGTAAATGGCGTATCCGAGCGTGGCGGACATCCTGTGGTAAAAAAACGTATGAGCCAATGGTTCTTACGCATTACCGAATACGCAGACAGACTATTGAGCAGCCTTGACAATCTTGACTGGACAGATGCCATGAAAGAAATGCAGCGCAACTGGATAGGGAAAAGTAAAGGTGCAGAAGTAAGTTTCAACATCAAGGACAATGATGATACTATAAAAGTATTCACGACAAGACCTGATACTATTTTCGGGGTTGACTTTATGGTACTGGCACCCGAGCATGATCTTGTAGATGCTATAACAAATGATGCGCAACAGGCAGAAGTAAACAAGTACAAAGAGTACGTACAAAGCCGCAGCGAGCGTGAGCGCATGACAGAAGTGAAGCAGATAACAGGAGCCTTCACAGGAGCTTATGCCATCCACCCATTTAGTGGTAAGGAGATTCCGATATGGATATCTGAATATGTACTTGCAGGATATGGTACCGGCGCTATTATGGCTGTACCTAGTGGAGATGATAGAGACCATGCTTTTGCTAAGCACTTCAACATACCTATTACCAACGTATTTGGTGATAACTATAACGGAGAAGAAGCATATAGCGATAAAGCAGGCACTATTGAGAATAGCGACTTCCTCAGTGGAAAAGAAGTGCCGCAAGCTATAGAAGCTGCGGTAAAAGCCATTGAGGAGAAAAATATTGGCACTGCTAAAGTAAACTTCAAGCTACGTGATGCAGGCTTTAGCAGACAAAGATATTGGGGAGAGCCTTTCCCGATAGTATATACTGCGCATACGCCTTATGCTATTGATGAGCTGGATGAAGGCATCAATCAGCTACCTGTAGAGCTACCTCATGTAGACAGCTACAAACCAGGACCAGAAGGTCAGGGGCCATTAGCTAACATAGAAGAGTGGGTAAACCTGACTCCTGCAAAAGACAGTCCGCTACGCAGAGAAACGAATACTATGCCGGGCTATGCGGGTAGTAGCTGGTACTTCCTGAGATATATGGATCCGCATAATGATGAAGAGTTTGCGAGCAAGAAAGCTACAGACTACTGGCAATCGGTAGACATATACATAGGTGGTACAGAGCATGCTGTAGGACACCTACTGTATAGCCGTATGTGGACGAAAGCACTGCATGATCTGGGACATATCAACTTTGACGAGCCGTTTAAAAAGCTCATCAACCAAGGCATGATACAGGGTAGCTCAAGATTTGTATATAGAGTAAGTGGTAGCAATCAATATGTATCTCACGGACTTAAAAAGGACTATAGTGTAGATCCGATTCATGTTGATGTAAATATGGTGAATGGTACAGAGCTGGATATAGAGGCATTTAAAAAGTGGAGACCTGAATATGCTGATGCAGAGTTCCTCCTTGAAAATGACAAATACATCTGCGGAACAGAAATTGAAAAAATGTCTAAGCGTTATTACAATGTTGTCAACCCAGATGATATTGTAGCGCAGTATGGTGCAGACACTTTCCGCATGTATGAAATGTTCCTCGGACCGATAGATGTAAGCAAGCCATGGGATACTAAAGGTATAGAAGGGGTACACCGCTTCCTGAAAAAAATGTGGCGACTATATAACGATGAGCAAAAAGGTTGGATAGTAACAGATGAACAAGCTACAGAAGCGGAGCTAAAAATATTGCACAAGACCATCAAGAAGATCAACAGTGATATAGAGCAGTTCTCGTTTAATACATCCGTAAGTCAGTTCATGATATGCGTGAACGAGCTTTCGGGACTTAACTGCCATAAGAAAGAAATACTTGAACCGTTAGCTGTACTGATAGCACCTTTTGCGCCACACTTTGCCGAAGAGCTGTGGCATAGCTTCGGGCATGACACCAGTGTGGTAGATGCTGCTTATCCGCAACATGATGATAAATATCTGGTAGAAAACACCAAGAACTACCCTATTGCTATCAACGGTAAGCCAAGAACGGAGATGGAGTTTCCGTTAGACAAAGACAAGGCTGAGATAGAGCAAGAAGTACTGGCAAATGAAGTGGTGCAGAAATGGATGGAAGGTAAAACACTACGTAAGTTTATTTACGTTCCGGGCAAGATGATCAATGTAGTTATATAATTTACTTATCAATAATGGCGGCTATTAGTCGCCATTATTGATTGCACTAACTATCAACGAAGCCAGCTTCAACTCTTGTCCGTTCATTTCCTGAGCAGGCTCTTCTTCTTCCCTTACATTGATAACCTCAAAACCATTGTCAGTTATTAATTTTTGTAACCGTTCTGCAGTATAGGTAGTAAAACCATACTTGGTCATTGGGTAGGTTTTCATTAGCGCCTCCGGCCGAACAGCTATAACCAGCTTCCCGCTAGCTTTCAGCACTCTTTTTATTTCAGAGAATGTCTTCGCTACATCATCCCAAAAGTATATCGTATTAGCAGTCAGTATCTTGTCAAATGTATTATCATCAAAAGGCATTGTATCTGCATTACCACATACAAATGTTGCCTTACCTGATACTATATGTTCTACGTTCTTCCTGTTAGAAGCATCTACCATCTCCTGAGAATAATCGCAACCGAAGTAGGTTACATTATCAGCTTGTGATATGATATCTCCTGCAAAGTATCCATTACCCATACCGATTTCCAAAACAACATCTCCATCTGTTACATTAAGTTCTTCAATAGCGCGTCTGTTCAATAGCTCATTACCTTTATTCATGAACTCCCCCGTATTCTCCGCCCACTCACCATGTGGCTTTCTTAGCTGTGCGGCAATACCCATTATAGTTACTTCGTCCATCCCTATTCTTGTTTATTAAGTGTTTTAAACCTTACGACTCGACTTTAAAATGCGGATTGTCAATTATACCAAAGGCATTGCCCCAGGGATCTTTTACTGCCGCTAATATGATATTCTCTCCTACATTTGTTGGCTTTTCCAGCTCAGTCGCACCTTCACCTAACAACCTTTGATACATTTCCTCTACATTCTTTACTGCCCAGTAAGAAAACACATTAGCTGTCTTTTCCTGACCACTTTCTTTTTCAGGGTGGAGCCCTAACTCATAGCCACCTACATTGAACCCTACGTAGAAGTCCGTATCAAAGTATGGTACTACACCTAGTATCTTGGAGTACCACTCTGTAGCTGTCTTCAAATCGGGAACCATATATACCACTGTTCTTAATCCGGAAAATAGCATAGTGTTGAATTTAGTTGTGATGAAATTAAACAATATGTACGTAGTTCCTTTAAATTTATATTTCTATAAATTAAGCGTTATGATAATAGGAGTAGCAGGACCATACTCTGCCGATACGGAAGAACAACGACAGGAAAATCTTGATGTATTAAACCGAGCAGCCGCACAACTACTGGAAATGGGGCATATACCTATAATAGGTGTAAATGCAGCCTTACCTATTGTGAAGTATGCTAAAACGGATAGCTATACGGGTATCATGGCTATATCTATGGCTGTGATAGATAAATGTGAAGGATTATTATTATTAGCAGAGAGTCCCGGAGCTAATAAAGAGCGCGATCATGTACAATCGAAAGGTCTACCCATGTTTTATGATATAAATCATGTCCCAAAGCCCTGATAAGTCAATTTTTATGGCTTATCAGAGACAAGAAAGTAGTATCTTTGCACACCATTACAAAATGAATTTTAGCTGCGGATGCCGATTTTAATATTTTTTATTGCCCACTGGTACCTTTCTTTGTTCTCTCAAACGTTCTTTCAGCATCGTTATGGAGCACACAGAGCATTTACAATGAGTAAAGGCTGGGAGCGTTTTTTCTTCATATTTACGTGGATAACAGAAGGTTCTTCCTACTTAAGCCCAAGGGCATATGCTATTATGCACCGCATGCATCATGCTTATGCAGATACAGATAAAGATCCGCATTCGCCATTACATTTCCCTAATGTGTTTGCCATGATGTGGCATACAAAAGTGGTATATACCAGCATCAACCTTTATAAAGCTGACGTAGAAGACAGGTTCACTAAAAATCTACCTGACTGGCGTGGGTTTAATGAGTTTGCTCACAGCTGGCCATCAAGAATTTTCTGGGGTGTCCTTTATATAGCTTTTTACATACAGTTTGCTACAGCCTGGTGGATGTTCTTATTACTTCCTATACACTTCCTTATGGGGCCAATACATGGCGCTATCATCAACTGGTATGCACATAAGTATGGTTATAAGAACTTCAAGCTAAAGAGTACAGCTGTAAACCTCATGCCTTTAGATGTATTTATGCTAGGTGAAGGGTATCATAACAATCACCACAAAAGAGCATCACATCCAAACTTTGGCATGAAAAAGTATGAGTTGGATCCAATCTACCCGATCATACTTCTCTTTAATAAGCTAGGTGTGATCAAGCTAAGACCGTTGCCTGCTAAGTTTATCGAGACAGACTTCTAAATATGTAGTTATTAGTTCTGCTGGTCTGCAATCAGTTCTTGTAAGTACGCAACTGCTTTTTTCAGTCTGCTGCCATACCAGCTAAACATTTCACCATCTACAAGTAGGACTTTTGCGTCGGGCAAAATAGCTTTTACCTCTTCGATATGTTTTTCTTTAAATGGAAATGGCTCTGAAGACAGTAAGATATATTCAGGGTTATACTTTTTTAAATCTTCCAGCTTCACTTCAGGATAGCGAGTTTCTTCTGCCAGTACATTCTGCCAGCCCATAGTCTTTATCATGCTATGAATGAATGTATCATGACCGATGCTCATCCACGGATCTTTCCATATAAAATAAGCTACACGTTTGGGCGTATTGGCTTTGTGCAAGTCGTTAAAACCTTGAACTATCTCTTCTACCAGCGTATTTGCTCTGCCTTCCATCCCCGTCATCATACCTACTATCTGTATCATTTGTAATGCGTCAGGTAGGTTATTGATGTCACTTATCCATACCGGGAAATCTTTTGCTAACTCCTCGATCTGGGCTTGCTCATTCTCCTCTTTGTTAGCTATTATCAGGTCTGGCTTTAAGGCTTTTATTTTCTCTATATCCAGCTTTTTAGTCCCTCCTACTCTTTCTTTATTTCTAAACCAATCATTAGGATGAACGCAAAACTTTGTGATACCTACCACTTCATTATCCAAACCAAGATCGTATAGCAGTTCTGTTTGTGAAGGAACCACACTTACAATTCTTTCAGGGTAATAGTTGAAGCTTACCTGCCTACCCATCATATCATTCACCGTACGTTGCTTCATTAGTCAAACTTTTTGAAGTAGAACATAATAAAAAATGTAAAAAGCATATCTACAGGAAATAAAACATCTGTAAAGTATGTTCTGTCCATATTATCACTGAGCGTAAACCTTAGTATCAGGTTGAGTGTAGTAAGCCCTAAGTATGATAATGCTGCCCACTTTTTCAAATCGCAACAAAATATCCAGCTTATAGTATACAGCAGCATTAAAAAAGGCTGCATGAGTATTAAGCCTCCTATAGGGTCTACTATTGAATCATAGATCATGTATAATAATATACCTACATGAAATACTGCCACCCATGGGAACAATACCGGTGGCTTTTGCCACATTCTTTTTATAAAAGGACTACTCATTAGGTTGCAAAGGTAGTAATATAAAGCCGCTAGTCTTCAGTATTGTAATGGTATACCCTTATTAAGCACAAATTAAAAAGCATAATAGGGAAGCCTTTTATCAGTTTAAGACAGAGTTTGCATTAAATATATTACTATATTTATATAACATTATAAACCTATAAATTATGTTCAGAAAATTATTAGCTGCTGGATTCACAGCAAGTATTTTTTTAACGGGCTACACTTCTACCGCTCAATATACTTTAGAGCAGTTTGTTATCAACCATCGCAGTGGTGCACGACCTAGTGGTTTAGTTGCAGTAGATACTGTGCTTCACTTTTCTGCTACTGATGGTATTCATGGGATAGAACCATGGACATGTGATGGTACACTGGCAGGCACCAAAATGACTAAAGACATAGTAAACGGTACAATGAGTAGTACAGGTGCACTATTGGGTGTGCTTAATGGTAGTTCTATATTTATATCCAATGATCAGACACATGGATTTGAACCATGGATATCCGACGGAACAGCAAATGGCACGCAGTTGTTGAAAGACATATATACTGGCTCTCCCTATTCAATTAATACAAATGCACCCTCTAGTGCTGTCATAGGTAATAAAATATACTTCACTGCCGATGATGGACCTCATGGAAAAGAGCTATGGGTAACTGACGGTACCACAAATGGCACCGTATTGCTTAAAGACATTAATACAGGTATTAAAGGTTCACAACCTTCCCATTTTGTAGCGTATAATAACAAAATATACTTTACAGCTTTGGATGATACACATGGTAGAGAGCTGTGGGTAACTGATGGTACAACTAATGGAACTAAAATGGTCATTGACGCCGTGCAGGGTTTACCACATAGCTATATAAACCACATCATAGTGTATAACAACAAACTATACTACACGGGGTTCCTTAACCAAAAACATGGCTTAATTGAGTCTGACGGAACGGATGTTGGCACCAAATTTATAGCAGAAGTAGGCGTAGGTAGTGTTTTTGGTAAAGAAAGTAATATCGTATTGTTCAATGGCAAAATGTACTTCGGAGGCTCGGATACATCTTACTACACTAATGGCGTAGAGCTTTGGGAGTCTGACGGTACAACAAATGGCACAAAGCTGGTAAAAGAAATAAATCCATCCTTTGGTAAGTCGTCTAACCCTTACCAACTAACAGTAGTAGACAGTCAATTATTTTTTGCGGCTGACGATGGTGTACATAATCACGAGCTATGGGTAACAGATGGTACTACAAATGGTACTAAAATGGTAAAAAACATTAGTACACATCCCACGTCGGGTTCAGGTCCGCTAGGTTTAACTGCTTATAAGCACAAATTAATATTTGTAGCGAAAGACAGTAGTGGCAATAGTGGTTTATGGGTATCTGATGGCACCTCAAATGGCACAGAAGTGATAAGAAAGTACGATAGGACTACGATGTTTTCTCCAGGTAGCTATTTCACCATTTGCAACAACTCGTTATACTTTTCAGCATACGACACCTCTGGTAATGAATTATGGAAACTAACAGACACTACACAAAGTACGCCACCCCCTACCAGTGTAACAACTAAACAGACAATTAGCGAGATAAAAGTTTCCCCTAACCCTGCACACGATATAGTATACATTACACTAGATAAAGAATATGGGCAAGCGCAACTGTCTATTGCTGACCTTACAGGTAAAGTAATCTTACGCAATACTATTGATGCTACTCAAAAGCGTTTGGAAGTACCACTACCTAAAATACCGTCGGGTATTTATCTGTTGAATATCAGCCACGAGGAAGGTATTTTCACTCAGCGACTTCTGATAGAATAAACATTCAATTTGTAATAACATAAAAGCCACCCAATAGGGTGGCTTTTATACTTCTATTCAGTTTTATTATTTACTCAATGCATTGATCACATCATACTTGGTAAAGATGTGATATTGTCCGCTATCATCTTTAGCCAGCACAGCACCATTATCTTTATTGATGTAATTATTCAAGCGTTCTAGTGGTGTATCTAATGGAACTACAGGTAGCACATCTTCTTTTATCTTAGATATTTTCTTGTTCTTCACTTCAGGATCTTCCATCATCTTTTTGAATAGTCCTGCCTGAGTGATTGAGCCAATAGCATCCATACCCTTCATAACCGGTATATGTTCAATATCATACTTCTGCATTAAGGCTATAGCATCTGCTCCTGTTTCCTCTTCAGTAATCGTTACCAAACGACGATGCCCTAAACCACCTAAAAGATCGTTTACAGTTTCTACATCTAAGAAACCTCTGTCCAGCATCCATTCGTCGTTATATACTTTACCTACATAACGGCTACCATGGTCATGGAATACAATAACTACCAAGTCATCTTTAGTTAGTTTATCTTTTAACTGCCTTAAACCAGCCAAAGCAGAACCTGCAGAATAGCCAACGAATATACCTTCTTCTTTCGTGATCTTACGGGCCATTATAGCACCATCCTTATCCGTCACCTGCTCAAAATGATCAACCACTTCGCGGATATAGTTCTCTGGTAAAAAGTCCTCACCAAGACCTTCTGCGATATATGGATGTACCTCATTCATATCCAGCTCTCCTGTACGGTGCCATTTGGTTAATAAAGAACCATAAGAGTCAATAGCCCATACTTTCACATTTGGGTTTTGCTCTTTTAAGTACATTCCCGTACCTGTAACAGTACCACCTGTACCTGTAGCTACTACCAGGTGCGTTAATTTACCTTCAGTCTGGTTCCATAGCTCAGGACCCGTTTGCTCATAGTGTGCCTGACGGTTAGCCAGGTTATCATATTGGTTTACATACCAGCTATTAGGTATCTCCTTTGCTAATCTTGCAGAAACAGAATAATAAGAACGAGGATCTTCAGGTTCTACATCAGTAGGACATACAATCACCTCAGCACCAAATGCTTTAAGGATATCTACTTTCTCTTTACTCTGTTTGTCTGTTGTGGTAAATATACACTTGTAGCCCCTTGTAATAGCGGCTAGTGCCAGCCCCATACCTGTATTACCTGATGTACCTTCTATAATAGTACCACCCGGTTTTATTTTACCTTCTGCTTCAGCTACGTCCAACATTTTCACAGCCATACGATCTTTGATAGAGTTACCGGGATTGAAGTAATCTACCTTTGCATATACAGGACAAGGGAAGTCTGCACATACTTTGTTGAGCTTGATCAATGGTGTGTTACCAATAGTTTCTAAAATGCTGTCGTATACTTTCTTTTCAGGAGTCATAACCAATATTAATATATGCGGCGAAGGTAAAAAAAATAGTTGGTAGCTACTCTGTGTTAAAACTCTCTTAACTGAAATCCTATTTTTCCGGCTATTGCGTAAGTAATAGTAAATTACAGATATGAACAGAACAACATTATTATCAGGAGTTATATTTTCAGCAATGCTTTCGGCGTGCACCACAAATATGTCTGCAAAGCAAGATGTATATAAAGTAAAGCTTAACCCACCCAAAGGAAAAGCTATTGCAGCTTTTGCAGAGGGGTGCTTTTGGTGCAGCGAGCATATTTTTGAATCAGTAGTAGGAGTAGATAGTGCAGTATCAGGCTATGCAGGAGGGCACACCGACAACCCTACATACGACCGTGTAAATACTGAAACTACAGGACATGCAGAAACAGTATTGGTTTATTATGATCCTAAAAAGGTCAGCTATGCAGAGCTAATGAATGTATTCTTCTCATCTCATGATCCTACAACACCTAATCAACAAGGACCAGACATCGGTAGCTCTTACCGTTCGATCGCCTTTTATCAAACATCAGAGGAAGAGAAAATAGCTGAGTCTGCTAAAGAAAGATGGGAAGAGTCTGGTGCCTACAAAAACATCATCATATCGGAGATCAAAAAGCTGGATGCATTCTACAGAGCCGAGGGTTATCATCAAGACTATATTGAACACAACCCTAATAACCCTTATGTTAGAAATGTATCTATACCTAGATATAAAAGATTCAAAGCTATGTATAAAGGCAAACTGAAGTAAACCAGCTTAAGTATTAATATGGAAAAAGATAAAGGGCTCGCAATCGAGCCCTTTATCTTTTAGTTATGTTGAATGCTACTATTTAGTGATCTTAATTACACCATTATGTGTAGCATCAGTATACTTGATCATATAGATACCTGATGTAAAGTTTCTGGTATCAACCTCAATTGAGTTGCTCTCAATAGAAGAGTGATAAACAGCTTTTCCTGTGATATCAAATATTGTGATCTGCGCACCGCTAGATATTGCACCGTCCAGTTTGATGTGTAATACATCACTCATTGGGTTAGGATAAGCATCTATACGAAGCTCTTCTGCATCAACACCACCTACAGTAAGAGGAGGATCGGTTTTGAAAGTTTCAGATGTCCAACCTGACTCTGGAGTAGGATCACATAAGCTTCGTAGATAGAAATAGTATCTAGTACGTGGGTTCAGGCCTTGTAATGGCACTGTAGTTGTTTGTACAAAAGTTCCCTTACCTGTTGGCTCCGTAGCTTGTGTACTAACTACATACTCATAGCCAACAGAAGTATTAACAGGGTTCCATTTTGCTAATGCAAACGTACTAGAAACCTGACTTATTGTAACTTCAGGATCATAGCAACACTCATCTGTAGTAAATGAATCTCTATACCAACCAGAGATATCCCACTTATGAGGTGTAGGACCTACGTCAGTAGTATCACAAATAGATCTAACTAATACATAGTATTTAACACCACACTGGAATGTATCAATTTTCATTACACTATCTGTAGTATAGTAAAAACCAAATACATCGGGATCAGGAATTGTATCTGCAGTAGTAATAATATACTCGTAGAACTCTGAATTCAATACAGATCTCCAAGTTATAGTTGCTTCTTTAAAGTCAATACCTATCACATCGATGTCAGATGGCGCAACACAAGGGTTAACTACTTCAAAATTGTAGTCTTCTGCTTCACCTACGTCAACTGTATTTGGAAAACCACATGCATCATATCCGGCATTCCATATAGACCCCTGAGAACCAACCATGATCCTCATTCTGGTAAGACCATTTTTAGCGTAACCAGGTACATCTACTTTAATAGTTTTACTTGAACCAAGACTACCACCAACAGCATGATCATTCGCTACAGCAGGAAATACCCTTTCAGTAGCGTCGTCAAAAACATCATCCTGATTCCAGTCAACCCAAAGCTTCAAATAACCAAGAGCACCTGTTCCGCCATCATCATAGTTGATTTGTACATCTACAGACTTAAAGGCATCTTGCGTAACTACCATGTTTGTAGCTGTATAATCAGAATATGATGTTGTAGTATTAGGACAACCTGTACCTGTATTTGAAAAGTTTGTGATACCATTGGTTGTAACAACTCCGTCTATTATAGCAGAAGCTGGAGATCCGGTAGTTTTAACACATCCCGAAGCGAATGTTGGTGTACAGTATTGTGCAGACACACTAAAACCTGAAACTAAAGCTAATGCACTTAGCATCAAGGTTTTATTCAAGGAGTAAATGTTTTTATCCATAACTATTTTAGTAATTTATAGTAGTTACTATATACAATGAACAGCAATATACAATTTATC
>CAZHDM010000011.1:0-112564 GCA_964531655.1 uncultured Flavipsychrobacter sp.
TGGTTGTTGTTTGACTTTGTTTGTTTGTCGTTGATTGTGATACAAAGATGCGACCGCAACCCAAACAGGGGAAATTTTCAGCCTCGGTTAACCATGAATTTGCAACCGAGTAACAAACGGTTAACAAATAAAAAGCCGCCCGAAGGCGGCTAACAAAATGAATATCAATCAATTATTTACACAGAAACATTAAAGTCTCTA
Source organism: uncultured Flavipsychrobacter sp. (assembly GCA_964531655.1). GTDB lineage: Bacteria > Bacteroidota > Bacteroidia > Chitinophagales > Chitinophagaceae > UBA5543. The sequence continues at coordinate 202 of CAZHDM010000011.1, forward strand.
AGCGCATCGTTAAGACTTGTCTTTTTATCCGTAGACTCTTTACGCTTACCAATGATTAATGCACAGCTTACACTATACTCTCCCGCAGGGAACTTTTTAGTATAGCTACCGGGAATCACTACGCTTCTAGCAGGTACTCTACCCTTCATTTCTACAGGCTCATCACCACTCACGTCTATTATCTTTGTGCTCTGTGTAAGTACAACATTTGCACCTAATACAGCTTCTTTTTCCACAACTACACCTTCTACAACGATACATCTTGAGCCTATGAAGCAGCCATCCTCTATAATTACAGGAGTAGCTTGTAATGGTTCCAACACACCGCCAATACCGACACCACCACTCAGGTGTACATGTTTACCTATCTGTGCGCAAGAGCCTACAGTAGCCCATGTATCTACCATAGTGCCTTCATCTACATAAGCACCTATATTTACATAAGATGGCATCATCACCACATTCTTAGCCAAATAAGCACCATAACGAGCCACTGCATGAGGCACAGCGCGTACACCTAACCCTGCATAGTCTTTTTTAAGTAGCATCTTATCATGAAATTCAAAAGGCTCTACCTGCCATGTCTGCATCTTCTGTATACCAAAGTAAAGAAGGATGGCCTGCTTGGCCCACTCATTCACTTGCCAACCATCATTAGTAGGCTCTGCTACTCTTAATCTTCCTTTATCTATTTCTTCAATAGCGTCTTTTACTGCTTGCACATACTTATCATCATTCAGCAACTCTCTATTACTATAAGCTGCTTCTATCAATTCTTTCATATAAAATCTATTTTTTCAGAATGTCGAAGTTATAAAACTCTATAATTTATCAAACCTTGTTTTCCTTAATATGCTCATGCACAAAGTCTGCCACACTGGTCAAAATGTGCATACCCAGCTTATTAAGCAGCTGAGGATTATCTAATATCTCAGCTATCTGGGCTCCTTTTATTTGCCCCAACTGCTCGTTAGTCTTATCTGTTATGTAAGTCATGGCATTTTTCAATGGCAGACCAGAACGCTCAGCATATGAGTTGACAATAGCCATCTCATAATTCTCCTCTGTAGTGATGCATTTTTTAAAATCATCATAGTTCATCTTCATCGGAGGAATGATACCACACCAGAAATTACGCTCCATATAATGAGAGTAGGCACCGGCACCGTGTATCACTACAAATACATTATCCGCTATCGGGTTATCGGGATGCAACTCTTCAGGGATAGAAGTATCTTCTTCTGAAACATCAAAGTCGGCACAAGCACGACCATGAATATTTCCTTTTATCTCGGGCTTCTTTTCCAGCTTATGTGCCTTACCATACCTGAGGATGAAGTAGTCATATGCTAGTCCCAAACCAGTTAAAGTACCATTTTCAGATACTCCGGTAGTAAGGGTAACTATTCTGGTACCGTCATTGTTAATTTTAATATTTGACACCTTGCCGATTAGCACTTCAGTATTAGCTACCAGCCATCTTCCGGGCTCAGTATCAATTCTGTTAGGAACCTGCAGACCATTAGCTTTATAAGCAGCGTCTATTTTAGGTAGAATATGACTACTGTATACTTCAATAGCGACAGCAGGATCAAAACCACCGCTTAGATTGAGCTCTTCAACTAATACGCCCAGCTCATCTTTGAAATATTTAGTCAAATATGCAGCCTTCTCTATGCCATAATCCCACAGAGCAGGATCATTAGAACCACTACCCGGGTGAAAAGTAAACCCTGCAACGGTCATCCCATAGTCAATGATATTACGTCCCAGCTCTATAGCACCATCTTTATCTACACCGTACCTTTTATTAAAAGACTGTGAGTAGCCACCACCGGAACTACTACCTGCAGCGTTGAAAAGCCTTATTTGTAACCTTATCTCTTCATTATTAATATCCAGTCCCTCTACTTCCTCGTTTATGATACGGATGTCGTGGATGTTATCTGTAGCAAAGTTCCTCACACCGTCTATCAGTGCTTTTCTGATATCTGCTCGCTCTTTTTGAGTTTGCCCGAAGTTTACCCTTGTTCCAATATCTGCCTTAGGCAAACCACTCTCTATTAGTAATCTTAACTCACTGTAAGTAGCTATCTCAAAACCAGTTCCCTTAGCTATAAGCGCCTTTAAAACTCTTGGCTCTGCACTAGCCTTTACCGCAAAGTGAATGACACCACATTGCCCGAAATGCTTAAAAAAGGTACCGTAGTTCTCTAACACTGCATCGTAGTTACACACTCGATATGCATGGCGAGACAGTTGATCTAAAAACTGTTTACCATTAACGTGTAAACTCCACTCTTTAAAATTATCGGCTATTGGGTGAGATGTAAGCGGCCCCTTCGAATTGCTTGTTGTAGCACTCATACCTGCAGACTTAAACCTTGTAAATAGTTCAATTAAAAAAGGCCTCAAACATTTCTGCTGAAGCCTTTGAATGTAGTGGAAGCACACGGATTCGAACCGCGGACCCTCTGCTTGTAAGGCAGATGCTCTGAACCAACTGAGCTATGCTTCCATTTACGCTTTTCCCGTAAAGGGATTGCAAAGATATGTAGCTTTTTGGTTTTGCCAAATGGTTTTTCATATAATTTTTACCTTAAAATATAATTATCAGAAAAAAGAAGGGATACGCCTAGCGTACCCCTTACTACAAACCAAAAAACTGATCAACTTTAAAGCATTGTTGTTGGGCATACATAGTCCGTCAATTCAAACTTCTCAGCTTCTTTAATAGCCTTAAAGCCACCCTGCACATCTACTATATTATCATAGCCTCTGGATTTTAGGATAGAGGCAAATATCATAGACCTGTACCCACCGGCACAATGGATATAATATTTCTTATCCTTGCTAACCTGATCCATTGTTTCATTAATAAAGTCAAGAGGTAGATTTTCTGCAGCAACTATATGCTCACTATCATACTCACTCTTCTTACGTACGTCTAGTATGTCTATATCCTTACTTTTTGCAGCTTCCGCCAGCTCATCTACTGATATTGATGTAATACTATCTGTTTCTTTACCTGCAGCCTTCCACATATCAAACCCACCGTCTAAATAGCCGATTGCATTATCATAACCTACTCTGGCAAGCCTTGTGATCACTTCTTCTTCCTTACCACCTTCTGCTACTATCAATATCTCTTGGTTAATATCAGGTATCAAAGCACCTACCCAAGGTGCGAAGTTTCCGTTAACGCCAATATTGATAGAATTAGGAATAAAACCTTTAGCAAAAGTCTGAGGATCTCTTGTATCAAGTATCAGGGCTCCTGTTTCATTAGCTGCCGCTTCAAAAGCTTCAGGACTTAAAGATTTCTTCCCTCTTTCTAAGACAGTATCGATACTGTCATACCCTTTTTTATTCATCATTACATTCTTTGGGAAGTATTGTGGCGGCTGTACCAAACCCGTGAGTACTTTCTTCACAAACTCTTGCTTGCTCATGTCTTGCAAAGCATAGTTAGTAGCTTTTTGATGCCCGAGTGTATCAGTAGTTTCCTTGCTCATGTTTTTACCGCAGGCACTACCTGCACCATGTGCGGGATATACGACTACATCATCGTTAAGAGGCATTATCTTATTATGCAAAGAGTCATATAGTATTTCAGCCAGTTGCTCTTGAGTCATATCTGCGGCTTTCTGTGCCAGGTCTGGTCTTCCTACATCACCTATAAATAGTGTATCGCCGCTAAATAACCCAATATCTTTTCCCTGCTCATCTGCTAATAAGTAACACACACTTTCCATAGTATGGCCTGGCGTATGAAGCACCTTGATAGTTACATCACCTACTTGTAATACCTGACCATCTTCTGCAACCATTGCATCAAAGTCGGGCTTTGCCGAAGGTCCGTAAACAATTGTAGCGCCTGTTTTATCTGCAAGGTCTAAATGCCCAGATACAAAGTCTGCATGAAAATGTGTTTCTAATACATACTTTATCTTAGCTCCATCCTTATTTGCTCTTTTGATATAGGGTTCTACTTCGCGTAATGGGTCTATTACTACGGCTTCTCCTTTACTTTCTATATAGTATGCACCCTGTGCCAAACAACCTGTATAAATTTGTTCTACTGTCATGAGTATTATTGTTTAATTGTATGATGCAAATTTCATGAAAACCGCTCATTTTAACGGTAACAAATATTACATTTCCGAGGCTAAAGAAAGACCTCTTTTATGAGAATAAATATGCCCATGATGAGCACAAACCAGCCAAAACCGGTTTTCAGTTTTCTTGCAGGCACTTTACTACTAAATGCTATACCTACAAACAAACCGACTAAGGACAATAGCGTTATAGTAAGCAGGAATACCCAGTTGATATCCATAGTAAAGGCATCACCAAGAAATCCGAGTATCGAATTCATGGCGATAATGGCTAAAGATGTACCAACAGCCTTTTTCATATCCATACCAACAAATAGTACCAACGCAGGAATAAGCAAAAATCCTCCTCCTGCGCCCAGCAGCCCTGTTACTAAACCAATACCTAAGCCATAAAGCACTAAAGGCAGAAAGTTGGTATTTTTTGTTGTTGACGACACGTCTTTTCTCTTCCTGATCATCGAAACAGATGCAAAAAGCATAAGTAAAGCAAACAGTAACATGGTCAGCATAGACTTAGTCACCTCCACATTACCTACACTAAACAGATTTTGGGGTAACGCTGGTAATAAGTAGCTGCGGGTAACGATAACAGTTGTTATTGAGGTTATGCCGAATAACAAAGCTGTTTTCATACTTACCTGCCCTAACCTATGCTTTCTTATAGCACCTATCAAACTGGTACACCCTACTATAAATAGTGAATAAGATGTTGCTACTACAGGGCTGATACCAAATAGGTATACTAAAAGAGGAACGGTGAGTATTGACCCGCCACCACCAATTAATCCTAATGAAAGCCCTATGAAAGAGGATAGTATGTAACCTATGATTTCCAACGCGACAAAAGTATCATGATACGCCCACGCCTAATGTAACATTTGTAACTTAACTTATTGTTTCTGTGAGCGATATTTGTAGTTACAAAAATTTATTACTGTGGCATCTTCAAAATTTTCAGACATTATTCAATCAGACATTCCGGTTCTTGTAGATTTCTATGCAGACTGGTGCGGCCCCTGCAGGATGGTAGCTCCTATACTGAATGATCTAAAAAAAGCGCTGGGCGATAAAGTAAAGGTGGTAAAGATAGATGTTGATAAAAATCAGCAGCTGGCAGGTGCACTAAATGTATCCGGAATACCTACACTTATTATCTTTAAGAACGGAGAGCAAAAATGGCGCAACAGTGGTGTGGTGCCATTACCGCAACTAAAAAATACAATTGAGCAGTTTATATAATCGTAAATAATGAAGTCAATAATATCTCAAATCTTATTAGTAGCAGTTATTCTATTGAGTAGTTCTTGTCAATCATCAGCACAACAAGAAAAGCTGAACCCTCATGCATTTCAGGCTAAGATGAAAGAGCTTAAAAATGAAGTAGTGATCGATGTAAGAACACCTCAAGAATATAAAGGTGGACACATCGAAAGCGCGAAAAATATCAACTGGAATGGTAACGACTTTGCAGAGCAAGTATCTAAGCTGGATAAAGACAAGCCTGTAATGGTCTATTGTATGGCAGGTGGTAGAAGTGCTGCTGCTGCTAATGAACTAAAAAAGCTAGGCTTTAAAAACGTCATTGACCTTGAAGGAGGTATGACTAACTGGAGAGCAAACGGTCTTCCTGAAGAAACAGGCGAAAAAAAAACGACGAAATAACCATAGAAGAGTATCATAGGCTCATCAATTCAGACAAGATCACACTAGTAGATTTCTACGCTACATGGTGTACTCCCTGTAAGAAAATGGACGTTTTTTTGGAAGAAATAAAACATTCAGAGGCTGAATACTTGAACTTACTTAAGGTAAATGCAGATAAGAACATAAACCTGGTGAAGCAACTGAACGTTAGCCATTTACCAACCACTCTGATATACAAGAATGGTAAGCTGGAATGGAGAAATATAGGTTACATTAAAAAGATTGATTTATTAGAAAAAATTAGTAACTTCAAATGATTTCGTATCGTTTACCTGTTACATACAGAAGGTCCCGTTTATACGGGACTTTTGTATTAGGAATAACTCACAAACCCATATTTTACTGCAAAAAGCACTAACCCCACCTTCGATTTGATATTAAATTTCTCAAATAGTGCTTCTCTGTAACCGTCAACTGTTCTCTTACTGATACCCATTTTTGAGGCTATTTGTTCATATGTAGGCTCAGCTTCGTCGCATACGAGCATTAGAAACTCCTTTTCACGCTCTGTGACCTGAGCCATGATGATACTTTTTTCGTCTATCTCAGCCTTATTATCATTAGATAGCGCTTTTATCAGCATTTCATTGTGATAGTATCCTGTAGTCAGTACATCATTTATAGCAGCTTTGATCACCTGAGCTGATGAACTTTTTGCTATGTAACCTCTAATCCCCAGCCTGAATAGATTGATGATCTTTGATTCGTTAGTCTCGAGGGTAAGCATTAAAATGGGTGTATCTACGTGTAGTTCTTTTAGCTTCTTCACAGTCTCAGTACCATCCATCACCGGCATAAACACATCCATTATAATTAAGTCTGGTTTGACCTTGAAAGGGTGATCATTAACGATATCCTCGCCATCATCATACTCAGCAACTATCTTATAGTTACCCAAGCGTTCGATAAGCGACTTTAAACCACTACGAACAATTGGATGATCGTCTACTAAAAAAATATTTACCTGATTTTCCATAGTTAGCTGGCTACACTTTTCAATGTAAAGGTACTACCCTTTCCTACAACACTATCAATCTCGAAACTCATACCTATCAACTTACTTCTGCTGATGATATTTGTAAGTCCAGACCCTTTATTTAATGCTTCTCCTACATTAAAACCTCTACCATCATCATGCATATGCATGTAAAAGCCGTCATCAGTATTAATAGCAATATCTACATTCTTCGCTTTGGCGTACTTAATGATGTTATTGATAAGCTCCTGAAAAATTCTGAATATGGTTATTTGAGTCTGATTATCTATTGCAGGAATTTCCTCTGGTAACTGGAGATCAAAACTTATACTCTTTATCCCTGACAATCGCTCAACCTCAACCCTTATGGCGCCTATTAGCCCTCTTTCTTTCAGAAAGTCTGTATTCAAACTATGACTTAGTAACCTTACTTGCTCTATAGTATCTTCCAGTGTATTAGTAACAGGTGTCAGATTTGTAGAATAGTCTTCTGACTCTAACTTTTGTTGCTCTAGCTGAATACTTATAAATGTGAGTAGTTGCCCTATATTATCATGTAGCTCTCTGGCAATTTTGGTAAGAGTTTGCTCTTGAATATCGTTTTGCAAACTGCGCATATCGCGCTCGTGTTCCAATTGCATATGCACGATATCCGCCTCTCTTTTTACATGCCTTCTATTGGCTAATACCATCGTCAATATAACTCCGGCTATTAGTAGCAATACCACCAGCGTGGTGACAATAACTGTAATAACTGCATCATCAATAAGCATCAGACTCTACGAGTTTCATTGTTTTGGGGCAATCTAATGTACAGATATATAGCTAAACCCACAGTAAAGAATTGTATAAAATCAGTCACGTGGCTTATATAGTACAGTTTAGAAATAGCACTTACCCCATTCTCTATCATATAAGTATACAAACCAAATAGAGGTATAGTAACTGCATAGTATAGAACCTTTGCACTACTAACAAGGAAAACAGGCTGTGTGAAAATTTTACGATCAGTGAAAACTGTTTTACTCAACATGATAATAGTAAATATGCTTACTATTATTATAGATATTACAAGTCTATACCAATTGAATAAATCATTCAGGTTGTAAACAAATGCATGATATAACCAGTAGATAATTCCGCCTGAAATAAGCCCAATTACTATACTTCGTGCACTCCTAGAAGTATAGAAATACAAGCTAGAAGCACAAAGAACAGTAAACTCTACTGGCATAAATAGGTTGAAGACAATAGTATTGTTTGTAAAGTGCATCATTGACATGCACATACCTACTAGCTCAGCTATAAAGGCAACAACTACATGAAGTACAATTAGTCTAAAGAAAAAGTCAATTTTTCTCCAATGATACAGCCCAACTACAATTGCTATAAGCTTATTTAGCAGCAATACATACATGTACCATGACATCAACATACCTTACAGTATACTATGCTTATACATTCGGAGAGATATAGACATTACAGTTTGGCGGACATAACGTAGACATATCCGCACCTTTATTATGAAATATGCTGATATAGTCATTGTCATCCAGCATGTCTTCTCCTGCTGCATTAGACAAAAATATGACCATACCATGAGGCCATTCTACATTAGCATATTCGGGAGACACCTCGGTATAAGAGCATGCAGCAAAATGTACCCCGGCGCCTTCTGGGCTTCCATTATCCATATACATACGGAACACTTCATTCTCCCAAGGGAAAACAAGATTCTTTACAAACTTGTCCGGACCACTGGTAAGTGGCTGTAACATTTGACTTTGCGGCTCACTCTTGTAATAAAAACTGCCCAGATAGGTTGCTCCGAAAAGCTCATCATCATTTGTCCCAGTAAGAACACCTTCTTTTATTTCAACCCATGCAGCATTTGTAGTTAATAGATCGAATACTTGCTGACCTTCTATCGGCTCTGGAATAGGCACCATCTGGCATATCTGCAGCCTTAAATAAAGCTTACCAGTAACTGGATCGAAGCAATGCACAAACCTAAGTGCAACCTCAGGATGTGGAACGCCTGTTGAGGCACAAAAATTATCTACTGCACCCTGTAAATCTGCCCATTGGCAACTGTTTACATGGCCTCCGAAACTAGACTGTGCACTTGTATAATAATAGTGCATATCAAAATTTGCTCTACCGTCCATATAAGCTTGCAAGCTAATAACGCGCGGATCTTCAGAATTATCGTTTGATAAAAGTTGTACAGGCATGTTAGTAGTGTTTGGTTTACTACAAAATAAACTTATTTGATATTACATATCAAGATATACCCGTGAAAAATACCCCCCAGATTATGCACATAACCCCGTTGATATACATTGTCCACTTTTAGACTTTTGTATTACTGCGTTAAGCAAGTTTGATTTAGTACAACATCTGTAAGCCCTATCACCAAGGAAACGTAAACCCCAGTTTATAATGTTAAGTATTATACCACACACTTACGACGAAAAAATTGTTTCCGCTACAAACCACATCAATAAGCTTTGTGCTAACCCTATGTTTTTAGGTCAGATCGCTGCACACAGCAGCTTTGACCTTTCAGACACTACTCCTAAAACTATATCTCAAATGTTTGTAGATACTGAGTTAGAGCTAACAGTCAGCCTCTATCAACCCAATTATCCATACCAATACGCATATTCATACGACAACATATCATCACCTAATACAATACACATGAACCAACTAACTATTAACAGACCAGTACATAGCTTATGTAATACTATCATGCATCAGTGTGTACATGCCTTGGATGCTGCTAGCCCGAACTATAGCTTTGGGCATGGCGATCATACTTGTACAGGAAAAGAGAATACGGCTCCTTTTTGGATAGCCTCTCTGGCACAAAAATTCGTAGCAAAAAATTACGCTATAACTGAATTAATGCCTCATCAGAAAACATTCAAATTGAATGATGAAACAGAAGATATCAGCGACAATATTCAGGAGCAACTTATAGAGGCAGGCATATTCTGCATCTACGATCATATGAGTATACTTGGTACGGACGCTTAAGCATCTACTACCCTTCTAAATGGATAGAAATAACTATCATGCGGGTACTTAATACCTGTATCGCATTGCTTAGCGGAATTTCAGGATCGTTGAACATTTGGTTTCCCAAGCCTTGACTCAACTTGATCTCTGGAGAAAAGATGAAATTAGGATTGTAGAACTCAAACCCTACTCCCAACTCATAACCAAAGTCAGATGCTGATACTTTGATAAACTCATCTCTTCTTCTTGATCTGGCATTAGCCGCCATATCATAGTCAAACTTAAGTCCGGTTATTGCATAGAAGCGGAAGTTACGAATACGGTCACTCTTAAACTTCAGCTGTACAGGTAGATGCATGTAGATAGATTCTACATTCCTTTCAGAAATACTATCAGCACCAGTACCTGTTGGAACATTCAGTGTGAGCCTCTTTTCTGCGAAAGCAAGTGTTGGGTTAAAACGAAGATCAATAAAGCTCGTTAACCTCAGGTTACCCATCAGCCCTAGATTGAATCCAGGTCCGTTGCTAGGTTGTATAGAGCGAAATGTATCATTCTCCACAAAACTCGGTGTGTACTTAACTCTGTATGTAGAAAAATTACCCCCAAATGTTATACCGAAATAGTATGGCTTCTGATCGTGTTCAGGCATGTTTAAGATATCTCTTTGCTGTGCATATGATGGAAACACAAGTATGCAAGCGAGAGATAATAATATGTAAAGTCGGTATTGGTGCATTTAATTAAACGGTAAATATAACGAACAGTACTAAGATAAAGTATGTAATACACATATTTAAATCGCATTTAAGGCAGCTACAGAGCTAGACCTTCTGCTTTCTTCATCTCGTTAATGAAATCTATACCACATGCAAGCTTCTTTGCTACAGGAGACTTCGGATCTACAATTCTCCAAAATGGTGCTATACTATCTACATCTTTGCCTGCTTGTAGCTCTTCGTACGCATTCTCAGCAACTATGCGTAAAAATATACCCGATGTAACAGGGCATGTATATTCAGTATGATATTCAGCGGCCAGGTCTTCTCGCATTTGCTTTATAGTTGTTGCACTCCCTTTTGGTATGCTCCTCACATACTCATCTACTATCTTAGGTGTAGCTATCAAAAAACTATGTCCGGCAGGCATATCAGCAAAGTCCTTATCTGTAGTTTTTATCTCATGCTTTGCTTCTGGCTTCATTTTCTCTGCCCACGTTTTCTTCTTTGCTGTCATAAGATTTTATTTAATAGCAGTATATAAGGTAGTAATACCTAATGTCAGTGGCTGTGCTTTCACCTCCTTAAATCCGACCTCTGTTAAAATCTTACAGAATGCTGCTCCTTCAGGAAATGCCATCACAGAATCAGGTAAGTAAGAATAAGCAGTTTGGTGCTTAGAGAATAGCTTACCCACATTGGGTAGGATATATTTAAAATAAAAATTATAACCTTGTTTTATGGGGAACTTCTTGGGATGAGAGAATTCTAATATTGCGAGCTTACCTCCTGTAGACATTACTCTGTGCATTTCTTTTAGCCCTGCTGTCAGATTTTCAAAGTTTCTTACACCGTAAGCACACGTGATAGCATCAAATGTATTATCATCAAAATTCAAATGCTCGCTGTCCCCAACCCTTAACTCTATTTTATCACTAAGAGATTTTTCCTTTATTTTCACTCGACCTATATCCAACATTCCGTTTGATATGTCAACCCCTATTATCTTATCGGGATTGATCTTAGTAGCTGCAACAGCAAGATCCCCTGTACCCGTTGCTACGTCTAATATAACCTTTGGGTTCACTTTTGCTATCTCAGCAATAGCCTTTTTACGCCATATATTATCAATACCAAGGGATAAAAAATGATTCAAGAAGTCATATTTACCCGCAATATTGTCGAACATGTCGGCAACTTGCTGTTTCTTGCTTAAATTTGAGGTCTTATCCGGAACAACCTTTGATGCCGGATTATTATCTGTTTCAGAATACATCAGTGCAAAAATAAGCTAACATTAATAATGGAAATAAGTTCTGCACATTTTTTAATTAGTAGCCCCAAAGTTGAGAGTTGCCCTAAGCCAGACAAACCGGAATATGCATTTATTGGCAGATCTAATGTTGGTAAGTCTTCTCTTATTAATATGCTTACCAGACAAACGAAGCTTGCAAAAACGTCTGCCAGCCCTGGAAAAACGCAACTGATCAACCACTTTATTATTAATGACCAATGGTACCTTGTCGATTTGCCAGGGTATGGGTATGCAAAAGTATCCCAGAAGCAGAGATCATCTTTCCAAAAAATGATTGCTAATTATCTCCAGCAGCGTGAAAACTTAGTTACAGTATTCGTTTTAATTGATAGCCGATTATCTCCTCAGGATATTGATCTTGAGTTTATAGCACAGCTCGGAGAGTGGCAGGTTCCCTTCAATATTGTCTTCACTAAATCAGACAAGAACAAACAAAAAGAAACTGCTAAAAACGTAAAAAACTTTATTGAACGCATGAGACAAGATTGGGAATTCATCCCTAGAAGTTTTGTAACCAGCTCAGTGAAGTTTCACGGAAGAAAAGAATTACTATCATACATAGCAGAGCTTAATGATACTTTAATTTCAAAATAACCTCTTTCTCCTAACATACTTTCACCTAACCCCGTCTCTTAAAACACAATTAAGAGATCTTAACCTTGCTCTAATATGAAGAAGAGAGCTTCTACAATAAATAAAGTATGGCTAACTATTTTATCTATCATTCTCATTACGATCATATGTAATACAGGTAGAAATAAAGAATGGTTCTATGGACGAACATTAAAAAACTGGAAAACATCCATTGTTAAAGCCGGGGATGACATTGATGAGCTCAAGTCACACTATTGGGGTAAACCATATGCCATGTCAATGATTGTCAAGAAAAATTTTGACACAAGCGATGTTGACTCACCTGTTATACTATTCGAACCCAATGATTTTTACAAAAGCAACAAGATCAACTTTAGCGTACCTGAGCCAATTACCTTCTATTATTTCACTGGGCTAAAGTCTGTCTGGGTAAATAGTAAAAATGTATATGACGCTACACACTTCGTTACTGTAAACAAAGAACAGATGCTTATGCAGGCTGCACCTGACAGTATTGCTATTAAAAATTTCCTGAACTATTACAAAGACTATAAGCCTAGCCTATGAATTATGCAATGTTTCTTATTCTTACTTCTATACAACTTATCACAGGCTACGGCATACTATCATTAGCAGGTATTCAGCTAAAGCACCTGCTACAATTATCACTTAGTCTGATGTTAGGCATAGCTATATCTTCTATTATACCTACAGCACTCGAGCTATTGCACATACCCCTTACCAGAGCATCTACATACTCAACTATTATCATATGTATGCTTCTTTGTAACGTTAAGGTTATTAGAAACTACAAAAAAATAAGACTAACCCCTATTAAGTTAAATATCGATCTATATGAGTGGCCATGGATAACTATTATTGGTCTGTTATTCGTGTTTGCTGCTTATCGCTGTATGATCATGCCTCCATACCCTAGAGATCTATTAGCTGGACCCGAACCTATTGCAGAGTTTGCTTTGAGAGAACATACATTTATCAACTCTGTGTTCGAAATTGATTTCGTTTTGAATAACAATCCATTCAAATCTTTATATATACCATCGTTACAGCTTATATATAAACAAATAGGATTCCCCTTTGGTAAGGTATGGTTAATAGCTTTGAACTTTTCTTTTCTCGTATTCTTATATCAATACATAAAAGAACATACCCATACCATAATTGCCGGTTTATTAGTCACGATACTCATGTTTACACCTGAGCTATATGCTTACATGTACTTAGTCTTATATGACTATAGCAACATGGTATTCTTTTTTGTAAGCATATACTGTTTGGGGAAGTATATTTTCTCAAAACAGACAAGCTTTTTATACTTATCTATATTATTTATTTCAATTGCGACATACATACGGCCTGAGACATTAATAATATCATCGTTAATAGCTGTCTATGTTACCGTATATAAACTCTACACAAAGACAGTATACATCAAACACAGAGACTCCTTCTTGTTTTTTGCAATGCCGGTACTTATCTATTTTCTTACATCTCACCTATACCTCAACTACTATTTGCCAGTACAATACGATACAGCAAACGAACTGAATACAAACCTGTTTAACCTGAGCCCTCTGTTTCAGCGAGCGGGAAACATGTTTAGCGTGCTCATCTTTTCCGAGGTGGGTCTAAATAATTGGGGATATACATATTTTATTCTATCTATAATAAGTGTTGCAGATGTTATCATTTATAGAAAGATTTCTAAGAAAGCAGCATTTTGGCTATGCATGCTCTTAGCTACATATTTTGGGATAGCAATTGTTGGTTATTTATTCCCTTTAGCTGACCTTATGAACACTACAAAGAGAGCTTTATTCAAGCTACTACCCATTTTCATAGTATATGTATCTCATACTGAAATAGTAAAGAACACATGTAAACTATTAATTGAAGGTTTTACGAATAGAAAAAAAGCATTGAAGGCTTAATACAGTACTCACTTAGTAAATGGAAGTACTTCTTCTAAGTACTTTCTATCATTACACAAGCGTGGAACTTTATGCTGTCCTCCTAACTTGCCTTTACTTTTCAACCATGCATTAAATCCACCTCTTGGCATTTGATGGATCAATGGCATTCTGAGGGCTATATCTTTATGTCTTTTTGCCTCATAATCAGAATTGATTTTCTGTAATGACGCGTCAAGCTCGGTTATAAATTCATCTAATGAGCATGGTAAGTTTTCAAACTCTATCACCCACTCATGTGCTCCATTTTCTCCTTCTGTCATATACACAGGAGCAGCTGTATAATCGTTTACTATAGCACCCGTCTTAACACACGCATTATGTACTGCCTCATCTGTATTGTCTACTATCACTTCTTCTCCAAAGGCATTTATATAATGCTTTAGCCTACCTGTAACCTGCACACGGTAAGGTGTTTTAGAAGTAAATTTGATAGTATCTCCAACTTGGTATCTCCACAATCCACCATTTGTACTAATGATCAGACCATAATTAGTATTCAGCTCTACCTCCTTAAGTGTAATTGTTTCAGGATGCTCTTTACCATATTCACTCATCGGCATGAACTCGTAAAAGATCCCATGGTTCAAAAACAGCAGCATGTCATCTCTGAAAATATCATCCTGCGCAGCAAAGAAACCTTCTGATGCATTATAGGTCTCAACATAAAACATATCGTCGCCCGGCATCAATTGCTGAAACTGTTTTCTATAAGGCTTAAAGCTTACCCCTCCATGTACATACACTTCAAGATTAGGCCATACTTCTTTTATGTTTGACGCTCCGGAGAGTTCTAATATCCTTTTTAAGAGCACCATAGTCCACGTAGGCACGCCAGCTATGTAGGTCACATTTTCCTTCATTGTGCTATGTGCCATCCGCTCTATCTTCTCTTCCCACTCAGACATAAGGGCTATAGCCAGCTCAGGAGTACGTATTAATTGACCGTACAAAGGCATGTTTTGCAGCATTACAGCAGATAGGTCGCCATAAAATGAATCTACGTTCAGTTGGTTTATCTGATGGCTACCTCCTATCACTAAGCACTTACCATTCATCACATCAGACTGAGGAAACTGACTCAGATAAAGAGCAAAGACATCTTTACCTGCTTTGAAGTGGTTATCGTCTAGCGACTCTTTGCTTATAGGTATGAACTTACTTTTATCACTTGTAGTACCACTTGATTTGGCAAACCAGTTAATGGGAGAAGGCCACAATACATTTTGCTCTCCGTTCAGTATTTTCTCTATATATGGCTTAAGCCCGTCATAGTCTGTAATTGGCACCTCTTTCTGATATTCAACTATTCGGTTGATCTTTAGGAAATCATGCTTCTTACCATACTCTGTAAACTGCCCTGAACCTATCAGGTGATTAAATACCTGCCTTTGGGTATCTATAGGGTTAAGCATAAAATTGTCTATTGCGTTATGACGCAACTTCATATAACCCTTAAGTGCAGGACTTATTAAGCTCATCTTCCAATAAACAATTTAAAATATTCTTAATATACTATACGGTGAATGCTAATATAATACTTAGAATCTATTTAGTAACAGTATAGTCCTTTCGTTTTAGTTCAAAGTTTCTTCCCAGGTATACTTTTCTTACCTGCTCGTCGGCTGCTAACTCTTCCGCAGAGCCTGCCTTGAGTATTTTCCCTTCGAACAACAAATATGCGCGATCAGTGATAGATAAAGTTTCCTGTACATTGTGGTCCGTAATAAATATACCTATATTCTTATATTTCAAGCTAGCCACAATACCCTGAATATCCTCTACTGCTATCGGGTCAATACCTGCAAAAGGTTCATCTAATAGAATAAACTTAGGGTCTACAGCTAATGCACGAGCAATCTCTGTCCTCCTTCTTTCCCCACCGCTCAATACATCGCCCGGACTTTTTCTTACATGACCAAGCCTAAACTCTTCAAGCAGGGTTTCTAACTTAGATTTTTGCTCATCCTTGCTAAGTTTGGTCATCTCCAGCACAGCTTTGATATTATCCTCTACTGATAGCTTACGAAATACAGAGGCCTCTTGAGGCAAATACCCAATACCCATCTGTGCTCTTTTGTACATGGGCAAGCTAGTGATATTCACCTCATTTAGAAACACTTCACCTTCGTCTGGTTTTACAAGACCTACAACCATATAGAAGGACGTAGTTTTCCCTGCACCATTCGGACCAAGTATACCTACTATCTCACCCTGATTAACCTCAAAAGACACGTGATTCACCACAGTTCTACCTCTATATCGCTTAACCAGGCCTTTAGCTACTATTTTTAGTTCTGTATTATCCAAAGCAAGTATTTCCTGCAAAAATAGGAAAGTAGACCTTACTAACTGAATGTTATTGCGCTAAATTAATACCAAACAACAGCATATTTAACTTCATATTTGTATAGTTTTGCGCTCGGTATGAAAGTAACAGACTATTTAAACAGTAATGATACCCCTATTATTTCTCTAGAGGTGCTTCCACCTCAAAAGGGAAAAGGTATAGAATCTATATACAAAACACTTGACCCACTTATGGAGTTCAACCCTGCGTTTGTAAATGTTACTTATCATAGAGCCGAGCAGGTATACAAAAAGAGACGTGATGGCAGCTTTGAAAGCGTGGAGATCAGAAAACGTCCCGGTACTGTTGGTATATGTGCTGCCATTATGAACAAGTATAAGGTAGAGGCCATACCTCACTTAATATGCGGCGGTTTCAGCAAAGAAGAAACCGAGAATGCACTTATAGACCTTAATTTCCTAGGTGTCCAAAATGTGCTTGCCCTTAGAGGTGATGCTGCTGTAAATGAAAAGTTTTTCACCCCTCACCCTAAAGGACACAGATACGCTGAAGAACTGGTAAAGCAGATCATAGATCTTAATGAAGGCAAATACTTAGAGGATGACATTATATCAGACAGGAATACAGACTTCTGCATAGGTGTTGCCGGCTATCCGGAAAAGCATTTTGAGTCTCCAAATAAGGAAATTGACCTATACTATTTGAAGCGTAAAATCGAGCTGGGTGCTGACTATATCACTACTCAGATGTTTTTTAATAACGAGCATTTTTACAACTTTTCAAATGCGTGTAAGGATACCGGCATAGATGTTCCCATTATACCGGGACTTAAACCATTATACAACAAGCGTCAAATAACTGTAGTACCAAGCATCTTTAATACAGAGCTACCTGTTGATCTTTGCACAGAAATGGACAAAGCAAAAACTAACGAAGATTGTGAAAAAGTAGGTGAAGAATGGCTATACGAGCAATGCAAAGACCTACTTAAGAATGGCACTAAGATATTACACTTCTACACTTTGGGTAAGCCACACGTAGTATATAACGTACTTAAGAGACTATTCTAGTTTTTAGCAGTTTTAGGTATGCTACCGTAGTCTGCTAAAATACTCTTCAATATTTTCAGGCTTACTTCTTTACTGTTTGTCACGCCAGGCTCTAATTCTATATTCTGGGCAAAAAAGTATGGGTACATTCTTATGTCACTTTTGTTCATCGCCTCCTCATGCTCCTCTACTTCTATTATTTTCTCTACATACCCCACTATCCATGCAAACTGCTTGCCATCACGAAGACTATGACCAGTTTTATAGTACAGCTTGTAATCATCTGTATCTTCTTGCAACAGCAAACTACGAACGATCCTTTGTGTTCTCTCAGAAAATGGAAGCTCGTTAAAGTATAGTCTTTTAATGAAGCCAAGCTGCTCATCAGCAGATATCTGAATGCTACCATTCATCCAAAAGCTATCAACAGCTCCCTTTACTTCTTTATTACCATAGTTAGCTGTATCTACATAGTGTTGTAAGTAGTCGTAACCTACCCTAACGGCCAGCTGCTCGAAATAGCCATTATTACCTAGCTGAAACGCTTCACGCATTCCCATGTCTTTATTCAGATTATCGTCACCTCTATCCACACTATCCCATAGAATTACAAACTGCTCATCCGGCACTTTGGGTATATCTAACGCTACCAATGAAGTGAATATATCAAACGTCTGTAAAGGACTATACCGTTCTATACAGCGATCTTTATTATAATAATGAACAGCTTCATGATTATTATCTCTCATGATAAAACATCCATTTTCGACACCATTATCCGAAAAATGAGTTCCCCATCTGTTTTCTTCATGTATACGAGCATCTCTACACGACGCGAATACTATTGTCAGTAAAAGAATAATAGTAGAAAACTTATACATAGTTAATTATTGAAATACTAGTCAAATGATTGGTTAGACGCTGCTGCGATCTTTGTTAAACGTTCGTATTCTGATGATGATATATCATTAAAGAAGAAGTGTATAGGATTGATCTTCTTACCACTCTTCATCACCTCGTAATGTAAGTGAGGTCCTGTACTTTTACCTGTGCTACCTACCCATCCAATAACCTCACCTCTTTTTACCCTATCACCATTTCTTATTTTTATCTTTCTCATGTGGGCGTAATGGGACTTGTAACCATACCCATGATTAATGACCACATGATTACCATAGCCTCCATTATCATACCCTGACTCTATTACTGTACCGTCACCTGTTGCGTATATAGGAGTACCTGTTGCCGCGGTAAAATCAATCCCGGTATGCATCTTAGGTGTTTTATATATAGGATCTATCCTATATCCAAAACCCGATGCTACCCTATCCAGTGTTCTGTTAGATACAGGCTGTATAGCTGGTATTGAAGACAGCATTCTCTCTTTTGCTTCGACCAACTTTTGCAACGTATCATACGATGCTTGCTGCACTTCGAGTCTGCTCTTTAAAGAATTCATCTTTGCCTCTATATCCTCAACTAGCTTTTTTGAGCTGGCGTACGCAAACTTGTTTGCACCCTCACCAGTATACTCTTTACCTTCTCTTACACTATCCGGTAGCGGTGCGGCCTCAAATACAGCCCTGTATATACTATTATCACGCTGCTCAAGGTTTTTTAAAGAGCTTTGGAGGTGGCCTAGTTCTGCTTGAAGACCATCATATTTTTCTTGTAATAAAGTAAGCTCTGTGTTAAGTGTCTTTTCTTTTGGAGAATCTAAGAACTGGAAGGCTATAGCTACTATAATAGCGGCTGAAACAAGCGCAGCCGAGACGAAACCCAATATTCTGAACAAACGAGCTTTCCAGGAAAGTTCTAACTTCTCAAACCTGTGGGTATCTGTATTATAATAATATTTTCTTACTCGCTGCAAGGTATCGCTGACCCGCAAAAATAGCCTTTACAGCGTAAAAAAGATAACCTTTATAGTTAAAAAACGGACCTCATAAGAGGTCCGTCGCTTTCGCTAGAGGATAGTATTACTACTATGAGGTCAAAACTATATAGTTACATATAGCATTTCTATACACTGGAAGTGGTATATAAGGCTCCGTACCAGCACTTACACTGTTAATACTTTAACACATTGATATGACATTAAAACAGCTTCCAATTTGTTATATTTGCCAACTTCGAAAAGGTATTCCATTACATGCGTAGTATTTTTATAAAAGAAATCAATTCTTTCTTCAGCTCTATTATCGGCTATGTAGCAATACTGGTATTTCTTATTGCATGTGGTATATTTCTATGGATATTTGACGACTCGAGTATATTATCATATGGTTATGCCACTTTAGATAGATTCTTTGAGCTCGCTCCATGGTTACTCATATTACTAATACCGGCAATTACCATGCGCTCTTTTGCCGATGAGTACAAAGCCGGCACTATAGAGTGGTTGTCTACAAAGCCTTTAAAAGATACTGATATCATTCTGGGCAAATATTTAGCCAGCCTATTATTAGTAGTTTTTGCACTACTGCCTACCCTGTTATACGCCTACTCTATCAACAACCTATCTATGATAGATAACAATGTTGATTTTGGTGCGATAGCAGGATCCTACATAGGGCTACTATTTCTGGCAGCAAGCTTCACGGCTATTGGTATATTCTGCTCATCTATCACCAACAACCAAGTAGTAGGTTTTCTTATAGGGCTCTTCTCTTGCTATATCTTATATAGTGGTTTTGAGTCGTTAAGTAAACTACCATCATTTTCAGAAGGCATAGACTATTACTTAGGCATGGTAGGCATGTCCTTTCACTACAAGTCTATTAGCCGTGGATTAATTGATTCCAGAGATATAATATACTTTTTATCAGTTATTGCAATTTTCATTGCGTTAACCAAGTTTTCATTAAATAGTCGTACCTGGGACACTGCAACACAGGATTGATAGTATATGTCAGCAAACGAATCGAAGAAAAGAAAACAACAAAAAAGGCAGGCTGTAACCAGGCTGTTGATACTTGCTGCTATATTGATTTTGGTCAATATGCTGGCTTCTCGTTTTCATAAGAGCTTTGACTTAACTAAAGAAAACAGATTTACGCTCTCCAACTCTACTAAGGATGTGTTACGCAACATGGATGATGTTGCCGTAGTGACCATATATCTTGAAGGGTCTTTCCCCGCAGGTTTTCAGAGACTTAAAGAAGCTACAAGGGAACGTTTGCAATCATTTAGAGAGTATGCAGGTAGTAATATCGTTTTCAAGTTTGTAAATCCGTTTGAAGATAAAACTGAAGATGAAAAAGTATCTATGTATGCGAACCTTGCAGACAAAGGTATCTTCCCGATTAATCTGAAAGTACAAGGCGAAGAGCAAGGCTACTCTGAGAAGTTTGTTTTCCCTTGGGCATTGGTACAGTACAAAGGCAACGAAGCTCCGGTTAAACTATTAGAGAACAAGATGGGGCTTGCTCCACTTGAAAACCTTAACTACTCAGAGTCTTTATTAGAATATAAACTCGCCTCTGCTATTCATAAGCTAAACCTGCCTGCCAAGCCAGAGATTGCTTATATGGTGGGTAATAATGAACTTCTTGGCCCGAACACTTATGATATGCTTACCACTCTGGAAAGCATGTATAAAGTGGATACGTTTGATTTAACGAGTAATATCTTCATACCAAGCTACTACAAAGCAATTATCATCAACAACCCTATTGCACCGTTTGACGATAAAGAGAAGTTTAAGATAGACCAGTATGTAATGAATGGCGGTCATGTTCTTTGGATCATTGATCAGCTACATACACCCTCAGATAGTCTTCAAAAGAACCAGCAGTTTATAGCTCTGGACTATGATTTACAGCTTGACGACCAGTTGTTCAAATACGGTGCAAGAATAAACAGAGTACTTGTAGAAGACAGACAATGCTTACCAATGCCGGTACTTGTTGGTCAGCCTAATGACCCGCAACCTCAAATGGACTTAAGAAGCTGGATGTACTTTCCAGTATTTATTCCTGAAAGCAGCCATCCGATAGTTAAAAACCTTGATGGTGTTTTTGGTTTATATACCAATACAATAGATACTATAGCTAACCCGGAGATCAAAAAAACTAT
The DNA here is from genome assembly GCA_964531655.1 of uncultured Flavipsychrobacter sp. Taxonomy (GTDB): domain Bacteria; phylum Bacteroidota; class Bacteroidia; order Chitinophagales; family Chitinophagaceae; genus UBA5543. Next base: position 22,080 of record CAZHDM010000011.1, read on the forward strand.
ACTACTTAGTTCTTCAAAATACAGCAGGCAATCAGCAGCGCCTGCAAGAGTTAGCCTGAGCATGCTTCAATATCCTATTGATGAGATGTTCAGAGAACCTAAGCAACCGCTACCCGTAGCAGTATTACTAGAGGGTCAATTTGAATCATTATTCAATAACCGCCTGCACCCTAACTTTCTAAAAACTTTAAAAGATTCTCTTAATAGAGAATTTAAGCCAAAGAGCGATACCAGTACAAGCATGATCGTGGTTGCAGATGGCGATATGTTTGAAAACGACTATTCTACTAAAACAGGCCCTTCAGAGATAGGCTATTGGAGGTATACAAATGCCAGATTTGCTAATAAAACCTTCTTTCTTAATTGCCTAGAATACCTTACTGATGAAAGCGGTTTGCTCGAGGCAAGAACAAAAGACTCGAAGCTTAGGTTGTTAGATAACAATCGCATAGTAAAGGAAAAGCAAATGTGGCAGTTTGTTAACATAGGTATTCCTATATTGTTGGTACTCATATTTGCTTCTGTATACATCTTCATCAGAAAACGTAAATACGAACAACCACACAGCAAAAAATAAGATATTGCAATCATGCTAAGGACAGTAACATACATTTTGGTTTTGGGGGTATTAGGTTTTGGAGTATGGTTCTTCCTGTTCAAGGATAAAGACCTGTTTACTGTAGACGAAGCTGGCTTTCAAGTAAAAAATACAGATATCATTGATAAGATATACCTGGTAGATAAAAAAGGTAAATCTATACAGCTCAAAAGAGACGGTAGCGAATGGAGCCTTAACGATAGCTTCAAAGCACTTTCCGGAATGGTGAATACACTACTGTATACTTTAGAACATCAGGAGGCGGCCTACCCTGTACCAGAACAATCTCACAACTCCGTAATAAAAGTACTATCTGGAACTTCTACGAAAGTTGAGCTATACGATGCTAATAACAAAAGCATACGTAAGTTCTACGTTGGCGGCCAGGCAAGTAATAATATGGGAACCTATATGCTTATTGAAGGAGCTGACAGACCATATGTAGTACAAATACCTGTATTTAAGGGCTACCTGACCTCAAGATATAGTACTGAGTTACTAGACTGGCGGAACCGCACATTGGTTAGTGTACCACAAGAAAATATAAAATCTGTAACCGTCAACTATGCTTCTGAGGATACAAAGCTGAATAGCTTCACCGTTACCAAAGATAAAGCTGGTAACGTAGACGTTTCTTTACCAGCTGAACTGACAATTAACAAAGAATTGAATAAGGAGAGAGTGGAAGACTATACTACATTCTTTGAGAAGTTAAATTGTGAAGGATATTTAGTTGATGTTATAAATATGGACTCTACAATTGCCACAACAGAAAAAAGGTGTAATATATTGATCACCACAACTGATGGCAAACAGCAAAGTCTGGATATATACTGGATGCCGATCAATAAAAGGAGTAAGAACCTTACTACACATGACCCTGAGACTCCGGACATTTATGACTCAGATCGCTTTTATGCTGTGACCAATAACTATAGAGATACTGCTATTATTCAAAGGCACACATTTGATAAAGTATTTCGTAAAGGTTTTGAGTTTTACGAAGCTGAGCCAGCCCAATAATTATATCTTTATATAGTTACTTTAGTATTTTACTATCAGCTCAAATGGCTGGAATATTAGTGTATGAAGACACATATATCTACCATACAACAATGGTCAGGAGGTCGCTATATATCAAAACATGATGATGCAGAGATAAGCGAGCTTTGTATAGACTCGCGAAAAGTTGCCCATCCTGAGGCTGCACTCTTCTTTGCTATTACAACAGCCCATCGAGATGGACATAACTACCTTCAGCAAGCTTACAACAAAGGCATAAGAAACTTTGTCGTAAGTCAGCCAACACCTGAGAATAGCTTACCCGACAGTAATATTATTTTGGTGGAGGATGCCGTAAACGCACTGCAACTAATAGGAAGTAATTATCGGAATCTATTTCCAATAACATGTATCGGTATCACAGGTAGTAATGGAAAAACTATTGTGAAAGAATGGCTACATCAACTCTTAGCAGATGACTTTAATATCACACGAAGCCCTAAAAGTTATAACTCTCAAATAGGTGTGCCTTTATCTGTATCACTAATAAATGAGCATACACAAGTCGGTATTTTTGAAGCAGGCATATCACAACCTGACGAAATGGTCCGATTAGAAAAAATAATTCAACCGTCAATCGGCATCTTTACAAACATAGGCGATGCTCACAGTGAAGGGTTTGAAAGCGTTGAAAATAAGATATCTGAAAAACTACAGCTATTTAAGAATAGCCAACAACTCATCACCTGCAAAGATCATAATAAGATACAAGAACTGATTGCTACCGAGCTACCAGATATTAACCTATTTACATGGTCTCTTGAGGAGCAGGAAGCAGACCTATTCATTACAGAGAAAATAATTGATCAGGAAAAAGGGGTTACATCTTTAACCGCCCTGCATAAAGGGCAAAGTATCTCTATACACATACCATTCACTGACAAAGCATCTATAGAAAATGCTATTCACTGCTGGTCAACACTACTAATGTTAAAGATTCCTGAGCAAGACATACAAAACAGGTTTCTTAACCTGCATGCTGTTAGTATGCGCTTAGAACTGAAACATGGCATCAATGATTGCATTTTTATTAATGATGCTTACAATTCAGACCTAACTTCCTTAAGCCTTGCCATACAATATTTAAAGCAGCAGATTCAATATCAGCAGCATACGCTTATTTTATCTGAAATGCAGCAAATATCTATTCCTGATGTAGAACTGTATCAAGAGATCGCATCACTATTAAAGCAATATAAGATTAAGCGATTTATAGGTATTGGTGATAAACTAATTGAGCATAGTAGGTTTTTCAAAGAAATATTAGACGACAATGCAGTCTTTTTCAAAACTACAGATGACTTCATCAATGAATTTGATAATCTAAAGTTTGACAATGAGGCTATACTACTAAAAGGAGCTAGAAAATATAAGTTTGAGAAAATTAATAGGTTGTTGGAGCAAAAAGTCCATCAAACTATACTATCTATTGATCTTGCCGCCATAACCAACAATTACAAATACTTCAGACGACAAGTTCCCGCACCTGTAAAGATCATGGTGATGGTAAAAGCATATTCTTATGGTAGTGGTAGTTATGAAATAGCCAATACACTACAACAGCTAGGAGTAGACTATTTAGGAGTAGCGTATACAGATGAGGCCGTATCACTACGCAAGGCGGGTATTACTTTACCTATTATGGTAATGAACCCCGATATAGATTCATTTAATAAGATGATTGCGTGGAATCTTGAACCCGAACTGTACAATACTAGCTCTGTCAAAAAATTCTCTGTAGTAGCCGCAAGTCTAAAAAAATACGATTATCCTGTTCACATCAAACTAGATACCGGAATGAATCGATTAGGTTTCAAACCTAATGAAGTTGATGCACTCCTCGATCTTTTAGAAAATAATACTCACCTGAAAATAGCTTCTATTTTCAGTCATCTGTCTGCTAGCGATGACCCTACGCATGATAGCTTCACCAAACAACAAGGAGAAGTCTTTGAGCTTACCTCTTCACACATCATGCAACATTTAGGTATTACTCCACTTAGACATATCAGCAATACATCTTCTATTGTACGCCACCCTAACCTGAACTACAATATGGTAAGGCTTGGACTAGGTATATATGGTATAGATGGTAGTAGTACTATAAATGAGAAGCTACAGCAAGCAGCAACGCTTACAACTATAATCACACAAATAAAAACTGTGATGCCTGGTGAGAATATTGGCTATGGTCATACTACCATTGCAAAAGACAAAATGCGCATAGCAACCATTAATATTGGTTATGCTGATGGATATACTCGCTCCTTGGCAAAGAGTGATACCTATGCATTAGTAAATGGACAGAAAGCTCCTCTGGTGGGTAAAGTATGCATGGATATGTGCATGATAGACATAACGAAGGTGCATGATGCAAACGAAGGTGATAATGTAGTGTTATTTGGTAAAGAGTTATCAGTAAAACAGCTTGCAGAATGGGCTGATACTATACCATACGAGATACTAACGAATATATCTCAAAGGGTAAAACGTGTATATGAGAACGAAGTTTAAGCTTTCTTAACTATAAATAAAAAAGACCTCGAATGAGGTCTTTTTTATTTTATATAATATTATTGATTACTATTTATTCAGAGTAACTCTTACAACCCCTACTTTACCATCATCGGTTTTCAGTAGTATGTGATATACGCCACTAGCCAATTGTTGAAGATTTACTTCTTTACGAGCAGCATTTTCAATGCTACCTTTCATTACCACTTGACCAACAGAGTTCAATACTTCTAAGTTGTAGTTAACCAGACTTCCGCTCCAATCCAATACTACTTTATCAGAAGTTGGATTAGGGTATACTTTCAAGCCTGTTAGATCTATACTACTAATATCTAATAGAGTAATACCTAATTTATTAGATGGTTTAGACCAACAACCTCTGTTATTAGTTACGGCATAGTAAATACCTATCTTACCCGGATAAGCTTCGTCTCCTGTAAAGTCAGGCATTTCACCATCAGGGCCAAACCATACAAATGAACTGTCAAAGTTGGTATACATTCTATTACCTATCAATGATATAACCGGAGCTATTGGAGTAACAGATCTAACCATCAATAGAGGATCAGAGTACACCGTATCAGGCAGATAACACCCATTATCTGTTTGATTTGCTCTAACTATAACTGTGTTACCATCAAGTAGAGATGACGACGTAAATACATTACCAGTTACAGTAGGGAAGCCATTAAGTATCCATGTGTAAGCAGGGTTAGTACCTAAGTCAACAGCTGTAGCAGTAAGCTCAACTAATGAATCTAAGCAACCAGGGTTTTTACCTTGAGTAACAGCAATAGTAACTTTTGGTCTCTTACTAGGTGTGATTCTGATAACTATCTGATTTGATGTATCAAGAGGATTATCAACACATGGGTCAGTTGCTATCAATACACACTGCAGTGTATCAAAGTTTTTCAAAGAGTCAGTATTGTAGATCGGTGTATTAGCACCACTAACCGGACTACCATTGATCAACCATTGGAAGTTTGGATTTTTGCCTGCGTTGTTAGTATTAGCACTGAATATTATCGGCTTGCCCTCACAAGCAGGGTTAGTGCCTGTAGTTTGAGCAATATTGATATCTGCTGTGATTTTTTGGTGAATTACAGTTATCGTATCAGATATAGCGGTTGTCGGATCAGCACATGGTGAGTTAGATACCATCACAACATGTACTTCATCATTATTATTCAATGTAGATGTACTGTAACTAACAGATGTAGCACCTGGCACATTCGCACCATTTACTCTCCACTGATAAGTCGGATTAGTACCACCTATAGTCGGATTTGCAGTAAACTGTAAAGTTTGGCCTTCACAACCAGGGTTCGTACCAATAGTTAGCGCGATAGTAGCAGAAGGAGCCTTCTTAGTATATGATATCTCGATCTCATTTGAAATTGCTGAATCAGGAGTAGCACAAGGTGCTCCTGCAGATGAGTGCATTACAGCAGTATACTTATTACCACCACCTTGATAAATACTTAAACTTGAACCTGTAGCTCCTGTTATTGGAGTACCATTCAACCTCCAGTAATATGTAGGGTTAGCTCCCGGGTTTGATGTACCTACTACTGATAGAGTAACTGTATCGTTCTCACAAGTAGGATTAGTACCACCAGTAACACCTATTGTTACAGCAGGAGGAATAGATAACCTTCTTTCTATAACAACTCTGTTAGATGTTGCAGTATCTATACCACAAAGCCCCACATAGTACATTTTCACATAAACTGTATCCTTGTCATTAAATATGTTAGACTCTAAACTGTCTTTATTTTGGCCTGAAAGGGCAGTGCTGTTAAGGAACCATTGATAACCTGTAATATTTAAACCTGTACTAGGTGTAGATTTAAATTTCAGTGTAGTACCAAAACAAGATGGATTACCACCTTGTGGAGGGTTAGATATAATCACAGAACCACCTGCAGATGTAGTACCTCCTAATATTAGCACTTCAAAATCTTCTGTCTGCCCTAGTACCATATTTTTACAAGAGTCCAAGCTAGCTGATGTCTTATCAGAGATAACTCTCATGCGTACAGGAGTACATGATACCGCAGTCATTGGCACTGTGAATGTTGCAGTATGTAATGGCGCTGTAGTACTATCTCTAACTGTTAGTTTTTCACCAGCAGAGTTACCTAGGATACCATCATTATTGTAATCTATGTATACTGCAGCCTTTTCGCCAAAAGACGAAGAAAACTGTATGTCATATGTATTACCGGCTTCAAGAGAGATTCTGTGCTGGCATGTAAAATCTCTGTATGCAACTTTACCATCAGAATTAAAGCCACCTGATGTTACATCCATATAAACACGTCCCTGATCATATACTCTTACATTTCTTGGTCCAACTTCCTGACTACTTGTAGGATTATCATGTCCTGGCACACATACAGTTGGTAGCGGTGTAGCTGGTAACGGGACAGAACCCGATGATGATATTAATGTTGATCTTAACGCAAGTAGTGTAGCAATAAACCTGTCTCTCTGCCCTGCTGTAAATCTATCATCACAGTTGGCATAGTTCATGAAATTCTTTGCTGTTCTGTCATCAAACGTTGTACTGGTACAATTATTTGTCTGTCCTGAGTAGCAGGTACCTGCTCCATACTCATAATGGGGGTCTGTATCACAAACCATATCCCCCTGTGTGGCACAGTTTGTGTTTGGAGGACATACTCCGGGTGCAGGCGGCATAGGAGGAGTACTTCCTTGGAATGTATGAAGTAAGTTGAACGAGTGCCCTATCTCGTGAGGAAGAGTACCTCTCCCCTCATCCATTTGAGATGCTAAGATTACACAACCATCTTGATTAACAGGAGCACCACTAGCTAGGAATGCATAACCTGCAACAAAAGGCCCGCCAGAACCAGGATAACCATCAATACCATCTATTCTATTTACCACCCATACATTATAATATCTATCACGAGGCCAGATGCTTAATGCTTTTAGATTTACATCACTAACACCAGAAGAGCCTGAACGATTAACACCATTCGCAGTATAATTAGAATATGTAGTGGATACATTAATTCTGTTTACACCTGAGGTTGCAGAACAACTTGGATCACGCTGTGCCAAAACAAAGCGAAACGGGAAGGCCGTACCACCAGTTGTAGGGCCAGGGTATGAAGGCCATTGTGCTGCATAGGTTTTATTAAGATAGTCCATTGTGGTATCTATCCTACCTTGCGATATATTATACTTTGTACCAATAGCACCGCCATCATGCATCACATGTATCACTACAGGTATTTCATAAACGGTATCTCCTCCAGAGGTAGTAGTCAGTAAAGAATTAATGTTCTGAGTACTCAGCCATTGCGCTGCCTGAGTATTGAATTGCTGAAATGACTGAGCATAACTTGAATTCTGTGACATCAAATTCTGATGAATCTCATCAAACCCACAAATTGGTTGTGCATATACAGACTGTTGCAGCCCAATGCATACCAAAAACAAAAGCGTAATTTTACGTATCATTCTGGTCTTAATATTTTGTTATAATATACAGATTGGTAAAAATAAGTTATTCGTTAGTAAAATACTAAAAGATTTTACCATTTATTAATCACCGATTTAAGTTTTTTAATAATATTTTTTCACTATACCTATCTCTTCGTTTTTTTATATTTAATCCTATCTTTGCCCACTCTGTTTTTAAAAACATATATAATAATATTATAATCAATTAAACCTATGCAGTTAAAAGGGTTGGTAAGATTTTTTACCGTGGCGCTGATTTTGATATCTCTTTATCAGCTATCTTTTACTTATGTGGCGCGTAATGTTGAGAAGAAAGCTATGGCCAGAGCTGAGAAAATGGCCAAGCTAGAGCAACCTGATGCCAAAGGGAAAGAACTATCTGATCTTACAGATAGACACTATGAACAAATTACAGACAGCTTACAAGGTGAAACAGTAATGAATGTTCCTTTACTAAAGGAATACACATATGCTGATGTCAAAGAGCAAGAGCTGAACCTGGGTCTTGACCTACAGGGTGGTATGAACGTTACTCTAGAGGTAAGCCTTGATGAATTAGTACGATCTATGTCTAACAGACCTACAGATCCGATACTGAACAAAGCTATTGCTGATGCCAATAAAGCTAAAGCTAATAGCCAGGCGAGTTTCGTTACTCTTTTTGGTGAAGCGTTTGAAGAAGCTAACCCTAATAGAAAGCTGGCTCAACACTTTACTAAGCCTTCAGAGAAAGACATCACGCTTAACTCTTCTAACGAAGAGGTTATTGCTAAGATCAACAAAGAGGCGAAGGATGCGATCAGAAGAACTTACAATGTACTTTTAACTCGTATCGATAAGTTTGGTGTCGCTCAGCCTAATGTTAACCTTGATGAGAACAACGGTATCATAACAGTAGAGCTAGCAGGTGTTAGAAACCCCGAAAGAGTTAGAACATACTTACAGTCAACTGCGAAACTTCAGTTCTTCGAAGCATACTCTAATGAAGATATCATTGAAGCTTTACAGCCTGCCAACGATGCACTAGCAACATATTTATCTGGCGGGGAAGAACTTGACGAGACAGAAGCGGATACTACGGCTACTACAGCATCAACCGATGAAGCAGATGAAGCAAATGCATCTGATACATCTAGTCTTGCATCATTATTAGGCGAGAAAGCGACTGATTCTGCAGCATTAGCTTCAGGTGATTCTAGCGCTATCAAACAAAAAGAATTAGCTAAAAAGAACCCTCTATTTACAGTTTGGTATCCTAACATCACTCAGGAAGGTAACGTTAACAATGGTCCTGTAGTTGGTATAGTCGCTAAAAGAGATACAGCAAAGCTGAACGAATACTTGAGACTTAATGTTGTTCGCAACAAGTTCCCAAATAACATCAAGTTTGTATACGGAGCTGAGAACACAGAGAGCGCAAGAAACCCTAATGCTCCTTTATACTTATATGCTTTAAAGACAGTTCCTGGTGCTAATGAAGCTAAGCTTGAGGGCGACCATGTAACTGAGGCTAGAATGGACTACAATCCATTATCAGGTAAACCAGAAGTTGTGATGGCAATGGATAACGTAGGTAGCCGTCTATGGAAAAAAATGACTGGTGACAACGTTGGTAAATTCGTAGCTGTTGTACTAGATGACAAAGTATACTCTGCACCTCGTGTAGATGGCGAGATAGCTGGTGGTAACACATCTATCAGTGGTAACTTTACTGTTGAAGAAGCTACCGACCTTGCTAACATACTTAAGTCTGGTAAGCTACCTGCACCTGCACGTATCGTACAGGAGCAAGTTGTAGGTCCTACTCTAGGTGCTGAGTCTATTGAGTCAGGTTTCAACTCACTATTAATATCTTTCTTAGTAATATTCGGGTTAATGCTACTTTACTACAACACTGGTGGTATCGTTGCAAACATTGCCCTTATACTTAACCTACTATTTACAGTAGGTATCTTATCAGCATTACACGCAACACTTACAATGCCTGGTATCGCAGGTCTCGTACTTACGATCGGTATGGCCGTGGATACCAACGTTATCATATTTGAGCGTATCAAAGAAGAACTTGCTGGTGGTAAAAGCTATCAACAAGCTGTAATTGACGGTTACAAACGTTCTTATGCTCCAGTATTAGATGGTCACATCACTACATTGATAACAGCGGTTATACTATTCATATTCGGCTTAGGTCCTGTACTTGGTTTCGCAACTACTCAGATCATCGGTCTATTATTATCTATGTTCTGTGGTATTCTTGTATCACGCCTGATCACAGATATGTGGACTAGCCGTGAACGTCACTTCAAATACTTCACTGGCTTATCAAAAGCTATCTTCCGTAAAGCAAACTTCGACTTTGTAAAAGCTCGTAAAATAGCATACGGTTTCTCTGTGGTAGTTTTACTAGCAGGTGTTGGTTCTCTTATTAATGGCTTCAACTATGGGGTTGAGTTTGCCGGTGGTCGTAGCTATACTGTAAGATTTGATGAAGCACACGAAGTAGGAGAAGTACGTGAAAAACTTGAGCCAGCATTTGGGGAGTTCCCGATAGTAAAAACAATTGGTACTGATAACCAACTGAACATTACTACCGCTTACTTGATTGAAGATCCGGGTCAGGATGTAGAATCAAAAGTTCAGACTAAACTATATGATGGTTTAAAGAGTGCTAATCTTATACCTTCAAGCGTAACATTCGATCAGTTCATTAATGAATATGTTCAGAGTTCTCAAACAGTATTACCTACCATATCTGATGACTTGGTGAATGGTGCTAAATGGGCAACTGTACTATCATTGATTGCAATTGCTATTTACATATTGATGCGTTTCCGCAGATGGCAGTACTCTCTTGGTACACTAGTGGCACTATTCCACGATGTGTGTGTTACACTAGCAGTATTCTCATTCTTTAAAGATATCGTGCCATTTGCACTTGAGATAGATCAGCACTTCATTGCAGCGATACTTACAGTTATAGGTTTCTCAATGAACGATACCGTGATCGTATTCGACCGTATCAGAGAGTACTTCCGTAAGTCTCCAAACGAAGACAAAAAGTCTGTTATCAACCGTGCGATCAATGATACATTGAGCCGTACTATTATGACTGCACTTACTGTATTCTTGACTATCCTTATCCTATTCATATTTGGTGGTGAAGTAACAAGAGGTTTCGCCTTTGCAATGCTTATAGGTATTGTTACAGGTACATACTCTTCTATATTTGTTGCGGCTCCTGTACTTGTGGATATGGATAAGAGCGACAAACTTAAAAATGAAGTAGATAGAGAAGCTAAGATCAAAGAATTGAAAGAGATGGCTTAATCTATTTTGATAATAATTTTAAAAACCTGCTACATTCTGTAGCAGGTTTTTTTATGCCGTCAAATAGCTACATTTGTACTACCTATGGTATTGGAACGCTTTTTCGAACATATGGGGCGTATCGCCTTGATGATCAAGTCATCATTTCGCCGTCCCGAAAACTCAAAAGTTTACTGGAAAGAATTTGTTGAGCAATGCTATGATGTTGGTATACGTTCTTTGCCTATCGTATTGATCATATCATTCTTTCTTGGTGCTGTACTTACCATACAAACAGCTTACCAGCTGGTGAGCCCGTTAGTGCCCAATGCCGTAATAGCACAGATCAACAGAGACTCTACTATATTAGAGCTATCCCCAACGGTAATATGTATTGTACTTGCTGGAGTAGTTGGCAGCAAAATAGCTTCTGAGCTGGGCAACATGCGTGTAAGTGAACAGATAGATGCATTGGAGATAATGGGTATTAATACTAAGACCTATCTCGTACTACCAAAGATCATCGCTGCTATTATCATAGTACCATGTTTAATAACGATCTCTATAGCGGTTAGTATATTCGGCGGATATATTGCAGGAAGCTTCTCAAGCATCCTCACCGAGCAAGAGTTCAGACAAGGGTTAACATTGGAGTTTGTACCCTACAACCTATTCTTTGCAATGGCTAAGTCATTCACTTTTGCATTAATAATATCTATCGTACCGTCTTATTATGGCTACTATGTAAAAGGTGGTGCTTTGGAAATAGGCCGTGCCTCTACTACATCTGTAATTGTGAGTTGCATACTCATTCTATTATTTGACTATATACTATCAGTACTTCTTTTATAGGTATATCTAACGAAAATATTTTTATGATTAAGAAGCATATATATAGCGTATTAATTATGGAAATATCTGTGCTTTTGTGTTGCGCATCTAAATTTTGTGACGCTCAGAGCAATACATGGTTATCGAATAACGGCAGCTCACTCTCAGTACAAACATTTGTTGAAGATGTGTTTGTCTCCAAATATTCGGCCGAATGGGTAATATTTAAGTCTAAAATCAAAAACCGCTTGAATGATACTATTTTCATAAAAGATAGTAAGCTCCAGAGTACGATCGTTGACAGCAACTCTTTAGAGAATATGAATAGAAACTTTTTAAGTGAGCATCTAGTTTTTCTTTCTAAAAAGCCCCTTAACAAAGATTTGTATAGTGGCTCTCTGCCACATTACTACATCCTTGGTACAAATGAAGAAGATTATTACAAATATAGAGATTCAATAAATGCTTTAAATACTAATGCAGCTTATAAGATGTTTCCTGGTGACTCTACTAACTATTATGAGCCTATTAAATATTATTACATAGCTCCTGAAGATAGCATTGAAATATATACCATTGTAAGTTTACATTACTTTAACCTCTTAACACTAGATAGTATATATAGGAAGGATAATGTAGAGGATATTGCCGAGGTAGCTCTTATATATAATTATAAAACTCAAAGAAGCAGTGAGGATAAACTACTATCCGTAAATCTAAGTCAGTCTATGATAGATACTTTCTTCATAAAACTCTCTGGCAAATCTTCTAAGTAAAACTACCTTACCTCTACCATCTGCACTCTGCGCTCTCCGCAGAGGTATGTCTTTTTAGGCGCCATCTTACTTTTGGTGCTAAAGTTGGAGTGGGTAAATATGATCTTATATGCCTGCCCCTTATTCATATCGTACTCGAAGAACACATCATCAGAGAACGTGAATGTGTAGCTTTCGCCCGGCATTATTTTCACAAAGTCGGGGAAGTCATATCGCTGTACAAAAGCAAGCTTTCGTTTCACCTTTACCGGCTTACCAAAAGCATTAAGTGGTGAGTACTTAAAATGCTTTGAGCTCACCCATACATCTGTCTTGCAGTTATTCTTAAAGATGAAACTATAAGTAAGGTAGGTTTCATACTGCAACACGCTTGGTACGTCAATATCCATTTTTACACAGTCGCACATCTTGGTGTTTCTGAGCACCTGTACTTCTTTCTTTGCCGATTCTCTTGCCAACTCTTCCTTCGACTTACCCTTCTTCAGTACGATAACTGTATCCTTGTACTGCGGCTTTTCTTTTTTAACCGAGTCATTCAGTTTTATCACGATCACCTCTTCTTTCATCTGAGAAAGAGGTGTAGCGTAAGACTTAGGTTCTTGTTGCCCATCAGTCTTTTCATATAGTATTACGGTGTCTGCTTGCTTACCATCTTTAGGACTAGGCTTAGTCACCGTCTTTCGAGTTTGTGCATGTATATCTCCTGCATATGCACACATAAGCACAGCAATAAAAACAATAGTTATTTTAATGAAAAAACGTATCTGCATGGGCAAATACTAATATACTACTTGCACGGCATAAAAACAGGTTCAGGCAGGTCAGGATCAAAATTCAGGTATAACATTTCAGAACTCCCCTTCTGTCTTATCTGTATGCCGTTGGGAGTGCTTATGTTTTTACAGTCTCCATTCACAGAAATGGCAAACTCTTTTACCCTACACAGCTTAGTTTTAAAATGTATTACATCTGCAAGTGAATCTGCATCTTTAGGTACTATAAACTCACCTTGAATCTCTTTACCATCACTATCATAAACAAAGCCATATAGATTATAGCATTGCAACAGCTCGGTATCTGCCCCTAACAACTCTATACGTATTTCTTTATTTAAAGGTATGGGGTTTAGGCTAACAATACCTTGCGCAAAGCTGGTATACCCGCTCAGCAATAGCATTATTACGATCTTGAACAACTTATTCATCATAGCTCTTACGCTCCTAAACGTTGTAATCCCTCTTTAGGGTCCTTATAGTCTTCATCAAAAACAAGAGCTTGCTTATAGTCTTTAATTGCTTCCTCTTTTTTACCTAAAAGCTCGTTGCACAAACCTCTGTTGAAATATCCTTCAGGATCTTGTGGATATATTCTGGTCACTATATCATAGTGTCTGTATGCTTTTTCTAATGAGTCTTGCTGCATGTAGACATACCCCATATTGAAGTAAGCATTCACATATTGGTTATCCAGGTTTATGGTCTCTCTGTAAAACTGTTTGGCCATTTCATAATTACCCAGATCTTGATGATAAACACCTTTAGCATATACCGGGAATACATCCATAGTATCTAGCTGATAAGCATTGTCATAATATTTGAGTGCAAGCGGATCCCCTTTTTTACTATACATGATTCCCAACTGTACCATCGCTTCTCTGTATTGTGGCTCTACCTGCAAAGCAGTCTGGAAACTGGATATGGCTTTATTGGTATCATTTAGATTCTTGTATATCATGCCTTTCAGGTAATACCCTTCAGGATTATACACATCTTGTCTCAAGACAATGTTTATTTCAGAAAATGCCTTTGTGTATTGTTCTATGTACAAAAAAAGCTTCGCCAGTTTTAGGTGTGCCTTCTTATCATCAGGATTAAGCTTTAAGGCCTGTTCTAACCATACAGTACTACCCTCAATATCTTTATGCTCAAACAACATATCGCCTACGGCACTATAATACTCCGCCCTCGTAGAATCTAAAGAGATCGCTTTTTTATAATCAATCAAAGCCATCGAGTCTCTCTCTAATCTATCTAATATGGAACCTCTCTCATAGTAAAGCTGTGCATCTTCCGGAGATTTTTCTATCTCTTCATTTATTTTTACCAGAGCAGGCTCTGAATAAGTCATAGTATCACCCTTAGTGTTTTCATCACCGCAAGATGTGATCAGAAACAACGTTACGACTGCAACAAATGACCAAATTTTCATACGTACAAACATAAATAATTTACTTATCAGGAGACTAAATTATATGCTAAAACTACTAGTAACTATGTAGAGAATATATCCCTACCTCACAATTATCTTCTTAAATATCTTACCACTACCTTGCTCCATCACTAAAATATAACAGCCTGCATGTAGCCCCGTAGTGGAGAATGAATAATATGCTGTTTGCATACTGTACTCTTGTTGTGCAACCACTCTGCCAGTTAAGTCTGTAAGTGATATATACTGCAGGTCGCTTACAGGTAGCCTGAATACTATGTTCAATAAATTATCAGCAGGGTTAGGGTATATCCGCACCTCTTCTGTGGCTGCGTTTGATGCAATATTTGGGAGTTCTAACAACCACGGATGTTGGGTAAGAGAAAATGCATCACCTCCTGGCAATACAGTCTGTTGCATCTTCGCTACCTGCCCTTTAGAGAACATGCTAACACATCTATCGTCTGTGTAGTCCATGTAATTCATAAACATGATACCGGCATCGCTTTTACTACAGTTATCATATTTAGGGAATGATGGACAGTCTCTGGATGCATACGCTTGATCGGGGGTATCATCTATTCCGTCATCTCCACCACCGTTAAAAGCACACTTGCCATCGTCATCTCCCCATATATGAAATAGCTCAAAAAAGTGTCCTATTTCATGAGTCAATGTCCTACCCTGATCTGCTCCGGATATATATACGTCAGCTACAGTACTTCTTTTCCCAAAAGCTCTATAATTGAGTACAACGCCCCTTTCATCTATAGGTATGCCGGTGCCCTCACGTGTGAAGTATGGAGGTAGAGCCAACCCAAGTATATTAGATTCACCACCGTTATCCAGCGGGTTGATAACCCAGATATTCAAGTAGCTCTGAGGGTCCCAGGCTGATGCACCTAGCCCATCATATTTAGCTCCGCTAAAACCAAAGCCGGATCCATTACCACCTTCTACATTAAAGCCTATTCTTGATGTAATTACAATATTGTAGCCTACAGTTGCGCTACCATCCGGCGCAGTTCGTGCAAGCCCGAAACTTATACTTGAAGTTCCCACCAAAGGCTTAAATGCATCAGGCACATTACTTATATCAGAGTTTTTAGCTGCAAAATCTCTATTGATCACAACCAACTGTGAATCAATTCGTCTTCTTACCCCCTCTTCACCACCTATTGTTTGTAGTTGCCTGTCATTTAACACAACATGAAATACGATAGGCACTATAGCCTGAGTAGCTGTAGTTTTTCGGGCAGAGTTACTGCTGTACTGTTTGCTATCTCTTACTTTTGCTATTGTGTCTGCAAATGCCGGGTAGCTGCTGATGATCTTTTGGCTCACATTATTAAATGCACACTTGTCTGTTTTTTGTGCCCAACTAACATGTCCAATAAAGCATATAAATAGTAATATAAAAGTCGACTTAGTGCCCATCTAGTAACTATTAGATTTTCCCAGTCTATAATATAGGTTTATATAAAACATAGGATTGATCATACTGCCTGTAAGCTCAGGATTTAGTACATAATAATTATTGTATTTATCTATCATATCAACACGATAGTCTGCAGTCTGGCTTAGGAAATATATGTAATGCAATTGAGCACCTATACCAAAGTATACGTTAGAGCCTGGCTTCAAAGGCTTCATGTACTCAATATTTAAGTAGAATGATGGTACTGTAGCTGTATTATAAAAGCTGGAGTCCGATATTATCCTTTGTATCTCATTATCTGAATCAGACCGTTTACTGATCTGTACATTATTACCTGATAAATAATTCACACCCACGCCCAACCCATACATTAGCCTGGCATCATTGCTTAGTTCTTTCTTAAACCTGCCCAGCAAGCTAATATTAGCGTTCGTAAAATTCATATACAATACATCCAGCCCGTTATTGAATCTTACCACAGGCAATACCATAGGAGATATACCTGCTACTATACTACCGGTAAATTGCGCGTTAGCAGGAGAATAATTGATAACACCTCTGATACCTGGTGCACCTGAAGCATGATTGTGTCCCTTAACAAAACCATTAAATAACATAGGGAAACCCATCTCTGCTCCTAAACCAATCTCTACTTGCGCCCTTAGGCCTATGCTAGTTAGCATACTTATAACCGTGACTATTACAAACCTTTTCATTCTTATATCCAATCAATTAGTAACGAAGTTAATGAAACTCAATACTTAATCTCGCTTTCTGTGTAGATATAGGTCATCTTATTAACATTTATTCTATGATTGTTTATCAATACATACTAGTCAGAAACATATAAAAATCAGCTATTTCATGATTTTACACCTGCTTTTTACTAACTACTTGTTAACCAGTTACAAAATACTGGTTAAGCATTGCAGAAAATTTCATTTGAGCCTGTATCAGGTTGCATATTTGTATCAACAAACAAGCAAACGACAAAACAAAAAGCTAAAAACACAATGAGAAGATTACTAACATATCCGGTAGGGCTTATACTGAAAGCATATATGGCTTACGCCTTTTTACTGATAGAGCGTGAAAAGAGGGCCGCTGCAAGAGCCGAACGAGCTTTAAAGCCTGCTACTGTGTAAGCTTCAATGAAATAGTTACTGAGATTTCTGGATAAAGGCAAAGTTTCCATTTACCCATGAACTATTCACAGAAGCACCTGTAATATCTTTTTTGCACGATGCACTCTTATCGCTACAGCTAGCCAGTTCTGATCTTTTATCATTTTCAAGAACGGTAGTTACAAAGTATACCTTACCTGTATTAGGAAAATAAATTCCCCAATCGTTACCGGGAGTTATACCTCTTAAAACACCTACAGTTTGATAATCAGAAAAATAAACAGAATCCGGTTTATTTGGAGAAACTGCTGTTGGACCATTATAGACAAAAACTGATGAATCGAGCGGCTTACCCCATTGCCCATCAATAGGATATCTTCTGAGAACAAAGCTTCTTACCTCATACCTTTCAAAACCTGTAAATGCAAAGTCTAAAGTTTCTGAACTACAGTATACTTTCTTTTTACAGCAACTACTCTGGGTAAATAATAAAAACCCACCTAATACAGCCAAAAATAGAATCCCTTTATTCATACTAACTATCTATAATATACTAACAAAAATAAACGTATTTAAGTATGTAGCGGGCAACTAATTGTCATTGTTTTATGACAACAGCTACATTTTTTTCAGTGTAGCTATCTAAAACAATTATTTAAGGTGGATATTTTATATTTTGGCAGCTTATTATATCTTTATTCATTATGCGATTCATTAATAAAATAACAACCGTTGTAGCTGCTATAGCTTTATTGACCAGCTGCCAAAGGGAGAACGAGATAATAGAACCTGTGCCACTTCCGCCGGGAGGACAAGGAGGTAACATCACATTAAATGTAACACCTCAGCATCGCGAAAAGAATATTGGTAACTTCCCTATCGACACAACAATAGTATATATTAAATATGCATCAGACATGATGCCATCAGGCTTAAGCGCATTTGATGACTTCGATACGGTGAGAGTTGTGAATGGAAGATCTACTGCAACATTTGAGAATCTGACCGCAGGTCAATACTATTTATACGCTGAGGGCAAAAATGACTCCTTGGCTCCTAAGAATACTAGTGTAATAGGCGGTGCGCCATTTACAATTGTAGATACATTCCGTAAAACTTACGATGTATACTTACAGTTATATTCTTTAGAATAGTCTCAAACTTAATTGATGATTAAAAAAGCCGCGTTACGCGGCTTTTTTAATATCTGTTCCCCAACCTCTTACTTCTTTTCACGTATCTTTGTTATAGAGTGAAATATATAACTGCCATACTATTGTTGTGTTCTATCAGCTATCAATATACTGCAAAGCTCAGTATGGTAGCTTGGTACAATATCAATAAGGATTATGTTGCAGCAACACTCTGTGAGAATAAGGATAAACCTGAGCTGGATTGTGAAGGTCAATGTTTTCTTGATAAAAAGCTCTCACAAGTAGACAATGAACAAGAAGGAGAAAACAACCTACCATCTAAGGAGTTTAAAACCAAGTTACCTCCGTTCATTATTACTACTACATCCATTATATATACAACGCTGCACGGCGTAGAAGATAAAGAAGCTTCTTTATATCAAAACTTGTACAAGTTTCACTTGATATCATCCATATTCCACCCCCCTAATCTTTGCTAGTAAATGCCATTGGGTACATATGCTTAGGTATATTATACCCTACATCATTATTTATTAGCAAAATCAAAAAAGTATGAAAAGGCTTTGCTGTATCATGCTGTTATTATCAGCAGTATATACATCTAAAGCGTGCGATGTATGTGGTGCATCTTCAAGCAGCCAAGGTCTCGGCCTACTGCCACAGATGACCAGGCATTTTGCAGGCTTACAATACCAGAGCAGGAGCTTCAACAGTACTCAAGAGGCTTTGAGTGAAACAGCCCCTGCTACATATTCTAAAGAGCTATACCAAACTATTCAGGCATGGGGCAGGTACTCTATTAGAGAGGACTTGCAGCTATTCGCTTTTGTTCCTTACCAGATCAATCAAAGGACATCAGCAAATACTACAACTGAAAATAGAGGTATAGGTGACATAAGTGTGTTGGCAAGCTATGTAGCTGTAAACAGTGCAGATAGTAGCAGTATCAAACACAGACTACAGATTGGGGGTGGTGTTAAAGCACCTACTGGAAAGCATTTCGGTGTAACTGAGCTGGAAAAGCAGGGTTTACCTAATATGCAGCCCGGCACAGGCTCTTGGGATTTTCTGTTAAATACTAACTATACTGCCAGAGTAGAGAACGTCGGTATAAATATAGATGCCAACTATACCATTACAACACTCACGTCTGATAGATATAAGTATGGCAACAGACTAGCTACACAACTATCTGCTTTTTATAGTTACACTACAGGTTCAATAGTATTAATGCCTAATCTTGGGATCAGATATGACTATACCTTGCACGACTATGAGAATTATGATAAGAAATGGCTGAATACTGGCACAGGTGGCTATATAAGCTACCTGACAGCTGGCGTGCAGGCATATTATCAGAATGTTGGTATACAGTTATCTTACAGCAAGCCTACTGTTCAAGATTTTGCTAATGGAAACGTAAACGCTCAAAGCAATATTACTGCAGGAGCACTTATAGTTTTTTAATCAGCTAAGAAATGAACGTAAGAATAGGATTGATTACACTAATATCTGGCATGTTTCTTGGATTGGTTTCATGTCAAAAACAACAAACAACAGTTGCCCCTACAGACGATGTAAACATTACCATTACAGCACCGAAAGAAGGGCAAACATTTAAACAAGGCGATATCGTGAATATTGCAGCAGAGGTTAGCTATACAGGTCAAATGCATGGCTATATCATAAAAATAAAGGATGTAGAAGGCAGCATTGTGTATGAAACTGAGGGCCATAAACACGGGGATAATTTTGTTATCAACGAAGAGTGGACCAATAATTCAACTACTGCAAACCTAACTCTTGAAGTAACTGCTGTGGTTAACCACGATCAGCAACAAAAAACAACAACGGTAGGCTTTAAAAGCCAACCATAAATTAAAAATTAACGTCTTTATTATTAACAGAATAAAAATAATTTGTCATGAATATGTCATTAAAAATTTCAACAATAATATTAGCTACTGCAATGATGGCAGTAGGTTGTGTAAAACCAGTTAATGAACCGGAACCAGCTGAAACCAATGAAATGCACTTCATGTTTGAGAACTACTTCGGTACTGAAGAACTATCTATGAATGCAGATGTTTCTTACACAACATTACAAGGTGAGGAAATAACAAAAGTTACAGCGTTTAATTATTGGATCACTAATATCAAATTGGTGAAAAGTGATGGTACTGAATTTACAGAATCGGAGAGTTACAGGCTTGTTCGTGCAGACAAAGGTTCTACTAATCATTTTCATGTACCTAACGTGCCTGCTGGTACTTATACAAGTGTAAAGTTCATGATCGGGGTAGATGTAGCTCGCAACACTAGTGGTGCGCAAACGGGTGATCTTGATCCTGCTGTAAATGATGATATGTTCTGGACATGGAGTACCGGCTATATACAAGCTAAAATGGAAGGTTTATCACCACAGTCTACTAATACTGATCAAACATTTGAATATCACATAGGTGGTGTGGCAGCAGGTAAGGAAACTCCGAGAGAGGTAACCCTTACCTTCCCTAGTGCAATAGAAGTTGGTGAAAAAGCAGGTTCTCTTAAGATAAAAACAGATGCTGCTAAATGGTTCGGACCAACTAATCCTGTCAAAATCGCAATGATGTCCAACATGACACACCCGGGAGAAATGGCAGTGAAAATTGCAGACAACTATAAAGAGATGTTTAGCATTATGTCGGCTGGCAATGAATAATGATTTAAATTGCAATTAATATGAATAAAATAATTTCTTTCTCTCTAGTACTTGCTATCACAGTTATTGCTTTTACCTCATGTGAGCGTAAGGGCATAAACCTAGCAGGTAAAGGAGGAAACGCAACACTAAAAGTAACTCCACAACACCACGGGGAGAATATTGATAGTTGTACTATTTTCATTAAATATAATGCACAAGACAAGCCATCGGAGTACGATGATCAGACAATATGTATTATGGAAAATGGTAAACCTGTTGCCACATTCTCTGAGCTAAAAAAAGGTGAATACTACATTTATGGTCGTGGCTGGGATGCAGACATTGAGCAAGAAGTAGTAGGTGGTATACCTTATAAAATTGAGGAAGAGACTACACTCAATATAACAGTACCTGTTACTGAAGGTCAGCATTTATAGTTTAGTTTGCTCACAATATTAAGGGCGGTGTAAATACACCGCCCTTTTCATATTTGGCTAGATATGAATTTTCTCTTTTCTAATTAGGTAGTGCTTATTTCCGACTCAACCTGACTATTATAATATCTCTTACGGAACCAGAACGCCAGATTTACTAATGCTATTAACGCAGGCACTTCTATTAAAGGACCAATAACTCCCACAAAGGCTTGCCCAGAATTGATTCCGAAAACACCAATTGCAACTGCTATAGCAAGTTCAAAGTTGTTACCTGTAGCAGTAAACGCTATGGATGTATTTTTAGAATAGTCTGCCCCCATACGTTTGCCTACTACGAAGCTTATTACAAACATCAGGACAAAGTAAATCACCAATGGAATGGCTATTCTCAATACGTCCAACGGTATTTGTACTATTAGTTCTCCTTTCAGACTAAACATTACTATTATAGTAAACAGCAATGCAATTAGTGTAATGGGAGAAATGAACGGAATATATTTTGTATTGAACCACTCCTCTCCCTTAAGCTTTATCAAGCTATATCTACTGACAACACCTGCCAAAAATGGTATGCCTAAGTATATTCCAACACTTTCAGCTATCTGCCCGATAGTAATTGAGACCTCTATCCCCTCATAACCAAACAAAGGCGGTAATACTGTAATGAATACATAAGCATAGATGCTGTAAAATATTACCTGAAATATGCTGTTAAGAGCAATAAGCCCTGCAGCATATTCTCTACTACCATCTGCCAGCTCATTCCATACCACAACCATTGCTATACATCTGGCCAAGCCAATTAGTATTAGACCGACCATATACTCAGGATAGCCGTTTAAAAACAATAGTGCTAAAATGAACATCAGTATGGGGCCAATGATCCAGTTTAAGAATAGAGATGTAGCAAGTATTTTCACGTTATTAAACACCTTACCCATCTGCTCATACTTGACCTTTGCAAGCGGCGGATACATCATCAATATCAAGCCTATTGCCAGAGGTATATTAGTAGTACCACTAGACATAGAGTTAATAAATACAGATGTATTAGGATAAAAATAACCAATTGCTACACCAAGTGCCATCGCCAGGAATATCCAAAGCGTAAGGTTTTTATCAAGAAAGTTCAGTTTTTTTCTTTCTGCTACAGGAGCACAATTGTTTGCTGACATACCTTTTAGTTTGCTTCTCTTAAGTTATTTGCATACTTATTTGGCAGTACACTATCTTCTACTGCTCTTGCTGCCTGTTCAACATCATACTCAACTCTTTTAAACTCCACTTTTAGCGCATCTTTATTGCTTGCACTAACTTCACTATCGATATGTAATATCACATAACAAGCACGAGTATCTCCATCTTTCGGCTTACCAACCGAGCCAGTATTTATTGCATGACGATATTTTGTGGACTCTGTCTCGTTGTCTTCTAGTATTCTATGATATGGCTTGTGAGTGTGACCAAAACATAAGATATCTGCATTCGCATCTTTAAGAATACGCTGTAAACTTTTCTCATCCCTGTCTTCAAATAAATATTCATTTATTCTTCTCGGGCTACCATGCACAAGCAACAGATGCATATCATCTTCATTCAGCTTATATTCTACTCTTATATGCGCAGGTAAAGTTCTGAGGAAAGAGCGTTCCCCTTCATTTATTAATTCGTTAGTATATGCAATAGATATAGCTCCATTAGCTTTATCTTCCTCTGTTTTATATGCACAACCACAATCATTACCAGCCTTGCCGATACCTTGATCATAGTTACCAGCTATAGTTGGTATACCTCTTTCGCGTATAGTTTTACATACTTCATTAGGCCATATATTATAACCTACTAAGTCGCCCAGGCAATAGATAGCATCTGGCTTCTCATGATCAATATCTGCTAACACAGCTTGTAAAGCCGGGAGATTTGCATGGATGTCTGAAAATAGTGCGATTCTCATTTTGATATATTATTAATTAGCAGCAATCAGGTCCGCAACATGCGACGTCTTCGGACTTTTTAGCAAATACAGTTATACTCTTAATACCTACATTACTGTTCTTAAAATCAGCAATCTCTTCCTGACTCAAATATTTATCAAGTATATCATCTGGTATAATGATCTTTTTTTCTTTTTGAATAGTGATGTCACTGAAACCATTGTTAGTTACTAACTCTAAGTAAACTTGCTTTTGTATGGCACCACTAACACAACCAGCATACATCTCTGCCACATTCTTAAGTTTAGCAGGTAGCTCCCCTTCCAATACTACATCGGATATACTGAAATGGCCACCAGGTTTTAAAACACGAAATATTTCTTTGATCACATTATTCTTATTCGGTACCAGGTTAAGTACACAATTACTCACCACTACATCTGCTATGTTTGATGTAACAGGCATGTTCTCTATATCCCCCTGCCTGAACTCTACATTATTAAACCCGAGTTTATCAGCATTAGCTCTGGCTTTATTGATCATTGCTTCTGTAAAGTCGATACCTAATACTCTACCAGTAGCTCCTACTGCTGCACGTGCTATAAAACAATCATTACCTGCACCACTTCCCAGGTCAATTACAGTATCACCTTCTTTAATTTTAGCGAACTCTGTAGGTAAGCCGCAGCCTAAGCCAAGGTCTGCGTCTACATTATACCCTTCCATTTGTGTATAGTCATCGCTCATGATGTTATATACTTCATCACTACAACAACCAGAACCGCAGCACGAACTCATGTTTGTTTCTTTATCCTGCAATGCTATCTCACTGTATTTATCTCTTACCAGATCTTTTAATTCTTGTTCAGTTTTCATTGTATCTTCTATTATCTATTTATTGCAATATTGCGATTATTAAAATGAAAAAAATTAGCAACAGCTGTCGTCAGTGCAAGTCTTAACTTCTGTAAAGAATTGATTGAAGAAGTCTTTATACTTCACCCACACATTAGGGTTGATACAGTAACAAACCGAAGTTCCTTCTATATTCCCCTGTATCAAGCCTGCTGTCTTAAGCTCTTTAAGATGTTGAGAAATGGTTGCTTGTGCTAAACCCAACTCATCTACCAAGCTGCCACATACACAAGAGTTGGTTTTGATCAACACTTGTAATATGGCAATACGAGCCGGATGTGCTATTGCTTTGGCCATAGCTGCAAGCTCATTTTGCTTTTCGGTAAACAGATTTGACTTAGTTAATCCCATATACTAAAACATCTATCGCAATATTACGATAGATGTTTTATACCACAAAATATATTTCTAAATTATTTTACTTCTTGCATGAACTTTCTTACAATCGGAGATATTATAAGTAGCAAAACGCCAGCTATTAATGCATAAATACCAAGCTGCTTGTAACCTTCTGTGTAAGTGATCAGCTTATCCATATTAGAAGCATTCTCACCCGCTTCCGCTATACCTGCACCTAGTAGTCCGGCTACATATTGACCATATGCACTTGCTAAGAACCACATGCCCATCATAACACCCCATAGCTTCTTAGGAGATAGTTTGGTCATAAGCGAAAGACCAATAGGAGAAAGACACAACTCACCAAATGTTATTACCAGATAACCTAACGTGAATACATTAAGAGATGTAGTACCGTCAGCATCGGCAAAGAACCTTGTTGCATAGAATACATAGAATGCACCTCCTAAGAATAAGAACCCAAAACCAAACTTCACAACTGAGTTCGGCTCTATTTTCTTCTTTGCCATCCATATCCACATTAAACCAAATACGATACTGAAGATGATAACAAATAAAGAGTTCACGGTGTTATTGATCACATTCGGATCAACACCTTCGATCCCGACTAACGAATGCTTTAGGTTATTAAGTGCGAATAAACTTAAAGAACCACCACTCTGCTCAAAGAAGGCCCAGAACAATACAGAGAATATAATGAACACCAGTGCAGCAACCATTTTCTTGCGCTCAGCAGCATCCAGCTTCACCATTTCGTACAAAAGATAAATGAGCGTAACAGGTCCAATAGTATACATGAAATAGTCTGTATATTCTGTATTCTGTACCATTAGAAGTATTAAAGGCATTACTGCAAGAGAGCCTATAAATACTAATATCTCATAAAGCTTTCTTTTACCTGATGCTATATCTTTCAGCGGAGAAAGACCTATTGGTCCCATACTTTTTTGAGTAAATAAGAAAGTAAGTAAACCTATAATCATAACAACACCTGCTGCACCAAATGCTAAATTCCATGAGTGGTACTTACCTAAATATACACAGGTCATACCACCCAATAAGGCACCTACATTGATACCTGAATAAAACAACCCAAAGCCGGCATCTCTACGAGGGTCGCCAGGCTTATACAGCTCACCTACCATAGTGGAAATATTAGGCTTAAAGAATCCAGTACCGACTATAGTGAAACAGGTTCCTATATAAAAAAGCTCTTTAGGAGATGCTGCAATTATGAAGCTACCTGCTATCATCAAAGCACCACCCCAGAATAAAGACTTTCTAAAGCCTAATATTTTATCGGCGAACAGACCACCTACAAATGTGAAAGCGTAAATAAATGCCTGGATTGCTCCGTACTGTAGGTTGGCTTCGGTATCTGCAATTGTCAATTGCGATACCATAAATACCACAAGCATACCTCGCATGCCGTAGAAACAAAAACGCTCCCACATCTCTGTAAGAAATAGATACCATAACTGCTTAGGGTATTTACCTTTAAAGTCCTGTATCTTCTCCAAGTCTAAGGAGTAGTTGAGCGTTTCTGCCATATTATCAGAATTAAGCTTCTAAAATAGCTATTGATATTGTTATTTACTCAAAAATATCATCTTGTCTGAACATATTACCTTCAGCATAGATATCGAAGTCTATGTTTATGTTCAAGGCAGATAGACGCTTCATCATATTTGAGTTCAAGGATATATTACCCAACATAGTATTACCATTATGGAACATTGCTTTAACCTCTATGACACCTCCATACTGGTTTACAATACTTTGAATACCGACTTCATCTTGTTCAAGGTAGGCTATCAGTTTTAGTAATTTGTCCTGAAACTCATCAGGCTCTGGATTGGGTTCGTATAAAACTTTAGTAGTAGGGCTTTTGACGGAAGGTATCAGCTCATCACCTTTGCTCCAGCTTTGAGATGGGTTGAGCTTACTTAGAGAGGTGATTTTTTCTGCTTTAATATCTTCTTTCGTAGCAACGCAAAAGTAGACAGAGTAATTCGCCTCAGTACTTACCCACTTTAAAGAATAGTCAGCCACCATATCAAAACACAGTGCCAGGTAGAACTGTTCACCAACTATAGGGCAGTAGGCAATTATATCTTGCCCCTTTTCCATATCTATTCTTTCAATTACAGGCTTGCTGTTGTAATATGATATCTGATGTACCTGTAGAATTTGTTCTGTTTCCAGAAAGCTCTTTTCTTCTATTTCTTGTAAAACTGCATTTGTTATGCGCTCAACTATACTTTTACTATCAGTCATACTATCTGATCTAATTCAGTAATAAAAAAGCCCCACGTACAAATGTATATGGGGCTTGAAATAATATAGCTTAGATTAAGTTACACCATGCATTAGTTTATTCAATGGCTTACTAAATATCACCAGGAATAAACCTATACCTACGGTAATTAATCCCATTTGCGTATATACATCAACGTATTGTGTCAAACTTTGTTCAGCAGTAGCTTCACCACCTCCACCATGTTCGGCACCTGTCAGTTTTGCAATGATACCTGCAACATAGTTGGCCCCTGCAATTGAAAGGAACCATGCTCCCATAACCATACCAGTCATTTCTTTAGGTGCTAGTTTTGTAACCATTGAAAGACCTATCGGAGATAAGAATAGCTCACCAGTGGTGTGTAGCATGTATAAAAATACAAGCGTCATAAGTGGTAGCTTGAACTCTGGTCCAACAAACCCACTCATCAACCATACGACTAAATAACCTAAACCTAACTGAACTATACCCAAACCGAACTTCATAGGTATGTTAGGGTTCTTACCTATTTTAGAAAGCTTCACCCACATTACTGAGAATATAGATCCGAATATAAGTATGTATAGAGGGTTGAAGAACTGTGTAGTGGCTGCACCAATCTCGTAACCAAACACTACTCTATCAATATTTTTATCAGCAAATAGTGTCAATGAAGATCCTGCCTGCTCAAAACAAGCCCAGAAAACAATATTGAAGAACATTAATAGTATAAGAATGATCATTCTGTCTCTTAGCACGGTACCACCTTTGAAACCAGCAGATAACAATAAGTATAATACATATGCTGCTGTAGCGGCCAATAGCCACCCTACTATACCCGGATTAGTAAGTAGAAAGTAGAAAAATGGTATCACTGCTAAAGTTGCCAATATTGTAATATGAAGCATATTCAGAGGACCAAACCTAGGCTTGAAGAGCTTCTCTCTATTAGGAGGCAAACCATGACCTTGATAGTGTTTTTGTCCGAAGACGAACACTATAGCACCCAGTACCATACCTATACCTGCAAGACCGAAACCGTATTGATAACCATACTTTGCACCAACTTCTGCAACTACTGTTGTTGCTAAGAATGCACCAAGGTTGATACCTATATAGAATATTGTAAAACCGGAATCTCTTCGAGGATCACCATCAGGATATAACCTACCAACGATACTGGATATATTGGCTTTGAAATATCCATTACCGGATATAATTACCGCCATACCTAATAAAAGCCAGAGCTCACTTTGATCGACGACTATAAGAAACTCACCCAGTGCCATGAGTATACCACCAAAAATGACGGCTATCCGATATCCCAATAAGTTATCTGCCAACTTACCACCAAGCACTGTCACAGCATATACTAATGAAGTATATGCACCATATATAATAAATGTTCTTTCTTCAGCTACTAAAAGTGTCTTTGTCAGATAAAGCACTAACAACGCTCTCATACCATAATAGCAAAAGCGCTCCCACATTTCAGCAAAGAATAACCAGTATAAACCTTTGGGGTGACCCTTGGCAGGAGGAGTGACATCTTCATTAATAGGCACATCGGCCGAGGTACCTAGCTCTTTCTCATCGTCAAATTGAGACATAGATATACTTTAAGTTTAAAATGAATTATGAAAGATAGTAAAAATCATTTGCCAATAATATTCTGCATAAAAAAATACCGCGGATGGCGGTATTTTTCAATTACTTATGAACTTATGTTCTAATGGATATTCTTTTCAGCCATTACTTTTCTCAGCCACTTAAGTAATACAAGCAGCATCAATGTTGCCACCATACATAAAGCAAAGTTCACTAAGAAGAAATTACCTTTATTATCAAACTCTTCCCACAAACCTGATAGCATACCCGATAGCTTATTACCAATAGCTGTAGACAGGAACCAACCTCCCATCATCAATGCAGTTAACCTTGGCGGACTTAACTTAGAGACCAGCGATAACCCCATCGGAGATAAACAGAGCTCTCCGAAAGTTATGACACCGTATGATGCTATTAACCACCAACTAGACGCTTTCTCATCTCCCATCTGTATACTGGATACCGCTGCTACCATAACTAATGTCGACAACCCAGTAATGAACAGACCCAGTGCTATTTTAGCAGGAGTAGATGGTTCTCTTCTCTTAGACCTTAAGAAGCCCCATAGCCCAACGACAACAGGTGTTAATACAACTACCCAGAACGGGTTGATAGATTGATACAACTCTGTAGAGAATAATAATAAAGAACCGCCCGGAGCAGGTCTTTGCTCATCAGGTAAGTTCTCAAAATATGTTCCTTCTACGTTTGCAGGATCAAAAGTCACCTCTTGTGCCATATTACCTTGCTGTGCTATAGATGCAACAGCCTCAGGCATTTCTCTATCTGTGTAATCTTTTGCCCAAACTGTAAGTGCATCACCATTTTGGTGGAAGACAGCCCAGAAGATAATTACACAAAACATTACTGATAGTAATGCTCCTATTGAATTCTTATCTTCTTTATTAGCCTTTGCCCAAAGCGAACCATAGAATATAATTACAGGAATACAACCGAAAAGGAATGCATCGTTTGAGTCTGTACCAAATATATTACCAGGGATCATGAAGCCTATAACCCCACAGATCATTACAGGTAACAATACATACATAAATATCTTAGCCAAAGACATATCTTCTTTCTGTGTTGGCTTCATTACATCTGCATGTTTAATATGCTTAGTACCTGCTATGAAAGTTGTTACACCTATAAGCATACCTACACCTGCTGCACCGAATGCCCAGCCCCAGCCATAGTTAATACGCATATATGCAGCTACGAAGTTGCAGACGAATGCACCGATATTGATACCCATGTAGAATATATTATACCCCGCATCTTTATTATCACGGTAGCGTTCATCACTATACAGGTTACCAACTAATGCAGATATATTAGGCTTGAAAAATCCGTTACCCAGTATTATAAGGAGTAACGATATATAGAATATACCTTCTCCAGGCAGGGCAAGGCCTAGATAACCTGCAGCCATAAGCCCCCCCCCAGCGATAATAGATTTACGAAAACCAAAAACACGATCGGCAAGCAAACCGCCTATAAATGGAGTGAGATATACCAGACCTAGATAAGTACCATATATGTCTGATTTCTTCATAGCACTAAAGCCCATACCACCATTCTCTACAGAATCTAACATGTATAGAGAAAAAATACCAAGCATTAGGTAGTAGCCGAAACGCTCCCACATTTCTGTAAAAAAGAGAACGTATAACCCCTTCGGATGCTTGGCTGATGATGAATTTTGCGTATCGCTCATAATAAAGTGTGATTTTTCTTCCTGAAAAATTCTGTGTTAAGTAATTTCGAGCCTTTAAAATAACTATTATATCCGAACGCAAAAGCTATTGAGATATTTTAGCCACTAAAATTAAATGTAAATGTCAGCATACAATATATTATTACTAGGTTCCGGAGGTAGAGAGTGTACGTTCGCATGGAAGCTTAGCCAAAGCAAACTTTGCAAAGAGCTATACATAGCACCTGGTAATGCAGGAACATTACAATATGGGAACAATCTGAATATACCTGTTACTGACTTTGAAGAGATCAAGCGTACATGTCTGGAAAGAAATATAGACATATTGGTACCCGGTCCGGAAGACCCATTAGTGAATGGCATATACGACTACTTTAAAAATGACCCTCAACTGAAACATATCATAGTTGCAGGCCCTTCAAAAAATGGTGCTCAGCTAGAAGGCAGTAAGGCTTTCTCTAAGCAGTTCATGCAGCGCCATAATATACCCACAGCTAAGTATGCTGAATTCACAGAAGAAAACTTCAATGAAGGTGAAGAATATATAAAACAACATAGCTTACCCATTGTACTTAAAGCAGATGGTCTTGCTGCCGGGAAAGGTGTAGTTATAGCAGAGTCAACAGAAGAGGCTTTGGAGACTTTTAATGCTATGATCAAAGAGGCTCAGTTCGGCGACGCCAGCAAAAAAGTAGTAATAGAAGAGTTTCTTGATGGAATAGAACTATCCGTGTTTGTAATGACTGATGGTACTAATTATATATTATTACCTGAAGCAAAAGACTATAAACGTATTGG
Source organism: uncultured Flavipsychrobacter sp. (assembly GCA_964531655.1). Lineage (GTDB taxonomy): Bacteria > Bacteroidota > Bacteroidia > Chitinophagales > Chitinophagaceae > UBA5543. Next base: position 53,322 of record CAZHDM010000011.1, read on the forward strand.
AGAAGGAGACACTGGTCCTAATACAGGAGGCATGGGCGCACTATCACCTGTACCGTTTGCAGATCAGGCTTTCATGGAGAAGATAAAGGATCAAATTATCGCTCCTACCATCAAAGGCTTATCTGATGAGTCTATCAACTATCAGGGCTTTATATTCTTTGGTCTGATAAAAGTAAAAGGCGAGCCTTACGTTATAGAGTATAACTGTAGAATGGGCGACCCGGAAACCGAAGTTGTGCTGCCAAGGCTAGGTAATGATCTTGTAGAGCTAATAGTAAGCATGGATGCTGTGGAACTGGACGAGATCGTAGTAAAGCATAAAGAAGAAGCTGCATGTACAGTTATGTTAGTATCTGATGGGTATCCCGGTTCTTATGAAAAAGGGACAGTAATGACGGGTATGGAGCATGTTAAAGACAGCATACTATTTCATGCAGGCACTAAAATACAAGATGGCAATGTAGTAACTAATGGTGGACGTGTTATCGCCATTACTTCGTACGGTAAGACTATACAGGATGCGTTGAAGCTATCTTACGCTAATGCAGAACACGTAGCATTTGATGGAAAATACTACAGGAAAGATCTTGGTTATGAGTTTGAATAACTAGGACTTCTTACCCAAGTGTATAAACGTTTTACCTAAAGCATCAATAATATCACTAGAACTCATAGACTGCATAGAGTGTTTTGCAGCTGCGTAGTCTCCAGCAAGACCATGTATGTATGTACCAATTATCGCAGCTTCTTTAGATGTATACTTTTGTGCCAATAGCGATGTGACTATGCCCGTAAGCACGTCCCCGCTACCTCCTGTGGCCATGCCAGGGTTGCCTGTCATATTATAAAAACAATCTCCTTCAGGAGTAATTACAATGCTATGATGCCCTTTGAGTATCATGAATATATTATACTTCATGCATTCTTTACGAGTTGTTTCTAGCATCTGCATGCTATTTTTAGTAGAGCCGAACAGTCGCTCAAACTCTTTTTTGTGAGGCGTAAGAATACTATTGGCAGGCAACTTATGCAGTAGCTCAGTATTCTTCGCGAGTAAGTTAAGTCCGTCAGCATCTACCACTATCGGCTTTTTACATGCTGTGATAAAGTCAGCAAATGCTGCCGCCGTTGAATCTGAAGTACCCAAGCCCGGCCCTATACCAACCACACTTTCTTCCCAGTTCTTAATTCTACTAACATGATTCTCCCCACTGACCAAACACATGGCTTCCGGTACCGCTATTTGTAATATACTGTAGCCGCATTCAGGCACTAATGCTGTTGTTTTACCCGCACCTGCCCTAATAGCTGCTTTGCTTGATAATACTGCAGCTCCTACCATACCTTTAGCTCCACCTACTATCAAGACATTCCCATAATCACCTTTATGCGTGAACACCTTACGCTCATTCAGCATTTTCTTAATATCTTCTTCAATAGTTATCTTATAGCTGGTATGTGTTGATTTGATAAATGTTGGAGAAAGCCCGATGTCAAGTATGTGAATCTGTCCTGCATATCTACCTGTCTCAGGATGCAAAAATGCTCGCTTGTATAGCTGAAAGCTTAAAGTGTGTGTAGCGTAAATGATAGTTGCACCCTCCTTAGGCACAATATCTGCAGGCATGCCACTTGGTATGTCAACCGAGACAACAGTATTAGGCAGTTCATTTATATGCTCAATAAAATCTTTGACCCAGCCTTCTACCGGCCTGTTCAAGCCCGTACCCAATATAGCATCAATGATCACTACATTCTCAGGCACATCTGCTATCAGGCTACCTTCTGATAATTCTTCTATGATATTACTATCAATATTTTTGAGTCGCTTTAGATTTTGCTCACAATCAGCAGAATAGTTATCACCGAGTTTTAACATAAACACCCTGGCACTATAACCTTGCCTATGCAGCATTCTGGCGATTGCTACGCCATCTCCACCATTGTTACCTGAGCCGCAAATGACTACAAACATGGTATCCGGTGTAAAATGGTCATTCAACCAACCAACACATCGTGTTGCTGCTCGTTCCATCAACTCATATGAGGTAATTTTTGATGCATGTATTGTATATGCATCACAAGCTTTTATCTGAGAGGCGCTAAATATTTTCACACCGTTAAGTTAAGTCAAAATGCCATTGTCATAAAATATTCATAATCTAGTTTTTTGCCACGCTACTGTAATTCCTATATTTACACCCTGTTTCAACCGACATAAAATTGTATTTTTCGCAGATATTCAATAATCAAATGAAATACTCACTGACTAACTCTGTAAAAAGAGGACTACTTTTTTGCGTAATCTTATTATCAACCCTAACATCTTACGCCCAAACAGGTACAATTAAAGGCTTCGTATACGATAAAGCAGATGGTGAGCCTATGATATTCACCAATGTATTGCTGGAAGGCACCAAAATGGGTAGCCAGACAGATGTAAACGGTTTCTTTTCAATCACTCAGATACCTCCGGGAACATACAAACTAGTAAGTACACTGATAGGTTATGATACGTTCAGTACCACTATTACTGTAAAAGAGAACAGTATTATATCAAAAAAGCTATTTCTAAGTCAGGCACAAACTCAGCTGCAAGCGGTAGAAATAACTGCTCGCAGAACGGAGAAGATCACACAAATAAACGCCGGTACAATAACTGTTACACCCCGTGAGATGAAAATGCTACCTAGTACAGGTGGTGAGCCGGATATAGCTCAATATCTACAGGTAGTACCAGGTGTTATATTCACGGGCGACCAAGGTGGTCAGCTATACATTCGTGGTGGTTCACCAACACAAACAGGCATACTACTAGATGGTATTACTATATATAATCCATTCCACTCTATTGGTTTGTATTCAATATTTGAAACAGATGCGATAAGAAACGTGGATATCCAAACCGCAGGCTTTAACGCTCAGTACGGTAACCGTACTTCTGCAATTGTAGATGTTACTACAAAAGATGGTAATAAGAATAGACTTGCAGGTAAGGCATCAGTATCTCCTATCATGGCAAGAGCTATGCTGGAAGGACCGATAGTTAAACCTAAGAGAGAAGGTGCAGCATCTAGTACATTCCTTATATCTGCTAAACACAGTTATTTTGATAAAACATCTAAATCTATATATGGTAGCTTAGGCGAGCCTTTTGAAACAGGCCTACCTTACAGCTTTACAGATATATATGGTAAGGTTACTCTAAACGCCGATAACGGTAGTAAGCTTAACCTATTCGGTTTCAACTTTGACGATAAGGCTAAAACATTCGATACGGCAGGAATTGTAGATGCAGAATTTGGCTGGAAAGCACGTGGTGCTGGTGCAACTTTTGTTATCACACCAGGTACCAGTTCAGCGCTTATCAAAGGTAGATTTGCTTACTCTAATTATTTTATCACAGCAGATGAGCGAAACTTCAGACCAAGAAGTAGCGGTATTGATGGTTTTGAGGGTGGTATCGAGTTCACATACTTCCTTCCCGGATACAGTCAGTTGAAATATGGTATTGAAGTTAGTGGTTTCCACACCGAGCTAGATTATGCCAACTCTCAAGGCCTGAACACTACTCTGGACAGAAGAAATACGCTAGGTGCATTATATGTAATGTATCGTAAAAACTTCGGAGACAAGTTCATATTCGAGCCTGGCTTCCGCTTACAATACTACTCTGCACTTGCTGCATTCACACCTGAGCCTCGCCTTGGGATGAAGTATAACATCACACCAAGCGTGCGTCTAAAGTTTGCTAGTGGTTTATACTCTCAGAACATACTTAGTACCAAGAGTGATATTGATATAGTAAACTTCTTTACAGGCTTTGTACTAAGTCCTGACCAAGCTATTAACAATACTGCAGGACAAAGAGTAAACACTAACTTGCAAAGAGCTTATCACGTACTTGGTGGTATCGAGGTTGACATCAATAACAATGTAGAACTTAACCTTGAGCCTTGGTATAAGAACTTCAACCAAAACATAGAGCTGAGCAGAGTTAAGGTGAACGTACAAGATCCTGACTTTACAGCAGGTAGCGGTATAGCATATGGGGTTGACTTATCAGCTCGCTATAATCAAAAAAGAGTTTACCTATGGGGTGTTGTCTCTTATCAGCAGATCAACTACAAAACACTTGTGCTTGATGGTAATAAGATCACGAACAATGGTAATCAGCTAACAGGTGTTACCGAAGTACAGGAATACCCTGCTCCATTTGACAGAAGAATAAACATCAACTTATTAGCTTCATATACAGCGGGTAAGAAAAGAGACTGGGAACTTTCAGCGCGCTTTAACTATGGTTCGCCATTCCCATTCACTCAAACACAAGGTTTTTATGAGAAGCTGAATGTGCAGCAGAATGGTATCCAAACTAACTACCTGTCTCAGAATGGTCAAATAGGTGTTTTATATGCTAATGATATCAATGGAGGAAGGCTTTCACACTATCACCGTTTAGATATCTCTGCTAAAAAGCGTTTTCAGTTCACTGAATATGTAAACCTTGAGACTACTCTAAGTTTAACAAACGTTTACAACAGAAACAATATATTTTATATACAACGTCTAAATAATCAACGAGTTTTTCAACTACCTTTGTTCCCAAGTTTGAATGCAACTTTGAACTTCTAAAAAAGTGTATCAGTTGAATGACCTTTAGTAAGGATTACAAAAGCCTGCTACATGCGCTCAGTATAAGTTTACTCATTACAGCTTCATCAGGCAGCTTGTATGCACAGGTTCATACGCCGTTTATTCATCAGAATAAGTCGTTGATTGAAGCAAAAGATCAGTTTGCACAGAAGCTTTATGCCAATGCGGACCAGTCTGCTTATGACTATTTAGAGCTACAAGACAATACATATAATGTACAACCTGCATCAGCTGCAGACAGAGCAAAGTATTACTCCGTTGTATCCCAACTAAAGCTGAGCAAAATTAATAGTGCAGAGAACGCAGTAGCATATATCTCAAGCACTGCTAACCCTGTATATAAACAACGAGCCGCATACATACTTGCACAATACTATTTCAAAAAAGGAGAGCTGAATAACGCAACTACTTATTATGAGCTGGCAGGTATATCTAACCTTGATAATAAAGAAATAGCTGATGCAAAGTTTGAGTTGGCATACTGTTACTTCAACAACAACCAATTCAACCAAGCAGAACCACTGTTAGCTTCTATAAAAGAAATAGGTGGCAAGTATTACGACGCAGGTAATTATTACTATGGGCTTCTTGCTTATAATCAAGGTAACTATAACGACGCCCTCAAAAGCTTTAAACTGGTAGAAGATAAAGCTGACTATAAAGAAATCGTACCTTACTACATAGCTGAGATACACTACTTCTTAGGTGATAAGCAAACTGCACTTAATAATAGCTTAGCCCTAATCAACGCTCCTCAAAAATCTTATTACGACAATGAGCTGCATTTATTAGCAGGTCAAGTATATTTTGAAGAGCAGAACTATAAAACTGCTCTGCCCTATTTTGAACACTACTATGATAATACTGAGCGTATAAGAAAAGAGGACTTATACGAAATGGCTTTTTGCTACTATAAGCTTAAAGACTGGGATAATGCTATCGAGTACTTCAAACCATTAAGTGATACCAGAGACTCTCTGGGACAGACATCCATGTATTTATTGGGCGACTGTTATTTAAATACGAACGATAAAAAAAGTGCCCGTAATGCATTTAGCATATGTGCTGACATGCCTTACAATCGAGCACAAAAAGAAGCAGCGCTATTGCTAGCAGGTAAACTTTCTTATGAGCTAGGATATAATAACGATGCGATATATTATCTAAATATCTTACTGGCAGACTTTTCAAACTCTGTACATACAGATGATGCAAAGACGATCTTATCTGACCTACTAACGAGAACAAGAAATTATCAAGAGGCCTACGCTGCATTAGAAGATGTTAGCAAAAGAGATAAAAACTATAGCCGAGTATTACAAAAAGTGGCATATGGGTATGCCATACAACAAGTACAACAAAATAATATAGCATTTGCCGATAGCTTGTTGTCTATCTCTCTGGAGAACAAGGTGGACCCAACTTACCAACTTGCGGCTACCTTCTGGAAGGGAGAGGTTTCTTATAAGCTCAACAGATATAATGATGCATATAGCTATGCGAAACGCTTTATAGATCAAGATAACTATAAAGCTTATGCAGAAGCATTATCTCCGCAAGCTACAGACAAGAACGCTTACCTAACATTAGGGTACGCCTCAATGGAGCTATCTAAGTATAATGATGCACAGAACTATTTTGCTAAAGCAAAAACTATAAGTTACGGAGCAGACAGTAATGCTTTTGCTGACATATTACTAAAAGAGGCAGATGCGGCATTTATGCAGAAAGACTACAGCACTGCTGTAAGTATATATGACGAGGTAATTACTTCCGGGAATGGAAATGTAGATTATGCTACTTATCAGAAAGCTATAATATCAGGCCTGGAAGGTAACAACGCGAAAAAGTCAACACTACTTAAATCGCTTGTTAATCAACAACCTCCTTCTAAATATGCTGTTGAGTCTCGCTATGAGCTAGGGCTGACACTGATAGAAGAGAATAAATACAAGCAAGCAATACAAACACTTACTCCGTTAACAGAAGCTTACGAGGTAAGAAACATTGCACCAAAAGCCTGGATGAAGATAGGCTTTGCCTACCAGCAGGATAACAATACTTCAAAAGCTATCGAATCTTACAAAAAGATCATAGAAGAGTACGTATCTTCTGAAGAGCGTCCAGCAGCACTTGATGCAATCAAAAACCTCTATATACAGTCAGGTGAGCCAGAAGAGTATGCAAAACTCTTAAAGAAAAATGACCTTGGTGATGTAGAGGAAAATATGCTGGACTCTACCTACTATGCAACAGCAGAAGCTAAGTATGCCGATGGTGATTGGCAAGCAGCAGCCAAGTTATTAGAAACATACATTGACAAATACCCTACTGGTGTATTCATAGATAAAGCACACTATTATCTGGCAGAAAGCTATTATCAACTTGGTAAAAACTCCGAAGCACTTAAGAACTATGATGTAGTACTTGAAAGCCAGTGGAGTAACTTCTCTGAGAATAGTGCACGTCGTGCAGCAGCCATAGCATTTGCACTCAATGATGCAGAAAGAGCTAAGAATTACTATGGTCAGCTACGTAACATGGCTATGGACCAGGAAACACTGAATTCAGCTTATAATGGGCTGATGCTTAGCAGTTACAAGCTAAAGCAACTTGAAGATGCTGCAGCTTATGCTGACACTTTGCTATCCCTACCGGGCCTTGATGAAAGTGTTACTAACAGAGCACTATTGTACAGAGCCCAATCTTTGAAGCAAACAGGAGATCTGGACAACGCCCTAAGCGCATACCAACAGCTCCAGTCTGCAAAAATTAGCTCAGTAGCAGCTGAAGCTAAGTACAATGTTGCAGCTATATATTATGAGAAAGAGATGCTAAAAGAAGCTGAAAAAGCAGCTAATGAAGCTATACAACAAGGAGGTAATGACTATTGGGTAGTTAAATCATTCCTGTTGATCTCTGACATACTCATAAAGCAAGAAGACTACTTTAATGCAAAAGCTACCTTACAAAGCATTATCAGAAATAGTAAGATCAAAGATATAAAGCAAGAAGCTGAGGAAAGGCTGCAAAAAGTAAAAGCATTAGAAAGTAAAAAAAGCAAATTATCTGAGGAGTAAGCATGAGGTTAAAACATTACATACCTGCACTGGCATTTATGTTGCCTTCAGTATTAGCAGCACAAACTCGTGATGCAGATACGCTTATCAAAGATGCAACTATTGAGATCATCCAATCTTACAAACCTGAGGTAAAACAAGCACCTAAGGCAGACCTTGTACCTAACCTACCACCTGTAGATACTACAACACCAATACTAGACTACAGTGTACCAACCCAAACACTATCTTACAGTTACTCATCGCTACCATTGCGCCCCTTAGCCTTAACATTAGATACGACGGAACTGGAGTATCCTAATTATGTAAAGCTGGGAGGTGGCAACTTGTCTACTGTTTATCTGGATGCCGGCATCGGTGGTATTAGAGGTGATAATTATGAGACTGTATTTCAAGTACACCATTTATCACAAAATGGGACCATCAATGAACAAAAGGTATCACTAACAGGATTAGATGCAGATGGTACATATCACAAGAAAGGAAAAGCATACTCTGCCCACTTAGATATTAACCGTAATCAATACCACTACTATGGTTATGATCATAGTATTTATAATTATGACATTAATGCTATCAAGCAGGCATTTACCAATATATCCTTAGGGGTTGAAATGCTGAATGAGGATAATATGGCTCAGTTGCAATACAATCCATCTATCAGCGGCTACTATTATGGTGATAGCTACAGTGCAAATGAAACATCATTCAATATTAATGTTCCTGTATCTTACAAGATAGATGATAAGCTAACGGCCTTCATCGGTGTAAATGCGGCTCTAACCAAATTGAATACACCACTCTCTTCACAGAGCAACAATATATTACAACTGGCGCCAGGTATCAACTTTAGTACAGATGCCTTTACGTTGAAAGTTGGTTTGTACCCTACATTAGGTGAGAACAAAACTTACTTGTTACCTGATATTGATATAAGGTTTACTATTCCTGAAACACAATTCATCATTAACGCAGGTTACAAGGGGTTGCTGGTACAAAATACATTCAGAGACCTGACAAGACGCAATCCATTTATCTATAATACATACACAGTTAATCAAACCAACACCAGCGAGATATACGGCAATATCAAGAGCAATATAGGTAACAACATTACTTTCACTGGTAGAGTAAGTTGGTGGCAATACAATAACTTACCTGTATTTATCAACGATACTGCTTTTGACAATAAGCAATTTAATATACTATACGACCCGAAAGTAAATGCACTATCGCTGCAAGCAAGTATCAGGTATCAGGTAGCAGAGTCTTTTGCAATAGGTCTAAGTGGTCAATGGTTTAACTTCTACAACAAGTCTTTCAATAAGCTATGGCACCGCCCGGGAATTAACCTGACCGGAGATATTAGCGTGGCACCTGTAGAAAAGCTAACTGTCACTGCTTATATATCATTTATTGACGAATTGTATGCTCTGGATAAAGGGAGTAGGACACTTAAACTCAACTCTATTCTGGACATAGGTGCAGGAGCAGAATATGAGATCATTAAGAGGCTCAACCTGTTCCTTCAAGCCAACAATCTACTGAACAGCAACTATCAGCGCTGGTATGGTTATGACGCCTTTGGCTTCAACATATTCGGTGGAGCAAGGCTTAAATTTTAAAATAAGACTGCTTAAATAGTTATATATAAGCTCTATTTTTTAATTTGCACGGGCAATAGAGGAAAGCTGAATACATAATGAACGTAGCTAAATATATAGGACTATTCTTATTAAAGAACGAGCAATGCTATGTAACGGGCTTGGGTACACTGCAGCTATTAAAAAAGCCGGGTAGCTATGACGGTCAATTCTTACACCCTGCCAGCCAGGAGGTAGTTATAGTACCAGGAGGAAATGTAGATGAGTCTTTGGCTAACTTCATTGCAAATAATGAGCAGATCAGCATTTCCAAAGCATCTAATGCATTGAAGGCTTTCAGCGAATCTACGAGGAATGCTATACAGGCGGGGCAGAAGGTTACACTGCCTTATTTAGGAAAGTTTGTAGAAGATGAAGGTAAAGTAGGCTTCATATCTGATGCTCATTTATCTTACAAACCAGAACCTGTTTCGGCGAAAAGAGGTGTATCACTTCACCATAACGAACGTCCTAACTATAAAGGATCAACAGGAGGCTTCCAGCTACCAAAAGCTGTAACCAACCCTTCTATGATGCCGCCACCTACTACTGAACATCCACCATATGAAGATGAGCAGGAAGAAAAAAGTGGAATCAACTGGGTAAGAATTCTGTTAGTCATACTGATACTAGCCATTCTAGCAGGTGGAGGATACTATGGATATAAGCGCTTCTTAGCACCTAAGGGTAGGAATGCTGCTACAACATCAACTCCAATACCTGAGTATGTAGAACAAGAAATGCCGGAATATGACGAGTCTGCAGAACTCAACAACTCTGACATGGTTACTGATAGCTCTGTATTAATGAATAATGATACAGCATCAGCAACACCTGCAAAAGTTGTAAACCAACCAGCAGAAAGTAGTGTTGGCAGGCAAAATAACATCCCGACTGAGGCACAACCTGCGAGAGAGAATACTCCAGTTACTACTACACCTCCCAAAATGCTGAAATTAAAAGTGGTTATCAATACATACGAGACCAAGGAGAAAGCATATAAACGTAAAAAACAACTTTCTGCTTACGGAACAAGCGTAGATGTAATAGAAGAAGATACGAACTACTACTTTGTAGTAATGCCTATAAAGACAACAACACTAGATAAGAATAAAGTTTTAGACTCTCTTAGAATAAACTATAATCCTGAAGGTGTATTTGAGTTTTAATCACTAACGGTTATAAACATTCATCGTAGTTATAAACATGACGTGGATAGATTATATTAAGATTATAGGTGTTAATCATTTTACTTTGCATTAGTATTTGAAATTTTAGTATTTTTCGGAGTATTACATACAACAAACTGAGTCTGTGGAATCAATAATGCGCCCCATATTACTGGCAATAGCTGCAATACTCGCTATCATCTTATACAGAATGTTGAGTAAGGGCGGTAAAACATATTCTTATAATCGCACTCAGTATATCTCATTTCTATCTGACGGCTCTGAACATGTAATTCAGGAGCAAGAAAATGGTTCTATCATTATTACGGGTAAAACAGTTTTAATTGATGGTCTAGAATACATCTACAAGCCTGCAGACAATGAGCCTGTACAAGCCATTCTGGATTACGATGAAAATGGCCTTCGTAGTATTCGTGTGTTACTGGTAGAAGGCGAAAAACAGTACTTCATCAATAGAGAAGCTGCTGTTAGTGCAGCATAGACTACATTCTATTTAGCTCGTCAGGAGACTCTCCTGTCCTGGTGTTTCTCTCTTTACTACCAATATTATAGGTAAAGGCTAACGTAACACTTTGGGTATTGAATATACCGATAGAACGTTCTGTTATACCATTCTGATTATACGTACTATTTCCTCTATACCAATTGAAGGGATCCTGAACTGATAGTTTAACATTAGCAGTATCATCAAATAAAGACTTGGATACGTCAGAAGACGTATATATAAAGCTATCGTTTATGCTATTTATTCCGGACCTATATTTACTACTGTAGTTAGCTGCCAAGTGTATAAACCAACCTTTATTAAGTGTCACCTGAGTATCTAAACCAAAGCCGTATCGGCTGCCACCAGTAGCAACATTTTCTCCATTAAGCACACCATTAAAGCCAAATAAAACATAGGTACCATTAGCTGTAACATTCAACCAGTCTAATACTCTGTTATTATAGAACGCACTTAATGCGCCTTCCCTTCTTGTACCGTTATTCGTAGTAGAGTTGTTAGTCACTTTAGTAGCTTGATCAAACATTATATCATTCATGAAAACACCCTTAGTAAAAGCACATGAAGCTGTTACTACAAGCTTACCTTTATAGTTACACTTAAGATTGTAATTGTCTGTAAACTGTGGCTGAAGCAAAGGGTTGCCTGTCTTATAATTGTACTGCGAAAGGTATAGTGTGAATGGGTTTAGTTCTCTGTAGTAGGGTCGATTCAGACGTCTGTTATAACCAGCCTGCAGGGCATAGTCATCATTAAGTTTATAGCTTGTAAATATCGTTGGGAATAAGGATAAATAGTTGCGAGTAAATTGCTTACTCTGCGTCACTTGGTCACCATTAGAATAGGTATGTTCTGCCCTCAAGCCAGCTTTCGCTTCCAATTGACCGACCTTTGTTGATGCACTCACATATGCTGCACTTATGCACTCTTTATAGATAAACTTATTAGACCTAATAGTGTCTTTTATCCATTTGTTATTGTCGTATACATCAAACAGGTTCTCTTCATCTATTTGAACATAGCTTGATTTAACACCAGCCTCGATGTCTACATTATCTATAGCCTCTGAGGTATAGTCTACTTTGGCACTATATAGATCAAACTTTACAGGTATATCATTATTCAGATCCAAACCGCCAGGTAATAGATTACCATCTTCGTCTTTGTTAGATGTTCTTAGTTTTTGGTATGCAACTTTGCCATTATTAAAGTAATCAGCATTCACCTTTAAAGCCTGAGAGCTATCAAACTTATGCTTCAAAAAAAAATTCACTCTTTGATTTACCCTTAGAAATCCTCTGTAGTTTCTGGTAGTATTATATACATAACTATTATTTACCACATCATGAATCTCTGTGTATGATTTGTCTATCTGTGCATTAGGATGATAATTTCCAGACCCTGACACACCTATAAGTGTGCTCTTAGAGAGATCATAATCAACGCCTAGTTTTAACGAGGCATCAGAAAATGTTTCTTTCATAAAAACATCTTCCTCTATTGCACTTACAATATCGCCATCCTGAGATAATGTTCTATTTGTATTCCTGATTAAGAAGCTTTCACCGTTATAATAACTTGGAACAACATTAAATCGTGCTTTCTTAGTAGTATAAGAGATGTTGCTATTAGCTTTCACAAATGGATATCTTCCCTGCGTGTAGCTAGCGGTTGTTGTAGCTGTCCAACCTTTCTTCTGCTCTACTTCTGTTACAATATTTAATATACCTGAGTTGCCTTCAGCATCATATTTAGCTGATGGCTGATCAACTACCTCCACTTTAGTCACTTTATTTGCATCCAACCCCTTCAAATATTCTATCAATGCCACTCCTGAAAGGAATGTTTCTTTTTCATTTATAAGCACAGTTACACCTTGCTTGTTGTTGAGGCTTATGTCACCTTGAGGAGAAACATGCACACCGGGAATTGTTCTTAGTACATCCAGCAAGTTGCTACCAGCTTTTATATCTTCATTTATATTGACCACCAGCTTCCCAGGCTTCAACTCTATAAAATCTTTCTTTTCCTCTATTACTACTTCATCCAGCAAGTTAGACTTCGAGCTAAGAACAATGCCCAAGTCAGTGATATTACTCAATATACTTACTTCAACTAGCTCTTTTTTCATACCAAGTGCTGTTACTGAAACAAGGTACTTACCTGCGGCAACATCAGTGATACTAAACTCCCCTTCTATTGATGACTGTAATGTTGTGAGTCTTGATGAATCGCTTGCTGTTAAAAGACTTATATAAGCATAGGCAACAGGCTGATCATCCTTTTGTTTTACATTGCCTGAGATAGTGAAATTTTGCGCCGATACGTTACTGGCTATAAGAGTTAGCAACAACAGAAAAATAGAAGTAGTAGAGCTTTTCATTGAGTATAGTTTTTAATTAGCTAGAAAAGGGTTCTATAAATCTAGCTTTCATGTTTCTAAATCAGCAATGAACATATTAAAGTTTTGATAACTTTAACTAATAAAAAAGGCAGACCATATGGTCTGCCTTAATCGTCTACCTATAAATTCTTCTATTAATTTTCGCTCAAACTTCTAAAGTCAACAGGCACCAACTTACTTACTCCAGCCTCTTGCATAGTAACACCATAGATCACGTCTACAGCTGCCATAGTCTGCTTATTGTGTGTTACCAGTATGAACTGTGAGTTATCACTGAACTTGCGAATCATCTGAGTAAACTTACCTACGTTCGCATCATCCAATGGTGCATCTACCTCATCCAATATACAGAACGGGGCAGGCTTAATCAGATATATAGCAAATAAGAATGCTGTGGAGGTCAATGTTTTTTCACCACCTGACAACTGCGTAAGTGTACTAGGACGCTTTCCTTTGGGTTGTGCATATATCTCAATATTGCTCTCAGCTATATTTTCAGGATCTGTCAACCTAAGATCACACTTATCTTCTTCTGTAAATAATGTTTTGAATACTGTGATAAAGTTTTCTCTAACCTGCTCGAAAGTATCTTTAAACTTAGTATTAGCTGTATTTTCTACTTCTTCTATGGTTGCTAATAGAGAATCTTTTGCATCTACCAAGTCACCTTTCTGTTCTTGTATGAAATCATACCTTACTTTCATTTCAGTAAAGGCTTCGATAGCCGTAGGGTTGATCTCTCCCATATTCTCTAAGCGCTTTTTCATACGCTCTGCCTCTGCAGTTAGTTCATCTACCGTCAACTCGCCCGATCTGTCCTGATCTAACACTTCATCAAGGTTTACCTTAAACTCTACGCTCAAACGCTCCTTCATACCGGCAAGCTTCAGTTTCATTTCATTCAGCTTGTCTTTAATATTATTTAGAAGTGTTTCAGACTGCTCTTTCTCTCTACGTTTCTGATTAAGCTTCCCTTCTCTCTCTGAAATAGCATTTCTTAGCTGGTAGTATAGTCTGTCTTTTTCGTTTAATGTTGACTCATCTTCATCACGCTGCTTCATCAGATCGTAGAGCTCAGTATCACCACCACTAAGTTGCTCAGAGGTCTTATCTAGCTGGACAGAAGTTTCCTTTAACTGCTCTGTATTAGTTGTAATTTGATTCTTAAGATCATTCAGCTGATTGCTTCTAAAGCTTAACTCTTGCTTTAACCCATCTATCTTACTTTGCTGACGTGTATGCTTGAGGTTATGTTGGTTATATGCTTCAGTTGCCTGACTCAACTCTTGCTCTGCCTGCTTGAATACAGATTCTGCACTTTCTATATCCTTACGAAGAATATCTATCTCACCCGAAACCTGCTCTAATGTTTGCTTTACACCACTTATGCTTTCCAGAGTAGATGTATGCTGCTCTTCTAAAGAATCTATTTTATTAGTAGCATTAGTGTTCAGATGCTCGAAATTATTAACCTTATCGTCAATATTTACAAGTAAGTTCTGTAAACGGTTGATCTCATTTTTAGTTTGCTCAATAGCTTTATCATTAAGCTCTTGGTTGAAGCCGGTAACTAACTCTTGAGTATCGCTTATCTTCTTTTTAAGTTCAGCAGTTTTAGTAGTAAGTTCTTCTATCTCTTTCGCTAACCTTTCCAGATTTTTGGCGCGGCCTATCTTATTCCCTTCAAAAGAACCGATAGAACCACCACCTAAAGAATATCTGCCGCGCTTCATCTTACCCGACTTCTCTACAATAATATTACCATTGTGAGTACTAGTACTTACTAAAGCATCTTCGCTGTCGGCTATATATACATGTCCTAAAAGGTGCTCTGCCAATGATTTATACTGATCATCGACAGACACTACACTTAGTGCAGGTATCAGGCCTGCTTCGGCAGCATGCTCTTTTGATTGGTATTGTTCAAACTTATCTAAGATGAAGAAGTTGGCCTTCCCTTTTTTGTTGCTATCAAGTAAGCGAATAGCTTTTGCTGCATCGTCTACATTTTCTACTATATAATAGTTCAGGTAAGAGTCTAGTAGGTTTTCAAGTGCTGCTCTGTACTCGTTCTGAACAACAAATACATCAGATAATAACGGTGCATTTTTGCCCCACTCCTGATGCTTACTTAAAAACTTAATGCTATCCGGATAGCCCTCTAAGCTCTCAACCAATGACTTAAGAAGGTCATGTTCATTTCGCTTAGAATCTAACTTTCTATTTTCATTGATCAACTCAGAGCGAAGGTTTTCTATCTCCTCCTGGCTTTCCAGTATCTTACCCTTCACATCATTTTGCTTGGTAATAAGCTGCTCAAGCTCTTCTTTCTTACTCGTTAGCTGCTGCTCTGTATCACCTTTTTGAGAACCAAGATTCTGCACCTGCTCTTTTCTCTGCTCTTGCTCTTCTTTTAGCTGTTGTATACTACGCTGGATATTCTGGATCGAAGTGTCAGCTACAGCAGCATTTTTCTCAGCGTCAAAGTGTGCTCTCTGCTTTTGCTGATATTTACTTCTAAGCTCATCCAGCTTTATTTTTTGCTCATCGAACACTTTACGTTTGCCGTCAGCAGCCGCTCTTAGTTCTTCAAGCTCGGTTCTTATCTTATCAAGACCTTCACTCTCTTCTGATATTTGTGCATCAGCTCTGGAGATAGACTCTTGCAAGTTTTTCAGCTGTTCATCTGCGCCGGATAAAAACTCTTTAATACTCTTTTGTCTATCCGTAAGATGTTCTAGCCTTTGGCTAGCAAGCTTCTTGTCGCTTTCCAGTTGACGGATGCGATTTTGCAATTCATTGAACTGCTTTTGCAAACCGTTTAGCTCTTGTTCCTTGCTGACTAATTTTACTTTCTCCTGCTCAACTTCTGCTTGTTCTTTAGTTACATAAACCTCAAGTTCAGTTTTCTTATCAGCCTCTCTTGTATTCTGGTCGTTAAGCTCTTTATACTGGTCGTTAAAGTGTTCTAAAGAAGCTTTTGCCAGCTCGATACTTACTTCTTTATACTCATTCTTTATTTTAAAGAATCGTTCTGCTTTTTTAGCCTGACTTTCAAGAGTTCTTAAGTTGTTTGCGATCTCGAATAAAAGATCTTCAATACGAGCAAGATCCTGCTCTGTTGCATCCAGCTTTAGCTTTGCTTGTTTCTTTCTTGTTTTGTAGATAGAGATACCGGCTGCCTGCTCCAACATTTTTCTACGAGAAGCATCCTTATCCTTAATGATATCATCTACCATCCCCAGCTCAATGATAGCATAAGAGTCATTACTAACACCTGTATCCAAAAACAAATTATGGATATCTTTTAGCCTACAGGTCACATCATTCAGCCTATACTCACTCTCCCCGTTCTTATAAAACTTTCTGGTAATAGTAACGGTAGTAAATTCTGTAGGTAGAATATTGCGCGTATTCTCAAATGTCAAAGACACCTCTGCCATACCAGCAGCATTACGCGAACGGGAACCGTTAAAAACAAGATCATCCAAACTGTCAGAGCGTAATGATTTGATCTTATGCTCACCTATTACCCAGCGTATAGCATCTACTATATTCGACTTACCACAACCATTGGGTCCTACAATACCTGTAATAGGATGATCAAGCAGGACATGAGTTTTGTCTGCAAATGATTTGAATCCTTTTATATCTAAAGACTTTAACCGCACTATTATCTTATTTTATGGGGAAAACAAAAATATACATTTCAGCCGCAAATACAGTATCAAACTGCATCTCTACGGAATAAATGTGGGTAACTCATAAAATACTGTGTAGTAATAAAACCTGAATAAAAACTATAATATATAGCAGTTTTTAGTCCACCCTTTTATACAGCACCTTATCATTAAAAAGATAGATAGCAACAGGTGAAATAGCCTTAAAATCCTGTGTTTTACCAGAAGCTTGGAGTCGCTCAGGGCGACATATTATGTATTTTGCCGTATCAGATATGGCATTAAAGCACTGGGAGTCTGCAACCATGCAGTTAATCACAGTAATGGAATTATTGAAATATAGCTGGTTCAGTAATCGAGGAGAGTAGTTCATATCTTCAACTAATACACCTCCCTTATCTTTATAGATATAGGTTAATGCATCTTTTACTCCGTTCTGTGAGCTTCTGTATAATATAGAACTGAAATTATACACACCTATTCCTATAACAACAATGAGATGGATAATAATAAGCCAATGTTTCCTGTAGTTTGAATATACTAAGGGTAGGTACAATAATACTATCAGGTAACTAACACTTCTGTATAGTGGATAGTATGCTCCGGTCAATAAATGGCTGAGGAACATTAATAAGATTATGACCAGGAATAGAATGTGCTCTGTGTAGACCTTCTTCCTAGCAAGCAAAGCAGCCAAAGCAAGAACTAACGTGATAGCTAAAGACACTCTGAATATGAGAAATAGCTTATAAGGCACAAACCAATTAAGGCTCATTGCCGATATGAGGCTAGAAACAGTTCCGTTTTGTACTAATGAAGTGCTGCCAATTATGTTAGTATCAAAGGTGCTTACAACTTTGCCCATCACATATACGTAGAGTATAACAGGTATACCTATAGATAAGATGAGGATTTTTTTAGGAGATTTGATAAGACTACTAAGCTGTGTTACACACAAATATGCTAGCATACCAAGAAAGCCATAGCAAAAGCTAAATATTGATAATGAACTAATACATCCGAATAGGACAAAAAGTAATAAGTCTTTATACCCACTTCTTCCAACTACACGCTTGAAGAACATCAGGGATAATGTAAATGTAGCTATAGCTAACCCATAACCTCTTCCTAGTGTGAAATACATAGTATAGAAGAGGAGGAACAAAGCAAGTACTCCAAAGTAGTTGTGATTGTGGTTGTTTTTCTTATGCTTTGATAGCAACTCGGCCAAAGCATATACATATACCCAATAGAATAACACACTTATCAAGCGATAAAAGAAAACATTCTTCAAACCTAAGGATTGCAGTAGCTTGAACCATAAAGAGTTTAAAATATGATTATTAGCTATTTTAAACTTGGTGTACAAAATAAGTTCAGTAAATGTAGAAGACTCGACTTCAACATAGCTCCATGCCTCGTCATAAGACCAAGGTGCTATTACAGCTATTAAGGCTATTAATACAAAGAATAATATTGGAATCGGCGAGAGTATCTGCTGGCAGAACCTCAGCATCTTTAGCATAATGTAGCCATTGTTACCACAAGAATACTAAAATAGTATAATATATAGTGATTATACCTTTAATTAATACTTATCGATATACTTAGGGAAATCATTTTTTTCTGCGTAAGTCTCTCTAAGCTTATACACAGCTTCTAAATGTTTTTGTTCCTGGCTAGCACTTTTCTGAACTTCAACATATGCAGATGTTAGCTCTTCCATGGTCACCGAGTCATTAAATGCTTCGAATGCAGAGAACTTATTTGCAATGATCTGTCTTTCAACCTTCAGAAACTCCAGCTCTGCATTTATCAAGGAGTCTGCTCCTCCTACTGGTTCTAGACTTTCAACATACTCTATCTTCCTATCAATGTAATTTTGCAACTCTAATCTAGTAGCAGGCAATTCTGAAAAGTCTAATGTATTCACAGCTATCTCCAACTCCTCACCCCATTTTTGGCCGTAATTTAGTAAGGTATCGTTGATAGCACCTATACTTGCATCAAGCCGAGCACACTCTTCCTTCTTCTCATTTCCGCAGCTTGAAATGATCAATACGGCAATGATAATCGTGAAAATATTTGCGAGCTTATACATTAGAAGAATTTAATTCTATACACAAAATAATTATACGCTTTCTTATATCGTAGCAGAAAGAGAAATGTTACAATGATTTTAACATCATATATAGACATATAATAGGTACTGATTAGCTACTCAAAAAGGCTTAACGTACCTTTGCAGGCACAATAGTATTAATTATGGGAAAAGTTTCAATAAATCTTGCAACAGGCGGCTTACAAAAAGAGGAAACTATTGTCGGTATTGACTTAGGTACTACCAATAGCTTGATAGCGATAGTGCGTGAGGACGATAAGCAACCAATTGCATTAAAAGAGACTGATGGACTAGCTTTAGTACCTTCTATCATACACTTTGACGAATCGGGTGATATAGTAGTAGGTAATACCGCAAAGCAGAAGTTGATCACCAACCCGGAACGTACTATTTACTCTGCTAAAAGGTTGATGGGTAAAACCTACAAAGATATTGATAGCGATACTAACTATTTTGCATACAAAATAATAGATGACGATACAGAATCATTAGTAAAAGTTCAGGTGGGCGATAAGTTCTACACTCCTATTGAATTATCATCTTATATACTGAGAGAGCTAAAGCATCGTGCTGAGCATATTCTAAAAACTCCTGTTAACAAAGCAGTGATCACAGTTCCTGCTTACTTTAATGATGCTCAAAGACAAGCAACAAGAGATGCAGGAAAGCTGGCAGGGCTTGATGTATTACGTATAGTAAACGAACCTACGGCAGCCAGCCTTGCATATGGCATGGGTATCAAACCTGACGAGGAAAAAACAATTGCTGTATATGACCTTGGCGGTGGAACCTTTGATATTTCTATCCTAAAAATATCGAATGGAATATTTGAAGTATTATCTACTAATGGTGATACTTACTTAGGTGGTGATGATATGGATAAAGCACTTGCTAAACATTGGCAAAAGCAACTAAACATATCAGACGAAGAATTATCCGGTAATAAGACAATTGCTCAACAACTACGCGTAACCGCTGAATTAGCTAAAAAACATTTAAGCAATAATGACTCTTTTGAAGGTGTAGTAGGTGAAAAAGAAGTAGCAGTAACACTACAAGAGTTTAATGACCTTATCCAACCATTAATTGACAAGACTGTAAATAGTTGTAATGCAGCATTGAAAGATGCAGAACTAGCAACGACTGACATTGATGCTATAGTTATGGTAGGTGGTTCTACCAGAGTACCATTAGTAAAACAGTCTATCACTAATCTTTTCGGTAAAGAAGTCAATGATAAACTTAACCCTGATGAAGTAGTAGCTCTAGGTGCTGCTGTTCAAGCTGATATCTTGGCTGGCAACAACACTGACATGTTGCTGTTAGATGTAACACCGCTTAGTTTAGGACTAGAAACCATGGGCGGACTAATGGATGTATTAATACCACGTAACTCTAAAATACCTACTAAGGTTTCACGACAATACACAACACAAAAAGATGGTCAGTCAGGAATGCGTATATCTGTCTTCCAAGGTGAAAGAGACTTGGTAAATGACAACAGAAAGCTAGCAGAGTTTAACCTCACGGACATTCCTGCAATGCCTGCTGGTTTGCCCAAAGTAGAAGTTACCTTCCTAATTGATGCCGATGGTATACTTAAAGTAAGTGCCCAGGAACTAAGGAGCGGTGCTATGCAAAGCATTGAAGTAAAACCACAGTATGGTCTAACGGATGAGCAGGTAGAGCAAATGCTTCTTGACTCTTTGAAGAATGCTAAAGAGGATGTTGCTAACCGTGCACTTGTAGAAGCAACTACGGAAGCTCAGCAAATGATTGAAACCACAGAGCGATTTATTGAGAAGAACTCTGAGCTTTTAGAACAGAAAGAGCAAACCTTAACACTCAACCAGATACATGCCTTGCGCAACGCAATTGCTGCTAAAGACAAGGATAGCATACAAAAAGAGACAGAGCATCTTAATGATATGACCCGCCCATTTGCAGAGCGCATTATGGACATAGCCATAAAAGATGCTATGAAAGGTAAAAAGGTAACCTAGTATTACATTAATACTAACTGTACCGTATGCCTTGTTTTTTGCTCCAGTAGTATGTGTCTACCCTTAGTAAGATCACTTAGGACTTCCTGAGTATAATGCCTGATAGTTAATAGAGACACATCTTCATTGTCCGACACATTGTAGTCTTTGCTAAGTCTTTCTATCAATTCGTTAAGCTTACTACCATTATGGTCAATACATGCCAGAAAGCTAATTGCTGCATTCTGCATCAGGTTTACTCTAATGTTCAGTTGATCGAATATATTATATAGATCCCTTAGCTTACTCTCTGTAATGAAAGAGAAATCTTTTGCAGTAAGCTTCAAAAGTACCTGCCCTTTTTTCTGCACTATCAGTGGTGGGTAAAATAAACTACTCACCTCGTTCATTACAACAGTTCCTTTCAGGTCTTTATTCAAAAAGCACTTTACGTACAGAGGTATGTTATTGTTCTGTAGAGGCTTGATGGTCTTTGGGTGTATTACCTGTGCACCGTAATACGCCATCTCTATCACTTCATGATAGCTTATAGCTTCTATCCTTACTGTATTCGGAAACTTTTTAGGGTCTGCATTTTTCAAACCTTCTACATCCTTCCAGATAGTAACATTCTCTGCTTGTAGCATTGCTGCTAGTAGCGCCGCTGTATAATCAGAACCTTCTCTACCTAATGTGGTGGAAGCATTATCTGATGTTGCACCAACAAAACCTTGCGTAATTACATTTTTACCAGATGCCAGAACTGGCGCTATTACTTCTTTTACTCTTTGCTGCGTATACTCTTCGTCTACCTTAGCATTTCTATATGTATCATCAGTTCTGATAACATCACGTATATCCACCCATTCAATACTCCAGCCTTGTTGTTGTAAGTAAAATGAAAATATCCTAGTAGACATCATCTCACCTATACCCACTATCTGATCATAGATATAGTCATAATTATTGCTGTTCACATCATCAATACCCCATTGTATCTCTGTAAAGAAAACATTCAGGGCCTGCTCTGCTTTTACAAAATACTCTTCGTTCAACAACACTCTTGCATAGTCTACATGCTGCTTTTCCAATACCTTTGCTTGCTCTACCGCACTCTTCTTATCTCCATCGCATACTGCCTTTACTATATTTTCCAGCGCATTAGTAGTTTTTCCTAATGCAGACACAACTAAAGTAATAGGCTGCTGAGCAGCTTCTATAATAGGCCATAAGGCTTGCATTCTCTCAGCAGTAGCAATTGATGCCCCACCAAACTTGTAAACTTGCATATATTTTAGTTTATAAAAAAAGGCTCACCCATCGGGTAAGCCTGTAAATGTTTTGTGTTATATGTTCTAACTACACAGCACTTTACGACCTACCCGCAGTAAGGCGTTTTATTTGCTTATATAGTTTAATCTTCATCATTGTGGACGCAAAACTAAAAACTTTTTAATAATTGCCAAATATTATTCATATAACTCCTCCAGGCTCTTTGGCCTGATATCATCCAACCACTGGAAACGATTTAACCTTAATGATGGTAAGTCTGCTTGAGTTAAAGGAGTAAGTTTTTGTTTTACATCCTGCTCGAAAATAATGAAGTTGATCTCTTGATCCTTAAACATGATACGCATCCTTGCACTGCTAGCCTGGTTGACACCTATATAAGCATCATTGTCGTCTTTAGCAAAGTATATGGCTTCTGCGTTGGGCTTTACAATCACTTCAGTAATGGCATTCCCTTCAAAATAGCCTGTTAGGGTTTTACCCTGTACCTGATCGAATAAATCTGCTTTTTCCGGACCACTTCTTGACACTACAAAAGCTTTATCCGGGACGTATATTTTTTTCAGCTTATTACTGTCAGTATATAACAGAATAGTATCGCCTGTTATCTGACTTTTTCTAGACCATACTACAGGGTCATATATCATTTTCATGATAGAGTCTCTCTGAGAATAAGCAATACTATCACACAAGCCCTGCATAGAGTCTGAAAATATCTTGACGTTATGATAGCCGATAAAATATCTCGGTGCTGCAGTATCCGGTATTTGTTTAGTTGTATCCACGATATATTTTACAACTTCTTGCTTCTTTCTACCCCGCCCCTCATAGGTGACTACTTTTATACTGTCTAGCTCTGGCAATTCTCTAGCTGTAAAAAAAGTATCCGCTCTGATAAATAAACTATCAGAACCATTCATTTTCTTCATTACAGGCTTAATAGTTGCTAACGTAGTTTTTGTTACTTCATCCAGATCCGCACTACCGCAATACAATGTCACCTCTTGTACTGTATCAATAGCAATAACGTTACCTCTGGCTTTAGCTTTGCCTACACCTTTGTTATAGTATAAACTATCAGCTTCTAAATATTGTTCTGTCGTTTGTACTGATGACCTACAAGGGAAATGTGCTATCTCTAATTTAGTATCATAAGTACCACAATGAGTGGAAAGCACCGAAGAGTCACTAGTAACAACTGATGCACCGAAGAATGTTACCATTTTACTCTCGGTATTATAACCTAAATCATCAGATATGATCTTGTACTCCGGATCATAGACATACACTTCCTCTATAAACCTGGCATCTTTAGTACGCATGTTATATACTCCTGAATTACTGGAGAGAGATGTTGCTTCGCTCTGTAGGGTCCCACCCTTTGAGTAAGTACCTATCTTCGTATCTAGATTATAATCTACTTCTGTAGCCCACAAGTTGTCCTTCCCATCTGTTAGGCTTACATTACCTTGCATGAATGCCTTCTTTGTATTACCTGTGTATTTCAGATAATCACTCATGGCTTGAGTACCATCTTCCTGGATGATGACCACATTACCAAAGGCTTCCAGATTGTTAGTTTGAAGATTTACATATGCACTATCACAGTACATAGTTGTTTTATCTTGTCTTAACTCTACATTTTCCACAACCTTGTTATAGGCTGTTGTACCAGTCTTGATGTATTCCTGATATCCGGCTTTTAGTATCTCAACATCTACTTTACCACTGGTATCTGTATTCTGTGCATAAGAAGTAGTGCACAAAAGCAATAACAACGATATTGCACTAAGAAGTTTCATACGCTGAAAACAGGCTGAACAAGAAAGACTATTTGTTATTCTTTTTCTTACCAAAGATTGTAACGTTGATGTAACGCCAAGGATGTGCATTGATGTCTGCCATCAATTCATTCAATGTCTGTAAAGAACCTGATAAGTTGTTATACAGTTCTTTATCATTAACCATTAAGCCTAGAGAACCTTCATTATTATTGATCTTCTGCATGATGCCTTCCAGCTGGTTAGCAGCAGATTGAAGATCATTTACTGTTTGCTCTATAGGAGCATTAGACAATTGATTTGTCGTTTGCTCTGCATTTTTAATAATGTTAGAGATGCTCTCATTATTCTTAGCAAGGTTT
Source organism: uncultured Flavipsychrobacter sp. (assembly GCA_964531655.1). Taxonomy (GTDB): domain Bacteria; phylum Bacteroidota; class Bacteroidia; order Chitinophagales; family Chitinophagaceae; genus UBA5543. Next base: position 78,017 of record CAZHDM010000011.1, read on the forward strand.
GCTGATATGCTATTTGCATTTCGAATAACCGCAGTCAATTCATCACTTTCTCTATTGAGCTTACCAGACAGTTCTGAAAAGTTCTTCATCGTCATATCCAATGAAGTAATAGTATTGGCTAAACTGTTTGCAGTATTCTCGTTCAATACACCGCTTACACCTACAAGTACGGTATCTAGTGTTGTTAGTACTTGTCTTAAATCTTTTATAAGTGGCGATATCTCAACAGAAAGGTTATCTATTACACCACTCTCTATAGAAGCAGGCATTGTTGCTCCGTCTTCCAACATCTCCGTACCCATGCCCAGGTTCAGCTTAACAATCTTAGTACCTAATAGATCTGAAGATGCAAGCTCAGCCGACGTACCAACAGGAACTTCTACAGATTTATTTACAGCGATAGTGACTTTTACTTTTTCACTATCGATCAGCTCAATATTAGATACTCTACCTACACTTAAACCTTTAACTTGTACTGAAGAAGACGTTTGTAACCCTTGTACATTATCATAGTATGCATAGAACTCATTTTCACCCGAAAACAGGTTTGCTCCTTTCAGAAAATAGAAACCTGCAAAGAATACCAGCAACGCTATGGTTACTAAAAGTCCGATCTTTGCTTCTTTTGAGAATCTCATATATTGCACATGGTTTACGACAAAGGTAATAAAGCTCTCATTAAGAGCATGTTAATGCATCTTCTCTTTTATTAACTACTAAAAATCAGTACCAATAGAGAAGTGTAGCAATGGCTTTCTCTTGTGATTATCAGTATTAAACGCTGCATCCAACCTCAAAAAATAACCAAATATCATTGTTCTTATACCTGCACCGTAACCCAGACCAAAAGCATTCCTAGTATCATCAACAGTAACCACGATTGGAGAGTTCTGTGATGCAAATGATCCTGGAGCAGGATAAACTTGATCGTTCTTAATATTTTGTTCTTTGGGATATAGCCCAGTCCATGCAGAGCCTATATCAGCAAATGTTATTAATTGTAAGTTTCTTAAAATAGCTGACTGTATAGGCTTCTTTGAGAAAGTTGTTATTAGCGGCAACCTGAATTCTGTATTGAACACACCATACGTATTCCCATTCCAGAAGTTTTGTTCATACCCCCTCATATTGGTAGCAATAGCCTGGAAAGCATAGTCCTGCCCACTTCTAACTGGTGTAAAGTCTGAATATTTGGCAAATAGCCAGTTATCAACACCTCCCACAAAGTATAGTATCTTCATATTGCCGGCAGAGTGTGCACCTGCTAAACGAGCTGCCCAAGTAAAATTCTTGTATATCTTTTTATAGTATCTAAAGTCTAGTCCAAGGTTGTAAAAACCTCCGTTACTACCATTCACTCTGTATAAATATTCCGCAAAGAACTTATATCTGAAACCTCTGTAAATATTAATAGTCGGGTTGCTTGTATTGTCAAACACATATTCTGCTCTACTAAGCATCCATATTTTATTATCATCGCTTGGTGGATAAGATAAGCTGAGCGTATCCTGAGCTTTAAATCTCAACACATCTCTCCTTACTCCTAAATGTAGCCTTATACTTTCAAACTTATTCAGAGGGTAGGTAGCAGATCCTTGTACCAGGTCCATAGTTGTCTTACCAAGCTGCTCGTTTGGTATAACTCTGTTCGTAGAAGGATCGAAGTAGCCTACCAAATAATTTTGAAGTCTAGTTTGTCTTAAATACAACACATTCCAGTCAACATACCTTCTATGATTTGCAAACTGTAAGAAATAAGAAGTTCCTGAAAAATCGACAGGTATTCTAAAACCACCGGTAAACCTGTAATCTTCCATTATATCGTCGAGGCTAACTGATATTAATCCTCCTAAACTTGGGTTTACAAACTGGTTTCCATTGAGGTCAGCCGCTTGATAACGAGTAAATAAAACACTATTATCAAGCCTAACTGTAACAAAGTCTGGTTTGAATGAAAGCTTATAAGGGTAAGCTCTCATGTTTATATATGTGCTGTCAACCTGTGTTGTGGTTATATTGTCGTTAAATGAGAGTGAAGAGTTAATATCTTTTTGAGGTGTTACTGACTCAATATCTTCTTCTTCTTCTACTTTTGCAGTTTGTTTTTTCTTAGTTGTAGCATTTCCTTCATTTTCAAAATCAGATTGGAAAGCATTACCTCTTTTCAATATAGGCTCGTCGTCTTCCATTTCCTCCTCCAGCACTGCACTTGTTTGGCTTATCACACTTGTTTTCTTTTCCTCGTCAGACTTTTTCAATATAGTGGGCTCCAAGTCTTTTACTTCTACATTCTTCTTAGGAAACTGAAGAGGTTTATAGTATACTTTATACTTGTTACCTACTCTCAATACATCGGCAACTTGATTATTAATGGGGTTATATTGATGATTGATAATATTTCTTGCATGGTTAGTAATAGGGTATGAGTACGCTGAATCCATATTTTTAGAATTATTCTTCAGCATTATCACATACTGATTGCTAATTCCATTTTCATTATATAGATAAGCATAGTTCTCACTACCATATTGTATAGGCTGAGATACATTTCCCTTCTTAACAAAGGTCATCTGTAATAGCTCTTTTCTTTGTGTTGTAGTATTGTAAAAATACACGTTCATCGGGCCAGTAGGCAATTCGTTCACTCCTATTGGCACCTCTAGGTTAGCTTCAGGTCTGTTGGATAAAAATAGTATTCCTTTCCTTGACCCGCCACTTACAAACCATGGCTGTATATCATCCCAGGCATCATCAGTGATGTTGGTCATTCTCTTACCTCTAATCCTAAACTCATACAAGTCACACTGGCTTTTCTTAATTGCAGAGAATACCATCTTATCATCATCCTCCATAAAGGTCATACCTAATACACGGTCAAACCTATTTTCCGGTATAAGATAGTTTTCTATTTGTGCCTTAAGACCATTATATATTCTTAAACGCGTATCCTTTCCTTCCCTGTAAAGTATAGCTAGTTTATATCCATTATTAGACCACGTTAGTAATGGATAATTTATATCAGGATCTGCACCATAATCAAGCTTACCGCCACTTAATATGACTGAGGCAACCTTATTATCCTTAGTTTTTTTCAAGTAAACTTTGAACTCTCCATCTTTCCAGGATACATATGCCACATCTCTTGCACCTGGTGATACTCTGATGTCTCTAATAACAGAACCATCATCGGGTATATCTATTTCTATTAGAGCTTGACTACTGTCAGGGCTATCTTGCTTTAATTCATCTTTAGCATATACATCTTTGTAAAAGTTCACTACTGAATCATAAGCATACTTTACTTTCATATTCAGCGTAGTTTTTACTGCCTGATTCAGGCTACTCTTTAATTGAGTAGTATACACTACACTCTTCATCACTCCTTCACCATATCTATCAGAAATATATTTCCAAAAGGCTTTACCTGCTAACTCCGGATCTACTTCAGCTAATTTATAAAAACCTTCTTCAGGGTATGCTTCAATGAGGTTTTTCCATTTACTGTTGCTCTTACTATCCCAGCCATCTACTATATAGGAGATAAACCCTGTAACAGTCCATTCAGGTAGATTTAATAAAATAGCGTTTCTAACAACCTCGCGTATGTTATCTCCAAATAACATACGTTCCATGATAACCTGTGCCATACCTGCACGAGTCTGTCTTCTCAGGTCTGTATGAACACCAGTATAGTATACAACTAGCTTATCTCCCACAATGTTCACAGTACCTGCAGGAATATCTTGTAGTTGAGAATCATTCTTTCTACCTATGTTTGTTTGCTTGTACTCATCATAGTTATTGTAGAGTATGATATTGAATCGTCCAGGAAACTTTCCGCCTATCTTACTTTCAATTACTGCAATGTCATTCTCTACTTGTTCGGCAACATACCTTGCTAACTCTCTACCTGCCCTATCATAATGATATATTCTAAAGTGCTTTGTATCAAAATACTTCCACTTAAACGTTCTATGCTGGATGCGATTTTGACCGTACTTTTCAAGATTAGTTTGAGCGATTACATTATGACGAGAAGAGATCATTAATGTCAACACGCAGAAAAGGCATAATAAAAAGTTTCGCACAAGGCTTATATGCATAATTGAAATGATATTATTTTTGTTTTTCTATTTATTTGATAAATAGTCACTTCTAGATTAGATTGCTACCTAAATTACATAAAAATAGTTAACTGATGCTATATCTCGAGCCTTTTACTTTCAACCCATTTCAGGAAAATACTTATGTCATCTATAACGATGAAAAACAATGTTGGATAGTAGATCCTGGCATGTATTCGCAAACAGAAGTTAGCCTATTGTTTAACTACATTGAATCTAACTCCTTGAAACCAGAATCCATCATCAATACCCATACACATATTGATCATATTTTAGGTATCAATGCTATAGTTGCGCAGTATGATATTCCTTTTCATTTTCATGAAATGGATCTACCTGTGTTGAACAACGCCCCAGGATCTGCTGCATTATTTGGTTTCGAGTTTAAGGATATCCCTAATTACAATGACTTCTTAAAGGAGCAAAAAGGCTATAAGCTAGGAGATGACACTATCGAGATAAAGTTTACTCCCGGGCATTCACCAGGCAGTGTAGTCTTTTACAACGCTGAAGGAAATTGGGTAATTGGAGGTGATGTACTTTTTGCCGGATCTATTGGAAGAACCGACCTGCCCGGAGGTAACCATGAAGAGTTATTAACTAGTATCAGAAATGAATTGTTTAGTCTTCCAGACAATACAGTTGTCTATCCAGGTCACGGCCCATCTACCACAATAGGACATGAAAAACAGACAAACCCTTTCTTTATATAGGTCAGTTGTTGTTCACTACTAATTTACCATCTTGTAAGATTGGTAAAACAGGATGCTTATCTATTGTAGCACAATATTCCATATCACTTTCAAGACCAAACTTAGAGAGTCTATGATAATGAGAACCATTTCTTAAAAACTCTATAGGATGACTTTTATCTATACTGGAATAAAGTTGCCTGGCACCAATGGCACTATCACATATAATGTCATAATGCTGATGTACCCTATCTATTACAGCACCTGCAAATAGGGTATCTTCAAGGTTAAACCTATCTTTCCATCCTGCGCAAGCCAACAAAACATTTTGTTCACTTCCGACTAAGTATTTACAGACAGCAGAAAGATTTAAAAATGAACCTGTAACAATAGAATGTTCCCCATTTACCATGTGTAGCAACTTGGTTCCGTTAGTTGTAGTCAAAACCAATGTCTTACCATCTATAAAGTCTCTTGGATACTCCGATGGTGAATTTCCGTGTTTTAAGCCATCAGCAATCTTACCGTTGCGCTCTCCTGCCGTTATACTATTATCTGTAGCATCTCCGATGCCAATACACTCTTCTACACTAGCTACTGGTATAATACACTTAGCACCATTATCTAAGGCAGCAGCTATTGTAGATGTGGCTCTGAATACATCTATTATAACTACTATAGCATCTTTTGTATCAAATAAATGTAAGAGGGCAGGTGACAAACAAACTTCAAGACGAGGTTTCACACTCATGAATATCTAATTATTCTAATTTGAATAAAACTATATAATAAAAAAGCTGCTGTAATAATACAGCAGCTTAGAAATAATATAAAATATGATTAGTAAACCCACATATCATGCTCTTTGTTGAAAAGCATTTCTGTAGCTTTTTGTCCTTCATATAAAGCTTCCAGATTAGACATTCTTCTATTTCTATAGCTCATATCAAACGGATTACTTGTTTTGATGATTTTACTAGAGAAGAATCTATTCTCAAAGAAATCATGCCAAGTCATTCTAGCTACGTCGTTCTCTGGATTGAAAACCTCATACTGAGCAAGCATTGGTCTCATCTCAGGATAGTATAACCAAAATACTGCTTGAGAAGCACGGAACTCACCAGTGTTTTCGTCAAGAATATCTTTAATAGGTGCAATACCGATAATACGAACTACCATGCGACCTACGTTTCTATCAAACATCCAGTCTTCCTTGATTCTGTACTTAGTAACGATATCAGGGTTGAACTCACGACGGGTGATACGCATTTGGATCTCACCAGTTACAGGATCTTCAACCATTACAGTATCAGGCTGACCAATTAATATTTCAATGATCTGATCTTTAGTTAGAGCAGTAGAAAAGTGGTCATCTAAGTTAGAATAAGCTTTTACCTTACCTTTCTTGATAGCATCTAATATGATCTCAATAAAGTATCCACCACCAGTATTATCATCACCAGGATAACGGAAAGCCATATTTTGCTTCTCACGGATATCTATCTCACGCCATACTCTTTTCTTCCACATAACGTCATTTTCACGTAGTGGCTGCCATGGTAAGATTTCATATTTATGCTCAACGCGATCATAAGCACCATCTCTTACTAAAGAAGGCTGCCAGTTGTCATTCACACCATCCCTAGGGTTGAATTGTGAATATACATCTTGTACACTGTTATCCTGAGCATAAGCAAAACTACCTGCAAATAAAGAGGCTGCTATTGCTATAATTCTGTATGTTTTGAGGACGTTCATATTCCGTAACCGATTTGCTTAAGTTATCTAACGTTAAATTTATAATATTTTTAAAGAAGAAGCAAGGTTATTGAAGTTAAAGCACGAGTTCTTCCATCAGGACCCTTAGCTCTAATATCTTCTATATAAACCCTGTCTCCAGGTCTAGCTCTTTTTATAACATCCGAAACTCTATTATCCTTGTCCAGATAAGCACTTTGTACTTCAAACGGACCAATCAACTCACCGCGTTTAGGTAGTAAACTAAGCTGATAGCTTTGTACCACGAATCTCGCATCAAAGTCAAAACCTTCTAGGTCAGCAAGTATACCTCTTTGAGCTTTAAAAACGTTTGCTGGTATTGCACCGCCAGTTTTACCAGCAACTTTTGCTACTGGATCAGGTATGAACTTAACACGTACTTTCATACCACCAGCTTTCTCTGTACCACCGTCAGTTTTCTTTGCGATAATGTTTGCATCAACTTCACCTGGCTTAGAGACTCTGACTACATAGTGACCAAGACCAGCATCCTTATCAGCAGTTACATCTGCACCAGGTATATTTACAGATATATCTTGTAAAGAATAACCTGCAGCAGAAACAGTAATTGGGTTTGGTACACCTATATAGAACACGTTCATTTTATCTAACTGGATTGATGCACCAGTAGAACCTACCATGTACTTAAATTCAAAATCACGTTCTTCTACTCTTCCTCCAAGATCTACAGAAACACGACCTTTAACAGTCTTAAGACCTACACCTGAAGCTGTAGCCTCATACTGACCAACACCTTCTTTGATCTCTTTTATCGATCCACCACCACCTGTGATTTGTATTGTTGGATCAAGAGACTTGTTATATGCTGCTAATAGTATTTTAGCTTCGATTTTCTGACCTTCTAAAGCGTAACTAGTTGTAGGTACAGCTATTGCTTCAAAGGCATCAAATTTGATAACTTCTTCTCCAGCTTCGGCCGCTAATTGGTTAAGTATTAAAGCTTCACTGTTTCTAACATCATTTTGAAACTTAGACATTAGCGTTACAACAGCCATAGTTGGCATATTATAGAAGTATCCTGTAGCCCAATCACCTTGAGGGTTGTTGTCATTTTTCTCAGGCTCTACTATTTTAAGAGGTAAATCTTTTGAAATAGCCGCCTTGTATTTAGGATTAACAAGAGTTAAGAAATCTGAGCGTAATTGTTCTAGCTTAGCTTTAAGCTCATCACCACCCTTTTTCTCTACAAGTAGGCGTGTACTTGCATCAATGTTATCCTTGCTTTTAATTTCGCCGTCATCAGTGTAACCACCCGCTTCTTCAATGATACTTTTTTTCCACTCTTCAAGAGTTGCAATCATTGCTTCAGACTTAGACTTAGCGATTTTAGCTTTATCGTTATATTGCTTTATACGATCTCTTTGAACAGGATCATCCTCTTTTGACTGAAAAGCCTCGTAAATCTCCTGGTTCTTATCTTGTATAGACGAGTTAGATGATGTAATACTCTGATTGATCACCTCAAACGCGTGCAATATTTCGGATGATACGTTTAGGGCCAGCATCGCGGTCAACACCAGATACATCAGGTTAATCATTAGCTGCCGTGGCTCTTTGGGTAAAGACATCCTGTTATAATTTTTCTAAGGTTATTATTAGTTTTTATTTCACTCTCACAATTCTCACACAAGACTATTGTCTGCCCTGCATTGCAGATAGCATGTTACCATATATCTGGTTCAATGTAGTTAAGTTCTTAGATAGTAATGCTATTTGATCTTTAGCAGCAACAGCATCTTGTGCACTTGAAGCCATTGCATCAGAAGCATTTACAAGGTTACTGTAGAACTTATTCATAGCTTTAAGATGGTTATTTGCATCTTGTAGTTCAACTTCGTAGATCTGGTTAAGAGAACCAAGATTTCTAGAAAGAACTTGTACTTGCTCATGGAACCTTGCCGTATCATCAGCTGCATTATTAAACGAAACCATTGTTTGGCTAGCACCAACGAAAGTATTTTTCATTTCACCTAGCGCAACTGCTGCTTCACGAGCACTCTCAGAGTATTCATTAGTAGCAGAAGTAACTTCTGTAATATCTTTAATCTGCTCTACAACAGCACCAAACCTTTGGAAATTATCTCCAAGCTTACGGATGTTTGCTGGTGTAATTTGAGCTTCCTCCATCATCTTATCTAAAGATGCACCCGGAGAAACTTTACCCGCAGCAGAATCAAATTTAGAACCTTTACGATATGCCTCTACATGAGGATTCTCATCGATATTCGGGTAAAAACGCTCCCAATAGTAATCTTTGTGAGGTGGTAGCAAACCTAGTAAGGCAAAGATAAACGCCTCTGTAAGCATCCCAGCAGTCAGCATTATACCAGCGAATGGCCAGTGCTGAATTTTAAATAACGCACCCATAAGTACTACTGACGCTCCCATACCAATGATCAAGTTCTTGATATACTTTCCTTGCTTGGTTTCAAAAAACAACGCTACTGAATTCATTATATAAATATTTTTCTAAGGGTTGAAAATCATGCATTATAAAACACTATCTGTATTTAACAACGCATAAATAACTAATATTATTATCTGATAGTTAATAAAATTATACTGATTATTAATTATTACCTTCTATTGGTAAGTGCCGGAGCAATCTCTTGATATACGCAACGGAAACCGATGTAAGCTTTAGCAGTATCAGCATACTCATAATCTCTTGTGCCGTTCTGTAGGTAGAAAGCAACATCTCTCCAGCTACCACCTCTTACTACTTTACGAGTCATCCACTGAGGATCATTTTCTTTTAACTGATAAGCAACTTCAGGGTTAACATCAGCAACAGTTTGGTATGCTGTACCGAAGTAAGTTGAGCTAGTCCACTCAGATACGTTACCAGCCATATTATAAAGACCGAAATCATTTGGCCAGTATTTATCAACAGGAAGTGTATACAGCCCACCGTCTGCAGCATAGTTACCACGCTGTGGCTTAAAGTTAGCCAGGTAACAACCTTTCTTGTTAACTAAGTAAGGTCCACCCCAAGGATAAGGTGCTTCTGTACGACCACCTCTTGCAGCATACTCCCACTGAATCTCTGTAGGCAGCTTGAAAGAACCTTCAAAATACAACTTGTTTCTTTCACGCTCTGAACGCCACAAGTTTGTACGCCAGTGTGTAAATGCTACAGCTTGATGCCAGTTCACACCTACAACAGGATAGTTATTAAACGCATTAAACCAATTGTACTGTACAGCTATAGGCTCGTTATACGAATACTGTAATTGTTTTACCCAAACTGTAGTATCAGGATATATAGCTATATCATGCTTAGTTTTAAACTCTGTAGGAGCTTGATCAGCATTATTAACACTCTGCTTGTACTCAAAAGTTTCGTATTGGTATCTGAGCTTAGTATTATCTAACTCTTTTTTACCCCAGCCAGATGCTTCAGCAGGAATATAAAAATTAGCTAACTGATCTTGAAGGTCCGGATCATTCCAGTTAATTCTTTTTCTCATATCAACTTGCTGACTTCCGTCATCCAAATCAATAAAGTCTCCTAACTGAACGTGAGCCATTGAGTCACGGACCCAATTTGTAAACTGACGATATTCAGCATTTGAAATCTCAGTTGCATCCATGTAGAATCCCGTCATTTGAACGGTACGTATTAATGCATCTTTTTTTCCGCGAACATCTTCATCACTAGCTCCCATTTTCAAAACACCAGACGGAACGTAAACCATACCCAATGGAACGGGTGCTTTATAGTTCATCACAGTTGGCTCTCCAACCAGTTGACCTCCGTTACCTGGGGCGCCACAGCTAGCGGCAAATACAAGTAATGCTAAAGCCGAGATCTTCAGGGAAAGTTGTTTCATACTACGTTTGTTAATTTTTTTGCGTTTAGGCAAATAAAGTAATTTTTTCATTTAAGTGCTATATACACCTGAACCGATGCACAATATTTAAAGTTTTTTCCAAAAATGCAAGCCTAGAAAAAAAAATTATTCTCTATAATCAAGAGCCAATATGGTGAAAAAACAATTAATATCCAACAATTTCTGTGATACTTTTAAAATTCAATAATACTTGCCAGCCCCTTCTAGTAGTATGTTTCAGCCGTAGCTATTCTTAACGAATAAATAATCACTGATATTTTCTGTTAAAAATCGACAAGTATATTCCACTTTGGAAGATGAAAAAACCCTCTAATGGATTTGACCATTAGAGGGTTAATATTTTTCAGTCTGGTATAATTAGACCTTATTTCTTCTTGTCAAGGTACAGCTCTAAAGCTGCGATCATAGACGGAGCATTTGGTGCCGGTGCAAGTATATTAGCCTTTAAACCTGCATCTTCTACAGCTTTTGATGTGGTAGGTCCGAAAGCACCTATGAGCGTACCATTCTGCTTGTATTTAGGATCATTATCAAACAAGGTTTGAACGCTGAATGGACTATAAAAAACTATTGCATCATAATCATTATCCATCACCTTGCTAATGTCGTTAGATAACGTTCTGTACAAAGTAGCCTCAGAGTATGATGCAGCCTCGTCTTCGAGGTATTGAGCTATATCGCTTTTACTACCGTTATCAGACGTTGGAACTATGAATGTTTCATTACCCTTATGCTTAGTTAATATCTCTAGCAACCCTTGAGTACTACCATCTGCAGAGAAGAATACTTTACGTTTTCTGTAGAGTATAAATTTCTGTAGATATAGTGCCACTGCTTCAGTGCTACAAAAGTATTTCATATCCTGAGACACCTTTATTTTCAACTCTTCACATATCCTGAAGAAGTGATCGATAGCTTTACGACTGGTGAAAACTATAGCACTATGAGCAGCTATGTCTATTTTCTGCTTACGGAACTCTTTACCGGAAATACCCTCAACCTTGATAAAAGGGTGAAAGTCAACTTCTAAACCGTATTTTTTTGCCAGATCAAAATAAGGGGACTTATCAGTATTAGGTTTCGGTAATGTAATCAGAACCTTACTTATATTTACCTTACTACCGCTACTCTTTTTCGCTTTTGCCATATAGGTATAAAGGATTGATTTTAAATGCTAAATATTAAATTTAGTTGCCTATTCTCAATACATTTCTATCAATACAAACTTCACTATTACTGCCACAGGCAATATTTCGAATGCGCAAAGGTACGCAAAAAAGTGAAACTTGCTGTAATGAAAAAAGGAGCTAATCACTTGCCACGACCGAACATACCTGCTTATCAGCAAGAGTGTTGCAGCGAATAAGGAAACTATTAAAACAGGCAAAACAAGTGTTGACTGTACAAGTGCTAACACTATGATAAATGGCAGCAAAACGATAGCTAGCACTTTATTGACTAGATACACGTTATACAAGTAGTGCCCTACAATAGACGAACTATTAAACACTCTTCCACTGACATTCATGAATAAATACTTTATACCGTATAGCAACATTATCCCTAACGTAGCAGTTGCTACTATTAATGACGGGTTAAAGCTCTCATAACGTTGGGGAGAGAAATATTTAAATATGTAAGTGACATATATACCCAACGCAAAACAGAAGAAAATATTCATTAAGAGGTTAGGTATTATTGCAGACTCCATCTGGTCTTTAACCTGCTTATTACCGTATGACGGGCTACGAAATGCTCTGGTTAAATATTGAAAATACCTAGGGTTAAGGTATCTGATTATCCCAAAGCCTAACACCAGACAAAACACCAGATAAAAATCAAAAGAATTGTTATCGTAAAATCGCCTATGCTCAACAACAGTTTTTCTTCCTGAAATTAATAACGTGTGTGCGCGCATAACACTATCAAAATCACTCTTCGTTTGAGCATCAACAATATTGTTATTGATAGAGACAGCATAATTAGACACATCTACCGCACCATAAGTCGCGACACTTAATATGACTAGAGTGAATAAAAACAACGTTAGAAAAAAACCTCTATGCACTGGTAAAAGTTATAGTGGTAAAGTTAAGACGGATAAACAACAAAACTTAACGCTGGAAAGAAATGTTCATATCGTTCCTCACCATGTTATACAATATCTCTAGCTGTTGCTTCTTTTGTGTATTACAATTAGCCAATGCAATTGTTCTGGATTTCTTAAAGCAATTTACAGGAGCAGACTCGCATGTTATTCTTATTTCCACACCCATTCTATGAGCCCACTGCTCTCTTAATTGAACAATATTTCTGTCATTGCTTACAAAGAGCACTGCTAATACTGAGGCCGGATATCGTTCCATTAGATTTCTGGTAATAATATTTAATGTCGCTCTCAGGTCTCCTTCAGCCTGAGGAAGCATCTGTGCAATTAGGTAGATATAGAAAAGACGTGTCTCGTTATTTTTTGTAAAAGCACTATCTATGATACTATAAGAACGCTCGCTGGCATTAATATCAAACAACCTTGCATAGGCATCCTTAGCATCTGCAGACACTTTAGGGTGAGCGTAATAAAAGTTGAAATCTTTCAGCTCTTGAGCAGACACTGAAAAGCTCATCAATAGAAAGAGGCTTATGTAGAATATTCGTTGTACCATTTCCCTTACGGCTGACTAAAATAGTCAATATGATTTATACTATATATTCTTTTATCAACGCTTGGTAATAACTTCTATTTTTGTAGCTACACATATGGCTGGCATTTACGTACATATCCCCTTTTGCAAACAAGCGTGCACTTATTGCAATTTTCATTTTTCTACATCCATCAAGCTCAAGAGCGACCTTGTTCAAGCGTTAATTGCTGAAATAGCTCTACAAAGAGACTATCTAAAAGGAGAGAAAATAGATACTCTTTATTTCGGTGGTGGCACTCCGTCCCTGCTTTCTGCAGAGGAGATCAACCTATTAACAGATGAAATAAGCAACTACTTTGACATTCAAGACAACTTAGAATTTACACTTGAGGCAAACCCGGACGACTTAAAACAAGTGTATATCAACTCACTAAAATCAACCAGAGTCAACCGACTCAGCATAGGAGTTCAATCTTTTTTTGATCATGATCTCACCTACATGAATCGTGCTCACAATGAGCAAGAAGCTGATTATGCTATCAAAGCAGCGCAGGATGCAGGATTCGAAAACCTTACTATAGATCTCATTTACGGAACACCAGGGCTAACGGATAAAAATTGGATTCATAACCTGACCTACATGAACCAGTTGGGCATTCCTCATTTTTCATCCTATGCACTTACAGTAGAAGAAGGCACAGCCCTAGATCATCAGATAAGAACTAAAAAATCTGCTCCAGTAGATGTGGAACAATCTGCTCACCAATTTGAAATATTAATGGACAAAGCAGAAGAGTTAGGGTATGAACATTATGAAATATCTAATCTCGCAAAAGAAGGTCACAGAGCAATGCATAACACCAACTACTGGCTTGGAGTGCCTTATCTTGGCATTGGCCCTTCGGCACACTCTTTTGACGGCACTAACAGGAGGTGGAATGTAGCTCACAACCCACAATACATAAAAAGCATTTTAGCAGAACAAACAGTCCCATTTGAAGAAGAGCACCTCACTGACACCCAACGATTAAATGAGTATCTAATGACTGCATTACGAACAGTATGGGGAGTAGACAAAGAGAGGGTCAGTAAGAACTGGGGAAGTGACACATTGAAGGCAATAAACACAGCACTGCAACCTTATATTGACAATGGACATGTAACCATATCTGACAATAGCATATCACTCAATAAATCTGGCAAGCTTATAGCTGATAAAATAGCATCAGACCTGTTTCTCGTATAATATAAAGAATCTACTACTCTATCCTACGTGGAATATCATGAGGCAACCTTGTAAGTAGCTCGTAGTTAAGCTGGTTAGACATTTCTCCGAATGAAGCTACTGACACTTCATGCTCTCCATCCTCACCTATCATGATCACTTCGTCACCCAGATCAATCTCGCCACAAAGAGACACATCTACAGAAATACAGTTCATATTTACGGTACCGATTACAGGCACTCTGATACCTTGTATCAGCACCATTCCTACATTACTTAGCCCTCTGCTAAATCCGTGAGCATAACCGATTGGCACTACAGCCATTTTCATTTTATGGTGTGCGAAAAAGCTGGAACCGTACCCTACGAATGCGCCTGCCGGCACATCCTTTATACTCATGACATAACTCTTCCAACTGATGATCCTCTTCAATGGTGATATGACCAATTGTTTCTTGCTCATATACTCTACCATTATCTCAGGACTTGGCCAAAAACCATATTGCATGATTCCTATACGCAGCATATCATAGTGCATATCAGGAAATCTCATTGAAGCTGCCGAGCAGCATGCATGTATTTGCTTTGGCCTGAGGTCAGCTTTTCCAAACTGCTTCACGATCTTTTTAAATAATATTTTCTGCTGCTTGGTACGCACATAGTTGGTAATGTTCTCCGCTCCGGCAAAGTGCATACATAAGCCTTGCAAGATCAACTCATCATCGAAGCTCTTAAGTCGCTCAATTAATACAGGTATTTGTTTTGGCTCGAAACCTGTTCTATGCATACCTGTTTCTACCTCAATATGCACTAGAGCCTTTTTCTTTTTCTCCTTCGCTACCTTCACTACATAATCAAGCCTACGTGTATCAAACACAAAAAACTGTATCTCATTATCAATTGCCCAGTGTACGTCATCATCATTCATGTCACCCATGATCATGATCGTTGTATCCTTTCCTGCAACACTGTGCACTTGCCTTGCCTCGTTGGCACTGTATACAGAAAAATGATTTACACCACACTCTTCAGCTAAAGGAATGTAAGTATTTATGCCATGTCCGTATGCATTCCCCTTCACCACGGCACTTATCAGAACATCACCAAAATGCTGTCTTAAAAAATCCCAGTTGGATTGTAAATTTTCCTTATTCAGAATTATTTCTGATGATGATTTCATTTTTACTGTTGTGCTTTTGCTTGTATAGTTTTAAACATGTCTATTGCCGATGTTATGATCTCATCAGGGAAATCATATTCAGGATGGTGCAGCGGCTTACAGTCTTCTCCTGAACCGAGCCCAAACATGGCACCTTTTATCCTGTTAGTAAATAAACCAAAATCTTCTCCCCAACGGAATGGCTCATCTTTATCATGATAGCTAAGCTTTAAATCTTCCGCTGCAGATTTAATTAAAGCTACAGCCTGCTCAGCATTTTGATTAGACTCAAATGTATCCCTCTGTTCAAAACTGACTTTTAATTGTTCTTCTTTTGCATACCCCTCTGCCTGCTCTTTTAGTTTAGCTAATACTTCGTTTAGCTTCTCATTGCTATGTGCTCTTACAGTTAAGTGCACTGAGCCTTCACCAGCTGAAGTACCATAAGCACTTTCATCACCCATCATAGTACAAACAGGTGTTATTGTAACGAACTCATGCTCATCCTGCTTCTCTTCATTATGCGTCAAAGCATCAATTAAAAACTTACTCATTGCTTTTGCTGGGTTGATGCCGTTCCATGGTTCTGCCGCATGTGCAGTATGCCCTGTAAATATAGACACCAGTGTTGTTACACTTGGCGTAAAGCTTCCCTCTCTACATACCACTTGATTTAGCGGATATCCGGGCACATTGTGCAATGCAAACACATGATCTATATTCAACTTTTGTAAGAGTCCACTATCTTCTACTGCTTGTGCACCCCACCCTATCTCTTCAGCTGGTTGGAATATTAAATAAACATCACCTTTCTCAGGTCTGTTTTCAGAAAATTGCTTAGCCAAACCGTAAAGTATTGTAGCATGACCATCATGACCACATTTATGAGAAACACCATCTTTAATAGAACGGTGTGTGAAATTATTTACTTCTTGAATAGGCAGCGCATCGATATCCCCTCTAAACAGAATATTACTGCCTGTATTATCACCTTTAAATTGCACCAAAATACCTGTTCCCGCCACTTCTTCAATCTTATCTGTATCTAGCTTTCGTAATAAGCTTAAAAGGTACTTTTGTGTTTCCTGTTCCTCTTTTGACAACTCAGGATGCCGGTGCAGATGCTGCCTTATTTCTTTTAGATCATTCATATTTCAGCGCTCAATCTATATAATAATACTTAGGCAGGCAATTTGTTTATGCTCATTTGAAAAATGTTTAACACAAAATAAATATTACGAAACAGCGTTAAATTGCTATAGTAAATACTTTCGTGGTTGATCAAGCTGATAATACTTCTACACGTATAGTGGGTACTAATTGCAAATGGGAATAAATACATAATTATGCAAATATGTTTTCTATTATACAATCACTACTTTAGCGGTTCAAACGTAGAGTAACAAATGAAGTTATTAGAAAATAAAGTTGCTTTGATCACAGGTGGTAGCCGAGGTATAGGACAAGCCATAGCTCAAAAATTTGCAGAACATGGTGCCAACATTGCATTCACGTACCTTTCATCTGATGAAAAAGCCAAAGCTCTGGAGAGTAAACTTTCAGAGCTGGGTATAAAAGCAAAAGCATACAAATCGGATGCCGGCGATTATGCTGCTGCAGAAGAGCTAACTAAAAATGTGCTTGAAGATTTTGGGTCGATTGACATATGTGTCAATAACGCAGGCATATCAAGAGACAACTTACTACTACGTATGACTCCCGAACAGTGGGATGAGGTAATGCAGGCTAACTTAAAATCTGTCTATAACCTTACTAAACAGGTTATCAGACCAATGATGAAAGCTCGCTCAGGTAGTGTTATCAACCTTAGTTCAATTGTAGGAGTTAAAGGGAACCCAGGACAAAGTAGTTATGCTGCTTCTAAGGCTGGCATCATTGGCTTTAGCAAATCTATCGCTCAAGAGCTAGGCAGCAGAAACATTAGATGTAATGCCATTGCACCGGGTTTCATTGAAACAGACATGACTGACTACCTAAAAGACGGAGAAACAAATGAATGGTTCTCAAAAATACCAATGCAGCGTTTTGGTAAGGCTGAAGAGGTAGCAGACGTGGCACTGTTTTTAGCATCAGATATGAGTAGTTATGTAACAGGACAAGTGATAAGCACTTGCGGAGGGATGAATACATAAGTATATTTACCAATCTGATGGTTTATCAAATATTAAACCGCTAATTTTGCCTTTTAAAATAGTATAGATGCAAAAAGTACAAGCTGCAATAACTGCAGTCGGGGGGTATGTTCCGGATTACGTGTTGACCAACGCTGAGTTGGAAACTATGATAGATACTACTGATGAGTGGATAAGAACCAGAACGGGTATCGAAGAAAGACGTATCCTGAAAGGAGAAGGAAAAGGATCATCTGACATGGCTGTAGAGGCAGCTAAAGTAGCTTTAGAGAAAAGAGGTATCGACGCTACAGAGGTAGATATGGTCATCTGTGCCACTACTACTCCTGATATGGTCTTCCCTGCTACTGCAAACGTTATATCTGACAAGCTGGGTGCTACCAACGCATTCGGCTATGATATAAGTGCTGCATGTAGTGGTTTCCTTTTTGCTATGACCACAGGCTCTCAGTTCATAGAAACAGGTAAATACAAAAAAGTACTGATTATAGGTGTAGATAAGATGAGCTCTATCATCGACTACGAAGACCGTGCAACTTGTATCATATTTGGTGATGGCGCAGGAGCTGTACTGCTGGAACCTAATGAAGAGGGTTATGGCATAGTCGACTCTAAACTTCATAGTGATGGTGCAGGACGTGCTTTCTTACACCAGAAAGCAGGTGGTTCAGTAAAACCAGCTACAGTAGAAACAGTAATGAACAAAGAGCACTATGTATACCAGGAAGGTAAAACAGTGTTCAAATTTGCTGTTAAAAATATGGCTGACGTGGCAGCTGACATCATGGAGCGTAACAACCTTCAGTCTGAAGATATTTCATGGTTAGTTCCACACCAGGCTAATAAGCGTATAATAGATGCTACTCGCGAGCGTATGGGTCTTTCTGAAGAGAAAGTAATGGTCAACATACAGCGTTACGGTAATACTACTAACGGTACCCTTCCGCTATGCTTATGGGAGTGGGAAAGCAAACTTAAGAAAGGCGACAACATTATATTAGCTGCATTTGGTGGTGGTTTCACATGGGGAGCTACTTATATCAAATGGGCTTATGATGGTAAATAGGCCTATACAGTTGCTATAACATTACAGGCACACTTATTAGCAAGCAGTATACTATTTATAGGCTTCCGGCACTTCTGTTATCTGGCGTATCTCTATATTGCGATAGTAGGCTTCAGCACCTTCTGACTGTATCTGTATACGCCCCTTAGTCAATGGAGTTAATGAGTCTAACCTACTGTTCTCCAGTGCCATAACAAGTGTACCGTTTACAATGTGCCAGCTTTTATCTTCAAAACATATAAGCTCAAGTGTATTCCATTGCCCATTAGGCAATTCTTTATCAATTGCTCTACGGCATCTTCCTTTATTGGAATTAAAACCAAAAGGCTCAAGCTTAGCATTCGGATCATATATCCACTCCAGAATACCGTCTTCAGTTCGATAATCGGCATTTATATCACTAGCCGGGCCTATTGCTATATAGTCACCCATATCTGTTTCCTGTACCTGAAACTCCTGTGAGTTCATCCATACATTCCAGAACGCACCATGCTCACCATATGCATGATATAGTATACCATTATCTCTAATAGCATTAAGTCTGGGTTCATATTTCTCTTGTCCCCACTTAAACTCAAGCTTCAAGTGATAGTTGCCGTATTCTTTCTTTGTTGTAAGTCCACCGTATATCTGCCCTGTAATGTATAATACAGGCATACCATCCTCTATCTGAACACTGAAAACGTTAAGCGGATCTTTATTCAACCCTATTGGCGTACCATTCATACCATCTCCCTTAGGATAACCTTCTAATGGCACTGTATAATGAGGAACACCAATGAACTTCTCCCATTGTGACAGATCCTCATCTAGCAAGTTTACCCATTCTGGTTCTATGGCTTTGGGGAACTGTGATTGTTGCTCCTTCTTACAGCCAGCGAATAGCATGGTAAGTATTGCTACTATACCGGTGAAATAGATACGAATAGTCATGATACTAATTTAAGAAATGATTGCATTCGATTTATAGAGCAACCTTTTTCTCCTTATGATCAACGTTAGCCAACTGTCCGCATGCAGCATCTATATCCTTACCGCGGCTACGACGTAGCTTGGCATTGACCTTTTTAGACTCCAGATAGCTCATAAACTGCATAGTCTTGTCTTCATCAGGTTTCATGAAGTCCGCTTTCTCTATAGGATTGTACTCAATAATATTTACAAGATCAGCAGGTACTTGGCGATATATTTTCACCAACTCGTCAGCATCTTTAACACTATCATTCAGGTCTTTAAATAAGATATACTCAAAGGTTATTTCGTTCTTAGTCTCTTTATAGAAATGATTCAATGAGTCTATTAATGCTTTAAGGTTATTCGTTTCATTTATAGGCATGATCTTATCTCGCTTGACGTCATTAGCAGCGTGAAGTGATAAAGCCAGCTTAAACCTCACTTTATCATCGCCTAACTTTTCTATCATCTTAGCAATACCTGCAGTAGAAACGGTAACCCTCCTGGGGCTCATACCTAAACTATCAGGGGAGCTAATAATATCTATTGACTTGACAACATTCTTATAATTAAGCAATGGCTCACCCATACCCATAAATACTATGTTGGTAAGCTTCCTATCATAGTGTTTCAACGCTTGCTCATTAGCCAACACAACTTCGTCTACTATCTCGTCGAAATCTACATTTCGTTTACGAGCAAGAAAACCAGTAGCACAGAACTTACAAGCAAGAGAACAACCCACTTGTGAGGATACGCACACTGTAACCCTCTTTTCGGTAGGAATGATTACACTTTCTATAAAATGCCCGTCATGTAGCTGTAAACGATTCTTAATAGTACCATCATCACTATACTGGCTATGGTGGGTTTTCACTTTAGGTATGAAGAACTCTTCACTCAATCTATCGCGAAGGCTTTTAGATAAATTGGTCATTTCGTGAATATCACCTACAAACTTCTTCCAAAGCCATTCATATATTTGCTTAGCTCTGAATTTAGGTTCCCCCCAGTCAGCAATCAATGCTTCTATCTGCTCCAATGTCAAGTGCCTGATATTCTTCATTTTACAAAGGTACTGTCTATTTATGGATTTTAAAGCTAGTTGAACTAACTACTAATCAGCGAATTAAGGTTGCGTAAAGTTTTTCATATAGCTATTGTTCTTGTAGCTATTTTTATAATTTAGTAGTCAAAATCAACATACGTTATGAAAAAAGTATTACGTTTTATCGGCATTTTACTGCTGATACTGATAGTAGGATATCTGATATTATGCGCTACTGGGTCCTCTACACTAGACATCAAGCGCAGTACTGTTATTAATGCTCCAAAAGCTGAAGTTTGGAATCAAATCATTAATTACAACAATTATGAGAACTACAGTCCATGGAAAGAGCAAGACAACACTATTACATCTACAGTTACAGGCACACCAGGGCAGCCAGGTCATAAGTCTGCATGGACCAGTGAAAAGTCCGGGTCTGGCAACATGACACTTGCTTCAATAGAGGGTAACACAATGTATTATGACATGCATTTTATAGAGCCTTTTGAAGGTGACGCAAAAGCATCTACAACAGTTGAAGAAGTACCTGAAGGTGTAAAAGTGACGTGCGAATACTCCAATGATGTAAACTTCATGATGCGCGGTGCTAATACTCTTTTTGGGAAAGCATTTATGGAGTCCATGTTTGACAGGCAGCTAGAGCTATTGAAAGAGTATGCTGAAAGTGGAAAAGCTAAGATCACCTACAACATAGAAGAAACAACTTTCCCTGCTTCTCAATATGCTACTGTAAGAGAAACCGTAAAATGGGAAAATTTAAGTAACTTCTTTGGTACTGCTTATGGTAAAATAGCTGAAGCAGCAGGTGATGCTATAAATGGCAACGCTCAGGCTTTCTACTATACATGGGACGAGGAGAACCAGCAGACTGATGTTGCTGCTGCCATGCCTGTATCAACTGCTGTAAAAGGCTTGACTATGGTTGATGTACCCGAAAGTCAGTGCTATATGATACGTTATAAAGGTGGTTATGCCCAGTCTGCTGATATGCACATGGCTCTTGGCCAGAAAGCTGAAGAAGATGGCAAAGAAGTAGCATATGTCATAGAAGAATATGAGATAGGACCAGCTAGCGAGACTGACAGTAATAAATATGTAACTGATATATACTACATACTTAAGTAATATTATCTATACCATTTAAAAACAGCCCGGCAATAGCCGGGCTGTTTTTTCGTTATTTAGTAGTGCTGCTTATAAATTCTATATTCGCACTGCAAACGCTCTAATTGCACAAATGAAGCTGTCTGTTATAATTGTCAACTATAATGTCAAGTACTTTATCGAGGTATGCCTCCATGCAGTACAGCGTGCGCTAACAAAGATAGAGGGCGAGATAATAGTTGTCGATAACAATTCAAAAGACGGTAGTTGCGACCTGATAAGAAATAAATACCCAAATGTCAGGTTGATAGAGAACAAAGAGAATCTTGGATTTTCTCGTGCTAACAATCAAGGAGTAGCAATTGCCAAAGGGGAGTATATACTCTTCCTCAATCCGGACACTGTGATGCCGGAAGATTTTCTCGAGCATTTAACTCAATATCTGGATAAGCACCCCGAAGCAGGGAGCATTGGGCCTAAGCTAATAGATGGTAAAGGACAATATGCACCTGATGGGAAAAAGTCCTTCCCTACTTTATCTGTAGCGATTTTCAAGACTACAGGCGTCAATAAAATTTTCAGTAAGTCTCCGTACTTCAACAAATACTATGCTGTGCATGTAGGTGAAGACGAAATAGCTGAAGTAGATATGCTATCTGGCTGTTGTATGATGGTGCGCAGAGGGGTGATAGATAAAATAGGGGGTGCTTTTGATGAGTCTTACTTCATGTACTGTGAAGACTTCGATCTTTCATACAGGATCAAGCAAGCGGGGTATAAGAATATATATTATCCTAAAACTACCCTTATACATTACAAGGGGGAAAGCACACGGAAGGCTACAATATCTCATGTGCGCATATTTAATGAAGCACTTACCACCTTTGTGAAAAAGCATTACACTAAAACCAATGCTCAACTATTTATAATGCTGATAAATATAGGCATTGTACTACGAGCTATCCTTAGTGTCTTGAAGCAGGTGCTAAAAGTGCTCAGAATGCCTCTGTTTGATGCTATCATCATACTTGCTACGTTAACCTTCATGACACACTTCTGGGTGGAGGAAGTAAAGAACATCTTACCGATACCTTTCAGCTCAATTATCAGAACCTTCCCCGTGTACATTATGCTATGGATACTCAGCCTATACTTTAATGGCGCTTATGACCAGTCGTACAGAGCTGTTAGAGTTGTCAGAGGCATGGCAGTAGGAACCATTATCATACTGGCATATTATGGCCTCTTACCACCCGAGTTGAGGTACTCAAGAGCTATTATCATTTTTACGGGCTTTATAGGCACTGTATCTATGCTCACGTTGCATGGTTTGATGTACCGTCTGGGAATTTTTAAGTTCATACCATACGAGCAGATACCAGGTAAGGCAATAATTGTAGGTAATAAGGTCACCTATGAGCAAACAGCAAACATTCTCAAATTTGTCAACTATGCACCCGAGCTTGTAGGACGCATAGCTCCTACAGAGGATAACACCGATGCACTAGAGACAATCGACCATTTGGAACAACTAGTATACACTGCAGGCGTTGAGGAGCTAATTTTCTGCCTCGACGATATATCTTATAAGTCATTTTTCCAGCAAATGGAAGTATGTGGCACCAACTACGAATACAAAATTCACATCTCAGGCAGTAATAGCTTCGTAGGTAGCAACTCGAGCCACACATCAGGAGATTTATATACTATAGATAAGCGATATAACTTGTCTCAATTTGCGAAACAAAGGAATAAGCGAATTATAGATGTACTTTCTTCATTACTATTTATTGTATTGTACCCTGTTCTTGTATTTATGGTAAAGAAGCCTTCCAGCTTCTTAAATAATATTATTCAAGTCCTGGTTGGTAAGCGTACATGGGTTGGGTATAGTAATTATGATGGTATGTTGCCAAAAATCAAGGAAGGCATCCTACCCAGCTATAATATATTACCAAACTATACTCCGGATAGTAAAATCGCCAGAGAGCTTGATATAGCTTACGCAGAGAACTATTCCAGCACTACAGATATCCAGTTAATACTTGATAATTATAAATATTTGGGAGGTTTTTAGCAGAAATATTTTGCAAAACTAATAAAGTGACTATTTTTGCAATCCCAACACACAATCCTCCTTAGCTCAGCTGGTTAGAGCATCTGACTGTTAATCAGAGGGTCGTTGGTTCGAGTCCAACAGGAGGAGCTTAACAATCAAAGGGTTATACATTAGTATAGCCCTTTTTTATTTTCTTTCTCACAAAATTCTCACAAATAGATACTTATTGAGTTAAACTTATAGGAGTTGAGGTCTCGTAGCTAAGTCCAAATAAAAAAGGGAAGTAGCACATGCTAGCTCTCCTATATGCACAAAATTCACTCATACTTATAAATGCTTTTCGACAGCTTCTATAGCCTTTTTTATTTCTATAAGTAAAATCTCAGTTAATTCAGACACTCTATTTTTAACCTTACCGTCGTCTATATCCATAGTATCTAATTTGTAAGTGATTTCAGCTAGCTTATCTAAACCTACTGTACTAGCAGTACCATATAGCTTATGACCTACCCTCTTTAATTGTTTTACGTCAACCTCATCAGGATTCTCAGTAATACTAGCAACTTCTTTCCTCAACTCTACAACTATAGCTTCTACTACATTTGCTACCATTTTTTTATTTCCCAGACTGTCGCCTAAATACTCATGTAGCTTATCAATATTAAATACTACATCATCTTCACTATCTACTTCTTTTTTACCAAGCCACTTATCCATAACAGAAGCTATGTCATCTTCTACAAAAGGCTTGGCGATAAAGTCGTTCATTCCAGCAGCAAGACACTTCTCTTTTTCTCCTTTTACATTACCAGCAGTTAGAGCGAATATTAGAACGTCGTCATTATAGTTCTTTCTTATTTCTGCCGTAGCATCATAGCCGTTCATATTCGGCATTTGAATATCCATAAATATAATATCAGGTAGCTCCTTAGCACAAACATCCAGAGCCTTAATACCGTCTGTTGCTTTAAGCAGATTAGCATTTGGGAACACTTTCTTTATCATAGCTTCTGCTAATAGCATATTAACAGAGTTATCCTCTACTATTAGGATGTCTAAACTGTCCACTAAGGATATTTTATTAGAAGAACTGTAATGTTTAGTTTTAGCCTGTTGTTTTATAAAAAGCTGAGACATGGCTTTATACATGTCTTCTATTTTTATAGGCTTTATTAGTCTGTGTTGAATACCTAGTTCTTTACACTCCTTAATTATCTTATGATCATCAGAAGAGCTGTGTAAGAATATAATAGGCTGTCTTTTGCCTTCTTCACTAAAGTTTTCTCTTATTTTTCTTGAAGTTTCTAAGCCGTCCATGAATGGCATATGGTAGTCCATCAAGATTAGATCATACTCATTTCCCTTTGACAAAAATTCTAAAGCCTCAAAACCATTTTTAGCTTCTTCTGTGTCTATATCTTTAATGGCTAGCATATCTCTAATAATCATGCGATTATTCTCATTATCATCTACAACAAGAGTCTTTTTGATCAAATCAGTATTATCCCATAATATGGGATCTCCATCTTCATATTCTACAGTGATATCGAAAAAGAAAGTACTACCCTTGCCAACCTCACTCTTTAATTGTAATCTACTACCCATCAACTCCAATAAACTATTGGATATAGTCAAGCCTAGACCAGTACCTCCATACTTCTTAGTAGTAGAGACATCTTCTTGAGAGAAAGCTTCAAATATTTTATCCTGCTTTTCTTTCTTTATTCCAATACCAGTATCACGAACTTCAAAGCGTATGGTTATATCCTTTTCGTTCGACGTATTAATTGGAGTAACTCTTAACTCAACTTCACCTTTCTCAGTGAACTTTGTTGCATTACCTAGTAGATTAACAAGTACTTGTTTTAGCCTTACGCTATCAGCCCAAATAAAACGAGGCAAAGAACTTGAGATATTTAATAACATCTCTAAACCCTTTTTATGAACTTGATAAGTGATTATATCACTTGCTTCATTATTCAGCTCATATATATCACACTTATCAATGTCTAGCTCTAACTTTCCTGCCTCTATTTTAGAGAAGTCCAGAATATCATTAATAATAGTTAGTAAGGCATTACCTGACTGGTTAACTATTGACAAGTATTGATGCTGCGTTTCCGTTAAGTCTGTTTTTAATACTAAGTCAGTAAACCCTATAACACCATTTAATGGTGTTCTGATTTCGTGACTCATATTTGCTAAAAACTCTGACTTGGCTACACTAGCCTGCTCAGCTTGTAGTTTTGCTTTTTTAAGCTCTTCCCTTTGCAAGCACGACGCTGTTATATCTTGGGTAAGCATCATTATCCCCCCTATACTACCGTCAAACTTATACCAAGGGCGTACCTCCCACCTTAAATACTGGTCGTGATCCCAGCCATCAGGACGCCAAATATCTTCTTCATTTGCTATCACTTCACCATTTAAGCATCTTTGGTGTATATCTTTCCATTCCTGAGTAATACTAGGGAACACTTCATAATGAGATACCCCTAGTATATCTTTATCCTCTATTTGATACTCTTCTAACCACCTGTTACTGTAGGCTATATACTTAACATCAGTATCAAACATCGCTACAGCTGC
Organism: uncultured Flavipsychrobacter sp.; assembly: GCA_964531655.1. Classification (GTDB taxonomy): domain Bacteria; phylum Bacteroidota; class Bacteroidia; order Chitinophagales; family Chitinophagaceae; genus UBA5543. The sequence goes on from CAZHDM010000011.1 coordinate 104,507, forward strand.
GGGAGCATGTTTAACAAAAGCAGAAAGTCTAGCTCTTTCAATAATCAGTTCCTCTTTTGCCTTCTTTTGCTCAGATATATCAGTAGCAATACCTAAATAGCCAACGATTTTTTGCTCAGTATCTCTAATAGCAGTTACAACAAGGGAAACGGGAAACTTTGTTCCATCTTTCTTAACATATGTCCATTCTCTTTGCTCTGAGCCTTCGGTTTCACATTTATGAACAAACACCCTAAAACCAGTAATTTCTTGATTGTATTCTTTTGATAGCTCCTTACCTCTCTCCTCTACTTCAGATAACTCATGTATTATAGCAGGACTTTGTTTATTTATCATTTCTTCTGCTGAATACCCTAATAGCTTTTCAGCACCTGTATTGAATACTGTTATAATTCCGTCTGTTGTTGTAGATATTACGCTTACCTCAGATGCCGCATCTAGAACATCTGTCAAGAGCTTTCTAGAGTTAAGAATCTCTAACTCCGCCATTTTTCTGCCATTGATATTTTGGAATGTACCATATAATCTAACACACAGCTCATTTTCAAACTCTACATTACCTATAGCTCTAACCCATGTCTCTTTGCCTTTTGCAGTTATTATCTGTAGCTCTAAATCCCAGGGTATACCTTTTTCTACCGCGTTCTTAACAGCTTCGCTTATTAGCTCCCTACTCTCACCTTCCTTATAGAAACTTATCCCTTTGTTTATATCAGGAATAAAATCAAGCTCAACTTCATGTATTTGTTTAGTTATTGGAGACCAATAAACAGTACTTTTAATTAGGTCTACCTCCCAACCACCGATTTTTGCAACATGATTAGTCTGCTCCAGCATTTCTTTTAAACGCTTATGCTCTTGCTCCAACTTATGCCTAACAGTTATATCTAAAGCACTGCCAATAATGTACTGAGACCCGTCTAACTCGTTTTGTATAATATTGTTATTATAAAGCCAAATCTTTATACTGCCGTCTTTGTGTTGCACAGTCATCATTCCATTTGCTCTACCTTTCTCTTTTATTTCATCTAAGTAAGCATTAACACCTTCATGATAATTTTCAGGAACGATATCGAACAACGTCTTATTTACCAGTTCTTCTACAGTATAGCCTATACTCTTAGCACTAGCTTTATTCACTTTTAGCAATTTTCCCTCTAAAGTATGTGAGCACATCAAACCTTTTGAATTATCAAAAAATGTTTGATATTCATCAACCTTGTATTTTATTAGTTGGGTATTCTTTTGCTTTACTATTATAGCTGCAAGCTCTTCTGCAATAATAGAAAGACCCTCTTTTTGCTTTTGGGTAAACTCTCGGGGTTTATTATCTAATACACACACCGTGCCCAACGTTATACCATTATCATCTGTTACTGCATGTCCACAATAAGACCTAGCTGTAAAGTCATCTGTTACTTCTATCTCATCGGGAAAACGGGAGTCTTTAGCGGTGTCAGGTACTTCAAATATGTCGCTACTGTTAATTGTATAATTACAAAAAGCGCCTTCTCTTGGTAATGTCTCACTTGCTATACCTTTTGTACCTTTTAGTATTAGTTCGTCGTGACTTGCAAAAGTTACCAGAGACACAGGAGCATCACATATAGCAGAGGCTAGCTCTGCCAGTCTATCATATCTCATTTTAAGGATTTTGAAATTCTTTAAATAGTTACTTACCTCTTTTACTCTCTCTCTTTCACTAATATTCACACCCTTAAATTCTTGTTTAGAATGCATTGACATATAGAACTTATATACTTGTAGTTACAAGTTAATTAAATCAATACTAAATATATACAGAGTAGCATCTTTTAAATATTAGCTCTTTATAATCAATAAATTAGGCAATTAACCTCTATTGTCATTATTTTGTACAAAACCCTCACTGATAACATATATGGTAAGAGTATTTGTAATAGAAGATGATGCTATTATCTTGAAGACTGTTGAGCTTAAATTAGCAAAAGAGGGCTTTGAGGTAAGTTGCTTCGACAATGGGAAAGATGCAATGTCTGCAATCAAGTCAAATCCCCCCGACTTGATATTGACAGATGTAATGCTTCCATACACTTCTGGTTTGGAAATAACCAGCTATGTAAAGTCTCTGGAGGGAGAAAAAATACCAGTTATAGTTTTATCTTCAATGGGACAAGAGAAGAGTGTTGAACAGGCTTTTAAGCTAGGTGCAGATGATTATATAACGAAGCCATTTAGCCTAAACGAGCTTGCAATACGTATTAAGAAACAAATAAAAGTCTAATGGATGTCAGGAACAGCTTTTTCAAAATTGTTACACCTGAGAACCTCTATCTAGCTGCATTAATATTTTGCATAATTACTATTGTGTCAGTATCTCTTATATACTACACCCTGTATCATAAAAAAAAGCAGAGTAAAGACTTAAAAGAGATTGACAACATACTTGATCAATGGATTAGTGAAGCTCTTGTAGATGATTCTCAAGAGTTTACTCATAAGTACATTGTTTCAGACCTACTAGACTATCTATATAAAGAAAAATACAGGCAGTTTACTATACAAAAGCTTATAAATAGTCAAATAAGCCTTAAAGGTTTAGCAGCCAACCACATTGTAAGCTTATATAAGCAGCTAAATCTACACCACGATTCTATCAACAAATTGCACAGCTCTCAATGGGATAAAAAAGCCCAAGGTATTTATGAGCTTTATATGATGTATCAAACAGAGTACAAAGATGAAATAAAAGCCGAGACTAATAATAAAAATGAATTCATACGTATGGAAGCCCAAATTGGTGTAGTAACCTTCGAGGGCTTTAGGGGTCTAGACTTTCTTAATACACTTACCAGACCACTTACAGAGTGGCAACAGCTTAAAATATTGGATCAATTGCAAACCATACAGTTTGAACCAATGGAAAATATTAATAGCTGGATTGAGTCGCATAACAAATATGTGTGCTTATTTGGTATGCGATTAGCAGAAATCTACCAGCAGTACCAGTGTAACACTACTATACAAAACATTCTTGCAGCTACTGAGGATGAAAAAATAAAGCTTCAGGCAGTAAGATCTCTTGGTAAACTTGCATTAGACAACACTTCTGAGATACTAAAAACTACTTATTTTCAATCTAGTACTAGAGTAAAAATAGAGGTACTAAAAGCATTATCAAATATTGGGGATAGTGAAGATTTACTTTTTCTTCAAAACATATTGATAAACTCAAAAGACTCAATAAAGATTGAAGCTACCAGAGCTATCTTCTCTTGCAATAGAAACAAAGAAGAAGTAATAAAAGAACTATCTGGTAACAAACATGTACCTAACACAATATTAGACCAAGTTATTTATGAGAATAACCAATGAGCGTAACTAGTATATTATTAGACATATTAACCTATGGAATATTTACCTATTCAGTGGTACTACTCAGCTTTTATATACTGATTGGTTTCCTATCTATTGAGGAGACTAACATATACATGAAGAAGAACGCTCTTACAAACTACAGGATATTAGCATCTTCTTCTTTTGTACCAAGTGTAAGCATACTAGCACCTGCATATAATGAAGGAGCAACTATAATAGAAAATGTAAAATCGCTACTCTCATTGTATTATAGTAGCCTAGAAGTAATAATCATAAATGATGGTAGTAAAGATGATAGCTTGCAAAAGCTTATAGATGCTTATGATCTTGTTAAAGTAGATTTTCATGTAGAGTATATTATAGCAACGAAAGAAGTTAGGGGTGTATATAAAAGTACAAATCCTGTTTATGATAGACTTGTAATAGTTGATAAAGTAAACGGAGGTAAAGGAGATGCTTTGAATGTCGGCATTAATATAAGCTCTAACGATTATATTGTATGTATAGATGTGGACTGCATACTAGAACAAGATGCTATCTTAAAGATGGTAAAGCCATTCCTTGAGGAACGAGAGAGAAAAGTAATTGCATCCGGTGGAGTTATTAGAATAGCTAACTCATGTGAAATAGAAGACGGTAGGCTTGTTAAGGTTAGGCTACCTAAAAACTATTATGCTCGCATACAATCATTAGAATACATTAGAGCCTTTTTATTAGGCAGAATGGCATGGACTAAGCTAAATGGCTTACTGTTGATATCTGGAGCTTTTGGAGCTTTTGATAAAAATATTGCTATCAAAAGTGGTGGGTATGACGTTAGCACAGTAGGTGAAGATATGGAGCTGGTAGTTAGGATGCGTAGATATATGGAAGAACGAAATCTACCATATGAAATAAAGTATATACCAGATCCCCTATGTTGGACAGAAGCCCCTGCTAACTTAAAAATACTATCCAGACAAAGAAACAGATGGACTAGAGGAACTATTGAAACATTGAAGTACCATAAGATCATGTTCTTTAATCCTAAATATGGCGTACTAGGTCTGCTAAGTTATCCTTATTGGTTTTTCTTTGAAATGTTAGCTCCTTTAATTGAAATGTTCGGCTTTGTAGTTTTCCTAATATTGGCTTTCATGGGTCGTATCTCATGGGATATATTCTTTGCGCTACTATGTTTTATTATCACATTCGGCTATATGTATTCAGCCTTTTCTGCTTACATGGAAGTAAAGACTTATAATATGTATCGCAGAAGAACTGACATGATGAAACTGCTTTTAACAGCTTTAACTGAGCCTTTTTATTTTCATCCGATGGGCGTAATTGCAGCAGTAAGAGGATATATAGATATTATCAGAAAAAAGAAGTCTTGGGGAGAAATGACCAGACAAGGATTTAGCTCACAAAAAAAGGAGTCTTAAAGATATAAAGTTGAGCAGCATTACTACCCAACCTTATAACAACAATTTTATTATAAATATAACATAGCTTCTAGTTTTAAGACCTAGTGCTAACCATCTATTAGGTCTATTGGGTACATCATTACATAAACTACACCTAAATAGTTTATTAATTGTTCCCTACTTTTACTATCATGCGCTTGAGAGCATTCTTGTTAATTATAATTATCGTAGTAGCATATTGCATATTTAACTGGGAAGACCTTAACGAACCATCATACCTACATGAAAAATCAGTTCCAGCAGAAAATGTCTACTCCTACAAGAATGTAGTGGGCCCAATGGATAAGTCAGTAATATCTAAACCTCCAGCTACTTCATGGCGTAAATATCAGACAGAAAATCCTTCTGCACTCTCAATCCTCTTAACAGATACCCTTTCAGGTTGGTTAGGTATTGTTCATGGGCTTAAAAACATAGGCATTCCAGTATCTATTACTACTGACGTCAACACAGCAATTCAACATGAAACAGTATTAGTATATCCAATTATTTCTGGTAAGGTTCTAACTAAACAAGAGCTACAAAAACTAGCTGCAATTCCTAGAAACGGAGGCAACTTAATAGGTGTAAATGTATACGGAGGAGGACTGAATGAAGTGTTTGGTTTTGAATCTATAGTTGCAAACAGTTCATACAATCAACTGCTAATACCTGATCCTAATGTGACGAAATTCACTGAAGAGTTTAATAAATATGAAGAGCAAAACATAATACTTACCAACCCTGTAGACTTTCCTGACGAAATGCCTACAAATGCATATACTAAAGCACGAACCCCTCTAATTGTATATAAGCAAGATAGCGCAGCATTTTTAACATACAAAGACTATGGCGTTGGTCATGCATTTGCATTTGGGTTAGATTTAGGGAACTACTTTTTGCGTTACATGAATGAGCGTGGCTTTAATGCTTATAGAGGCTATGCTAACCAATATGCACCTGGCATGGACGTAATATTGAGGATTTTAAAAAATATATATACTAATACGAACAATGTTGTAACTATTGGAACTGTACCATTTAATAAGGATTTCTCATTGATACTAACCCATGATATTGATTTCACTAAATCAATAGTTAATACAGTTGACTATGCTAACATGGAAAATAGCTTAGGAGTAAAAGCCACCTATTTTATTCAAACTAAATATATCAAAGACTGGAACGATGATATTTTTCTTACAGAAGAGAATATAAAGTATTTAAACATAATCAAAAGCTTGGGTATGGAGATTGCTAGTCACTCTATTAGCCACTCAAGAATGTTTTCAGAGTTTCCTTTAGGGACGGGAGAAGAGTACTATCCAAGGTACAGACCTTTTGTTCAAGAGCAGTTAACAACTTACAATGCAAGTATTTTTGGCGAACTAAGAGTAAGCAAGTTTCTACTGGAAAAATTAGTAAATAATGTAAATGTAATTTCATTTAGACCAGGCCATTTAGAGTACCCATTTGCATTACCACAAGCATTGGAAAGTTCTGGCTATAAGTACAGCTCAAGTGTTACTGCAAATAATGTACAAACACACTTACCTTATATGTTGATGTATAATCGTGAGTTCGAATCCGAAATGGATCTAGTAGAGATACCCGTCACAATTGAAGATGAGTTAGGTGTCCCTCTGATACAAAGGCTTGACAGCTCTATAGCACTGGCAAAATCTATCAGTAGCTATGGTGGTGTGATTAACGTTTTGATACATACTGATAAAACAGGAGACAAATTAAAATACGAGCGTACACTGATTGAAAAACTAAAGAGTGATGCCTGGGTTGGAACTATTAAAGATTTAGGAAACTGGTGGTATCTAAGAAACCAAGTTGATATGTCGGTATCTAAAAACAAAGATTTTTACGAGGTTAAAATTACTAACCCTGAAAGAGCACCTATTTATGGTTTAACTATAAATATACCTGAGTCATGGGATAGAAAAGGCGCTATAATTAGGAACGGTAAAAAGAGTATAGTGATTGACTCTGTTATTGCAGACACAATTTTAATATTCCATAAGCAAAATGATATCAGATAGTAATCAATAAACTGTACATTCCTATAATCAGTCTGTAAGCACATCTATGTTGTTACCCAATAGTTCTTTCAGTATCTCGTTAGGCGTGTACCCAAATAGTGTTTGCTCGCTATCTGTATGTTGCCAGTCATAATATTCTGGTAAATACCTCCACTCTTCATAGTCTTCTACAACAATTGCAGGGTGCATTTCTTTATTATCAGACTTGGGCAATATAAAGCCAAAGCTTGCAAACAAACGATGACCCTTCATCGCTACTATAATATTATAGAATGCTCTGGCATATACAGTAGCATTTCTTCTTTCATTCTTACTATTGGTTGGATCTGTAAATACTTTTATTCCATATTTAACTACCTCAACTAACTTAGTTTGTATGTCTCTTATTGGCTGTATATCCTGACCTAGCCTATTAGCCAGAGGCCTTTTGTTTTCCTTCTTATACGTCCATTGAAAAAGCCATTCCTTTACTAAAAGCTCAGCAGTTTCCCTATCAGGTACTATTACATGAAAGTGGGGGTTATATGTGTATTTATCGGGGTTGAAATTGCACTCTAAAGAACGGATACCTATCAGCTTTTCCCCTTTACCCCTGTTTGCCCTTTGTCTGCACCTGTCTATGATTAACTGGAAGCCTTTAATACATTTTTCTATTCTTTCATTTAGCTGTTTTTTGGTACATGCTTTAACTGTTAGTGTTACAAAATATGCATCTTGTCAGTTTTTTAATACTGGATAATATCTATTTATAATATCAGCTTTCCTTATAGCTAAACAACTTGTACAAAACCTGTTTTTACAATAATCACTATATAGTCTTCCTTCACGGGTATACACTTTGTTTTGGCAATACCACGTATTCCATAGTGAATTTGCTATATCAGCTCTATTATTTTGCATTGCTATATCGTGCATCTTCAGCACCAATGCTTGTGTAATTATCTTGGTCTTACCTTTCCTTTGTCCGTAACCTTGCTGGGATATGTCAGAGCCTTTACCAGTAAGGATTAAGGCTTGTTTCCCTCTTCTTTCTATCCGACTTTGTGCTAATGTATAGAGTCCAACAGGAGGTGCTAACTACAAAGGGTTTCAGACGATTAAGTTTGAAACCCTTTTTTATAACGAAGTTGTAATATTCATCACTTTATATACAAAACCTTAAACCCTCCTCGTACATTAATAAAAATTACATATAACTATTAACA
>CAZHDM010000012.1:0-64913 GCA_964531655.1 uncultured Flavipsychrobacter sp.
CACAATCAGGAGGTGTTGCTGTTGGCGTAAATTCATATGCACCAAGATCAGGAACACCATCTATCGTAGTCAATGCACGAGGATTACCGTTAATATCAGTACCATTACCCGCCATCTGCACACCGCGACCATTCAACGCCCAGCTTGCAGGATTTGCAGGGTCAGGACGTAGATCTCCATTACTTACATCCATAAAGCCAGGCATGTAAGATAGTGTATTGAAATCCTGGTCTACCAGATCACGCCAATCTTGTACGCTGCTAGCACCACCATGGTTAGCGCTATAGAATAAATTACTCGTTGATGGCTTGTATACGTTATTATAATCCATCGTAGCATAGTTAGCATACACATAGAATGCATAACCATTACTACCAGACTTCGTTACACTGTTATTATGGAAGTTAACATGGTAACTGTTAGACGTATTTTGAATACGACAAGCATAACTATTACTGCTGTTACCTTCATTATGGAAAGTATTATTATAGACATCAGCATCAGCTCCATACAATAAATAGAAAGTATAATTTGTACTAGGAGACTTAGTATATATAGCATTGTTGTATATATCGTAACCTGATGTATATAGGAAATAAGATCCATAACATGTTGTAGAATTATTTGATGCTATTATCTCATTATTAGCATAAGTACCACCAGTGTAACCATTCTGATAACAATACATACCATACGTTAAACCAGAATTAGCTTTAGCAGTAATTTTATTACCGATAAAATTAATGTTATTGGTGTAGTACAAATAGTTGAGTATACCATAGCCTGAAGACCCACTACGAGTATTTTCACCATAATATTCATTGCCTTCTACAGTAGAATTATGTGATTGATAAGCCCAGTAATTATACTGATAAGACCTTGGCGTACCGCGTGAATCAATTTCATTATTTTTCACTTCAGTACCAGGACAATAATAGTTCCAGTAGTTATACCATGTGGAGCCATTAGTACCCTGATTTCTAACAGTAAAGTCATTGCCATTCATCTTAGAGTTATTAGAATAATAATTCCAATAGCAATACCATGTAGAACTACCATAATAACGGATATCTACCTCATTATTATTGAACTCTACATTATTTGAACGGTATAGACCATACAATGTGAATGATGTACTGTAATAGCTTTGCTGATTTTGAGTAAACTTATTGTTATTAATAGTCGTGTTATTACTATAATAGCAAGTGTAGTTAACATTGTAACGCTTATTCTTACCACTGATCTCGTTTCCTTCTATTATGTTATTACCACCACGATAAGATATATAGAAGTAGTTAGACCCAGTACCTGTCGACTCAAGAGTTACTTTATTATTCTTATAAGTCAAGTAATTACAATAGTAATTGTATATCGGGTAAATCGAACTACTACTTTGTCCTGTAAAAGTGTTGTTCTCACAAATAACTCTGTCAGAAGAGCTACCATCACAGTAATACATCTGTATCGGATAGAGTGATGATGTTTTACCTGTAAGGCTACCACTGTTACCAGAAACTTTCGCATGGTCACCATACCTAACATACAGCGCATAGAAAGAGCTCGAATGATTCGAGTTGATCACATTATTCATGATCTTAACATGCTCTGTATAGTATGTATAGATACCATAACTCTTAGGGTTATCAAATGTATTACCAGAGAATTCATTATCCTCACTTAGTGACGAAGAACTATTACCTCTCCAGTAAATACCATAAGAACCTCTGATGATATCGTTATTACGGATAATATTGTTAGTACAGCTAGTACCGGAAGTAGTATAAACCCTTGCATTAGAGTTGCTGGTAGTAGTACTTGTAGTACCTGTCAGCACACAATTTTCAATTATGTTGTATTGAGCACTACCAGTAAAATATAAAACCCTACCTCTTGTAGAATAAGTTTTATTAAGTGTTAGGTTTCTCACTCTTACATATTTACCACTATTAAAGCGGAATATGTAGTTACTGGATGTACTACTACTTGTATTAGTATTAGTAATAGTAGTAGTGGATGCATCACCATTTTCTGCCTCAAACGTAATGGTGTTTGTAGCACTGGCTCCAGCCACATTGTTGATGGTCGCGTCAGATGTAGTAGAGCTACTCCAGTTACCCGGACGTATCTTAAATACTACAGGACCCGACACCCCTTGACTGTTCAGTGCATTAGCTGCTGCTTCCAGTGTTGCATAGTTAGCACCTGTACCATAAACGGTATAAGTACCGTTTAACTGCGCGAAGGCTGGCAGACTAACCATTAAAACAAACACAGGTAATAGCAACCTTGTGATCTTGTTGAAATGCTTCATAATTAAATAATTGTTTTTGAACGTTTACCTATCATATAGATTACAAGTACCTATTACTCACTTGTAACATTTACATAAGTGTTAAAATATGTCTAGTAAAATTAACTGTTAGGAAAGCTTACGCCTTAGCATTGCAATTAAAATGCATCTAATCTCAGATTAAAAAGAAGTTAACCAGTCGCAGCAAAAACACGCCTAAAACCTATGACTACAAAGGCTTTACGAGATTGTTAAAAAAATATTAATTACTTAGCGACATTTTAACGTTAGGTTACGTTAACAACAAAAAAGTAAGAATATTAAATATATAAGGTATGAATAATCTAAAGTAGCAACATCAGTTTTACTGAGTCAATCTATTAACTCCTGCTTTAGCTTGCTGATCAATGGCATTCTTAAAATCATGGTCTTTCATACTTAGTGCAAGCTCATAATACTTAACAGCCATTTTTTTATTACCCTGTTTCTCATAAATAAATCCACAGTGCAATGCAGCCCTAGCGCCAAACTGTTCTTTTCTGTTAATACCTCTATCTATTGCTTTTGAATACAAAGACAGTGCGTTGCTTATTTTATTTGTTTCTTCGTAAACTCTCGCTTGTCTGAAATAATACTCTAACACATGAGCTTCTTGCTCAAAACTCTCCGCGGAATATTTAGATAGCAACTCACTGGCTTTCTGATAGTACCCTCCATCTATATATAACTGTGCACTCAATAATATCTTATTCGGCCATTGGCCGTTCTCAGCTATTCTTAATGCTTGCTTATCAGCATCAGTCATAGTTGTACCTTCCAATAATATCCTAGCCATTGTGCTATTTGCTTTCTCCATATCACCCTTTAGATAGTATGTATAGGCCATTTTTTGGAGTGCATCTTTAACATAAATGTTTCCTTTATATCTACTTAAAAAACTCTTGAATAATACAATAGCATTAAAGTCCAGTTTATGAAGTAATGCATAAGCATACTCATAATCCAGTATTGGATATTCTGAGTAACCATTTACATCAGAAGCCTCATCAAATATATCGGCTGCTGAGGCCGCTTTTCTATAATTCAACGCAATATTGCCCTTCACAAATGAGTTGAGTAAGTTTCCTTCAGTAGAAAAATTATTCGTATTTACTACTCTCCAGGCTTCATCTTTGTCGGAACTGATGAAGTAACATGTATAAGCATAGTACACCAACGCCTCTTTATACAGCGGGTCATTTATGGAATGGTCGGCTATGAAATTCTTGATTCTGGCTGTTCCGGACTTTACATCGCCTCTCATGCCGAAAATGGCTGCTATCCATTTATAATTATCCGGAATAGCACCAATTGCTGCTTCCTCTATACCAAAAAAGATATCATCATATTCAAATCTAGGATGGGCTGATCTATTGTCTTTTAATAAAGAGAAAGATTTTCTAAAGTTATTAGCTGCTTTAAAGTTGTCGTTAAACCTGAGGTTAACAAAGGCCCAATGCATATAAATGCCCGCTTGACAGAGCCTGTACCAGGGCGAATCATCATCACCTCTGTTTAATATCTTAATTCGCTCCCCAAGATGATGTTTTCGCTGCTCATAATCTAACTGATTACCATTAAATAGTAACTGAAGACAATCATCATAGTCAGCAATATAGGTAGCCATTAGATTATAAGGGTCTGCCAGTATCTCTTTTTTAATATACTCATTCCCCTTATCCGGCTGCAGTGACATGTAAAAAACATATGCTTTCTTACAGTTCTCTGTATATGAAAAATGATATTTTGATGCTGATGCATCAGATAAAAAGAATAGTGCACTTATTACAAGCAGGCTCAACTTCATTACTACAAAGGTATATGGCAAGCAACATACCTTGCCTAATTTTTAAATAAAAAATTACTAAGAGTTTGATTAGAACAAAACCGTCTTAACTTTGTTATGCTGATTGTCAATAGGTAATAACTATACATTTATTGCAAATTGGCACAGTATTTGAATAATTAATCATTAAAATTTACTTCTATGAAATCAATTCGTAACATTGCTTTTTCAGCGCTTCTTTCTATTGGCGCATTCACAATGGTAACTTACACTGCATGTAATCAAGATGAGTGTAAAGATGTAGTATGTCAGAACGGCGGTACATGTATCAGTGGTAACTGTTCTTGCGCAACAGGTTATGAAGGTACTAACTGCGAAACGGCATCAGCTACAGGCTTAGATGGTACTTATAGTGCTACTGAAACTTGTCAACCTCCACTAACTGGTGGTCCTAGCACTTGGTCTAGCCCGGTTACAATTTCATCAACTGACATGACTCGTATCGTAATCGCTAACTTTGGTGATTCTGGTGCTAACGTTACAGGTCAGGTTGATAAAAATGCGATCACTCTAGATCCTACAACTATTGGTTCTACTACAGTTACAGGTACTGGTACTGTAAGCGGTAACGTACTTACTATCAACTACACACTAACTGGCGGAACTGTTGATTACAGCTGTACAATGACAATGACTAAACAATAAATTCAAGATATGATATAGTCACAAATAATAAAGGCTGCCAATGGCAGCCTTTATTATTTTACGTTGATATTATTTAATCCCATTTTCCCTCAGATGTAGCTCCTTCTTCCTCATCATTATCCCATTTACTTTCAGATGTTGTTCTCTCTTCATTAGAGTCCCATTTATTCTCTGATGTTGTTTCTTCAGTTGTGTTATTTGAACCCGAACTGCCTTGAGAGTTATATTCCGTAGTACTTTCAGTACCTTCTGTATCATTATTACTCTCTTCACTTCCGCATGATACGATCATAATAGATGCAGAAAGCATAAATATTGAAAATAACTTTTTCATAGAAATTTTTAATTTTTTAATATATGTATAAATAAAAAAAGCACCGTTAGAAACGATGCTTTAATGATAATATTAATTATTTACCCCACTTAGAACCTGAAGTAGTTCCTTTCTCTTCATCATTGCCCCACTTAGATTTAGAAGTAGTTCCGCTTTCATCGCCGTTATTCCACTTAGAGCTAGAAGTTGTTTCTTTCTTTTCTTTCACTTCTTCAAGAGTAACTTCTTCTTTTTTCGGTTTTGGCTTAGGAGTAACTACTTTTTTACCTTTTTTTGCAGCAAGTATAGAATCTGCTCTCCACATAGCTAATTCGTTAATGATAGAGTCATTTCTCATTTGAAGCTCCATACGAATTTCTTCAACTCTCTCGTTAACCATTGAGTCGATAATAGCTTGTGAGTTATCGGTGCTACCGGTATCTGTGTTACAAGAAGCGAGAGCGATGATGCTACTTGCAGCAATTAATAAGGACTTTTTCATTATTCTTTTTTTTATGTTTTACAAAAGTACTACTGTAAATATTAAAATGAAATATTTACGGCATGCAGCAGTTAATTTAACAAATAAAAGGCTAAGATGTTGACGTCTTATCTATACTATTTTCTAAAGGAAGGCTAATAGTGAAAGTCGTGCCCTCTCCAACGGCTGAATTGACCTCTATTGAGCCCTTATGCAGGCCGATTATACGATGCGCTAACGAAAGCCCCAGTCCTGATCCGCTTATATAACTTTCGTGTCTGTTACTACGATAAAATGGCTGGAAGATATTTCTAAGATCTTTATCGTCTATACCAGGTCCGTTATCATGAATTATTATGGTAATATGCTCTTTAGTAAATGAAAGGCTAAGCTCTGCACGTTTATCTTCGGAAAACTTACATGCATTATGCACAATATTTTTTATTGCACTATACAGTAAATGCTCATTACCGTAAATAATAAATGAAGATTCGTCCTCAGGCATTTCCTTGAACTCTATGTTCACATCATACATAGGGCTTATCTTTTTCACTTCGGGTGGTATGCGCATTAACAGCTCATCTATCCTAACGGATGTAAGCTCCGTTCCTCCCATAGAGCCACTTACTTTAGCTATCTCCAGCAAACTACGTAATAGCAAGCTAAGGCGTTTCACATCATCATTCATCGACAATAGCGCCTTTTTGTACTCCTCACTGGTACGCTCTCTTTGTAGCGCCACGTCCATTTGGCTGGAAATAGATGCTAGTGGTGTAGATAGCTCGTGTGAAGCGTTATCTATAAAGCGCCTCTGCAAGTTGAACGATGCCTGTAATCTGTCTAACAGGTCGTTAATTGTTACAGCTAGTTTATGAAACTCATCTTTAGTTTTACCAGTAGCCAATCGCAAGGAAAACTTTTCTGACGATATGTGCTTGATCTTTTGAGTAAACTCGCTCAAAGCACTAATTAGACTAATTGAGAATATATATCCTGCAGTCACAATTATTACAAAGCCGGTAGCAAGACTTATGATTAATATCCATTTAAGTTTATTTAACCAAGCAATTCTGTTCTGATCTTTTGCGGCAAAAACGGCAACATAGTTGTCCTTTGCATCCTTATATTCTATAGCTATAGCATCCCTATCTCCTATAGAAAAGAAATAAGGTTTACCCTTAGAGATGCCATTAAGAATCTTATTGTTGATGCTTAATGGTTTGGCATTTTTATCATGGTACGAATAAGATTTGCTCTTATTGTAATCGTATAAATATGTACTACTCTTAAAAAAGGATTCTGCAGTAGACTGATTTAGTTTTTTGAATAAAGCCGGAGTTTGCTGCGTAGATCTAGCAAACTCAATAGTACTAGTAGCCTTATTACGTAGTCTTACCTTGAAACGGTTTTCCATCTCTTGATAAGAAAATATGTAGATGACCACAGAGAACAATAACATCATCACTGTAACGATTACAGTAAAAACAATTGTTATACGGTACTTTATCTGCATTAGGGGTATGTTGTTATTATGCTTCTTCTTCTACCTTCAGGATGTATCCCATACCTACTTGAGTATGTATCAGCTTAGGTTCAAACTCTTTATCGAGCTTCTTACGCAAGAAGTTCACATATACATCTATCACGTTTGTATGTGTATCAAAGTCAATATCCCACACGTTTTTTGCAATATCTGACCTTGATACTACTTTCTCCTTATTCTTAAGTAAGTATTCCAGTAGTTGAAACTCTTTTGCAGTAAGTGATATTTTCTTATCGCTTCTTTTCACCTCTTTACTATCCAGGTTCATCTCAAGATCAGCAATTCCTAATACTCGCTCACTTTCAGAGTCTACCATCAGGTCAGACCTTCTGAGCAAAGCTTTTATACGAGCTACTAATTCTCTGAATTCAAATGGCTTAGTGATATAATCGTCTGCGCCTGATTCAAAACCCTCCAACTTATTATCTGTGAAGTTCATGGCAGTAAGCAAAATGATAGGAACTCGCTCATCACTTTCCCTAATCAGCTTACATAGCTCATAACCATTTAAGAATGGCAGGTTTATATCCAGAACTATTAGATCATATGCATTGTCAAGAAAAAGCTTTTTACCATCCAGGCCGTTATAAGCGATTGTCACTTCGTAATCATGCTCCATAAGGCCAGCTTGTATTGTGTCTGCAAGCTTTTTTTCATCTTCTACAAGCAATATGCTGTATTTCATAGGCGTTGTCGATTATCGTTTACAACGAAAATTAATATTTGCGCAGAGTTAAAGGATTAAAAATCAGTTAAAGACACTTCGCTTTCGTTGTGCGCTCTTTTGTTTGTTACGTCTTATAAAGATAATTCTTTTATTAGTTGTTACTAACAACTATGTCATTTTATAGTAAGATATTTCACTTATATTGTCTATATGTACAGGTATTGGCTAGGTATTGCAATATTCAGTGGGTTAGTATTTTTCAGTTCTCAAACTAGGTCTGCTCCTGAGAATGAGATGGCATCAGGTGAGAAACTATACCTAAAGCACTGTAAGAAATGTCATGGTACAGATGGCACAAAAGGAGCCTTTAAGGCAAAAGACCTGCAAAAAAGTGTCATGGCAGACTCTACCATGTTCAAACTAATAAGAGAAGGTAAAAAGAAGATGCCTTCCTATAAAAAGAAGATGGACATACACGAAACATTCGTGGTGATAAAGTATGTAAAATCGCTACGTACTACACCTTAGCTTTCCTCTATTACAGATAAGATATTGCCCGCAGGGTCTTTAAACCATGCTATAGCCGGGCCTCTATCATCTCTACAAATTCCTTTTTCATCATGCAAAAAGCCATCGTAGCGCTCCATAGTAATTCCTTTGCGATTTAAGCTATCTACCATTTGCTCTATGTCACTCACTAGGAAATTAAGCACCGTAAATGTAGCCGGTTCATGATTTTCTTTGGGATATATCATCACTCTGCTACCATTATTAAAGCTAATTTCCAATAGCCCCATAGGGTTGTCATTAGCACTTAAACCTAATGTCTCAGTATAAAACCGCTTAGCTTCTTCCAGATCTTTTACGGAATAACCACTAAATACGTTTGAATCTTTTAGCATAGTTTTCCCTTTTTTGCTAAGGTAGCATAAACTAGAAAGCCACATGGTGGCTCATTCCGACACATAGCGAGGTCTATACTGACAAAATATGTTCTACCAAAAAATTCCTGATTATTAAAATATCTTGATTTTCACACCGTTACATTTGTGTCACAAAAATGTAAAACATGGAAAAGAACTTTGTAGCGATAAACTATATCAACTGCACACCTGAGTATAAAGAGCGATTTGAAGAGCTGTTTGGCAGCCGCGCACATGCTATTGATAAAATGGACGGATTTATCGAGATGCACGTACTAAGACCTGATAAGGATGAAGACAACTATCTTATAGTAAGCTATTGGGAAACAGAAGATGCTTTTAAAACCTGGACAAAATCAGAAGCATTCATAGAAGGGCACAAAAGAGGTTTTGCTGACTTAGCAAAAGCTAAGGAAGAAGGAAGACCAATGCCAATGACCAGCGACTTCAAAACCTATAAAGTAATTGCTAACTAATGAGAGTAGCATTGAATCAAAACAAGCTGATCAAGTGGTTAAAGCGTGTAGGTTTTTGGGGCTTTTTATTCTTCTTGGCAAAAGGCATTATATGGCTGATTGTGGGATACTACGTCATTAAATAGTTTTATAAAACCAACCTTATAAAAGACATTCTTAATTGAATGTCTTTTTTTATTTATGCTACTACTAGCTGAACAATTATAAAAGAAATACTAACGAACAATTAGTTGGCTGCGTCACTATAGACAGAATTGCAATTCCACAAAAACTATACGCTATAGGCGTATACATCAATTTATTCCTAAACATTTTAAACTAATTTAAGTATGAGAATAGTTATACTATTTCTATGCATTAGTGTGTCTATTTGTTACACTGATGTATCAGCACAACAATTTACAAACGGCGGACTAGAACCTGCAAATGGAACATTGCTAACCTGTAGTTCCATAACCGAATCAGATTATAATACCAACATGGGTGGTAGCTTTGTACTGGCCGACGGTATTGAGTTAAACAATGCAGGATGTAATGAAGGCACTCCTGTAGAAGGCAGCTATTTTGTCAAAATGATATACGATGTAATATCCAACCCTTCTCCTAATACTTTAATATTCAAACTAGACCAACCTCTTACACCTAACCAGCAATACTCATTTACTATTAACTATAAAATACCAACAGGTCTTGCAACAACTACGGGTACATTAGTTTATGGTTATGCAAAAGACAGTGTAAGCACTGATTCTGTTAGTGGCTCCGTATCTCCTATCACTAATGAAGGTTGGGAAAAGGATACACTAACCTTTACACCAACAGAGTCTTGGCAGTTTATATGGGTTAGAGTAAGCGCTTTAATGGGAGATCCTTTTGAGCTGCATGTAGATGATCTGGAAATGCTGAACGGAGGTACATCCATATCTCAAGTAGAGAAAAGCAGCAACTTATCTGTACAACCAAACCCTTTTACA
This sequence comes from uncultured Flavipsychrobacter sp., assembly GCA_964531655.1. Classification (GTDB taxonomy): domain Bacteria; phylum Bacteroidota; class Bacteroidia; order Chitinophagales; family Chitinophagaceae; genus UBA5543. The sequence goes on from CAZHDM010000012.1 coordinate 10,198, forward strand.
GGAAGCACTATATTAAAACTATCTAACGATGTAAGCATACCATACGATGTAGAGGTGTTAGACATCACGGGCAGACAAGTATTATCACAAAAGAACCTGAACCAAAGAAGCCTGAAGATCAACTTGGAGGATATGCCAAAAGGTATGTACCTATTGAGGTTGACAGACGGGGATCATAATAAGCAAATGCTACAGTTAATAGCGCGATAAGTTTGCTTGTTTTTTCATTAGAGTAGACCGTTTCATTTTTGGAACGGTCTTTTTTTAACATAAGAATCTTTTCTAACTACTGATCTTTTTGATCATCCCCTTAAAGATCAATCCATGAAAAGGTAATACAGCATACCAATAGAGTCTACCTAATAATCCTAATGGTCTGAAAGTTGCTGTTTGTATCAGGGTATTATTCTCAATTTTGAACTCCAACCATGCTTCGCCAGGTAGTTTCATTTCTGCATACAACAGTAACCTTTTCTCTTCTTTACTGGCTAATATCACTCTCCAGAAGTCCAATGCTTCTCCTGCTGATATATGTGTAGGGCTTCTTCTACCTCGACGCATACCTACCCCGCCTACTACCTGATCCATAAAGCCTCTGACCTCCCACAACCAATCAGCATAATACCAACCCTTATCGCCACCTATAGACCATATATTGTCAAGCGTAGACTCCGTGTCTGTTATTGAGATGGTGCGCTTATCGATGAAGCAACCATTAACAGGCACTTCTATATAATGCTGAATACCTTTCAGTAATATCGGTGTTGTTTGTGCATCCTTCCAGCTGGAAAGCACTTGGTTCTGCTCTATTTTATCAAAAGCTAATTTTATTGCAGTATCATAATCGATCAACTTTATGTGCAAGGTCTCTGCCAGATCATTTGGTTCACACACAACTTCTACCTTCATGCTATCCACTAGATTTTTAGCCAGCGTGTACGACGTAGAGGTGACGAAATATAACCAATAAGAAGAAATGCGTGGTGTCATTACAGGCACTACCAATATCGTCCTCTTCAGGTCTCTTACTTTTGCAAACCTCAGCAACATTTGCTTGTACGATAATATGTCAGGACCACCTATATCATATGTGTTACCAAACGTAAACTCTTTTCCTGCTACACCATAAAGAAATTCTATTACATTTCTGATGGCTATTGGTTGACATTTAGTTTTTAGCCAGCGAGGCGTGATCATTACAGGTAGCTTTTCTACCAAGTCTCTTATTATTTCGAAAGATGCACTGCCTGAGCCTACAATAATTCCTGCCCTTAATGTGGTTAGTGGTATGGATGAATGCCCGATTATATCCTCAACTTTTCTTCTGGATTGCAAATGCTTTGATAGGTTGTTTTCATTTGCGATACCTCCCAGATAGATGATCTGTTTTGCGTTCGTCTCTTGTAACCTAGCAATGAAGTTTTCGGCACACCGCTGCTCCATACTTTCAAAATCACCACTCTGCGAAGACATAGAGTGAATCAGATAGTAAGCCAGGTCTATATCTACAGGTATGTTTTGTAGCGTTTCTTTCTTCAGAAAATCTACTTCGATTACCTCTATCTGTTCACTGTTGTATTTAGAGATATCAAACCTGTGCTTGTCTCGCACACAACAGAATATTGTATGTCCGTTTTGTATAAGTACAGGTAACAATCTTTGAGCAATGTAGCCTGTAGCGCCTGTAAGCAAGATCTTCATTATCGCTGATTTACACCATGCCAGTCATGAGTAAAACATATTTTGTTTTCACATGAATCACATATTCGCTTTTAGAACGCAGAAGAATAATTTTAGTTGAGCGAATAGCTATTTAAGCACTAATATTCGAAGGGAAAATATGTATACAGAAGTGCTGTAAAACAAAAAAGCTCTCAAATTGAGAGCTTCCTTGCGGACTGGACGGGATTCGAACCCGCGACCTCCGCCGTGACAGGGCGGCATTCTAACCAGCTGAACTACCAGTCCGTACCTCTTGTGAGGGGGTGCAAAGATAAATGCAAATTTTTGAATTCTGCAAATCTTCTTAAAAAATAATTCAAAGCTGTACATTTGCTATCCTCAAAACATAAAAGATCATATGCAGTTTCTTGATTTTGAACAACCGTTAGAAGAGCTTCATAAGCAAATGAGTAAGCTGAAGGATATGTCGGCAAAGAATGGTGTTGATATCAGCAAGAGTATAGAAGAGTTAGAAAATGCTATAGAGAAGGAAAGAGCTAAGATATACGATAATCTTACTCCTTGGCAGCGTGTACAGCTGAGCCGTCATCCGGACAGACCATATACTCAATTCTACATCGAGCAATTGTTCACCAACTTCCGTGAACTACATGGCGACAGACAAGTGAAAGACGACAAAGCTATGATCGGTGGTATGGCTGAGCTGGATGGTATGCCGGTAATGATCATGGGTCAACAGAAAGGTGTAAATACTAAGATGCGTCAGATGCGCAACTTTGGTATGGCAAACCCTGAAGGGTACCGCAAGGCACTACGCCTGATGAAGATGGCTGAAAAGTTCAACCGTCCTGTCATCACATTCATAGATACTCCCGGTGCTTACCCTGGTCTTGAAGCTGAAGAGCGCGGACAAGGTGAAGCTATCGCACGTAACCTATACGAGATGTTCGACCTTAAAGTACCGATCATATGTGTAGTAATAGGTGAAGGTGCATCTGGTGGTGCTCTTGGTATCGGCATCGGAGATAAAGTGGCTATGTTAGAGAATACATGGTACACAGTTATCTCTCCTGAGAACTGCTCTACTATCCTATGGCGTAGCTGGGATTATAAAGTACAGGCTGCTGAGCAACTAAAGCTAACATCAGAAGATATGAAAAGCTTTAAGCTGGTAGACGACGTGCTGAAAGAACCAAACGGTGGTGCTCATGCTCGTCCTGAGGAGATGGCTCAGACATTGAAGAAATATCTTACCGATAGTCTTGCCGAGCTTAATAAGATGGAAGCAGACAAACGTATCGAAAAACGTATTGAGAAATTTGCAGCAATGGGCTTTTACGAAGAAGCTTAGTAGACCATACATTTTTCACAAAAGAATTCAGACTAAAAATATGTCTCACAAATACAGAGGAACGGGTGTAGCACTGGTTACACCATTTACAGAAGATAACAAAGTAGACTATGCTGCTTTGGAGCGTGTGGTGAATCACACTATTGAGAACGGAGTAAACTATCTGGTAGCATTAGGCACTACAGCAGAAACGCCTACACTATCTGCAGAGGAGAAAAAAGAAGTACTGGCTTTTATTATAAAAACAAATAATAAAAGAGTACCTGTAGTATGCGGTGTAGGTGGCAACAACACTGCTGAGATAGTACGACAGCTAAAAGAAAATAACCTTGAAGGTGTAGATGGTATACTAACCGTAGTACCATACTACAACAAGCCTACGCAAGAAGGCATGTACCAGCACTTCAAAGCAATAGCGTCTAACACAGAGAAAGATATTATTCTTTACAATGTACCTGGCCGTACTGCTGCGAATATGCAAGCAGCTACAACGCTAAAACTTGCCAGAGAATTCCAAAATATAGTTGCAGTAAAAGAAGCTAGTGGCAACCTGGCACAATGCATGGACCTTGTGCATGGCAAACCTGCCCATTTTGCGATTTTAAGTGGTGATGACGACCTTGTTTTACCTCAGATAGCCTCTGGCATGGACGGTGTTATTTCTGTGGCAGCAAACTGCTTTACGCAAGATTTTACCACTATGGTAAATAATGCACTAAACGGAGACTTTGGTACCGCACGTGAGCTACATTATAAATTACTACAAGGCATACGTTTACTTTTTGCAGAAGGTAATCCTGCCGGTGTAAAATGTGTGCTGAATGAAATGGGTATTTGCGATAGCTATGTAGGGCTACCACTAGTACCTGCCAGCCACGAACTGCGTGAAAATATTCAGGCATATTTGAAAACAATATAATCCTGTTTAACGTTATCTGTTAACTGATCATTAATCATATAACAATTCAGGCTAATAAAAGGTAATTACGTACCTTTGCATATCATAATTTAAAAAACAGATAAAAGATTAAGTATGAGTACAATGACTCGCTCTGAGATCGATTTAAAACTACCCTACAAGGTAAAAGACATCAGTCTGGCTAATTGGGGACGTAAGGAAATAAGACTAGCTGAAGCAGAGATGCCGGGTTTGATGGCTATCCGTGAAGAGTATCGCAACGAGCAACCACTTAAGGGTGCACGTATCGCAGGTTGTCTTCACATGACTGTACAAACAGCAGTATTGATAGAAACACTTGTAGATTTAGGTGCAGAAGTTCGTTGGAGCTCTTGTAACATATTCTCTACACAAGACCATGCTGCGGCTGCTATAGCTGAGGCAGGTGTTGGTGTTTTCGCTTGGAAAGGTCAGTCTCAGGCTGAAGCTGACTGGTGTATCGAGCAAACTCTTTTCTTCGGTAGCGAAGATCGTCCGCTGAACATGATACTTGATGATGGTGGTGACCTTACCAATATGGTATTGGACAACTACACTGAGCTTGTTGCAGGCGTAAGAGGTTTAAGTGAAGAAACTACTACAGGCGTTCACCGTCTATACAACCGTATGAAAGCAGGTACATTACCAATGCCGGCTATCAACGTGAACGATTCAGTTACTAAATCTAAGTTCGATAACAAATATGGTTGTCAAGAGAGCTTGGTAGATGCTATCCGTCGTGCTACTGATGTAATGATGGCTGGTAAAGTTGCTGTTGTTGGTGGTTATGGTGACGTAGGTAAAGGTTCTGCACAATCACTACGTGGTGCAGGTGCTCGCGTTATCGTTACAGAGATAGACCCGATATGTGCGCTACAGGCTGCTATGGACGGTTTTGAAGTGAAGAAAATGGAAGATGCAGTAAAAGAAGCTGACATCGTAGTTACTGCTTCAGGTTGTTGCGATCTTATCACAGAAAAGCACTTCCGTGCTATGAAGGATAAAACTATCGTATGTAACATCGGTCACTTCGATAACGAGATCGATATGGCATGGATGAATAACAACTATGGTAACACAAAAGATACGATCAAACCACAGGTTGACCTATACAATGTAGAAGGTAATGATATCATCATCCTTGCTGAGGGTCGTCTGGTGAACCTTGGTTGTGCTACTGGTCACCCAAGCTTTGTAATGAGTAACTCATTCACCAACCAAACGTTGGCACAAATAGAGCTTTGGAACCACATTGACAGATACGAGAACAAGGTATACGTTCTTCCTAAACATCTTGATGAGAAGGTAGCTCGTTTACACCTTGGTAAAATAGGCGTAACGCTTGATGAACTTTCTGATGCGCAAAGCGAATACTTAGGTATTCCTAAAGATGGCCCGTACAAGCCGGAGCATTATCGTTACTAGTATAACGAACAAACATTACGAACAAGAACGGCCTCTCCATTACGGAGGGGCTTTTTTTATGTGTATATTAAACCTGAAACATTATCAGTCGTCAAAGCTGTTTCAAGCACACTATTATGACACGTTTAGCACTACTTACTGTTACTATTCTACTTTCTTTATACGCTGCAGCTCAACCATCATTCCCGCCACCTACAGGTGTATATTGTAGCTGCGGACCTACTACGGGGAATGGTTACGGCTCAGTAAACCCTACTGTAGCAGCAAAGCCGTTTGTAGAAGGAATACTGGTACGTGTTGGCTGGGAGTATCTGGAACCATCAGACGACACCTACAACTGGCAGATATTAGACGACCAGATAGACAGGGCTAAACAATACGGAAAGAAAATATCATTGGGCATACCATCGGGCATACTCATACCACAATGGGTATTTACCAACGGTGCACAAAGGCTGGTCACCAGCTCACCATTTAATGATACCATAGCTATACCTTGGGATACTTACTACCTGAATAAATGGACAGAGTTCATCAGTGAAGTGGGTAACCGATACGAGAACGATACTGTCATGCAACTGGTATACATATCTCACTCCACTGCTAATGGTATGGAAATGCAATTACCACGCACTACTACACCTACACTTACGGCAGCAGGCTATACCGATACCAAAATGATAGACTCCTGGAAGACCGTGATAGATGCATTTGACAACGCCTTCCCTAACCATTATCTCAGTAATGACTTTCATCCTGTAAATAATAGCGATGCTGTGGCAGACTCTGTCTACGAATATGCACGCAACACTATAGGCAGCAGATATGGCGCAGGTGCCTGGTGGTGGACGCAGAACAATGCAGCTAATGTATACCCTGCACAATATGATATTGTAAAACACTCGGCAGCTAACAATAGCTTTACTACAGTACAGTTTGCCAGAAGCGGCACATCAGACTCTGCACAGTTTGGAGCAGGGGGCATGCAGGGAGCTTTACAGCTAGCCATACAAGACGGCATATGCTATTGGGAGATATGGAACGAAGACATACTCAACCCCGACTTTGATTCTTTACTCACCTCTGCTACCTGTGCTACAACATCTATTGAAGCCGTAGAGCAAAGCAACGCTGTAATATACCCTAATGCTAATGACGGGAACTTTACTATCCGCTTGAATAGCAGTAACCCCCATGAAGGACAACTAAATGTATTTGACCATACCGGGAGGCTGGTACATTCGCAACTTATAGCACCAAACAAACAACAAGTAAGCGTGCAGCTAGGCAACGTGCCTGATGGTATATATCTGCTCAGACTACAGTTAGCAGATAGGGTAGCATCTTATAAAATAGTAGTCAGGAAATAAAGAGAATATCCCCCTATTCACGTGATGGCTATGCACCTATATTATGCTATATTTATATGAGTTAACAATAACACCTACAGATATGAAAAAGACTCCTTTGGTAACACGAATACTTATCATTCTTTTCTCGATAGTAGTATCTCGTTTGCTTTTATCAGACTTCGAGATCAATACTAAAACTATTATCGCAACAGTTGTAGGTCTTGCAGCAGGAATTGGGTTATGGTACCTCGTGGAGTATGCAGCGGATAGATTCTTGAAACGCTCTGCATAAGACTAACCTTAGTACAACATAAAAGCCCCGCATATTGCGAGGCCTTTATCTACATATTATCTCTTAAAAATATTGGCTTAGTTCTGAGAAGCTTTGAACTTCTTAACTGCTTCTGTAAGGCGTGGTAACACTTCAGCAGCATCACCTACAACACCATAGTCTGCAGCTTTGAAGAATGGCGCTTCAGGGTCTTTGTTGATAACAACTATCGTCTTACTACCATTAACACCAGCTAAGTGCTGTATAGCACCGCTGATACCCACAGCTATATACAAGTTAGGACGGATGGTACCACCTGTTTGTCCTACGTGCTCGTGGTGTGGTCTCCAGTCGCTATCTGCTACAGGGCGGCTACAAGCTAATGCTGCACCTAGTTCTCCTGCCAGCTCTTCAAGCGGCCCCCAGTTTTCTGGTCCTTTCATACCACGACCACCACTTACTACAAGCTCAGCTTCTGCCAAAGGCACTTCACCTTTTACTTTGTTCACATCAGTTACCTGTACACCAAAGTCTTTATCAGAGAAGTCTACGCTTAATGCTTCTACAGCTGCGCTACCCTCTCCTTTAGTTACCTGGAAAGTATTAGGCATAAGCGTAAGCACTTTAGTAGCACTATTGATGGTCATGTAAGAGAATGCCTTACCTGAGAATACAGTTTTCTTTACGCGGAAAGAGTTATCTGTTTCCGGCTGAGATGTAACACCTGCTACCAAACCTGCCTTAAGGCGAGCTGATACACGTGGTGCTACAGCTTTACCTGTAACATCGTGCAGTGCAACAATTACCTGAGCGTTCTCGGTTGTAGCTGCCGTAACCATTGCTTTTGTATATGCGCGAGCATTAAGCGTGTTCAGGCGCTCGTCTGCTACGTGTAGTACTTTCTTTGCGCCATACTGTCCTAAGGCTGCCATAGCATCGCTATCAGCATTACCTAATACAACAGCAGTAGCCTCGGTACCTAGTTTTTCTGCAATGCCTGCAGCGTACTGTACCGCTTCAAATGTCTTTTTCTTAAAAGAACCTTCTTCGTGTTCTGCTAAAACTATTACTGACATATCTTATACTAAATTCAAAAAGAGTTAAAAAAATGTACCTGACGGTATTATATCACCTTAGCATCGTTGTGCAATAGGCTTACCAGCTCGTCCATATTCTCAGGATCTACCAGTTTTACACTACCCTTAGCAGGTGGCAGCTCATAAGCATCTACTTCTGTAAGCGACGCGATGTCTGCAGGCTCTACTACGTTCAATGGTTTTGTACGTGCAGCCATGATACCTCTCATGTTAGGGATACGTGCTTCTGCCATACCTTTCTGGCAAGATACCACTAGTGGTAGCGGAGCTACGTTTGTTTCTGTACCGCCTTCTATCTCACGGTTTACAGTTGCTTTACCGTCAGCTATCTCCAGCTTGGTAGCAAAACCGATGTAGTCCATATCCAGCAATTCTGCCACCATAGCACCTACAGCTGCATTGTTGTAGTCGATAGACTCTTTACCACATAGTACCAGGTCATAACCTTCGCTCTTAGCATATTCAGCTATCTGCGCTGCTACTACATAAGGGTCTGCACTATCGGTATTGATACGGATAGCCTCATCGCCACCCAAAGCAAGCGCCTTGCGGATAACGGGCTCTGCCGCCTGTGTGCCTACACATACCATATTTACAGTATCTGCCACACCGGCTTCTTTTAGTTCAAGAGCACGTACAAGTGCATACCACTCGTCGTAAGGGTTGATGATATACGTTACGCCATCTGTCTTGAATTGTTTATTGTCGTCGCTGAAAGCGATCTTGGTAGTCGTGTCAGGAACCTGACTGATACACACTAAAATCTTCATCTGAAGTATTTTTTGTTTCTAAATATTACTTACAAATATTTCTCGGAATGGTTGGCAAAAGTACGGCAAAATGTGTACTACTCCTAGTAATGGCCTATATATCAGCCCGCCACCAAAGAAAAAGCCCCGCATCAGCAAGCTGTACGGGGACATTTTAACTATTTGTTACCTGTGCGGATTATTTACCGTCCAGTGATACTTTGTCGTTTAGTTCATCATCTACAAGGATACGGCCACAGTGCTCACATACGATCACTTTTTTGTGCTGGCGTATCTCGCTCTGACGCTGCGGAGGGATAACGTTAAAACATCCACCACAAGAGTCACGTACTATCGGCACTACTGCAAGACCATTGCGGTAGCTGGTACGGATACGGTCGTATGCTGTGATCAACCTCGGGTCTACTGCTTCTTTAGCCTCTTCAGACTTTTTAAGTAGTATTTGCTCTTCCTTCTCAGTTTCTGCGATGATCTTATCCAGCTCAGCTTTCTTTTCTTTCAGTTGATCCTGAACGTCGTTCATCTTCTCCTCGGTCATCTCGCGCTGGTTCTTACGCTGCTTCATCTCATAGTCAGCATCTTTGATGTGCTTCTCATTCAGCTTCACTTCCAGCTCCTGCAGTTCCAGCTCTTTGTTAATGGCTTCAAACTCACGATTGTTCTTCACATTGTCTTGCTGACTTTCGTATTTCTTGATCAGCTCCTGAGCTTCTTTCTTAGCGTCTGTCTTTTCTTTTACGAAAGATTTGATGCTGTCTATCTCAGCGTCTATGTTATTGATACGAGTCTGCAAGCCTTCGATCTCATCTTCAAGGTCATTAACCTCCATAGGCAACTCACCCTGTAGCGTTTTGATCTCATCAATCTTTGAGTCGATCTTTTGCAATGTCAGTACTGCTACCAACTTTTCTTCAACCGAAAACTCTTTAACTTTAGCCATATATTATTTATAATAATTTATCGGATTTGTGGATAAATTTGATAAAAGAGTGGCAAAATTAGCGAATTTTTTATTAATAATATCTCTAAATATTTCAACTGTGAACTGCTCACTCTCATAGTGCCCGATATCGGCGATCACTATCTTTCCCTCTGCATCGAAGAACTGGTGGTATTTAAAGTCTCCTGTGATGAAAAAGTCAGCACCGGCGCGTATTGCATCATGTAAAAGGAAACTGCCCGAACCACCGCACACGGCTACTTTGCGCACTTTTCCACCCTTTAGCCCCGTGTGGCGGATACAGTCTGTCTGCATACTTTTTTTGATGTGTGCGAGAAAGTCCTGCTCCTCCATATCGGCAGATAGCTCGCCAACCATACCTGCGCCCAGCTCCTGATTGATATTATCTATAGCTACCATTTCGTAGGCTACCTCCTCATACGGATGTGCCGAGAACAGGGCAGATAACACCTTGCTACGGCGTGCCTTGTCTACCAATACCTCTATTTTCACCTCATTAACAGCCTCACGCTCACCACCCGAAGTGCCTATGGCGGGGTTAGTACCCTCACCGGGGCGGAAGGTGCCCTGCCCGTCTGTATTGAAGCTGCACTCCTGATAATCGCCAATACTGCCTGCCCCTGCGGCAAACATAGCATCGCGCACGGTGGCTGCTGCATCCTGCGGAGCGTAGGTATATAGTTTATATAAGGTACCACCCATAGGAGCGAGTATGCGGGTATTGCTCAGCCCCAGCTTTTCGCATATTTTATGATTGACGCCGTGGCGGACGTTATCCAGATTGGTATGGCAGGCATATATATTGATGTTGTGCCTGATGGCCTTGATGACGATACGCTCTATATAGTTGCGACCGCTGATCTGCTTGAGCCCCGAGAACAACAACGGGTGATGCGCCACTATGAGGTTGGCACCACGCTCTATGGCCTCATCTACCACGGCCTCGGTAACATCCAGTGTCAGGAGTGCTGCCTTAGCCTCGGCTTGCGGGTCGCCCACTTGCAGACCGCTATTGTCGTACCCCTCCTGATATTGTGGCGGGGCAAATGCTTCTATAGCTGCTATGATGTCTTTTACTTGCTGCATAGTGGTGTAAAAGTAAACAATAGAAAAGTACATTTTGGCTACCTTTGTGTTGTGAGAATAGCAATTGCATACATAGCACTGGCGGGCTTGTTCTTATCGCTGGGGACTAATGCCCTGAAAAAAGCCAAAGCATTATCGCCGGAGAATGCCGATGAGGTAGGGCTCAGGCAGCGTCTGAGACGTACGGGTATGCTGTACATGCTATCGGGGGTGTTGTTTCTGATAGCGGCTGTGGTGTCTTACCTGAAGTAGGGTTGTTCTCTTTCTTCTTTTATTGTTTTACTTACTGTCCTTTCTTTGCTTGTCGGTTTTGTTGTGCCATTAGTTACTGTCCTTTCTTTGCTTGTCCAAAGAAAGAACTAAAGAAAAGACACCGATCTATTAAACTGCTAATAGCTCGGACTGCGCCTTGATGTTACACCTCTGCTACTGTGGCTTCTGCTAAGGGAATACTACTTGCTATATAACCATGCTTGTGTCACCCTGAAATTTGTTCAGCAGGACAGACTTTATTACTTACTGTCCTTTCTTTGCTTGTCCAAAGAAAGAACTAAAGAAAAGACACCGATCTATTAAAACTGCTAATAGCTCGGGCTATGCCCTGATGTTACATCATTGCTGCTGTGGCTTCTGCTGGGGGAATGCTATTATTGCCCTACCTCAAAGCCTGTACCCAACTGTACTGCTCCCCAAGCATGTGGATTGCCCGTAGCAAAGCTGCGTGTTCTGTTTGCCTGAAAGTACTCTACATACACACCGCCATAGCGCAGCACTACGCCGTATATATTGCTACCCACCCATCGCGATACATCGCTCCCTGGTATGGCATACACGCTATTGCTCAGCAGCCCGCCCTGTAGTGTAGCATCGTAGCCAATGGCAAATGCCTGTGCATGGGTATACACATAGGCGGCAAACTTACTGTTGCGTGTGGTATTATATGGGCTCTCAAAATACCCTATCATGAGGTGTGCCCCTGCTCCTGCACGAGTGTTGAGTGTACCTGCATCTGCCAGTGCGGTGCCGCTCAGCTCCAGCACATTGCCTAAGCGTAGTAGTCGCTTTTCGTAATACAGTCTGTAGTTCACCACAGCATCGTTAGCTATCTGGTATTGCCAGCCTTGCGGCATAACGTTGTTCAGGTTTCGGTGGATGGTCTCCTGCATCCATTGTCCCCCCGCTATCTGCCCCGTTACGCCGAGGCTCAGCATAGTGGTCATGCGTTGTTTCCTCACCTCATCGGTACTGATGGTAAAGGGTTGTATCATAGCAGCGGCAGCATAAGGTCTGTCTCCATAGCGGATGGTAGCATCCTGTATACTGGTGGGTGTGTAGGCGTTGTGTTGCAGTGCCAGCCCGTACTGTACTTTGCTACTACTGGGGTGCAGCAGCAGGTAGCGCGTAGGCAGTTTACCAAAGGCGGGTGTCACCCCTTCCATATTGATGCCTTGTGTGTAGTACTTGTCTGTCTTGGTAAAAAAGTCGTTCTCGTAATTGTGGCGCACATAGTGTGTCCGCTGTATGTTACGATATGCCGTAGCATTGTTGATGACCTGTGCTGTTGCATTGCCCGCACACCATAGCGTTAGTATCAGTATCCAATATCTCACACTATATATACGTAGCTACTGTGCTTAAGGTTTAAACGTGAGCACCAGCGAGCTGCTATGGTAGGTATCTACCTTGTGTACGAGGTGCTGCGTATTATCCCGATACTTGAATACACCATAGTACAAGCCGCCGCCCATATCGTTATGATGTACCACGGTCTGAAATACTTGTTGCATCGTACTGTCTGTATTGGTACTGATTACCTCTCGGCAATTGCGCTTGGCGTTCTTTATATGCTCATCTGTCTTGCACAGGTATAGGTTGATGCTGCCTATGTATGTTGTAGTAGGTGGCACTACCATCTCTACAATAAATGAGTCTCGGTAAGTGGTCAGTAGCTCGCGGCAGTAGGAGTCTTTTAGTCGGATAAATGGCTGGTCTGTTTGTGCGTAATGATACATCGGGGTCAGCACACACAGCGACAGCGCTATGAGTAGTTTCTTCATAAAACGGTTTTTAGGTAGTTCTCTTATATAGACGGAGAAAACACCATCGTTATGAGTCACCGTTTTGTCCGATTTGAGGAAGTGTGTCTCCTACGCAACCAAACTATCATTTCATACAGCCAAAGGCTATATTTTTATTATTATATATAAACTTCTTGCTTAAGACCTGCCCAGGTTTGCATATACATAGTTGGTGGCATCTACGTTTTTGTGGTATACAATATTGCGGATGGTGATCTTGCCATTAGCAGGGTCTGTAGTGTATTCTATGCTACTAATAGTTACATTGTTGCTCATGCTTTTGGCATTCATGCGCACATCTCCCGTAGCGTTGAATCTGGTAGCTTCTGTCACCTCGAATACTTCGTCCACTACAATAAGGCTCAGCTGCATCTGCAAGCGAAAACGTTTTTCATTCATTCGGGATATGGAAACGTCTACCACAGTGTCTTCATAGACCTCTGTAGCTGTAGGGCTCACGGTGTATCGGTATAGCGACTTATCCATCCTGTAAGTGCCGCCAAAGTTGTCGGGTACTTCTGCAGCAGTATTTTCATATACAGGCTGTATGGTGTTCTCCTCCTCTTTTCTGCATGCGGTAAATATGATAGTAGCCAGTAGTACTATGCTTAATAGGTATCTCATAGGTGGTGTATTTATTTGCAGCTAATATAGCAGTTAGCCTTAATATTTTTGTAATAGTTATGTAACTCCTGATAGTTTAAATTATTGTTGCAGCTTCGTGTTTCCTGCTGTGGATGGTTATATTTATCAGCTCAAACACATCCTTATGAAAAAACTACTGACATTAGCCCTTTGCCTTATCTGCACTATAGGTATGCAGGCACAAACACTACAAGACGTTGCCAATAGCGAGTCGCTTACGTGGTATGGTGTAGACCTTACAGAAACACACTTCCTCAACTTCGGGGCTTATGTAAATGATGAGACCGTACATAAAAATCTTCCTCGCTGGACCTTCGATCCGTTTTGGGGAGACAATGTAAAACACTGGAAGAAGAAGTATAAGAAGAAAGAGATAGTAGTAAACTTAGCATCATCAGGGCAGCGTAATAAAAATGCAGACTACACGCCTCACTTAGGTACAGAACCTTTTGAGATGAGTAAAGAAGACCTGCAAAAAATCGTATCTGCTTACGAGACTGATGCTAGTGGTTATGGCCTGCTCTTCGTACCCGAGACATACGACTTTGAAAAAACAAAACCTGCAAAAGTATGGGCAGTGTTCATCAACAATGCTAACAAGACCATCATAGATGCAGAGAAGTTTACCATAGATACTTATGGCGACTGGGCAGAAGCAATAAGACTAGGTGTAAGACAAAGCGCCGGCTACTTGCAGAAGGCTAAGTAGTATAGTTACACCGCTACAGCAAGCGTCTCCTTGTTGTACTTATTCTTATACTCAATAGGAGATAGCCCCGTTACTTTTTTAAACGTATTGCGGAATGCTTTGGTATCGTTATACCCTACCTCATACATTATCTCATTGATGGTTTTGCGGGTAGTTTCCAAACTCTTTTTAGCAGCCTCTACTTTCACTCTTTGTATATACTCGGTGATGGTATTGGCTGTTGCTTTTTTAAACCTGCGCTCCAGGCTTCTTCTTCCTAGTGCCAGTATACCTGCCAGCTCATCTACTGATAATTTTTCAGTGTAGTTCTTCTCGATGTATGCCTGCGCTTCTTTTATCTCATCATCGTCATGCTCTTTCTGCCCCTGAAATATAATGAAGGCAGACTGGTTAGTACGCTCTATCTCTATAGCAAATACTTTAGCACATAGTATTGCCATATCTCTACCGGCATACTTTTCTATCAGGTGTAGTATCAGGTTCATGTATGAGAAAGCTCCCCCGCTGGAGTAGATACCATTCTCCTCTGTGATGATCTTCTCGGTAACTAAATCTATCTGCGGGTACATCGCTCTGAATTCTTTTTCTGCTACCCAATGTGTAGCACAACGTTTACCATCCAGCAATCCCGTTGCAGCCAGTATAAAAGCACCTACGCATAGGCTCGCTACCTCTGCACCCTGCACATGATGTTTCACTATCCATGGCAGGAAATCTTTGTTGTTCTCTACTGCTTCTTTCAGGTCTCCGTCTACAGCAGGTATCACTATCAGGTCGGTCTTGTTCACATCATCTATCAGTGCATCTGCGTTCACAGTAAACTTACCTCCCGCAGCTGGAGTAGCATGTTGCAGCCCTACCAACTGTATATTAAACATAGGCGGTGCACCTTGCATAGCCATAAAGTTATTGACCTGTGCAAACAGCTGTCTTGTACCTTCCAGACTGGCAAGGATCGATTTCTCGGGGATAAGAATTGAGATGTGTATCATGTACCAAATGTAGGTATTTTCCCTGTCGCAAATTACCACTTACAATGGCGCATTCACACATCAGCTAAAATGCCATATCAGCATATGTTTGCATTACCAACCAAAAACAAATATCATGCCCAAAGAAATGTATTTGAACATTCCTGTGAAAGACCTTCAAAGATCTATAGACTTTTATACAGCATTAGGTTTTTCTTTCAACCAACAATTTACTGATGAGAAAGCTGCATGTATGATCGTAGAAAGCAACATCTACATCATGCTACTTAAAGAAGAGTTCTTTAAAACTTTTACGAATAAAGACATTGCAAATCCACACCAAACAACTGGCGCTCTTATAGGTATTAGTGCTGATAGTAAAGACGCTGTAGATACTCTTGTAAATAAAGCTAAAGAAGCCGGTGGCTCATCTCCTATGCCACAACAAGATCATGGATGGATGTATGGTCACGGCTTTACTGACCTTGATGGGCACATGTGGGAAATACTCTACATGGACCCGGCAGGACCTCCGCAACAATAATATTACCTAATCTATAATTATTCAATAATGGCAAAACTAAGCGTACACATCGCATTCAATGGCAACTGTGAAGAAGCCTTCAATTTTTACCGCTCTATATTCGGTGGAGAGTTCTCAATGATATCACGCAATAAGGATATTCCATCAGACGTACCCTCACCTGCTTCTGTAGAAGAGAACGATAAGATACTTCACATAGGGTTACCTATTGGTAATAACGGTGAGCTCATGGGCTGTGATATGCCACAGGCATTTGGCAAGGCAGACCGTCCTAATTCTTACAATGTATCTATCAGCACCGATAGTGAAGAACAAGCTAAACAATACTACGAGGCACTACAGGAAGGTGGCAAAGTAAACATGCCGCTGGACAAAACATTTTGGGGTGCCTACTTTGGTATGGTGGTAGACAAGTATGGCGTGCAGTGGATGGTCAGCTACGACTACGGAGCATAACATACCTGCTTCTGTAGACTTTCAAAAGTCTGTATACATGAAGATAGAAGTATTCAAAACGAACGTTGATGATCAAAATGAGGCAGCCGCTTTGGCTGCTTCTTTATCAAACTTTTTTCCGCATAGCAGGATCACTTTCGACCTCGAAGATTGTGATAAAGTTTTACGGATAGAAGGCAACTACTTTGATGCCGATGCAGTATCACAAATGCTGATGGAAAATGGATATGAGTGCAGTATATTAGACTAACAAATACCAATGGCTAAGAAGAACATAAACGATACCGACGGTGTAAACCAATACATGGCAGCACTAGACCACCCGCTAAAAGCTGAGGTAGAAGCCATCCGCAACATCATACTATCAGCCAATAAAGAAATATGTGAGCGCGTAAAATGGAATGCGCCCAGCTTCTTCTACAAAGACCAGGATATGGTCACCTTTATGCTACGGGCACAGCAGCATGTACACCTTGTATTCCACCACCCTTACATAGTACAGATAGATTCAGACCTGCTAGAAGGTAATTATAAAGACCGCCGTATGATGTACCTGAAAGATATGGCTGCCGTAAAAGCACATAAGAAGGAGCTCTTACAAATCATGAAAACCCTTACGACTCATATAGACGAGCTGTCCCAATAGAGGTTACAGGTTCTGTATTCGAGGTAATGGCAAGCTATCTTACTTCTACACAGTAGACATTATCTAATACGTTGATAAATAATATAATATTACAGCGCATACCTTTATATTTGCACCATGCAATTACTAGACGGTAAGGCTACTGCAGCCCACATAAAAGAACAGATTAAGAAAGATACTGCCGAGCATATAGCTAATGGCGGTAAACAACCACATCTTGCGGCTATCATAGTAGGTAACAATCCTGCTAGTGAGGCCTATGTAGGTAGTAAAATAAAAACCTGTGAAGAGCTTGGTTTTGGTTCTACGCTGCTACGTCTTGACGAAAGCATTTCTGAGGAGGAACTACTATCAGAAATTAAAAAACTAAATGACAATAAAGAGGTAGACGGTATACTGGTACAGCTACCATTACCTGATCATATTTCTGACGATGCTGTGATCAATACTATCGATCCTTCTAAAGATGTTGATGGTTTCCATCCTGTATCTCAGGGGCGCATGTTGCTGGGGCAAAAGTCTTACTTACCGGCAACACCATACGGTATGCTACTGATGCTAAAGCATTATAACATTGACACTACAGGTATGCACTGTGTAGTTGTAGGTCGTAGCAACATCGTAGGTACACCAATGACTGTACTTATGAGCCGTAGTGCTAACCCCGGTAATGCTACTGTAACCATCTGCCACAGCCGCACAAAGAACCTTAAAGAAATGTGCCTGCAAGCTGATATCATTGTAGCTGCTATAGGCAAGCCTAAATTCATCACAGAAGATATGGTGAAAGAAGGTGCTATAGTATTGGATGTAGGTATCAACCGTATAGATGATGCTACACGCAAGAGCGGTAAGCGTCTTGTAGGTGATGTAGATTTTGATAATGTGAAAGATAAGTGTAGCTATATAACACCGGTACCTGGTGGCGTAGGTCTTATGACCATCTGCGGACTGATGATGAACACACTTGAAGCAGCTAAGCAACACTCTTAATACAACTATTTTGACAACAAGCACACATATTACAGCCTACCCTGTAATGGAGCACTTCTATACCTTGCAGGGCGAAGGACAGCATAGCGGGGTAGCCTCTTATTTCATCCGTCTTGGCGGGTGCGATGTGGGCTGTGTGTGGTGCGATGTGAAAGACAGCTGGGACCCTGAAAATCATCCTAAGCTAACAGTAGAGCAAATAGTAACTGAGGCTAAGCAGTACCCTGCAAGGGTTGCCGTTATTACAGGAGGCGAGCCTGCCATGCACGACCTTACAGAGTTATGCGATGCATTACATGCGGAAGGGTTTACCATACATATAGAAACATCCGGGGCATACAAACTTACCGGTGATATAGACTGGGTAACTGTGTCTCCTAAAAAGTTCAAAGCACCAATAGACGATAGCTTGTCTAAAGCAGATGAACTAAAAGTAGTGGTATTCAACAAGCACGACTTTGAATGGGCAGAACAACATGCCAGAGAGGTGAACGGGCAGTGTAAACTATACCTGCAACCAGAGTGGGATAAGCGTGACAGCATGACACCACTCATAATAGACTACATCAAGCAACACCCTCAGTGGGAGCTTTCTTTACAAACACATAAATACATTAACATACCTTAATGACTTGGTTAGAAGCAATTATCCTTGGCATCATAGAAGGACTAACAGAATTCTTACCTGTATCTTCTACAGGCCACATGATCATTACCAGCTCATTGATGGGTATTCAGTCAAACGACTTTGTAAAGCTGTTTACAGTAGCTATTCAATTTGGTACGATACTATCTGTGTTGGTTCTTTATTTTAAACGCTTCTTCAAGTCTATCAAGTTCTACCTTAAGTTATTGGTAGCATTCATACCTGCAGCTATATTCGGCCTATTATTTAGCGATGCTATAGATGAGCTTTTAGAAAGCCCGCAAGTAGTGGCTATATCATTAGTTATAGGTGGTATCTTTCTTCTATTCATCGACAGAATATTCAAAACATCAAACGAAGACAATGCAGATAATGTAAAATATCCTTCTGCTTTAGTTATCGGTTTGTTTCAGTGTATCGCTATGATACCTGGAGTATCTCGCTCGGCTGCTACCATCATAGGTGGTATGCAACAAAAGCTTACACGTAAAGCTGCTGCTGAATTCTCTTTCTTTCTTGCAGTACCTACCATGTTTGCAGCTACAGCTAAAAAGATGTTAGACTTCTATTTGGATGGACACACCATCAGCCAGGATGAAATAGGCTTACTGGCAGTAGGGAACATTGTTGGCTTTGTAGTAGCGATTGTAGCTATAAAATCATTCATCAACTTTGTTACCAAGAATGGTTTCAGAGTATTCGGTATCTACCGTATTATATTAGGAGGTATTATACTGGCGCTTATCTGGAGTGGTCACAGCTTACAGGTAATGTAAGTTGACTAAGCCTCGTCAGGCTTCCATGCATCGAAGAGTATATTCAAATACTCATTCTCTTCCTTGGTGATCACATTATCTGCTTTGGTTAGCTCTATTGCAAACTTGATGAGGTTATTACGCTCATCTTCTGTAGCATCATCATAAAAATCGTCTGCCATCTTCCTAAAATGATCTTCCCATTGGTCTGGCTGTAGAGAGCTAATGGTAGCCATTTCTTTATCAAGGTTCACTTTTATCGGAAACTCCTGTATTATATACTCGCGTATCACGAGATCTTCTTTCACATCAAACTTTCTGTCTACTGCAGAAAGGATCATTAGCATATGATATCCGGCTATGGTCTTATTGGTACGATTATTCATGCTATATAAGTAGATGACCTAGCTCTGCGTAGCCAACAGAAGATCAAGGTCTGTATACTTCAAATTAAAACGTTTGGCAATTGGTGCGTTGGTCACACACCCTTTATATAAATACACACCGTTCCTTATTCCTCCTTTAGCCTGTATCACACCTTCTACACCACCCATGTCTGCACACTCTTGTAATATCGGCATCAATACATTGCTGATAGCCTTAGATGCTGTTCTGGACACACCCGAAGCTATGTTGGGTACGCAGTAATGCACTACGTCAAACTTCTTATAAATAGGATGTTCATGCGTTGTTACTCTCGATGTTTCAAAACAGCCTCCCCTATCTATACTTACATCTACTATCACAGACCCGGCTTTCATATTAGCCACCATCTCTTCATTCACAACCACAGGTGTCAATCCATTCACCGGTTTTAGCGCGCCTACTGCAACATCAGCAGTTGCCAACTCTTCTGCAAGGGTTATAGGCTCTATTACCGATGTATAGCAACGCTGTCCTATGTTGTTCTGCAAACGCATCAGGCGATATATAGAGTTGTCAAATATCTTCACAATAGCACCCAGACCAATCGCAGTTCTGGCTGCAAACTCACCTACTATACCAGCACCAAGTATCAGCACCTTTGCCGGCGGAATGCCTGATATACCTCCTAATAGTATTCCCTTACCATCGTTTACATTGCTCAAGTATTTAGATGCATTCAATATTGCTGTACTACCTGCTATCTCACTCATAGAGCGAACGATCGGATAGTTGCCCGAATCATCTTTTATCGAGTCAAATGCTATGGCTATGATTTTCTTTTTGAGTAAACTCTCTACCATTCCTGAGTTTAAGAATGGCATATGTATGGGAGATATTACTATCTGGTTGGGCTGCAATAGCTCTACCTCAGCGTCTGATATTGGTGCAGACTTTATAATAGTATGAGCCTTATACAGCTCGTTCTTATCATATACTATTCTTGCACCCGCCTCACTATAGTCGGTATCGAAATAGAATGATCCTTCTCCTGCATTATGCTCTACAATCACCTCGTGACCATTATTAACCAATACAGAAACTGCTTCAGGAGTTAATGCAATACGGTTTTCCTGGAAAGATGTCTCTTTTGGTATACCTATCAGCAGTTGCCTCTTCTTCGGTAAAATCTCAAGTGTCTCCTCCAGTGGCACATAGGAAAATGATGGTGAGATATACGGCCTCTTACTCATCTGCGTGCGCTTTGGCAATTTTCAGAAAAGTACGAAACTAACCGTGAATTTTGAAAAGAAAATGCGATAAATCCATGTTAACGTAATTTTTTGAGATACAACAATGTACAGGGTGAGGTGTTTTGTATATTTAACCTAAATACTACTCATAGCCCCTTTATGTTAAGACAATCGCAACAACAGAAACTGCTGCAAAAGCTGTCGCCACAACAAATTCAGTTAATGAAGTTGTTGCAGATACCTACTGCCAACCTTGAAGAAAGAATAAAAGAAGAGCTGGAAGAGAACCCTGCGTTAGAACAAGGTGCAGAAATAGAGGAGGACGAATTCAACCTTAAAGACAGTAAAGAAGAGGATGAATATGAAGATGATGTAGAATTGAGTAGTGACGATAACGAGAAGATAGACCTGGACGATTTCCTGAAAAGTGAAGATGAAGGCGGTAATGATTATGGAGATTATTATGGCAATAAGGATAACGACACTCCTAACGCACCTGTAAGAGTAGAAACCAGCTTTCACGATCATCTACTTAACCAACTGGGCATGTTGGGGCTAGATGAAAAGCAGGAAACCATAGCCAAACAGATAATAGGTAGTATAGATGAAGATGGCTATCTGCGCAGAGAGGTTTCTGCGCTGGTAGATGACCTTGCATTTGGACAGAGTATCATTACGGATGAAGAAGAGGTAAACGGCCTTGTCAAAAAGATACAGAAGTTCGACCCTGCAGGTGTATGTGCATGGACACTACAAGAATGTCTTCATCTACAACTGGACAGGATAAAACCAAAAGACAAAACCATAGAAGATGCACTACAGGTAATTGACAAATATTACAATGAGTTCATCAAGAAGCATTACGATAAAATTCAAAAGCACCTCAGTCTTGACAATGAAGATTTTAAAGAGGTGATCAATACTATAATAAAACTAAACCCTAAGCCCGGCTCAGCCTTCGCTATTATCAACAAAGCAGAGAGCTATATACTACCTGACTTTTTTGTATTCAATAATAGTGGCAAACTAGAGTTGTCACTCAATGCGAAGAACGCTCCTGAACTACGCGTATCTGCTGAATACAGGGATATGATGCAGGCTTATGATAAGAGTGAAAAGAAGGATAAACGTCAGAAAGAAGCACTGATGTTCATCAAGCAAAAGCTGGACTCAGCTAAATGGTTTATAGATGCTATCAAGCAGCGTCAGCACACATTGCTGCAAACAATGCAAGCCATCATAGACTTTCAGAAAGAGTTCTTCCTGACAGGCGATGAGACATCTCTGCGCCCAATGATACTTAAAGACATTGCTGAAATAACAGAGCTAGATGTATCTACAGTATCGCGAGTTGCTAATAGTAAGTTTGTACAAACAGAATTCGGCACCTTCAGGCTTAAATACTTTTTCTCCGAATCATTACAGACAGAAAGTGGTGAGGAAGTATCTACACGTGAAGTAAAATCTATACTTCAAGACATCATAGATAATGAGAACAAACGCAAACCATTCTCTGATGAGAAGCTCACGAATATGCTGTCTGAAAAAGGTTATAACATCGCCCGCCGTACAGTTGCTAAATATCGCGAACAGTTGAACATACCTGTTGCTAGATTAAGGAAGGAGTTATAAAAAACACACTACTCTTCTATTCCAAATTTTTGCTTGGCTGTAGCATCTAGCGCTTCATAAAACTCTTCTCCGTACTGGCGCACCAGCGCATCTTTTAGGAATTTGTATACAGGCACTTTTAGTTTTCTGCCTAGCTTACATGCAGGCTTACATAACGTTTTACGTGGAGAATAATTAACAGCTTCAAAGCCCGGTACTTTCTTTATACGGATAGGATACAAATGGCACGAGATGGGTTTCTTAAAGTTGATCAATCCCTCATTGTATGCTTTCTCAAAACCACACATTACTATGCCTGCATCATCTGTATATGCATATACACATATGCCACCGTTCACGGTAGGGGTAACGTACCCATACTCATCATCTATAGTATGTGTGCCTTGCTTCTCTACTTCTTCTATATACCTTTCAGGTAAATAGCTTTTTATTTTAGGATAGTTTTCGGCAACCAGCTTTGTTTCATCTTCGGTTAGCGGAGCACCGCAGTCGCCATCTACACAACAGCCACCTTTGCATTTAGACAAGTCACATACAAACTGCTCCTCTATCACTTCATCACTTACCAGTATGTTGTCTATAGCTATCATTCTTCTATAATTACATGTTTATATAAGCCATCAGCAGATTGTACCTATCCATCATATCGCCTCTGTTAGTATGCTCACTATATAGCTCTAGTACTTTTATGCCAAACCTTTCATAAGTAGCAGCTAGTGATTCAAGGTTGCTACGGTTTGTTTTGATCGTCAGCTCTAGTTTACCTGTTTGCTTATTAGTAAATAGCTGGGTAGTAATTACAGAAACATCTTCACTCTCGCATATTCTTACTATGTCATACAGACGATAGTCTAAAGGATCTATCTCTAAAACGATCACACCACCCGGACTCTCCAACCCACTATGTTCTGCAACATAGCTTAGCATTGTTTCTCTGGTAACTGCACCTATGTAGTTATTATCAGCATCTACTATCGGCACTACAGATAAGTTCTGATCATAAGACAACCTAATAGCTTCAAATGGATGACCATCAGCAAATATGGCAGGACTGTATCTTAGCAGATCTGATTGTGATAATGGCTGGTCAGGTGTATCCCAATCCAGTATATCGTCTTCCTTTATTAGTGCCAGGTATTGCTCATTAGCAACTATAGGAATATGGTTCAGCTTATGCTCTTCCATTAGCTCCATTGCTTTACCACCGCTATCACCCGGCAATAAAGTAGGCACTTCGTATGATATGATTTTCTTTACAGACATAATAGTTACATTACTTATAGTCTTTACAACATAAGTACTGCAAAGTTCATAGTTTATGGCCGATTAACAATAAAAAGTATGGTAATTCTACCCTTTGTTGCGAGCAAGGAAGCCATCAAGTATCTCATTGAATGCAGCAGGCACTTCCATCATAGGAGCATGACCACACTTATCTACCCAATGTAGTTCTGAGTTTGGCAACAACTTCTTAAACTCTTCAGCAACCATAGGAGGTGTAATGGTATCATTATTACCCCATATCAGACAAACAGGTACCGTTATCTCTTTCAGCTCGTCACCAAGGTTATGCTTAATCGCAGACCTCGCCAGTGAGATGATCTTAAGTGCTTTCAGCCTGTTGTTCACTATAGAATATACTTCGTCTACCAACTCTTTAGATGCTACATTAGGATCGTAGAAAGTAAGCTCTGTCTTCTTTTTGATATAGTCGTAATCACCACGTTTAGGGTAAGTCTCACCCATACCATTTTCAAACAAACCAGAACTACCGGTAAGCGTTATCGTCTTAACCTTATCCTGATGCTTTAGTGCATACACTAATCCAATATGTCCTCCGAGAGAGTTACCCAGCAAATGTACCTGATCAAGACCTCTGGCCTCTATAAATTTCTGTACATGCTTTGCCAGCCCCGCTACAGTTGTATCGAGTATATTCAAATCGAACAATGGAAGCATTGGTATGATCACCTGGTGGGTTTCTTTGAAATGATCTACCAGGTCTTTGAAATTACTCAACGCTCCAAACAACCCATGTAGCAAGATCAGTGGTTCTCCTTCACCCTCTTCTACATATTTGAATTTTCCAAAATGTTTTATTTCGTACTCCATTCATTCTCTATCTTTTGCTAAAATAGCATTGTTTCAGAGAAAAACATAGCATTGCAATCTATGCGGATATTTTCTTTTTATAAACAATCATGATTAAAAATTGTATATAATTGCTATTACACCTCCATTTTTCACATACTCATAATAACGCATTCCCTACCTTTGCTGCGTTATCGTAAACAATTCTTATGGAAGGACAATATTGTCATTCACTTACTGAATATAAAAGACTAAAAACCAGAGAAGTACGTGTGGGAGACTTGCATATAGGTGGCAAGCACCCTATACGCATACAAACTATGACCACTACTGATACTATGGATACCGACGCAACAGTAGCACAGTGTATTCGTTGTATTGAGGCAGGTGCAGAACTGGTACGTATAACAGCACCCAGTAAGAAAGAAGCAGAGAATTTACGTAACATCAAACAAATACTGAATGATAAAGGCTACCATACGCCATTAGTAGCCGATATACACTTTACGCCAAATGCAGCCGAGATAGCTGCGCAGATAGTAGAGAAGGTCCGTGTCAACCCGGGTAACTATGTAGATAAGAAGAAGTTTGACTTTATAGAATATACCGATGAGCAATATGCTGCTGAAATAGAACGTATCAGGCAGAGGTTCACACCATTAGTAAGAATATGTAAGGAACACGGAACTGCTATGAGGATAGGTACTAACCATGGTTCTCTTAGCGATCGTATCATGAGTAGGTACGGAGACACTCCAATAGGTATGGTAGAAAGTGCTATGGAGTTTCTGCGTATAGCGCGCGATGAAGATTATCATCAGATCATACTGAGCATGAAGTCAAGCAACCCACAGGTGATGGTACAGGCTTATCGTTTGCTGGTGAAGCAAATGACTGAAGAGTTTGGTGAATGTTATCCGCTGCACCTCGGCGTAACAGAAGCAGGAGATGGTGAAGATGGTAGAATTAAAAGTGCAATCGGTATAGGTACTTTACTTGAAGATGGTATTGGTGATACAATAAGAGTTTCTCTTACCGAAGATCCTGAATTTGAGATACCGGTATGTAGAGATATTGTGAGCAGATATACAGAAAGAGGCAACCATGAACCAATAGAAAACCTGAAAAAAAATAAGCTGCCGTACAACCCTTTTGAATATAAAAAGAGAGATAGCTCAACCATAAAAAATATAGGTGGAGAACATCCACCAATTGTTGTAGCAGATTATAAAGAAGAGCAGTCTATTACCCCTACAGACCTTTCTGCAATTGGTTATAATTATAATGCAACTACAGATAAGTGGAACATTGGTGATGCAGCTGCAGATTATATCTATACTGGTAATAGAGTACTTGACTTCAATCTTCCTGGTACATTAAAAGTGATATGTGATCATAACTCTTGGGTAGATGTTCAGGATAAAGAAAAGTACTATCCACTCTTTGACTTAAGTACTTACCTCAACTACAATGACGAGATAGACAAGCTACATTTCGTAGTATTTGATGCAGCTACTGATTGGGAGCAGTTGCCACCTCTTGTAGATAAACTATCAGCAAATACGAATGCATTACTATGCATTAAGAGTAGCAATACTCATACCATGCCTTCTATGAGAAGGCTACTGATAGAGCTTATGAATAATGGAGTTAGTTGCCCTGTCATTCTTTGTGTAGAGAATAATGACAAAACTATAGACGAGCAGCTTATTGATTTTGCAACTAATGCAGGTGGTCTTATGCTGGATGGTTTTGGTGATGGCGTATGGTTATGGAACAATATGCTGCAAGCTGATAACATTAAAGTAAGCGGAAGAACCTACTTACCTGTTAGTAATAATCATCAGTTCCTTAACAATACTTCTTTTTCTATACTGCAGGCTACACGTACCCGCATTAGCAAAACAGAATATATCAGTTGCCCTAGTTGTGGTCGTACTTTGTTTGACTTGCAAGAGACTACCGCTATGATACGCAATGCAACTAATCACCTGAAAGGTGTGAAGATTGCTATCATGGGTTGTATCGTAAACGGTCCCGGAGAAATGGCTGATGCAGATTTTGGCTATGTAGGTAGTGGTCCGGGTAAGATCACGTTATACAAGAACAAGGACGTTGTAAAACGTAATGTACCTAGTGAGATAGCAGTGAATGAACTGATACAGATTCTTAAAGACCATGAAGTGTGGATAGAACCTACTGAGGCGTAAGTTCTTTAGCCTTCTTCTCTTCTTCCAGTTTATCATTACTGATCTTCCTGAGCACTACTAATAGTGCCAGACTGATGTAAAAGAGCGAACCCACTTTGTGTGTTTCCAGTAGCTCTGAGAAGAAGTTGTTGACAAATGCTGCACCAAACATCATAGCAGCACCCAACGTACAGTTTCTATAAAAACTCTCTTTAAACCTGTAGAAGGTTTTCTGTGCATGGGCAAGTGCTACCATTATCAACACAGCATACAATATCAATGCAGGCCAACCCTGCTCTACCAGCATGTACAGGAAGTAGTTGTGCGTGGTAGACTTTTCCGTATTACGGCTTACATAAGTCTTAAATGAACTTACCGCATAAGGTTTGTAGTAATAGTAAAACGCATTGGGTCCCCATCCTTTTACAGGCTCATCTTGGCTCATACGCATGGCGGCTATCCAACGATAAAGACGCTCCATAGAAGACATATCCTCACCTCTGAATGTTGCCATTACATGCTCGGCAAAGTTCTTGTGCATGTAGGTCTTCTCATAGTTAGGACGAAAGTTGATGAACCTATTATCCTTAGCCATGAAGATGACCATCAAGGCTATCATGCAATAAAAAACCGGCATGATAAGGTTGACCAATCTTATTCGTATAGCTACGGCTACACATATACCAAACACTACGGCTAATATTGCAGCACGAGCATAGGTAAGGTATATAGCAGGAACTAGTAATGCCACTATACCTATCAACGCAATTTTGATAAGAGGGTTTCTCGTATCCTTACTCATTGGCCATGCTATAAGTACCAATGGAAAGAATATAGAAAGTACTGCCGAATAGTCAACGTGATTATAATACAAGTCTCCTATCGCATACTCTACTTTATAGAATAAGAATCCACGAGCAGCATGTCTGATCATGATAATGACAACTGTCACCAACATAGGTATCAGGAATAGTAAGAAGCCATTTCTGAAATCCACCTTCCTTCTAAATACATAGTACGGCAGTATAAAGAAGCTAATGAGGAACCATGTTTTAGCTGCCATGAATTTAGCAGATAGTATAAACTCTTTAGAGAATATCACCGCTACTATCATCCACAGGTATTGTAAGATGATGAGTGTAACAATAGGGTCTCGCCACCAATCTTTTCTACCCAACACTTTAGGGTCTTGTAAAAAGATGATCGGGAACATGAACATAAACACCCACATGATAGGCTCATCGGGCAGGGATGTGGAAAGGGACCCAGTCAACTCAAAGTCTATGGATATTGGTATTGTAAACAGGAAAAGCATGTATGCTATCTTCCAGTTTACTACCAGTAGGCACGCAAAGATGAAACCAATAGGTATCAACGCAGCTTTATAGCTTTGCGTATAGGCAAACAACATCACACCAATACACAACACGGCAAAGCCGAGTATCATCAGCCACCTCTCACTTATGTTCAGCTCTTTTATCAACGTTCTACCGCTATAAGTAATTTGTAATAGCTAACGATCAGTATGTAAATACTAATAAAGAAGAAACCAAAGAATGCTGCACCAATTATTGTAAGTGCAAGACCAACTCCTGCAGGTTCTACAGGTGGTGTAGCTGGTGTTATTACTTGTAGATATCTGTTACGATCCTCTTCATCAACACCAGTCATAAACTCATTCAGCAAAGATGCATTACGAGCTTTATCTTCTATTAACTGACCATTGATAGCACTAAGCTCCTCACCTTTAGTTCTTATCATGATACGCTCTGCATCTGTATTTGCACTTCTCAGCTCTTCATTCAGCTGAGCCATTTGCATTACGTTATCTTTTATCTCCGTATCAATATCTCCAATTCTCTTTCTGATAGAGTTCGCAACATTATCTTTCATTTTTAGATAGTATCCGCGGAAGATACTCTCAGACATTTCGATAGCCAGGTTCACAACATTAGCTGCACGCTCAGGATCAGTATCTGTATAATACACCTTAGCGGTTGTATACTCAGTACGTTCCATCTTGAAACGATCTTTGAATAGTTCCTTCATCTCTAACCTGTCTTCAGGGTTAGATTTATCCAGCTTATAAGCATCCCAAAGGTTCAGCTTGTCAGTTAAGTAATTACGTAATGTATCTGAGCTGGCAATTACCAGTACGCGATCAATATCATCATCACCACCAAAATAATCTACAAAACGAGTATCTCTTGTTCTGAACAGGTTATTTCTGTCAGCATAAAGAGGGTTAGATATGATAAAGTCGGCTTCTGCTTTGTATTTCTTTTTACCAACAACATAGAACAGACCACCAAGCATAGCTGCTATGATGACTCCTATTAATAATAGTCTTCTTCTGTTGCGTAGCGTATGGGCTATGTCAACTAGGTCGAAACGAGGATTACTCATTGTTATTTAAGTATAAAAATTATGATTGTTAAACTTAGTTATTTTATCGGAAAGTCTAGTAGTACTCTGCGTTATATTACTGATTCTCCGGACTGCATCTTCTCTGCATTCTCTGCAAATTGCAATGCTTTTATCATATCATCAATATCACCATTTACAAACTCATCAAGATTATAAACAGTCATATTTATCCTGTGGTCTGTCACCCGACCTTGAGGGTAGTTATAAGTTCTGATCTTTGCAGACCTGTCACCTGTGCTCACAAGACTTTTCCTCTTACTGGCAATAGCTTCTTCATGCTTACGAACCTCTTCCTCATAAAGTTTGGTTCTCATCATTTGCATTGCCTTTTCTCTATTGGCTAGCTGCGTACGCTCTGTTTGGCAGATAACTACCGTACCTGTTGGTATGTGTGTCAACAATACTTTGGTCTCTACCTTGTTCACGTTCTGCCCACCTGCACCACCACTACGGGCCGTTTCCATCTTCACGTCACTGGCTTTCAGTTCGAAGTCTACTTCTTCTGCCTCAGGCATTACCGCTACTGTAGCTGCTGAAGTATGCAACCTTCCACTAGCCTCTGTAGCTGGTACACGTTGTACACGGTGTACACCACTTTCAAACTTAAGCGTACCATATACATCCTCACCTACCACTTCCAGCTGTACTTCTTTGTATCCACCAGCTGTACCTGCAGTGTCAGACAATACAGCTACTTTCCAGCCTTTCTGCTCACAATATTTCAAATACATACGTAGTAGATCACCTGCAAACAAACTTGCCTCATCACCGCCGGTACCTGCACGTATCTCTAGTATTGCATTCTTTTCATCCTGAGGATCTTTAGGTATCAGCATCATTCTGATCTCCTCCTCAAGCTTTTCTTTCTCTTCCTGTAGCTGCTCCTGATCGTTCTTTGCCAGCTCCTTCAGCTCTTCATCACTTTCTGTATCCAGCACCTCTTTGGCAAAGTCGAGATTCTCCACACACTTCACATACTGATTTCTAGCATCTACAATCGTCTGTAGCCTTCTGTATTCTCTGCTTAGTTCAGTAAACTTCTTATTATTAGCAACAATCTCAGGGTTGGTCAGGGCTATTCCCAACTCGTCAAACCTGGCTGTAATTGCTTCTAACTTCTCAAGCATAAAAACTATTTAAACTATTATTTATTGCCTTTTACAAACACAACATTCTCAGATGTCATATTGCGCTCAGACATATATTGTTCAATATCTTCTGTTACTACCAATTCACCCTCATCATCTATCATACAGCCTCTATACCCATGTTCCAGCATTATGGCAGTAGCCTTTTTATATGAATCGCCGCTATGCGTCAAATATTCCATCACTACTATTGGTGCTCCATCCGCCCATGTCGCTCCACCTCCACGTATAGCCTGCACCTCAGCACCTTCCACATCTATCTTTATCAGGGTAGGCTGTACTTTGTATTCTGCTGCAAAGCTATCAATTGTTACAGCTTGTACTTTCGTTTTTTCCGGCGGGTGCTTCTTTATCCATTCTTCCTGCTCAAACTGGTCAATGCTTAGCGCATTATATTCTGAATACAGTACCGGGAACTCAAAGAAACTCACGGTCTCTTCCATATCAGATATGGCTCGATGAAAAATATTGATATTATCCTTTCCTGCAATATTCTTTCTCAGTAGATCAAAAGAACCTTTTGCTGGCTCTATACTCATCACCTTGCCATTATACCCAATCAACGATGAAGCAAGTAATGTGAAGTACCCGAAATGTGCTCCTATGTCTATTACAACATCTCCGCTTTTAAGCGTTTTAATAAGATATTTTGCCAGTCTTATCTCAGAGTCGTGGGTCTTTCCTCCAGTAAGGTATATGTCAGTTGCGGCAGGTAGTAATACTTGCATGCTATCTCCGAAAAAAAGTTCTGTGTCTTTTAAAACACCTTTACGGTTATTCGGGTAGCTCACTTTTAATAAATACATCGCCTTGATGTATTTATACGGATCATTAAAAAAACGAGTTAGCACACTGCCCTTCGCCAGCTGCTCCACACGATTTAGTTGATCCAGTTTTTGTCTCAATACTATTTGTATTACGTAATAAATACAAAACCGTTAACCTGAATTCAGATTAACGGCTTAAGATATTTTTAAGTCGGCTATAAAGTTCGTTTTACTTCCACTTCTTCAAACCCTTCAAGTATATCACCAACTCTTATGTCATTGTAATTCTTAATACTCAAACCACACTCGTAACCTGCGCTTACCTCTTTCACATCGTCTTTGAAGCGCTTAAGCGATCCAAGCTCACCGGTATAAGTTACGATACCATCACGTACTAGGTTGATCTTAGTATTACGGCTGATCTTACCATCAAGTACATAAGAACCTGCAATAGTACCTACACCGCTGATCTTGTACACCTCACGTATCTCAACATTACATACTGTCTTACGCTCGATCTTAGGTTCCAGTAGACCTTCCATCGCGCTCTTCACTTCTTCTATCGCATCGTATATAATAGAGTATGTACGTATCTCAATATTCTCACGCTCAGCCAGCTTAGCAGTTTGCAGAGATGGACGAACCTGGAAACCAAGTATGATCGCATCCGAAGCTGTTGCTAGTAGTACATCACTTTCTGTGATCTGACCAACACCTTTGTGAACAACATTAATAGCCACCTCTTCAGTAGTAAGTTTCTGTAATGAGTCACTTACTGCCTCTACCGAACCATCAAAGTCTGCCTTGATAATAACGTTAAGCTCTTTGAAGTTTCCAAGTGCAAGACGACGACCGATCTCATCAAGAGTAATGTGCTTACGTGTACGTATACCTTGCTCACGTAGTATCTGTGCTCTGTGTGTTGCTATTTCTTTAGCCTCATCTTCATTCACATATACCTTAGCTTTCTCACCAGCTTGTGGTGCACCGTTAAGACCAAGTATCTGTACCGGAGTAGAAGGGCCTGCCTCAGTAACACGTTTTCCGTGCTCATTGAACATTGCCTTCACCTTACCATGATACTGACCACATACTAGCATATCACCTTGTGCTAATGTACCAGCCTGTATCAATACCGTAGCCTGATAACCACGTCCTTTATCAAGAGAAGCCTCAATTACACTACCTGTAGCTTTCTTATCAGGGTTAGCCTGTAGCTCTAGTAGCTCTGCTTCCAGAGATATTTTTTCAAGAAGCTCGTCGATATTCAACCCTTGTTTGGCTGATATCTCCTGACTTTGGAACTTACCACCCCAATCCTCTACAAGGATATTCATTTGAGATAGTTGTTCTTTGATTCTATCAGGGTTAGCTCCGTCTTTATCTATTTTGTTGATCGCAAATATCATAGGCAGGCTAGCTGCTTGCGCGTGTGATATTGCTTCTTTTGTTTGAGGCATTATCGCATCATCTGCCGCTATCACAATTACTGCTACATCTGCCACTTTCGCACCACGAGCACGCATCGCAGTGAAGGCCTCGTGACCAGGAGTATCCAGGAATGTGATTTGCTTTCCTGAACCTGTTTCTACTCTGTAGGCACCGATGTGCTGTGTGATACCACCAGCCTCACCGCTGATAACGTTCGCACTTCTTATATAATCAAGTAATGATGTCTTACCATGATCTACGTGACCCATGATGGTAACAATAGGTGCACGTGGTTGCAAATCATCCGGATTATCTACTTCCTCTTCTTCAATTTCTGCCTCTTGCTCCAGGTCAATAAACTCTACATCATAACCAAACTCGTTAGATACAAGCTCAATCACCTCAGCATCTAGCCTTTGGTTGATGGATACCATGATACCAAGGCTCATACACTTACCAATGATCTCTGCAAAGTTCACATCTAGCAAGCTAGCCAACTCACTTACAGAGATGAACTCTGTAACCTGAATTGTCTTGTTATCCTGCTCAGCTGCTTGTTCGGCTGCTGCGCGTTTTTCAGCCATTTCCTCACGCTTGTTACGGCGATATTTGGCTTTTGAACCTTTGTTACGTCCACCACCGCCACCGCCGGCAAGCTTGGCTTGTGTCTGGCGGATCTTGTCCTGGATTGCTTTTTCGTCAATCTCCTGTGGAGCTTGAACATTTCTACCTCTTCTATTATCCTGTCTGCCTCTGCCTCTATTGTCAGCACCGCCTCCACGGTTACCGCCACCGCCTCTTTGCTTATCTCTAAGCTGTTCCGGCTTTTTCTGTACCGGTATTCTCTTTCTTCTCTTCTCTCTACCGCCTTCAGACTTGTTAGGCTCACCCTTCGGTAAGTTGATCTTACCTATGATCTTAGGCCCCTCAAGTTTAGGTGCGTTAGTTCTTATATGCTCTTTAGGCTCTTCAGTTTCGGATTGCTTTTTAGGAGCAGGAGTTTCTTCAGGCTTCTTAGCCTCTGCAGGCTTCGGTTCTTCTTTCTTAGTTTCTTTTGGCTCCTCTTTCTTCGCTGCAGCCTCTTCAGCTTTCTTCTTAGCAGCTATCTCTTTCTCTTCTTCTTTCTTTTTATCTGCAGCTTTTTTAGCAGCACCTTTCTTCGGCCTTGATGATAAGTTCATCTCATCAAGATTGATCTTACCTACTACATTAGGGCCACCTATTCTACCAGACTTTTCTTCTTTAGGTTTTGCTTCAGCCGCAGGTTTAGGCTCTTCTTTAGGCGCTGCCTCTGCAGGCTCTTCCTTCTTCGCTACAGGTTCTTCTTTTACTTCAGGCTTAGGTAGCTCTTCTGCTACTTTTGCCTTTGTTTCCTGCACAGGTTCAGGAGCT
This sequence comes from uncultured Flavipsychrobacter sp., assembly GCA_964531655.1. Taxonomy (GTDB): domain Bacteria; phylum Bacteroidota; class Bacteroidia; order Chitinophagales; family Chitinophagaceae; genus UBA5543. Next base: position 44,267 of record CAZHDM010000012.1, read on the forward strand.
TCCTCTTTTTTCTCTTCTTCTTTCTTCGCCTCTATCTCTTTAGGTTCCTCGGCCTTAGGCTGTGGCTTTTCTTCAGCTTGCTTCTCTGTACTCTCTTTAGTTTCCTCAGGAGCATCTGAAACTGTTATATCAAGCTCTTCCTTCGTCTTATCAATATTATCCAGCAATGCACCTTTAGGCAGAGCAATCTCTTCGCTTTTGCGCTTAGCAAGTTTGTCTTGCGCAAATTCGGATTGCAATGCTTCATACATTTCTGCTGTCAGCTTTACGTTTGGATTTTTTGCATTGATATCAAAATTCCTATCAGTAAGGAACTGTATCAAAGTATCCTTACCAATATTAAACTCTTTCGCTGCAGCCAGTAACCTTGGCGTTTTTTGTGCTGTTGCCATTCGCTATATACTCAGTATTATATTCTCTATTATATCTTTTTGTGCTACAAGCCTAGTCTGCAAACCTACACCATTTTTAGCTAAAAAGCTTAATTATAGCGCATTCTACAACTTAATAGTTTTGCCTTCAACTACCCTTCTTCTTCCTCATCGGCAAACTCTGCTTCTAGTATTTTACGTACATCTTTTATTGTCTCTTCCTCCAGGTCAGTACGTCTAGCTAAATCCTCGTCAGTAAGCTCTAATATGCTCAATGCAGTATCGCAACCCACTTTCTTAAATTCATCTATAACCCAGCCATCGATCTCATCTGCAAATTCATCAAGATCTATATCGTATTCAAGTTCTTCATCAGGTATATCACGGAACACATCTATGCTATAACCAGTCAACTCCTGTGCCAGCTTAATGTTCACACCTCTTCTACCAATAGCCAGTGAAACCTGATCAGGATCTAAGTATACATCTACACTCATATCCTCATTGTTCACCTCCATGCGGTTGATCTTAGCCGGCGTAAGCGCGCGCTGTAGTAACAACTGCTGGTTGTTGGTGAAGTTGATGATATCTATATTCTCATTGCGTAGCTCACGTACTATGCCGTGTATTCTACTACCCTTCATACCCACACATGCACCTACCGGATCTATACGATCATCATAGCTCTCTACAGCTACTTTAGCTCTTTCGCCCGGCTCACGCACGATATTTTTAACAACTATCAGACCATCCATGATCTCAGGAACTTCTATTTCAAGAAGCTTTTCCAGGAAGCTATGGTGTGTACGGCTTAGTATAATTATCGGGTTATTATTACGTGTTTCTACTTTCTTTACTACAGCTCTTACAGACTCTCCTTTCTTGAAGAAATCTGAAGGTATCTGCTCAGATTTAGGCAGTATCAACTCATTACCTTCATCATCTAGTAGTAATATTTCTTTTTTCCATATCTGGTATACCTCACCATTGATGATCTCACCGACACGCTCAGCATATTTTTTAAGCAGGTGATTCTTTTTAAGATCACCAATACGTGCTGCCAGAGTTTGCTTAGCCGCCAATATAGCTCTACGGCCAAAGTCGCGCACATCTACCTCTTCAAACACTTCCTCACCTACGCTATAGTCAGGCTCGATAGCCAATGCTTCTGATAAAGCAATATGTTTATTATCGTCTTCTACTTCTCCATCTTCAACTATCTCTCTATGACGGAATATCTCAAGGTCGCCCGTCTGGTCATTCACGATCACGTCAAAGTTCTCATCATCACCATATTTTTTGCGCAATAAAGTTTTGAATACATCTTCCAAAACTTTCATCAGGGTTGGTCTGTCGATACTCTCGGCATCTTTGAACTCCTGAAATGAATCAATAAGATTGATACTTGCCATTATTTACATATTTGCCCCCAGCCGGGGAGATCACTAAATACTTATTTGTACTACTATTTTTTTTATATCGGCAAAAGGTATGCTTACCTCTGCAGTCTCTTTTTTGCTCACTTTTACTTCCAAAATCAGGTCATCATCACCTACAGCCTTTAATATACCTGTCTTCTTTGCTTCGTCCTGTGTGGTCACTTCTACCTTACGACCTATATTTTTCCTGTATTGGCGCTCATATACCAAAGGTTCATCTACACCCGGGCTAGACACCTCCAAAGAAAAATCTCCGTCAGGAAATATCTCTTGTTCTTCTATCAACCTATACAGCTTCCTGTTGATCTCTGCACTTTTATTGATAGAAAAGCCACTATCCGCATCCAGATAGAGCTTGATATTATTAGTAGGCTTGTTCTTAATACTAACAATAAACATGTCAGTACCTTCTAGAAAAGGCTCTGCTAATGATTTTATTTTTTCTAATACGTCTGTCATAGGTAAAAACAAAGGGGACTTTTCAGTCCCCTTCTAGATATCTATTTCCAATGCAAAAGTATGATATTTTTCATTTCATAACAAGTTGTATTAAATAATATATGCTAATTATATTTTCGTTAACGGCTACTGTTCATACAGATTATGTACCTTTGATTCTATGATTTTTAGAGTAATCCTGATAGCATTCATACTTGTACTTATTATACGCTTTATCCTACGCTTTGTATTACCGATACTTAGCATCAGCAGAAGTACACAGCAGAAGCTAAAGGATATGCAACAGAGAATGGAAGAAATGCAGAACCAGCAAAATCAGAAACAAAGCAGACAAAATCGCCCTAAAGAGGGGGATTATATTGAGTACGAAGAGGTTAAATAACCTATCAGCTAACCTTTGGTTTAAATATATCTGTTTCTATAGTCATACCTTTTTCCAACCATATTGATTGAATACCCACCTTTTTTGCTCCTTCTACATGTTGGGGACTATCATCTATAAATAACGTATGTTCAGCAGATAGCCCATTATCCCCTAACACTCTTTCAAATACTTCAGCATCAGGCTTGCGCATGCCTACTTTGTGAGAATAATATACCTTATCAAAGAACAGGGCTATATTATTAATACTATGATCTTGGTATAATATCTTATTAAATGCCTGCTCATGCACTTCGTTTGTATTACTTAATAATAGCAGGTCGTATCCACCTCTAAGCTGTTGTAATAGCTGCAACCTTTTTTTAGGAAAATCTAGCAACATTGCATTCCACGCTTCAGTCATCTGCTCATCAGTACAATTAATATTACCTATGCTACGTAGCTGATCAAAAAAAGCATCCTTACCAATCCTACCGGTCTCAAAGTCATCAAACAAGCTGGTTTGCTGCAGTTGAGAGTATATTTCAGGAAAGCTTTTAACACCTAGCTTTTGAAAGGCTTTTTCGGTTAATTGATAATCTATATTCAGTAATACACCACCAAGGTCAAATATGATATGTCTGACACCTTTTATCATGTTGCAAAAATAACCTGATAATATTCTTTATTTTTCAAAAAAAGCGCAATACATTTGCAATCCGTTTTTGGCACACGCCACGGTCCTATAGCTCAGTTGGTTAGAGCACCTGACTCATAATCAGGGGGTCCTAGGTTCAAGTCCTAGTGGGACCACATAACAGGAAAGACTTTCAGCGATTTTGCTTGAAAGTCTTTTTTCTTTATGCACACCAATTGCACACAGTTTTTTTGAGACTAAACACTGAAAATCCTTGTGTCGGCGGTTCGATCCCGCCCCACACCACAGCATAACGACAGAGCGTCTTGTAAATGAATAGTTTGCAAGACGTTTGTTCTTTTAAGAGACATATAAGGGGACAAACAAGCACTTTTATTATTAAAAGTGGCATATAAATGTTACGCAGTGTCCAACTTGAATTAGCATTAAGTATACCGATATATTATGACAAATTCATAATGTTAAATTGTACCGATTATACCTGTCGTATATTATCACCGAGTCAAACACACTATAAGGTGATCTCATTTTATTTTGACCAACACGCAAACTCGCCCCTACGACTATCATCCAATCTCACAATCCATCCTATTTGACGAGTGCACGCTACCATTCACCTTTATTATTATGACATTTCACCTTTCTGTAACTATTATGTCGATGCTTATTTGACAGTTTTTCCTGCTATATAACAAGTGGTGAGCTCGGAGTTAATTAGTTGAAAAAATTTCTTATCGCACCTTTCTAATAAGGCGATCTTTACATTGCTTGTATTGAGTGAATTTAATAACTGATTATATTTGTGCAATAGATAACTGTAGTTATCATCATGTTTACTTTGTTGCCAGTAGCTCGGATTTTTACCTGCAAATATTAACCTCTTTTCATCTTTTGAGAGTGTACTATAATCATAATCATCTTGAACAATCACTTTTTGCAATGTCTTATTAAAATCATTGTATATGAGAGATGATACATTCTTATCAAGCAAATCAGACAATTTTGTAGCAAATTTTATTTGACGTTGTTTTCTAAACATCTTTTCAACTCTAACTATATTTTGAGGTATGCGTACCCTGTCTTTCATGTAAACCTGCTGCGACTTGTCATATATTTTGAAGCTATACTCTGAAAAAAAACACTTTCTGCCATAAACTTTAGAGCCATTCATCATATCTCTGAATTTTGCTCTTTTTAACTCTTCTATTAGCGCATACTTTGCACTTGTAAGTTCTGGACATAAAATATTTAATGCAAATTCCAAACGATGTAATTCAAAATTATACGCTTTTACTCCTGTCATATCTTCTATAGTTTTTATTGCAGACCGTAACTCAGAATTACTAAAGTCTGTATAGTTATTTCCCTTATGCATATTGTGAATAGAGTTCCTAATCACAATCTTATTGCTATTAATAATTATTTGAAAACCATTAAGCTCATGAGTATAATCTTTTATGAAAAAACTATTGCCTTTAGCTCTATTAGGCATGTAAGTATGACCATTGAATACTACAGGTTCATTTCTTCCGCTAATCACCTCAACAGGTGCCTTATACGTGACACTACATAATAAATTGTCATACATTTTACATAGTAAATTTTCCTACCCTAAGTGCGGATTCAGTGTTTGATATTTGAACTATAACTTCCTCTCAGTATATACTTGTATAAGCTGACTTAACACTAACAAATCCTTGTCTAAGAAAAATCAATTTTGCCGTTAGCTATCATGCTATCTATTTCAGCCCTTTTATATAACACTCTGCCTCGTACCTTATAAGAAGGAAATAACCCGTCAAGTGTTAACCTACGGATAGTAGGCAGTGAAATACCAAGTGCTTGTTTAACCTCTTTTCTCGTTAAATATTCCTCATAGTCTTTTTTAACTGATGTATTGATTTCCACTAGCTTAGTCCTAACAGCCTGTCGTACAATTTCAGACAGTTCATCATTTGTAATTCCAAAAAAATCATAACGTTCATTTTCGTGTTTTAATTAAGTATTCCATTTGTCTGTACAATAGCTCCTCTATCTGATACTTCCCAATGTTTTCTAAATATCTCAGCATGTTCAGTTTCCGTAACCTTTATGTACTTCCGAAACGATTTTTCAGTAGTATGACCAGTAATGGCCATAATTGTCATAGTAGGAATATTTCTCTTATACGCATTAGTAGCAAATGATCTTCTAGCAGTATGTGTTGATAGCATTTGCCATCTAGCTTTTCGTTCAGTATATTTTGTAGCACCTTTAGTAATTGTGGTAGTAACTTTCTCAAGCAAAGCAGGTAATAACTGGCCAATCTCCTTTAGATAAGTATTCGACTTCTGATTTGATATACCAATACGCAACACTCCATTATACTTATCAAATATTGCTTGTACAACTGGGTGTATAGGTATAGTAACTACCTTTCCAGTTTTGTATGTAGTAACCACTAGATTGTCGCCTACAATATTGTCTCTTGACAAATTTGAATAATCTGAAAACCTTAGACCTGTATAACAACCTATGACAAACAAGTCTCTTACTAACTCCAACATTTTATTATGAGTTAGATCTATATCTAGTATATCTATAATCTCCTGCTCAGTAAGAAATATAGAGGTACTCTCTTCTCTTATCGCAATGAACCAACTACTCCTATAAGACAGGTTTGAATGTAAGTCTAGCTCAAAGGCTTCGCTCATAAAAGTCTTAAGGTTTGCTATCTGTTTACCAATAGTATTGACCGATAAGTTCAAAACTGTTCCCAGATAGCTAACAAAATCCTCATAAAACCCTTTATCAATAGTATCAAATGATAAGTCCGCCTTTCTGTACTTGTCATAACCCCGAAGGTGCTTATAAGTAGTACTGTAAGTCTTTACAGTATTCTTGTGGATACGCTTACCGCCCTTACCGTGCCTGCATGTGCCATCTTAACTTTTAGAAATTAATTCACTTATAAAACCAAAGAAGTTATGAGATTTAGACTCACCACCTGTAAGGTATTTCTTAAGGGCTTCTTTCAGTTTATTAGGCTTAGGGAATTGACCAGTGTCATTAAAGCATTTTCTATATTCATTCTTTGCGAACTGCTCGAGTTTGTCCAACATAGTGTTTATCTCAAAGTATTCTGGGTTAGACCTAGACTTCTTTGAACGATACAGATTGAAGTCCCAATTCTTTGGATCAATCAAGACAGAAATATGCAGCCTTATCTTAGCACCTTTGTAGCAAATTTGCATTACTATTGGCGTAGAAACACCCGATTTGGGATACTTAAGATAATAACAAACCTTTATCATATCTACCTATTTTTAACAAATATACCAAACCATGAAAGCCTCGCTAAATAAGCATTACAGAGGAAAAATAAAAATTTTACAATGTTGTAAAATTTAAAAACGCTTTTTGATTGCCCTTCAATAAGTTATGCTTTCAGAAAAAAAAAATAACTTTTTTTTGAAAAAACCTTATCGAGATTTCTGACAGATCGATAAGGGCTAAAACACCGTATTTTTTGTTACATATTGTGATTATCTTGTACGCTTAGACTTTCCTTTTTGAGGCCGTATGAGCACATCTGGATTAAATAAAAAAGATCTATCTGAAAGAGACATCTGCACTAAGTACATCACCCCTGCAATTAAGAACGCAGGGTGGGATACAGATATGCAGATGTTAGAAGAGGTATCTTTTACTGATGGCCGTATATACGTTAAGGGTAGGCTTACTACAAGGGGTAAAAGCAAAAGAGCTGACTACATACTCTACTACAAGCCTGATATTCCTATAGCTATCATTGAGGCGAAGGATAATAAGCAGTCTGTTGGCTCTGGAATGCAGCAAGCACTTGAATACGCACAGATATTAGATATACCTTGTGTATTTAGCAGTAATGGAGATGGCTTTATATTCCATGACAGAACAGTTACGGAGGGTGATAGAGAAACAGAGTTGGACTTAAACAACTTCCCTCACCCAAACATACTTTGGGAGAAATATAAGCGCTACAAGGGCATAGAAACGCCAGAGCAGGAGCAGATAATAGCTCAGGACTACTTTACCGATGGTAGTGGCAGATCTCCAAGGTATTATCAGCAGATAGCTATAAACAGAACAGTAGAGGCTATTGCTAAGGGACAGGATAGGGTAATGCTGGTAATGGCTACAGGTACAGGTAAAACCTATACCGCCTTTCAGATCGCTCATAGGCTATGGAAATCAGGAGCTAAAAAGCGAATACTTTTCCTCGCAGATAGAACAGCATTAATAGATCAAACCAGACGAGGTGACTTTAAGCACTTTAAGGAGAAGATGACCATCATTAAAAAGAAGGTAGTGCGTAATAGTGATGGGACAGACTCGCTGGTATCTAACAAAAAAAGAGGAATCGACACAACAGATAAAGCATACGAGGTTTTCTTAGGTTTATATCAAGGTCTTACAAATAAAGACGAGGGGATTGAGGATGCTTATAAAGACTTCTCTCCAGACTTTTTTGACTTAGTAATAATAGACGAGTGCCACAGAGGAAGTGCAAAAGAAGACAGTGCGTGGAGAGAAATACTTAAGTACTTCAACAACGCAGCACATATCGGCTTAACAGCTACTCCAAGAGAAACTAAAGAAATATCCAACTCCGAGTATTTCGGTGAGCCTATATACACCTACTCACTTAAGCAAGGTATTGATGACGGATTCTTAGCTCCATACAGAGTGGTTAAGGTTGGTCTAAATATTGACTACGAAGGTTGGAGACCAGAAAAAGGTAAACTTGACAAGAAAGGCAAAACGGTTGAAGATCGAATTTACAACTCAAAAGACTATGACAAAAACATAGTCATAGATGAGCGCACAGATACAGTAGCTAAGAAGCTTACCGAATACCTTAAGGGCACAGACCGTTTCGCTAAGACTATTGTGTTTTGTGTAGATATAGACCATGCTGAGCGTATGCGTAGGGCTCTAATCAACCATAATGCAGACCTGTATGCCGATAATGAAAAGTATGTACTACGTATTACGGGAGATAATGACATAGGTAAACGTGAGCTGGATAACTTCATCAACCCCGAAGAGCCATACCCCGTAATTGCCACTACGAGTAAGTTAATGACAACAGGCGTAGATGCTCAAACCTGTAAAGTGATTGTGCTAGATAGCAACATACAGAGTATGACAGAGTTTAAGCAGATCATTGGTCGAGGGACGCGTATAAATGAAGAGTTTGACAAGCGATACTTTACCATATTAGATTTTAGAAATGTTACTGACCTGTTTGCAGACCCTGACTTTGATGGTGATCCTGTAAGAATTAAAATAGCTAGTGAAGAGGAGAATATAGGCAACGTAGAACAGGAAGAGGAGGAAATAGACACTGACATATCAGATATAGACGGTTCTGAAGTAACTTTTGAGCCTCCTAAAATCAGGTATCCTTTAGGTAATGGACCTAGCAATATTGTTAGCGAACCAAGAGAAAAAATTTATGTGAACGGTGTAGATGTAACTGTGCTAAACACCCGCGAATTGTATTTTGATAAAGATGGCAAGCCTATCACAGTATCTCTTAAGGATTATACCCAAAAAATAGTACAGGGGCAGTATGCATCTCTGAATGAGTTCTTAACCACATGGAATGCAGCAGACCGTAAGGCAACCGTAATAAAAGAACTGGAAGAGCATGGCGTAATGATAGATGCACTACGCGGCTCTGTCGATAAGGAGCTAGACATATTTGACTTACTATGCCATGTGGCATACGATCAGCCACCACTTACACGTAAGGAACGTGCGGACAATGTAAAAAAGCGTAACTACTTTACTAAGTATGGCGACGATGCCAGAAATGTACTAGAGGCATTACTGAACAAGTATACAGACGAAGGTATTATCACGCTGGAGGATACAAAAGTATTGGCACTAGACCCACTAACAGACTATGGCTCACCACTAGAGATTATAGGGTTATTTGGGGGAAAAGAAGAATATAGTAATGCTGTAAAGGATTTAGAAAACGAATTATACCAAATATTATAGCCATGGCATCTATCAGTATTTCTGAAACGCAATTTGTCTTTACCTATTTTCATAAGCTTGCTTCCCTACAGAGACCAACCTGGAGTGATTTTGTTTTTCCAACATTAGGTCAAGAAGGCAACCCTAATGGAGGATTTGGGGGAGCTGATTTAGTAATAAGCAATAACCTTTTTATTCAATTCAAGGTGCCCGATATACTTTGGACTTACAATACTAATGAATTCAAAAACTATCATCCAGTTAGGATGACGTCACCATACTTTAGAATACACATAAAAAACAAGTTACTTTCAGGGAAGCCTAATTCAGGTCAGTATGAAATGCTACGTATATTATCTTTATCTGGAAAAACAGCATTATATGTATTTCCAGTATTTGACTTCTCTAATGAACAGGATGACCCTTCTCTACCTAATTATTGGTTTAGAAATTTTTACCTTCAGAATTCTTTAGCAAGTCTGAATAGTTACTGTATTTCCGTAGATTTTGCAGATTTACAAGGTCCACAATTTAATATCACAAATACAGACAAGCATACAATTTGCTGTGATTATAATTTATCAATGGTTAACGGAGAGGTGTTATTCTTTTCAGAGCCAAAACCTGTAAGCTGTTCTAAGTTCATAAGAGGATTTAATATCGCTGACAACCTTCTAAGTTGGCCAGAAGAAATTGTACAAAAAAGCACAAAAAACATAATAGAGGAGCTTAAAAGTATTCTTAAGTCGCAAGAAGTTAATGGTAAGGAACTGGAAAGTATTGCTAGTATCCGTGACATGCAAACATATTTAATGTCAAACTATGACATTTACTGGCTGCCTATAAGAAAAAGCATAGCACAAAACAGACATGAGGTTATAACTGAATTGTTACAAGATTAATACTAAATGACTAACCTAACTTCTACAATAAAGGCGATACAGGACATCATGCGTAAGGACGCTGGTGTTGATGGAGATGCGCAGCGTATATCGCAACTGGGCTGGATGCTCTTTCTTAAGATATTTGATGAGCGGGAGCAGGAGTGGATGCTGATTAACGATAAGTACAAATCGCCCATACGTAAAGATTTACGTTGGGGAGCTTGGGCAGCAGACGAAGAGGGTATGACAGGCGATGAGCTATTGGACTTTGTGAACAATACACTCTTCCCTACCCTTAAGGGACTGACCATCAGAGATAAAAAAGACGTAACACGCATTGTACGGGATGTATTTGAGGATAGCTACAACTACATGAAGAGTGGTACGCTACTCAGGCAGGTGGTTAACAGGATCAACACCGACATTAAGCTGACTACTAAAGCTGACAGGCATGCCTTTAACGATATATACGAGCAGATACTCCGCGACTTACAAAGTGCAGGTAATGCAGGAGAATTTTATACCCCACGCCCTGTAACACAGTTTGTGGTGGACATGGTAGCCCCTAAGCTGGGCGAGACGGTACTAGACCCAGCATGTGGTACAGCAGGCTACCTGACCAACGTGGTAGACTTTATACGCAATAACGAGAAGGTAAAGACCATAGAGGAGCGTACACAGCTACAAAATAACATACGTGGTGTGGAGAAGAAGCCACTACCCCATATGCTAGCAACCACCAACATGATACTGCATGGTATAGAAGTACCCAGTATAGACCACGACAACCTGCTTAACTACAGCTGGAGCGAGTGGACAAATAAAAACCGTGTGGATGTGATAGTGACCAACCCGCCGTTTGGGGGAATGGAGGAAGATGGAATTGAGAAAAATGCCCATACACAATACCGCACAAGAGAAACAGCAAACCTGTTTATGGCACTGATCATACACATGCTGAAAGATGGTGGACGCTGTGGTCTCGTACTCCCTGACGGTTTCTTATTTGGTGAGGGCGTAGCTACACGTATTAAAGAGACCCTGCTGGAAAAATGTAACCTGCATACTATTGTGCGGCTGCCTAGTGGAGTATTTGCACCTTATACAGGCATTAAAACCAACCTGCTTTTTTTTACTAAGGGCAAACCAACCAAAGAAGTATGGTACTACGAGCACCCCTACCCTGAGGGAGTGAAGAACTACAACAAGACCAAGCCCATACAGTACAAAGAGTTTGAGCCAGAGAAAAAGTGGTGGAACAAGCGTGTAGAGAATGACTACGCATGGAAAGTAACAGTAGAGGAAATAAAAGGACGTAGCTATAATCTGGATATTAAGAATCCAAATGTGGCAGAAGAACAGCTTGAACATACAAGTGCAGAGATAATAGACAGGTTGACTAAATCATTTAACAAAAGTAACGAGCTATTAATCAACTTGAAAAGTGATTTGCCTTAATGAGAAAGGTCTATAACACAAATCATCGACTTGAACTAGCTAGAGCATTATTATTCAATATGCTTAAGGACAACAAAACCATTGCCTTGTCAGATGCTTTTGAGCTAAGTAGTGGGGATAACCTACCTAAATCAAAAATGACCAAAGGAGACAATCCAGTATTTGGAGGTGGGGGAATAACTGATAATACTCATGCAGAATATAATATTGACTACAAGACTGTAGGCATAGGAAGAGTTGGTGCGAGATGTGGGTGTTCATTTATCATAACACCTAAATCATGGGTTACAGATAATGCCTTATACATTGCTAAGCTTAAGCATCAATATGATTATGATTTTTTAATGCATTACCTGAATTTTGCTGATCTTAATAAGTACTCTAAACAATCTGCTCAACCTGTAATAAGTCAAAAAGGAATCGCTAAAGCTCCAATACCTGTAGTTGAGTTAGACACACAAAAAAATATCGCGTCCGTACTAAATGCAATAGAAAATAATAGTACTTATGATGACATCTTCAATATAGATAGTAAGCTTACATCTCAGTCCAACATAGAGGCTTTAATCTCCGAAATAGACTCACAGCTCAACAACATTCAGCTGCTTCGCCAAACGATATTACAAGAGGCTGTACAAGGCAAGCTGGTGCCACAAGCCAATAATGACGAGCCAGCTAGCGAGCTCCTTAAAAAGATACAGGCAGAAAAAGAGAAGTTGGTTAAGGATAAGAAGATCAAAAAGACTAAACCCCTACCGCCCATCACCGACGATGAAATACCTTATGAGCTACCTGAGGGCTGGGTGTGGTGCAGACTAGGGGCACTGGGTGTTATGACTGGTGGGGGTACTCCCTCAAAGAACAATACCAGTTACTGGGGCGGAAATATTCTATGGATTACTCCTAAGGACATGAAGCAATTACAAATTGGGGCTTCTATTGATACAATTACTTTAGAGGGCGTTAACAACTCATCAGCTAAACTAATCCCTAAAAACTCCATACTAATTGTAGCACGAAGTGGAATACTAAAAAGACATTTACCTGTTGCTATAAATTTGACCGAGTGTACGGTTAACCAAGATATTAAGGTCTTGATACCATTTAACGGGTTGTATTCAGAGTACATACAATTGCTGTTAAGAGGAAATGAGAAATACATCCTCGATAACCTTGTCAAATATGGCATGACTGTTCATAGTCTATTATATAAGGAATTTGAATTAGAGCCGTTCCCTATTCCTCCACTAGCAGAGCAACAACGCATAGTAGCTAAAGTAGAGCAACTCATGCAGCTCTGTAATGATCTGGAGACTCAGGTACTGCAAAGCAAAACAGATGCAGAACAATTACTACAGGCGCTACTAAGAGAGGCTTTTGAGGGAGGAGGAAATGAAGAGCCACTACCCTTAGCAGCAGAACCCGAGGAGGCCTATAAAACGAAATAAATAACCAAACATAATAATTAACTAAAAACAACAATCACACACCATGGCATTTGAACCTAATAACATTACCAAAGAACATGTTTTGGCAGCTGTAGCCAAGGTTGAAAAAAACGACTATCAGCTAGCCCCATCTATAAAGTATGATGTTGTCATCAACGGTAAACACTACCCTCCTAAAGAAATAATGAGGCATGCTCATGAAGAAATGAATGGGGAGTATCTATGGGAGCTATCTGGTGGAGAGCCTACCCACAAATACCTTATAGCTATGGGCTTTCAAATCGTAGAGAAGGGGAACGATCCTGTAAGAGAGCTTATAAACGCATACAAGCTAAAGGTCAGGTCTAAGGGTAACGACGACGAGAAATACAAGTGGCAGCTAGGTCGTCAGTTCAGAGACGTTTGGGGTTCTGATATACCATTTAATGACAAGGTGTATCAATTCAATTTTGCTAACCTCCTGTACTATAACGCTATAGTAGTATTAAAGCAGGTAACAGATGCACACCCCGATATTGTAGAGGGTATGTTTCAGCAGTTATTCAACGAGTCGCAACCACTACAAGATAGGATAGATAAGTTTCGTGACAGATTTAAGGACGTGTATGCGCAAATGTATGACGGCAAATACGGCACTCACCAAGACGGTAGAAGCATTGCCACCTATCTCGCTTTTTACAACCCTGAAAAATACACCTACTTTAAAGACTCTTTTTATAGGAAGTACTGCAAGTTATTAGGCATTAAACATGAGAAGCCCGGCAAAAAATACCCTCACTACCTTTCGTTGGTCAATAGCTTTATAGATGAGTACATAACCAACGACAGTGAGCTATTGGAGCTTAAAGCATCCTTTATTGATGACAGCTGTGACCCTGATACAAACAACTTGATACTGGCACAAGACATCTTATATCAAACACTCGACTTAGGGTTAGCATCACAAAAAAATTACTGGAGAATAGGCACTAAAGAAGGTGAAGACAATGGCACATCTAAGTGGAACAAAATGGTTACAGGAGGCTACGCAGCAATCGGGTGGCCAGAGATTGGCAACTTGGAGGAACAGGATGATATAAGTAGAGACGTTATATACGAACTACTAAAAGATGAGGGATACTACCCTAATGATAACCGAACTGCCAGCCGAAAAGCTGGTGAGATACTCGCCTTTTACGAATCTATAAAAATTGGTGATGTTATCGTAGCACAGGATGGTCAAGAAGTATTGGGTATAGGGATTGTGCTGGATGACTACGAACATATTAGCGATGATAGCTTTGCACATATACGGAGAGTAGATTGGGAAGTAAAAAGCACTGACCTTACTAACTTAGAGGGGTTAAGAACGACAATATACCCACTATATGATAAAGACTTTATAAGTAAGGTCAACGCGTTATTAAGTAATCCAAATATCACACAACCCGATACAGTACAAGATAAAAACCAAACAACTATGGATCTAAACACTATACTATATGGCCCTCCCGGCACAGGTAAAACGTATAATAGCATATATCATGCTCTATCTATCATAGAGGGCAAAACTATAAAAGAGCTTAAAAATGAGGTGTATGATGATATCAAAAGACGCTTTGATGAGCTTCTTATTAAGGACATAAAAGATGAACCACAAAAAGGAAGAATTGGGTTTATTACTTTCCACCAGAGCCTTTCATACGAGGACTTTATTGAGGGTATCAAGCCTATACTTAGCGACGGTAGTGATGGTGAAATTAACTACACAGTCAAAGCAGGTATCTTCAAATACCTGTGCACAATAGCTAAAATCGGACCCGAGACAATACACAACCCAGACTTTGATAGATCATATGAGGCACTCATAAACTATATAAAAGAACAGGACGATGAAAAAGTTGTATTAAATACTCTGAAGCAAGAAAAGCCATTTACAATATATGTCAATAGCAATAACAACTTGAGGCACCATGCCAATACGGAAAAAGCCTATGAAGGTGTAATCAAAAAAGAAGTTGTTAAAGCTTACCTAGAAACTGGTATAGCTCCTGACTGGGCTTCCTACACCAGTGCCGTAGGAGAGTTCATGCGTACTCAGTTCGGATATAACAGCACATCAAAAGACACTACAGACCAAACTAAGCCTTATGTCTTAATCATAGATGAGATAAACAGGGGGAACGTATCACAAATATTTGGAGAGCTAATCACGCTTATTGAGAAAAATAAAAGATTAGGTAAGAAGGAATCTTTAGGCGTTATTCTTCCATATTCTAATGAGTTTTTCACCGTCCCATCTAACCTGTACATAGTAGGTACTATGAACACAGCTGATAGAAGTGTAGAGGCTCTGGATACAGCACTAAGGCGAAGGTTTATATTTAAGGAAATGATGCCTGAACCAGACTTGCTTAAGAAGAATTACGTTGATGGTATATCGCTGGAAAGCTTACTAAAAAGGATTAATGAGCGAATAGCGGACTTACTGGATGATGATCACCAAATAGGTCACTCGTACTTTTTAAATGTAGATAATCCAGAAGGGCTAAAAACGAAGTTCAAGGACTCTATTATACCGCTACTAAAAGAGTATTTCTACAACGATTACGAGAAGATCCAATGGATACTGGGTAAAAAGTTCGTGACAAACAAAACGTCGAAAACAAGGTTTGCGAAAGGTGTAAGTGTAGACTTTGACAAAGATAGTTTTGAATTTGTACCTATTGATGATGATTTTGATATAGTTGACGCACTTAAAGACACCATGAATGAGGAACAGTAAACTACTTCAGGTATTTGAGCACGAGAAACTATGTATTGGTGGTGAGTTTAAGGAAACACACTTAACGGCATTAGCAACTTACCTCACCAAAAACGAGGCATGTGGCTTTTACACGCTGCTATATAACGGCGTACGTTTCACCCAATACGTTGGTGTAATTCAGGTAGATGATCTTACTATAGAAGTATTGCCTAAAACAGACAGACATAACTTATCAGAAAGTAATTGGCATGATCTTTTAATCGACATGCTAAAAATAAGCCTTCATGTTCAAGCTAAGGCTACTACAATTGCGGCTATTAGGCTCAAAAAGCTAAGTGTGCTAGATGCCTATCTTTTGATGTTTTTAGATGAGGTTGCTAAACTATTACATGGTGGGCTAGTAAAGAAATATAGAAAGATAGAAGGCAACCAAACAGCCTTAAAAGGTCGCTTGTTATTTAATAAGCATGTTACGAAAAACGTAACTCATGCTGAGCGTTTTTATGTGTCATATACTACTTACGACAAGAATAATATTTACAATACCATATTATACAAGGCTCTTAATACAATTACGAACTTATATACCAGTAGCGAAGTAAGTTCAAAATGTAGATCTATACTATTTGACTTCCCAGAGTGCGATGATGTTAGAGTATCACAAAATATATTTGACAGGCTTCGATACGATCGTAAAACGAACAACTATAAAAAGGCCATAGAACTAGCTAGAATAATACTCCTCAACTATCACCCTGATTTTAGGGGTGGTCGTAATAATATCTTAGCTATTATGGTTGATATGAATGAGCTTTGGGAGAACTATGTATATTTTGTTCTAAATAATGCTGCCAAACAACATGACACTGTGTCTATACAAGGTCAAGCTAAAACAGCCTTTTGGCAACAACCTAACGGTTACCACCGAAAACTCAAGCCTGATCTGCTAATAACTGGATTTAACGGCGACAACATTGAAACCGTTGTACTTGACACTAAGTGGAAATACCAAAGTGAACCTAGCATTGAGGATGTAAGACAGATGTACGCCTATGGGCATTACTTCGATGCTACACGCTCATATCTCCTATACCCTGATAAAATTAAGACCGATAATAAGGTTAGCAGCCTTAGCGGTGTATTTAACCCCACTAAGGCAGTAAGTATGGGTAATCAAGAATGTGGCCTATTCTACATAGACCCCATAATAGACAGCTCTCTTAATAATGAGTTAGGTAATGACATACTTAGGGAACTAAAAATGGTCAAGGGACAATAGAGGGGACAGTTTTATTTTATCCTATTTACTCGCCCTTTATTTCCTGATTTGTCAGATAGGTACACTTTTCAGTTTTGATAATAAATAGAACATATGGGCGAAACAACAAATTAATGTTTTATAGTACGCCCCACACCACAAACAAAATCAACGACTTGCGAAGAAATTCAGCAGGTCGTTTTTCTTTTCAGGTTAAACAGAGGCACTTTAAACCAATCAAATCAGAATTGTGTGAATACTTTGATTGAATTCTTCAAAGGCATCAAATAGCGTTATTGATGAGCACTGTAGCACATACAAACGATAAAACTTTAATGATCAACTACTGCTTTACAAATCGGGTAACATGTCTGTTACCTGCAGCATCTCTCAGGTATACTAAGTAGGTACCTGCAGCATAGCTATGGATAGCTAATACTATTCTACCTGTTGTAGCTGTTGTTTGATGTACCATCCTGCCCGACAGATCATGTACAGATATTGAACTGCCTGCAGTTAATCCCTCTATGTACAGCACATTATCTGCAGGATTAGGATAAATATCTATATCAGCAACCGATTTGGTAGAGCTAACGCTTACAGGCCAGGTATCTAATACCTCACAATAAACATTATCTCCACAATCATTGGTCACCTTAACACATACGGTATAGCTACCACCACTGTTGTATACATGGTTAGGAGTCGTCTGGGAGGAGGTAGAACCATCATCAAAATCCCACTCGATCGTCTTATAACTGCCTCCCGTATAGCTAAAAGTGATATCATTCAGCTTGTTTTTAGTATAGGTGAACTTAGGTTCAGGTATATCACTACAGTTACAATTATTATGACCATACTTCGCTACAAACCAGTCATCTCTGCCTCCTGCGCTCTGTAACAGTTTACCATTTACCGTTAGTTGGCTACCGAAATTTCCACCTACATAAATATTATTACGACCGTCACTTATTGATAGGTCAGGATAGCTGTTTGCTTTATCTGTTTCCAGTTTATCAATGCCCAGTACCTTACCTGTTTGTGTATTAAAACGAGTTATATATGGTCTGTAACCTGAGTTGGGAGGGTAGTTTAATGTGTCTTTTAAGTTATTTGACCATACTAACAGCCCCGGCAAAGACCCTATAGCAATCACTTCCCCACTGTTTCTTATAGAAACACCACTAATAAAAGTAACAGAATTAACCAATGCATAAGTAGCCCATACATTATTCCTGTCAGCATCGATTTTAATAATGAATGGTGCTCCATTTGAAGGCGCATCAGTTCCCGCTACATAACCATTAAAATTAGCATTAGGATTTGTTGAGGATGGAGGTAATATGGACCCGGTTACATAAATATTACCCTCTTTATCTACCGCTGGTCTGCCAACTAAACCAGCAGCGTCTGATTGTATATCCCAAAGATATTTACCATCCTTATCGAAGCACGCTACATAACCACTACCTGCCGCTATGGAGGTATTACCCATTGGTAAATCCTTATTGGTGGTGCCTGTTATATAGTACTTACCTGTCCTCGGATCTCTGGTCATATCAGACTGTAACAACCCTCTCGTATCAAACTCAAAACCACCTAAGAAATTACCATCCTTGTCATACCTTAAAATTGCATTCTGATAAGAAGAACCTTGATCTACAAAGGTTGCTTTAGCATCATAGGAACCTGCAAACAACCCCGGTGACAATAAACAATAGGCATACATGTTACCCACGCTATCTACATCCATATCTAAAGGAACAGACTGTCTTGTTGGGTAGGAGGTATCGGGCTGTGGTGCTCGTACCCACTGAAAGTTGCCCGAAGTGTCATATTTTATCAGATAAAAATCTCTACTATCAGGACTTGTAATCGTAGTATCACTATCTATAATAACAGGGTATTGGTTCGATGACCTTATTACGATTGCTGAAAAATAAACACCATCGAGCTTGTCTGTCTTAAGCTGACCAGGAGCTGCTTCATAATCTTTACTACCTATTATCTTTATCCAACGCAGGTCACCATTGCAAGTAAAACTCGCCAGTACAACATCCTCATACCGGTAAGTTGTTGTAGGCACTCCTGCTATATCTACACCATTATGGTCGCCGGCATTAGCCAGTACATAAATATTACCATTCACATCTGTAGCTATATCACGTATATACTCAGAGTCTCCTGTAGAAAAATTACCGCTACTACCTCCTCTATCACCCCACTGCCAGCTTTGCGCTGATACCGCCATACTAATGCAGCTAATAAAAAATGTGAATAAACAACTGTATATGGTGACTAAGGACAGTTGGGTAGCTTTGGTATTACGCATAGTGATCAATGGTGTTTTATTGCTTTCTCTTCACCAAATTTCATGCCGCTTTACACAGCAACACCTCTTTAATAATCAACTACTGCTTTACAATTCGGGTAACATGTCTGTTACCTGTAGCATCTCTCAGGTATACTAAGTAGGTACCTGCAGCATAGCTATGGATAGCTAATACTATTCTACCTGTTGTAGCTGTTGTTTGATGTACCATCCTGCCCGACAGATCATGTACAGATATTGAACTGCCTGCAGTTAATCCCTCTATGTACAGCACATTATCTGCAGGATTAGGATAAATATCTATATCAGCAACCGATTTGGTAGAGCTAACGCTTACAGGCCAGGTATCTAATACCTCACAATAAACATTATCTCCACAATCATTGGTCACCTTAACACATACGGTATAGCTACCACCACTGTTGTATACATGGTTAGGAGTCGTCTGGGAGGAGGTAGAACCATCATCAAAATCCCACTCGATCGTCTTATAACTGCCTCCCGTATAGCTAAAAGTGATATCATTCAGCTTGTTTTTAGTATAGGTGAACTTAGGTTCAGGTATATCACTACAGTTACAATTATTATGACCATACTTCGCTACAAACCAGTCATCTCTGCCTCCTGCGCTCTGTAACAGTTTACCATTTACCGTTAGTTGGCTACCGAAATTTCCACCTACATAAATATTATTACGACCGTCACTTATTGATAGGTCAGGATAGCTGTTTGCTTTATCTGTTTCCAGTTTATCAATGCCCAGTACCTTACCTGTTTGTGTATTAAAACGAGTTATATATGGTCTGTAACCTGAGTTGGGAGGGTAGTTTAATGTGTCTTTTAAGTTATTTGACCATACTAACAGCCCCGGCAAAGACCCTACAGCAATCACTTCCCCACTGTTTCTTAGAGAAACACCATCAATATAAGTAACAGCATTTAATATAGCATAATTAGCCCAGACGTTATTCCTGTCAGCATCGATTTTAATAACGAATGGAGATCCATTTGAAATATTAGGATAAGGCTCCGCTACATAACCATTAAAATTAGCATTAGGTTCCGAGGCAGATGGAGAACGAAGTAATCCTGATAAATAAATACTCTCATCTTTATCTACAGCAACTCTACCACTTATCTTAGCTGATTTCGACTGTATATCCCACAGGTATTTACCATCCTTATCGAAGCACGCTACATAACCACTACCTGCCGCTATGGAGG
>CAZHDM010000012.1:65013-101307 GCA_964531655.1 uncultured Flavipsychrobacter sp.
CCCACTGCCAGCTTTGCGCTGATACCGCCATACTAATGCAGCTAATAAAAAATGTTAGCCATGTGCCTGAGGTAATGATTTTTTTTGCTCTCATGTATACTCTTTTTAGTGTTTGTGAGGTAGTATACAAGATACCACCTCACAACATATTATTTGATAACGGTAAGGCGCTCGTTAGCCAGCACTACTCCGTTCTGCCTTAATATCACTTGGTATAAACCGGGAGCAAGATCGTGTAAAGACAGCATCTCAGCGCCTTGAATATTATTTACAGGCTGTACCCTTATTCTTTTACCGGTCATATCATACAACTCTATCGTTTTTTCAGCAGCGTAGCTGGTGAATGTGTACACAATTTTTGTGCCGTTTTCAGCAGGGTTAGGCACCAGATTAAGGGCAGGCTGTAGTAGTCGCTCAATCTCCTCTGTGGTCAGCCCTTGTCTTCCAGGTCTGCCCGCCCATGTTATAGGGGTACAATTTACATCTACGATCATATCTCCGCTCATGGCACTACAATATCCGTTATCCAAAAACAGGTTAAACGTACCCGGCGCATCTACTGCCAGGTTGGTATAGCTGGTAGGAGCAGAGCTACTGCCTGAATGTACTGACCCTCCGGCGTTATTCATGTAGTCCCAATAGCTGAAGGTAGCCACCGGACCTGTTATGACATAATGCTGTGGCGGGCATATGCTCCAGCATCCCGTAGGGAAGGTCCATAAGTATACTTTCGGATCCTTGGGCACATAGAATGCCGTATCGCTCTTACAACCAAACTCATCTGTAAACTCCAGTTCGTAGGCGCCACCATTATATGCATATACAGGCGTGCCTGATAGTCCATTACTCCAATTAAAGAACTCTGAAGCTCCGGAAATGTGATTAGCCGTCAGCTCTACCTCGTAGGTAATACAATCTGTAATGGCGAAAGATGGTACCGGGGTAGCAGGCGTGGCATGAGTGATCACTTCATATGGTTCACTGGTATCAGTACAGGCAAAACCTGCACGACTATCATACACTTCATATACCACACGGTATGTGCTGGTATCGGCTGTTGTATCGGTAATAGATATGACAGGCCCGGTAGCACCAAAAACTACGGCACCATTTCTCAGCCAGGTATATACAAGGTTAGGGTCAGAGCCGGCATAACCATTCAATGTATGTGGTACATTCACACATACATCTCTATCTCCGGTGATGAGCGGTGGCGGAATATTCACCACCTCAGATATTCCTGCATCACTACGCGCCACACAGCCATAATGATTTTCTCCCAGTACCCACCACATACCTGATACAGCACCTATACCCCATACCGGTATGTCAGTTTCTCCGGCAACCCCTCTGTTCCTGTACCAATAATAATTTTCGGGATATCCATCAAAACCATTTACAATATCTCTTTGATATTCAAATAACACGCCGTCTGTAGGACACAAAAAGCGTGGTGTCACATCAATAGTCCCTTCAATACTATCGCCAATGATATATACAGGTTTTGTGACAGAGTCTTTACAGCCATAAATATCTGTAACTATAAGCTTTGCATCAAAGTCTCCAAAAGTATTATACACCCTAGCAGGGTGGTCTTGCGTATTTCTAGCATTATCCCCAAAATGCCAGAATGAATTAAGGTAAGCAGTAGAGGTATTCAGAAACTGTACCGGAGCCTCTTTCTCGCAAGTGGTATCTCGCTCAAACGTAAAGTCTGCATTGATCAGCTGTACGTTCATAGAGTCTGTTATCTCGCAAGTATCCCCATTGCGTGAAGCACGCAGCTTAATTTCGTGAACA
This sequence comes from uncultured Flavipsychrobacter sp., assembly GCA_964531655.1. Taxonomy (GTDB): domain Bacteria; phylum Bacteroidota; class Bacteroidia; order Chitinophagales; family Chitinophagaceae; genus UBA5543. Next base: position 66,814 of record CAZHDM010000012.1, read on the forward strand.
CCGGTACCTACATACCCCTTCCAATATTTATTGTTATTACTTTGTACTAATACATTATCTACAAAAAATTCATACACAAAAGTTTTCGTAGGCAATACATAAGTTCCTGAGATAAGTATTACCTCTCGAGTAGTACCGGCCGAATTACATGTAAAGTTGTAATGTAATGATGGTACATAATCAACGGTTACGGTCTTATAATCCCAGGTTTCGCATAATACACCACCTCTTTCATGCACTACCCTATACCCTACAGTAAAGCTACCCGTATGTGGTGCTATTGCTGTTACGGTATTGTATGTTTGCGACGTTATTAATACCTCCGGGTCAAAAAACACCCAAGATGCAGAGTTAAAATCTGTTGGATCATAAGTACCGGTGACTGTGATCTCATCACAGGTCACACCAATTGAATCTATTGTAGAGTTTAATGCGTTGAAACAAGGACAACGCTCTAATAACTTAACTGTATCACTGATCCATGTACAAAAAGTAGGGCTACCACTATTTACTTCCAACCAGTACTCTCCGAAAGCTGTGCCAATATAACTATCATTATTAGCCCCTGGTATTGCCACACCGTCCTTATACCACTGATAACTAAACGAAACTGTAGAACCTGAACCTAAGTAAGTATACACCAATGTATCATTTATTGTAGCGCATGATGTAACCAAGCTTGGTGCAACAATACCTGCTGGTGCCGGATATACCGTAATAACAGGGCTAGGGTCAAGATAATATGAGTATCCACACTGGTTGGTCACTCGAACATTAATACCTACAGTCGTATCTGTATATGGTGAGTATTTATAGGTATAACTACCCGAATTATCAGAATACACACCTGTACCATCTCCAAAGTTGAACTCTGCGGTAGCATTAGAAACAGAAACAGTAAACAAGTTATCTGCACACACTGTGGCTGGACCGCTATATACTACTGAAGGCAGAGCACCTACATCTACGTATAATGTATCCCTATATTCTGTAAAGCATTTTGTCATTTTACATATCAACATAGCTACTCCCGGGTCATTATTCCAAAGCACGCTAACATTCTGCGTCCCATCCCCTGACCTTACACTACCCATTGTATGTGGTACAATATCCCACTCATAGTGTTCTCCGGCGTTGTAGTCTGACTGATACGGATACTCTCTGCTCAGGCATGGAGAATCTTCTCCCATAACCGTATGGCTAACTACAGGTGGGTATATTTCTTTTGTAATAGAGTCTGAACGACAAAACGGTTCTTCTTTTGTTTCTCTCCATAAATAGATAATGAATGGCCCTGCACTCATATCCATAGTTATTAAAGTATTATCTCCTGAAGCACTATTGACTATACCATTACTTACCGCCCAGTTAAAGATTGTACCAGGCATTAAGTCGCCACCTCTGAAGCTCTCAGGTATCCCACGGCAAAAACTATCAAGGCCTAATATTGTATCAGGTGCAGGTGGTAGCGGATCTATTTTAAGTAGTTTAGGCTTTACAGGACAATATGCACCTGTAACTGTCAATACATACGTACCTACCTCATCAAATGTGCCGACAAATGTAGCACCAGATCCTGTTTGTGTGCTTACGTTGGGGTCAGTCAACACCCAACTTGAAGTTCCTGCGTTTGTTCCGGATAGTAAAAAAGAGCCGTTCGTGTTTAAACATATCTTATCTGGTCCTGATAAAGTGACAGGATCTAACACATTTATATTTAAAGTTGCAGTACCTCCACAGCCTAACATAGTATTCATGTAGTTGCAAGTAAGTGTTATTGACTCTGCAGTCGAAGTGTTAATTACAATCTCATTAGGTTGGTCTGTAGGAGATATCGTAGCTAGTGCTCCACCATTTAGTGTCCATACATAATTTGTCGTTGGCCATTGTGGCATTGAGAATACATAATTACTATTGGGACAAAGTTTAGTAGGTCCTTCTATATTACCTGTATTCATTACAACCGGTACTTTAACTGTAGTGAATGCACAAGGTAGGCCACAAGCAGAAGCATCAAATGTCACATACCCAAAGCCATCTGCAGAAACAGCATCCCACTTTATCAGTACCGATGTAGGAGTAGTACCTAGCACACTTCCTCCTATCACAGACCATGTGCCTGTTGTACATGTTGTATTTACGCTATATACTCCTGTATCCCCTTCACATACTACTCGAGGACACTCAATATTTAGCCTTGTATTAGGGTCAACATTTATCTCTATAGTCTCTGATGAGGTACAACCACATCTATTGGTAACTGTTAATGTGGCTGTATAATGACCTGGCCCTGCGTACATATGCGTTACCGGTGCAGAAAGTGATCCTTTTTCATTTGAAAATGTCCCATCTCCAAAGTCCCAATGCCAAGAGACAATAGGAGAGCCAGAGGAGGCAACCGACTTATCAAGGAAGATAACTTCTGTACTATCACATATATCCAACATCCGCAGAGTAGTATCAGGTAATGCTACAAAATGAGCGAATGGACTCTCTATTATTTCTACACAATAAGTCTTTTCACCCACACAACCATTCTCGGTAGTTTCTTCTACTGTAATAAAACCTGATCCTGGATTATCCCAACACACTTCGCACCAATCATCACCTTGAGCATTTATTGTTCCTCCAAAAACAGTCCAATCGAAAGTGCTGTTATCCTCTCCATGACCATAATATGTAACACAGTTATTAGCACATACATTGATACAGATCGATGTATCAAACTCAGCATCGTCCATTAGTCCTACTTTCTGACATTTCACTTTAGAATCTGAACTTAACGATGGCTTAGGCGGATTTAATATTGTCACATCTTTTATACCAATGTAAATGAGCTGGTTTGACACATCATGTATTGTCAGTATTAATCGACCTGTACCTGCAGAAGTCCACATTACATTTGATATGTAAGGAGCTTGTGTTAATACATAACCATTAACATTATTAAAAACTTGCCAGTGCATACCACTTGAAGGTATACCTGTAGTATCAATATAATACTCGTTCTCTGTTTCAGAGCATACAATAGTTGGTCCGATTATTTCTAAAGTGTCGGGCTGAGCTTTTGCTAATACTGAACATATGCACAACAAGGTGAATAAGGCTGTTTTTAACAACTTAATAGGTTTCATAGATTATGATTATCAGTTTGTGAACTAAAAGTAATCCTGACTAATACACGAACATAGGGGGAAAACACCTATTTGGAAATACAGCAACTGTAAACCGCTGGTTATTAGTAATTATTTTGATTTACAAGCATATTTATCTTGAATAATTTATATTAATACAGCCACATGGTAATTTTTGATCTGATCAATCCACTTCCTGATATGCTTCGGTATTATCATGCAATAATTGCTTATGGACTCTCACTAAATAAACTATCCCCATCCTGATTCGGGAATAATGCTCTCTGTAGTATCTGATTTCTAATAGCCCTGTATAAACTCTCGGTGGTGACTTTCACTTTCGAATATCCTAAGTCAATCATGACATGTTGCTTCTCAATTATTGGACACTTTGCTGCTACTTCTAATAGTTCATAATCCTTATTACAAACACTGATATTCACATGGTCTTCATCATATAAGGCCAAATTATAAAGCGCCTCAATAAGTGAATGTCAACCAACTACGCTGAAAGAAAATAGAGTAAATGTCTATTGGTTCTTCTGCTATTTCTCAAATGGGATGAACTTCAAGGATGATTGTTATCTCAAATACAAAAACATCAAAGGGATAACATCAAGTTTGTTCGGTAGAAAACAAAGAATACAAATGTCATAGCTGACAAGGAAATTACAGTTTGCCTAAGAGATGAATTAATGTCAATTATCGAAATATGGGCAATAAATCAATAGATAAGGAAGACTACATTTTCCAAAAAAAAATAAAGACTCAAAAATTATGTTGCAGAACGAGGGATACAGAAAAAATCATCAGAGACTAATTAACAGAATGTTGAATGGTATTGGAGAAAAGCTTGGGTTTGAGGTCAGATTAAACCTCAATCTTGCACGTCACACATTTGCGACTATGCTTAAGATTAACGAAACTCCTACAGCATATATAACTGATGTCTTAGGTGATTCTAACAGCAAAACAACTGAGTCACTACCTCAAGAGTATTCCTGATAAGGTATATAAAACTATTTCAGAAACCCTTTCTAAATTCTAACTGTGATGGTAAAAGAAGTAGCGAATAAAAAACACAGAAATACATAAACGGTTAAATTTTGCGTACCCGTTAAGTATATAAGGTTAATCTACTAATATCAAGCGCGATATTATTTCTCCGCTTATTTTAATGTGTAAAATATAAAGGCCTCTAGAAAAATTTTCCACCTTAATTGGAATAAAGCTCTGTCTAGGTGCTAAATCAATTAATTTTTTCCCTTGTGGTGTATATATCTGTATATACTCAGCTATCATACTCCCTGTGTTTATATTCATAATGGTCTTAGCAGGGTTTGGAGAAATATCTATAGAAAAATTTTCAGCAAAAATATCTACACTTAGCCCCGTAACATTCACACATTCTGAGGTGTCGTTACAACCATTATCAGTAATAATCACCGCATATTGCCCGTTAGTATTTACAGTATAAATCGGACTTGTTGTAGTAGCTACGTATTTGTTATCATCACAGTTTATCCATTGATAACTATTGAGCCCTGACGGTATTGCAGTAAGTATATTAGCATTCTTATTAATAAACACTTTCTGAGCCTGTTTTATCGTAAGGTTTAGAATAAGAATACTATCACACCCTGCTATATTACTTAATGTATCGCGGTATATGCCGCTTGATGAATATTCTTTACCGGATACAGACCACGCGTATTTATCACATGCGATAACATTTGCACTATCATAGCTCAATGGCTTAATAGTAAGGTTTATCTTTAGAAAGCTATCACAACCTTTAGTATTGATAAGTGTATCGTAATATATACCGCTCTTTGTATAAGTAATATTGTTAGCATCCCACTTATAACTTCCACATGCTGTAATGTTGTTATTAATATTATAAGAAGGACGTTTTATTAAAAGACTCAATGTATCTACTTGTATACATCCGTATGTATTAACACTCGTATCGTAATACAAACCACTAAAATAATATTGTTGGGCTGTTTTAGACCAGTAGAAAGAGTCACATATAGCTGTATCAACATGCGAGCCTGTTGAGGGGAAAACATTTAAGATTATAGGTAATGAAATCGTATCAATACAACCTCTTGCAACTGCCCAAAATGTATCCCGAGCAAAGACAGGTGCTGTAATATAGGAGTAACCAGAATCTAACAACACCGTTCTTGAACTATCCGCATACCAGAAAACCTGTTCGGAGTTGACACTACCCGAAACAGATAATATAGAAGTGCTACCTATACATACAGTTTGAGCACTACTGGTGTTCTGTAAAGAAGAAGAGTCTTTATTAACATATACGACTAAGGGAGTCCTAGTATTATTATTACATCCTGTTATACTCACCCAAAATGTATCTGTTGTGGTTAAAGCAGGAGTGGTGTACTGTGAACCTGTATCTAATACTGTAGTTGAAGTACTATCTGCATACCATTTTATACTTCCTTCTGCTAATGGAGTACTTATTGACAGCGTTGTACTATTTCCACTACATACACGCAATGAGCTCTGATTTGAAATATTTTCAGGGGTACAGATCCTTTCGAATGCTCCCATATCAATATCTATACCTATGATACGATCAGAACCAACTATATCTAAATATAAAGAATCAAGTAATAAGGTTGAGTCACCACTATTAATTGCTGGACTGTTTCCTATGATTTGCAACCCGTCATCATTAGTATTAAATAGGCCGTCATTACCGGCTAAATTTAAAGTATCTAGAAATGCTGGATATTGCGCAAAAATATTTGCTGAAGAGGTCGCACCCAAATCATAGGCACCGGTTCCTGTTGTAGTATAATGACTTGAAGCCAGCTGCATTATATTATTCTTAAATGTGCGTACATTGTTGTTTAAATAAATATCTGCTTTTGGTGCACTAGTCGATGTTGATTTATTATTCCAGAATATATTATTGTATATAGAATGTGTGCCTTTGCCAAATATAAATAGTCCCCCTGCACGAGAGAAAAGAGGATAGATCATTGAGTTTCCATATACTGTATTGTTACAAAATATCAGTCGATTTGTATTCGCTAAAATACCACCACATACTCCTGTATTATTTGCTATTACATTGTTGTACATCTTCACAGTGTCAGTCGAAACTGATATACCACCACAATAACTACTATCTGAATTGTTGGATATTGTATTACCACTTATAAACGAAATTTGCCCAAACAGGTGCACACCCCCAACACTTTCTGCTGAGATATTCCCGTCTATTATGTTACCTATAAGATGAGTCTGATTAGACCCAGAGTATATACCTCCTGCCGAACTTGTAGCGTAGTTCTGCTTAATTGTATTATTGTAACACACTACCGGTGCATTTTGCACACATATGCCTCCACCAATTTTGGCGGTATCATTCATAATTAGATTCCCTACTATAGTGTGTCCACTTCCTCCAAAAAACAAGATACCACCGCCCTGGCTCGGAGCGCAATAATTACCTATTATTTCATTATTTATTACAGAATCATTATAGGTTTGAGAGAAAGACATACCGCCACCGGTAAGTGTAGAGTATTGTGTAGCTCTATTATATTTTATTTTACAATTCTTAATTATATGGTTTGATCCATTTGCGGCTATCCCTGGTGTTTGAGTAGAGGTATTGTTGCTGATAATACAGCTCAGAACTTGCGTTTTACTTTCTATGCGCATAGCACCTGAAGAGTTATACATAAATGTATCGTTAAGGAGCAGAGCATTTCGAAAGTAACCATTAGAATATTGCTCGCCAGAAAATGCATACCCAGCACCATTATTTTCAAGACGACAATTTTTGATAATATCAAAACCTTTGTTGCTATATATCGCTGATACGCCATTATAACCATAACTGTTCTTTACTGTACACCTATTAATTACATTGGTTCCATTAAGTAAGTGTATAGCACCACCTCTCCTAACGCTTGCAAATACTAGTGATGAGTTTCCAGTGCTTCTAGCATGACGAATGATAAACCCCTCTATTACTGTAGTGTCATTTGAAACTGCCCAGTAATCGGAACTATCTGCGTGTAAAACATGATATGCTGTATCATTAGTGATTCCTCCAACACCTTTACCATCTAAAACTGTATGGTTTATATAAGAGTTTCTTGTACCACCCCCTGAAGGATATCCTCCGTAAAGTTCTACCCCACAACGAAGATGAAATAGCTTGTCTTGATTATCTGTATTACTGATTTGCTGTCCAGTTCGAGATGATTTCATTTCAAACCTGTAAAGACTAGGTATATAAGTACCTTTTGCGACATGAATCTTTTCTATAAATGGATAGGTCTGTGCTACTAATAAAGCATCGTTCAAGTCAGTAAATGCTGTATTCCATGAATATCCAGCATTACTACCACAATTATTATTTGCATTAGCAGAGTCAACATATATCTCATTTACTCTTTTAATTAATAATGCACCTATTTGAGCATTTACTGTATCATTGAGTATACCTTTATAAGTAGTGTCTGTATGGCAATTAATTATAGAAGGAACTACTGTACCTGTATCATTCATCTTATAATAAGCAAGAAGCTTATTATGATATGGCAAACATGATTCTGCCATATCATCTTTTATATGGCTCTCAGTTCTCGCCATAGTCCATATTTTCACTTCATCAATTTTCCCTCTCAGCTTTCTACCATTAAGACTACCGTTTTCTCCTATTCGTACAGGATATGAACTTGATAATATTGCAGCACTGTTGAAAGTAGAATCTCTTACTAATTGCCCATTAATATAAATAGATACCAGGCTCCCTTTTTTAGATACCGCTACATGCGTCCATTTCTCAAAATCAAATATTGCGCTGTGAGTTGTAATGATATTCCACCCTGAAGTACTTTTATAGGCAAACTCTAACTTCTTACTGCTTCCTGTCCTTAAAACATACCCTGCTCCTAATCCTGATTGATTATCATTACCAATGATAGTATGTTCATAATTATTGTTACCGAACGAAAATTGTACTGGTCTAACCCATGCCTCTATAGTGAATGTATCATTACCAAAATCAAATGCTGATCCAGAGTTGCTGTTATTAATTGTAATATAACTAGTATTACTACCTGCATTCAAGTATATAGATTTATTGATAGCGTAAGTAAGCTGATAAATTGTACACAAAAGTAAGATAGACAAGAATATAATTATGCAGCGGCTTCCTTTAAACATATGGGTTATAAGTATTGAATTCAGACACGTTAAATATAATATTACAATTGGCTATATTTTAAACTAAAAATAAATATACTAACATCTAACTTATCCCTTTGGCCAAAACATCTAAAAAATCAGAATACTAATATTAATATAATTAAATTAAACTGCTTTTGTAAAACAAGATAATCAGACCATGATCGTAACCATTAACACTCGCACTATTAGCCGCCCTATGCCTTAACATAGGCCTACCTACACTAAAAATTCTATTTTTCTTTGCTGGCTTGTATTTCATGTTGGTCTAAACCCTAAAATGCGTTACTGGCAATGTGTACAGCTTTCAAAACTGCTCAGAAAGGCCTCAATATAAGCCTTCCAATGTTCGTTCATAATCAGAATCTCCTAGGCTCAAGCCCTAGTGAACCACAGAACAAGAAAGACTTTTAGCGAAAAAGCTCGGAAATCTTTTTTCTTTTTGAACTAGTCTATATTATTCTAGTCTAAGCTTATTTGCTAGCATACCTGCAGTTTATTCAAAACCAAGCATACCAGTTCTTAAAATCGATTATTATGTTTTAATTTTTCTCCAATCTTTTCTTCATATCGCTACTTCCCTATTACATCATAGTAAGTATAAAGAAATTGCAGGTACCTAAATAATAGATAAGAGAGCTTATCATTCCAGGTTTTGCAGCTGTTTTGTTATAAGTCTGAGGAGAACCTGTTAATTGTCTCACTACTATAGCCTAAAGCCTCTTTTACAACACTAACCTTGACAGTATTTAGCTCGGATTCAATAATATATTGTAGTTTTCTTGCTGCATAACTGTTATGCATTCAAACTTCGTCCTTACATGAATCGATGATGTAATTACCAAAGTGGGAATAAGGAATAGAGTTAAGAAGACTTCTAATAGATTAGATGGATATAAACTGCTATTCTTCTATAGAATTTTGTTCTTAAAAGTAGACAGGACAATGTTCTTGAATGCGCAATTAATAAACCTGACTATAGCTATTCTTCAAATGAAATGGCAAAAATTAATTAGCATAATTATATTGATCCAATGTGGTTGTATTGAAAAACAAACCTCATTCCCACAAAAGGAATATATAATTCAAGCATTTGATAGCATTGCACATTATTCAATCCATAGAAACACATTTAATTTTGATTCTTTAGAAAAAGACATCCTACTTTCTGTTAGTGACAGTACTTCGAAAGAAGAAATGTATACTAAAATTGAGTGGGGTATGAAAGTAGTTGATCATCACAGCTATATAATAAGAAAAGAAAAATGGATAGAAATGTGGAGAGGGGAAAGCCCAGAAGTTTTGAATAATCAATATCCTTTCCAAGGAAAACTACTATACAATAAGTATGCATTTGTTTCATTAGACGGATTTTCCGGAGGAGACTCCATCTCTGCCAATAATTATTGCGACAGCCTTCAAAAAACTATCTCAAAACTTTATGCTAAAAGTCCCATTGGTTGGATAATAGACCTCCGATATAATAACGGAGGCTGGTCACCTGCTATGATTTCAGGTTTAGGCCCAATTCTAGGCAAGGGTGTAAAAGCATATTCTATATCATTAATCGACTCTCCATTAGAACATTATTACGCTAAAAACAATGCTGAATATATTGCTCTTACAGACAGTGTTTGGACTTTTAAAAAACAATTACCTATTGCTATTTTAATAGGTGGTGGTACTGCAAGTGCTGGTGAGTTACTCGCTCTAGCTTTTCGAGGAAATGCTAAAACATTATTAATAGGCAACCCGACTTATGGAGCTTCAACAAAACTGAAATCTGTATTGATGCCTGATAGTCTTCAGTTAACGATTACAAATGGCATTATGACTGATAGAAATAAAAATGGAGACGGTGGGAAAATCACTCCAGACATTATATGTAATAATACAGTGGAAGTATTTGACAAAGCTTATGAATGGATTGAAAACAATCAATAACTATTGGAATAATTCTTCTCAATGAATAGAGAGGTGATAAATCTTTGTTATTGCTTCTAATACTCAACTTTTATCCCAATAATATCCCTTCAAAACCTGCCTGAAAATACTCCGGCATAGAGAGTGAGCTATTGTAATAATTCTCCGTTATTAATTCCTATAACTAGTCTATCCCACCCGCCGAATTAGCTATGTATAGTCTACGTAGTCATAAGCTATATTACAGAACAACTCAATATTAAAAAAACTTATCATTTACTCATAGAGTGAAAATCCCCTATTGTAACTTAGCATTTAACCAAAAGAATTAATACGCTACTGATCATATATGTATCCTGTCTCTGTTTATCTTGCCGAAAATGCTCCGTATATTTCGGTCGAAATAGGTTAAAGACTTCAAAACTGACGATTATTCTTACGAAAAGAATACAGCCATCACAACCAACATCAGAATTAAATGCTATTTAACTCCAATACATTCTTACTGTTTTTACCAATAGTATTTATACTGTATTGGTTTTTTGCCAATAAGAACCTCAGGTTACAAAACTTCTTAATACTTGTAGCCAGCTACATATTTTATGGCTGGTGGGACTGGCGTTTTCTATTTCTCATAGCTTTCAGTACCGTTCTTGATTTCATTTCCGGTAAAAAGATCTATAATGCTGAGAATAAAAACACAAAGAAGTGGTGGCTGGCAGCAAGCATCATAACCAACCTAGGATTACTAGGCTTTTTTAAATACTACAATTTCTTTGCTAATAGCTTTATTAATGCTGTTGGCTCTTTAGGATATGAGATGGACACCTGGACTTTGAACATTATACTACCTGTCGGTATCTCGTTCTACACCTTCCAGACTATGTCTTACTCATTAGATATCTACAAAGGCAAACTAAAGCCAAGCGATGATATTATTGATTTTGGCGCTTATGTAAGCTTTTTCCCTCAGTTGGTAGCAGGTCCTATCGAGAGAGCTACTCACCTTTTGCCTCAGATCATGAACAAACGAAAGTTCAATTATCTGCAGGCTGTAGAAGGTATGCGACTCATCTTGTGGGGTATGTTCAAAAAAGTAGTGATAGCTGACAGCCTTGCACATGGAGTGAACCAGGTATTCAATCATTACACCTCTTACTCAGGTGCTACACTCTTACTATCAACTGTGTTCTTTGCGTTTCAAATATATTGTGACTTTAGCGGATACTCAGATATAGCTATCGGCATTTCCAAGCTTTTTGGCTTTGAGTTAATGTCAAATTTTAAATTCCCTTACTTCAGCAAAAACATAACTGAGTTTTGGAAACGCTGGCATATATCTCTGTCTACATGGTTTAGAGATTACGTATACATACCCCTTGGTGGCTCGAAGGAGGGTAAGTTCAAAGCACTCAGAAATATATTTATAGTATTTGTGGTGAGTGGATTTTGGCATGGAGCTAACTGGACATTCTTAGCTTGGGGCACTATCCATGGCTTATTATATATACCCGTATTCTTCTTTAGAAAAGACGATAAAGACAAAAACACAGAAAACCCTAACAAAGTATTCAATGTAGTTAAACAAGGGTTTGGCATACTTACTACTTTTTCTATTGTTACCATTGCCTGGTTATTCTTTAGATGCGAAAGTATTGGCAAGGCATTTGACATGTTGAAGAAAATGGTGTGGAATATCAACGGTACACTACAATATACCCACTTACTAAAGTATGTTTTGGCACTGGTATTTATTGAAATATTAATCAGAAAAGATGAACGCAACCCGGTACCGTTCAAACAGAGGAGCATATTAAGAAAAGCATTTTACTCTATACTTCTTATTACTATTGCACTACACTGGAATAATGATTTTCAGGAATTTATTTATTTCCAATTCTAGGTATGAGACACTTTATAATTAACATCATAAAATATCTGGGGTACTTCTGCCTGTTTTATATTGTGTTTTGTTCTTGTCTGGCACTTACAACTATTAAAACGCCCAGACTGGAATCTGCGCTCATGACATGTGCAGGTAATTATGGGCGTAACTTTGTACGTACAAAAGATCTTGATAAGTGGATAGATAAAAAAACAGACGGCCCTAAAGGTGTCATCATCGGCTCCAGCACTGCATACAGAAATATCAATCCTTTCGTACTTACAGAAGAAACAAATATTAACTTCTTCAACCTGGGCAGTAGCTCGCAAAGCTTGCTGCACTCTGCACCTATACTCGATTATGTCACACAAAATACTGATGTAGATTATGTCCTCTTAGACTGCTACCCTGGAACCTGGAATAATAATAAGGTAGAAGCAGCTACAGACTGGGTGGTGAACAACTACAAACCACAAAGAAAATATGTGCTGGACATGGTTTTAAAAGTGAACAACCTGAAGCTTTGGCTATACTACACCTATTTCTGTATAAAAAGAACTATACCTTTTACTAATGACTTTTTGTTTTGCGCTCCTGATAATGGTAATTATGTGGGTAACGGCTTTGTGTATACGCCAGATGAAGTTAATAGAAGCCCTATAAAGCATGAGCGTTATAATTTCATAAGTGAAGAAAATGATGATGCTTTGCAAAAGATAATCAAGCTATGCAAAGAAAGAGAGATACAGCTAGTACTGCTGATGCCTAAAGTGTTTGATGCCGAGATTGACTACTCACTCCTAACAAGTTACAACATACCTATCATTGACGGTGACCGCTTTGATGTAGATACTACTTATTATTACGACAGTCACCACATGTACGGCAAAGGTACAGATAGCTTTAGCCGGTGGGTAGCCAAAGAAGTTATTAAAACCTTTAAGTAGGTATTTAGTTCCCTATTACTTGTACATCCTTACCTTCCTCATATTCGCTTAATGCAGAATGAATGATTATGTTTTAATTTAGATGACACATGACTGACTATCTTTCATACACCTTTGCCGATACAAAAGAATTTGTAAGCACTTATGATGAACTGCCATTATGGAGTGCTCCTTTTGGCGCACTGCTACTAAAACATATCGAATACCAATGCGACCTTACCGTTTTGGATATAGGTTTTGGTACGGGGTTTCCTCTATTAGAGATAGCATCACGGCTTGGCAATACATGTACTCTATATGGAGTAGATGTATGGAAAAATGCAGCTAACAGAGCTGCAGAAAAAATCAAAAACTACGGATTGCAGAATGTGACGCTCATTGAAGGAAGCGCCGACCAAATATCATTAAATAATTCAACTATTGACCTTATAGTATCCAACTTAGGTATCAATAACTTCGAGCATCCGGAAGATGTTTTCAATGAATGTTATCGACTACTAAAGCCAGGAGGCAGGCTCATACTTACTACAAACGTACTGGGACACTGGAGAGAATTTTATGACGTCTTTGAACAGACCCTTCAACAACTTGACAGACCAGACTATGTAACAAAGCTTCAGGACGATCAGTTAAGAAGAGGAAATATTAAGTCCGTATCAAAATTGTTTACAGACTGTGGCTTAAATGTGACAAAGATCGTTGAAGAAGCATTCGAAATGAAATTCGCAGACGGCAGCGCTTTCCTTAATCATCATTTCGTTAAGCTCGGTTGGCTAAATTCATGGAAAGCATTTTTTCCTAAGCAGGACTTAGTATATATATTCTCAGCATTGGAGAAAAAACTAAATGAATATGCGGCAAAGCATAATGGTCTAACATTGACTGTACCTATGGCACTTGTAGAAGGAATAAGAGCATAGTGACTACGTCATTCTTGTACATCTTACTTACCCTTCCTGTCAGAATATTTCTGATATCTAAATAAACCGTTTTTAGATTAATATATTTGCCATCAGTGTTTAAGGATGTGGAGTAAGGTCACTTTAGCTAATAAAAAATAATTCAATCCAATGTCTGCAAGGCTGGCTACTTTAATATTTTGGTTCATTGCATTTTCATTATTGCTCTTTAATAGCTATGGTCTTACACCAGACTCATATGCTTATGTAAACGGTGCTATAAATCTTATCAAGAACGGGACATATGCCTATTGTTGCAACATGTCTCCTATTACCATTTTTGCACCAAACTATTCTCTATATCTGACTCCCTTTATTGCGCTTGGTGGAGCTACAGGCATAGCTATTACTCTGGCCAATATATTACTATATGGCTGTTCACTATACCTCTTATTTAGAAAAAGTTTTACCAAGCTATCTAATGGACAGTTTGTATTTATATCGCTTATCGTTACTATGATAGCATATAGGTACCATAGCTATGTTATTTCTGAGAACCTGTTAATACCATTATTTATATCATGGTTTGTATTGAGATTTACTAATACCCGCTTAAAAGGTATTGGGCTTCTATTATTAATAGCTCTTTTAGAAATACTCATGGTAGGCACAAAATACTCCTTTGCGTTATTGCTTGCCTCCTATTATGCTACAGAGTTTTTACTCTTATTCTCAAAAGGCAAATGGCTTGACAACTTGCGCAATAAGATACCAGTTTTTCTATTTGCCACCCTACCCGGAGCATACTACTTGATACAGAAAAAAATAGTTGTTGGAGAAGAGGGAAGAGCGCATGTAATATCACTATGGGGTGGTAAGTACTCTTTCTTTGAGTATGCATTCCAACTCCTGAAAGACGTACAAAGGTTCGTATTTGGAGATGTATTTAACTTCTTTGCAGAACAATATAATATCAGCTGGATTGTATCTATCGCGTTGATCTTTTTATTATTCTATTACGTAAACATTAAGCTTGACAGAAAAAGGCTAACCTTCCTGATAGTTACGATCCTGATACACCTGATAGTACTGAGTAACTTATGGATAGCCGATGAGTTTAATGGCAGGTTGGCATTCTGGTTATACTTGATCTTATTTTACAGAAGCAATATTCACCTCAAGGACTTTAGTAATAAAGTTCGCTATTGGTCTTTCAGGTTATTAATAGCTAGTGTTATACTCATCAATGCAGGTAGCATAATATACCTGCACCTCGCTCCTAAAAATGATAAAGCATACGAGCTTAAGTACAATTATACATTTGCAAATGAGCCTGTTTATTCTTCAGAGCCTGTAGATCCTCAGCTAGTAGAACAAGAAGGGAAACTATATCTGAAAAGCCCTTGTTATCCGTGGATATTGAATTCAGAAACCGAAAATGACTAGAGGTTCATCTTCTTGAAGATACTCTCCGGAATATTCCTAATGATGAGCATGATCCACATCCACATCCATTTGGTGTAAAGTGTATTTTTCTTTTTTTGCTCGGCTTTGTAAATATCTTTCGCAACTTCCTCAGGCTGAGCAGTGAGTAGCCCCGGCAGGTCCAGGTCTTTGGTCATCTCCGTATCAACAAAACCTGGCTTAACGGTCAGTACATGTACTTCAGACTCATGCAACCTGTTTCTTAACCCTGATAAGTATGTGCTTAGTGCAGCCTTTGCTGCTCCGTATAAGTAGTTACTTTTTCTACCTCTTTCTCCTGCAACGGAGCTAACACATACAATAGTCCCTGCTTTTTGCGATTCGAAATCGTTAGCAATGATATTCAACATACTCATCACACCTGTGTAGTTGGTATCTGTGATCAGCTTTGCCTGCTCAAAACTCTTCTGTGCTACCTCTTGCTCACCTAGATAGCCTACGAAACATATTACGACATTGGGCTTTTGCACAAGTGATGCATAAAATAATTCATGACTATTATAGTCTAAAAGGTCTAGCTCAACCATATGAGGTTGCTGTCCATACTTTATATTGACATCGCTTGCAAAAGCGTCCAATTCGTTCACATTTCTAGCTGCTAAGCTCAGCTGATAACCTTTTTGCGCATATAGAGATGCTGTCGCTTTCGCCATATCGCTTTTTGCGCCGATAATTAGTACATGCTTCATATTATAGATCTAACCTTCTTGACTGTAGAGATGAGAAAGTAGTTGTAAAATTATTTTGTCTCCGTATTCTTCTGAACTCGTCTATCTTTTCGTAGCCTGCAGCAAAAGTATTTTTATCTACTCTGCTATCTTTTGTGAGATATATTCTACCACCGCAATCTAGCACCACTTTGTCCAACTCGTCCAGCAGTTCAAAAAGACCTTTTTCTATTTTAAAATCTAATGCAAGAGTATACCCTTCTTTAGGAAATGACAAGTAGTTTTCATTACCCTTACCAAAAAGCTTCAATACTGCAAGAAAAGACCCCTTACCAGATGCGGCAATTTTTGATAATATCTGTTTTAAACCTTCATAGCTTTTATCTACAGGTAAAACAAACTGATATTGGGTAAACCCGTTACTACCATATATTCTGTTCCAATTATTAATAGCATCAAGAGGATAGAAGAATTTATCTATCGTTATCTTTTGATTGGATATTTTTTTAAAAACCCTATTATAGTATAACGTATTGAAGGCTTTTACCGTAAGCTTGTTCAATGTGAATGATGGAAAATTGAACGGTACATTTAGCTTTCCCGTTGGTTTATAATTCAAGTCTCCATCATCACTATGCTCACCCACCATTAATAAGCACCTACCCAGATTTTTCCCTGTAGCTAGGCAATCTATCCAAGCAACAGAATATGTAGCATCTTTATAATCTTCAAATGCTTTAAACGTCTCATCAAGGTTCTTCGTCTTAATGGTCGTTTGGTCAATATATATTGAGTTCACCTTTTTAAGCACGACCCTTGCATCCAGAACAACACCGGTAAGCCCCATACCGCCACAAGTAGCTTTGAAGAACTCAGCGTTTTCCGTTTGCGAGCATGTAATTATAGAACCATCCGGCAACATCAACCTGAAGTCTGTAACAAAGCTGCTGAACGAGCCATTCACATGGTGGTTCTTACCATGAATATCACTGGCGATAGCACCACCTACAGTAACAAACTTAGTACCCGGGCTTACATTAAGAAACCAGCCTTTGGGTAAAAATGTATCTATGATCTCTGACAACAATACACCTGCCTGACAGTGTAACGTACCTGTACTTTCGTCGAAGTCAAGAAAGTAATTATGCTTCCTCATATTTACGACAGACTCGCTCAGAGCACTATCACCATAACTACGACCATTACCAAAAGGAATAATATCCTTTGCCGTACTCACAAACTGTGATATATGACGCTCTTTACCACTAAATATATTGGCATCTATTTTAGGGTAATTCCCCCATGCTGAAAGCTTCAAT
Source organism: uncultured Flavipsychrobacter sp. (assembly GCA_964531655.1). Lineage (GTDB taxonomy): Bacteria > Bacteroidota > Bacteroidia > Chitinophagales > Chitinophagaceae > UBA5543. The sequence goes on from CAZHDM010000012.1 coordinate 84,312, forward strand.
TTCTTCATACTACGATTGCTATCCGGCCGACTGTGATATTATATAAATATATATTGCTGTCAAAGCAACTGCAATGATATAGAAAATTGGGTTCTTGAGAAATGTTTTTACAGGATCATCGGTGATAGACTCTTTATCTAAGAAGGAGAATACCACATATAATGCAGACGCATTGATAAACAACAATAAGTAAATATTTTTTAAGTGCAGATAGAGGATCGTATGCAAGTTTAAAAATATCAACGATGCAAAAGCTGCGATGTACGACAATGTGTTGAGCGTGATACTATCGGCTTTAGAATATTTTCTTCTTGTTTTCTGACCATCTTTTACCTTATAGGTCTCCATCTCACGCTTTTTGATGGAAATAGCCAGGAAGCCAAAGAAGGAGGTAGCAAAAAACCAGTTGGTGATCTCCAGATCAAAAAGAGTAGCACCAATAATTATTCTCAACATATAGAATGCTGTAAGGATAATTATATCCAAATATCTGATCGTCTTTAAATATAGAGAGTAGCACGTGTTAAGTACAAAGTAACATATCAATACAATGAAAGAAGTTACACTCAACAGATAAGTACAAACAAAAGAAACTACTATAAACATGACGGCTATGGTCAATGCCGACTTTATAGAAACATCTCCCGATGCTATTGGCCTGAACCTTTTGGTAGGGTGTAGCCTGTCATTCTCCACATCAAGAATATCATTGATGATATAACCCGATGAAGCTATCAATCCCCAAAACAAAATGAGTAGTAACAGCTGTGATATGTTAGCGATCGTCCAAATGCCCGGATTGAACAAAAAGACAATAGAGATAAGAATATTCTTAACCCAATGATGTAACCTTATTAGTTTTATGTACTTGCTCATTTATACAATATTGGCTGACCTGCCTTTATTTTATAATAAAATGTCGCGTTTTTAAATAATATCTCATCTGCTTTAGAGTCACCTATATATACATATGGTTCGTACCCATGCTCCCTAATGAACGATAGTTTATTATCTGCCTTAAGGTTCACATCCCTTGTTCCATGACATTCATCAAATAGTCCTGTTTGCTCCCCTACTTTTCTTACAAAATTATCTGGTGATGCAGATATCAATAGCGTTTTCTTGAATTGTGGAGCCGATGCTTTGATAAGTGCTACCACCTGTTCGTTTATAGTAGCATCTATAAAAGGCGTGTAACCATCTAATACATAGCGTTTTAAATGCACTAAGCCTTTACGAGCCTGAAGCAAAGAAAAAGGCGAAGTCAACAATAACCTGATCAACCTTTCTTGAAAAAAATCATTTTTCAATAATGTCCCATCAAGGTCGCATATCAAATATGTATCAGAGGTATCGGGCATTCAAAAAGTGTGCTGTAATATTGTCTTAATAATTATCTGGGGGTAAAAATAGTATACTGAAGCTTAAAAGGTGAACTAATCGGCACTACCATGTCATATGATATAATAATCTTTTAAATTCACATTAAACTAAATATGTGCGCAAAAGTACAAATGCCTCTTTAGCCTAAGATGATATTAATGTTAATTCAAAATCACGTGTACCCTCTATAGCTCTAATGATGTCTGCTACCAGAGTAAGTCATGGCCTCGCCTTTTCCAAAGCTATAGCTAAAACCAAGTGCTACAAACCTTCCTCTGCGCGAGAAGCTATATAGATAATAATCAGGCTGGTCTACTATATTCTCCCTTATTCTCGAAGCAAATATGTCTCTCACGGATAAGTTGACAATACCCTTACCTTTCCATAGCTTTTTGCGAATACCTATATCTGCAAAAATGAATCCCGAAGAAGTCCCCTGTACAGTCTTATAACGAGAACGATAGTTACCTGAAAGCTCAGTTTCTATACCCCACGGTAGCTTTACCTTACCACTCAGCTTACCGGTCGTCTGGTCTCCCTGAAAATCAAATACCTGATTGTTGAAGCTACCTTCTCTGATAAAGTATCCGTAGTTCAAGTCACCATTTATTGTCAACCATTTAGCAGGAGTATACTTACCATTTAACTCAACGCCGGTTTGTCGTCTCGTACCAATATTTTCTGGTGTGACGATATTTACATTGTCTTGAAAATAAGATACTCGCTCCTGTATATCTGTAGTATACAAATGATATATGCTACTGTTGAAAGAAAATTTATCGAAGATGAAAATACCAGTTAACTCATACGAGTCTGCAAACTCTGGCAATAGGTCTGGATTACCTTTTCGTATACTGTAGGTATTCTGTATGCTAAAGAACGGGTTCAAGTCCCAAAGTCGGGGCCTGGATATACGTCGCGAATAACCCAACTGCATAGAAAAGCGCTCGTTAATCTTATAAGAAGTATGTACACTCGGGAATAGGTTGGTGTAATTATACTTATTCTCGTCGTTAGTATTCACCAATAGTGTCGTCAAGTCTGTATTCTCTGCTCTTAATCCAGCTTTCACTCCCCACTTCTTACCTTCATAAGATGCAGTACCATAAACACCTAATACTTTCTGATTGTATTTAAAATTATTGGTCAGATTGGACTGTAGTATCCACTCATCATTATTCAGGTTATACACAGAGAAGTCATTACCAACATCATTGATCTCGTATAGACTACCAAGTTCAATAGTCACTTCTTCTGTTATAGGGTTAGTATAGTCCAGTTTAAAATTATAATCAGCTTGATAGTAGTCTGTATTATTTCTTTGACCACTATTAATGTTATTACCCAGGCTCACTTCATTTGTAAACTCCGAGCTTTGGTCTTTACCAAAAAAGTGGCCTGTTACACTCATCAGTAAATTGTGATCTTCATTATTTCTAAATTGCTTTCTATACTGCAGATCGTACTGATACTTAGGGTTATTAGCTTCTGTTGCGCCTATTCTGGAGTACTGTTGTACTAGCTGATCATTATTGTAAATATTAAACCTGTACTCAGAAGGTTGGTCTTCTATCTCATAGGCAAAGTTCCCTGATAAGGTGATAACGTTAAGATCATTAATGTAATAGTCTGTACCTAAAATGACGTTATAAAAATTCTCATTCCTAAAGTCTTCACCATCACTTTCTATGATCGTATTAGAAGTATAGTTTCTATTCGTGTTTCTATCATAAGATGGTCTTGTACGATAGCCCGCTCCCAACTGTGTAAAGAAGTTGAAATTCTCGGTTCTTTTATTCAAGCTAATGCCTATACTGTGATTATTAGGCACACCCGTATTTACAGATACAGAACCGTTGACTCCCTTCTTCTCTTCTTTCTTCAGTATTATATTGATGATACCTGAAGAACCTTCAGCCTCATACTTAGCTGATGGGTTGGTGATGACCTCTACGCTCTCTATCATATCAGCAGTAAGCGTTCCTAATGCATTACTACCCTCATCTGCCAAAACTGACGGCTTACCATTGATAAGTATCTGTACACCGGCATTACCTCTTAAGCTTATTTGTCCCTCAATATCTACATTAACAGAAGGAACGTTGTTAAGTAAGTCCAACGCACCCATACCGGTACTACTCAGATCAGAACCCACATTAAACACTCTCTTGTCTAGCTTAAACTCTATAGTAGATTTTTCTTCTACTATCTGTACTTCTTCCATCCATTGCGAGTTCTCTTTAAGAATGATCTTTCCTAAATCTATGTTGTTATTGCTAACATTCAGGTTGCGGATAGTCTTGCTTTCAAAACCTATATTACTGATAGAAAGGTAAATGTTCGTCGAATCTGTAGACAAAGTAAAACTACCGTCATTCTGCGTCTGCGCACCTGTGATCACCTTCTTAGTACTTGTACTATTCACAGTGACTGTGGCAAATGATATGGGCTCTTTAGTTCTTGATGATATCAGCTGACCGGTAATGCTCAACTTGCTCTGTGCAACTACAGATACAGTTAACAGTAAAAAGATAAGCGTAAAAAAAACTCTTTGCAATCGATACATGTCTACAACATTTCCGGCGCAAAGGTGAGAACTTATGCTAAGACTATGAAAACTTATTAGTTATGTAGCTATTTGTAGTTGTGTATTTACTCTATTCTCCTAAATGCTAACTTGCACGAATACATTACTTCTAAACATAGAATATGGCAGAATTCTGGGAAGAAAGCTTTAAAGAAAAACAAACGATGTGGGGGTTTGAACCCACAGACTCAGCTATTGCAACCACAGAGTTATTTCAGAAAAAGAATGTAACCAATGTATTAATACCCGGATTTGGTTATGGAAGAAACGCCAAAATATTCGTTGACAACGGTATGCTTGTTACGGGTATAGAAATCTCTCAAACAGCTATTCAGCTGTCTGAAGATCATTATGGAGATATGGTAAAAGTTTATCACGGTCCTGTTAACGATATGCCATATGATGCAGAACTTTATGATGGCATTTTCTGTCACGCTTTAATTCACCTCTTGAATAAAGCTGAAAGAGCAAAGTTGATAAAAGACTGCTACAACCAGTTGCATGACGGAGGCTTTATGGTGTTTACTACTATTTCATCACAAGACAGTGCATACGGACAAGGTGAGGAGTTAAGCCCAAACAGGTTTAAAACACCACATGGTATTGAGCTCTTCTTTTATGATTCAGAATCTATAGCAGATGAGTTTGGTGAGTATGATCTTATTGAAGCAGTTGAGATAGAGGAGCCGGTAAAGAACGCTGACAATAAATCATCTCAAAAGTTTTGGAAAATAACCTGCGAGAAGAATATTGATTAGCGTTTATATCTTATTATAACGACTGAAAAGCTTTCTCTATTTTCCACTTGTAGTTACATTTGCACATGCTCAAAAAGATACGCTTTCATCTTGCTGCTAAATTAGCTTTAGCACTCCTTACAGCACTAACACTATTTCACTTGCTGATAGTTATCGGTATTATACCATATAACATAGTATGGGGCGGACGACTTAAAGATCATGATCAGATGCTGGCTCTGGAGAGCATGTCTATTTCCATCAATCTCTTTTTGATGCTTATAATAGCTGTAAGAGCAAACTACTTAAAGACAACTGCTCCTGCTCTGGTGCTAAAAACATTCTTATGGCTTTTTGCAGCTTTGTTTGCATTCAACACGTTGGGCAACCTTATGTCGAGTAATGTACTGGAAGCTATCATTTTTACTCCTGTAACTATAGTATTGAGTATACTATGTATACGCTTGGCAATAGAGTAACTATACTCTTTTCAGCCAGCCGGTAATACTTAATCTCGGACGCGTACACACTGCTACTTCATGTTCCATCTCATCACTCTTGAAGAATACAGTCTTACCTGCAGTAGGTGGTATGCTTACTATTGTTTCCTCATTAGGATACAACATCAAATTACCGCCGTCGGTCTCTTGCCAATCGTCGTTCAGGTAAGACACTAATGAGAATTTTCTGGCACTGTTAGTTTTAAACTGATCTTTATGACGCTTATAAAAAGTACCGGGCTCATATACTGCATAATGAAACTCATAGGCGTTGATACCTGTATAACAGGTTCTGTTCAGATATAATATAAAACCTTCTACCAGTTCTATGAAATCCTGCTCGGCTTTTATTTTGGTGCTGCTATCTATCCAGAATATTTTGTCTCTGCGTATCGTGCTATTCACTACGCGATTGTTTACATCACCAATACCTGCCACAGTAAACTGTCCGTCAAAATATTGCTCTTCCAGATGGCTACGCAACGCAGCAACTAAAGGCTCAGGAATAAAGAAGTTGGAGACTCCTAAGTTGTTATCTACAAACCCATTTATCAGCTCTTCATATCTCTCCCACATAGGTCAGCAGTAAGTTAATATTCAACAATGCTTGTATAAATTCAGACTGCAATATTACATTCAGGAGTGTATATTTCAATCAAGACTCAAGTAATATTTTACTGCTTAGGCTTCCTCTTTAGCTTAATGAAATACCACACTACAGGCATTATAGGCAATAGGGTTACCAGGATGATTACAAACACACCTGTATCTTCCATGATACCATGAGCGATGGCATATATCAGAGACACTATTATCAGGAAAACTATTACTACAGTAAGGTTTACGACTCGTAGTAGACGAGTAGCCATTGTATACTGATATTCAGCATTTTCTTCTGTTATCTGAACAGTGTAATTAAACAAATGCGGGTATCTATTCAGCAATGTCAGCATTAAATATGTCACAGAAGCAATAATCGGTATTATCCATATTGTTGACTTGTTACCTGTTGCATTCACCTCTCCTTTAGCGTTAAAGTGTGTAGGGACGATATCCGGCATACTTATATAGGCATAAACAGAGACCCCCCAGAGTAGGGCCAACAAACCCCAACCTAGAGCCTGTATAGCTTTATCAGCGGGGGAAGGTATAAGTTTTATTACAGGTCTCTTGTTCATAGAAATAAATGTATTAAAAGAGTAAAAGATATTAAAGAATATTATCTGTTGCTTCACAAACAAATCATATTTGCATCAGAATATTTCGCATAATTTCGCATTGGATTTAAACCATCCGTATCATTTTCAAAATGCAAAAATTAAAGAAAGGGTACATTTTACCCAGCGCAGGTTACACTTTATCTGCAAAACATTTTGCCGGCTACAAACCTATCGACAGAGCTCCCCAAATTGGCGACGTAATGTACGGAAAAGTGGTGCGCATTGGCCAGCACTCATCACTAGAGAACAGTCAAGGGAGGATACACACCATTCACCCCGGATCTAATGCAGTATTTATTTTTGGTAACAGGTACGCGCCGGATTACTATGAAGGTATAGTACCTGATAATGCCGACTTTGAAACTATAGAGCTACTTGCACGCTCAGGCATAGTAGGTAAGGTTTTATCTAAGAGTGCCAAGGTTATATCACCTACTGTTATCAAGCCTTTAGGCTACGTATACAACCATAATAATGAGATAGTAAACACTAAGAACTATCCGCTACTACAACCCAAAAAGACCGTTAAGAAAACACCACGAGCAAAGCTGATATTGGTTATAGGTACAGCGATGAACTCGGGCAAAAGTGCTGCTGCTACAGCATGTACCTATGCACTAACAGTTGGCGGTAAAGAGGTACGAGCATCAAAGGTGACAGGTACAGCAAGTTTGAAAGATATTCTGAGTTTCAATGACGCTGGGGCTTCTCACTACAACGACTTTTCTTTCTTAGGCTACCCTTCCACATACCTTATCGAACGTGAAGAGTTACTCAACATATTCAATACTATTGATCTGAAGTTTGCTAACAATAAAGAGAACTATTGGGTAGTAGAATTTGCTGACGGTATCAACCAGCGTGAAACCGCTATGCTACTCGAATCAGACGATGTAAAGAACAGAATACATAAACTTATTTTCTGTGCTGCTGACTCTTTTGGTGCTATCGGCGGACTTGAGGTATTGAAAAGAAAGTTCAACCTGAAGCCTGATGCTATATCAGGAGTATGTTCCAGCTCGCCATTACATATACAGGAGTTGAAAGAATACACCAATGTGCCTGTATTTAATAGCCTGAATGTACAGCAAGACATTCTGTTTGAATTACTTACAAAATCTAAATCGAGAAAGAAGGCAGCAAAGTCCGAAGCTAAGGTTTAATAGGTTTTGTAGCTCTGAGCATTTCTCTTTTACCGGGCGGACCGGGTATCTTCTGCACATCAAAACCTACTGACAGCATAGCTCTGCGTACATCACCTTTGCTGCAATAGGTCACTAGTATAGCATTATCACTCATCATGCTATACAGTTTGCTGAAGATGTCCGTAGTCCATAGCTCGGGTTGAGCATTAGGTGCAAAAGCATCATAGTATATAATATCATACTGTTCATCAGGAACATACTCCTGCAATGAAGTATGGACTTTTTTGAAAGAGAAAGTATCAGATACACCAGTTACCTTCTCCCATTCTGATGTATGAATATTGGTCAATATATTGGTATCATCTTGTAATAATGAACTATAGTTAAGTACACTTACTTCTTCCTTCGTAGCAGGATATTGCTCTACAGCTGTATACGATATATTCACGCTGTTTTTATGAGCATATTGGTGTGTTAGTAAGGCATTCAGTCCTGTACCCAACCCCATCTCAAACACTCTAATTGACTGTTTATCTGGCATTTGTGTTTTATAGAATGCTAGACCAGCTTCGATAAAAACATGCATACTTTCCTGTATCGCACCATGCTTACTATGATAACTCACACCAAGCTCATCTACTGATATTGTATCTGAGCCATCTGCTGTTTTTACAACCTTCCTGTTCATTTATACGCAAGATAGTAGAAGTTGATGTAAGCTTTATACGCTATAATGCCTGTATAAATTTGTAATACCATACCTTTGCGCCTTCTTAAAAATTTCAGGCATATGAAAGCATATCTGAACTTATTTGACTTCAAGCAAAAAGTTGACTACAAATCAGAAATACTATCAGGACTTACTGTAGCACTTGCATTAATACCGGAAGCTGTTGCCTTTTCTTTGATAGCTGGTTTGTCGCCGCTTATTGGTTTATATGCTGCTTTCGTGATGGGTTTGTGTACATCTGTTCTAGGCGGTCGCCCTGGTATGATATCAGGTGCTACCGGAGCTGTGGCGGTAGTTATAGCCAGCTTGGTACAGTCTCACGGTCAGGAATATGTTTTTGCCACAGTTATACTAGCCGGTATCATACAGGTATCTGCAGGATTGTTCAGGTTAGGTAAGTTCATACGCTTGGTTCCGCAATCTGTTATGTATGGTTTTGTGAACGGTCTGGCTATAGTGATATTTATGGCACAGCTGGCACAGTTCAAATATGTAGATGAAGCAGGTGAGCAGCATTGGATGACAGGCACCCCCATGCTTGTTATGTTAGGCTTAGTAGCTCTTACTATACTTATTATATGGTTATTGCCAAAGCTGACCAAAGCCATACCCGCATCTTTAACGGCTATACTTGTTGTATCAGCTATTGTTATAGGTTTTGATGTGGACACAAAGACTGTAGGAGATATAGCATCCATACAAGGCGGCTTCCCGCCACTACATATCCCTGATGTACCTTATGATATGGAGATGCTTAAGGTCATCTTTCCATATGCTCTGATAGTAGCGGGCGTGGGGCTTATAGAAAGCCTGTTAACGCTTAACCTGATTGACGAAATCACCAGTACACGTGGCCGTGGTAACAAAGAATGTGTTGCTCAGGGTATAGGCAACTTTGCCTCAGGCTTCTTATTTGGTATGGGTGGTTGCGCTATGATAGGTCAGAGCCTTATCAATATATCGTCAGGAGCCAGGGCGCGCTTATCCGGTATTGTAGCTGCTGTGATGTTGCTGGTATTCATCATGTTTGGTGCAGAGTTGATACAGCAGTTACCTATGGCTGCACTTACGGGTCTAATGATCATGGTATCAGTAGGTACGTTTGAATGGGCAAGTATCAGAACTGTTGGTAAAATGCCTACACACGATGTACTAGTAATTGCTATTGTAGCTATTGTAACTGTTTTCTTACATAACCTGGCATTAGCAGTATTGATTGGTGTAGTTATTGCTGCTCTTGTATTTGCATGGGAGAATGCAAAACGCATCCGTGCCAGAAAGTATGTAGACGATGCGGGAGTAAAACACTACGAGATATATGGTCCGCTCTTCTTCGGTAGCATATCTGCTTTTAACGATAAGTTTGACATAGCTAGTGACCCTAACGAAGTGATCATAGACTTTGCCGAAAGCCGCATTGCAGACATGTCAGGTATAGAAGCACTAAACAGGATAACTGAGAAATATCGTGCTGCGGGAAAGAGCTTACATTTGAGACACTTGAGTAAAGACTGCCGTCAGCTATTGAAGAATGCAGAGGGAATAATAGATGTTAACATCATTGAAGACCCTGTATACAAGATACCTGTTGACAACTACCCTGCCACATAAAAAAGGGGGTTAATTACCCCCGAATGCGTCTTTTATCTTATCGAAAAAACTCCTGTCGTCCTCCTTTGCTTTGGCAGCACTTTCGTTCGGTTTAAAGTTTGGAGAACCTGCCATCTTAGTGATGGAGTCTCTTTCAGCATCAGTTAGTTCCTGTGGTGTCCATACGTTCACTTCTACTAATTGATCACCTTTCTCATAGCTTTGGAAGCCCGGGAAGCCTTTGCCTTTCAATCTAAATATCTTACCACTTTGTGTACCTGCAGGTATCTTTATCCTTGCTTTGCCGTCTATGGTAGGCACTTCAACAGATGTACCCATTACCACCTCAGGGAATGATAAGTGTAAGTGATAGATAACATCTAGATCACTGCGTTTAAGATGCGGATGCTTCTCTTCCTCTATCAATATCAATAAGTCTCCATTAGGGCCGCCACGCTCACCGGCATTACCAGCACCGTTCATACTTAGCTGCATACCATCATGCACACCGGCAGGTATATCTATATTGATGGTCTCTTCACCATATACTCTACCCTCACCTTTACAAGTGGTACATTTTGATTTTATCTGTGTACCCTCACCATTACATGTAGGGCATGTAGTAACCGTCTGCATTTGGCCAAGGAAGGTGCTTTGTACTTTTCTTACCTGACCGCTACCACCACAAGTACCACAGTTCTGTACAGAGGCACTGTCTTTCGCACCACTACCGTTACATGTGTTACAAGACACGTACTTCTTAACCTTGATCTTCTTATTGGCACCATGAGCTATGTCAGCATAACTCATTTTCAGCTTCACGCGAAGGTTGGCACCACGTGTACCTCTTCTTGGACCGCCTCTCTGGCGACCACCGCCGCCACCGAAGAAGCTACCGAAGCCTTCATCACCAAATATGTCACCGAAGTTCTGGAATATGTCATCCATATTCATACCGCCACCGCCGAAACCGCCGCCGCCGAAACCGCCACCTGCAGCTCCACTCATACCCGCATGACCAAAACGATCATACTGAGCACGCTTGTCGGTATTGCTCAACACGTCATATGCTTCTGCTGCTTCTTTAAACTTGTCTTCCGCTTCAGAATCTCCAGGGTTACGGTCCGGGTGGTACTTAAGAGCTATCTTTCTATAAGCCTTCTTGATCTCATCTGCACTAGCTCCTTTAGCTACTCCCAGTACTTCGTAATAATCTCTTTTTGCCATATGCTTGCGCCTCTTACGAGGCTTTAGTAGTTATTAGTAATAGTATTTGTTGCTGATATTATTTACCAACAACAACTTTAGCGTGACGGATAAGCTTGTCATTCAAGTAATAGCCCGGCTGAACCACGTCTATCACTTTACCTTGCATACTTTCATCAGGTGCCGGTATTTCCGTTATCGCTTCGTGTAACTCAGGGTCAAACTCGGTGTTCATCGACTCCATTTCTTTCAGCCCTTTTTGTTGCAAAATGTTGCGCAATTTATGAAAAACAAGATTTGCCCCTTCTTTCACACTAGTAAGGTTTTCGTCATTCTCCATTTGCTTGGCTGCACGGTCGCAATCATCGAGGACATCAAGTAAGTCTTTGATAGTTTCTTTACCAGCAGTAGCTACCAGCTCCAAACGCTCTTTTGCCATGCGTTTTCTATAGTTGTCAAACTCAGCAACAAGGCGCAGGTTCTTGTCCTTCACCTCTTCCAGCTCGTTCTGTAATTTCTGATACTCATCTACAGGCTCCTCTTCCGCTGCTGTATCTTCTACTTCACTACCTGTTTCGTTCTCTAGTTCCTCTTTATTTAGTTGCTCCTGCTCATCAGCGCCTTCGTTAGTTATTGGCTCTTGTTCTGTCGCTTTATCAGTCATTTTATTATTTTTTTTGAAAAACATCCGCGAATGTAAGCGCAATAAGTTTGCCATAGCCTAAAACAGGGACAAAATGTCGTAAAACAGGCTGATATAGTGCCAATTTGTAATGTGGGAATGGCAGACATCATTGCTACAGGCAAAACATTGATTTCGTTACAGATATGCCCACTATTAGAAAAATAACAAATCTGTTAGTTTTCAGCCCAGCTTAAACGCCTAATTTCATCAGCTATCAGTAATACATAATACTAGACCTTGAACAAGAAATCCACCCTAAAAAAACTACTGTGGGTAGCCCTGACACTTGTAGTGATATTAAACGTTATAGCGGCTGTACACGCTTATAAGTTCACCCACTTTTCTGATGATATATCTGACAGAACAAAGCGACCTGAACAGTTAAGCACATCTGAGAAACTAACAACGCTTTTTGCAGGTGTGAACAATCCAAAACCGCGCAATAAGGAACTACCCTCTGTACCTTATGAACAAATATACCTGCAAAGCAACAAGCAGATAGAATGCTGGATGCTGCATACTCCTAAGGCAAAAGGCACTTTTATTGTTTTCCATGGATATATCGGCAGTAAATCACGCATGCTGGACAAAGCATATGCTATACAGGAGCTGGGCTACAATGTGTTATTAGTAGACTTTATGGGGTCTGGTGGCTCCGAAGGGTTCCAAACTACTATTGGCTATAAAGAAGCTGAGCAGGTGAAAACCTGCGTAGAATACCTTAATCAATCAGGCAAGGAACACGTTTACCTGTTTGGCACTTCGATGGGTGCAGTAGCAATAATGAAGGCCTTCTATGATTACAATATTCAAGCGGATGGGGTTATCATTGAATGTCCTTTCGGGAGTATGTATAAAACAGTCTGTGCCAGGTTTCATTCGATGAATGCACCGACATTCCCTATGGCAGGGCTTCTGGTGTTCTGGGGAGGAGTGGAAAATGGATTTTGGGCATTTGGTCATAACCCTGCTAAATATGCCGCTAGCATCACCAGCCCTACCTTACTTATGTACGGAGCGAAAGACAAGCGTGTAAGTCGAGAAGAGATCGATGATATCTACACAAATCTGAATACAAAAAAGTCACTAAAAATATACCCGGATGCAGGTCATGAGAACTATATGAAAAAGTATAAAGCAGAATGGATGAATGACATTAGCACATTTTTAAAGAATCAGCAGTAGCACCAAAGAAAAAATCTAACTAACTTCATAGTATGCGTACAGCAGTAGCCATCATACTCGGACTATCGATCATCATAACAGGATACCTGATAGGCAGAGCTTACAACTATAAATACAGCTCTGTAAATACAGTAAGTGTAGTGGGTAGTGCAGAGCATGATTTCTCTGCAGACCTTATCGTATGGTCTGCCAGCTACAGCCGTAGCTTTTATGACCTGAAAGATGCTTACAAGGCACTGAAGAGTGATGAGCTACAGGTAAGGGAGTACCTGAAGAAAAGCAGTATCGCCGACTCTGAAATTGTATTCTCTTCCATAGTTATTGATAAGCTGTTTAACTACCATTACAATGATAACGGGATGCAAACAGGCAGGACATTCAATGGGTATCAGCTGCGCCAATCAGTAAAGGTGAAGTCGCAAAACATCAATAATGTAGAACGTATATCTCGTGAGATAACAGAGCTATTAGAGTCTGGCATTGAACTAAGCTCTGAGCAACCTCAATACTACTACACCAAGCTGAGTAACCTGAAAATAAAACTACTGGAAAGTGCTGCTGATGATGCACGCAACCGTGCTGAAAGTATAGCTGAACATGCTGACAGTAAATTGGGCGACCTCAAAAAATCATCAATGGGTGTATTCCAAATAACAGGACAGTATAGTAACGAGGATTACACTTATGGTGGAGCCTTCAATACCAAAGACCGTGATAAAACTGCGAGTATAACCGTGCGATTAGAGTATGAGCTGAAGTAAGCTTAAAGTATACGCTCTTTTATCTTCCAGAGTAGCGAGGTGTTTTTTTGCAAGACCATATACAACTCGCGTTCTGCACCAAAGTTGCGGAAGAATTTTTCTACACCGGGATCCATACTGCCTTCAAAGTCAAACACTTTTTTATCCATCACTTTAGACTCTGTGATGGCGTGCCATATCAACGCTGTCATAGAGCGATTGTCTTTTGTAGTTGGGTTCTTACCACCTACCAGATAGTAGGCACAGTGGTCATCCCACACGTGCCATAAGATCGCCTTTATCTCACCATCCTTACGAGCCACCCATAAAGCCGCACAATGCTCTATTACGCACGCTTCAAAGAGGCGTACCAGCAGCTCCTCTGAGAAGTGCATATTTACATCTTTTCTATCCAGTGTAGCTTTCTGAAACTCCCATAGTTTCTTTATCTGCTCTGGCTCATCTTCGATGTCAATCTCTATTTCAGTCTTACGGATGTTTCTGCGGTAGTTCTCATTCAGCTTATCAAACAATGTATCTATACGCTCATGCAGCGACATCAGAAAGGTCTGTCTTACATTCACATCTATACCTGCTTTGTTGAAGAGCCCCAACTGCTTCATACCGGGAAATGCTGATATATGCATGTACTTAGCATCAGGCAGCTGATCCAGCAAAGCACTTATTGTCTCATGTTGAAAATTGTCGCGCTTACTTTCTTTAAGGTCTGGTGGGTAAATCACATAAGGACCTAAATAAGGCGTTAGCGGTTGGTTGCGTAACAAGGTAACCCCCAGCTTGTTTTCCAGCCTGTATGGCCATACGCCGCTTATTTTATCACCGTTCTTTATAATCGCCACATCCCAATCGTCACACAGTGCGTCCAGCCACCAGCTTTTCAGAAAAAGAGGAATACTTTTTTCTTCCGCACAAAAACTTCTGTATTGTTCCTTATTAGTCAAAACCTCTCCTTATTTGAATTGTAACACCTTTGCAGGCTGTATACGACGAATATACAACGTTGGTAACCACATGCAAAGTATGCAGAGTAATAGTGTGGCGATACTAATAATCACTGGGTGCCACCATATGATCTTAATAGGTACATACTGCATGTAGTAGGTAGCCTCAGACAGCTTCAGCATACCCGTCTCTAACTGCAATATGCATAAGCCAAGCCCTACCACCACACCTACGGCTACGCCTATCATACCGATCAATGAAGCATGGTAGAGAAATATTTTTCTCATCTGCTTTTCATTCATGCCCAGTGCTTTTAATAAGCCAATCATTCTGGCTTGCTCTACTATGAGTATGAGCAATGCTACGGTTAAGTTAATTATCGCTACTATAGCCATGATGATGAGTACAATGCGTGCATTCACATCTTGCAGGTTCAGCCAATCGTACACTGCAGGATATATCTCCTGCATGGTCTCTGTAGTGAGTCTGCTATCGCGGGGTATGATATTGTAGAATATCTGGTTAGCTACAGAGTCGGAATAAGCAGCATCAGATAGTTTTATCTGATAGCCGTTTATCTCATCAGGTGCCCACTGGTTGATGTGTTGCAGCAGCCTGATATCGCACATAGCATAGCTCTTGTCTATCTCTGCCATACCTGTATGATAGCTGCCTACTACCTGCACCTTCCTGATGCGCGGGAATGTAGCCCCCGGCTCCAGAAAATACAGCAGCATATCATCACCCTCTTTCAAAGAAAGCCTGTCCAGCGTAGTAGTAGATAGTATCAGTTCTTTGGAGTAGCTGCTATCGCTAAAGTCCAGTCTGGTATCTGTAAGTGTTGAAAGGTCGTAAGATGCGTCGATACCCTTTAGCAGAATACCTTCCATCATTTTATTCGCATTCACAATACCGGGTCGAATAGCAAAAGGTATTACCGTTTGTACTTCAGGCAGACTCATTATCTGCTCTTCAAGACCGTAGTCTCTACGCACAGGGTCGGGCGAGATGATGGAATTGTTATTAGGTGCATACTGTTTGACATGTATATGCCCCCAGTAGTTGTACAGCTTCTCTCTTATCTCATACTTAAAGCCCGTTATCAAAGCCACAGACACTATCATAGCAGCAACACTGAGTGCTGTAGCTATAATGGCCAGCCTGATGATAAAAGCAGAAAAACGCCCCTTTTGTGCGAGCATGTATCTGCGTGCTATGAAGAGAGATAAGTTCACTGAGCACCAAAAGTATGAAGTAAAAAACAAAAAGGGATTACCATACAGTAACCCCTTTTAAATATTATTTAAAGATAAGCTTATCCTTTAGCCTCAGCACCTTCTATCAGTACGCTGGCTTTGTTGTTCAGCACTTCTACAAAACCACCTGTGATCTCGAAAAGCTCTGAAGTATTCTTATCCTTTAAAATTTTCATTTTACCCTTACCCAGAGTTGCGATCATTGGTGCGTGCTTTTCCAGTATCTCGAAAGAACCTTCGATACCAGGCAACTGTACACCGTATACCTCGCCACTATAGATGTTTTTTTCGGGTGTTAATATATCTAATTGCATATGAGCAAATTAAAATAGTATTCAAAAAACTATGCTGCGGTCACCCGCTGCCAGTTATTATTTTTTAGACTGAGCGATAAGTTTTTTACCTTTTTCTATCGCATCGTCAATAGAACCTACAAGGTTGAATGCCGCTTCCGGATACTCATCCACCTCACCGTCCATGATCATATTGAAACCACGGATAGTTTCCTCGATAGGTACAAGTACACCCTGTAGACCAGTGAACTGCTCTGCCACGTGGAATGGCTGAGATAAGAAACGCTGAACACGACGTGCACGAGATACGATTAGTTTATCTTCTTCACTCAACTCATCCATACCAAGGATAGCGATGATATCTTGTAGCTCCTTATAACGCTGTAATATAGACTTCACTCTATCTGCACATTTATAGTGCTCATCACCCACGATAGCAGGAGTAAGGATACGAGAAGTAGAATCCAATGGATCCACCGCAGGATAGATACCAAGATCGGCAATCTTACGACTCAATACCGTTGTTGCATCCAGGTGAGCGAAAGTTGTTGCCGGCGCCGGATCCGTAAGGTCATCCGCAGGTACATATACTGCCTGTACAGATGTAATAGAACCGTTCTTAGTAGAAGTAATACGCTCCTGCATTAAACCCATCTCTGTAGCAAGTGTAGGCTGATAACCCACCGCTGATGGCATACGACCAAGTAGTGCCGATACCTCAGAACCTGCCTGAGTGAAACGGAAGATGTTATCTACGAAGAAAAGGATATCCTTAC
>CAZHDM010000013.1:0-98547 GCA_964531655.1 uncultured Flavipsychrobacter sp.
GAACCTGCCTGAGTGAAACGGAAGATGTTATCTACGAAGAAAAGGATATCCTTACCTTTTCCTGAACCGTCACCATCACGGAAATATTCTGCCATTGTAAGACCAGATAAAGCCACACGAGCACGTGCTCCAGGAGGCTCATTCATCTGACCGAATACGAATGTTGCTTTTGAATCTTTTAGTTCGTTAAGGTCAACCTTGCTCAGGTCCCAACCACCTTCTTCCATACTTTCTTTGAAGGCGTCACCATATTTAACGATACCAGCTTCGATCATCTCACGCATAAGGTCGTTACCCTCACGAGTACGCTCACCCACACCGGCAAATACAGAAAGACCGCTATATGCCTTTGCAATGTTGTTGATCAGCTCTTGTATCAATACTGTTTTACCCACACCGGCACCACCGAAAAGACCGATCTTACCACCTTTTGCATAAGGCTCGATAAGGTCAATTACTTTAATACCTGTGTAAAGTATCTCAGATGCTGTACTTAGATTTTCAAATTTTGGAGGTTTTGCGTGTATCGGACGTCCACCCTCTTTGTTTGGCTGAGGAAGACCATCGATAGCATCACCCGTTACGTTAAACAGTCTACCGTTAATTTGCTCGCCGGTAGGCATCGCAATAGCTTTACCTGTATCTTTCACTTCTGTACCGCGTACAAGACCTTCAGTACTATCCATCGCTACACAACGTACGCTATCTTCACCTAGGTGCTGCTGTACTTCTAATACTAGTGTATCGCCTGTTTCGCGCTTGATCTCCAATGCGTTATAGATCTCAGGCAGCTTACTATCTGCACCGAAGTGAACATCTATTACCGGACCAATGATCTGTTTAATCGTACCAACGTTTGGCATATCTGTTATTTAATATAAAGAGATAATGTAATTGAAATTTTGCGCAAAGGTAAGGCTCTGGCACTTAAATCTCAAATATGAACAACATTAAAATAGCATGTTATTAAATTATTTTTTTTGCACAAGTGTAAGCGTTTGCATAAAAAGGTATTATTCCAACCGAAACGTAACAGGCAAAGTATACCATATATGAATAGGCCTGCAAAACTCTAACCCAGGATTCCATTTTGGCAATAGTTTTATCACCCTCATCGCTTCGTTATCCAAACTATAGTAACCAGAGCTTTTTTCTATGTAAAAGTCATGCAGTATACCTTCTTCAGAAACTATAAAATTTATATAAACAGATCCATCTTGACCATTTTCTTTCGCATCGTTAGGGTAACGAACATTTTTAGCTAAATAACTATTTACATTATAGCCAGGGTCCGACATAATTGTATCATTTTCACAGTTAACTTTTGCACCTGTACTATCATAGTTCTCATAACTTAGCAGCTCTCCATTATCATATACATCTATACCTAGTAAGCTGCCATCTTTATTATAATAGCTCCATATACTATCACGGTGGTTGCCTGCTGCGTATTGTCCTGAATACTTTATACTACTATCCTCATAGTAACCCTTCACAACACCTTTGCCAGACCCTTCACGGTCAAACTCTGCATATGTCGTTAGGCTACCCTTGTGACTCCATTTATATGCTTTATGATAAGGTAAACCATTTATCTTGTAATATGTAGAGTCCATTGGGATTCCTGTATAATAATAGCTTCTATGCAGTCCTACCTTGGTATCATGCAGAAACTTGCCAGTGCTTCTTACATTACCATTCCTATAGTACCCCGTACATAACCCTTCTCTTACCTGAAAACTGTCATTTATGTATTCGGAGAAAGTGCCTTCATAATATAAGGTCTTTGTATCAAAATAATACATCCTTACCCTCCAGTAGCCATTTTCTGCTTTATATGCTACTCTAAAGTATGCATACTCTTTAGGTTGCTTTTTAAAGTCTATTTCTTTGAGGTTAATATCCAGGCATTGCTCCATAGAATCCACCCACTGGGCTGAGGCAATATTCGCTGTGAATAACAGTAGGGTTATTAACAAGGTACGTATCATTACCGCGCGAAAATAATAAAGGGCAGCAATATTGCTACCCTCTAATATATTATCAAACAACTATGAAACTCTATTTTAAACGCTGATACTCAAAGGAAGGTGTACCTTTTACACCTTGCTTATTGTAGAAGTCCAGGAAGTGCAGTTTCCAATACTGCTCATCTTTGGTCTTAATAACGTAGGTCTTTTTCTGATCTACAGTGTATCTGGCATTATCTATGTCATAATACTTCCAGGAGAACCCTATGGCATCACGATGATTTGAGAACTCTCTTCCCGTAAGCACATTTACCCCTATGGCATCAAATTCATTAAGTGTATCTAAAAACGCTGATGTATTATACGGATTAAGCAATGCCCCAGTTACAACATAAGGGAAGTCATCCAGCTCGCGATATATATATCTATATCTGGTAAATACAATATCCCAGGTATTCTTAGGAGGATCAGGCTGTACTATCTGCCCACCATCCTTGAAAGAGAAATAAGAATAATTGTAATTATCGTCTTTAGGGATAGCAATAGTTTTACCATAAGGTTCTTCAAGATCTGCATATTCCATCACATACTCAGTACTGGTTACCGACAACAATTTGATCTTCTTCATATTGTTCGGATTGTTAGTAGAGTTAAGCTTGATGATATACACTTCGTTCTTAGAAGTTCCTGTGTGAGTAGCCCAGTTACCTATAGCCGTCGAATCAGGCAAACCACAAGGGGCATCAAATTCCCAATCCTCACTAAACTGACCGGGGCCAGAGAGTACATCATTCAGGTTGGTCTCGTGAGTGTTATAAATGGAAACATCTGCTCCACCATTCATAAATATGCTATTGCCCTGAGAAGAAGCTTCAAAGGCAAGGTCCCAGCTATTGATCTCGCTGATGTGCACCACACTACCTGACTCGAAGTCATAAAATAGTTGATCTACATAATCCTCCCCCATCTCAACGGTGGCAAACGAAGAGTCCCCCTTTTCCGGCAATCTCAGAGGTGGCTCCTCTTTCTGACAAGAGACCATAGTAATCCCTACCAATAAGGCATACAAGCTAAATAAACCTTTCATTCTCATTGCAACACAAATATCAGCTAGAAAAGACACCTCTGTGTCAGAGAATTGTCATTAAGCATTTTATTGTTAAAAATTTCCCGAATCTGTAACCTGTAGGGGCATCTGCTCATTTTAACGCAAATAATTATTTAGGTTTGTGACAAACTAATACCATACATGCGGATAAAATATCTACTTGTTTTATTTACTGTTTTAGGAATTACAGCTTGTGAAGACAATGCAAATAAGTTTTCTATTATAGGCTCTGTAAATAATATGCCTGAGCAGGATATCTATCTTGAAGAAATAGGCATTAATGATTTTATTGTAATAGACTCAACAAGATCAGACAAAAAAGGTGAGTTTGAGCTTTCCGGCACAACACCCGAGCCTTCGCTCTACAGGCTGAGATTTAAAGACAACAGATATGTTCTGTTATCCATAGACAAAGGGAATCTTAAAGTAACAGGTAACTGGCCTGCTATTGAGAAAGCAGATGTCACAGGATCTGAAGCATCTACGGGGCTAAGAACATTCCTAGTAGTTGTCAGAGAACACTTGCGTGATTTCAACACCATGGAAATAGTGATGGATAGCTTACGTGCAAAAGGGGATGACTCTATGCTCGCAACAGCTGTTACTGATATGCGCAGTATGAATCAGCGTTTCATAGAATATATAGAGCAATATGCCGACACGACGAAACACTTGCCTAACGCACTATTCGCTGCTAAAATGCTGAACCCACAGGTAGAGAAAGAGTTTATGGAAGTATTTGTACAAAATCTGGAAACACGTTTTCCTGACTCTAAACTAGCTACAGAGTTTACAGATAAGTACAAACAGATGATGGCTATGAACCAAATGCCTGCATCCAGCGGACCTGTTATCGGCAAACCTGCACCGGAGATCAGTTTAGAAACTCCTGATGGTAAAGTAGTGAGTCTGGCATCATTTAAAGGTCAGTATGTACTTATAGACTTTTGGGCATCATGGTGCGGACCATGTAGAAAAGAAAACCCAAATGTTGTAAATGCATTCAACAAGTTCAAAAGCAAGAACTTTACTATACTAGGTGTATCTCTAGACACAGAAAAAGACAACTGGCAGGAAGCAATACAAAAAGACAAGCTTACATGGACACATGTAAGTGACTTAAGAGGTTGGGAGTCGATGGCTGCACGTAACTACGATGTGAACGCCATACCAACAAACTTCTTGGTAGACCCTGAAGGAAATATTGTAGCAAGAGACCTACGTGGCGACGATCTGCATTCCACTCTTGATCAGTTATTAATACAATAAGAAAACCATACTTTAGATAACTAAAGAAGGCTTCTCAAAGAGAAGCCTTCTTTTATATTCAGGAAATATTTTTACATGATAGGCTCTAAGTTACCGTCATGATCTTTATGATTGATCTTCATCTTAGTACTGTAGCGAATATTGAAACCGAAGCTAAACATCAATAACTGTACATCATACAATGAATATGGCTTTATTACAGTTGGAGTACCATTAATATTCACCGTTTCTGAATAGTCGGGATTCATGAAATTACCAGGATAGTATTGCACTTTTATAAACACACCAGGCTTTACACTAGCTCCGATGAAAGCGTATGGCATATAGGCAGGCACTCTATCACTAAACCATTCGTTGAACTTGTCTTTATCATTTCTTTTTACAAACCCTTTTTCTCTGTAGTTCAGAGGGAAGTCTACACCACCACCTAAGAAGGCATAGTTCTTTCTTGAAAGGTCGCCTATTTTGATGCCTAATGGTATACCTGCTGCATACACTCTGCGTTTGATAGTGCTATCAATAAGTGTTTGCTTTTCGATAAAACCCATATTCTTTACCGACACTCCTGTAAAGAGACCTACAGACTTACCAAAATCATAGTTTAAATGAAACCCGATGTTGAAGAAGTACGTAAATCTTGGAGTGGTCAATTTTGTAGGTTGACCCAGGTTAAGTGGTCTTTCTCCGTTATCTAAACCGACGGTGAATAAGAACCCATCAAAATCTGAGCTCACATAAAATTTCTTTGGTACAAAAACGATCTCACCACTACCAGGTTCGTGCGCGAAAGAGGCTAGAGGTTGTACAAAAATGAAAGAAAGTAGGAAAATGCAAGTAATAATGTGTTTATTCATTACTGAATCTATGTTTGGGAACAAATATAGGAAAAGATATATCCCTCGATACTGCAAATATAACAGACGGAGGGGCTTTGGCACAAGTATTGACTATATACATGTCATGCAGTATGGTGTTATAGTTATGTCATATTGACAAAATGTCTGTAATGAAGAAAAATTTTGAAATGTTTTTAGGCCAGTCAGAAGAAGAAATGGAGTTTATGCCTATAGTTCCTTTAGGCGAAGATGAAATGGGAGAGCAGGAGAAAGGAGAACTACCGGAAGATGTGCCGGTAATTGCATTAAGGAACACTGTATTATTTCCAAACGTAGTATTACCAATTACCGTAGCCAGAGAAAAGTCTGTGAAGGCTATTACCAAGGCTCAGAAAGAAGGCAAATGGCTGGGGGTATTAGCGCAAAAAGATGGTAACGACGAAGATCCTGATGTAGATGGCATCTACCATACAGGTACCGTAGCTAAAATAGTTAAGCAAATAAAAATGCCTGATGGGAATACTACGGTATTCATCATGGGGCGTGCTCGTTTCAAAGTAGAGTCGTTTACACAAACAGACCCTTACTTTAAGGCGAAAGTTAACTACCTGGATGATGACTTTCCGAAAGACGATGCTCAGTTTGATGCATTGATATCTTCCATTAAAGATATGTCTGAGCAGATAGCTCAATCATCTCCTAACATGCCTAATGAGACCAGCATAGTACTGCGTAACATCGAGCATCATTCTTTTCTAATACATTTTATCTCTTCTAACATTACAGCTAAGCTTGAGGATAAGCAGGCTTTATTAGAAGAAGATAATGTAAAGACCAGAGCAGAGAAGCTATTACAACTACTACAATCAGACCTGCAGTTATTGGAGCTTAAAAATGAGATCACCAATAAGACCAGGGCCGATATAGATAAGCAACAGCGTGAATACTTCTTGCAACAACAGTTGAAATCTATCCGTGAAGAGCTTGGAGGAGAACCGAACGACAGAGAGATACGTGATCTGCAAAAACGTGCAGAGAATGTACAATTCACTGAGGACGCGAGAGAGCTGTTTAAAAAGAATATTGAAAAGCTGGAGCGTATGCACCCCAGCACGCCTGACTATTCTGTTATATACAACCACTTAGATCTCATGTTGGATCTACCATGGGGTATACATACAGAAGATAGCTATGATCTTAAGAAAGCACAGAAGGTATTAGACCATGACCACTATGGCATGGATAAAATAAAAGATAGAATACTGGAGTACCTGGCAGTACTAAAACTTAAGGGTGACATGAAGTCACCTATACTATGTTTTGTTGGTCCTCCGGGTATTGGTAAAACATCACTGGGTAAAAGTATTGCACACTCTGTAAATCGTAAGTACATACGCCTGAGCTTAGGTGGCCTGCATGACGAGAGTGAACTACGCGGGCACCGTAAGACATATATCGGTGCTATGCCCGGGCGCATTATCCAATCATTGCGCAAGGCTAAATCATTGAATCCTGTATTTATTCTGGATGAGATCGATAAAGTAGGTAAAGATTTCAGAGGTGATCCGAGTTCTGCGTTGCTAGAAGTATTAGACCCAGAGCAGAACAACACTTTCTATGATAATTATTTAGAGCTAGAGTTCGACCTTTCTAAGGTATTATTTATAGCTACTGCTAATAGTCTTAATGATATACAACCTGCTCTACGTGACAGGCTAGAGATCATCCACCTTACCGGCTATTCTCTGGAAGAGAAAATTGAGATAGGTAAAAGACACCTGATACCTAAAGAAAAAGAGATGCACGGGTTGAAGAAAGAGAAGATCAAGTTCTCTAATAAAATACTCGGCCGCATCATACAGGAATATACTCGCGAAAGCGGTGTACGTGAGCTAGACAGAACTATTGCAGCTATCATGAGGTCTTACGCTAAAAAGATAGCACTAGAAGAGAAAGTAAACCCTGAGATAACAGAGGAGTTTATTATTGACGTATTGGGTAAGCCTAAGTTCAATAATGATATATATGTAAAAGGACATCCTGCCGGTGTAGCTGTCGGACTAGCATGGACATCAGTAGGTGGGGATATTCTATTTATTGAGACTGCACTATCTAAAGGCAAGGGCGACCTTGTATTAACGGGAAACCTGGGTAATGTAATGAAAGAGAGTGCATCCACTGCGCTATCATACCTGAAGGCAAATGCCGAGAAGTATGGTATTGATGTAAAGATGTTCTCAGAAAATAATGTACACATACACGTACCTGAAGGTGCTACTCCAAAAGATGGACCAAGCGCAGGTATCACTATGCTTAGTGCGCTTACCTCTGCATTCACTGGTCGTAGACTAAGGTCGTACGTTGCTATGACAGGTGAGATAACACTACGCGGACAAGTTTTACCGGTAGGAGGTATCAAAGAAAAAGTGTTAGCTGCAAAACGTGCCGGCATCAAAGAGATCATCATCTGTGAGCAAAACCAGAAGGATGTTGAAGAGATAGACAAGACTTACATTAAAGGAGTGAAGTTCCACTATGTATCTGACATGGATGAAGTGATAGAACTAGCTCTTATGAAGAGATAATTTCAATTAACCACGATAAAAGAAGGCGGCTTATTTCAAGCCGCTTTTTTTGTGTCCAAAAATAATAAATTTGCTTCATACGTTTCATAACGTATATTTACGTTATGAAGCGAAATAAACAGTTGAAGTCGTTAACGAAGGCAGAAGATGAAGTGATGCAGATCATCTGGCGCATTGAACCTTGTCTTGTACGTGATATCATCAATGAGTTGGGCGACCCTGACATCCCTCATAGTACCATATCCTCTGTTGTACGTATACTGGAGCGCAAAGGCTTTGTGAAGCATAAGGCATATGGCAAAACACATGAGTATAGCGCTACTATCTCTAAAGATGAATATGCACAGCATGGTGTAAAGAACCTGATGGAAAAATACTTTGGTGGCTCGCCTAAAAAGCTGGTCAGCTTTCTGGTAAAGAATGAAGACATGGACTTAAAAGAACTGAATGATATCCTAAAGAATATTGATCAATCTGATAAATAAACAGACCCTATGAACAACCCTAAAAAAATCATTCTATTAATAACAGCGCTGTTGTGCGCAACAGCAATATATGCACAACAAGACTCCCTATACAAGGCGTATATATCACAAGCCGAAGAACAGTTTTACAAAAAGGAATACATAGAAGCTGCTAACTATTATACGAAAGCTTTTGAAGCACTAGGTAACAAGGGACATACAAATGACAGATACAATGCGGCATGCGCATGGGCTCAAGCAGGTAATAGCGACTCTGCATTTCATAACCTATTCAGGATTGCAGAAAAGGCTGACTTCAGCAGCTATACGCACATGGTCATAGATAGAGACCTGAACCCTCTAAAAGAAGATGCTCGTTGGGATGAAGTACTACAAATTGTAAAGGACAACAAGGCAGCTAAAGAAGAAGGGCTTGACCATGAACTAATAGCGCAATTGGATTCAATAATGATACTAGACCAAAAGTATCGGATGGAGATAGAACATACTATGGAAACCTATGGCAGAGAATCTGAAGAGTTAAAAGAACTGTGGTCTACCATCAACTACTACGACTCTGTAAACCTTATCAAAATAGAACAAATAATAGAAGAGCATGGCTTCCCCGGAAGAGATTTGATAAGCATCAATAATAGTAACGTCATATTTCTCGTGATACAACACTCGGATACAAAAACACAACAAAAGTATCTGCCAATGATGAGGCAAGCCGTAGAAGATCATAACCTTGCTGCATCATCACTTGCACTACTAGAAGACAGAGTGGCCCTTAATACAGGGGGCAGACAAATATATGGCAGCCAGATATGGAGTGATGAGACAGGAGCCTACTTCGTTGCCCCTATTGAAGACCCTGAACATGTGAATGAAAGAAGAAAAAAAGTAGGCCTTCAACCACTGGAAGAATATACCATGATATGGAATTTTAAATGGGATGTGGAGGCACATAAAAAAAGACATAGTAAATCAGAAAAATAAAAACCTATTATATGCTACAGTATCTTATCAATATGAGTGCAGTATGGCTGATAGGCCTGCTTGTATTCGACCTGTTGTTACAGAAGGAAACTTACCACACCTATAACAGAGTGTACCTTTCTGCAGTTTTACTCATGGGAGTATTCTTACCGCTATGGTCCTGGCAAGAGAGCTCTGTCATCTTCACATTCGACTATACTGAACCTATTATTGAACAATCAGCTATTGTCAGACAGAGCATACCTTCTGCAACAGAATCTGTCACCTTTGGGTGGGAACAATGGCTGTGGGTAGTATATATCATGGGCGTTGCAGTTGTAACATTCAGACTATTAAGAGAAGTATATCAACTATACACTATTTATAAAAGTAGCAGCAAAGAACGTTTATCAGGTTATACCATGGCAGAAACAAATAGACATACTGCTCCTTTCTCTATATTCAACATCATATTCATTAGCAGTAAAGAGAACTACTCTGGTGAAGAGCTATCTATCATCATTGGGCATGAGTTAAGACATAGCAAACTGCTACACATTATAGACGTTTTGATAGTTAGAGTATTGCAAATACTATTCTGGTTCAACCCACTTATTTACTTATTTGAAAAAAGAGTGCTGATGGTACACGAGTATCAGGCGGATAGCATCATGAATGGCTCTCCTAAAACATATGGACAGTTCTTGCTAGAACAATCTTCCCTAAACCTTGCACCTGCACTATCACATTCCTTTATTCGTTCACCCTTAAAAAAACGTATCGTTATGCTAACTAAAAGATCAAAAAAAATAGCACAGATTAAGCAGCTTATCATTGCACCAATCATTCTTGTCACTCTATTATGTTGTACTAACAAAGCATTTAGTGGAGACGAGAAAAAAGTAGATGGAAATAAAATCACCTACAACGGCAATGTATTTGAAGTAGCTGTCTTAAGACCAGATACTGTAATGGTAGAAGATCCGGCAACAGGAGAGATACAGATGAGGATCATATCGAGGAATATTCCAGCCCCAGTTATAAAAGTAAACGGAGATGCAGCATACAATGCGTCTGAAATGCCTCCGGTCACAGCTACGAAACTTATTAACAAGATCAAGTTGAATATTAGTAATGCTATAAGCGATGACCTACAAAAACTGCCTGAAGGAAGTTTTTCTTATGACATACGCAACTTGGTAATAGACAAAAAAGGTAAGATCATTTATTATGAAATAAATGACATGGCAAATGCATTTGACCTAAGGTCTAAAGAAGATTATACTATGCCGAATAGTATTCAAGACAACATTCAAAATAAAATCAAAGAAGCGCTTGAAGATGCAGACCCTGAAGTACTAAGCATCGGTAATGAACCTACATATTACGTACTGGTAGTACAAGACTATTTCAATATTCTTAAATGATCAACTCCAATTAAAATAATAAAGGGCATCAATGACGCCCTTTATTATTTTATACTAATTAATGCTATTAGTTGTTAACCGGTAGGTAGCTATAGTTTTTACCATAGTCCATCATTTGCTTAAAGAAGCTTTCAGGATACTCTACCTTTACATCAGTTATTTTATCGCCGTCTTTAACAGCTACAAGCTTTGGCTGTATAAAACCACTATATGGTTTTGCATCAAGAGTTTTGTAACGCTCAAGAACTTCTGCATGTAATTCAGGATCAACTTTTACACCGTAAGTCTCTACAAGGTTTTTACCCGCTTGGTAATCACCTTCAGATTTGATGCGCTGTATCTCACGTAGTAGTTGTCCGAATAGCTCACGAAGTTTATCGTAATCATTCACTTTTACATAAGTCTTGTCATCTTTCTTTACAAACTCAACTACGTTATCAGCTTTACCTTTTTCGTATACCCAATATGCATTCAATGCACGGTTACGCATGTGTGCTTCTTCAATATCGTCACCAAGTTTAAGACGAGTAAGTTGTGTCATCAAGCCATTCATCATATAGCTATCATACTCTGCTTTACCAGTCTCTTTTGTTTCCATAACACCTATCTCAATAAGCTTGTCGTCCATTGCATAGTAAAGGCCTACAAGATCAGCACGAGCCTCTTCAAGAGTAGATGAATAGTTTTTCAAAGTAACATCCGGAGTAGCAACGCCTTCGTTGATCTGACCAGAGGCATGACCGATACACTCGTGCATATCTGTATGCAGGTCAGAAGAAAGGTTACCATGCTTTTTGATTCTCTTTCTTACTTCATCATTCACAGCAAACTCTTCAAGGAAACCGCCTTTAGACTTTGCTACGTTGTAAGCATGTATGATGTTACTTAGAGATACAGATTTAGAACCGTGGTTTTTACGTATCCAATCTGCATTCGGCAGGTTGATACCAATAGGCGTACTAGGCGCAGCATCACCACTTTCTACTATTGCAGTAATAGCTTTTGCTGTAATACCTTTTACTTCTTTCTTCTTATGCTCTTCCATTAACGGAGAGTTATCTTCAAACCACTGCGCTTGCTGTGCAATTGCATTGATACGCTTTGTAGCTTCCAGATCTTTCATAGATACTACACTTTCAAAGCTACCCTTCTTGCCTATTGCATCAAGATAAACTTCGATGAAACCGTTCACCACATCTATACGAGACTCTGTATCGTTTGCCCATGCAATGCTATACTCATCAAATATTTTAAGGTCACCTGTTTTGTAGTACTCTACTAATAGCTCAAGAGATTTTCTTTGCTGATCGTTCTCAGCTACAGGAATAGCTTTCTCTAACCAATAAACGATCTTTTCAATAGCCCCTGAATACATGCCGCCTACTTTCCATACCTTCTCCTGAATCTTACCCTCTGTTTTTATAAGTTTAGAATTAAGGCCCCATGAAGGTGCTTCTCCGCTGTAGTCAAACTGGCTATAGTATTGTTCTACTTCTTCCTGTGTTACATTCTCGTAGAAGTTGTTTGATGATTTAACAACGTTATCTACATCAGGACGAAGATCTACCAGCTTAGGTTCGATACTCATATCATACACAATAGGAGTAATGCGAATGATAAAATCTTCTGTACTCTCGCCGTCGTTCTTTGGTAGTAATGCAGGGTCAGTATTATTGATCAACTCAGCAAAGTAATCTGCTGAACACTCAGGCACGAACTTCTCATTACCATAATGGTGGTGGTTACCATTACTGAACCAGAAACGACCACAATACTCTTCAAACTGCTTCCACTCCTCACCATTCTTATCACCTGTGTATGTACCATATACTGCTTCTAACGTTTTACGAAGCATGATACCATACTTACTCTTTTGATCATATATTATATCACGGCCGCAAAGCGCTGCCTCATATAAATAATACGCCAGCTCTTTTTGCTGTGCAGAAAGCTCTTCCCATCCCGGTATTTGGTAGCGAAGAATTTTCAGGTCAGCGAATGCTTCTGCTTCTACTTTAAAATCAGATTTCGCTTCTGTTGGTTTTTCGTTCTCGTTACTACAAGCCATAAATAACATTTGCGCACTCATCAGTGCTAGTACAGGTAATTTCCACCTTTTCATATCTGAGTAATATTTATGTTTAGGCGTCAAAAGTATAGTATTCACGCCACTATTTAAAGTGTAGTTATCAAAATCACCTCTTTTGTGTAGCCAATATTATTTTATCCATTTTGCAACTTACTTTTGCCCTGATGAAAAATGCCTGCCTGCTATTTATATTATGCTTACTACTTTCGTGTGGTAATGATACACATGAAAACACTGTAACAAATGAAGTTCCTTTCTACTCACCAGAAGCAGGTACAGTGATAGCGGCAGATAGTATGCGCATAGAAGACCCTTTGAATGTTCTATACTTCTCTGCAAAGATCATTGCAACAGAGACCAGTGACTTTGGCAATTACATATTAGACATTAAGTATGGTCACAACACTGCAAAGTCAGACATTACTTATCCGGAGCTTAGCCAGAAAGTAACACCAGCTATACAACAAGAAAATGAATATGCTTATGCTATAGGTTTTTATCTGGGCGAGGATAAGACCTTCAACGAATATGCCAGAGTATCTACTATAAAATCCGGCAGTAGTGAGCGGGAGATAAAGTTTACTTATGTAAAAGCATATTACGTAGACTCTATAGAAACAAAATAGCCTCGCTCGGAAAGAAAGGCTATTTACTTTTTGACCCTAATCGTATGATGGAAAGGATTTTCATGAGGGTTTACTCTGCTTTTGTATAAAAGTCTTACAGTAATATTACTTTAACATTAGCTCGATGTTATTACAGAGTTATTATATTTATCAAAACCGATATACGGCATTAATACAATAGTAACATGAAGTATATTCTATCCATACTATTACTAGCTACTTGCTTTATGGTACAGGCAGCAGGAATGCACCAAAGCAAGATCAAAACCATATCTATACAGCACGATACGGTATACAGTGGGGGTGAGCCCTATTGCCTGCTGGAGCAAAATGGCAAGTCTCATATCATACGTAACTTCTTTCTGGAGCGAATAGTAGAAATAACATCTGAACAAATAGACGGCAAACAATACTACAAGCTGGAGTTTCCTATCATGTACAAAACCTACTATACCCAAACAGACAATAAGAACTTTGTGACTGATTTTCTATTTGAGGCTGTTAAGTTCAAGATAATAGAAGATGGTTACTACAGCGACTTCGGAACTCGTGCACTCATCAATACATGGGAAAGCAAAGGGAAGTTTACCAATGAGTGGAAAATGCACGATAAGGTTGAAGGAAACAAACCACTTAATTGGGTGATCAGTTACAAAAACACAGATAATACCGACTCAACAATCATTCTGGCTGACGGAGAACCATTTGTTTATTATCATTATAAAAAGTGGAAAGATGTTACGTCAGATAAGTACTTAGTAAATCATAAAGTAAGGATATACCATAGCTATTACATGCACAACTTTGATGGCGAACAAATAGCTGAAGTAAGAATATGCAATGGCTGGCGGACAACAGCAGAAATAAGACCTGCTGACGCAAGTATCTATACCTTCTCTTATACTACTAAAGACCATAACATTCTTACAATTGCATCAAAACTACTGCTGGCAAGAAATATTATAGAACAAAAAAAGCCCCGCGAATAGCGAGGCTTTTTTATTTATTCAATAGATTATTGCTTGATCATCTTTTGAGTAAGCATATCCGTATCGGTAACTATCTGAAGTATATAAGTTCCCGGTACTAGTGAACTGTTATTCACATCAATACTGAAGCGACTACCTTTTCCTGCCAGTGCTTTTTCTGATGAGTAAACAGTTTTACCTGTGATATCATACATCCTGATGCTAGCTATTTTATCTTTTTGGAAGCTGTAGCTCACATATATCTTATCTGTGAACGGATTATTATCTACTCTAATAGCTCCTGAGTTAGCTACCAGACCGCTGATGTTATCAGGCTCTTCCAGCTTAAAGTTCTTATCTACTAAGAAGTATCTCGTACTCACACCTTTGAATGAAGCAGTATAACCTATTCTATTACCTGCCTTCGTTTGCGCCGGTACTGCAAGCGTTGTATTAGTAGATAACATTAGAGAGTCGCTAGCAGCTGTTGTAGCTACCATACGTACATCACTAAGATTAACACCTGATAACTCAGACTGGTCAAAATACAACGTAACATCATAACCAACACTAGCAATGTTTGAAGTAGCCACTACCGTAAACTCTTTTACAGTTCTGCTGGTTGCATTATAAGGTGCCGGTAATGCTGCGATACCATTACCCTGTGCAGTGATACCTACTTTAGTACAGCCCATTTTCATATCGGCATTGTCAATAGCTCCTATAAGTTTACCATTTGCATCATTATAGAAATAGTTCTCCTGACCATCATTCACATCCCAGTCTCTACTGTTATTGATAGTTGTTTCCACTTCTACACTATCAGTACCCTGTACCAGTAATACTGCGGGTTTCTGGTTACTTTCAAAACCAAACCCAAAACTTAAGCCGCAACCTGAACCACCTGAGTTAGACGATACAAACCCGGTAATAGGAACATTAGTACCAACTGCTTCTATGTAGTCATTTTCAGAATCGAATGATGCGTTACTGAAACATGTTTCTATGGCTAAATTACTAGTGCCATTCCAAGTTAGGTCAGTAGAAAAAGGTACAATATTCAAACCCAGTTTTGTTGTATAACTACCACTATAGTATGTAGTGTTTACTATTGGGTTTGCTGAGGTTAGGTCAGCAATTGCAGTTTGCTCTACTTTAAGATTAAAGTTGCTAAACGGCTGAGTTGAATTTTTCTCTGTTACGTTAAATGAAATTCCTTTTATCGGTTGATTTGGATTAACTCCTGCAGCTCTAAGCTCTTCAGCTGTTATGATAAACTGTGTACGCGCATTTCTATTACGGCTAAAGAATGGCGTTACAGCTTTACTTTTTAAATCTGCCTTGTGTATTCTTCTTACTATATCATTACCATCTCCGGGTTGCTCTTTAAAGCCACGAATAGTTACTACACACGTATCATAAGTGTAAGATACATTCGCATTGCTACCATTAGGGGTAACGGCGATATGTAGCTTTAGAGTTTTATCGCTGTTGATATCAGCATTATCGAAGATCTGTACCTGTAGGTTTTGTGTTGCTGTACTACCAGAGTTGAATGTAAGCGGGTTATTAACCACTAAGTAATCAGCACCATTAATAGCAGTACCTGTGCCTGTAACAGTAACAGTTGCATTACCCCCTACAGGACCACCACCAATAACTCGAACAGGTATATCGATGGTCTTAGCTGAAGGACAGCTTGTACCAGTTGATACTTTGTTCACTACAGTTTCAGATATACCAAAACCTATTTGAGGTGTACAAGGACTAAAGGCAGCGCCTACACCTACCGCATGCCATGCACGAGTTACAGCTTCTACTTCTCTTGAGCAAGAGCCGTATAACGAAGTGGCTACGTTAATAGAAGCAGTACGACAGTTTGCGTATGTAGCTGTTGATGTTAACACCAACTCTGTTTGGTATGCGATCTTAGCAGCTTTTTCAATACCAATACCAGACACTTCAAAATCGTTACTCATATCATTGGTGCCTTTTCCTCCCTCGGTAAGTAAGTAGAACCAATAGTTCAATACACCGCTGTTTGTATGCACACCACATTGGTCGTTACCACTATGAGGTGAGCAACCCAGAACATTTACCCAGTTCAAACCTCCGTAGCAGTCAGGATCGCCGAACAAGTTAGGGTTACTCATACTACGTAAAGCACCTACACGCAACTCTTCACCTATGGTCCATGTCTGTTTGCTTTTGCCGGAATAATTTTCAATAACAGCACCCCAAATATCACTGAAACCTTCGTTCATTGCTCCTGACTCTAGTGCATATACCAAACCGGAAGTATACTCACAAATACCATGACCCAGCTCATGACCACAAACATCAAGTGCCATCAGAGGCTCAAAACCGCCGTTAAACATGCCTGTACCAGAGCCGTATACCATTACTGTACCAGACCAGAATGCATTATTAAAGTTATTGTCATAATTCAGTAAGCTAATCAGATTAGAGCCTGCACCGTCATAACTAATTCTGTTATGCTCGTTTTTCCAATAATCAAATACTAATGACGTACCCCAATGAGCATCGATAGCATAACTTTTTGCCCATGTGGTATTAGAGTTTATAAAGTCTACTGCGTTACTAGGGTTGGTAGAGCTCTGCATATCATAGGTATAAACATTACGTCCCTGATCCTCAAGACTATAATTATTAGGGCTTAGTAAAGACGTTTCAAATGCGACGTTGCCACTATAAACAGCAGTACCTGTTGCACCTACATGTTTTATGATTGCATCTTTTAATAACACCGTACCGTCTTGTGCATCTACATATACGTAGCTTCTGCTAAGAGGTTTAGTAGCATATATATCAAATTTATACGCTAGTTTCCTTTCTCTTGATAGTTCATCAACATAGTTATAATCCTGCACCCAAACCAATGTACCTTCAGGTTTAGCATTATCGCCTATCAGAGATACTATTTTATTTGTTTTATCCTGCACTTGCTCCCATGCGTACTCACTAGCACCTACAGCACTCATAGCTTTAGTCAGCGCTTGTTGTTCTGATAATACAGGAATAGTAGATGGAGCTGTTACAGGCTTATACACATCGCCATTCATGAAGGTAACACGACCATCTTTAGACATCATAGTTACAGAACCATGCTCTACGGGTATACCGAGATACCATTGATTGTATCTTGCAACCTCAACACCTTCTGAAGGCTGTTGAACAAATGCTTGTTTGAACTCTGATGAACCATCAAGCTCATAATAACTAGGCAGCTTTTTAGCTGCAGCATCAATAGATAGGGCCGACCCTTCTGTAAAGACAACAGTAGATACGCTATTATCTTTCTCATTTCTTTGAACATTAACGTCTTGCGCCAATGCCGTAGTTAGTGATGCACAAAAGAATACAGCCACCAACATCAATCTCACAATAGGTAAATTTTTAATCATATGTAATATTTGAGATGCAAATCTAAGTCATATGGACATAAAAAAGCGGCTTGAAATGTCATATCTCAAGCCGCTCTTATTATTTTAATTAATATTAAATGCTTATTTCTTGAACTGAGGAATTAAGTCCTGAGCAAGTTTTGTCATTTTCTGTAAGCTTTCATCAACAAGTTTACCTTGCTTGAACTCTGCTAACACTTCAGGAAGTTTGGATTCCATTTCGCGAAGGAAAGTATCTTCAAACTCTTTAACGTGCTTAACAGGTACTTCAGATATTAGGTTGTTAGTACCTAAGTATATGATAGCGACTTGTTTTTCAACAGAGAACGGAGAGTACTGTGCTTGCTTAAGGATCTCCACGTTACGGCTACCTTTATCAAGTACTGTTTTAGTAGCAGCATCAAGGTCACCACCAAACTTAGAGAACGCTTCCATCTCACGGTAAAGCGCTTGGTCAAGCTTCAATGTACCGGCAACTTTCTTCATCGATTTGATCTGTGCACTACCACCCACACGGCTTACCGATATACCCACGTTGATCGCCGGACGTATTCCTGAAAGGAATAGGTTAGACTCAAGGAATATCTGACCATCTGTAATAGAGATCACGTTTGTAGGGATATATGCAGATACGTCACCAGCCTGAGTTTCAATGATCGGTAATGCTGTTAATGAACCACCACCTTTCACTTTATCTTTAAGGCTCTCAGGAAGATCATTCATATCTTTTGCGATGCTATCATCGTTGATCACTTTCGCGGCACGCTCTAGTAAGCGGCTGTGTAGATAGAATACATCACCAGGATATGCCTCACGACCCGGAGGACGACGAAGAAGTAGAGATACCTCACGGTATGCTACCGCTTGTTTAGAAAGATCATCGTATACTACTAGTGCCGGACGACCTGTATCACGGAAGTACTCACCAATTGCAGCACCCGCAAATGGAGCGTAGAACTGAAGTGGTGCAGGATCTGATGCAGATGCAGCAACGATAGTAGTGTAAGCCATTGCGCCGTTCTCTTCCAGAGTCTTCATCACACCGGCAACAGTTGATGCCTTCTGACCAATAGCTACATATATACAATATACAGGGTTACCTGCATCGTAGAATTCTTTTTGGTTGATGATCGTATCAATACAGATAGCTGTTTTACCAGTCTGACGGTCACCAATTACAAGCTCACGCTGTCCACGTCCGATAGGGATCATCGCATCGATCGCTTTGATACCTGTCTGTAGTGGTTCTTTTACCGGCTCACGGAATATAACACCCGGTGCTTTACGCTCGATAGGCATTTCATAAAGTTCACCTTCAATAGGTCCTTTACCATCTATCGGCTCACCTAGTGTATTCACAACACGGCCCACCATACCTTCACCTACTTTGATAGATGCGATCTGGCCGGTACGACGTACTTGTGCACCTTCTTTGATATCTCCGCTCTCACCCATCAATACCACACCAACGTTATCTTCTTCAAGGTTAAGTGCGATAGCCTTTACACCATTTTCAAACTCAACCAACTCACCCTGACGTACACTGTTAAGACCGTATACACGAGCGATACCATCACCCACTTGTAGTACAGTACCTACTTCTTCAAGATCTGCAGAAGCGTTGAAGTTTGTTAACTGTTGACGAAGAATCGCCGAAATCTCATCCGGTTTAATTTCAACCATGATATTATTATTTATGATCGTTTATAAAAAGGTCAAATATATTTATCTCAAATTTGGCACATATATATTCTTAGTGAACTGAGCTTTAACATCATTCAGGTCACGGCGAATACTAGCATCAAATAGTTTGTCTTCCATTTGCAATACAAAACCACCTATCAGTTCTTCATTGATCTCTTCTTTCATCTCGATAGTAGAGTTCGGCATAGCAGCCTCCACTTTCTCTCTGATAGCGTGTCTTACATTATCATTCAAAGGTACAGCAGTTGTTAACTTAACAGACTTGATGTTTTTCATCTCTTTGTATAAGCTTACGAATGCAGCAGCAATCTCAGGAAGATTTTCTTCTCTACCCTTGCTTACCAGCAAACTTACAAAAGCCTGAGAAAGCTTACTTAGCTTCTCACCTACTACAGCATTGATTATCTGCTTCTTTTTATCACCCTTGATAACCGGGCTACGAAGCATGTTAGAGAAATCCCTGCTTCCTTTACACAATTCATCCAGATAGCGTACATCAGCCAATGTCTCCTCTACAAGATTTTGCTCTACAGCAAGATCAAGTAGTGATTTGGCGTAACGTGATGCAAGACGAGGATTTGACATGTTATTATTTTTATCGGGCTATTGCCTTAGTTTAATTTTATTTCTTCAGCAAGCTGACCAGC
Source organism: uncultured Flavipsychrobacter sp. (assembly GCA_964531655.1). Classification (GTDB taxonomy): domain Bacteria; phylum Bacteroidota; class Bacteroidia; order Chitinophagales; family Chitinophagaceae; genus UBA5543. The sequence continues at coordinate 20,097 of CAZHDM010000013.1, forward strand.
GTACTGGCTCTGAGCATCAGCACTTGTAAGTTCTTTACGAAGTACTTTTTCTGCTACTTCTACAGCAAGATTACCAATTTGGTTCTTCACCTCGGTAAGAGCAGCCATTTTTTGCTGTTCTATCTGCTGCTTAGCATCCACCATCATTTTGTCAGTGACAGCTTTTGTTTCTTCTTTTGCTTTGTTAATGATACGCTCGTGCTCGATACGTGCATCTTTAAGCATTTGAGAACGCTCTTCGCGTGCCTGAGTCATAAGCTTTTCATTCTCACTTTGCATCTCAGCCATCTCAGCTTTCACTCTCTCTGCAGCAGCAATTGAGTCTGCGATACCTGTCTCACGCTCACTCAAAGCAGTAAGAATAGGTTTCCATGCAAATTTCTTAAGGATAAAGAACACTGCCAAAAACGCAACTAGTGTCCAAAAAAACAATCCTAAATCCGGGGTTAACAACTCCATAATCTGTTATTTATATAAAATACCTTGTTTTAATGTTTAATAACTGCACTCATTGCCCTATGCTCAGAGTGCAGTTAAGTTTTTAATAGCTAATTACAGGATAATAGCTAATAGACCCGCGATAACGCCGAAAAGGGCAACACCCTCTACGAACGCAGCTGTAAGGATCATATTTGCACGGATATCTCCAGCAGCTTCAGGCTGACGAGCGATAGACTCAACAGCACCTTTACCGATCTGACCGATACCAACACCTGCACCTAGTGCAGCAACTCCTGCGCCGATAGCACCACCTGCAGCGGCTGTACCATCAATAGCTAACATAATTGTGTTTAACACTGACATGTTATATGGATTTTAATTAAAAAAAATATTTATAAAAATTATCAAATATATTATTAATGTGCGTGTTCACCGTGATGCGGCTCTTCAATAGCCTGACCGATAAATACCGCTGTCAGGTTTGCAAAGATAAATGCTTGTATAGCTGCTACCAATAGCTCCAGCATAAACATGAATATGCTAAATGCTAACGATACCGGCACAAATGCCCAACCTACAACTGCATTCAATGCACCAAATATGAATATCATAGATATTACACTCAAAATCACAATGTGACCCGCAATAATGTTTGCAAACAAACGTATCATCAATGCTATCGGCTTGATAAACAATGAGATAACCTCGATAGGAACTAATAGTAACTTAACACCAAATGGTACTCCCGGAGGATTGAACAAGTGACCCCAGAAGTGCTTGTTACCACTGAACACCATTACTATAAATGATATTACTGCTAAACAAGCTGTTGCAGCGATGTTACCTGTAAAGTTGGCACCGCCCGGAAGAAGACCTAAAAGGTTGTTGATCCATATAAAGAAGAACACAGTCAATATTAATGGCATGAACTTCATGTACTTTTTACCTAAGTTAGGTATAGCCACCTCTTCACGTATAAAGTTGATGATCGGCTCCAGCGCATTCTGCATACCTGTAGGGGCAGACATAGCACCGTTTTTCTTATACTTTTTAGCAACATTCATCATGATCACCAGTAGTAATACTATAGATATGATCATAGAGAGTACGTTCTTAGTAATAGAGAAGTCGATAATACTTGCATTATCTTCAGATACTATCTTCTCTTTCATACCACTTTCTATATGGTAGCCATTGTAGCTGGCATGTCCATGATGAAATTTAGATGCAGAGAACATCTCTATACCTTTTTCAGGATGGTATATTATTACAGGTAGAGCAAGACTTACAGGATGGTCGTTCCAATCGAAGAAGTGCCAGTAGTGAGAGTCGCCCACGTGGCTGAATATAACCTCAGATGCATTGAAACCTTTTTCTTCCTCGGCAGCATCATGATGATTGCCATCTGCATGCGCAGTAGCTTCATGATGTTCACCACCTTCATGCTGAGCACTAGCAGTGCTTATTGTAGCGAAAGATATCGCTATAATTAGTGTCAATAAAGGGAAAAGACGTTTTACAACCATTACTCTACCTTAAAATTTGCGCAAAGGTACTCGATTTTACCTCAAAAAACCACCACTTTTTTCATTTTTATATAAACTCAATTGCTAATAATAATTTTATGACATTTCGGGATGGCTAGAGTACCTTGCAATCCATATTTGATGCGGCTAACAGAATCATATGCAACTTAAAAAAATATATAATAACCACTGGATATTATTAGGTATCTATATACTGATAGCCGTGCTGGTGAGCGCCCAAATGATATCACTGGGGCACAACCAACAGTTCAACTGGGCGTCTAATGACAATTACACCTCTTATAATAACTATGTCATCTTCAAATACTCCTTTCTACACCTCATAGACGGCAAGGACATGTATATATTATATGAGTCAGAGTATTTTGACCTATATAAGTACAGCCCAACGTTTGCACTATTCATGGGCATATTCTCTTACCTACCTGATTGGCTGGGGCTGACACTATGGAATGGCTTGAATATCATTAGCTTATTCTTTGCTATAAAGATGTTGCCGTTTAAGAAAGGGGCTATAACAGTGACCCTGTTGTTAATAATAATAGAACTGGTCACCAGCACACAAAACTCTCAAAGTAACGGGCTAATGGCTGCGCTCATGATAGGCGCATTTGCCTTCATAAACAGAGGCAAGGTAATATGGGCTACTTTATTTATCGTACTGGCCACCTATATAAAGATATATGGAGCTGTAGCATTTGCGCTCTTCTTTTTATACCCTGACAAGGTCAAGTTTATTTTATATAGTATTATATGGAGTATTGTTGCTCTGCTGCTCCCTTTACTAGCAACGGACTATAGTACACTTATAGAACAATACATCAGCTGGGGCAACTTACTAGCTAACGACCAGTCTGCATCATACGGGCTATCTGTAATGGGTTGGCTCAATAAGATATTTGGTATTGTAGAAGGCAAGAATATTGTAATGCTCATCGGCGTAATACTCTTTTTCGTGCCATTTATTAAAGTCAGGCATTACAAAGAAACACCATTCAGACTCTTGATATTAGCATATACACTCATATGGGTGATCATCTTTAATCACAAAGCAGAGTCTGCAACATTTATCATAGCCATGTGTGGTATTATGATATGGTATTTTGCACTACCACCTGTTAAATGGAGAAAAGCAGTGCTCATATGCTCTTTTATATTTGTTTCACTAAGTACTACAGAATTATTTCTTGCAGTAAGAGATGTATTTGTTGACAGGTATGCTATCAAACCCTTTGCGTGCATAGCTGTATGGGTGATAGCACTTTTTGAATTACTATTTTATAAGCATGACACAGATACACCATATGTTAAAACCTTACAACTTAATAACATGTAATAGTCATGTGATATGAGAAAAATAGCAAAAATTAATACTTCTAATAGTATATAAATACTATTTTTGGCGTTTAAAAATTTATACCAAAAAGACTTTTATGCAGGAACATGGCAAAAAGAACCCATCAGCAAACTTATCTGATCTGGGTCTTAATGTTGGCGTAGCAAACTGGAATCTGTCTCCGGATGAATTAATAAACAAAACAATAGAGCTTGGTCAAGGAGAGTTAAACAGCACTGGAGCACTAAGTGTAAACACAGGAAAATTCACCGGCCGTTCTCCTAAAGACAAATTCACAGTTAAAGATGCAATAACAGAGAATAGTGTTGATTGGGGTAATATCAATATACCAATATCATCAGAGGTATTTGATAAGCTGTACGACAAAGTTTGTGCATACCTTGAAGGTAAAGAAGTATGGGTTAGAGATTCTTATGCTTGTGCTGACCCTGAACACCGCTTAAATATTCGTGTAGTAAATGAAACGCCATGGGCAAACCTTTTCTGCTACGATCTTTTCTTACGTCCTACAGAGGATGAACTAAACACACAAGAGCCGGACTGGTTGATCCTACAAGCGCCAAGCTTTCAGGCAGACCCTGCAGTAGACGGTACTCGTCAGGCTAACTTTACAATTGTAAACTTTACTCGTAAGATCATCTTAATAGGTGGTACTGCATACACAGGTGAAATGAAGAAAGGCATCTTTGGTGTACTTAACTTCTTATTACCACACAACAAGAAAATACTTAGCATGCACTGCTCTGCCAATGAAGGTAAAGACGGTGATGTTGCACTTTTCTTCGGTCTTTCAGGTACTGGTAAAACAACCCTTAGTGCCGATGTGAATCGTTCTCTTATTGGTGATGATGAGCATGGCTGGGCAGATGGTTCTGTATTCAACTTCGAAGGTGGTTGCTATGCAAAAGTTATCGACCTGAGTGAAGAGAAAGAGCCTCAGATATTCAAAGCTATCAAACATGAAGCACTACTTGAGAATATCAAATTCAAAGAAGGTTCTAAAGAAGTAGATTATCACGATAGCAGCATTACAGAGAACACTCGTGCTGCATATCCGATACATAATATCCCTAACGTTAAACAACCATCGTATGGTGGAGATCCTAAGAACATCTTCTTCCTTACATGTGATGCATTCGGTATACTCCCTCCGATCAGTAAATTAAATACTGGTCAGGCGATGTACCACTTCATTAGTGGATATACTGCAAAAGTTGCAGGTACTGAAGTAGGTGTTACTGAACCTCAAACTACATTCTCTGCATGTTTTGGTCGCGTATTCTTACCACTACACCCTGCTAAATATGCAGAGTTGTTAGGTAAAAAACTAGAAGAGCATCCTGATGTGAACGTATGGCTTGTGAATACAGGCTGGAGTGGTGGCCCTTATGGCGTAGGTAGTCGTATGAGCCTTAAGCACACTCGCTCTATGATAACAGCTGCTATGAATGGTGAGCTTGATAACGTAGACTACAAGCCACATAGTGTATTCGGCGTGAGTATTCCTCAAGCATGTCCTAACGTGCCTGACGAGATATTAAACCCTCGTAGTACATGGGCTGATAAGGAAGCTTATGATAAGAAAGCTAATGAGCTAGCTAAGCTATTCAATGAGAACTTTGCACAATTTGCTGATGAAAGTAGCGACGATATCAAAAACGCTGCTCCTAAAGTAATGCAAGGCGCTTAATAGAATTTTAAAATATTGAAAAGGCCATTTGTATGATACAAGTGGCCTTTTTTTATTTTCAAGTTATCAACTCTTTAATTGTTATAACTGGAACCACACTTTATCCAATAGCTCTCTTGATGGGTTCATCACGATGAAAAAAGATTTGTTGACCATCACTTTATCCGATTCGGGCACACTTGCACCCTGCCACCAACTACCTACAATAGCGGTCTGCTCAGGATGGTTGTTGTATACACTATCTATGGTATTTATATAGGGCATGTACCTGTCTGTTTTATAGTAGTACCTGGCAACGACTTGCTCTTTGGAATAAAAAGCTAATTGCCATTGTATTAACCCTCCGGTACAAAACACATGTCCTACGTTTCTTTTTTCGAGCTCTGTGATAACATCACACAATTCTGCTTTAGATTGCCCTACGATTTTCAGGTCTTTAAACTCTAGTAACGATAATATGCCTATACCTGAAAGCAATAAGAAAAAAACATTGATTACCACATGCATTTTAAATAGCCTAAGCAGTGCATAAAGATTTAATAAGGCGACCCCTGTTAACGGAAGTAAGTATCTGGGACTATTAATGTCTATCACCGCTATGCTTACTATAGTAGGCATGGTCGCTAACAGCGTAAATAGTATTAATCGCCTTTTATCACCTTTCACTATAAATAAAAACACAGCAGAAGCTAGCAATGATATTCCTAATAAGATAAAAGAACTGTAGCTAGACACTTTTGTCATTGCAGGAATATCTGCTTTCATATTCAGATAATAGTGTCCTGAGAGATGGGTGTATATATAAGATATGGCTTTATCCAGAGTAGGCACATTGAGGCTAAATACTGTTGGCTGCCAAAAGTCTGACAGGTTGATCTTCATGAAAAAGAAAGAACATGCGCCTACTAATATCCCGATAATACTAAACAGTATTTTACGCTTGTTACTATTTTTCAAATAAGCATATATCACCAATGCAAGTGTGCCCGGCAACCATAATGGCTGTGCATGGTACAAAAAAAGTAAGCATAGCCCTATGATAAACCAATTGAGCTTAATGCGACTTGCATTATTTAATGATAAGTATACAATGATGTTACTCAGCGTAAAGGCCGTTGCATAGCCTCCTCTTGCCTTCATAGCCCACTCTGCCCATGCAGGTACTGTCAATAGCAGTATTGCTATTATAAGTGGCTGCCACTGGTTATCTCCACCGAGTAGCTTTAGCGATTTGTAGAAATACACTACACCTATTAACCATAGCATAATGATGGATAGACGTACTACGTAGTCAGATATACCGAATACCAAGTAACCTATTGAGATGAAAACAACCTCTATAAATGCAAAACCATAGCTCTGACCGTAGAAAAAGAATGGAACAGACTTACCCTCGATAAAGTGCTTTGCCATAAGCCCCATGATGCACTCATCTCCATCCAGAAGAAAATTATTGCTCATCAGCATCGGCAACCTACTCAGTATTCCTACCAGGAATATCAGGTAGATCACATAGTGTTTACGGATGTGGGCATACATGGGCAACTATTTTCATAAAAGTTATAGTACAACTTAGGTGTGAATTTATAGCACTCTATGTACAAAGCATAAAACCCCTAATATTTATTATGCAAAAGATAGAGATATTATAATCTACTTTTTAGGTTGGTGGTCTTTCCTGAATTCAGAGATACTTTTAGAGTCACCCACAAGCCATACCAGATCCTTCGCCTCAAACACTGTATCAGATTCAGGGTTAAGTAACCTACGACCACCTCTTTCTATACCTACCACAAGCCCTTTGGTCACTTCTCTTATTTTGCTGTCTTTAATCGCTACTCCAATAAGTGGAGAGTCATCATCTAACTCTACTTTTTTCAATACGATCTTATATTCTGTCTTTTCAACAGACTCACTTCCATATTCAGGGTCTAAATAATTCTTAAACTCGTCCAGCTGTTCATCAGTACCTATTACGAATATCTTATCTCCCGGGAATATTTTGTCTTGCTTTCCGGGGGCGAGAATTACAGGTAATTCTCCTCTTTTTATCATAGCTACATTCACACCAAGTTTTTCTCGCAACTCTAGCTCTCCCAGCCTCTCACCCATCATCCTAGATCCTACAGGTACTGTATACTGTATGATATGTGCATCCCATGGAGCTAACTCTCTTCTGTGGGTCTGTGCTTCGTGTATCTCTCTAGAGTTAAAGTTATGGAAGAACCTATCTTCTATTTTTAAATAATAACTATGTATCTGCTTTGAGAACTTGACTGACAATAGTACTAGACCTACTACACAAAAAATAGAAATATAAATCGGGAAGAAGCTGATCAATAATGCGGACACCAGCACGATAGCCATACCTATACGTAGAAACCTCAACACCAGTAACGGACCACGAAATCTTTGATTAGCCCAAAGGTTGGCAAAAGCTACAGGGTGTAACTTTCTGTTTACTAATGCCCAAAGGAAAGGTGATATTATGACTAAGCAGGCAAAAGCAGTAATACATATCGCCACAAACATGTCAGGGGTTACTAGTATTACCTCGCTAAGCACATAGTTTCTAAACAAGAAGATGATACCTGCAACTATCAATGCCACAAACAACACAAGCAACAAATACGACCTGATGATCAACTGCCAGTCACTAGCGTTATTAATAGACTGAGCACCTGTGCTATATCTTACTAGTACCTTCTTCCAGCTTTTAGGCAGTCTTCTATCTACAACATTGTAAAACCTCCCTGCCGACTTCACCATATATGGCGTAGTAAAGGTGGTAATAGCAGAAACAGCCACAGCTATAGGATATAAGAACTTACTGGTTACGTTAAGAGTAACACCTAGCGTGGCAATAATAAAAGAGAACTCCCCTATTTGACCCATACTCATAGCCGCACGCATAGAGGTTTTTAAAGGCTGCCCTGATATAAGTGCACCTGTAGTGACGCTTAATACTTTCGATACGATCAATACTACTGTGATCAACAGTATAGGCAAAGCATATTCCACCAAGATAGAAGGATCTATAAGCATGCCTACAGATACAAAGAACACAGCACCGAACAGATCTTTTACAGGGGTGATTATCTGATCTATACGTTCTGCCTGTATGGTCTCTGCTAAAATAGACCCCATGATAAACGCACCTAACGCAGGAGAAAAACCTGCCTGCGATGCCAATAATACCATTGTTAAGCAAAGCCCGATTGACAACACCAACATAGTCTCATCATTGAGATGCTTTTTCACCTTACTGAGAAAGGATGGAATGAAAAATATACCTGCTACAAACCATAGTATCAGGAAGAAGGCCAACTTAACTATAGAAAGTACCATCTCCACACCTGCAAACTCACGGCTGACAGCAATAGTAGATAATAGTACTAATAGTACTACAGCTACCAGGTCTTCAATTATCAGCACACCAAATACCAGTTCGGCAAACTTTTTTTTCTTTACGCCCAGCTCATCAAACGTGCGAATAATTATGGTAGTAGATGCTATAGAAAGAATACCACCTAGAAAGATGCAATCCATTGTGGGCCATCCCAGTATTTTACCTACCAGGAACCCAATGACCAGCATTGCAAATATTTCGGTAAGGCCAGTGACCGATGCAGCACCTCCTATATGTACCAGCTTTTTAAAGCTAAACTCCAGCCCGAGAGTGAACAACAGAAATATCACACCTATATCAGCCCATATCCTGATGTTCTCTATCTCTGTAATTGTAGGAAATAGCGGGAACTTAGGCCCTACTATCAAACCTGCTAATATATACCCCAACACTACCGGCTGCTTCAACTGCTTGAACAGCAAAGTTGTCACCCCTGCTACAATGAGTATGAGTGCCAGATCTGATATAAGATGAGGTAAGTGGTTCATAACCACGCCAAAGTTAACAATAGCTACTATGATTTAAGGAAACTATTTCTCTCTTTCATAAATCATAAGCTATCTTTGCCCGCATTAAAAAATACTAGTTATGAAGAATACACCATTTACGGATAAGCATATTGCACTTGGTGCAAAGATGGCAGAGTTTGCAGGATACAACATGCCTATCTCATATTCAGGTATTAATGATGAGCACCATACTGTGCGTAACAGTCTAGGTGTATTTGATGTGAGCCATATGGGAGAGTTTATCCTGAAAGGACCAAACGCTCTTGACCTGATACAGCGCGTAACTAGTAACGATGCTTCTAAACTTGATGTAGCAGGTAAAGCTCAGTACTCTTGCCTACCAAATGCAGAAGGCGGTATAGTAGATGATCTTCTTGTTTACTGCATTGAGCCGAACAATGTGTACATGCTGGTTGTAAATGCATCGAACATAGAAAAAGACTGGAACTGGATCAGCAAGCATAATACGAAGGATGTAGAGATGCATAACATCTCGGACAAAACCGGTTTGCTTGCAGTACAAGGGCCAAAAGCAGTTGAGTGTATGCAAGAGCTTACTGATATGAACCTTGTAGACCTTAAGTATTACACTTTTGTAAAAGGAACATTTGCAGGAGTAGAGAACGTAGTAGTGAGCGCAACCGGCTATACAGGTGCTGGTGGTGTAGAGATATACTTTGAAGACGAGAACGGTGCAGGTGATAAAATATGGGAAGAAGTATTCCGCGTGGGCACGCCTAAAGGAATGAAGCCTGTAGGTCTTGGAGCTAGAGATACACTACGTCTTGAAATGGGATTCTGTCTGTATGGTAATGATATAGACGACACTACATCTCCACTAGAAGCAGGTCTTGGCTGGATCACAAAATTGAAGAAGGATGATTTTGTAGCGAAGGATATACTTGTAGCTCAAAAAGCAGAAGGTATCAAGCGTAAGCTAGTAGGTTTTGAAATGGTGGATAAAGGCATTCCTCGTCATGGCTACAAGATACAGGACGGTGAAGGAAATGAAATAGGGCATGTAACTTCAGGTACACAGTCTCCAAGCTTGAGCAAAGCGGTTGGCCTTGGCTATGTTACTAAGCCAAATAATGTAGAAGGCACTGAGGTAAATATCATGATACGTGATAAAGCTGTAAGAGCAAAAGTTGTGAAAATACCTTTCGAGTAAAACATTAGTCATATTTATAGAATAAGCCGCCTCGCAAATGGGCGGCTTATTTGTTTCAACATTAGTCTTGTTATATTTACGCTACCTCTCTATTAATATAAACGATGGGTAAAAACCGACACTCTCTCATTTCAACGCTTGTGTGTATTGTCGTTATGATGTACACCATGTTCATCTTTTACCCACGTTATGAGCAGCAAACAGGAGAATCTACATTCCAGTGGGATGCCGGAACATACTACTCCTACTTACCTTCACTTTTTATTTATAATGACCTTAAGACACAACACCTAACAGATAGCGTCAAGTTCGATTACGATTTTGAACCCGGCATATCTTACTCATCACGCCCGGACACTCCCAAAGTACTGAACTACAGCTCAGGTATGGCGGTGATATACTTACCTGCATTTGCTTTGGCTCATCAACTGGCTAAGCCGTTAGGGTATCCCGCAGACGGTTTTTCAAAACCATATCAGGCAGCTACTCAAATATTCTGCTTATTGATAGCCATAGCTGGACTGTGGTATTTCAGGAAATTATTACTTATCTACTTTTCTGATACAGTAACAGCTATTACCATCTTCATCATGGCAATAGGCACCAATTATCTCAACTATGCCTCTGTAGATGTAATACTTACACATAGCAGCCTATTCACCATATATGTCCTATTGATCCTTAATACGATTAACTTTTATAATCGCCCTGGTACAAAATATGCTATCAGTATAGGTCTTTTATATGGCTTGGCTGTACTAGTACGCCCTACAGAAATGCTGGCTATTATTATACCGCTAGCTTGGGGTCTGGAAAGTCTTCGTAAAAGGGTTGTACTCGAAAGACTGACATTCCTTAAAAAGAACTTTAAGTATATCATCATTACTACCGTTTGTGCTGCATTAGTAGGAAGCATACAGATACTTTATTGGTACTATGTTACAGGGCAACCTATATATTATAGTTATCAGTTTGGTTTCTTTTGGGACCTGCGCTTCTTCGAGAGGTATCTATTCAGCTTTAGAAGCGGTTGGTTTATTTATAATCCTCCTATATTTCTTGCAGCTATCGGCTTGCTCATGTATCCTTTCAAGGGCATAAACAAGGTAGCAGTGATCTTTTTTTTCTTGCTAAACCTATATGTGATATCTGCTTGGGAAATTTGGTATTATTCTGGCATAGGCGGCAGAGCTATGATACAGAGCTATCCGATTGTATTCTTCCCTTTTGCAGTTTTTATCCGTCAAATGTTAACTTATAAGTATATAAAATGGCTATTAATACCTCTATCTATCGGATTTATATATTTCAATGCCTGGCTTGTATACAATGCGCATAAACCTCCAGGGTTATTGTCTGGCAATAATATTACCAGAGCATACTTTCTTGCGGTCGTAGGTAGATCTGATGTACCGAAAGAAATACAAAAGCTAAAAGATACTGATGAACTCTACAGAGGTGAGCGTACAAACATGAAGCTCATATACGAGAACAATTTTGAAAATGACACCACAGTATATTGTCCAATAGAGCCTATTGAAGGGAATAAGTCAATATACCTTGACATAAACCATAACAGAAGCCCTGATATGATCTTTGGCTATTCAAAATTGGAAGCTGATTGGATACATGCCCAAGCAGATATAAAACAAATTACTCAAGAATATGAAGAATGGAAAATGTTACAATTCATTGTATACTTTGTAAATAAAGATGGCGAAAATGTTAAGGACAGGATGATAAGGGTGAACCGTTTAACTCAAGCTGATAGTACTAAAGAAATAGCCTTCGATATTAAAATACCTAAAGAAAAATTCAGCACTGTAAAGGTAGTTTTTTGGGCGCCAGGTAGCTACCAACAAGTATTAATAGACAATGTAAAACTATATCAGTTTAACGACTAGCATCCGCACCTCTGTACTGATAAGTAGTAGCAGTATCTGTAAAGTTGAAATACCTTTCGTTCAAAGTTCCATATTCATATATACCCCATGTGGCTAAAAACGATTTTTTTTCAAACTTTGCCCAGCGATAATCTTCGATATTTTCTGCAATGTTTATCGATGCTGTTTTACCTGTTTCCAGAGTTGATAACAACCAAAATTCATAAGGACTAGCCCATGTCATAAGCATTGTATTGGCAGGTGCAATAGACTTATCAACTACTATCTTTTGATCTTTATGCTGTGTATAATAACCTCTGATCCAATCTACCCTGCCATCATAAGCACGATGCCATATGAATATCCTGACAAGGCCTGTAGTGCATATCAGCAGTATCAGTATCACACTAAGATTATACTTATTCAACTTAGGCAACACATCATATACTAATGGCAGTGCCAATATCAGACTCAATGGCATGTACAGATTCTCAATATAAAACTCTAGTGTACCACCTGTAGGGTAAGATACATTGACCAGTAAAATGAAGCCTACAAACGCGCTGAGCAGAAACAAAAACTTAAGCCATTGCTTCTTATATACTACCACTGCCAAGACTATTGCGACACTTATTGGTATCCAGTAATATATCCTGAACCAATTTTTTACAAAACGAATATTTGAATAGGTATCAAAGTAGTTAGGAAATAAATTTTTGATATTATTCTTCATTTCCATTGACTGAGCATCGTACCCATCAGTAAAGTATAACCTCTTAACAGTATAAGCACCTGCAAATAGAATACAAGTAAGTAATCCTTGTGCTCTATGAAACTTTATATCTCGATGTATCAGAAAGTATACAATTGAGAACGTAAATGGTATAATGACCAAAGGATGTGCGAATACTACAGTAGGTACTGCTAATATCAACATCAGCACATCCAGCCATAGCTTACGCTTTGTAGCTTCAGTTGATTGAAGAATAATACTAAAAACAAATACCATCAGACACAACCCTTGTATCAGCTCAGACAGCCCCCAATAAAAAGTATGTGTTATGAATAATGTATTGACCAGCAGGAGTGTTACTGCTATTCTATAGTTTTTATAAAAGAAACCTGATAGTAAGTAGCATGTTACCGGTAATAGCATATAGCTTAATGAGTTCAGAATCATTACTGCTTTCAAGGGTAATAACAACTTAATACCGATAAGAGGCAGTAACTGTGTAAATATGGTAATGAAGCGGTTATGATGTATTACAAAATTGTCATACTCCACCATATTGAAGAGATACAGAGAGTTATCCAGCAGTATGATACGCTCCTTAAAAAAGAGTATTGAGTATGCTAAAAGTATAATATATACCAGTATGCCTACCCTAAATAGCTGTTTATAGGGAATCAATTTTGAATGTTTTTGAATACGACTGATAAAACTATTGATTTAGCATTATTTCCTTCTATAAAGAGGGAACTTTTTTCTTTCTTTGCAGACGGCTACTAAATTAAATTTCATGTTACCAAAGTACAACAGAGTATTACTTAAGCTATCAGGAGAATCTTTAATGGGCGGAAAGAACTACGGCATTGATTCTGCAATGCTGGAGCAGTACGCAAAAGACATTAAAGAAATTACAGACTTAGGTGTACAAGTGGCTGTTGTAATAGGTGGTGGTAATATATACCGCGGCATGAATGAAGCTGAAACAGGCATAGAAAGAGCTCAGGGAGACTATATGGGCATGCTTGCTACTTTGATAAACGGTATGGCCTTGCAAGCAGCACTAGAGCGTGCTGAAGTGATCACCCGTCTTCAAAGTGCTATTAAAATGGAGCAAATAGCTGAACCATACATCCGCAGAAGAGCTATACGCCACCTGGAAAAAAACAGAGTAGTCATTTTTGGTGCCGGCACGGGTAACCCATACTTTACTACAGATACTGCAGGCTCACTAAGAGCAATTGAAATAAAAGCTGATGTGATACTGAAAGGTACACGTGTAGATGGTATTTATTCTGCAGATCCTGAAAAGGATAAAGACGCTACACGTTATGACAAATTATCTTTCAATGAGGTGATATCAAAAGAGTTGAAAGTAATGGACATGACAGCATTTACTCTATGTCAGGAAAACCAACTACCAATCATTGTATTCGATATGAATACCCCTGGTAATCTGGCACAGGTAGTAAGCGGTAAGAAGGTAGGTACTTTAGTGAGTTAACCCACTATCGGGTTCTCTTACGTTTATTACGCTCATAATCTTCAAATACAAAATCACCCAAGCCATCTAGCGACGAATAGAAGGCTTTACCATTATTTACTTCTGTAAAGTTTCTGACAAATGCTTGCAGATAAGGGTCTTGTGCGATCATGAATGTAATCACCGGTATTTTCAACTTACGTAGTTGCCCTGCCAGATTCAGCGTCTTGTTCAATATCTTACTATCTATACCAAAGCTATTCTTATAGTATTTATGACCCACTTTCAGGCAGGTAGGCTTCCCGTCAGTTATCATGAATATCTGCTTATTCGGGTTCTTCCTCCTTCGTAGTATATCCATAGCCATCTCTAACCCGGCAACAGTATTAGTATGATATGGGCCTACTTGCAGATAAGGCAGGTCTTTCATTTCTATTTGCCATGCATCATTACCAAAAGCTACAATATCCAGGGTGTCTTTTGGGTATCTGGTAGTTATCAACTCACTCAATGCCATAGCTACTTTCTTAGCTGGCGTGATCCTATCCTCTCCATACAGTATCATTGAGTGAGATATATCTATCATCAATACTGTAGATGTTTGTGCTTTGAAATCCATCTCGTGTATCTCGAGATCATCTTGACGCATCTGAAAATCATCGATACCATGGTTGATAAAGGAGTTCCTCAAGCTACCTGAATAGTCTATGGCGTCCAACGGGTCTCCAAACTCAAACGGTCTGGTTTCAGGATTCCGCTCATCACCCTTACCAGTCTTGAATGTATTATGGTTGCCCTTTTTACCTTTCTGCAGCTTACCGAATATTTCATCTAATGAGCGCTTGCGTATTGTCTGTTCTGACTTTCCTGTTATCTGATATGCTCCATCATTTTCTTGCTCTTTCAGATATCCTTTCTCTTTTAGGTCATCTATAAAATCCCCTATACCATAATCATCATCAGTTAGCTTATGCTCTCTATCTAGCTGAGTAAGCCAGTCTAAAGCCTCAGTAGCATCACCACTCGTGTACTGTAGCAACTCCATAAACAGATCAAACAGCCTGTCAAATGGAGGTTTCTGATTATTAGTCGTATATTTACTAAATACAATTCCCCTCATCTCACATAAAGTTACAGAGATTGTGACAGTTGTGAATAACATCTCTCTATCACCATATATAACAACTTTTAGTTGAAACTTGCGTTTTTAAACCATGAGTGTTCATCAGCTAGTAAGAAAGCAATTAATTAAGAGACCGATCGATGATGTATGGGACTTCTTTACTGATCCCAAAAATCTTGAAAAGCTAACTCCCGATAATATGAGCTTTGTGATTACATCAGAAAATCATGATGGAAATATATATCCTGGACAAATAATAACGTATAAAGTTGCACCTATACTAAATATACCTTTATTTTGGATGACAGAAATAACTCATGTCATCCCGGATAAGCTTTTTGTTGATGAACAACGACGTGGACCGTATAAGCTCTGGCATCACCAACATATTTTTGAAGACACAGAAGAAGGAGTCTTAATGACTGATAAAGTACACTATGAACTACCATTTTCGCTTCTAGGTTCAATCGCACATAGTTTATTCGTTAAAAGACAGTTACGTAATATTTTTGATTTTAGAATGTCTGCTGTTGAAAAAACTTTTAATATTAAAGATTAAACAATTACATTTTAATTTCGTTAACAGTATGGACGTTTGAAATGGAGTTGAGGAATGAACAGATTTAGTATTCGCGATATAGAAAATCTTACTGGTATTAAAGCACATACGCTTCGCATCTGGGAGCAGCGCTACGGTATTATACAGCCTAAAAGAACTGATACTAATATTAGATACTACGATGCCGAAGATCTTAGACACGTCCTATCTGTCGCTTTACTTAATAAATACGGTTACAAGATCTCTAAGATTCACAACATGTCTGAAGATGACATGAAAGCTGCAATTGAAGAGTCTACTAACCAAGAGTTACAATTAGAAGCACTTATCAACGAATTTCTTGAAGCTACTATAGATATGGACATAGTACGCTTCAACGAACTACTTACTAACTATACTGAAGCTAATAATCTGGAAAAAACTGTAGAGGTCTTGCTTTTCGGTTATTTGGAGAAGATCGGTATCATGTGGATGACCAATAAGATATTCCCGGCTCAGGAACACTTGGTATCTAATATCATTAGCAGAAAGATTCAGATAGCAATAGAAAATTTAGAAAACTCAACTTCATTCAGTCCCAAAGTGCTACTATACCTACCAGAAGGTGAGTTACACGAAATAGGTTTATTATATGCTAACTATATATTACTTAAGAATAAGAAGCATGTTATCTACCTGGGACCAAATTCCCCTATTGATCAAGTAGAGCTTGTCTGCGAGCAGTTAAAGCCTGACTATCTATACACCCACATCACATCTGTTTCTAATGACTTTGACGGTAATTCTTACTTTAAGAAGCTGTCGCATATACACCCCGGAGACAAAATAATTGTATCCGGCACCATGCTCCAGAAAACAAATATCGATATTCACAAGTTCGATATCCACTTCATTGATAACTTGGAAGAGACCAAGAGCAAATTAGCAAATCTGCAATAAGTATTGAATTTTTATCATTTATACATATGACTGATTTCATATGTATGTATACTGTTAATTTTTAGTGTCACAATAAGTTTTGTTTATACTTAGTATAACAACAAGTAAACAAAAATATTTGCATGCAGTAGTTTTTTGTTTACCTTTGTACATATAAACGCTACACAAAGTAAAACAAACATAGAAAACAACACAGAAAACTAAACAACATGACAACACAAGAATTCAACAGTACGTTAGCAAACGAGACAGATTATTTAAGACCGTATGCGCAGTCTTTAACACACGATCCAGAACAAGCTAACGATCTCTATCAAGAGACAATGTATCGTGCGTTGAAAAACCAAGATAAGTATCGTCCGGGTACTAATCTTAAAGCATGGTTGTACACTATCATGCGTAACATTTTCATTAATAATTACAGAAAAAGTAAGAATAGTGGACAGGTTACGGCTGATATACCAGAGGATGTACTAGCGTACAACTCTAAAGTACAAACCAACAATGGTGGATGGTCAAAAGTTAGGATGAATGAGATCAAAGCTGCGATCAACAATCTACCAGGTCATTACCGTACTTGTTTTGAGCTGTATTATACAGGCTACAAGTACAATGAAATTGCAGAGTTCTTAAACGAACCTCTTGGAACAGTTAAGAGTCGTATACACTTTGCAAGAAAAACTCTTACTAAGACATTACAGAGATAATCCATTACATCTTACATGCTTAGTGCAAAAAGGAGGTCTTATTCAGACCTCCTTTTTGTTTTTGCTATATCCTGAATTTATTTTGTTTAAGGTTAACCTATCATTAAATAAACAAAACTTATTTGGCAGGGCGTTTCTTTTGTTTAACTTAGCGTATAGTAAAATTAAACAGAATGACTACTACAGAATTCAACTACGTATTAGAGAGGCAGAGTGACTTTTTAAAACCATACGCACAATCTCTTACAAAAAATGTAGAAGACGCAAGAGATCTATATCAGGAAACACTCTATAAAGCTTTAGTTAATAAGGATAAATATCAGATGGGTACCAACATCAAAGGATGGTTGTACACTATTATGCGTAATACTTTTATAAACGGATATAGAAAGAATAAGAGATTTATGAAAGTTAGCAGTGATGTACCTGATGATATAGTTATGTATAACGCAGATAAGAAAGCCAAAAACTCAGGCATGGTTAATGTACGCATACAAGAGATCAAAAAGTGTGTAGAACAATTGCCTGCAAACATTCGTTTATGTTTTGAGTTATATTACATGGGCTATAAGTATCAGGATATATCCAGCTTGCTAAATGAGCCACTTGGAACAGTTAAGAGTCGTATACACTTTGCAAGAAAAATGCTTACAGCCAAGTTAGAACGCTAAAAGGTTATATATTATGTTCAATAATAAAACCGACGTCATCATCGTTAATGAGAAAGATGAATGGTTAGGCACAGTAGAAAAACTACGTGCTCATGAGGAAGGCGTACTGCACAGAGCGTTTTCTGTATTCCTCTTAAATGATAATAATGAGCTACTCTTACAAAAGAGGGCTAGCGATAAATATCACTCAGGAGGTTTATGGACCAATACATGCTGTTCTCACCCACACCCGGGAGAAAGTACTGCTGCAGCTGCCAAAAGAAGGCTTGTTGAAGAGATGGGCATATCCGGCTGTGAATTGAAACCTATTTTTGACCTGAGGTATAAAAGTGATGTTGGTAATGGTCTTGTTGAAAATGAGTACGACCATGTTTACATCGGCTATTATAATGGCACCATTAAATTAAATCCGGACGAAGCTGATGATTATAAATACGTCTCGCTGGAAGAAGTAGAAGAATGGATAGCAAATAAGCCAGAATTATTTACAGAGTGGTTTAAGTTAGCCCTACCAAAGTTTATGAAGTACGCAAAAGCTGATCAACTAGCCGCATGAAATAGCTAGTATTCATAACAACCTATATCTATCCTACCATCACTTCTTGCCTTATTATTCAAATCTGTAGTTATATTTGGCAAATTAGCACCCGCGTTAATCAATGGTGATCCTTGAGCAGGTCTAAAGTCAAAATTACTAGGGTTTTCAAATATCGGATTGACATTTACTAAAGAGGAATTCGATGTGTCTATGACATTTTCAGGAATACCGTCTTTGTTCTTAATAAGACAGTTTTGTATTTGAACATCAAAGGAGCTTGAAAGGCTATTGATATCACCCCTACTATCGGCAAAAAACTCAGTTTCTAAAGAACCATATACAACACAGTTTCTTAATCGTGCTACAAGGGGACCTGCAACATACTGCGTGTTATTAATGTCTCTATAGTTAAGCAGAGCCATTACAGGATTATCTACATGGCTCACCTTATCAGTACCATAAGTTACGAATGTGCAATTATCAAGATAATACCCTCCGCCTTCAAAAGCAGCAAAGCACTGTGCACCACAAGTATTAATGAGACAGTTCTCGGCTATCAATGTACTGCCAAAAGAGACTATACCGTAACCAATAGAATTTTCAATGATAGTATTCTTCATTACCAGCTGTGCTTGACCATCATCTACTGTGTCGTAGTTCAATTGTATAGCTGCAGGTAAAAATGTAGAGTTGCCTAACGTGGTACTATTACCACAATTTTTTAATACCACATAGTTCATTTCACTATTACGGCTTTGCGGGAAGAAATATATACCACCCCACTCTCCAGGATAACCTTCGTTACCAAAATATTTTCTATCTAGCCTATCTCCTTGAAATATGACACTATCTTGCTTAGTACCGTTTACTTTCAATGTACCTAATACCAATAGTCTGGAGTCTGCATGCACATATATTCTGCACCCTGCAGGTATGGTTATTGTTACATTCTCATCAACAGCAGCATTATTGATAATGACATATGGCTTATCAGTCTTCCATGTCTGGTTGACATCTATCAGGCTATCTATAAGATAGTATGCGTTCTGTCCATATGCCTGGAACGGTACATTATAATCTCTACCATTCAGCGTAGCTACCAGTTGATCATCAACTACAAATGGTGTATTCTCATTAGTAGGATCAATGTTTACAGTAGCAAATACATATATACTATCATTTGCTGCTATCTCTACATCTTTAATATTATCGCCGGCACGGCCATCTACATTCAACGTGAAAGGCGTATTACCACCAACGTCTGCAAGCCTTACTGCGCTCAGCTTTACTGGTTGGTCTTGTGGATTGTATATCTTCAGTGATGCTGTGAAGCTTCCCTGATCTGTAAATACGGTATCAAACGTCAGTGTATCTACCGAGAACAACACTTCTCCACCAGATTCCAGTATAGCTTCTTTCCTACAACTGAATAAAATTGTAGTAAGCGCAAAAACAGTAATTGAATAAAATATAAACCTCTTCATTAGTAGCACCGTCACATTATTAGGCAATATACATATAGGTCATATAATAACGAAAAACGACTCGACTTATTATTGATGTACTCTACTATATAGTTATTGACTAATCATTTTATCCCATTACATTTGTATGATACTATGAGCTGTATTACGCTTTTATCTGATTTTGGCCTGCAAGACGCTACAGTTGCCTCTACTAAAGGCATTCTGATGCAGCAGTGTCCTAAAAGTCAGATAGTAGATATATCACACTCTATAGAACCTTTTCACTTACAACAAGCCTCCTATTTATTAAGAGCAGCATATAAGAACTTTCCAAAAAATACTTGTCATCTTATTCTCTTTGACATTTTTTATGCAAAGACTCCAACCATGCTGTTATACAAAAGTGATAACCAGTATTTTCTAGCACCTAATAACGGTATCATCCCCCTTACCTTTGGTGAAGATATAAATGGAGTATACCGTTGCTTCACAATCGGGAACGAGGATCACCTGAATAGCTGGATAAATAATGCAGCCGATATTATTAACATGTTAGAGAAAACATCTATTGAGGAATTGGGCTTAGAAGAACATGAGACGATGGTAGCTCCGAAAAACTGCAGACCTATTATCTCTGGTAATAGTATAGAATGCCAGGTGATACATATTGATAGGTTTGAAAATGTGGTGCTAAATATTACTGCAGATGAGTTTCATGAAGTTGGTAAAGGCAGAGCATTTAATATCACCTTCATGAGAGACGAGCTGATAGACAGGATAAGTGTACATTACAGTGCGGTGAACAGTGGAGATAAACTATGTAGATTTAACCATGCGGGATATCTTGAAATAGCAATTAATCGTGGTAAAGCTGCCAGCCTGTTCGGTCTTAAGATGAAGAAGGAACATCAGCTACTATACAACACAATTAAAATAGAGTTTGAATGATAGTACGAATAGTACAAATGACTTTCGATCCATCAAAAGTAGATGAGTTCTTAGAGCTATTTAATGACCGTAAGCAGCTCATACGCACATTTAAAGGTTGTCATCATTTAGAGCTATGGCAAGAAGCAGGTGATAGCAATGTATTTTTCACCTATAGCAAATGGGAAAGCGAAGAGCACTTAGATCACTACAGGTTTTCGGAGCTGTTTAAGGACACTTGGAGCAAAACAAAGGTGTTATTTGCCGATAAGCCTAAAGCATGGAGTGTTAATCCTAAAATGATAATTGAGCCGTAGAAATTAGCTCATATTACTTAATATAAGTTCTTGTATTTCTTTCAGCTCTTGCTCTGAAACTTCCAGCTTTTTACGAGTGAAGTTCAAATCGTCAGCGGTATTTATCGGTAGCAAGTGCATGTGGGCATGCGGCACTTCTATACCTACTACACTGATACCGCATCTGTTGCAATCAAAAGATTTTTCGATAGCCTTTGCAATGGGCTTAGCAAATACCAACCATTTAGACAGAATAGAATCATCAAGGTCAAAGGCTTTATTAACCTCTACCTTTGGTATGACTAATACATGTCCTTTTACAAGTGGGAAGATGTCAAGAAATGCATAGAAATCGTCATTCTCTGCAATTTTATATGAAGGTATCTCTCCGTCGATGATCTTGGTGAAAATGCTGGCCATAGTATTTTAGATTGATATGTCTTCTACCTTTAGTTTTAGAGTACCATTAGGTACAGTCACTTCAGCAACATCTCCTATTGCCTTACCTAATAAGCCTTTGCCTATTGGCGATGTTACAGATATCTTTTTAGCCTTAAGGTCTGCCTCAGATTCAGACACTATCTGATACTGCATCGTCTTTTTGGTAGCCATGTTAAGCACGGTAACCTTGCTTAGTATAGAAACTTTGCTCAGGTCCAGATCTTTCTCATCTACTACTCTAGCTGTAGCAATAGCTGTTTCCAGTTTAGATATTTTAGCCTCGTGGTATCCTTGAGCTTCTTTAGCAGCATCATACTCAGCATTCTCTTTCAAATCTCCCTTCTCTCTGGCTTCAGCTATCTGTCTAGCTATCTCAGCTCTTCCAGGTCCTCTCAATTTATTTAACTCCTCCTGCATTTGAGCAAGAGTTTCTTTAGTTACATAGTTCAATCCAGACATAATATAATGTTGTAAGTACTGAAAAAAACGCAACGCCTCTGCAGATACAGAAGCGTTGCTTATAATGTAAAATTAATGATTTTTTATTTAACGCATGAAGCGTAGCGAAAATGCGTGAACTCCATTGTTAGGGCGACGTGTAGGTCTGTAAGAGTAATCAAGACCTATTGTCGGGCCAGTTTCATTCACTTTGAACTGTACAGTAGCACCTGCACTTAGACCAGTGAAGAAAGTAGTGCTGTTATCAAAATCGCCTATTTGATTTTCATATCTGTAACCACCACGTAGCATGAAAGTTTCTTTAAACGCATACTCAACACCAAGACCTAAGTAGTCATTGTTGAAAGAGTTTGATGTAAAGTTACCCATAACACTAGCTCTGTGCTGAGGTACATACTCTTCTGAGCTTTGCTCATCTTCTGGTCTTACACGGTTTTCATCAAGATAGAAATCGTAAGAAACACCAAGGTTTAAGTACGTGGGCATTTCAAAACCTTCAGATGGTACCCTTCTGTTCAAAGTATAGCTAGGGTCATCAGGAGCTTCAGTGTTAACTGCAAAACCACTTCCTTCAAACTTCATAGCAGTACCGATATTACGTAGTGTGATACCGAAATGGAAGTTATCTCTCTTACCAGTTTTATATTGGATACCTGCCTCGAAAACAGATCCACTAGCTCTGATATCAGATATTTGCTGAGAAATGAACGTAACACCTACACCAGCCTGTATACTGTTAGAGAACTCTTTTGAGAAACCTAACATAGCATTAAAGAACTGCGGATTGTAAGTACCAGTACCACCCTCAGGAGTATTATCAGTAGTTATTGGGATTTCACCAAAGCCCATTGCCATGATATTTGCACCTAGAACACCGAAGTCTCCCAGTCTTTGCGCAAAACCAAGATTGTTTACACTCACTCCAGAACCAGACAAGTACTGAGAGTGTGCCACACCTATTTCTGTCTTTTCAACAGATGCCAGACCTGCAATATTAGTTTTTAATGCGTCAATACCACTAACATATGACGTATTTAAACCAAAGAGCCCTGTACTCTGCCCCCACGGATTGATGAGTAACTCAGTTGCACCGGCTTGTCCTATACGGTCTTTGTTACCTGCATAAGTATTTAGAGACACTCCAGATACTAATAGCAATACGGCAAATCTGATATAAAATTTTCTCATAATCTATTCTGTATATTCTTTAAATCATCGGCAGTACAGATTGTACTGCCGATTACATTTTTTAATTAAAAGTTTGTTACATCAAGTGGGCGCATAGCACCGAACCAGCGAATAACTGTTTCACCGATACCTTCAGCATTTACATGTATCAAATACATGCCACTTGCTATCGGTAAGCTCTTAGTATTACGGATATCCCAGTCGATATACGATACATTAGGATTGTCTTTCTCTAAGCGGCGTATTAAAGAACCGTCTAGTGAATAAACACTTACAGTTGCTCTAGCCGGAAGGTTGATGATCCTAACCCTTGTATCATACCTGTTTTGCTCGTATGCCGTATAGCCATAGTATGGGTTTGGTACAGCATGTATCCTATCCAGTAATGCGTCTTTATTTGCGTTGCTATTATCTGCAAGCTTAGTAGGCGCGATATCTCTGGTAGAGAACTCGTATAAAGGCTTACCGTCATTTTTCAATGTACCACCATTTATAGAAGTGTTATAAGTAGCGTACGGACGAGTAACTCTGATACGAATTCTAGTTTCGTTAGGTATGATACCATCAGCAATTGAACTTAACCTTCCGTTTGCTACCTCATTAACTATAGGAAGGCCAACGTAAGCCATACTGTTAAACCTAGTCTCTCTAATTACAGGACTGCTAGAGTTAAGTTTATTCAGATACGTACGACAAGAGTCATATTTAGTGTTGTCAATATAGATATAGTGCTTACCACCATTTATCACTTGAGGGTTACCTGCAACAATAGCAGGGTCCTGGATAGTGCTGGTAGGATTCCATATCATATCGTTACCGTTATGATTTACTAACCAAGAGTCTTCACCAAACATAATATTCAAACGCTCACCTGTTTCTTGGCTAACAGCATAGCCCGGGAACCATGAGAAACCTCTATCATTCTCGTTTGTAGAGTATAATGGTCTTCCATTGCCATCTACGTCACCTGTCCAGCTAGCATGGTCTCTAATAGCAAACTTGTCAACACCGCCTTCTGATAATTCATCATCATCTTGAAGCTCGAATACGATACATCTACTCCATAAAGTTCTATCCGATGTAAATACGATATCAACACTTGGGATGTGACCAAGACCAACTGAGTTAGGGAAACGAGTAACACCAAACCCGCACTCAGATTTAGACTCATCTGATGCAAGACCGTAAGGAGCCCATGTACCTGTAGTACTTGAGAAGTTATCTAACATACTCTCATAGAACTGACCTGTTGTATCTTTTTTGTTATCATCCCAGTTACAAAGGCTTGATGTATCAGTACTGTTACCACTTCTTATCCAGTTTGCAAATGATCTGTTCTCTTCATCCTGCACACCAGCTAACCATGGGTTAGATGGATCAGAGAAAGTGATATTAGAGAATATCAAACCATTACCATTAATCTGATCGTCACCAGGCTTACCTGCTTGTGACACTTCAATTGAGAAACCGAATTTTTCAAGTATTTGCTCATTTACAGTACTTAGATCTCTTTCACCGTATATTTCTTCATTAGTCGTAATATTAACTAATCTCCACTCAGAACCCGCAGAATCTAATACATTATTAACACCACTAGTATTACCAGTTATATAAAGTTCCCAATCATATGGCTTGATATTAGCAGGGTCTACGACTTTAATATCTACAGGACCAGAACCTCTTTTATAGTTTGGATATAATGATTGGTGTAACGTCTTACCAGGATTATTCGCATCAGGAACACCTTGTACTGCTTCCATTTCAGACTCAAGAGTCATCTCAACAGGTAATCCACCATTACCGCGACCTTCAATTCTTTTGATGATAACTCCATCACCAAAATCACTGTTAAGTACAGTACCCATATCTCC
Source organism: uncultured Flavipsychrobacter sp. (assembly GCA_964531655.1). Lineage (GTDB taxonomy): Bacteria > Bacteroidota > Bacteroidia > Chitinophagales > Chitinophagaceae > UBA5543. Next base: position 45,499 of record CAZHDM010000013.1, read on the forward strand.
GTTAGCAGGGTTAGGCATACCTACAACTACAGGTATTGGAATACCACCTGCGCCTTTAGAACTTTCAAGGTATGCAACATCCTGTGTTGAATCAGCTCTCTTAGGGTTGAAATCTGCGAAATTATTATACGCATATGCAACCGCAACAAAGTAGTAGCTTTTGTAGTTAACAAAACGCTTGTCCTCACCCTGAGCAAACTGATCAATCTCTACAGAGAAACTGTGTCTGATGCCGCTATCAACACCTTCTACTCTGATTACAGGAACGAAAGTACTATCACTTACCTCTGTATTTCTATCATAGTTTATGATCCTTGTGATGCTATCTTTAATATCACATTGGAATATTTCTTGTGCAACATCTGAGTTCAGCGATCCGTCTTCATTTAGGATATCTGCCGGAGTTACGTTTCTATTAGCTAACTGATAAACTCTATAACCTTGGAATTTGTATAGTGAATCGTCAGATACCTTTGCAGCTTTATTAGAAGCTACACGATATTTTTGCTCAGATAGGTCTCTACCATATTTTTCTTGGTAGTTATTACTTATCGGATCGTTAACTAAGTAGAAAGCTAATTTTCTATCAAGTTCTTTAACTACTAGTCTAGGAGCTTCCGGACCTTCAATAGTTTGGAAGTCTCTATCAAATAGATCTTGTGCAAGATCATCTGCAACTCTGATCTTTGAGAAAGATGTATTAGGGCAACCTCCTACATCTGATACCCAAACAGCACCTATTGTAATGTCATTTACAACACCCGGATCAAGTACGAAAGGTCCTGAAGAGTGTACAAAACGTCTATCATTTACAGGGTTGTTACAAGCACACTCAGACCACTCAGATTTATTCTTTGGATCACCGGTAAATACATAAGCAATTTCAGTTCCTTCACCATAAGCTTTTGAAGGTACGTTCGGTCCTTTAAAGTCATTACTGAAACGTTGTCCGTTACGTATAGAACCTGTCATGTAGTTATATATCTCGATACCGTTGTTCGGGTTACCAATTACAGAGTTATCATTATTGTAATAAGTAAACGCTTCCATTGACAGCTGTGTTTGAACGATATTACTGTCTTCATCCATCGTGTATTTGATAGGACCTTCGAAGAAGTCAACACCTACCATAGGCACTCTGTCACCATAACTGTTTACCTGGCCTTCACCATCTACACTTCTACCATTATATAATATACCAAGACCTCTTGCCGTATCACAACCGATATAATCATCGCGATAATAACCAAGATCGGCATCAGTCCAAGTAGCTATGTATGTACTATCAAGCCTTAGTGTACCTCTATTTATAAGACGGAACTGATAAAAGGTTGCATCGTTCAAGAAGTCTTTAGTAGAATAGGCAAATGCACTTGCTTGTACCTCAATACCTATACCTTCTGTGTTAGACTGTTGCTTAACGTTACCTTTATCATTAAATACCCACCAGATGTATTGGTCACCTTTAATATCAGGGTAGTCACCAGCTAATGGATCATATTCACCATCATTATCAACATCTACGAAAGGTGCATAATCTTGTTGAGGATATAGCTCTAACCTGTTTTGGTTACGACCAACTACATTCTCATTACCTTTTGCAGGCCATTGATATAAACTTTCAAAGTCAGCGTCTCCCTCAATTACTGAAGGGTCTGATAATTCTCTGAACCTTGTAATAGTTTCTCTGTCAATTTTCCAGAAACGATCCCACTCGGAACATTCTGAAGCAGCGATATCTCCAGTTGATGGGTCAAGAGCACCCGGCCAATAGTCATTACCCGTTTGGCGATAAGTTTGCGCAGCTACTTTTAGCTGATCCTGCTCATCGTAACCACCGATCCACACAGACCCCGCAAATAGGGCATTCTTTCTGGTTCCTTTAGGCACTTCATACCTAGCCTCTGAGGTACCGTTATCCCACCACATATCACCACCGGTCATTAATCTTGCTCTTACGTTATTAATATCAAGATCAATAGACGCCTCTGCCGGTCTACATGACGCAGTAGTTTTAAACTGGCCTCGCTTCTGAGAAGCAGGACGCAGACTACTGTTAACATCCGGCCTAGCAAAAGACTGTGAAGACAATCCTAAGCTTAATGCTGCCGTCAGCATCACAATTCCTATCTTATTATATTTTCTTAGTATCATAACTTATTGAAGTTATTTATCAAATAATCAATTAAAAATTAAAGCTCAGACCTACGTTTATTCTACGTGGAAGATTTATTCTTTGGTTAGCTATACCCATTAGATATGCTGAATATAAATCAATATATGACTGAGAATTAAGTTGGTTGTTAGTTGCTTGTATACCTTGAGGTGATGCTAAATAACCGTCATCGTCAGGGCGACCTGTATAACCATCAACATCTTGAACATCTTTGATATTGAATAAGTTTGTAACAAGTACATAAGCATTTAAGTATAGCGGTCTACGTACTTTATTATCATCTTTTTTACCAAATGATAGTTGGAAGTCTTTATCAACTTTTAAGTCTACCATGTAGTGCCAAGGCAACCTTGCACCATTCACCTGACCGTCCACTGTATTTGCTATTCTACGAGGATTGGTATACTTAGTATACGGCTCACCACTTCTAGCTCTGAATATAAAGTTTGCACCAGCATTCTGGAAGATATGAGATCCTGCAACAACAGGCCCCTTACCTTGACCGTAACGATAGTCAATAGTAGACACTATCATATGTCTTGTATCAATATTCAGTGGGAATGTAGTACGGATGTTTGGCAAACCTGCACTAATGAACCCAGATAGTAGACCAGGAGAACTTGGGTTATTAGCACTAGCAATACCTGATTGGTCTCCGGAACCTGTACCATTTACATATTGTAATGTATAAGCGATATCTAAACGAAGGTTACCTGTACGACGCATATCATATCTCACAGTCATACCTTTCGTTGTAGAGAAGTCACGGTTACCATATGTATAATACGTTGTAGGCCATGCAAACAAGTAAGGTCTTACCTGTATCATGTCTTTACGCTCTTTGTAGAAACCGCTGATGGTAACTGCAGAACGCTCTCCGATTGTCTGTTTGAAACCTACTTCATAGTCAAATAGTTTCTCAGGCTTAAGATCAGGATTATTGATCAATCCACCTTGGTTAGCCGTCAAGAAGTAGTAATCAGAAGGTCTAGCGAAAACTCTACCCTTTGGTCTCTGAACGATAACATCATAGTGTGCATAGAATAACGCAACATCAGATATTGGGAAGCTAAACGATATACGAGGCATCACGTTTATCTGAGGTGTATAATCTGTGAATGAACTGTTAGGATCAAATGTACTATCAGTAATACGTACTTTGCTATCTACAAGGTATGGTTGAGGATCACGACCGCCACTATATTGTTTAAGTGTATTAGGATCCTGAACTAGTCTTCCAAATGGATCATACCAATCATCACCGTTTCTATAACCAATGATACCAGGAGCACCAGACTCATTATTATCTACATATACTACATAGTCATCACCAATGTTTGATGGATCGTTACCATCTTCCGTATAGCTATTCTGTACTAATCTTTGACCAGCACTGTTGGTAATACTTTTAGCATCTCCGAGAGTATTCACTTCGTAAAGTGAGTAAGGATCTTTTAACACCTTAGTATTCGCATCGAAACGGTCAACCCTTAAACCCAGGTTGAATAATATATCCTTGAACTGGAACTTATCCAACACATATGCAGCCAAGTAGTTTGGTCTGTAAGCACCTATATCTCTTGTATAGTTACCATCTGCATCTTTTTTAGTAAAGAAGTCATTAAAGTTAACCTGACCACTTTGCTTATTACCTAAGTAGTCATAACCACTATAGAATACATAAGGAGTACCACTATTTAATAATTCATCAGCAGAGAAAAGGTCTAATGAGTAAGTAGACGGATCTAGAGCATCTATATCTATATAGTCTGTAGTACCCACACCTAACCTATCACGTAAGTTTTTGTCAAAAGTATTCTGATCTCCTCTTGAGATACGATTGTATAATATTGTATCAGTAACTGAAGGGCTAATACCATTCACACCACCCACTTGATCTTTTGTATAACGCTCCCCATCAATAATAAATATCGGGTTAGCCCTGTCAAGAGCGATGTGAGTATTTGTTAGCTGACGCATATACTGCCAAAGACCACCATTAGTATTTGCCGCAGCTACCTGATAGTTCCTTTCAGCTCTTTGTTGATAATATAGACCGAACTCAATTGAGTGTCTCGTTTTGCCCGGCTGCAAGTCAAATGATGCATCTACCGACACACTATACTGACTTACATCAGCATTAAAGAAGAACGTTTGAGACTGACCCATAACGTTATAAAAGTTATCGTATATAGGTTGAGGCATCTGACCATTGGTCATAGCACCACGTGCTCTAAGCTCAGAAACATCCTGAGGAAGCTGATCACCTAATAAGTTATAATACTGTGTAGTATAATTTGCAAGAACAGGATTCAGCTCTGATCTTTCAAATGTTGTACCAACAGGAAGCCTGTCAACAATTAATCTTGTACCTGTATAACCAGTCACACTATCAACAGATGCACCATATATAGGTATATACTGAGTATTGAATTTACCTACATAACCATACTTGAAAGGATCCCTTCCATGGTCTGGATGCTCTCTTCTTCTCTCATCATATTGGTAGTCTAACTGAACTGTATAGAATGCATTACTGATCAAAGGCTTTTTAGGCTCAACACCGTCAACAGTTTCTTGAGGTTCCGCATTTTTAAAACTTTGCTGTAAACGTAGGAAACCACGGCCTGTAAAGTTAGTCTCAATAGGCTGTGCCTCAGGAGCAAAGAAAGAAAGACTTCTGATCCAAAGATTCTCTCTGGTATAGTTAGCATTACCACCTGCTCTAAGCGTTAAGTTATCTGCCAGCTGAAAATCTAGGCTCGCATTCAAACGACCTTCCATTATTTCAGCATTTTGTCTCTTCTTAGTTATATATAGATCTTCAGCAAGAACATTCTCTGCTCTACTACGCACTACTGTAGCACCAGATTGGTTAGGAACGTTATAAATCGGGTTTTGCTGTAAATCTTGTAGCACTTCATCTTTCACAGCATAGTTACCATGGTAATAAGGACGTCTGTCTTCATCATACCAGAAGTCACCAGAAATAGCAAAACCTACAACAGGCTTTTTATTTACACTATCAATGCGTTTACTGAATAACGGTCCTGATAAAGATACGTTAGCTAGGTTGTGACCATAGCCATCAACAGAACGCTCTAATAATACATTACCACGAAGCTTATCTGTAACACCTCTTGTCGTAATAGTTACAACACCACCTATCGCATCACCGTATTTTGCTGGGATACCAGATGATAATACTTGCATTTGGTCAATAGCACCCTGAGGTATATTAATACCACGGCTACCTACAACCTGAACACCATCTATAATATATAGAGTACCGTCTCCACGACCACCACCTATACTTACATTACCACCATCTTCGTTGGAATATACACCGGGCGCAGTAGATGCCATCGTAGTTGTATTACGAGTAGGCATTCTATCTAGCTCTTCTTTGGTCTTAGTTACAGCACCACCACCAGCGAATTTATCGATCAGCGGCACCTTATACTCTACAATAACTACTTCTTCAAGCTCGTTAGTAGATTTCTGTAATGTAAAGTTAACTCCGGTAGTTTTATCCGGGCTAACAATTACACCTGTCGTACGGCTATCCTTATGACCAAGTAACTTAACAGTTACATCGTAACGGCCAGGGTTAAGAGGTTTAATGATGTACTCACCATTATAGTCTGTCACTGTATTACCTTTTACACCAGTTGCATCAGACACGGTAATCACAGCGTTAATTGCCGGCAAACCTTCGCCATCAATAACTTCACCCTGGATTGCACCACTCTGACCTTGTGCATAAGCCTTACCGGAAATACCAATAATAGTTATCACCAGTAGAAAGCGTAGTAAATTTGTCATATCCTGCATTAATAAATTATTAACCAAATGAACGGTAAAGATAAAAATCTTTGTTAAAAGTAAAACGCCGTTTTTTATTTTTTGTCAGTAGAATGTTTGTTTTAAAAACATTACTGAAATAGGCTATACATCTTACTTTCAGTTGACAATCCTCTCTACCAGAATTTTGCTCATCTTATATAAAGCTTCTTTGCTATATCCTGCTATATGCGGCGTGATGATCACCTGTCCAAAAGCCACCATTTTTTCCAACCTTGAACGAGACACATCACTCATTTTACTTATAGGTTCTTCCTCCCATACGTCTAAACAAGCTCCTGTAACTTTTCCGCTCTGCAGCGCGCCCATCAAGCATTCTGTATCTACCACCTCCCCTCTGGATGTATTTACCAAAACGAAGTCTTTCACCATCTTATCAACAAATGACTGATTAAAATAATGCTTAGTGTCAGCTTGCAGCGGAACATGGAAGCTCACTATATCAGCATTTTCATAAATATGTTCAAGGCTATCGCATTGCGTTACATATGTAGGAATATCTTTATCCGTTCCCTTGTCATATGCCAATATATTTAATTCAAATCCTTGAAGTTTTTTTGCAAAAGAACTCCCCGTATGACCAAAACCTATAATACCAATGGTCTTTCCCTCTAGCTCTACTCCCCTGTTTTCTGTTCTCTTCCATAACCCATGCTCTACTTCGCGGCTACTTTTATTGATTTTCTTGTTCAAACTAAGCAACATACCTAACGCATGCTCTGCCACAGCATTACTATTACCCTCAGGACTGCTATAACACGCTATACTTTTCGTTCTGGCATAAGGCACATCTATTATTTCCATGCCTGAGCCCATCCTACCTATCCATTTCAGATGTTTAGCTTCATCTATGATATCCTTATTGATGTGCAGACGTGTAGAGGTAACTAAGCCTTCACAGTCTCGTAAAAATGATTTTGCTTCTTCTTGCCCTATTTTTTCGTCTACTGTACAGTCATACCCTGAGTTTTCTAATGTCTCAATTAGTATAGGGTGCACAGGTGCTGCTATCAACACTTTTTTACTCATGAATAATACTCTTTTTGTAACCTGACAAAATCTGCTACTTCTAGTTGCTCTGCACGCTTACCCATAATAGGATCAGCTAGTGCATCTGCCTGTAGTAAGGGTTTGAGCGCGTTGCGCAGTGTCTTTCTCCTCTGGCTGAATGCCGTCTTTACCAGAGTAATAAATCTCTTTTTGTCAGTGATATCGTATGGATTATTATTGTTTACAAACTTCAACACTCCACTCTTCACTTTTGGGGGCGGGGTAAAGCATCTTTCGTGCACATCAAACAAGTAAGTAACATCGAAAAATGCTTGCATCAGTACACTTAATATTCCGTAAGTCTTGTTTCCCGGCCCACCGGCTACACGTTGCGCTACTTCTTTTTGAAACATACCTATTACTTCCTCTACCTGACCTTCCCACTCCAGCACCTTAAAGAGTATTGGAGATGATATATTATAAGGGAAATTTCCGATTACACTAAACTTGCCATCAAATGGCGCATCAGCTTCCAATATATCTTTCAAGGTTATCTTTCCTTGTATGCTAGGGTAGGTTTTATTTAGATAATCTACTTTCTCTTCATCTACTTCTATAGCCTTGTAATCTACATTAGGCAGCTCCAGTAGATACTTGGTAATAGCACCACCGCCCGGGCCTATTTCCAATAGCTTAATTCCAGACCTTTCAGGTACCTGTGCAACTATTTTCTGACACATTTGTTCGTCATGAAGGAAGTGCTGTCCAAGTTCTTTTTTTAGTCTATATGGTTGACTCAATGTATTCTATATCTGTTTTTACAACTCTAAATCAAATCACAAAGTTAGGTTTAAACTTCCCTACCTATTACCTTGTGGTATAATTTTGTACAAAAAATAAAGGATTCCTAATGAATTTTAGCATTCTACAGAAAGACTCGAAGAAAGATACAGTCTATATACTAGACACAATAGATGACATCAAACAACTTGCTGACCTCAGCAAAGATGAAACATCGTTTGCCAAAAAGTCTGCAAAAAATGGTCAGTCTACTATACTAATAAACCAGTATAGCAGACTAGTGATCATATACTGTATCAATGCTAAAAGTAGCGAATCAGATACTTTTGAAAGTATCCGCAAAACAGGAGCAAGCATTCAAGGCATTACCAATCAGCATAAGCTAAGCGAGCTGCATATAGTTAGCTTGTCTTCTAACATGCGCGCTGCTTATATCCTTGCAGAAGGCATCACACTGGCTAACTACCAGTTCTTAAAATATTATGCTGATGCTGACAAAAGAGCGTACAGTCTGAACAAGCTCACTTTTGATAAAAAATCAATCACCGTAAAAGAGCTTAAAGAACTGCAAACCATAACAGAAGGTGTAGCTCATGCCAGAACACTAGTGAATGAACCACTGAGCTATTTAACTGCCGAGCAGTTGGCCAAAGAGATAGCTACTATTGGTAAACAGGCAGGTTTTAAAGTAACTACATTCAATAAAGCACGAATAGTAAAAGAAAAAATGGGCGGCATACTTGCTGTGAACAGAGGTAGCCTGCGCCCACCAACCTTTACTATTATGGAGCACAAACCTAAAAAGGCGCTAAACAAGCAACCGATAGTATTAGTAGGAAAAGGTGTTGTATATGATACGGGAGGACTTTCCTTGAAACCTACTAAAGCATCTATGGACAGAATGAAGAGTGACATGGGTGGATCAGCAGTAGTGATAGGTACTATGTATGCAATAGCTAAGCTTAACCTACCACTCCATGTAGTGGCACTAGTTCCTGCTACAGACAACAGACCTGGTCAGGACGCATACGTACCTGGTGATGTAATTACTATGTACGACGGCACTACCGTAGAGGTATTGAATACAGATGCTGAAGGGAGATTATTACTAGCTGACGCATTACACTATGCAAAAAGATACAAACCTGAACTGGTAGTAGATTTTGCTACACTTACAGGTTCAGCTTCATTAGCGTTGGGCCCTCACGGCATTGTTTGCATGGGTACTGCTGATGACAATACAAAAGATATGCTGAAGCAAGCAGGAGACAGGCAATATGAGCGTCTTGTAGAATTCCCGCTTTGGCAAGAGTATGGCGATATGCTGAAGTCAGATATTGCAGACATGAAGAACGTAGGAGACCGTGAAGGTGGTGCTATGTCAGCAGGTAAATTCCTGCAGCACTTTACTGACTATTCATGGATGCATTTTGACATTGCAGGTGTATCGTTTAATACATCTAAGAGAGGTTACTTGCCTTCAGGTGCTACGGCTTATGGTATACGTATGCTTATGGACTACTTAACACAGTATGGAAAATAATCAATTTTGATTACCGACCTTTGTAATTACAATTATGCAATCGAATACAGAAAAACCAATAATAGGGATAACTATAGGTGACTTGAACGGCATAGGCCCGGAGGTTATCATAAAAACACTTTCAGACACACGCATATGCGATATGTGTACGCCTGTGATATTCTCATCTAACAAGGTGATCAACTATTATAAGAGAGCTGTAGAAGATCAGCAGTTTAAATTTCATAGCACAAAGGACTTAACCAAGCTTAACCATAAGCAGATAAATGTATTCAACTGTTGGGAAGAAGAAGTACCTATTCAGCCGGGTGCACTTACTGAGCATGGTGGCAAATATGCGGTACGCTCACTAATGGTAGCGGCACAATGCCTGAAAGACGGGGAACTGGATGCATTGGTAACAGCACCTATACATAAGGCGAATACCAACATACCTGACTTTCAGTATACAGGCCACACCCCTTTTCTTAAAGACAAGTTTGAAGCAAAGGACGTGTTGATGTTGTTATACTATAACAACCTGAGAGTTGCTTTAGCTACAGAACATATACCTGTTGCAAAAGTTGCTGATGCCATCACTAAAGACACACTTACATCAAAACTAAATTTACTTAAAGACAGCCTGGCAAAAGACTTCGGAATAGACCAACCTAAGATAGCTGTATTAGCATTGAACCCTCATGCAGGTGACGATGGTAAAATTGGTCGCGAGGAAGAAGATATCATCAAGCCTGTAATAGAATCATTTAAGCAACAGGGCAGCCTGGTATTTGGTCCTTATGGTGCAGATGCATTCTTTGCTCATGGTAGCTACAGTGAGTTTGACGCTGTATTAGCTATGTATCACGACCAAGGGTTGATACCTCTTAAAATGCAGGCTCATGGTATGGGTGTGAACTTCACTGCAGGTATGCATGTGGTGAGAACTTCTCCAGACCATGGTACAGCATTTGATATTGCAGGTAAAGGTCTTGCAGATGAATCATCTTTCAGAGAAGCACTTTTTCAGGCAATAGACATTTTAAGAAAGCGTGCTGAACATGCAGAATATACTGCCAATCCGCTACAGCGCAATCAGCTGGACAAAAACGAAAAAAGACACGATAGAAACAGAGTTGTATAGAACACATTAATAACTGCGCATTAAAGTTTGTATATTACCGTACACTTAAAATGCGCTCTTATGAAAAAACTATACTCTTCTTTTATTGCTCTACTATGCCTTTTATCTGTTACTATCACTAAGGCACAAACAGAAGTTACTTTCTATACAAATATGGGCAGCTTCGTAGTACAACTCTACGATACGATCACACCTATTACTGCGGGTAATTTCAAAACGCTTGTAACTAATAAGTTTTACGACGGTCTGATCTTCCACCGCGTGATAGGCAACTTCATTATTCAAGGTGGCGACCCTAACGGCAATGGAACAGGCGGGCCCGGGTATCAGATCCAAGATGAATTTGACACACGTGCACGTAACGTTAAGCAAACCATATCAATGGCTAACAGCGGACCTAACACAGGTGGTAGTCAGTTCTTCTTCAATCTAAAGAACAATCCTCATCTTGATTATGACCAAAGTCCATTAACCTCTAAGCATGCTGTATTTGGCATAGTTACCACCAACTATACTGTAGTAGAAAATATCGGTATGGTACAAACAGATGGTAATGACAAACCATTGAGTGATGTTGTAATGGATAGTGTACGTATTACTAAAGCAGCAGCATCAGTCGGGTCTGTTACGCGTAATGGAAGCATCAATATTTACCCTAATCCTACTAATAACATACTGAATATAGATGTACCGTTTAATGATGCTACCACCGTTACTATTACTCAGCTAAACGGACAGATTGTTTATAGCAACGTAACAAATAATACAGCGGTACATAGCGTGAATGTAAGTCACTTATCTAGCGGATTGTACATTGTTCATCTGGCAAACACAAAAGGAACATATCAAGGTAAATTAGTGATACAATAAGCTTTACTAATAAATCACTTATAAAGTCCTTACTTGGTTCGAGTAGGAACTTTTATTTTGCCCCTAAGGCTATAATGGCTTTTGCATTTATTTTGAATGCTGCCAGGTTAGCACCTTTGCTATAATTGTACACACCGCGATACTTGTTTATGTCCTCTGTACAAGCTGTATGAATCTCTTCCATAATACCTTGCAAACGTTCATCTACCTTCTCTATAGGCCAACTCATGTGTTGCGCATTTTGTGTACGCTCAAAGCCTGAAACAGCTACACCCCCAGCGTTTGCTGCTTTAGACGGAGCTACCATTATGTTCGCTTTTTTAAACACCTGCTCTGCCTTACTGGTAAGCGGCATATTTGCTCCTTCTACAATAATGCTCACTTTATTTTTCACCAGCTGTTTTGCAGCTGATTCGTCCAACTCATTTTGTGTGGCACAGGGTATCGCTATATCACAAGGTATATGCCATGGAGTTTTGTTTTTATGAAACTCTACCCTTTTACTTTTGATCTCACTCAGGCTACCATGCCTTTCTACTTTCACTGTTCTTATATTTTCTAATAAGGTTTCATCAATACCATCCTTACAATGCAACAGCCCGTATGAGTCTGATAAGGTCACCACCTTAGCACCTTTTTGCAATGCTTTTTCTGCGGTAAAAAATGCCACATTCCCTGCTCCTGATATAGCAATTGTTTTGCCTGCTAATTCCATATCATGTGCTGCAAGCATACATTCTAAAAAGTAAATACAGCCATAGCCTGTGGCCTCTTGTCTACCACTACTTCCTCCAAAAGACAACCCTTTACCTGTTAGGCTACCTGTGACCTTGTTGGTCAACTTCACATACTGTCCATATAGGAATCCTATCTCTTTTGCACTCACTCCAATATCACCTGCAGGTATGTCCGTCTCTTCACCTATATGCCTATACAGTTCATTCATAAATGCATGGCAAACTCTTTCTCGCTCTCCTATAGATAATTGTTTCAGGCTAATGTCTACACCTCCTTTTCCACCTCCCATAGGCAAGCCTGTTAGCGCATTTTTAAATGTTTGCTCAAATGCCAGGAACTTCAAAATGCTCTCATTCACAGTCGGGTGGAACCTTAGCCCACCTTTATATGGCCCCATGCAGTTACTATGCTGCACTCTCCATCCTCTGTTTACTCTTACTCGTCCACTATCATCTCTCCAACTTACACGAAACCTTAACACCCTATCCGGCTCTATCATCCGCTCCAGAATATTCTCTTCACTACATTCTTTATGTACATGATAGTATTCTTTTATGTCGTCGTACCACGTTAGTACAGATTGATGAAATTCAGTATGACCTTGATGAAAACTATCCAGGTAGGTTCTCAGGTCTTTCTTATTGCCTATCATACACAGATTTATATATTGTAGATACAATAAATAGTCGTTTTTGTTTACAAGCAGGCACTTTAGCTCGTATCGAATAAGACAATATGTAGATATTATGTTTCAACTCGTGCTTCTGCAATAAGCGTTTATCTTTGCCCACGTAAAAGAGATATTATGTTACAATTCGATCGATTTAAGCTGGACAACGGACTAAGAGTTATTGTACATACAGATGAGAACACACCAATGGTGGCAGTGAACGTTCTGTACGATGTGGGTGCAAGAGATGAGGATGAATCACGTACAGGGTTTGCTCACTTGTTTGAGCACCTGATGTTTGGCGGATCTAAGAACATACCTGAATATGACGAGCCGTTACAAATGGCGGGGGGTGAGAATAATGCTTACACGACCAACGACATTACCAACTACTATATCCAACTACCGCTTCAAAATATAGAAACTGCATTCTGGCTGGAGAGTGACAGGATGAATGAATTAGCATTCGGAGAGAAGAGTCTTGAAGTACAGAGAAAAGTAGTGTGCGAAGAGTTCAAAGAGAACTACATTAACAAACCATATGGTGATGCATGGAGATTTTTACGTGAGCTTACTTACACCAAACACCCTTATAAATGGATGACGATTGGTAAGGAGTTAAAGCACATTGAAGATGCTCAATTGCAAGATGTTAAAGACTTCTTTTACAAACACTACAGGCCATCTAGCGCAGTGCTATGTATTGCAGGCAATGTAACTACAGAGCAGGTAAAAGAGTTAGCAGAAAAATGGTTTGGCAGTATTCCTGCTGGTGAAGGTTATACACGCAATCTGCCTGTAGAGCCTACTCAAAAAGAAGCTCGCGAGCGTACTATAGAAACAGACGTTCCGTTGAACGCTATATACAAGGCATGGCACATTGAAGGGCGCATGTCTTTATCCTACTATGCTGCTGACCTGATCACAGAGATCATGGGCAATGGTATGGCATCACGTTTGCACCAGGCATTGGTAAAGCAAAAGCAATTATTCAGCAACCTTAATTGCTATCATACAGGCAGCCTTGATCCGGGACTTTTAGTAATAGAAGGTAAGCTTGTAGAAGGCGTAGAACTAGCCACAGCTAATGAAGCTATAGAACAGGAGCTCGAAAAGCTTCTTGAGCATGGCGTAACGGAAGAAGAGTTGCAAAAAGCTAAGAATAAGGTAGAGTCAATGATATCTTTTGAAGATATGAGTTTACTATCACGTGCTAACAACCTTGCATTCTATGAGCTACTGGGCGATGCTGCACTCATCAATGATGAATGGAACAGATACAATTCTGTAACAGCACCATACTTGTTAGAAACTGCAAGAAACACTTTTAGAAAAGAGAACAGCAATACACTATACTACAAAAAGAAAGGATAGAATGCATACAGGTAAATTCACGGAAGGGCAACAAGGTTTTGATAACCGTATCACAGAGTTATTCGGTATAAAATATCCAATCATACAAGCAGGTATGATATGGGCATCTGGCTGGAAGCTGGCATCTGCTGTGAGCAATGCAGGTGGTCTTGGTCTTATAGGTGCGGGCAGTATGTATCCTGAAGTATTACTGGAGCACATACAGCAATGTAAAGCAGCTACAGACAAGCCTTTTGGGGTGAACTTACCTTTACTGTATCCTGATATTGATAAGCATATAGATATCATTCTAAAAAATGAAGTACCTGTTGTATTCACCTCGGCAGGTAACCCTAAAACATGGACCAAAACACTTAAAGATAATGGTGTAAAAGTGGTGCATGTGGTGAGTAGTGCCAAGTTTGCCAAGAAGAGTGAAGACGCAGGAGTAGATGCTGTAGTTGCAGAAGGTTTTGAAGCAGGCGGACATAATGGTCGTGAAGAAACGACTACACTTTGCCTGATACCTAGTGTGCGTGAAGCGATCGACATCCCACTCATAGCAGCAGGTGGTATTGCCACAGGTAAAGCTATGTATGCGGTAATGGCACTGGGTGCAGAAGGGGTACAGGTAGGTAGCCGTTTTGTATGTAGCCCTGAAGCCAGCAGTCATAATAATTTCAAGCAAGCAATAGTAGACGCTAAAGAAGGTGACACTATCCTGACCATGAAAGGACTCACACCTGTACGCCTGATCAAGAATGATTTTTACGTAAAAGTATTTGAGGCTGAAAGCAGAGGTGCTAGCAAAGATGAGCTGATAGAGCTATTAGGAAGAGCACGTGCTAAAACAGGAATGTTTGAAGGTAACCTACAAGATGGCGAACTGGAAATCGGTCAGGTAAGCGGTATGATCAATGAGATAAAACCTGCTGCTGATATAGTTGATGAACTATGGAACGAGTTTAAAGCAACTGCCGCAAATCCGTTCTCATTCTAGACTAATCGTCTAGCAACTCATCCCCTTCTTCCAAAAGATTAATATCTATACCATCCATACCGGATATACCGTCTATAGAGCCTCGTATATGGGTAGAGCTAAGTAGAATTTTATCCAGCTGCTTTTCACGTGCTTTCCATATGCGCTCCATAGCATCGCGCTCTTTCTGTATAGACATCCGCATAGATAAAAAGCCCTCACGCATCGCCTTCCATTGCTCACCAAATTCAGAGCCTGTGAGGTATTCATAAAGCAGGGTCATTTTATCACCCATATTCTCTTTACTCTTAGTAGCAGCATATACTTTTAGTATCCCTTCCCTCAATACATTGGCCACAGCTTTCACTTCTGCAAAGGAGCATATCCATACGCCATCTTTTTCACCAAAACCTTCCATATCGCGTGGCATGGCCTGCGTTACTATTACAGCTATCTCCGCACCCTGGCTGCGCATGTCTGCTTTTAGTTTATCTATCCAGTCGTTACTAAAATCTTTGGTACGCTTACTCTCATAAATGATCTTGCCGCACTCTTGCCCCAGATTATTACGAACGGTCTGTATACAATCTGCACCTCGCTTACCCTTACCTACTTCGCTGATCATATCAAACGGGAAGGTTGTTTGCAGCAGCTCTTCTAATGCCAACTCCTGCACTTCACCTTGCAGCTGCATAGAACGTTGCTCTGCCTTACGTCTCATCTCCTCTGCCAGCTTCTTCTGGTCTTCCAGTTGCTTCTCCAGCTCTTTAAAGCGCATCTGGTTCTTTTCAGCCAGTTGCTTTTCTATGCTATCTGCCAGCTTGCTTTTTTCTTCGTTCAGCTGCTTTTGCATCTGTATTTCCAGATCTTTTTCTTTATCCAGTAGTTGCTGCTCTTTTTTCAGAAAGTCCAGCTCTCTTTTTCTGGCTTCTATCAGCTTCTCCTCGTTCTGTGCATTTTGCTCCTGTAAGAATTTCATTTGCGTCTCATAATCACCTTCCAGCTTCTTTCTGATCTGTCCTTCTAGTTGCTCCTGTAGCTTTTTACGCTCTTCGCCAAGCAGCTTCTGCGCCTCCTGATCTTTTTCATCTAACTGTCTTTTAAATTCAGCTTCCTTATCTTTCTGCCACGTTATCATCTTTGCCCTCAACTGTTTTTCAACCTCTCCTCTTATAGCATCAGAAGGTTGAAACTCATGAGAGCAATTAGGACATGTTATAGTTGTACTCATATAATTATTCTAGCAACGCTTAAAATACAAAGTTCTGATTTTATGAATGAACGACATAGCTTATTATTTTTACAGGATACCACATGGTAAAAGCTGTACATTATATCATAGTCATATTGCTGATAAGCACATCGCTTATTACGAATGCGCAAGTGCCAGATGGTGCTGCCAAGCATTATAACGAAGCACTAAGGCTACGTAAAAACAAGGCTGATAGCACTGCTTACCTAACCATGCAGAAGGCTATAAACACCTACAGGGGCTATGCTGCTGCCTATAGCACCATGGGCGAATGGTACTTTACAGATAGAAAGTATGACAAGGCAGTAGACATTTTTGTACAGGCATCTAAGAACTGTAAAGACGGCAATACAGCTTTTGCGCTTCCTCTGGCTCGCTCTCTGCTATATGCACTAAAGCCTGCTCAGGCATTGCAGCTAATAGTGTCTTACGGTAATAACAGCAAGAATAAAGAGTGGGAAAAGCTAAGACGTCAGGGCAGGTTCATGCAAGATGCAGTGAATAACATGCTGAAAGACACAGTTTACAACATGGGTGTCAGGATAAACACACGCTACCCTGAAATGTACCCGAGCATCTCAGCAGATACCCAACATCTGTACTTCACCAGAAAAGTAAAAAATGTAGACATGGACTTCTACCATACTACCATAGACAGCTGTGGTGGTTGGTTTACAGGCAGAAATCTTGGTAGCCCTACGAACACCCCTAACCATGAGGCTGCACAAACCATCTCTGCTGATGGACATTACTTGTTCTTTATGCGTTGTGATAACCGTAGCGAGAATGGTTGGGATCAAGGTGGTTGCGACCTGTATATGTCTTACACGGCAGACACTAACTGGTCTGTAGCACAGAGCTTTGGAGCTACTATCAATACTCCTGCCTACGAAGGAATGCCTTGTCTTTCTCCGGATAACAGAGACCTGTATTTTGTAAGTGATAAAGAAGGCGGCTACGGCGGTTTAGACATTTGGGTATCGCGGTTTGAAGATGGACTCTGGCAAATGCCCAGAAACCTGGGGCCACAGATAAATACTGCAGGTGATGAAACAGCACCATTTATTCATATTGACAACAGAACACTCTACTTCTCCAGCAATGGGCTGACAGGTATGGGTGGATCTGACCTGTTCTATTCGCGCAGGGTAAATGATACCACATGGGGGCAGCCAACTAATATGGGCTACCCAATCAATACTCCTGATAATGAGAATAGTATTTCAATAACTATTGATGGTAAAAAAGCATACTTGTCTTCAGACAGAGATAGCCTGGAAGGCAACTATGATATTTACGAAACCATGCTGTCACCTCAGTTGCAACCTGTGCCTATAGCAGTATTAAAAGGGCATACCTATGATAGCCTCACTAAACAAAGACTGAATTATGCCAGCGTGAACATACTGGATGCAGTTACGGGAGAAAAGCTGTACAGGTTCGTAACTAACCGTGGCGACGCCAGCTTCATGATAACATTACCAATAGGTAAAAAATACGCTTACGATGCCTACAGAATAGGCTACATGAGTATGCAGGATACACTATCATTAATAGATTATGACAACAAAGTGACCGAGCCCTTGAACTACAGCATACCTATGCTGCCTCAAGGATATCAGGCCCCGATACATGATAGCCAGATACTTACAGTTCATTTCCCCATTAACAGCGCTTCCCTATCAGACTCTGCTAAGGCACTAATACAGGATGCCATGATGCCTTGGTTGGAAACATCAGGATATGTAGTACTCATAAACGGCTACACAGACAATACAGGCACACCTATCATCAACGAAGAACTATCTACCATGCGCGCCAAGCTGGTTGCAGATGAAATAATGACCTACGGTATAGATGAGTACTCTGTTAATTGGCAAGGCTGGGGAGAGGCTAACCCACAAGCTTCTAATGATACGGAAATAGGTCGCGACCTGAACAGGCGTGTCGAAGTGATCATCAGACGATGATATAGTATTAATAGCTATCATACGAAGGAAAGCTTTGCTTTTTTTTCTACTTTTATTGCTCATAATTTTATAAAGCAGAACAATCTTATGGCTAACCAATTGCTAAAAGGTAAGAAAGGAATTATATCAGGCGCTTTAGACGAGCGTTCTATTGCATGGCAAACAGCATTACGCGTATGCGAAGAGGGCGGAGAAATAGTACTCACCAATGCTCCTGTTGCAATGCGTATGGGTAAGATAAACGAACTGGCAGAGCAGTGTAACAATGCTAAGATCATACCTGCTGATGCTACGTCTACAGAAGATCTGGAAAACCTATTGAATGGTAGTATGGAAGCCCTTGGCGGAAAGCTGGACTTTGTTCTTCACTCAATAGGCATGTCACCTAATGTGAGAAAAGGTATAGGCTATACAGAAACAAACTATGCTAACTTTCAAAAGACACTTGATGTTTCTGCCCTTTCTCTGCACAAACTATTACAATCATGCATGAAGCTGGATGCTCTTAATGAGTGGTCCTCAGTAGTTGCATTAAGCTATATAGCAGCACAGCGTACATTCCCTGGCTATAATGATATGGCTGAAGCAAAAGCACTAATGGAAAGTATTGCCAGAAGCTTTGGCTACCACTATGGTTTTGCTAAAAAAGTACGTGTGAATACCATATCACAATCTCCGACAATTACTACTGCAGGTTCAGGTGTAAGCGGCTTTGATGCATTCTATGAGTATGCCAATAAGATGTCTCCGCTAGGTAATGCTTCTGCTCAGGATTGTGCTAACTTCTGTGTGAGTATGTTCAGCGATCTTACAAAGATGGTGACCATGCAAAACCTTTTCCACGATGGAGGGTTCTCTAATACAGGTGTAAGTCAGCCAATCATAGAAGAGATACAAAAGGCTAACAGCTAGAAATGCCTTAAATTATAGCAATATTCATGCTCCATACACGTTTTATGCTTATGCGTAACAGGATACTTACCTTACTATCATTACTCTGCCTATACAGCACTTTTGCTAATGCACAAGTAACGGGAGGACAGCGAGCATTTGAATTTTTAAGGCTGCCCAAAGCACCTCATGTATCGGCATTGGGAGGTATCAATGTAGCCAACCCTGACAGAGATATATCTTTTGCTTTGCAAAACCCATCTCTGATGCGTCCGGGATTGCACAACACATTGGGGCTTAATTATAACGCATATTATTCAGGCATTAGTAGTGCCAACTTACAATACGGATATCACGTACCTGAAATAGAAACATCTTTCGCACTAGGAGTACAGTCTCTGGACTATGGCAACTTCGCATGGACGGATAATCTGGGCAACAACCTCGGAGATTTTCAGGCAAGAGACTACGCTATTACGCTTGCTGCATCAAGACAATACTTAAAAAAGTGGCGTTACGGTGCAGCTATCAAATGGGCGCAGTCAACATACAGCGATAGAAGCGCATCTGCGGTACTAGCAGATATCGGCGTGACTTACATGGATACCGCTACACTATGGACCATTGGTATAGTTGCCAATAACATTGGGTTCATGGTAGACAAATACAATCCGGGCAACCCTACAGAGCCTATGCCTTTTGATTTGCAAATAGGTATCACAAAAAGGCTGAAATATGTACCACTCAGGTTAATGGCTACTATCCATCACCTATATGAGTGGGATATACGCTATGATAATCCAGCTGACCAGCAAAACAATAATCTGTTTGGCAATAACGATACAACAGAGGCTAACAAAAGCTACTTTACAGACAAGCTGTTCCGTCACTTCATATTCGGTGCAGAGTTATTACTTGGCAAGAGAATAACGGTTAGTGCTGCATATAATCACCTGAGAAGAAAAGAGCTACTTATTCAAGACAAAACAGGTCTTGCAGGCTTTTCTTTTGGTGTAGGTGTCAACTTAAATAAGTTTCAGGTTCACTACGCATATTCTCAATACCATATTGCAGGCGGCTATAATGAGTTCGGGCTGAATATTAGCCTGAATAAGTTATTCGGCCTTGGCAATTTTGGAGACAAGATCAACTGGAGTGCTACCTACCCAGACTGGGAAATGGAAACCATACCAACTAGTCTTGATGCCGTTGATGCTTCGGAAAATTAAATAGCACGGAAGTAAGTATAGGTATCAGGAATATACCAATGCTTATAAATGACGTGATTATATCTCCCCATACAGTCGGATGTTCGCCTTCGGGCAGATCCTTACCTTGATGTATCAGACACTCTTGTGGTCCTTCTAAGAATATTGCAAAATCAGAACAAGGATAGAAGTGCGTCACTAAAGATAAGCTTAACTTAAGACCTAGTATAGTGATAACGATATAGGCACAAGTACTTAAGAAAGAGTAGCGCTCCATGAGGTTCACGAACCACTGTGCTACAAAACGCATAGCTAATATGCCTATAAACACACCTACCCAAATAAGTATAATATTGCTGGTATATGCGCTAGCTGCTATTACATTATCAATTGAAAAAGCCAAGTCCATCAACTCTACTAATATCACGGTAGCCCAGAAAGGGCCTAACATGCCTAACGTCTTTCTATACAGCCAACTTTTCTTACTCTCTTTGGCTTCTTCTATAGCCTCCTCTTCTTCAGAATTATCTTTCTTGAAGAAATACTTAATAGCAAGCACTAATAGGTAAATACCACCTACTGGCTTAAACCACCAAATCTGTATCAGCAAAGACGCGAAGAACAAGCATATACCTCTGAATACATATGCTCCTATGATACCATAGCGTAGTGCCTTTTTTCTTTGATCTTTAGGCAAGTCTACTACCATAGTAGCCAGTACTGCAGCATTATCTACAGACAGCAAACTTTCTATCAGTATCAGGTTTAAGATAACTGTTAGAGCGGGTACAGGTTTATCTATAATTTGTAGAAATAACTCGTGAAGATTCTCCATGAACTCTTATATAAGCAGACTTGATTTCGGTTTGCGCAAAGATACCATTAAATACACCAACGCTATATACAACTACTTTATCAACTTAAATGTTCGTTCTGAATCTTTATTATATGTTTTTAGCATATAATTACCACTTGGGAACTCATTAGAAGGAATAAATATCTTACCGTATGCAACACCTTCCCAAAGAACCTTACCACCTATGTCAGTTAGTTGCAGTGTGGTTTTAGAGCCTATGCCATCAATATACCAGCCATCTGTGGCGGGGTTAGGGTAAACTCTTATTTTACTTAAGGTTCTTTCTTTTACTGAAACAAGTGTAGCATCTTCTTTTACGATGTTCACTCTGTTCACCACTTCATCCTCCGGGTCTACTACCACACCTGTCATTTGCTCATCCCAATAGAATATATGGTGTCTGCTGGCTTGGTCTACATCGACTGTTACCAAAGTATCTCTCTTAGTACCCTTTAGTAATATTTGTAGCGGCATATTAAATACACTCACTGACGAGTGACTGGTAAACTGGTCCACTTTTAGATGTACTTGAGTGCCTATATGGTACCAGCTAATATTATATGTCGGGTGACCTTGACCATATACCCATTGTCTGAAGAAACTATCTAGTGATTTACCATATGCCTGCTCCATTACATTTTGCAGGTCTTTAGTAACTGCGGTTCCGTAAGCGAACTGCTGCTGATAATCTTTTATACCTTTAAAGAACAAACTATCTGCTGGTGCCATGTACCGTAGCATATGAGCAACGGCTGCACCTTTGCTATAGGTCAACCGCCCATCAAATATTCGATATACATTGGTTGTATCATCTACCCATACACTACCGGAGCCAGAAGACATAACGTGATTATATATGCCTGTCCTCTCCGCCTTGGCTGCTTGTTTGCCCCAAAAGTGTTCTATATAGAGCTGCTCTCCGTAAGTAGCCCAACCTTCACTTAACCATATGTCTTCCCACTTAGCATAGGTAACATTATTGCCCCACCACTGATGTCCCAACTCGTGTGCGATAAGTGTAGTGCTGGTATTACCTAATGTGGTCATAGTCTGATGCTCCATACCACCACTCAATGCAGACATACAATGACCATATTTTTCGTTAGCGAATGGATACTTCCCATAGAGTTTTGAAAAATGGTCTATCATGAATCCAGTACTATCTAAGTTGTTTTTGTTTACTGTAGTCATGAAGGCAGTAGAGTCGTATACAAAATTCTGGATCAACATTGAGTCATTACTGCCATCTGTAAAATGCATGTAATAGTTATACTCTTTGTATGGAGCTACAGCTACTGTTATCAAGTAATAATCAATAGGGTAATTCGTTTCCCACTCATACCTCACTTTATTGCTAGGCATTTGTGTTGTATTATTTAATAACCCGTTACTACCTACCTTCAACGTATCGTCTGTAGTCACCCACATAGTTACAGAGTCTATCTTGTCTTGTAAAGACTGCTTACAAGGCCACCAATCATCTGCAAAATCAGGATCACTTAGTGAGTACATCAGCTTTGTGCCGGAATTAAGTGTTACGGTATTTAACCCACCTGTAAAAAACTGCCCTGTTCCGGCCTTTGGCGTACCATGATAAAATACCTGAACAGTAAAATCAGTATTGTTAGCCAATGGAGCACCAAGGTTTACTTTCCTCACAGCGTTTGTTGAAGTAACAGATACCAGCTGTCCGTCAAACTTTACAGAGTCTATAGCCAAAGCTGTATCTAACTCAAATGCATAGGTTGAAAAAGAAGGGACTACTGTACGCGCATAAGTAATCACATTACCACTAACCTCAGTTGAGGTATTAGTTAGGTTGATATCGAACTTCAAACCCTTTACATCATAATCATTTTCTTCAGGGGTAGCTATTGTAGACTTATGTACAGCACGCTTTTTCTTATTTGCTCTGGAACACTCATTGTGTGCACCTGCTTGTAATACCAATACAGATACACTTAACAATAACAATGTAAACTTCAATCTCATAGAACAGCTTTTACAGCTTTAGTAATTTTTTCGTAGCCACTTTATTTCCTTGCTTCACTACATGCAATATATATATTCCTCTGGCAAAACCAGATGCAGATATACCTTCTGTTGTATTAGTTTGCCTCTTTTGCCATACTACCCTTCCACTAACATCAGTAATTACTAGCTCACTATTAGCATTCAGCCCACCTACCTGCCACAAGTTGTTCGTCGGGTTTGGAAACACCGTCACTTCATTAAATTCTTTACCCAAGCCGAGCGTATAATCTCTTGTTACGGTTTGTTCATTTAGTAGCCAGTTGTTTGGATCAAATAAGACATCATTAATTTCCACAGGACTATCAAACGTATATAACTGTTCATTCTTATCGTTCAACTCTCGCTTTATATCCGTGTTAGTAGCACTTTGTAATGCAATCTCAACAGGCATTTCATATAAAGACACAGCACCTTCCAGTACATTTTTATGTTGTACTTTCACGTATACTTTGTTCTCTATCTGATTCCAACTCACGTTATATACAGGATAGCCTTCTCCATATATCCATTGATTAAAAAATGTTGAAAAGCTTATGCCTGATACTTGCTCTGCTATTAACTGTACTTGCTCAGTACTTGCATTAGCAGATGCGTATTGCTGTTGAATTGTTTTTAAGAATTTAAAAAACAAGGCATCATCATTCATTACATAGCGTATCATATGTATCACCGTTGATGCTTTCTCATATGATAGCCTTGTCTCAAAAACTCTATAAGGATTAATAGTGTCAGAGGCTGGCACATACACACTACCTCTTTTATTAGTATCGTCTAATACTACATTTTGCTGACTGGCAATATAACTTGCTGTATTTTCTTTACCCCAAAACCTCTCTGAGAACAAGTATTCAGAGTAAGAAGCAAAACCCTCATTGATCCATATATCTTTCCAGCTGGCACAGGTCACATTATCCCCAAACCATTGGTGCGCTAATTCATGAGCTATCAGAGGACCTCCAAAATGTCTTACAGTAGACATGGTCTGATGTTCCATACCTCCAAACATGGGAGACATACAATGGCCGTATTTTTCATCTTTAAAAGGGTAAGTGCCAAATAACTCAGAAAATAACTGCAACATAACTCCTGTAGTATCTATCCTTGCTTTTTGCTGTGTAAGAAACTCTGGATTGCTGTAGATAAAATTCTGCACCAGAACACTGCTGCCATCAGGTAGTGTTGTATTGTAGGAGTAATCTGTATAGTCTGCTACTGATATAGAGATCAAATAGTAAGCCATTGGGTACTTGGTCTTCCATTCATATCTCACTTTATTATCAGGAAGTACAGTTGTATTCTGCAATAGCCCATTACTACCTGCCATCAAGCTGTCCGGAACGGTTACCCAAATATCTGCAGATTCAATCTTGTCTGGCAGCGACTGCTTACAGGGCCACCAGTCATTTGCATTATATGGTTCACTCAAGGTGTAAGTCACATTTTTACCCCACTCTCCTGCAATAGCATTATTTATTCCACTGAGAAAAAATTGAACCGACCCGCCTGTTGGCATACCGTGATAAAAAACCTTTGCCTCAAACACGTCGTCGGTTTGCAGGATAGTTGGCATCAATACGTTAACTAGTAATCCTTCTCTGGTAAATGTTGTAGTAATATTATTTATTACGATTGAGTCTATAGTTAGCTCTTCGTTTAGCTCGGTAACATATAGTGCAAAGTTTGGCTCCAGCACTTTGGCTGTAGTTGTAGCACTACCAGCGATAGCTACAGAAGTGTTATTCATCTCCAAGTCTAGAAATACATGTTGCACATCGTACTTATCCTCATCGGGTGATGCAACAGCCAGTTTTGCAGCAGATCTTTCATATTGCGCTACCCTACCTTTACTACATACTTTTGCGGCACTAAGGTGTTGAGCTGAGACAGGACAATAAAAAACAACTGTTAACAGCAATACAGCTAAGACTCTCATAAGTTTTTAAAAATAACGATAATGAATGTCTTTAATTTCGTTGCATTGTCATATTTAATGTGTTTTCTCCCCCGTTTTGGGTTATGGCTAAGAAAACAAATTAGCGTAACTTACATGCAAGCTGTAAAACGAACCTTATGAGAAAACCTGAAAAATTACGTTTCGTATGCTACTCGCTAGCTTGGGCACTATTACTGTATGGTGTTGTATTTACTACTTTGAACTGGAGCCAGATCAGCAACAAGGTTGCGGGAAAGCAAAATACCGTAATTGTACGTGAAAGTACTGACAGCTACCAACCTCATATTAAAGTATCAATAGACAGTCTGGGGCAAAACATTAAATCTGTAGGAAGTATTCTAAAGAAGATACAAACTGCTATAAACTAATAGCTTATACAGCTATTGCTTGCTGGCAGCGCTCTATTATCACCTTATTCTCACTACCAACTATCTGCAATGCCAGATTTTTTATAGAAGGGAACAGCATATCATATACATTCTTCTTCCCTGGAGGCACGTCAGAATCTTGCATTGCAAGGATATATATAACTGCTTCAGGTACTTCAAGAACATTACAAATGCTCTTTATAGACTTGTTACTAGGACGCTTAACAGCATTCTCTATCTGCGATAACGATGTCTGAGAAATACCGCTTTTTTCCGATAACTCCTGCTGGGTGATACCCAACTGCCTTCTTACTGATCTTATAGCTATACCTAGGTTCATGTTGATTACAGATTAAATATTATAAAAACTCTAATAGTATTGTTAATTCTTGTATGCTTATAGACGCACGTAATCTGCAATTGGTTGGAGTTTGAAGAAAAAAATCGCGTTAACTTTACATCTATGAGGCAAAATTTTACGAAAAGAATCTCTTTTGAAGGTCAATCTGTACAAGCTGTAATACTACCAGAGCACAGGAAAGACGGGATGTATTACGAGGTGAATATTAAAGATTATGAGCGTTTTTTCGTGAAATGGTCCAGCCTTGATAGATATGATATAGTTGCAGACGATATATCAATACCTTATGAACTTGTTTTAGCTATAAGTGATGCTATTGAAGAGAAATATGGCCATTAAGCATCTAATTAGCTGACTCATAAAACCTTCTATCTCTAATAAACTCCTCGTCATTCAGAGTATTGAGGAAAGCTAGTAAATCACTACGTTCTTGCTCAGTAAGCTGTATACCGTTTGCAAGTTCCGCATCCAATGTTGCAGATTGGTGAATACCTGTAGCGTAATGATCAAGCACTTGTTCCAATGTATTGAACCTGCCATCGTGCATATAAGGAGCACTGTATTTTAAATTCCTTAGTGATGGCACTTTGAACTTATATAAATCTTCACTCAACCTGGTTATATGTGCTCTACCACTGTCATTAACAGCATTCGGCTTTAGACCGTTATTACGGAATGAGAAGTCTGTAAATAGTGGCGCCTTGTGGCAAGAAGCACATTTACTCTCAAATATCTGCATACCTGCTGTTTCTGAAGCCGTTAGACCTGTTTCTGCGCGTTGAAACTTATCGTACTTAGCATTATCAGATACCATTGCACCCATAAATTGGGTTATTGACTTAAATATTCTTTGCGAATTTATAGTCTCATCGCCCCAGGCAGCTCTGAATAGTTCTTTATACTTCTGATCCTGCTCCAGTTTTGCTATTACATTTAGAACAGTCTCATCCATCTCTACCGGATTAGTAATTGGTGCTATGGGTTGGCTTTCTATATGATTAACCCCACCATCCCAGAAAAAGCTGGTGTGCCAGTTCAAGTTGAATAAAGACGGTGAGTTTCTTGTACCTTCTAAACCATCTACACCATGGCTAAGATCATGATCAGCATGGGCAAATGCTGCTGTTGGCTGATGGCAGCTACCACAAGACGTGGAATTATCACGTGAAAATCTTGTATCGTAGAATAGTTCTCTACCTAATATAAAACCCTCTTTAGTAAGTGTATTTCCCTCAAAGTTATAAGCTGGTTGAGGCCAACCTTGCGGTACATCAAACGATATATCAAAACCGGCATCAGTAGCTACTGTAAAAGAGGGGTCAGGCTTACAACCTAAATACAGCAGTATGCCTGACAATAGGAATATTAATATGTACTTCTTATTATAGCTCACTTTACTCCACCTAAAATACTACAAAAACCATTCCCGATTACCATGATAGTTCATCATTTAAGTCTGATGGTTTACCTTTTGTGCTATAATATAGACGGGACTTAGCTTTCTCCAGTTGGCGATCGTATATCAATTTAGCCAATACTGATATTGCCTCGTTATTACCTAAGGCACTACTTACTTTATGCTCCGGTATATCCAGTCTATATAATAACTGTAAGAACTCTTCAGGGCTACGTTCCAACAATACGTTGATACGCTTCTCCAACTGTTGTAATATCTCTGCTTCTGAAATGGTATCAGGCAGTTGTAGATCAAAACTTTGATGCAGTGCTTTTAGTGCTTCTACTTTTTCGGTAGACATACTTAAAGTTACAACATTCAGCGAAGCAACAGTTTAAAACTGCTGTATCTTTTCCAGTACTAACTCCTTAACACTATTCAACGGTATACGCTCCTGCTCCATACTATCTCTATACCTGATGGTAACCGTATTATCTTCTTTGGTCTGATGATCAATAGTTACGCAGAATGGTGTACCTATTGCATCTTGCCTGCGGTAACGCTTACCTATGGCATTATTCTGTTCGTAGATACATTTGAAGTGAGGACGACAATCATCCATCAACTGTTGTGCTATCTCAGGAAGACCGTCTTTTTTAGTAAGCGGGAACACTCCCAGCTTGATAGGTGCCAGATGCGGTGCAAACTTCATCACCACACGGCTATCTTTCTTATCCTCTGTGCTTAGGTCTTCTTCAGTATAAGCTTCGCTTAATACCATCATCACAGTACGGTCAAGACCAATAGATGTTTCTATTACGTATGGTATATAATGCTCGTTGATCTCGGTATCAAAGTAAGTGAGCTTCTTCTTACTGAACTCTTGGTGTTTGCTCAAGTCGAAGTCGGTACGGCTATGTACACCTTCTACTTCTTTAAAGCCCCAGTCAGGGAAGTTATATTCTATATCACAGGCAGCATCCGCATAGTGTGCCAGCTTTACGTGATCATGAAAGTTGTATTGCTCTTGAGGCACACCTAATGTTTTGTGCCAATTCATACGCACTTCTTTCCAGTACTCATACCACTTCATCTGCTCGCCCGGACGTACGAAAAACTGCATTTCCATTTGCTCGAACTCACGCATACGGAAGATGAACCCTCTGGCCACGATCTCATTACGGAAGGCTTTACCTATCTGCGCGATACCAAAAGGCACTTTCATGCGGCCTGTCTTCTGCACATTAAGGAAGTTGACAAATATACCCTGTGCCGTTTCAGGACGTAGGTAAACTACATCTGAGTCTCCTGCTACAGAACCCATTTGCGTACCGAACATGAGGTTGAACTGGCGTATATCCGTCCAGTTGCAAGTACCGCTAACGCTACACTTTATATCCAGCTCTTCTAATAATGACTTCAAAGCTGCAAAGTCGTCATTTGCCAACAAGGCTTCCATCTTTTCGATTAAGGCTTTGCCTTCTGCTTCTTCAAGAGTAGCAGCATGCCCCTCTATAAGATGGTCTACACGATAACGCTTCTTACTATCTTTATTATCCACCATCGGGTCGTTGAAGTTATCAACGTGGCCACTAGCCTTCCAGGTAGTAGGATGCATGAATATAGCTGAGTCTATACCTACTATATTATCGTGCAGGCGAGTCATACTATACCACCAATAGTCTTTAATATTTTTCTTTAGCTCAGCACCATTCTGCCCATAGTCGTATACTGCCTGTAAGCCATCATATATTTCAGAAGACTGAAATACAAAACCATACTCTTTACAGTGAGCTATTATATCCTGAAGTTTATTGTCGTTAGCCATAATGCGGGCAAAGATAATTGATGTGTTGAAACCCCGACCCTGTATGATGGTTTTTTGTTGGGTTTAGCGCCAAATTGGATAAATATTTAACACCTCGCGTAGAATTTGTTGCATTTTGTTGCGATATGATAAATTTCTCCGCTCTTAATACCATAAAGTAAAACACCCTCCCCTTGTGGGGAGGGTGTTTATAAAAGTCGTATTTCTTTTGGTGATGGGGCTGATACATTCTTGCATATTCTATCAATTACAAATATACAATATTTTACACATTTAAATAACCTGAACTTCTGCACTTACTAAACATAAAAAATCCGTTCCGACACGGAGTCGAAACGGCTTAGTCTTTTTAATACGAGGGTACTCAATAATTAATACTCATCCTCATTGAAGAAGAAGTCTTCTTGCGTAGGATAGTCAGGCCAAATATCTTCGATGCTTTCATAGATCTCTCCCTCATCATCCAACTCCTGGATGTTCTCAACCACTTCTAAAGGCGCGCCTGAACGGATAGCATAATCTATAAGCTCATCTTTAGTAGACGGCCATGGGGCGTCTTCAAGATGCGATGCTAATTCTAGTGTCCAAAACATATTATAACTATTTAATTGTATTAGTATTTCCCGCAAATGTAAGTTTTCAGATTACAATTACAAACTTTTTAATTTTATAGTATTGCAATTGTTTTTTTGGCATCAACAGTTTATATTTTTTTATATAAGTTTTTAGTTGGTAAAACTGCCAATTTATTTGATTTTTACATTATGCTTGTTGCTAAAAATCTGTTCAAAAAGTATTCCAATCTCACTGTTGTAGATGATGTTTCTATAAATATCGCCAATAGTGAGATAGTGTCAGTCATAGGACCGTCAGGTGCAGGCAAAAGCACATTATTACATTTATTAGCTGCTCTTGACAAACCCGATAGCGGTCATGTGACTATAGATAACGTAAACCTTTTTGAGCTTTCCTCCAAAAAACAAGCAGCTTTTCGTAACCAGCATATGGGTTTCGTATTCCAGTTTCATCATTTGCTACCGGAATTTTCTGCGGCAGAGAATGTAGCAGTACCCTTATGGATAAAAGGCGATGGCAAAAGTGCAGCATTAAAAGAGGCAGAAAGAATGCTGGACATTGTAGGCCTGAGCGGAAGGGTTGGCAATAAGCCATCTGAAATGTCTGGTGGTGAGCAACAAAGGGTAGCTATAGCACGTGCACTTATTAATAAACCTTCAATTGTTATGGCAGATGAGCCTACCGGTAACCTGGACAGTAATAATGCTGCAGCCATACACGAACTTTTTTTATCCTTAAGAGAACAGTTAGGGCAAACCTTTGTTATGATTACACACAACGAAGAACTGGCAAGGATGACAGACCGAACACTGACGATGGTAGACGGTAAAATTGACAGTGAAAGAGTGAATAAATAATACTATATTTATATATTAATTTTTTACAAAAAGGGGTGTGAGAAATAAGAAAATGAGATATTCCTTTTTCGTTTTCCCAAAAAGTATATTTTTGCACCATAATTAAATGCATAGATCATGTCTGAAATTGCAAATAGCGTTAAAAAAATTATCGTAGACAAGCTAGGTGTAGACGAGTCTGAAGTTACACCAGAGGCAAGTTTTACTAACGACCTAGGTGCTGATTCACTGGATACAGTTGAATTAATCATGGAATTCGAAAAAGAATTCAACATCTCTATTCCTGATGAGCAGGCAGAGACAATCACTACTGTTGGACAGGCTACTTCGTACCTGGAAGAACATGTAAAGTAATTATTACATTAACTAACTGAATTTGTTTCAATGAAATTACCGTACAAACGCGTTGTTGTTACGGGTCTCGGCGCCCTTACTCCACTAGGCAATACTGTTCCTGCTTATTGGGACGGATTGATTAATGGCGTATCGGGCGCTGATTTCATTAAACAATTCAACCCTGAGAAGTTTAAAACCAAGTTTGCGTGCGAGCTTAAAGACTTCAATGTAGAAGACTATTTAGACCGCAAAGAGGCTAAAAGGCTTGACCGTTTCTCTCAACTTGCTGTAATATCTGCTGACGAGGCTGTAAGACATGCAAAACTTGACGGAGACGACATTGATAAAGATCGCGTCGGTGTTATTTGGGCATCAGGCATCGGTGGTATGATCACCTTCATTGAAGAAATGACCAATTTCAACAGTGGTGATGGTACTCCAAGATTCAATCCTTTCTTCATACCAAAGCTTATATTAGATATTGCCGCAGGGCATATATCTATGAAGTACAGCTTCAGAGGTCCAAACTTTGCTACTGTAAGTGCTTGTGCATCGTCTACCAATGCGTTGATAGATGCCTTCAACTACATTAGAATGGGTAAGGCCGATGCTATTGTTACCGGAGGTTCGGAAGCAGTAGTAACAGAAGCAGGTATCGGGGGGTTCAATGCGATGAAAGCATTGAGTACCAGGAATGATGACCCTAAAACTGCAAGCAGACCGTTTGATAAAGACAGGGATGGCTTTGTACTGGGCGAAGGCGGGTGTGCTGTAGTACTTGAAGAGTATGAGCACGCTAAGAAACGTGGCGTTCCGATACTGGCTGAAATGTGTGGCGGCGGCATGAGTGCCGATGCATATCACCTAACAGCACCACACCCTGAAGGGCTAGGTGTTATAAAAGTGATGGAAAACGTACTTGAAGATGCTGATATGAAACCTGAAGAGGTCGATTACATCAACGTACATGGTACTTCTACCCCACTTGGTGACGTTGCAGAACTTACTGCCATCAAACATGTATTTGGAGAGCATGCATATAAATTGAATATCAGCTCTACCAAATCTATGACAGGTCACTTACTTGGTGGCGCAGGTGCTATTGAAGCCATTGCCAGCATCAAAGCGGTAATGCACGATATCGTACCTCCTACTATCAATCACTTTACAGATGACCCTGATATAGATCCTAAACTTAACCTGACCTTCGAGAAGGCTCAGCAACGAACAGTTAACGTAGCTCTAAGTAACACGTTCGGGTTTGGTGGTCATAACGCCTCAGTCATCTTTAAGAAATTCGAAGAATAAAGTGAGGAGGTTCACCTCTCGCATCTTACACTTATTTTCTCCCAACAAAGAGCTAGTATCTCAATTGGAGCATATGCTGGGTTTTACCCCCAAGCACTTGCCGTATTATCAATTGGCCTTGATGCACAGGTCTAAGATTGAAGAGATCGCTGAAAACAATGAGCGTCTTGAATTTTTAGGTGATGCTATACTGGGCTCTGTTATTGCAGATTATCTCTTTAAAAAATACCCTTACAAAACAGAAGGCTATCTTACTGAAATGCGTTCGCGCATAGTACGTAGAGAAACGTTGAATAACGTAGCACTGAGAATGGGTTTGCAAAAGATAGTACAGTATAACCAAAATGATAAAGGGCTCGGACGCAGCCACATCTTTGGTAATGCGCTGGAAGCTCTTATTGGCGCTGTATATCTGGATCAGGGGTACACCAGAACTAAAAGCTATATCATCAGGCAGGTAGTAAAGCCGTATATAGATATAGACAAGCTGGAAGACAGTGATACCAACTTTAAGAATAAACTACTGAGCTGGGCACAGAAGAATAACCACGATGTAAGTTTCGATACTATAGAAGAAGATACTGAAGGTACCAGAAAGGTGTTCACGTTGGCATTTGTACTGAATGGTGAGCAAGTAGCTACAGGTACAGGTTATAACAAGAAAGAAGCAGGGCAAGTTGCTGCACGCAATGCTATCGAAGCATTGAAGATATCATCCTCTTAGTGGCACTTAAAGTGCTCAAAAGGCTCCTTACAAGACAGACATTTATATAAAGACTTACAAGAAGTAGGCCCAAACTGGCTTACCAGTTCTGTATCTAAAGATTCACATCTTGGACAGGCAATATTCTCATCCTCGAACATGCCGAGCTTAGTTTGCGACATGCGTACTGGTGGTGCTATACCATACTCTTTGAGCTTTCTCTTACCATCTTCACTCATCCAATCGGTAGTCCATGCAGGGCTGAGCTGCATTTCTATATTTACCTTATCTACCCCTCTACTCAACAACGCCATTCTTATATTGATACTGATCACATCCATTGCAGGACAACCACTGTAGGTAGGTGTAATTGTAACGGTAGCTACAGTTTGCTCCTCCTCGTTCTTCTCCACCTTCACATCTCTGATGATACCCATGTCCAGCACTGTGAGTACAGGCACTTCGGGGTCGCTGACATTTTCCAGCCAACCGTATACATCGTCTCTTGTAATTGTATCTGCCATTGATTTTATAACGCTAAAGTTAAAGAAGAGTTGATAAATGAACTATGACGGATATCATTTAACTATATGGTTATTGACCAGAACGCACCCCTGCTCATCTCTACGGATGACAACATCAGTAGTTTTTCTAATCAGCAACTCATCTACAGCCAGATAGGCAGGGTTAGGCAAGTTAAGTAGCGTAACATTAATACGAGAGCATCCTTCTGGTACTGTAAAGTATTTGGACACCCGCAGCCACATACCTTCATTGTCTGTAGTCTGGTTGCCATGAGCTACATGAGTTGCCAATGTATTCCCTGTGCTATCTAAGCAATTGATATTAAATGATGGAGACTTATGATTCTCATCACTTACTAATGCCCAAATTGAGAACTCGTAAAGCTCCCCTGCCTCTGCATATCTGAACGGCTCACTCAATAATAACTTTGTATTCGCTGTGGTAGCTTTCATTGCACCAGTGCCAAATAATACATCTTTAGCTGTGCTATCATCATACCAATTATAATACAAGTAACCATCTCCTGAACTGTAAGACTCTGTAAGCCCTAACCTGGATGCTATATCTTTAGCTTCCTCTTGTAGGCGACGGTCTTTCGCTAGCAACTTTGTTGGAGACAACTGATAAACTGATACACCATCATAGCTACCTATTAGATCAGCTGTAGATATTAAATATTGCTCGTCAGGGTTTGCTTGATAGTCGGTAGAAACCATGAGCAAAACAGGCTTATCATTTTCAGTTAGTGTTTGCTTCTCAGTATAAGGGCCACCTGCAATTTTCACATGGCTAAAAGTCTGCCCCCAAGAAGTGCGGGACAACATAACATTCATTATCGGTAGCTGTATATCTAAGGCAGCATTGAATGCTGGTAATAAAGTAGCAGTATGTGCTGCACCAACACCTAACTTCTCTGAACCTATATGTACATATGGGAGTGATAAGATTGATTGAAAATCTGAAGGCTTGAGGTTATGTCTTGCTAATAAGTTTTGTAAAGCACTCTTATCGTCTACTATGAAGTTCTCATCCTTGTCTTGCGTTATAGAGTGCATGTATGTAATGTACCCTTTTGCATCAATAGCCCATATTACTGCAGTAGCTAGCACTAAGGCATAATATTTTCTATTAACGCTTGACCTGTTTACTAATAATAGTCTGTTAAGTATCACAACACTAAGCGCTGTTACTATATAATAGAATGACCATGAAAATCTACCAACAGCACGAAACTGCTTCAAGAAAGAAGCTTTATCTAAACAACTAAAACAATAAGTAAATGGGAAAGCCATACCTACAAGCAGCATAACTATAGCTATGAACAACCATATACCTAAGTTATGAGTTTGAGGATTTTCTTTAGTTGCCGCTCTATTCCTGATCGCAACGAATAAACCTACAATTAACAGTACTAGAGGAACTATCCCTATATATGCATACCCTTCACTCCTTGCGGCAACTGTATCTACAAGACCTAGGTTTGATAGCCAACTCCCTAATATGCTGTATTGTGAAGTAACAATATCAGATAGTTGTGTTCTGTTAGCTAGAATGCCTTGTGGACTGGTGGGCCTATCAGTAACAGGATCTGTGAGTATTAGTATCAATTGTAACACTATGACGCTTAGTAATGCTACTCCTACTATTGGTAGTATATGCCTTAGGCGAAGCTTAAAGTCGGATGGCTTTGAAAACAGATATGCAACAGTGTATAATAACATCCACAAGCATACCATCAGTAAATAGTAAGGATGAACCCAGGCAACTACTAACGCAAATACTGCGAGTAAGATGATGTGTTTCTTCTTGTGCTCTTGATGATATGCTAAGAGCAAGTAAAAGATTGCAGGTACCACACAGAAATAAGAAAGTGAAAAGTGCTCCGTCAACCTAAAGACCTGTGGAGACATAATGGTGATCAATACTGCAAAAGTCAAAGCTGCTAACCTTGGTGTAGCAAAGCGGAGTAATATCTTATATAACAAAACAATACTCAACATAAACCCAGCAAGAATGAGCAAATGCATCATCGCAATTGGGTTGATAGAGAAAAACTTATTGAGTAGGGATAACGGTATAGAAAATAAGGGTTGTGCATCTGTGAATATAATATGCTCACCATATGGATAGTTCATTCCCTCAAACCAAAGACCATCTCCGTAAAGCGACTGATAGGTAAACGTGTAATAGTTCTTAGCAGCATCACCACCTATACCTAATACTATAGAATCAGGATGCAATAACAAATCAGGCAAAGCCACAAAGGCAGCAATACCGGCAACTACAACAGTTAATATCAGCCATAGCTTTTTAGTCATTGGATCTGAATAACAGCTTCATGAAGTTATATACTTCAGGTAAAAGCTGCTTATAGTTTAGTGTACGAAACTCTGTAGTATCCTTTAGTTGTACTTTTACAGGTTGTATATCCAGCTTCTTCCTGCCGGCTATCATGATAAACTCCAGGTCGAACAAGTATCTGTCTATACTCGTTTTTAAGAATACAGACCTACCTTTTAGATTGAAACCTTTCAGTCCACATTGAGTATCTGATATAGCCAACCTGAAGAAGGTCTTAGTCATCGTTCTTAGTAGCTTAGATATTACCCTACGTACTTGTGGCACCTTATCGTAATACTCATCATTCTTGACACCTGCAGCTACATCTACACCTTTGCTCAATGCATTATATACCTGTAAAAAACTTTCTGTATCGTAGGGAAAATCTACATCGGTGTACACAAATACATCACCTAACGCTGTTTTTACACCTTCTCTAAGGGCATAACCCTTGCCTTTATTATTGTTGTAGGAAAGATATTGGAAGTGAGGTAGCTCTTCTTTTAGATATACTATATCGTCCGGCACTAGCCCTTCGAGACTACCATCATTGATCAATACTACCTCTACATCACCCTCAATATGAGTGGCTATAGAACGGTAGTTATCTACAA
This sequence comes from uncultured Flavipsychrobacter sp., assembly GCA_964531655.1. GTDB lineage: Bacteria > Bacteroidota > Bacteroidia > Chitinophagales > Chitinophagaceae > UBA5543. The sequence continues at coordinate 81,983 of CAZHDM010000013.1, forward strand.
CATTCTCAGCCCACTTATCTTGCGGGTTGTAGCATGGTAATATTATGGAACATGATATACTAGTAGTCAAGATAAAAAAGACCTGTTGTGTTAAATATACAGGTATTAAATGAAATACTGACTACCATTCCATACCCGGATAGGCACGTTGCATGAATTGCAGATCTGATAAAATGTAGCCCAGATACTCCGAGTGGCGACCTTGTTTTCCCCCTTCTTGCATCCAGCTTTCGTCAGGTTTCGTCAGCTTCGCTTCTGCCAATACACTGTCTACTCTTTCTGTCCAGCTCTTTGCAATATCTGTAGTATTTACAGCTATGCCTTCCTGAGCCATTGCTTGCTCTGCTACACTCATTTTAAACAGTTCACCCGAGTACATCCAGTAGTCATTAAGTGCTTCCTGTACTTTTTGTTTACTTACATCAGTACCGTCACCAAGACGTATCATCCACTCTGCACTCCAGCGTTGATGATAGGTAACCTCTTTCAATGATTTTTCAGCAATAGATGCCAATTGAACATCTTTACTCTTTACCAGCTCAGTATAATATAAGAAGTTGAATGTATCGTAGAAGAAAGAACGTACTACAGTATACGCCCAATCTTTATTAGGTACTTCTGTCAGTAATGCATTTCTGAAGTCCCATGAATCGCGCAAATAAGCCAGATCATCTTCATCCAGTTGTTCTCCCTTCTTTACTTTATCACTAATAGCTACAGAAGAGAATATTGTTTCTTTCTCACCCTGGGGAAGTTCGTTGAACAGATTTGCAGCATGTTGAAAGAAGCTACGAGCCTGACCGATATGGTCTAGCGCCATATTGGTCAATGCAATATCCTGCTCCAATATAGGACCGTGTCCGCACCACTCACTTAGTCTGTGACCTATTATCAAGGCATTATCTGCCAGTTGTAATGTATAATGTATTCTATTGCTCATCAGGCCTTACTAATTACATGTGTTTCAACTCGTCAGGTAAATCATAAAACGTAGGGTGGCGATACACCTTATCTGTAGCAGGCGCATACAGTGAATCAGAATCGTCAGGATCTGAAGCATGGATGTTCTTACTTTCAATTACCCATATGCTTACACCTTCCATTCTACGTGTATATACATCCCTTGCATTTTCAATAGCCATCTGCGCATCTGCTGCATGCAGACTACCAACATGTTTATGATCTAAACCTGCCTTGCTACGGATGAAAATCTCCCATAAAGGCCAATCTTGCTTATTCTCTTGAGACATTAATCTTCTTAATTGTTCTGTTGTAAATTATTATGCAGCTTGTGTGTCTGCATCTTCTGCACGTTTCTTACGTTTTTCTGCATGTGCCAGTGCTGCATCTCTTACCCATGCACCATCATCCCATGCTTGCTTACGCGCTTCTAATCTTTGCTTGTTACAAGGTCCGTTCCCTTTTACCACGTTCCAAAACTCATCCCAGTTGATCTCACCGTAGTCATAATGACCACGCTCTTCATTCCATTTAAGGTCAGGATCAGGCAGTGTCATACCTAATATATTACACTGCTCTACGGTAACGTCTATAAAGCGCTGACGTAGTTCATCGTTAGTGAAACGTTTGATGCGCCATCTCATGCTTTGCTCTGTGTTAGGGCTATCATCATCCGTAGGTCCGAACATCATCAGTGACGGCCACCACCAACGGTCGATAGACTCTTGCACCATCTTACGTTGTATATCTGTACCCTTAGACATGTTAAGTAGTATCTCGTAACCTTGTCTTTGGTGGAAACTTTCTTCTTTACAAATACGCACCATAGCACGTGCATATGGACCGTAAGAAGTACGACATAACGCTACCTGATTCATAATAGCAGCGCCATCTACTAACCATCCAATAGCACCCATATCTGCCCAACTGGTAGTTGGGTAGTTGAATATAGATGAGTATTTAGCTTTACCTGAGTGTAGTTGCTCAAACATCTCATCACGACCTATGCCCAGTGTTTCTGCGGCACTGTATAGATACAGACCATGACCAGCCTCATCCTGCACTTTAGCTAATAGTACTGCCTTTCTTTTAAGGCTTGGAGCACGAGTGATCCAGTTACCTTCAGGCAACATACCTACTATCTCACTGTGTGCATGCTGCGATATCTGACGTATCAATGTTTTACGATAATTGTCAGGCATCCAGTCTTTAGGCTCTATCGCTATCTCTTTATCTATCTTCTCGTCAAAGTGCTGTTGAAAGTCACGTGTCGTCATATCACTAAATTTGTATGACTACAAATATAAGATATCTGTCATAAACATTAGGACTATAGCAATCAGTATTAACTATCCTTTTTATTGTGCGAATATGAACCTGAAGGTAATACCTGCCCTTGTAGTAGTTATTGGGTATGAACTAGTTATGTATGGAATGCTTCTTCTTCTATCAAAGAATAGCCTTAAGGTCAGTTTATCGCTCACTATATAATTCACAGAAGGAGATATAGTGATCACTTTCTGGCCTCGGGTGACTACCTGCAGGTTCTGTGCCAGATAGTTGTTACTGGTCTTATCATCCCGTACACTTACATCTACTTGTACATTCAGATCGTTCTTAAGGGTTTTAACACCAAATACCTCGAATGGTAATGTTAGCCCTCTGATACGATAACCTAGACCTACTACATATTCAGTACTGTTGGTCTCACTCACCTGATAATCTATCAAGCTCAAGCTTACAGTACGAGTTTTTCTGAACTCGAAAGTAGTAGTCATGTTATTAACAAAAGATGCATCAAAACCAATTAAAGGGTTAAGCTGCTCTGATATAGTAATATTCGGCACCTGGAAGAATGGCACATAGTTACCCGAGTTAGAATCGATAAACGACGGGAAACCAAGATTATAAATATCCTGATAGTACAATGCAGATACAAAACTATTCATAGATAGCGTTCCCGAATAAGCATGATTCACAACAAGTGTATTCGCGATCTTCTTAATAGCAGGTATCTTAGTCAACCCGTTGTACCTCATACGCCAGTTAGGCATTGGTCTGTATGCTTTGAATGGATTGTTCCTGATGTTTCTATTATCATAATTAATCAAGCCTACCTCTTTCGCATCTTTACCCGTGTATGCTGCTATGAAAGATGGCACTAGTACATCCTGAGAGTATTCGGTATACCCTTTATCATAGTCAGGATTATTAGGATCACTAACACCACCAGTATACGGATTATTAAACCCAAGCCTACCTGATATAACTGTTCTGTTATCTAGTAACTGGTTGAATGTTGAAGAACCAGCACCTGACACACCAAACAATGTCTTAAGTCCTATATATGAGACAGTGAATGAACCTGTCTCATAAATATTATTGTGAGTGAATTCACCATTACCTGCAAAGCTGGTATCCTTAAATAGCTCGCTCAGATTTTTACTAAAGGTTTGGGTTAGTGATATATCAAACCTTAAATCTTTAATAGGCTCAACAGTAGTTACGATATTGATATTTTGTGAATACTGTTGCTCAAATTGTGCATTAAACAGCGAGTCTCTACTCAACCTACCTTGTGAAGCTTGTCTCTCTAACCAAGACCTGTCAGGTTGATAACCATAAATAAAATCAAAACCCGGTGCACCTGACCTATCGTTAAGCCCCATATACCTTGTACTATCTAAGTAGCCCGGGAGCGTAGTACCTGAATTCTCGGTGACATTCACAGTAGTTCTCTTCACCATTGTGAGCAGCCTACCGCCAAAGCGTTCTATATCCGTTACTTCAGGCGTAGTATTTCTCCTCTTAATTCTTTCTGCCTTACGCTTTGCTTTTGCTTTTGCTTTCTCAGCTTCTTTCCTCGCCTCTTCTCGTGCTTCAAATACTTTTCTTGTAGAGTCCAACTGGTCATCAGTTAGCTCTCCTGCCAGTTCTTCTATTGCTTTGTCTATATCAAAAGGTTCTTCCTTAGGTTCTTCTATCTTTTTAGTGTCTTTATTTTTATCAGGTCTTAAGTCTGTTACCTTTTTCTTCTCTTCTTCTTTATCCTTACCATCTTTGCTCTTTCTCGGCTTAGGTTGGTTTACTGCACGCAACCATCTTTGTTTATTATATAGTCTGTCGAAGCTAAGCTCCCCGTTCACTTGCACCGTTCTAGTATTACCAATAGTGTTACCCAAATTCTTAGCTAAACGTGACGCTGCAGTCCAACTATAGGTATTACCATAGTTCAAGCGCAGGTTAGTCCAATCAAGTAATGGTATTTTTTTCAATGGTACATTATAGGTAGCATTAAATGACTGAGTATAGAAAGTGTTTCTACCAAAGTCTCCGATGGCACTCCAAAGACTATCTTGTTTTGCCTTGGTATCTATCCTTCCGTATGGTTCATCTATTCTGGAAGTATTAGTAGCGTTATAATCAAACGAGAAAGAACGTGTCAACTCCCAACGAGTGGTGTAAGTACGTGTCCACAAGAAGTTTTTAAAGAATAACGGATCTATCTTAATAGGATCATTTGTAACATTCCTTACTTGAGTTTCATTGAACGTTCTGTCAAGGTTCGTTCTGAAAGTGAAGTTTGCAGGAAGGAATTTAAAGTTGATATCTTTTATCAGCATTAGCCAAGGCGACTTCGAGTCTATTAGTCTTTTGAATGGCTCGATCGGTTTTGATCTGATAGTATATGTATAGCCTAAGCCTAACTTTTGATTCACTAATTCATCACTCTCAATGATTGGGTTGCGCTTGAACTGCTTGTTATATGCATAACTGATATCGAAGTTCTTCACACTCCAAGGCTTAGTTTTCGGCGACTGGTTTTCAGGATTACCAAGTATCCTTACATTCGAGAAGTTCACGCTGAACACAGATGTAAAATCTTGTGCACTTTTTCTTAATGAATCTCTTTGCTGAGGTGTTTCTGCCGAGTTCAATTTATCCTTATAAGTAACATCAAGATCATAAGGATCATATTGAGGGTTACTAATAGTCTCTGTATACCCTACGAACATAGGTAGCTGTACTCCCCAATTATTAGGAAGTAGTTTACCCATATTCAAGTTAGTAGATGCATTATACTGATAGAAGTTATCACGGAAACGTTGGTTCAGTTTCTGATCAATATTACCATACCCTTGAGTATGCATGCTACCGCTAAAGTTCACGTTACCTAAGTCTGCCATTTGCAAGCTTACCTTACCAGCTGCAGCATAGCCAGGCTTCTCATTCAAACCCACAAGACGTAGCTCGTTAAACCATACTTCAGCACATTTAGGCTGTCCATCATCTAGGGGGTTGTTAGGTGAAGATGGTGGATTATAAACGCCTAACATCATTGTTTTAGCGTCACCGATATTTGGATTACCAATTATTCTAATAACGTTACCGCTCTCGCTAATAATTTCGTATGGCTCAAAAGATGGTAATCCTCTATTATTTCTTTCTGTTTTTACTCTTACCAGTTCGTCTAGAGGAAGGTCGATTCTGTTTGCTTCAGGCCATACAGAATTTGCATTATTATCCCCCGGCTGAGATACTTTAAGAGGCACCTGATACTCGTAGTAGTTACTGATGAAATCACTACCGATACGGATGATCGCTCTCAGATCATTATCCTGAATTGGTTGTTGACCAACTTGAGACTCTGCGTGTATGAACATACGCAACTTTTCAAACTGTCTCATATCAACATTCACTTCTTTAAATACTGCACGTGCATCTTTATTCTCCAGTCCGCAAACTTGTACTGATAATGCTTGCTCATTCAGTTGAATATTCTGCCCTGTTGATACACTAGCTTGTTGCCTATTTACTCCCGGTGGAATAACATAAGCAATAGGCTCACGCTTACTGTTCTCTTCCAGGCTTACTGAAAGCACAGAGAATTCGGTATTATCTGTTGAAGGGATATTTTCTCCTGCATCTTTCAATGAGAACAGATAGCGTCTCCAGTTATTACGACCAAGTTCTAAACGTGCAAAACGTAACACAACACTATCTTCAAAACCGGTAAGGAACATTCTCATGAAACGTATAGAGCGGAAATCCGAGATGTTACCTACTCTATCAGAATATTCTCTTATAGGAACTTTAAACTGATACCATGTTTCTTTTGCGGTATTACCGTTTGGTAGCTTAACCTCTGTTTCTTGTTTGTTTATTATGTAGTTAGACCCTACCTCCATGTTTGGTCTCATTTCCAAACGATATTGGTAGTAGTCTTCAGACTCACTTAATGTGTTATCTCTATTTATGTCCTCAGACTCCGGAATGTTAGTACCTGCAAATGAAAAACTAGAGTTACCGTCTGATACAGGCGAGTTGCCGTGAGGATTATTGAACTTTTTGTAGCGCTCTAATATTAGTGCACCATTTTGCTCGTACTCTTGTGCTCTGAAGTACCTGTAGTCATCACCGGCAGGGTCAACAGAAACTTGATCTAAGAATGCCGGATTAGTTACTCTATTCACTACATCGTTCAAATATCTGGCAAAGAACTGTTGCTCCTCAGTATTATCTAAACCATCATAACCAACGTCTTGTACACTTCTGGCAGCCGGATCGTTATCAAATGCACGAGTTATCTGTTGCTGGAATGTTGGAGAATAGCCCCAATTACTCTCCAATAGCTGGGCTGTATTTTTAGGATAAGGTATACCATTTTCAAAGAACTGGCGAGAGTCTTTCAATACATCTTCGGATACGTTACCTAAGTTTATATATAGAGAACCACCATCAGCATTTGGTCTTCCAATGTATGGGTCCATCACCCAAAATTCGATAAACTCAACATTCGATTGTTCAAAGTCACTGTTATCAATTGCCCTCATAATACCACCCCATCTTGATTGCGGATTAAGGAGCCTACCTTGTGGAGATAGCCCGGCAACATCAAAGTTGTAAGGGCCTCTTTCCTCTGGGTAGAATGCAAGATCAAAAGTGCTTAGGGCATTTTGCAGTGTTTGGTTCTGCTTTTGAGGGAATACCTCATTCTGTTGTACCAAACGAATGTAGTGTTGATTCTGGTCATCCTGTTTAACATAGTTAGGGATACCAGAGTTGGGATTTATTAGTGTAGGTTCTAAGAAATACCATGCTAAGCGTGCTCTGTTCTTACCATAATCCAAATCATCAACAAGCTTAGACTCCTCAAATAATCGTTGTCCGTTTGCATCAGTAGCACCTGATGGTGTAGATGAAAGAGTCCAGGCATTTGCTGGAAACTTTAAGTCATATGAACTTCTGGTACCTTCAAAGTCATCTATGTAAACTGACCCTTCAGGATCCAGCACATCAATCTGTCTGGGGTGACCAGGTAATAAACCGGCAACTTCTGTAGTAACATTCAAGAATGAAGGCGCAGACGTTGAGAAAATAGGTAGCTTATCTAGAGCTCTGGTAACACCAGGTGTTTCTGACTGGTAGTTAACGTCTAAACCGAGAACCGTATTCTTAATCGGGTCTTCACCAACATTAGTTTTTTGAGTAAATGGACGTTCGGTAAGTCTCATGTAGGTACCACCTAGTATCAACTTATCATTCACAAAATAGTCTAACCTTGTACCTATGAAGTTCTGCTGTTGAAATCCAAAAGTTGCATTGTCCTCATACTGGACATTAATAGGAATACCTGAATTAAGGATACCTGTATTTAATATTTTCAACCTACCTAAACCATAATCTATCTGGTAATCCACATTCTCAACTAAGCGTTGCCCCCCTGCACTTACAGTCACTGAGTTTTGCGGGATATTAAACCCTCCTAAGAATATTTCTGAGGACGAAGACGACTTATAAGTACCTTTTATAACATACCTGTTATTCTGCTGAAACTGTCTGGCTACAGTTTTAGTAGAATCATACAGTATGTTATACAAGTATTTTTTTTCTAAGTTACTTGAGCTACCGATGGCTGGCTTGAGGTCCTCGCCAAAAGGTTCTAATACAGGGAATATGATCTTACCTTGCTGAGTATTAATAGTTATCCCCTCAACAAAATCAAATATACCATCAGGCGCAGGATCATTCTGAAAGTTCAGTCTATCTAAGTTTAAGATAGTTATCAGTGGCACACCAGCTCTCTCCCCTTCAGGTAAATATCTTTTTTCACCACCACCCGGATCTTGATAAAGAACATTCAGCTTAAACTCTTCTTTTGATACTCCTAACCCACCTAGCGCATAAATGTTTTTCATCATCAGGTCCCATATAGGTAGTGTGGGGCTTGGTGAAGTATTCTTTAGCATTTTCAGGAACAGTACTCTCTGAGAGTTACTGCTTGGCTGAGGATTCTGAGGGTTTTGCGGGTTTTGAGGATTACTCGGATTATTCACTTGCTGACCCGGTAATGGCGGTAGGTCTTCTGCAAACTCACCCACCTGGAATGTTCTACCATTGTAAGTATAGCGATAAGCTACCGCTAGTACATCATCAGGATTTATTTGAGTGTTAAGTGATACATAACCTAGCTGTGGATGAAAAGTAAACTCAGTACTATTCAGCTTTCTTGCCGTTACAGTACGATAGTCTGTTCCCGGCTCTAACCCTAAACCAATTGTATTAAGAGAAGAGCTGTTCCCTTGAACCCTTAAGCTAGGCTGTTGTTGTAAGTTTGTATATAGCTGATTGGAGTAGTTATCAGGCAGCCCATAAGGCACAGGTCTTGGCTGACCTCTTACCATATCATTATATGGATTAGCCTCACCCAAATCCATAAAGCCGATAACATTCCTCACACCTTCGGTAGCACCGTTACGGTTAGTAACCCATACCTCTATCTTATTGATAGTAACTAATGATGCAATTACAGGATAAGACTCTAGCGCTTTGTTATAGTTATCTCTAAAATATCGTGCTAATAAGAAGTGTCTGTTCTCTTCATAGTCATCTGCTTTGATCGCAAACTGCTGTGTTTGAGAACCGCCTTCTATAGTCAAACTATTTCGTTTAGATCTTTGTTGAGAAACAACTGATGTAACCCAAAGCTTACCGAATTGTAATTGCGTTTTAAGACCAAACAGAGATTGCACACCGCTGATCAAAGAACTATTCAACGGGAAACTTACATTACCAGCCTCTATCTTTTTTATGATTTCATCTTCTTTACCTACGTATTCCAGCCTTTGGATATTCTGATAATCGAAAGTAGCATTGGTATTATTACTGATATTCAGCTTCAACTTGTCACCTACTGTAGCCAATAAGTTGATGTTCATCTGCATATCAAAATCAAACACACCATACTTCTGCGCTCTTTGCGGTAGTGTAGGGTTTTGAATATTTTGCCAGTTACCACCAAATGTAACATCCACGTTACCTTGAGGTTTTACAGATATAGTATTACCACCAAATATCCTGTCGAACAAACCTTCCTTATACATAGTAGGCAGGTCAGGCTTTTTATTGAAAAGTGTAAGTGCGTCTAACCTCCTCTTCCAGTAGTCTTGCTCATCTCTTTTTGCCTGATAATCCATGTACTCATCAAACGTCATGAATGTTGGCGTACTTAAGTAACGATCGCTTAGTTTTTCTGAGAAGTAATATCTTTTCTCTTCAGGATCATACTCTACTGACTTTTCTATATTGCTCGGATCATCTAGGTCTACAGATGATGGCGTTTCTTTGGTTGGATTACCTGTATTATCGTAAATAGGGAACTTCAGCTGAACAGAGTCTTCTGCTGTTTTTGAAGTACTATCCGGGTCAGCAGGTTCGTCATAATCGAAAGGACCTCTAAAGTCTCTAGCAGCAGCATTTGCTATCACTATCAATAGTGATATGACCAATAATACTCTGTACCCAAGATTGTTATTACCCTTCAAATCCTTGTTCTCTTTAGGTTTTAAAGCACTTTCAGTGCACTTTTTATCATTTCTTCCACAGATGTTATGTCTGAAACATTAATCTTTTTGATCGCAGCTTGAGCTGCTGCCTTGCTGATGCCGAGATTTACTAATGCAAATAACGCGTCATTCTCCATTGTATTGTGTGTGGTACTCGCTTCTGCAGTGTCATCATTTTGTAATTGTAGCTTGCCTTTCAGCTCAAGAATTATCCTTTGAGCCGTTTTTGCACCTATACCTTTTACTTTTTGCAAGGCGGCTACTTCTTCCGCGGCGATTATACGCTCCAGCTCGTTAGGTTTTAACGATGATAATATCAGCCTTGCGGTGGCGGCGCCAACTCCATTGATGGCTAATAGTTGCCTGAATGTTGTACGTTCTACTTCATCAGCAAATCCGTACATAACCCATGCATCTTCACGTACTTGTATATGTGTAAAAAGCTTACACTTTTCTAAATGCTGGATCTTACTAAACGTTTGTAGTGTAATATTGACCTCGTACCCGACGCCGTTTACAGATAAATATAGTAGAGACGGCGACTTATAAGCTAAATCGCCTTCTAAAAATGCATACATACTTCACTTCAGTTAGGGTGGTGTAAATTAGTATATTTAGACAAGAATACAGACAGAAAAGACACTACTTCAAATATTTACGTTGGTTATTTCATTTTTAATTTAATGTTAATACTTACGAGAAAAAATAATGGCGATATGTCATCATATCGCCATTTAACAAATATAGTTGTGAGTTATACTACCACCAAGGAATTTTGTTAGACTCTAACCTGTAAATGAACTGAATAGAGAATGTAGAATAACCGTCTAATACATCTTTATTACCTCTTGGTGTACCCGGAGCGTTCTCTACAGAAGGCTCAATGTACCAAGACTTGTCATATACTTCTTTAGCTACAGCTGCATCTTCCGGGCTAAGGTATCTATCATAATAATCTTCTGATAAGTAGAAACTACTAACATTATCAAGCCTGTCAGTTGTAGTTAATCTATATAAGTACTCAACACCGATAAACATGTCATTACCAATATCCCAACGAAGACCTGCACCTAGAGGTACACATACTTGCCATAGACTTGTTTCTACAGCGCCGGAGTTAGGGATGCCTTCACCCTCTAGTCTTAGCTCTTTAGTATAAACCCATCTTTTATATCCCGTATTACGATCTATAAGAGATGTTTGTGGTCTGAAGTGGAAGCCACCCGCACCAAACGCAACGTAAGGCTGCATAGCTCTTTGAGCCATTTTACTTTCAGAGTTCCACCTCAATGGTGCTATCTCTACCATGAAAGTACCTTCCCATACATTAGCACGAGCATCCTGATTGCGTAGATAACGCTGATATGCGTCATCTTCTATAGATTCAGCATCTTCTGCTTTATCTATATTCCACTCATCAGTAGCATATAAAGTACCATAGTTGATATTGGCACGAAAAGCCAGTGCAGGGTGTCCTGAATAACGCATCATTATCCCGCCCATAAAGTGTGGCTTCTGCCAGTAGCGCTTATTGGCGTAATGGTCTACAACTCCTTGCGTACCTACATCGCCCCATAGGTCAGAAAGACCGAAGTTCACACCTACAGAAAAACCCGGATGTTCAACATACTTCCTGGGTATTGCAGGTTGCGCAAACGCTGATAATGTAGTAGCACTAATCCCTATCACTAATAGGCTACGGATCAATTTTTTCCGCATGTTATCTCAATTTTGAGCTTTGAAGATATAAAATATTATTTTCCAGTAAAAGCCGCTTTCCTTTTTTCTAGAAAAGCTGTCGTTCCTTCTCTTACATCCTCTGTATCAAACAACTCACCAAAACGTGTGATCTCATTGTCAAAACCTTGCGGAACGCCTTTTGCTGCGTCGTTTACACAAGATATAACTTTAGATATAGCAATGGGAGCTTTTGTTTGAATTTTTTGAAGGATTTTTCTTGTCTGCTCCAGTAATTCAGCCTGCGGGAACACATGATTCACCAAACCAAGAGACTTAGCCTCTTCAGCGCCTATCATATCAGCAGTCATCATCAGCTCCATAGCTTTACCTTTTCCTATAAGCTGTGTAAGCCTTTGTGTACCACCATAACCAGGTATCAAGCCAAGATTTACCTCAGGCTGACCAAATTTTGCATTTTCTGCAGCTATACGGAAATGACAAGCCATAGCCAGCTCGCAACCACCACCTAGTGCAAAGCCATTGATCGCAGCAACTATTGGTTTAGGGCAATCCTCGATCTTATTCAGTACGTTCTCCTGATTTGTTCTTGCCAGATTTTCGGCACCTTTCACATCAAGAGGTATGAATTCAGAGATATCAGCACCAGCTACGAAACCTTTCTCCCCAGCACCAGTAATGATGGCTGTTTTGATATCATCATTACTATATATATCATCAACTACCTGACTCAGCTCGCTAAGTACGTCCTTATTTAAAGCGTTCAGCTTGTCCGGACGATTGATAGTAATAGTTAATATGCCGTCTTGTAGATCCGTTAATAACGTTTGATACATTTTCTGTTTAGTATTTATATCTGTTTATAATAATTCGCTTCTATTCTCTTTTACCCAAGCCTTGATATAGTCAGCTATCTCTGTGGTCGGCGCACCAGGGGCAAAAAGCTTACCCACACCCATATCGCTTAGCTCGGTCATATCTTCTTCGGGTATAATGCCGCCGCCTGTCAGGAGTACATCATTCAAGCCTTTTTCTTTCATCAGCTTTATAACCTTTGGGAATACGGTCATATGCGCTCCGCTAAGTATACTTACACCAATTGCATCTACGTCTTCCTGTACAGCGGTATTTACCACCATATCAGCTGTTTGGCGGAGTCCTGTATATATAACTTCCATGCCGGCATCTCTCAATGCAGTTGCAATAACTTTTGCGCCACGGTCGTGACCGTCTAAGCCGATCTTTGCAACTAACACTCTTACAGGGCGATTGCTCATTTAATATGCTTTTTAAAACGATGTCAAAAATAGGGATTAATAATTCTACCTCATAGTTTATATATATTTGCTCTCTTATAAACCTATAATCTTATGTATAAAGTCACATCAGCACTGTGCTTTGCACTGTTACAACTCATAGCAATAAACACATCAGCACAGACAAGTCATTATATCAAACCATTTTTCGGGGTCGGCACCAGTAAGGTCTATTATACTACTAATAATCCTGCATATAAAAACGTCAATCAAATATTCAGAGCAACCAGCTCTTTTACTGTTGGGTTCACTGAAGGTATTGAGAAAAATAATTTTAGGTTTGAAGCAGGACTACGATACTTTGGTTCAGGCAGGGAGTTTGATGGTGCCTTCTCACAACCTTTTTTACGAGACTCTGTGAATGTTAAGATAACACACAATCAGCTACTGATATCTGTAAGCGGTGGATATGCAATACGTCTTGGTAATAAGCTATCCATCATTCCACAAGTCGGTGTTATGCCCGGCGTTACTGCTAATATCAAAAGCAAACGCGTATCCTACCTTACAGACAGCAAAGTAGTTAGTACTACCAGCCCTTCTGAATCAACTCTAGACCGCTGGTTTGTATTATGGGGAAATGCAGCATTGGATGTAGAGTATCGCATCAATGAACGCTTTGCCATTACGCTAGGACCTGCATACAGTCGTATGTTACTATCTGCTACAAAACCTTCTATTCCCGGAGCAATATATTACGTTAAAGAGTATCATAGAGTGCTCAATGCAAACATAGGTGTGCTCATAGGTTTTTAAATGTAACATACATTACCTTTGCAGCTTGCTAAACAGAGCTAACATGAGCGAGGAGAAATCACTCAACTTTATAGAAGAAATAATTGAAGACGATCTGAAGAGCGGCAAGCATAAGGAAATACATACACGTTTTCCTCCTGAGCCCAATGGATATTTACACATAGGTCATGCATCATCTATCTGTCTGAACTTTGGTATCGCCCAGAAATATAATGGCACCTGCAATCTGCGCTTTGATGATACTAACCCTACTACTGAAGAAACAGAGTATGTAGATAGCATCAAAAAAGACATAGAGTGGTTGGGCTTTGAGTGGAACGAAGAGCTGTATACTTCAGACTATTTTGAAACACTATATGGCTATGCTGTTAAACTAATAGAAAAAGGTCTGGCATATGTAGATGACAGCACTGCAGAGGAGATGCTGATACAGCGTGGTGATATTAATAAGCCAGGCACCAACAGCCCGTATAGAGATAGAAGTATTGAAGAAAATCTTCAGCTATTCAAAGAAATGCGTGAGGGTAAGTATAAAGACGGTGAAAAGATATTGCGTGCTAAGATAGATATGGCTCATCCTAATCTACTGATGCGCGATCCGGCTATATACCGTATCAGACATGCACATCACCACCGTACCGGTGACAAATGGTGCGTATATCCAATGTACGACTTTGCACATGGGCAGAGTGATAGTATAGAACATATCACACACTCTCTGTGTACACTTGAATTTATTCACCACCGTCCTTTGTACGATTGGCTGATAGACAAGCTAGAGATATTCCCTTCAAGACAATACGAGTTTGCTCGCCGCAATCTTTCTTATACTGTAATGAGCAAAAGAAAGTTATTACAGCTGGTAAATGAAAAGCATGTAACAGGCTGGGACGACCCTCGCATGCCTACGCTTAGTGGTATGCGCAGAAGAGGTTACCCACCTATGGCTATCAGGAACTTTGCAGATACTATCGGTATTGCTAAAAGGGAGAACATGGTAGACATCGGTCTGCTGGAGTTTAAAGTACGTGAAGAGCTAAATAAAACAGCTAATCGTGTAATGGCAGTACTTGATCCTGTAAAGTTGATCATTACCAACTACCCTGAAGGTCAAACTGAAGAACTGGATGTAGACAACAACCCTGAAGATGAGAATAGCGGATCCAGAAAGGTGCCGTTCAGCAGAGAGATATGGATAGAGCAGGAAGATTTCATGGAAGATGCTCCAAAAAAATTCTTCCGCTTAGGACCAGGCAAAATGGTAAGACTGAAAGGTGCTTACATCATCCAGTGCGATGACTTCAAAAAAGACGAATCAGGTAAAGTAACAGAGATACATTGTACCTACTTCCCTGACAGTAAGAGTGGCGAAGATACCAGTGGGCTAAAAGCTAAGGGCGTAATACACTGGGTAAGCATACCGCATGCTAAAACAGCAGAGGTACGCTTGTACGATAGATTATTCAGAGTAGAGGATCCAGCTACAGCGGAGGGTGATTTTAAAGATCATATCAATCCTGAATCATTAGAATTACTGAAATCAGTATACATCGAACCTGAGCTGGCTAATGCTACTGTTGGAGATAGCTACCAGTTTATGCGAAAGGGGTACTTCTGTGTAGATAAAGACAGCACACCGGATCATCTGGTATTCAACAGAACAGTTACCTTAAAAGACAGCTGGGCTAAAGAACAAAAGAAGAATTAAATAAAAAGAGGAGCGTTGCTCCTCTTTTTATTTTCCTGCTACTACACTTATTTCTACGTTTACTCCTTTTGGCAAACCTGCTACCTGAACAGTTTCACGTGCAGGAGGGTCGGCATCAAAATATTGGGCATACACTTCATTTATCTCTGCAAATTGTCCCATATCCATTATGAATATGCTAGACTTGATGATATTTGAAAAGTCCATACCTGCTTCTGCTAATACAGCTTTCAGGTTTTCCATCACCAGCTTTGTTTCTTCCTGTATACTTCCCTTTAGGAGCTCACCTGTTTTAGGATCAATAGCTATCTGACCTGATACAAATAACATATCACCATATTGTATAGCTTGATTATACGGCCCGATAGGAGCCGGAGCATTATCTGTACGAATTACTTTCTTTTCCATGCTACAAATGTAATACTCGTCTTACATTTGCATATTATTTATGGCTTATATTCTGCACATAGACACATCGGGAGATATCGGTACAGTTGCTATTTCTAAAGAGGGTAAACTGGTAGACGTCATTACAACATCGGAAACACGCAACCATGCCTCTACTATCAACCTACATATAGAGCAAGTACTTGCTACCGCTGGTATTAATTTTAAAGACCTGGCAGCAGTATCCGTATGTGGGGGCCCGGGGTCTTACACGGGTTTAAGAATAGGATTAGCTACAGCCAAAGGGCTTTGCTATGCGTTAGACAAACCACTAATGATGCACAACAGGCTCACACTAATGGCACTTAGTAATATTTATGATACTCAGAACTCTTCTGATGTATATATATCTGTACTGGAAGCCAGAGCGAATGAATATTTTATTGCAGCATATAATAAAGAAGTGAAAGAGGTACTGGCACCTCAACATGTATTTGCAGACAACCTTCCTGATATTACCAATTCTAAGATATCAAGTTCTTTATCGGGTCACATAGATGATCATATCATGCAGACATATGGCTCTGAAAACGATAAACCAAAAGTTAATAATTCAATAGATATACATGCCTGGATAAGGTATGATTTTGAGTCATATAATTGTAATGGTTTTGTCAGTTTGGCTAACTCAGAACCATATTACCTAAAACAAGTATATACACATAAGCCTAAGAATATCAAATAGATAAGCAACGATTTTACATTAATGTATTAGCGATTTAACTGCGGTTTAACAGAATGGATTAATATAATCTTGTTTCATATAAAGTTTAGGTGTATGTTTGCACACCAATGGTATTACGTATATACAATAACGTATATATTTTAAGAGTT
>CAZHDM010000014.1:0-92825 GCA_964531655.1 uncultured Flavipsychrobacter sp.
ATTTAACTGATACTCCTGCAAATTATACAGGTTCAGCAGGATTTTTTGTAAAAGTTAAAAATGATGTTACATGTTTAGAATTTATAAATCAAACATTTTTACAAAATATAACTAAAGAAAATTTTACTTATTTATTTATATTGCAGATATTATTTATGTTTAGTAATATGAAACGTGAACAGCAGATAGTAGAATGAACACTCAAAATTTGAATATCATATATCAAGCACTTGACAATGTGATTAAGCAGCCTGCATTTAACAAAATGTGCAGATATAGCATAGATGAGCAAAATCCTATTAAACTAAAATTTAATATTAATAAATATAGCTACTTATATTCTATAGAGTGTAGATCTGAACTTAGAGCTAACCAAGTGGCAAATATAGTTATGAGGGCAGCAGCTCAAAATGAGCTAAAATGTATTTATATATGTAGTCACATACAGAAGGAAGCTAAAGAACAATTAGTCATCAACAAAATTCCATACATAGAAGGTAATGGTAATATATATTTACCAGAAGAAAACTCATACATATGGATTGATACTAATAATAATAAATCAAATATAAAAACCGGAGGCAATAGGGCATTTACAAAAGTCGGTTTGAAAGTAGTATTTCACTTACTGATGAAAGATGAGCTTTTGAATATGTCATATAGACAGATAGCTGACCTAACGGGTACTGGTTTAGGCAATGTACCCAACGTAATCAGAGGTCTAGAAGATGATGGATTTTTGAAAAAGAAGCATGATAACACATTACAGCTACTCAACAAAAAGGCCTTATTTGAGCGTTGGGCCGAAGCATATGAGCGTGTACTAAAGCCGATAATTAAGATCGGTACATATAGGTTTGATAATGAGCTGGAAAAAAACAATTGGAGACGGCAACCCTTGACATTTCGTAAAACTGTATGGGGTGGCGAAGCCGGCGCGCACTTACTCACAGGTATGCTAAAACCTTCACAGTTAACTATCTATAGTTCAGAAACCAGGGCAGAAGTAATGGAAAACTACAGATTAGTACGTGATGAGGACGGTTATATCGCATTGTATGATAAATTTTGGGATCTCGGGGGCAGCAGAAACAGCGCTGCGCCTCCACTATTGATATATGCTGAGCTTATTAACTCTTCCGATCCTAAGAACCACGAAGCAGCTGCAAGAATTTTTGACAATGACCTAAAGTCGTTTTTCGACTAACAATCAATGTATTAGTTGGTATTTGACAATGTCAAACTACCTGCAAATTTCGTGTATATCTATCACTTTGTTTGTTGAAATACGCTCTGCTTCAAACTCATGCGGTATTTGCCAATAACACAGAGCGCCATTCCAATATGCAGCATAGTATAGCAAGGTAGTAGCATCGAATGGTGATAGATCGAAGTAGATGTACTTACTAGCCTTCCTGATGAACCCCGACTTAGATTTGAAATAATTATGCACTGGTTGAATGTGCGTATTGAAGATGTAGTCTTCCTGAGATTGTAGCACATGAATATGCTCATGGGCATTTAAATGATCATAATACTGCTGTGCTACAGGGTAGCTATAGTTTACAAAAGTCACATTTCCTTTTACAGATATGGCACCGAACCTATCATTTTCTGTGTAAGTTCTCAAGTATGGTGTACCATATTGCAACGACTTTAACACATCCAGCTTCGCATCATAAGCAGCCATGCTGTAAAACATACTGCCGAGGCTAAGGGGCATTACTCTAGGTTGAAACTTGAACCTGCTTTGCCAATCGAACTCCAGTCTGAAGAAACCAACATACAAATTGTAGTGTGAGAATGCGGGTCTGTGTAGGGCGGCATTCTCCATAATAGAAGCTCCTGAATTATGTATCAGTCTGGACGACCATGTACCTATGACAAAGTTCTCTTCTTTCTGTGCTATCAGGTAACTACACCTTTTACCGGCGTAAAGCAGCACACCTCCTAAACAACCATATTTAAAACCCTTCTTAAAAGCATCCCAGCCTTTCTCTTCTTCTGCCTTATTAATAAGTGAGCCAAATCCTGTTGTAATGCCACCAAATAACACATTGGTAGTAATGAGCTGTGCTTCCTGAATAGCTGAGGATTGAGCAGGTACCTGTGAAGCTTGACTCAGCAAGAGGATACAGGCAATAAAGACTTTCTTCATACGAGCTTATAGGCTTAAGGACTGTAATATATAAGATTATATTACTCCCATCTCTTAACGATAAGTGAAGAGTTGGTTCCACCGAAGCCAAAAGAGTTGGATAAGAACACGTTGAAATCCTGCTTTTGGGTGGCACCGACAATATTGATCTTAGCTGAATGTTCGTCGGGGTTCTCAAAATTGATGTTCGGAGCTATAAAGCTATTCTGCATCATGAGCATTGAATATACTATCTCGCTTGCTCCTGCCATCCAACACTCGTGCCCTGTCATAGACTTAGTAGAGCTAACAGGAGTTTTGCCACCAAATACCTGATGGATAGCTTCTGCCTCCACTCCATCCCCTGCAGGCGTAGATGTAGCATGCGCGTTGATGTATTGAATATCTTTTGCAGTAAGCCCCGAACCGTTAAGCGCTCTGCCTATAGACTGTACCTGACCGTCTACACTTGGGTTAGATATATGCTGACCATTTGAAGAGAAACCATAACCAAGTACTTCAGCCAGAATAGTGGCACCTCTTGCTTGTGCAGATTCCAGACTTTCTATAATAACTGTTGCCGCACCACCGCCAGGTACCAGACCGTCTCGATCTTTATCGAATGGGCGCGATGCTTTGGTAGGGTGCTCCTCTCTTGTGGAGAATGTACCCAGTGCATCAAAGTTGGGCATAGAGTAGATATTC
Source organism: uncultured Flavipsychrobacter sp. (assembly GCA_964531655.1). Lineage (GTDB taxonomy): Bacteria > Bacteroidota > Bacteroidia > Chitinophagales > Chitinophagaceae > UBA5543. The sequence goes on from CAZHDM010000014.1 coordinate 2,843, forward strand.
ACTTCCTGAGCACCACCACATATAACCCTGTCTTGCAGACCCTGCTTGATGAACATATAGCCCAGCCCGATAGAGTGTGAGCCACTGGCACAAGCAGCACTGATCGTAAAGTTGACGCCACGCAGCTTGAATATAGTTGCTAAGTTCATTGTTACGGTAGAGTTGAGTACCTGAAAAACAGAACCTGAACCTACCAGCATGGTATCTTTCTTCTCACGGATGAGGTCTATTGCTTCAATTACTGGCTTGGCACAACTATCATTGCCGAATATGATACCTGTTTCGTTCTCTTCAAAGTACTCTTTTGTCATACCTGCCTGCTCCATAGCCTCTATGGTAGACATGTAAGCAAACTCCGCATGCTCGGGCATCATGATACGAGAGCGGCGGTCGAGCAGGCCTTTTAGCTTAGGACGCTCAACATGGCCTGTAAGACCAGAGCGATAGCCCATCTCTTTCCTGTCAGTATCCAATATAATACCGGAGCGACCTTCGTGCAATGATCTTGTTACTTCTTCCTTGCCAATACCCAAAGAAGAGTATATGCCTAAACCTGTAATAACAACTCTACTCATATAGATGTAAAGTTAGTAGAAAGTTGAAGATAGTAGAAGTGGGTATTGGAAAACCATGCGGCATGCGAATTTTCGCATGGTGAACGTTTAGAAAGTAATCACTGATGAAGACTATAGGTATGTAGCTTAATAAGAGACATACTTAATTACAAATAGATTATAGATAATATAATTTAAGATTCAGCTTGTATAGCTGTCTTTATTATGTGTCTTATATCTAAGTAAAGATGTTCTTAATTATAACCTTAAAATTGTGAAAGAAAAGTATGTTTTGCACCATGCGGCATGCGAGTTTTCGCATGTCGCATGCCTTAACTAATGATTACGTATACAACCCACCGTTGATAGACAATACTTGTTTGGTTATGTAGACTGTATTATACAAGAGCGCGAGCTTCGTGTAATGATCTTGTTACTTCCTACTTACAAATACCCAAAGAAGAGTACATACACAAGCCTGTAATAGCAACTCTATACATATAGGTATAAGTTGAAGATAGTTAAGCGAGTAGTATTTCTATGATAAGTATTTTGCTTTTAGTTTTTTATATTCCTCTTCTTCGCGAAGGTGTTCCCAGTCATTATCTGCTTCTACATGCGAGAACTGTATTGCTCCTTTCTCTAGAACTTCTTCCAGTATATCAAATGCTTTTTCTTTATCGTTCATTAATGCATACACGCATGATAAATTATATTTATTTCCACTATGTTTTATTGTTAACTCTGCAACCTTTTTTGCTTCTTCAAGTAGTTCTCTTTTACCTTCTTCAACTAGATGATACAGCGTAATTATAGAGTTCGCCCAATTAGCGTAAGCAGGACTATTCATAGAATTCAACTCTATGGATTTTTGATATTTATCAAAACTTTCTCTGAAGTACTTTTCTCCTTCTTCAATAGGGAGTAATCCTGCAAGGTTCTGCAATGCAATTCCCCAATTAAAATATACAATGTAATTGTTAGGATTCAACTCTGCTCCTTTTTGATATTTACCAAAGCTTTCTAAAAAGAGTTGTTTACCCTTCTCTAGAGGAAGTAGTATTGCAAATTTTTGCAATGCATTTGCCCAATTCATATAAGCTTCACTATAATTAGGTTTTAATTCTATGGATTTTTGGTATTTGGCAAAGCTTTCTAAAAAGAGCGGTTTACCTTCTTCAAGAGGAAGTAGTATTGCAAGATTTTGCAATGCACTTGCCCAGGTGTTGTAAGCATAGTAGTTAAAAGGGTTTATTTCTATGGATTTTTGACACTTCTCAATACTCTCTTTAAACATTGGCTTTTTGTCTACAGCCTCATTATTTACATTTTGTTGAAAAATGTCTGCCGCCCAGTTATTGTACCCAACACTCAACAAATCCCTTAAAGATTCTAAATGATCAGTATATTTTTCTTCAAGGTCAGGAAGTTTATCGTACTGTCCTTTAATTATTGTAGTCTGAATTTCTAGTTTGATATTGTCCAATTGAATCTCACTATCAGATTCATTGGAGCTTTCTTGCTGTTCATATTTTTTTATAGCATCATCTACCCACCTTTTAGTTACTTCAAACCTTTCTGTTTTGCTTCCTTCAAGTTTGATATCCACAAGACTATCATGAATGTTTTTCATGTGAGTAAACGGCTTTGCAATAAAAGTTGAATCTTCTATTTCCAGTTCTGTATGGAGCTCTACAAAAAACTCGTCAGCATCATACCCTTTTACTGCATAGGCATTGTATGAACTATCACTTAAAAAATCAGTTACGTTTTTAGGTGGATCGTTCTCCTTATAACACACCCAATATAAATTACTTTCAAACTTTTTTAAATCTTTTATATAGTCAAAGACTGGATCAGTAGCACCATATCCAACAACTATCCAAGGTCTATCTTCTAACTTATTTAAGGAATCAATTATTAGCCCCCTTACTTCTTTAAATTCCTCTTCTGTATTTATTAAGTTGAAGCCATTATATCTCCCATGTAGATAAACTACACCAGGGTAATCAAAACGAGCAGTTGTCAAACCTTTCAGGGTAGCAATATCATAGGTTGCTGGAAATAAATTATGCAAAGCCAGAGACTTTAGAACGAGATCATCAAAGTTCACAGTAAGAATATAGTCAACATACCCTTCTGCCATAAGTTTAGATAGGTATATATGACTGGCATTTATTCGTGATTTGTCTATATAGCTTTTAAATAAATCTTTCCTTTGCTTAGCAGTAATACATGACATCAATGAGTAGTAGTCATTACTTTTATCTTTATGCAGATCTTTGATTTCAGGAGATTCGGGGTGTTTATCTTTTATGTCTGAGGTTATAGCAGTAGCCAAAGGCATATTTCCAGTTACAGAAGCACCAGCTCCAATTACAACTATAGCGCCTGTGCCATTATCTTCTTTATTAGTCTTGAGCCTATAAGCAAGGTGCCTTATTTCCTTTTCAGTCATCATTCTATATTGTGGAATGAAATTATATATAAACAGATTCAAATAACAGGGTGAAAACACCCTATTTAATCTATAAATGAAAAAGGCACTACAAATTTGTAGTGCCTTCGCTGCGTCTTATTATGAAAAACTTATGTATACAACCCACCGTTGATAGACACTACTTGTCCGGTGATGTAGCCTGAATTCTTAGATGCTAAGAACCCTACCAGGTCAGCAACTTCCTGCACTTCGCCAAAGCGCTGCATAGGTATCATCTTTTTAAGGTCTGCTTCGTTCAGCTCTTCGGTCATATCTGTTTTGATGAAGCCGGGCGCTATTGCATTCACTGTTATGTTACGCTTAGCTATTTCCTGCCCCAGTGCTTTTGTAGCACCTATCATACCAGCCTTTGCTGCAGAATAGTTTACCTGACCTGCCTGCCCTTTCAGGCCACTTAGCGATACCATATTGATGATACGGCCATAGCGGTTCATCAGCATAGGTTTTAATACCTGCTTGGTCACATTATACATACCGTTCAGGCTGGTGTCTATTACACTATCCCACTGGTCGTCGGTCATGGTCATCATGAGTGTATCATGCTTTACACCCGCATTGTTGATCAGCACCTCTACTATAGCCTCTTTATTCGTATCCTGCCATTCGGTAATTACCTTTTCTACTTCAGCTTTGTCTGCTACGTCAAACTGTAGCGCTTCCGCTTTTACACCTTTTTCTTCTACCAGCTTGATGGTCTCATCTGCAGCAGCTTTGTTGCCTCTGTAGTTCACTAATATTGAATAGCCCATTTCTGCCAGCTTTATACAACATGCCCTGCCTATGCCTCTTGAGCCTCCTGTTACTAATGCGTATTTATTTTCCATGCTTAGATCTTCTTTTTAAACTGTGCTATAATATCCGTGTCTTTCATCCATGTCTTTACCTGCTGCAGGTTAGGGGATGCTGCAAAATCATCTTTGAAGTAAGGGAAAAAACTGCGTACACCATCGTACAACCATTTGGTTGATGGTGCCAGCCTGTCTGATATACCTCTAATATCAATTGCCTGTACCAGCGCTACCGCTTCTACAGCCAATACTTCATAAGTATTATCTATCACCCTGCTACACATCATGGCAGAGTTAGTACCCATACTTACTATATCCTGATTATCGTTGTTGTTAGGTATGCTGTGGATATACATCGGGTTGCTGAGCGTCTGGTTTTCTGCAACAGTAGATGTTGCAGGATACTGCATACCCTGTATACCAAAGTTAAGCCCCAGCTTGCCCGCATTAGCAAATGGCGGTAGCTTTTGGTTCAATGCAGGATTCAGCAAAAAGTTAAGCTGCCTTTCCGATAGCATAGAAAGCTTTGTTACCGCGACTTTCAACTTATCCATTTCCAGAGCAATATAGTCGCCGTGGAAGTTACCCCCGTGATATATATTCTTATTCTTATAGTCTACTACCGGGTTGTCATTCACACTGTTCAGTTCGTTCATCACTACCTCTTCAGCATTGATGACCGTATCAAAAACAGGACCCAGTATTTGTGGTACACAGCGTAGCGAATAATACTCTTGTACTTTATCTACAATCACATCCTGAGTTACCTTCTTATCATAAAGGTGTTCATGGCGTTTGCGCATCAGCTGACTATCTTTACCCAACACGCGCATCCATTCTGCTACCTGCCTTTGTCCACGGTGCTGCTTTACGTTATTCAGCTCAGCAGAAAAGTGATCGTCATAAGCTTCCATCATCTCATTTACCATGAGTGATAGTAACATACTCCATACTACAAGCCTGTGTGCACGTATCACATTGATACCACCAATACCCGTCATAGAAGAGGTACCGTTCATCAATGCCAAACCTTCACGACCATTGATATCTAAAGGTTGTAACCCTAGTTTCTTATATACTTGTTCGGCAGGTTGTACTTCTCCATCGTACCAAAACTCACCCTCACCAATAAGCCCTAACGCTAGGTGGGCTAGCTGTACAAGGTCTCCACTGGCACCTACACCACCATGCGCATATATTACGGGATATGCCTCATTGTTGATGAGGTCGGTCATAAGTTGTGCCAGGTCAGGATGTACACCTGAATAGCCTAATACCAGTGTGTGCAAGCGTGCCAACATCATAGCACGGCTCTGTATGGTATTCAGCTTTTGACCCATGCCAGAGCTATGGCTCCGAATAAGATTGTATTGCAGCTTCTTTCTATCAGTATCATTGATACGGTATTGTGCCATCGGCCCAAAACCTGTATTGATACCATATATCAACTTGTCTTGCGAAAATGCTTTTAGGAATTCGTAACTGCGCGTCGCCTCTTTAACTGCAGAAGGAGTAAGGTTTACTTCTTTCTGGTAAAGAACGATCTGCTCAAAAGAATCTAAATCCAACGGTTTGCCACCCAGTGCTATCATACTCAATAAGGATACGAAAGGGCAAAAATATAAAAAGAACAGGTCGTATTATATAATACGACCTGTTAATGCTTAAATAACTTATTAAAACTGAGGCATAGTAGGTTTTGTACCCATTATCTCATCTATGTTTTCCATTACTTCATCCGTTAGCTTAGGCAGTACCTCAATAGCTTTCAGGTTTTCCTTTAGCTGCTCTTCTTTAGTAGCACCCAATATAGCAGATGTAACATCCTCATTTCTGATGCACCAAGCAATAGATAGTGTTGCCAAAGAAGTATCCAGATCTTTTGCCAGGTTGCCCAGCTTCTTAATGCTCTCTATTCTATCTTCTCTTAGTGTTCTGTCTTTCAGCCACTCAAAGCCTTCCAGGCTAAGCCTGGAACCTTCAGGTATACCATCGTTGTACTTACCTGTCAGCAAGCCAGATGCTAACGGACTCCATATAGTAGTACCCATACCTATATTCTTGAATATAGTATAATAGTCTACTTCCATTTTCTGACGCTCAAAAAGGTTGTACTGTGGCTGCTCCATAGCAGGTCCTATCAGTCTCAGATCACGCGCTACCATATGAGCTTCCATGATCTCTGCGGCACTCCACTCACTGGTACCCCAGTATAATATCTTACCACGTTGTATCAGATGGTTCATAGTCCAAACCACTTCTTCGATAGGTGTATTTTTATCAGGGCGGTGACAGTAAAACAAATCCAGATAATCTACTTGTAAACGTTCCAGAGCTTCATCGCATGCTTCTACAATATGCTTACGGCTAAGCCCTTTTTGATTGGGTTTATTATTCTCTCCGCCATGCCATCCAAAAAACACCTTGCTGGATACCACATATGAAGAGCGTTCCCAATCTTTACTTTTTAGTACACGCCCCATCATCTTCTCAGACTCACCTTTAGAGTATACTTCAGCATTATCAAAGAAGTTGACACCATTATCATAGGCCATGCTCATTAGCCTGTCAGAAATACCATCGTCTATTTGTTTGGCAAACGTTACCCAAGAGCCGTAAGACAATACGCTCAATTGCAGTCCCGTTTTACCCATTCTTCTATATTCCATAGTAGCTATACCAACCCGTAAAAGGGTCAAATGTTTATTGAGATGAATAATTATTTATCACTAATAAAGATGCTTATTTTCTTACAAATGCAGGATAGAGGTTACTTATAGTAAAAGTGTTGGAAATGATGGCAAGCTTATATTATACCCATTCCGATCAACACAGCTATGATAAGTAGCATAACGGCCACGATCTTATGCAGCATTTCTATAGTTATTTTCTTCACCAGCTTATTACCAATAAACGCTCCTGCAAATGCTGCCAATGATACTACTGCTAACAGTGCATAGTTTACTGAGTTCCCCAATGCCTTGAATATAGCCGTATATACTATAATTCGCGAAATGTCTATAAATACTGCTATCACAATGCCTGTTGCTATGTAGGCCTCTTTTGTCAGCCCGGCCTTTATCAGAAACATACTGCGTAACGCTCCCTGATGACCTGATAGCCCTCCAAAGAACCCGCTTAACAACCCACCAACAGGTAAGAACTTTCTATTAAATGACATTTTTGAAAAAGAGGGAGACAACTCGAGTATAGCAAACAGTATGATAAGAATGGCTACTACCAACTTTACAGGCTCTACTTCAAACACTTTACTACCAATAGCGTACGTATATAGTGGAGGCAGATTAGCAAACAAGAGTAATGCCTTTGCACCTAAAAATGCTGCAATGAATGCCGGTATCCCAAAGAGTAACACAACAGACTTATCAGCATACTTGCCAAGCAGTGCCAGCTTAAAAATATTATTCAGGAAATGCACAATTGCAGTGAGTGCTACTGCCACCTCTATTGGGAAAAATAAAGCAAAGACAGGCAACAATATTGTACCCAGGCCAAAACCTGAAAATAAAGTGAGACCCGACCCTATAAGCGCTACCAGGCTGATGAGGAAATACTCCATACACCATTGATTTACTTCAATATTACAAAACATGAAACATACTTAATGTTATATGTTTTTTATCTTGCCTGTATGGAGCATGATATAGTTTCAATGGTCACTCGGTTTATTGATCTTGATGAAGAAGAGCAAAGAACTGTAGCAGAATGTATACCTATCAAAACTTTCAAGAAAGGTACAGTACTTTTAAAAGAGGGGCAGATATCCAGAGAAAGCTATTTCACTATATCGGGGTGTGTGCGTCATTATTATGTTGTTGACGGAGAGGAAAAGACTACCTTCTTCTATACTGAAGAGCAACCTGTATCTTCCATGAACAGCTATTTGAATAAGGTGCCCGCTAATCACTACTTAAGTTGTGTGGAAGACACAACAATGGCTGTTTTGGAATACGAAAAGGAAAAAGAACTCTACAAGCGCATTCCTAAGTTTGAATCCATATGCAGAGCATCTATAGAAGATGAATTCGCTAAACAACAAGAAGCATTGGCTAAGCATGTTATCTCCAGCCCCGAAGAACGTTACCTACATTTGCTGAACGACCGTCCTAATTTACTACAACGTGTACCGCAATATTTACTAGCTAGTTACCTAGGTGTGAAACCCGAATCTTTAAGCAGAATAAAGAAGCGGATCTCACACTCTAAATAATATCTATTTATTGAGCCAAGGTTTTCTTAGTACTAACTCTTACACCGAATATTAGCAACCATATACACAGCACTAATTCTGTAGTAACTGCAGTGATGAGTACCAATACCTCAGAAAGGTCTGCAAGTTGTGGTGCTAAGAAGTTAACAAAGCAGTCTGTCAAATAACCTACTGACGCTGCTACTAACATTACTCCTAAAAATTTGGGAAAGAATGCGGACCTGTAAAAAAGTATACCCAAAACCATACAACTCATACCAAAAAACACACCACTGATAAGATAGCCATAGCTATGCATGTTCAAAAAGAACATGACTTGTGCATTTATCTGACTGGTCTCCATGGCTGCTAAATATGGTGCACCTTCTAGCAGTAATGCAGCTGCAAAATGATGCAGCAAGTTCATACCAATTATAGCAGCTTGCACCAACCTGAAAAAAGCAGCTGCTAATGCCAGACCTTTATTCACTTCACGTAGGAGCAAGTAAAATATTACTGCTACTGCTATATCGCATATCACCATAATGATATCTGCTGCAAACCCTACTTTGAACAGAGATATATTATTGATGATGTTTTGTGTTGTTTCGTTAGCGTTACCCGGTACTATCATTGAAGAACGAACGAACATCTCACTAAATAGTCCGCAACATATAATGATGAGGTATAACAAACCAGCGAACCTACCTTGCTTTGTAGCAGAAGAACTTGATTTACGACTTTTCATATTAATAACTTTGAGCATTTTTAAATGATGCGCAAAATTACCTTGGGGTTGTGCGTAAATCCGTTGACTTAAGTTAAGAAAACTACTTGATCAGCTCTCTGTCTTCAGAAATTATAGTACCTATACCAAGGCTAAGCGTGATATAAGCAGAATAAGAGAGGTCTGGAGAACCGCTTAACTGCACCTTACCGTTATTCGTTCTCCATTTTACATTTTCAACTGGTAATAAATAACCTGCACGTAAACCTATTTGAAAGTTTTTCTGATAAGAGAAGCCCATACCCAAGTCGATATGGCCAAGTGTATTGCGTAGTTCTTTGTGATCGAGCGGGGTAGTAAGGTAGCCAGCTACTGAAGGTGTAGTAGTTACTTTTTCATTGAAAACATAGTCAGTCCTGTAGTTTTTGTAACCAACATACGGGAAAAGAGAGCGGTCTGTTCTTTTAAACAGGTCATAACCCACATTTAATGAGAACACTGCCATTTCCACAGACATAGATGCCGTGTCTAGCTCAGTATTTCTAGAGAGACCGCTGTAGGACAGTGAGAATATCGCACGATAAGTATAGTACTGTATACCACCGCCATAATTCATAAACGGGTATTTCGTTTCGGGCAATTTAGCCGTAGCCAGAGCATTATCAATACCAGTAGTATTGATGAATGTATATTCTATAGGAATATAAAAGAAGAAGCCGTGTGTTTTCTCTTTCTTCTTATCATCTTTCGCATGCAGCGGATGAGCGAATAGTAGTATACTACATACAAGAACTAATTGTAGCAATCTCATATTATAAAGTTTATAGCCGATACGGCAAATGATTATTATGGAAAGATAGGATGTTTATCAATATGAGATATCAGGCTCTACTACTTCTTCTTGCTTATATTTTTTACCCTTAAAAGCTTTACGATATATTCTGCTTGCTGACCTGTGCCGGGTTTCATCCAAGCCAATTTGCCAGAACCTGCTTTTATCATAGAGTCTACAGATAATAGTACAGATGCACTATCGCCTGGCGTCATTAGTTTAATCGCTTCCTGAATATCAGTTTTTGTGGCCTGCTGTTTCATTAAGAACCCTACAGGCTTGCCTTCCCCTGTTTTTCTAGAACTGTATATCTCTTTGCCATCTACATTCAGGTACATATGTGTTTCTACAAAGTCTCCATAATCAGGATGATTGTCACCTTTCTCATTTGCAAGCAGCTTATATGACACTCCGCCTGGTAGTTGCTTGTAGCCATTGCCCTGTGCCATAACTGCAATGCTACTGCACAATATGGCAATTATCATTATTCCTTGTTTCATAGAAGCCTGAATATACCGATTTTGACCCAAGCACATTGTAAAAGAAATCTTAATATCTATTTCTGTCTTTTAAGCATGGAGTAGTTGTTCGTCCATATATCAACTCGGAACTTCCCCTTTTTATTTCTTTTGGTAAGAAGCGTGTTTTTATTCTTGATAAGTATCTTCTTGCTTCTGATCATACCATCATTATAGGAGTTTGAGTATATATTAAGTGTTAACCTATTAGACTCAGGGTTATATATTATAAATTCCTTCGTTCCTCTTAACTCCCAACAACCTATATGTATTGTTTGCATTGAATCAGCAGACTTTTCTACCACTGTGGTATGTTCTGAGGTTATGGTTTCTGGCGGAATATATCCTGCAAATGCGCACATGGGTGTGGGACGTACAGCAATCCTTCTTAATTTACTTTTCTTAAAGTCATTAAACCAGTAATCTGCTACCTCTACTAGTAGAGTATCTCTAAACATGACCTCTCCACTTTCTGATATGGTCCTTTTTATATGATTAAGCGTAAGTAAAACATTTGTGTCTTCACCTACTTCGCTTTCTGAAAAGTCGTGCTGTATATATTCCTTTGGTGTTAAATGCGGATTAAGTATCAGCGTATCGTCTTTTACAGTCCATATACCTTTTTCATAAAATCCGCTTTCAGTAGCAAAATCAGGATAGTGAGCAGCCATTTCAAAACTACTATCTGCATATATAGTTAAGATGTCGTCTCCCCAAACACCAACCGGACTATAACGTTTTTGCGAGAAACTATTGTTAGATAGTAGCACAGCGATTATCAGTATGAGAAAAATCCTGTTTTTCATGTGATCAAGTTAAAATAAAAAGAGGCGCTAAACGCGCCTCTTTGAAATTATATCATGTACACCACAAGACCGTCTCTTGTCTTCGGCTCAAACCATGTACTTTTTGGAGGCATAACATTACCACTGTCAGCTATATCAAATAGTTGCTGAATACTTACAGGATAAAGTGAGAATGCTGCAGCCATTTGTCCACTGTCTACACGTTTTTCTAACTCACCAAGTCCACGGATACCACCCACAAAGTCAACACGAGAGTCCGTACGAGGATCATTGATATCCAGTAGCTTGCTCAATACGTTGTTCTGTAATACAGTTACGTCCAGCACGCCTATCGGGTCGTTATCGTTATACGTTCCCTCTTTAGCTGTTAGCTTATACCAGTTACCATCTAAGTATAAACCAAACTCGTGAAGTTGGTCAGGCTTAAACTGATCTTTACCTCTTGGAGCAGACACTTCAAAGTCTTCCCTAAGAGCATTCAAGAACTCTTCGGTACTCATACCTTTCAGGTCTGTTACAACACGGTTGTAATCAATTATCAACAACTGTGTATCCGGGAATATGCAGGTAACAAAATAGTTGCTTCTTTCGTCAGCTGTACCTTCTGCTACTAATGCCTCTCTTACCTTCGCACCTGATGCTGCACGGTGGTGTCCGTCAGCTATATAAGTTGCTGGTACTTTCTCGTCAAACAGCTGTGTTATTTTATCAACGGTAGCCTTATCATTCACTACCCATACTGTATGCGCAACATCATCTTCTGCAATAAAGTCATAGTCAGGATTATGATCAGCCTTCCAATCTTCTATTAGCTGATTCACATCTTCCTGCTCACGGTATGCCAGAAATACAATACCTGTTTGGGCACGAGTAGTTTTTATATGATTGATACGGTCCTGCTCTTTTACAGGGCGTGTAAACTCATGCTTCTTAACAATGCCGTTATTATAATCATCTACTGAAGAACCGCACACAAGACCAGTCTGGGCACGACCATTCATCACCAGCCTGTATATATAATAGCATGGCTCCTGATCTTGTACCAGTATACCTTCTTCAATAAGATTGTTCAAGTTTTCTTTAGCCTTATCATATACCTGCTGGCTGTGCACATCCACACCTTCAGGCAGATCTATTTCAGCACGCGTCACGTGGTAGAAATGGTAAGGTTGATCTTTATACGCTCTGGCTTCTTCTACATTCACTACATCATAAGGTAGTGTTGCTACATCCTGCGCATACTCCTGTATTGGTCTTAATCCTTTGAAAGGGGTAATTTTTGCCATTTATTATTATTTATTATTCAATTCAAATTCTTGCATTACAGCAACCAGGTACTGCACATCCTCAACGGTGATAGCATTATACAAAGATGCTCTGAAACCTCCTACACTACGGTGACCTTTTATATTCAGGATACCACATTCCTCAGCATATGATAAAAAGTCTTTTTCTACCATTTCATTCACAGCAGTAAAGCATACATTCATCTGACTTCTGTGTTCTTTTTTTGCTGTGGCGCTAAATAAAGAATTTCGTTCAATTTCATCATACAAAAGTCCTGCTTTTCTTTCATTCTGCTGCTCTATCTTATCAATACCCTGCTGTTTTATCCATCTTAATGTAAGTAATGAAACATATATAGGAAAAACAGGCGGTGTATTCAGTACCGACTTCTTATCTACATGATCGGCATAGTTGAGTATTGGTGGTAGTGTGCGCTTTATATGTTTCAGCATACTTTTCTTTATCACTACCAATGTAGCACCGGAAGGTCCAACGTTCTTTTGCGCTGCAGCAAAAAACAGGTCACACTTTTTATAATCTCTTCTTCTACTGAAAATATCGCTGCTCATATCTACAATAAGCGGAACGTTGCTTTCAGGAAGCTCACTCCACTGCGTACCATAGATCGTGTTATTACTGGTCATATGCACATATGCCAATCCTTGAGGTATATGTTGCGAGTCAGGTATGTAAGTATATTTGTCCTGCTTTGAAGAGCTGATCACATTTACTTTGCCATAATGTAGTGCATGCTTTATAGCATCTGCAGACCAAGAGCCACTATCAATATAGCCTGCAGTATCATCTGCAGACAGGAAGTTCATGGGTATCATAGCAAACTGCATTCTTCCACCACCTTGTAGCCAAAGCACTTCATAACTATCATCCAGCTCGCATAGTTCCTTTACAAGACGTTTACTTTCCTCAAGTATCGCATCAAAGTACTCTCCTCTGTGTGGGATACTGATGATAGACATACCTGTGCCCTCATAATCTAATATAGCTTTTGACGCTTCCTGCAATACCACATTTGGTAAAGCTGCAGGACCTGCATTAAAGTTGATCGTCTTGTTAGATTGTATCATAACTATTCCTCTACGCTACTGGTAACACCACCGCTCACGGCAAACTTCATAGCCTCGGCAGCATTCATTTTTACTACAGGTTTTATGTTATCTGCATTAACCACGATGACCCAGCCTGATACTGCATATGAGTGTGGCAGGTATACCGCTATTTTGTTTTCCATACCCCAATACTTCATATCATCTTGAGTAAGAAAACCTATGCGCCACATTTCAGGGTCTCTATTTGTACATACCCATACAGGTACGTTAAAGCGCTTCTTATCTCCCATAAAGGAGTCTAGAATATCTTTTATAGAAGAGTATATAAACTTAATACCGGGCGTATGCTGTAATAGATAATCAAATGCATCAAATATCAGCCTGCCCAGAAAGAAGCGTGTACCTATATAGCCTATTGTTGTGATAAAACCGATTATCAGTAAAAAACCTATACCACGTGGCATAGACGGGATGATGGTATCTACTGTATCAAACACCGCATATATCACGTATATAGTCACCGCTATCGGGCTAATGATCAATATCCCCTGCAGAAAAGATTTTAATATTATCCGCGAAAATCTACGCATTTATAAAATTTAATTGTGTAAAGTTACAAGTTTGCGGCAGGAAACTATCTTTGTTAACACTAAAGAATAGAAGATAACCATATCATAAACTGATTTATATAGTGCGCTGGTATCGTGTAACAGTTTTCTTATTGTGTTGTTCGTTTTTATCTATTAGCTCTTTCGCCCAAAATAAATGGGCGGGCTATGGTCTGGAGACCAACTATTATTCAGGTAAAATACTGAGACACAGCCCTAAGTTTCCTACTATACTTCCCAAGAGTGTTAATAGTGTGGAGTTGAATATGGTATACCAAACTTATGGCACGCAAGACTGGCATAGCAGAAGAGGTTATCCTTTATTGGGCTTTGGTTTTACTTATAGTGATTACGGCATCGACTCTATATATGGTAAATGCATCAGCATATATCCAAACTTAGAAATACCGCTGATTAGAAAAAATAAGTTTGAGTGGGTAATAAGAGCAGGGTTTGGTTTAGGCTTCATGACCAAACGTTATGAGCGTTATCCGACATTCGATACTATTAACACAGCTATCGGGTCTCGTATGAATAACTACTCTATTTTCACAACAGACCTAAGATATCGAGTAAATAAACATCTGGATGTACAGGTTGGTGGGAATTTCTCTCATGTTTCTAATGCAGCATTCAGAACGCCCAACTTAGGCATCAATACTTATGGCGCTCACGTAGGTATCAGGTATTTTCCTGTAAACGCTCAGCCAGAAAGGGTTCAGCAAGAGTCTCCTAAACTACCCAACAGATGGTTGGCTCAATTAAGAGTAGGTTTATCTGCTCGCGAAGAAGTAGCCCCTGATGGACCATTTTATCCTGTTTATCTGATAACGGCTTTTGCCAGCAAACGATATTGGAGTAAAAACAAACTATTGATAGGTGCTGATTACTCTTACCATACTAACGTGGAGGCTTTTTTGAAGAATAATGAGATTGACCCTGGCTCTGAAAAAGCTAACTCATGGACCAGCTCACTATTTGTAGGTAATGAATTTCTTATAGGCAGGGCAGGTATTATGTTGCAGCTGGGTGTATACCTAAAACGTACACCTGTCACCGCTGCGGCTATATATCAAAAACTGGGAGGAAACTACTACCTGATACAAAGAGAAGAAGGGTTACTCAAAGAACTTTGCGGCTACATCTACTTAAAAACTCATACCAGCGAAGCAGAGCTTGTTGAGGTTGGTTTTGGCTTTGGCTTCTAAAGCAAACCTTCTCTTACCATGTCGTGTAAGTGTACAAAACCTGCATATTTACCCTCTTTAGTCACCACTAGCTGAGTAATGTTATGTTCTCTTATCAACTCTAATGCATTCACAGCTAGCTCTTGTTCTTCTATTGACTTTGGATCAGCTGTTAGAATATCCTGAGCCGTAAGTTTAGAAGTATCATCATGCTTTTCCAACATTCTGCGTAAGTCGCCATCGGTAATGATTCCTTTTAAGGTACCATCTTCAGCTGTTACCGCTGTTGCCCCGAGCCTTTTATTGGATATTTCGTAAATCACCTCTTTCAATGAAGCCGTTGCACTTACTTGTGGGTTTGCGTTCTGCTGGCTGAGATCTCCTACTCTTAAATAAAGTCTTTTGCCTAATGCTCCTCCAGGATGAAAGCGAGCAAAGTCTTCTGCTGTAAAGCCTTTTAAGCTTAATAGGCATACAGCTAACGCATCGCCCATAACTAATTGAGCAGTAGTACTTGTCGTTGGTGCCAGATTATTAGGGCATGCTTCTTTTGATACCGTCGTATTGATAAAGTAGTCTGCATTGGTAGCCAGATAAGACTTTTCATTACCTGAAATAGCTACAACCGTATTGCCGAAGTTTTTAACAAAGGGTATCAACACTTTTATCTCCGGGCTTGAACCGCTTTTTGAGATCAGGATAACAACATCTTCAGGCAATATCATACCAAGGTCGCCGTGGATAGCATCTGCAGCATGCATAAATAATGCAGGGGTACCTGTAGAGTTGAATGTGGCTACCAGCTTTTGAGCTATCACCGCACTTTTACCGATACCTGTGACTACTACGCGTCCTTTCGACTTGTGTATCAGCTCTACAACACTGATAAAATCGTCATTCACATAACTTTTCAGCCCTTCTACTGAGGTAGCTTCCAGAGCTATGGTATCCAGTGCCTGTTGTCTTATGTTATCTTTTGAAAGCATATGAAACGTAAAGTTAACAGCAATTTTATAATCAAAAGCCTAAGGTTTTGTCAATGACTTCCCACAATAGCTTTTACTTAGTACTTTTGCAACATCATGGGTGATAATCTGGCCACATTTTTAGCAAAGAGTAAGATAAAAGCATCAGATCTTGAGCACAAAAGAAAGCTGAGCTTTAATATTGATAAGTATGCTCAAACAGTAGTGAAGGGCAAGCAACAATATTCTGATCTTAATCTGGCTCGTATGCGAGCTAAGAATACAAAGTGGAAGGTTATAGAAAACCTGGATAAACAACTGGAACGCTTTGAGGCGAACTTTACAGCCAAAGGGGGAAAAGTGATTTGGGCAGAGGATGCTAACGAAGCACTAAATGCTATCCTGGAGATATGTAAGGCAAAGAACACTAAGCAGGTTGTGAAGTCAAAATCTATGGTGACTGAAGAGCTCCACCTAAATGACTTTTTGGCTAAGCATAATATTGAGTCTGTAGAAACAGATCTTGGAGAGTACATCCAACAACTAGATGGAGAAGCTCCATATCATATAGTTACTCCTGCAATGCACAAGAGTAAGGAGGATGTTGCAAAACTCTTTCACGAAAAGTTAGGTGTAGAACCAAACTTACCCCCGAGCGAGTTAACACAGATTGCCAGAGTAAAACTCCGTGAAAAATATATAACATCTGAGGTAGGTATTACTGGTGGTAATTTTCTAATAGCAGATACAGGCTCTGTTTGTGTTAGTGAAAACGAGGGTAATGCCAGATTAACAACTGCTTTTCCTAAAACACATATTGCAATAGTAGGTATTGAAAAAATACTTCCATCAATAAATGACTTGTCTTTATTCTGGCCGTTATTGGCCACATATGGTACAGGTCAGAAAGTAACAGTCTACAACACTATTTTCAACGGACCTCGTCAGAAAGGCGAAAGTGACGGCCCTGAAGATATGTATGTGATACTATTGGATAACGGTAGAACTAATCTGCTTCGTGAAGAGGTCCGCGAGAGTATGTACTGTATTCGTTGCGGTTCTTGCTTAAATGTTTGCCCTGTATATAAAAATATTGGTGGACATGCGTATGGTACTACATATAGTGGTCCTATCGGTTCTGTTATTACTCCGCACTTAAAAGGAATGAGTGAGTTTAAACATTTGAGCAACGCTTCCAGTCTTTGCGGTAATTGTACAGAAGCTTGTCCTGTTAAGATCAACATTCACGAGATGTTGCTTGAAAACAGACACATCGCTGTTAGTGAAAAACAAGGTGTATCATTCCAGGAAAGTATCGCTTGGAAGGGATGGAAACTAGCAATGCTCAATCGTGGTTTAATGAATAGTGTTGGTGGTGGCATGAAGTCTAAAGTAGTCAATACCTTATTCAAAGAAAGCTGGGGTGCAAACAGAGGCGAACTGAACTTTAGCCAGAAAAGTTTCAACGAGATGTGGAAAGAACGTGCTAACTAGCTACTTCTTGATAAACACTCTTGTTCCAATACCTATAAGTTGATATAGTTCATTCATATCTGCATTGCGCAGTGCAATACAGCCATCTGTCCAACCTACGCCGAGCTCTATCATATCGTCTCCACCTTCCCAGATACCGTGTATACCTATGTTACCACCAATACGTGCAGTTTTAGGTATTACTCCGCTCTCTTTAAGTTTTTGGAAACGTTCTCTGTGTGTAGCATCAGGGTAGCTGATCTCCATGAACTTATTATAGCGAGACTTGGGGTTTAGCCTTGTAATTGTAAACCATCCTTCAGGAGTATTTCTATCTCCTTCCATACGTTTGTTCATTCTTGGGTTGGGACCAAATACAGCTCTATAGCTTTTGATACACTTCTTTTTGTAGAAAACAGTAAGGGAATATTGAGTTTTATCTATTAGAACAATAAGAGAGTCCTTATTAACCTTTTCTCTCTTTATTTTTTCTACCTCTTCAGGAGGAGCAACAACAACACGCTTGGGTTTTGGTAAAAAAACAGTTTCTGAGACTACCATCCTACCCTGCTTGTATTGAAGCTCGCGGACCATATTACCATTCTCATCCTGATATTCCCTTACAACCTTTACATCTGTTGGACGCTCAATATGTTTTGCATCTTGTGCATATGTACTCGTAGCAACTAAAAGGCATATGGTTACTACCGTACATAGCTTTTTAATAGCAAAACTTATGGGTAAACTCTTCTTCATAACACCAGTACACTAAAAAACTCGCAAACTACTAAGCTAAGAATTTTTAGTTTTTTTAGAAAATGAGTAATTACAGCCTATTTATCAAAATAAAAGAATAGCGCTTTTTTCAACTCATCAGATTCTCTGGAAACCAGCAATCGTTTTCTTATAGTATTATCTCTACTAGTATAATAATCTACAGGTATGGTAAGGTATGCTTGTATTGACTCTCTCTCTTCTTTTGTGATTTTATGCAGCCTAGCTAGCTCCAGATCCATAAACTTTGCATTCGAGTTTATGGTGAGACACTTTCTGGGATAAATAACGTAATACTTCTCACCATCTCTATTTAAATAAGGCAACTCATAGTTTTCATTGATGAATTTTTTTCTTTTTATCTCCTTAGCTTCTTTTTCAGTATCTACTTCTTTTTTAATAATAGTAGCCAGCTTGCTAAGATCTTCCTCCATGTTTTTTGTTCCTGTTACCAAAAACCTACTACCTCCATCCACAATTGTAGACAGATCATTTGTAACATGCGGACGAACTGTATTCAGGTCATCCATTTTTACATAAAATGTATCCAGATAATTATTGCACACGATTACTTGTGATAAGAAGTTGGTGCCTTTGTAAGACATAGGATCAACAGTAGCTACATATAGTTTTAGGTCTTGTGCATTCGCAAAAGTATATGAGCATAATACAAGTAGAGTGAAAAGTATTCTTTTAAAAACCATGCTTGAAATTATGTTATAAATATCAAAAGGCACAAGTGTTGTTTGTTTATAGTTTCTTAATTTACGCCCATGCAGCTAACACTGACTGAAGAAAACTACATCAAAGCTATCTATGTTATTCAACACAAGAATGATAGTGGAGAGGTTTCTGTAAATGAAATAGCAGAACGTTTAAACACACGACCTGCAACAGTTACGGATATGCTCAAAAAGCTTTCTGAAAAAGTTCTGGTGCATTATGAAAAATACAAGAAAGTACAACTCACCGAGTCTGGCGAAAAAATCGCACTTTCTATTTTGCGCAAGCACAGGCTGTGGGAAACTTTTCTTTGTGACAAGTTGAATTTCTCCTGGGATGAAGTACATGAAGTGGCGGAGCAGCTGGAACATATTCAGTCTTCAAAACTTATTGACCGTATGGATGAGTTTTTAGGTTTTCCAGAATATGATCCTCACGGGGACCCAATACCTAAAGCTAACGGTGAATTACCTCCATCCAGAGCTATTCCTCTAAATGAACTTGCAGAAAATACACAAGGTAAAATTGTAGCAGTAAGAGATACCTCTACTGCTTTTTTACAACAGTTGGAAAGGTTTAATGTAGAAATTGGCACTAAGCTTACTATTACTGAGCGTATGCCCTATGATAGAAGCATATGGGTTAAAAACGAATCAGGTGAAAGTTTTCAACTTTCTGAGAAAATTGCCATTAACCTTTTGGCAGTATAACTAGTTTCTCTTTAATGGCTTTTTGTAAATAGGTACTGTAGAGCATGGTTCTCCATACATAAGCGACTTTACTACAGGTCTTAATTTTTCAGTTGCTATAACATATGCTATCTCCGGTACAGATTTATCTCCACAACCTTTTAATACAACACGCTTATCTGTGTATTCTGTCGTATCTATCTGTCCAATATTATCGGTAGTTAGCTTTCTAGCATATTCTTCTGCAGTACCAAAATAAACTCCCGAAGCCACATCGTTAAGGTTAGACGATATTAACATATATGCCCACATAGGTACAATCGCATCTGCTGTGCAATGTATAGCAACGTACTTGTTTTTATATTGCTCCCAATCGTGCTCTTTCATAGCCGCTCTGAAATCTTTTTCTCTTAATATCATTTCTCTAAAGAGATATGGCTTGATGTCAAAACCTATCAGAGCTTCTTCATCAGGTGTATACTTTGCCAGATCTATAGTTACTATTCCACTCTCCGCAACTTTGTTAACTATCGTATCCATATTGCAAATTTACGAACAAGTTATATCCAAAAGAAAAAGCGACGCAGTTTGCGTCGCTTTTTTATCTATATAAGCTTAAAGAATGTTGATACTAAAGGTTATTACCGTTGTACTCAACATCTGATTTTTTGATTAACGCTTCTACTATTTGAGAGCTAACAGTATTAGCCACTTGACCTTGCTCTGCTATACGCTGATTTTTTATCATAGATGAGTCTCTAGCCTCAGCAGACTGGAAACGGCTTTTCAATGATATATAGTAAACACCATTTTGTCCGGCTATTGCAGGTGATATTTTATTTTTATCCAACCCGTTATAGAATGCATATCCTGCAACCTTAGGTTCGTAACCGATAGGTCCGATAAAAGAAGAGCTTCTACGGAATGAATCTACAGTTGATACTTCTTGATTGCTTTGCTGTGCTATAGCTTGCAGGCTGCTTGCAGACTTGTATTTTTCACTTATCATATCTGCTTTTTTCTCAGCTTTAACAACTACACTTATAGAATTGCGAAGCTCATCATTAAGCTCTTTCAATCCTTTAGGTTGTATTTTAGTAAGCTTAGCTACTACATAACTTCCAGGCACAGAGAATACACTTGAAACTTCATTAACTTCTGCTTCGTATACCCATCTGATTATTTCTCTTGAATTAGCTAAACCAGGTATAGTAAAGTCTGATACTTTAATATTGTCTGCTACCAACTTTTGAACTTTCGGATCTTCAGTAGCTTTATCAAACGCTTCTGCTGTATTATTGCTACTAGCAAATTCTGCAGCTCTGGCATATACGTCATTTTCTGTATTATCACCTGCATATAATGCTTTTGTGATAGTAGCTAGCTGTAGCGCTTCTTTAAAGTTTTTCTGATCCAGGATTTCAATAAAGTGGTAACCTGAATAGTTTGAGTTTTCAACTTTAACTATTTTAGTTTCACCAGTCTTACCATTAAATATAAAATCTCCGAACTCTTTAGATAAACCGGATTTTTGAGTGAATGCAAAAGTGTATTCACCACCCTTATCCACACTACCCGGGTCTTGTGAGTATTGTGTTACCATTTGAGCAAAGCTAGCTCCGGACTTAATAGCACTTGCAACGCTATCCATCCTTGTTTTTACAGTGCTATCAGCAGCTATTGGTTGCCCTCTGTCAGCAGTTTTAATAAGAATGTGTCTGCATTTTACAGAATCAGGATATTGCTTCTTATCAACAACCTTTACTAGCTTGTAGCTACTATTCTCAAAATATGGACCATATACATTACCTACTGATGTATTAAATATAGAGTCTGCATAAAAAGAGCGGTAGTTAGCTTTCATAACATATGAACCGGCATAAGACTCTTCAGAATTTCTATTAACAAAACTTTCGTTGTCTTTTGCGTTTGCAAAATCAGTTTTGATTTCTTCTAAAACACCCAAAGCTCTGGCAGTATCTTCTGCTCTTGGTAACACACGGAAAGAAACATACTCTATACTTCTTGTACTATATTCATTTGAGTATTGCTCCTTATGTTCCTTCATGTATTTTTTAATCTCTTCATCTGAAACTTTTACATCTTCATCATTAATAGTTTCATAAGGAACTGATACATAATCAATACTTGCCATCTCATACTGACCATCTATTTTGTCTTTTACCATGAACATTGGTAAATACACTCCTGCATTGATCATCATATTGTACTTCTTGGTAAGACTATTATTAACTATATAGTTTTTCATAGCTTCCCAATGTTGTCCTGCTTTACCAGTTGGATCTAATTGATCTGCTTGTTGTTCGAATAATTTTACATATTGAGGATCAAATCTGTTAGTTTCCCTGTTTTGAAAAGGCTGATAAGAACGCACTGCCTGATCCGGGTTAGAACCGTATATCATATCCTTCTTCTCAGTTTCTGTAACAGTTAGTCCAAGCTTTTCAGCTTCTTCTGCTACCAATATATTATTAACAAGCTCAGACAAAGACTGCTCTTTTATCTGAGTACGTAAATTATCAGTTAGTTCTTGATTGGCTGCATACAATGTTTCATAATTCTGGATCTTGCGAGAGTATTCTACATACTCTACTTCTTCTCCATTTACAGTTACTACACTTGTATCGTTTCCAAATAGGTTATTGACGCGGCTGCTTAGTGCATCCATTAATATAAATGCTACAAGAGCTACTGCAATAACTCCACCAGCCAGCTTGGCGTACTTCGTCCTTATATTCTGTATTACAGACATGTGCGGTTTAAGTTTTTAATTTGTAAGGACGGCAAATTTATATGAAAAATTGTGATTTCGATGAATACTAGGCTATTTAATATATGTTTCTTACTAATAATGTCATAGTGAAGAGCTGAAATCTTCATATTTATAAAAAAAAGTTATTCAGTTTAGGATGTAGAAAACCCTGATTTTTGATTGGATAAAGTTAGAGTTAACCCCATATTATATAATAGTTAATATATTGTTTCGAAAATATTAAATCAAAACGGGGATTAATAAACACCCATCTCCGAAATTCAGACTCTCATTTTTACTAACACGATATTTAATTAACATAAACTAATTTTACTGTTAGTATCCTTAATAGGAAAGAGATACAAATGTGGATATCAGTTGAATTACTTGGGTAAGAATGCCATTCTTTACTTTTGCAATAGGTATAGCATATTTATATCCTCATATCCACAGCCCTAATTAGTAATAATCTTTTTTTAAATAAACTATTCTATTAGATATTATGTCGGTTAATAACGGAAATGTTGCGTTCGAAAATTTAGAGAAGAAAGGCTTCCTCGATTTGGAAATTGATCCTACCTTAGATCTCTTCGCCGAAATTGAGAAACTTAAAAAGGAAAAGAATGCTATACTGCTTGCACACTACTACCAAGAACCCGATATACAGGATGTTGCTGATTATATTGGCGATAGCCTTGGGCTTGCACAACAAGCTGCAAGTACTGATGCAGACATCATTGTCTTTGCAGGCGTCCATTTCATGGCAGAAACGGCAAAGATTCTCAATCCGGACAAGAAGGTTTTATTACCGGACCTAAAAGCAGGGTGTTCTTTAAGCGATAGTTGCCCCCCACCGTTATTCAAAGCTTTTAAAGACAAGCATCCAGATCATATCGTTATATCATACATAAATTGTTCTGCAGGTATTAAGGCACTAAGTGATATCATATGCACTTCTACTAATGCAAGAAAGATAGTAGAGAGCTTACCAGAAGATCAAAAAATAATATTCGCTCCGGACAAGAACTTAGGTGCATATATCAATAAAGTTAGTGGCAGAAATATGGTATTGTGGAATGGTGCATGTATGGTTCATGAGTTATTCTCACTTGAAAAAATTACCAGATTGAAGGAGCGTCATACAGATGCATTGTTTATTGCTCATCCAGAATGTGAAGAACCATTGTTGAAATTAGCAGATTTTATAGGTTCTACTACTCAGCTTTTAAACTTCACGGCTCAGAGTGATGCTCAAAGCTTTATAGTAGCAACAGAAACAGGCATACTTCACCAGATGCAGAAGAAATCTCCAAATAAAACTTTTATACCTGCACCACCAGATAATTCATGTGCTTGTAATGATTGCCCGCACATGAAGTTAAATACATTAGAAAAACTGTATCTATGTATGAAGCATGAATTACCAGAAGTTACAATGGATGAAGAGCTAAGAAAACAAGCTGAAAAGCCTATTCTTAAAATGTTGGAACTCAGTAAGAGTTTAGGTTTGGGTTAAAGTATTGTTTGTTGACTGTAATTTGTTGTCAGTCAATATAAAATTGTTGTTTAACTTTTAAATAATGCATATTTTAGTACACTTATATCAGTAAAATAAATTGGTAATACTATGAGAAAATTCGACATTTTAAAAATTTTTACGATATGTATTCTTATGAGTACATCTCTAAGTGCATTTGCACAGCCTCGCATGAATAATTTTGCAGGTAATGCATACTTTGATTTTGTTGATACACGTGCAGTTATCAACAACCCTTCAAATATAGCTTCTGTATTAGAACTTACTAGTAGTTACAATGATGAGACTAACACTGGATGGGGTGGTTCAATTCTAAGTAATCTGGCTAATCTTCAAGCTAAACAAATAATTAAAGCAGATCCATATGAAGCTTGTGGAGCACTTACAAACGGTGCAGCTGTAAGTGGTAATATATGCTTGATTAAAAGAGGTAATTGTGAGTTTGGTGAGAAGGCTCTTAGAGCTCAAACAGCTGGTGCGATCGCGGTAATAATTGTGAACAACGTACCTGGTGGACCAGTAGGAATGGGTGAAGGTGCTCAGGGTGGTAGTGTAACTATACCCGTAATTATGATATCAGATGTACAAGGCGCACTTATCGAGCAAGAGCTTAATAACAGTACATCAGTAGATATGTCTTTCTTAAGATGGGGTAAAGGTCTTACAAATGATCTAGCGATTGTACGTAGAGGTCAAAGCTTATGGCATTCATATAGTGTGCCATATCAGAACTTTGGTGGTAGCGGCACTCCTGAAGCATATAAAGGACAAGATGCTGCAGTTGTAGCTAACTTCGGTACTAGCACAGCTACTAATGTAAAATTGCTTTCTACTGTATACTGGACTCCAAAAGGTGGTACTAGAACTGAGATCAGAAAAGATTCTGTTACTTATGGTAGCTCTTTCCCTCCAGCTGATTCTATCATAGTTCCTTTTATTGATGGCCAATATGATATCAATGCAACAGGTGAAGGTAGATATGATGTATTCTATGAAGTGAAGAGTGATAATACGGACGATTATCCTGGTGATGATACAATGACTTATTCATTCTATGTTGATGGTCGTAAATTTAGTAAGAGCAGATATAATTTTGCTGATGGCGAACCATTTGCCAGAGTAGGTTACAGATCTGGTACTGACGGTGCTGACCTTACATGGGGTCCAATGTACTATGTTAAAAACGGTGGTTATGAGTTTGAGAAAATGGAGTTTGGTATATCTACTTCAGCAAATGCATTAAGTCTTGAAGGACGTAGTGATATCTTAGGCCTTATATACAAATGGGTAGACGGTGCTAATGGTGGTTTGACAGATAGCTTCGTACAAGCTGTTGAGCTTGATCTTGTAGGTACTGCAAATAAAGTATTTGTTTCTGGTGATAGTTCTGGAGATATGTATAGTGTTGATATCAGAGATGCATTTGACGATTCTAAAACTATTAATTCTGAAGCTAACACTTGGTATTGGGCTGCTATTGCTTTACCAGGTAGCAGTACAGGTGATCCTGTATTCCTTCTTTGTGATGGTCAGCTAAACTATTTTACTAGACATTGGGCAAGAATAAAATCTACAAATAGTTGGAGAGAAACTTATGCTCCACTATTTGGTGATGTATACTCAAATCTAGCATCTAGTGCACCTAACTCAACTATTATGTATCCATTTGAAGGTACATTAGATGAGGACTCTGCAAGATTCTCTAATCAGAAAGATGGTCTTGTTCCTTCAGTTGCACTCCAGATGTCTCTTTTCCCTGTAGGTGTTAAGCAGATCAGTGAAAAATCTGTAGATATCAATTTCTATCCTAACCCGGTAACAGATATACTAAATGCTGACATCAACCTAAGCGAAACTGCTGATGAGGTTACATACAGAGTAATCGATGGTCTCGGTAGAATAGTTTATACAAAAGTTGTGAATAATGTGAAGACTGATAAAGTATCTATATCTACTGATGATATGGCTGCTGGGAATTATAATCTTATAGTTACGGCAAATGGATCTTCTGTAGCTAAGAAGTTCACTATTGTAAAATAGTATTACATTTATTTATAGAAAAGGAGCTGATTATTCAGCTCCTTTTTTTGTGTATACAATTTTACCTTTTAGAATAGTCATAAGTACAGATGCTCTCTTTATATCTTCTTCACTTGCATTCATAATATCAGTATCCAGAATTACAATATCAGCATCTTTTCCTATCTCTATACTTCCTTTCCTTTTTTCTCTGAATACACTTTTTGCTGCCCAATAGGTCATACCCATCAAAGCTTCTTTTCTACTAAGAGCATTTTCCATTTGAAATCCGTTTTCAGGATACCCATGTTTATCTTTTCTAAATACTGCAGAATAGAATGTTGCAACAGGGCTGATCTCTTCTACCGGGAAGTCTGTACCTAATGGAAGCCAACCATTCTGTTTTAAAAGATCTTTATATGCATACGCACCTCTAATTCTTTTACTCCCTAGTCTTTCTTCTGCCCAGTACATGTCTGAAGTAGCATGTGTAGGCTGTACAGACGGTATTATATTATAGGTAGAGAACATACTAATATCATGATTATCAATAACTTGTGCATGTTCTATCCGCCACCTTAAATCATTTTCTTCATCAAGGAATTTGCTATAAAGCTTGAGAATCGCATGATTTGCACTATCCCCTATGGCATGTGTACACACTTGAAGCTGGTGAGCTTTAGCACTACTACAAATACGATTTATTTTATCAAAATCAGTAAGTATGAGACCAGACTCTCCATGCATATCATGATACTCTCTTTTCAAACACGCTCCCCTAGATCCTAATGCACCATCTGCGTATACCTTAATTCCATTTATCTCTAACTGGTCATTTATATATTTTCCTTCAGGTACATAATTGTCTAATGTTTTTTCTTCTTGATCAAGTAGTATAGAATTTCCAATAGTCAGTAAATGATTATTGTACATTTTTTTTATTTGCTCTATTACATTCTTTTTTACTCCGCAATCCACTATTAAAGTCAAACCTTCTTCAAAACAATTTTTTCTGTTTGTTTATAATAGTTGCTTGCAATACTATCAGGTATTATGCCGATTAGTTTTTCAACAGGTTCTGTAGCATTATCAATAAGTATCCCTGTTAGTATACCATTCTTTACTAGTATTTTTCCTCCAGCTATAACTGTATTTTCATCAATACCAGCCATATCCAGTGCCTTTTGGTTACATAACACAGCATGGCCATCAATTCTTTTTAGTATAACAGGTTTATTAGGGAACAATCCATTCAATTTTTCATTTGATGGGTACTCTTTATTATCCCAATCGTTTTGGTCCCATCCTCTTGCATAGATCCAACTGAGTTTATTAGTCTTTTCATATTCTACCAGTTTCGTAAGTACCTCTTGATATGATCTTGTTCCTTTAAGTTCACACTGATAACTTGTTAGGGCAAGCCCGCTGAAGTGACAATGCGCATCTATAAAACCAGGATATGCATATGCACGGTCTTTATTGATCGTTATAGCAGACCTCTACACTGATTCTATTGATTCCCTATCTCCTTCATCTACTATAATACCATCTTTTATTGCTAACGATACTGTTTCATTGAAGGTATTGTTGCAAGTATATACAGTATTAGTATGAATTATAAGGTCTACTTCTTTTTTAGTATTACAAGCAGTAATTGTTATAAGCGATATTATTATAGTTATTAGCCTCTTCATAGATATAGTTTGTTGTTCCACGTGGAACAGTCTTCAACATAAATATACATATTCACATTTATTAACGTTCCACGTGGAACGTTAATAAACCGTTCTTTAAATATCGTACGTTAAGAAGTATCATTGCATTAAACAGAATAAAAAAGATGTTCCACGTGGAACATCTTTGTGCTATATAGCTATAAATTATTGATTATCAGTATTAGAAGGTATATCCTGCACCAATTAATAGGTTCATACGACTATCAGAGCCACCAAAAAATCTTCTAAAGTCATTCGGCGCTATGAGCATTCTCATGCTTGAGTTTATATTAATACTTTCGTTTAGCCTATAAACTAGTGTGTGACTAATACCAAAAGAAAAATTAGTAGCATTTGCACCTCTATTATCTATGTAGGTGTAGAAGTTTTCGTCCGAATCACGTTGTGTTGATGATATGTATGTACTATTTAAGGTTGTTACATTTATATCTAAACCTAGATAGTTGCTCATATTTTTCATTATTGGGCAATGATTTTTTAGGTATGGACAAGTGATATCATATTGAACTGAAAAACTAGCTGAGTAATAATCACTGATAGTATTAGCCCTATAGTGAGTATATGTATATGGTTGATCATATTCTTGATATAGTATTTGATAGCTATTGTCTTCTTCTGATGTTCTATAGTGTTGAAACCTAAGCTCTGCAGCTAGTTTACCTCTTGTTTCGTACCTTATATATGCTTCTTTATCCCAGGTAAGTGTGTTTTGACTATTGCACAACTCCTTTGCACTGAAAGTGCTACCTATACCTGTACGTAATCCGCTACTTATCTCTTGTGCTGATACGTTTATCAGAGTAATTAATAATAATGCTGCTGTAGTAATAATTTTCATAGTATATCTGTTTGTGTATTCTTAAAGTTATTGAATTATAGAGACATAGAAACATTAAATGTCTATAAATGTTCTATGTCTTCGTACCTTTGCGCCTATGTTTCCTGAATATGATGTAATTGTTGTAGGTGCCGGGCATGCAGGTTGTGAAGCAGCAGCAGCTGCTGCTAATATGGGGTCAAAGACGCTTTTGATAACCATGAACATGCAGACTATTGCCCAAATGAGCTGTAATCCTGCCATGGGTGGTATTGCAAAAGGTCAAATAGTGCGCGAAATTGATGCATTAGGCGGCTACAGTGGTATCGTTAGTGATAAGAGTATGATACAGTTTCGCATGCTAAATAGGTCCAAAGGTCCTGGCATGTGGAGTCCACGAACTCAGAACGACCGTATGCAGTTTGCCACATTGTGGCGCGAAATGCTGGAGCTAACACCAAACCTCGACTTTTGGCAGGATATGGTTAAGGAAGTAATTGTTTCACGTGGAACAGTTACCGGCGTACGTACCGGAATGGGTCAAGAGATATATGGTAAGTCAGTAGTGCTTACCAGCGGAACTTTCCTAAATGGTGTGATACACGTAGGTAGCAAACAGTTTGGTGGAGGTAGAATGGGTGAAAAAGGCGCGACGGGTATTACAGAACAGTTAGTATCACTTGGTTTCGAGAGTGATAGGCTTAAAACAGGCACTCCGCCGAGGGTAGATGGAAGAAGCTTGGATTATTCTAAGATGGAAGTTCAGGATGGAGATGAAGAAATAGTAGGGTTTTCATATTTGCCAATAGATAAAATAAAGCCTCAAGATCAAAGAAACTGCTGGATAACTTATACAAGCCCTGAGGTTCATGATATACTAAAGACTGGTTTTGAGGAGTCCCCAATGTATCAAGGCCGTATAAAGGGTAGTGGACCCAGATATTGCCCAAGTATAGAAGATAAGATCAGCAGGTTTGCTGAGCGTGAGCGCCACCAGTTATTCGTAGAGCCTGAAGGGTGGAATACTGTAGAAATATATGTTAATGGGTTTAGTACTTCATTACCTGAAGAGGTGCAGCATAAAGCACTTAGAATGGTACCTGGTTTTGAGAATTGTAAATTCTTCAGACCAGGCTATGCTATAGAGTACGATTACTTCCCACCTACACAGCTAAAGTTTACGTTAGAAACTAAGTTAGTAGAGAACTTATACTTTGCAGGACAGATCAATGGTACCACTGGATATGAAGAGGCTGCTTGTCAAGGTTTGATGGCAGGTATCAATGCTCACAGGAAAGCTAAGGAGCAAGAGCCTGTAGTATTGAAAAGGAGTGACGCATACATCGGGGTACTGATTGATGACCTTATCAATAAAGGGACTGATGAGCCGTATCGTATGTTTACCAGTAGAGCTGAGTTCAGAACTCTATTGAGACAAGATAACGCAGATATAAGACTTACTCCTTTAGGGCATGAATTAGGTCTAGCATCAGATGAACGCCTAAAAAGAGTAGAGTATAAAAAAGAAAAAGTTAGTTCAATCAAAGAAACCTTGGCAACGTTCCCCGTGGAACCACAGGATGCAAACAGTTATTTAGAAAATATAGGCTCCTCCCCATTATCAGAAAGAACAAAAGCGCTGAAGTTGCTACTTCGCCCTGGAGTAGGCATAAAAGACATGTGTAAAGAATTGCCTGAGCTCCAAAATGCAATAGGCGAAACAGATGTACTTACGCTGGAACAAGCTGAGATACAAGCTAAATATGATGTGTATATAGAAAAGGAAAGAGAGCTGGTAAAGAAAATGGCTAGCCTGGAAGATGCTGTTATACCGAGCAACTTTGATTATGCTAAGCTTACTGCACTATCTACAGAAGCCAGGCAAAAGCTCACTAAAATGAAACCCGGCACACTTGGTCAGGCCAGCAGGATAAGTGGCGTGAATCCAAGTGATGTGCAGATACTCATGGTATATATGGGAAGATAAAAGCCTATGGAAGTATTTTCAACCATAAGCAGATATTGTCTTTATCAGGAGCGCTCTCATAAGGAGGTAAGGAATAAGCTTTATGAGCTAGGCTGTACAACCCCCGAAGTTGAGGAAAATATTTCTGAGCTGATACAAAAGGACATGCTCAATGAAGAAAGATATGCGCGAGCAATTGCCAGAGGAAAGTTTCGTATGAAACAGTGGGGTAAGAGAAAGATAATAGAGCAACTTAAGTTTCAACAAGTATCAGAGTATTGTATCAAAAAAGGTTTATCAGAGATAGACGAAAGCGAATACTTTGATACAGCAAAAAAGCTGGCAGAAAAAAAACTAGGTGAGGTTAAGGGAGGTAAAGAGTATATAAGAAAGCAAAAGGTCTACCGCTACTTGACGCAAAAAGGATACGAGTCTCAGGTCATCAATTCAGCTCTTAACGAAATATTAAATAATTCATACTAACAGTTTCTAGGTTAGAAAACGTTATATTTACATAAACCATACAACATGGTCAATTTAGTAACAGAAGGTGTAAGTATAACGGTTGAAACTTTTTATCAGGCAGAACAATCTAACCCGATCAATTCTGAATACTTACACGCTTACAGAATAACCATAGAAAACCTTAGCTCAAACCCCGTGCAATTACTCAATAGGCACTGGTACATTTCAGATAGTTTTTACGGCAGTCAGGTTCGCGAAGTTATAGGAGAAGGTGTGGTAGGCGAGCAACCAATTATACAGCCAGGTGAGAGCTACCAATATATTTCTGCAGCTAACCTACGCTCGGATGTTGGTAAGATGTATGGTACCTACGAAATGGAGAACTTGTTTAACAAAACAAAGTTCATGGTTACCATACCGGAGTTTCCTTTAGTAGCTCCTTTTAAGTTGAACTGATCCTAACTTTTTGCCGAAAACATAAGTCATGTATTAATGTAAAAATCTTTTACTTTAGTTAATCATGTCAACAACCGAACAACTGCCGACTAAACAGAATAGCTCCTCTACTAAGCTATATTTATATCTTGCCTTCTTTATCTATGTTATTCTAATTGGGTATAGTCTTAATATCCATGAGCAGTGGAGAGATGAGGCTCAAGCTTGGTTATTGGTAAGAGACTTAAGCCTAGTAGACCTTCTAAGTATACTGAGAACAGAAGGACACCCTCCCGTTTGGTATATGATTATTATGCCGTTTGCTAAAATGGGAGCTCCATACTTTGT
Source organism: uncultured Flavipsychrobacter sp. (assembly GCA_964531655.1). Lineage (GTDB taxonomy): Bacteria > Bacteroidota > Bacteroidia > Chitinophagales > Chitinophagaceae > UBA5543. Next base: position 34,647 of record CAZHDM010000014.1, read on the forward strand.
ACAGAATATAATTGCTGTTATCATTATGGCTGCAGCTACATATTTACTCCTATTCAAAACAAAGCTACCTCTCATAATAAAACTGGCGCTACCATTTAGCTATTATTTCCTTTACGAATATTCTTTTTTTGCCAGGAGCTATTGCTTGATAGCATTCTTTGCTATGGCAATAATATCATTGTATGAATATCGCTTTCAAAAGCCATGGCTATATGCTTTATGTATTGTAGGCCTATTCAATACACATGTACTCATGTATACTTTTTGCGGTATGCTAGTGCTTACATATTTGTGGGAGCTGTACCAACAAAAGCAACTTTCCAACCCTAAGCTGATAGCTCCTGGAATATTAATGTCAGTTGGTGGTTTATATCTACTTCCATACCTATTTATGGCAAAAATGACAGACGAGTTTGCAAAAACTGTGAGTGACAGTACTGAGAGGATTTTTAAAGCTATTGAAGGTGGCGTAGCTGTAGATAATGGTGTAGCTCTTGCACTGATCCTTCTTCTGGTATGCGCTGCATTAATGTATAAATCCCCGAAAGCATTAATAATACTAGCAGGCGGACTCATAGCTGTTTTTTATATACTTGGCTATAAGTATCCATCTACAGGTTATAGGCATAAGGGTACCATATTTTTCATATTGCTTGTTTCTTTATATACAGGTCAGGTAGAAAGTAAAGAGCAACTCTCTTTTAAGAACATAGCATATAGTTACTGGCTACTGTTTGTCATTTGTTTGGTACAACTCATCCCGTCATTTAAGAGTTATGCTGAAGATAATAGTCGAATGTTCTCAGGAGCAAAAGATGCAGCAAGCTTTGTTAAAGAAAATAATTATCAGAATAAAACTATTGTAGGGCATCAGGCTTGGGCTACAAGTGCTATCGTTCCTTTTTTAGATGGTAAAAAGCAGTTTTATTACGGTGAATGTGAGCGGTTTGGTTCTTTCTATAGATATGACAGCTGTTTTATAGCCGGAAAATGGGCATATGCTGTAGAGTATACCGTTGATAAGACCTATGAAAATTTTAAGGATAGCCTTCAGAATGTTGTGATGATCTTTAACTATCCTGTAGGAGATAAGGGTATGCGTTTTATGGATTTATTATATCAAACTCCGGAAGAGCCTATACAGTCAGACGAGCAGTTTTATATCTACAAGTTTAAGGATGGGCTGAAATAAAGTCTATTTAAAAACACAGTTTTTAGCGGTAACCCATGGTCTGATGTCTGTAGCTAACCAGCCAGCAGATATCATAGGGTCTGTTTTTAGTAATTCCTCAACCTCTTCCTTTGATTTTGCATCGAAGATGAAAAGCCCACGCCAATCCTTATCGTCAATAAATGGACCTGCTACAAGTATACGACCTTCTTCTGCAAGACGATCTATATTAGCAAGATGAGCATTCTGTAACTCTTGTAGTTTTTGCTGATCCATATTTTCATCTCTCTTGTCTCCTTTTGTAAGCATAACGAAGTAATACTTCTTTAGGTCGTAACCCTCTTCTTTTGGCACTTCTTGTTCCTGCCCAATGCTTAAAAGAGGAGATAATATCAAGAGCAGCAGGTATATATGTTTCATCTGAGAATATTTATTAGAGTAATAATAAACAAATTGACGTATGTGGGTATTAATTGCCTACCTTTGCGCGAATTTTATACAAAGTAAAACTAATATTAAAGACTTAGTTTTACAACTAAAAAATTAGTTAATAAATGGATATTCGTAACATTGCCATAATCGCGCACGTTGACCATGGTAAAACAACTCTTGTAGATAAGATACTACATACTACAAAAGTTTTCCGTGATAATCAGGAAACTGGTGAGCTTATCATGGATAATAATGACCTTGAGCGTGAGAGAGGTATTACAATTTTCAGTAAAAATGCATCTGTAATATATAAGGATGTAAAAATAAATGTGATCGATACTCCCGGTCACGCTGATTTTGGTGGAGAGGTAGAGCGTGTACTGAAAATGGCAGATGGCGTTATCTTATTAGTAGATGCTTTTGAAGGACCTATGCCGCAAACAAGGTTTGTATTACAAAAAGCCCTACAACTTAATTTGAAACCTATCGTCGTAATTAATAAGGTAGACAAACCTAACTGTCGTCCTGATGAAGTGCACGATGCAGTTTTTGAACTGTTCTTCCAGCTAGATGCTTCTGAAGAGCAGCTTGACTTTACAACATTGTATGGTTCTTCTAAACAAGGTTGGTTCAACACATCACTTAACGAAAGTGAGGACATCACTCCTTTATTAGATACAATTCTTGAGAAAGTACCTGAACCAAATATTGAAGAGGGTAACTTACAGCTGCAAATAACATCATTAGATTACTCTAGCTTCTTGGGTAGAATAGCTATTGGTAAGGTAACTCGTGGTGAGATCATTGAAGGCAAGCAGATCAGCCTTTGTAAGGCAGATGGCTCAATTGTGAAAAGTAAAGTGAAAGAGCTTTATGTTTTTGAAGGTATGGGTAAAAAGCGTGTAGAGAAAGTACATGCTGGAGACCTATGTGCTGTAGTTGGTATTGACGGGTTCAAAATAGGTGAAACAATTGCTGATGCTGAGAACCCAGAGCCTCTAGAGATCATTGCTATCGATGAGCCAACAATGAACATGCAGTTCAGCATTAACAACTCTCCATTCTTTGGTAAGGAAGGTAAATTTGTTACCAGTCGTCACATAAGAGACAGGCTAACAAAAGAGCTAGAGAAAAACTTAGCGTTAAGAGTTGTGGATACTGATGATGCTGATAAGTTTTTAGTTTATGGTCGTGGTATCATGCACCTGAGTGTATTAGTAGAGACTATGCGTAGGGAAGGTTATGAGCTTACAGTTGGTCAGCCACAGGTGATCACTAAAGAAATAGACGGTGCTACATGTGAACCTTATGAGACACTTGTAGTAGATGTACCTGCAGAATATAGTGGTAAAGTAATTGATCTAGTGACTCAGCGTAAAGGCGAGATGTTGATCATGGAGTCAAAAGGTGAAATGCAGCACCTTGAGTTTGATATACCATCAAGAGGTATGATCGGTTTGCGTTCTCAGATGTTGACCAACACTGCAGGTGAAGCTGTTATGGCGCATAGATTCAGTGAATACAAACCATGGAAAGGACCAATACCTGGTCGTAACAACGGGGTTTTGATTTCTAAATTCACAGGTTCTACTACTCCATACTCTATAGACAAGCTACAAGACCGTGGTAACTTCTTTGTAGATCCGGGAGAAGAGGTATATACAGGAATGATCGTAGCTGAAAACATCAAACCTGGTGATCTGAATGTAAACGTGATAGAGAATAAAAAGCTTACTAACCACCGTGCCAGCGGTAGTGATGATGCTAACAGAATTGCTCCAAAAATAGAAATGAGTCTGGAGGAGTGTATGGAGTACATCCAGCAAGATGAGTGTATAGAAGTTACTCCTGAGAATATCAGATTAAGAAAAATTATGCTGAATGAAGAGGATAGAAAGAAATACGAGAAAATGTTGAAAACAGAAGCATAATTAGAATATTAATATACAGTTAAAGAGGTGAGCATATTATGCTCACCTCTTTTGTTTTTTATACTAACGAATAGCCTGAAGTACACGTTATTATTAAAAAATAGCTGTATTTGTTAAAGTTCTCTAAATCTTAATTGTTACTTTTATATACTACTCTATTTAATGTTAATCAAAATCGGTCAATTTTGAGAAAGTGTATACTATTGGTTAGTTGTATGATAGTATTTTTACTATCATTTAATTCTTTTGAGGCAAAAGCATCTCATGCTGCAGGAGGAGAATTATTGTATGAGTGGGTAAGTGATTCAACTTACCGGTTTTACTTTAAATTTTACAGAGACTGTTCAGGTGTGAACAGGCCTTTTAACGCCACACTATGTTGGCAAAACCCATGTGCAAATACAAGCGGTTCAGAAAATATGCCTGTTATGACTTTACTTCCTGGAGGAGGAGCAAATGGTCAACAAGTATCAACAGGATGTGCAAATCAGAAAAGTAGATGTGATAGTGCCGGGTCAAATATACCTGGATATGAAGAGTGGTGGTACTCTACGACGTTTACATTACCATCTGCATGTACCAATTGGACCTTTTCAGTAACTATAGCAGCAAGGAATGCTTCTGATAACTTATCTGGTAGTTTTAATAATTTTTATGTTGAAAGTATATTGAACAGTGTTGCTGCGCCAGGAAACTCGTCCCCGGTCTTTTCTGTCAAACCTGTTCCTTATGTTTGTATCAATCAGGATTTCCAATATAATAACGGAGGGATAGATCCTGACAATGACTCTCTGACATTTGAGGTCGTCCGGCCACAACAGAAGTCAACCTCATGTGCGGCATCACCTACCCTTGTTGCTTTTGCTTCGGGATCTCCCGCTTATTCGATACCAACGAATCCTTTCCAAACTAACAATACATTTGTTATCGATACATTAACTGGTGAGTTAGAATTTACGCCGTCACTTGCAGGCTCACATACTGTAACTGTACGTGCTAATGAATATCGGAATGGAGTATTTATTGGTTCTGTAATGAGAGATATCCAAGTACAGGTCATAACTTGTATAGGTGGTAATAGTGTAAAGCCTACGGTTACAGTAGATCAGACAAGTATTAGTGGTGCTGCCACTTATTCTAATGACCGTGTGGAAGGCTGTGCTACTAAGCAATTCTCTTTCTGTTATGATATTATATCTACAGATACCAGTGCTAAATTAGTAGCATCTGATAACCATAATGCTTCAGCACCAGGCTCAAGCGTTAACTACACAGGCTTTTTAAATGATACCATCAGAGGTTGCATTACGTGGACTCCCGGTGCTACCGATACAGGTACACGAGTATTGGTGGTGAGTGTAAAAGATTCCAGCTGCTCTTCAGGAGGTATCCCGATAACGTATACTTTTACTGTTCCGTTATATGTCTGGGCATCAACAGTAGCTATTAAAGACACGACAATTTGTGCTGGAGAAAGTGTTCCTCTTACAGGTGTCGGAGGTTCAGCTTATATATGGTCTGTAATACCCGGAGGTTCTCCCCTTTCTTCTCTAAGTTGTACAATTTGTAAATCACCGATTGCCAGCCCGGCTGTAACTACCAGTTACGTGCTAACCTCCAATAGTGCCGCCGTATGTAACCAAAACTTAGATACAGTGACGGTCACCGTAGTACAACCGCCGTCTTCTTTCCCAAGCTCAAATGCGCCTATTTGTGTAGGAGATACTCTAAAGCTATTTGGTAACAGTGTGACAGGTGCAAGTTATAGCTGGACAGGTCCTAACAGTTTTACCTCTTCAGTTCAGAACCCGACAATATTAAATGCTCAAACAGCAAACGCAGGTTTTTATTCGTTAACTGTTACTGGTAATACAGGTTGCGCTTCGCCAACATCATTCCTGAGCGTGTATGTAGGACCGCCACCAGCACCTACTCCTACAAGTAATAGTCCTGTTTGTTTGAATAGTACATTAAACCTAATGGCCTCAACAATTGCAGGTACCAATGTTACATACAACTGGAGCGGTCCAAATGGATTCACTGCATCTACGCAGAATCCTTCAAGAATGAATATGACTTTTGCTGATACTGGCTACTATGTCGTATATGCTGTAAGAGATGGTTGTACTACTTTTAGTGATAGTGTACATGTGTCGGTAAATGATTTGCCGTCGCCACCTACACCTACTACACCGGTAACGTATTGCCAGAGTGTAACGGCTAATGCACTACAAGCAACGGGTTCAAACCTTCTTTGGTATACTATGCCAACTGGCGGTACAGGCCTAACAACGTTAATACCTTCAACAGCAAATGCAGGCACATTTAAATATTATGTATCACAAACAGATGGCAATGGTTGTGAGAGTTTACGAGATTCTGTAACGGTAAATATTTTACCTAAACCCGCACAACCTGTTGCAAATAACCCCAACCAAACTTATTGTCAGGGTGAAACGATACCCCAACTTTCTGCAACAGGCTCTAACCTACTATGGTATACCGTACCGACAGGAGGTACTGGTAGTAGTACCGCGTTCACACCATCATCTTCAACCCCGGGCGTAACAACATTCTACGTTTCGCAAACAGGAGCAAATGGTTGTGAAAGTGATAGAGATACAATAACAGTAACAGTGCTTGCATTGCCTGCTGGCCCGACAGTAAACTCTCCTGTAGATTATTGTGAAGGGGCTACTCCCGGACAACCACTAAGCGCTTTTGTAACAGGTACTAATATATTATGGTATGATGACCCTACAAGTGGAACTGGAACCACAACAGTTCCTACAATTAATACATCTGTTCCTGGCTCTGATACCTTTTATGTTTCACAAACAGTGAATGGTTGTGAAGGAACCAGCAGGAGTATGTTGATTGTGAATATTATTGCGAAGCCTGCTCCTCCGCAAACAAGTGATACATTGTACTGTCAGTTCTTTACAGCAAGTCCTTTATCTGCAAATGTTATCGGTACAAACCTATTATGGTATAATGCACCGACGGGCGGAACAGGTAGTGGAACTGCACCTACTCCTTCCACTACAGTACAAGGAACATATACCTTCTATGTATCGCAAACAGTAAATGGCTGTGAAAGTGAGCGAGATTCTGTGAAGGTTACAGTAATAACAAAACCAGATCCTCCTGTAGCTACAGATACAGCAATATGTCAATTCAGTTTTGCAGGCCAATTGCAAGCAACGGGTTCTAACTTACGTTGGTGGGATACTGCTATTGGTGGAATACAAATAATTCCGACGCCTACTCCATCTACTGCAGATACCGGTAAGTTCTATTGGTATGTAAGCCAGATAGTTGGTGGTTGTGAAAGTGATAGAGACACACTAGAACTAACCGTAAAACCAAGACCTGAACAACCGGAAACGGATTCTGTAGAATACTGTTTGAATGCTCCTGCTATGCAGCTAACAGCGGTAGGCTCTAACCTTATATGGTATAACTTACCATTCGGTGGTACGGGTACCACAGTAGCACCAACACCTACTACTACTACAGTTGGCTATACCAGATATTATGTGTCGCAAACAGTAAATGGTTGTGAGAGTATCAGAGATACAATTGTAGTAAAAGTAGACACTACCGTTACTGCAAGAATATTAGTAGATACAAATCAGTTTTGTTTGTACGATAGCCTGAAAGTAGAATATCAAGGTGTGATACCAGATACTGGTACATTTACATTTACATGGACAGGTGCTAATATTATTGAAGGTGATACGTCAGGTCCTTATATAGTAAACTGGGATAGTGCAGGAGTTAAGACTATTACAGTATTTGCTCAAGCTGCAGACTGTAAAGCTAGAGACACAATTATGGTAGAAGCTTTACCAGTTCCTGAAGTATACTTTGATCTGGGCGTGTCTGAAATATGTGTTGGTAAAGACCTGACTATATCTGTTGACAGTATTCTCAATGACGTCAATAAATTTAATTGGTTGTATGATAGTTCAGACATAACTATTGTATCTGCAGATAGTAATAGCATTACTACTAAGTGGACTACATTAGGTCAGAAAGTAATATCACTTTACACCACATCAGATTCAGGGTGTATATCTAATACTATATCGGATACACTAACAGTAGAACCATTCCCGGCAGCAAAAATTCTTGATCAGGAATTAAGCTCTAATACAATATGCAGAAATACAGAGATCACACTTAAAGCAGAAACACTAGTAGGCCTGCACACTTATGAGTGGTCTCCTCAATCATATTTCTTAAATAACCGATCTGGAGAGGTCGTTGCCAAAATACCTAGCTCAGGATATCTGATGTTGAAAGTTACGGATCAACTTGGTTGCGAAGGTTACGATAGTGTTTATGTAGATGTGAAAATATGCTGCGACATATTTATGCCAAACGCCTTTACACCAAATGGTGATGGTAAGAATGATGTATTCCGTATAGTATCCAGTGCAGAGCAACAAGTGTATGCTTTCCGTATAGTTAACAGGTATGGACAAACGGTTTTCTATACAGAAAATCCTAGCCAAGGTTGGGACGGCACCGTAAAAGGAACACCTCAGGATATTGGTACTTACTATTATTATATTAAGTATGCATGCAGAGAAGTCGATAGAGGTAACGAACTAGAGAAGACAGGTAACGTTATTCTCATGCGATAGAAGTTATATTTAAAATAAACTTAAACGCCTCGATAATCATCGGGGCGTTTTTAATTAGAACTGTATCTTTAATAAGTGGCTATTGACATTAAAACAGAAAGAGGAACAAGTATTTTGTTGTTCATTATGGCTACGATATTTGTGGTCTTAGCATTATTGCGCGCTGTCGAAGTGCCTATTACACACGATGAAGCCTACAGCTATCAAAATTATATCAACAAGCCATTTGAAGAGATAATAAATAGCCAACTACCCACTGCAAATAATCATATTCTCAACTCCATTTTATCAAAGGTCAGTATCAATATTTTGGGCGATACAATCTTTAGCTTGAGGTTACCTAACCTTCTGGCACTAATCATCTATTGTATATCATCTATTGGTTTATTGAAAAGTCTTGTTACTAATAGAGCATACATAGTATTCGGCTTTCTGATACTATTGGCTAACCCTTTTATGTTTGAGTTTTGGTCTTTATGTAGAGGCTATGGTTTGGCAATAGGTTTTATGATGGCTAGCAGTTTGCAACTTATTAAATTTTCGAGGTCTCAAAAACTATCCACCATCACCTTATCGTACGTCTTCGCAATACTATCTGTATACAGCAACTTTACGATCTTGCATTATTATGTAGCCGTCATAATTGCTACAGGGTATATAGTTATTAAATCAAGAGCAGGTTATGCCAAAGCAATAGTATCTATGTTATCTGCTACTATAGTTTTGTTATTGCTTGTTGCTGCACCTATACTAATACTTATGCGTAAAGGTGAGTTGTACTTTGGTGGCGACAATGGTTTTATACAAGATACCGTTACATCATTGGTGCAGGAGAGCTTCTATATAACTCATGAAAATCTAGCATTAGTTATAAGTGTGGCGATTTGTTTATTAACACTATTGTCTTGTATAGCCGTATTCAAAAAAAAGAAGGACAGCTTTATCTGGATACTTTTGTTAGTACCTGTATTATCAATTATTAGCCAACACTATTTATTAGGTAGCAAATTTCTGCTAGGCAGAACGGCACTATTCTTATATCCGTTAACTGTATTAGTGTTACTAACAAGTGTAACGCTACTGACCAAAAAAGCTAGTCGTTTTATAATGCCTGTTTGGGTTTTGTTGAGCATAGGTACTTTCTTATTTAGATATAATATTACAAGTGCAAAAGTTTGGAGCTATGATCAATACACTCCATTCATACTAGACAGGATGGTTGCTTTGAAAGAAAACGAGGAACCAATCAAGGTATATTTAGATTGGTGGTTTACTCCGTCCATCAGATATTATACTGAGCATGAGTATCAAGGTAAATTTGATTACATAGAGAAGTTTGGAGAGGTTGCATTTGAAAAAGCAGAGTACGACTATTATTACATACAGAAGTGGGAAATAGAAAAAGTTTCAGACCTCTATATCAGAGATACCAGCTTTGCTGATGGTAATTATCTGCTCTACAAAAAGCGATAACTAATGAACAACAATATCAACCTTTAAATACCTTATTTTTGTGTTATGACTAAAGAGCAACAGATACGTCAACTATTTGATGAGCGCATTCTTGTGTTGGATGGTGCCATGGGTACTATGATACAGCGCTATAAATTGAGTGAAGAAGACTATCGTGGAGAAAGGTTTAAAGATTACCCTTCTGATCTGAAAGGAAATAATGATCTGCTTGTACTAACACAGCCAGATATCATTAAAGCTATTCATAAAGAGTACCTGAAGGCGGGTTCTGATATTATCGAAACTAATACCTTCAATGCTCAGGCAGTTTCTTTAGCCGATTATGATATGCAATCTCTGGCTTATGAAATGAATGTTGCTGCTGCTACAGTAGCCAGGCAAGCAGTAGATGAGTATATGAAAGAGCACCCAGGCGCTCAAAAATTTGTTGCTGGTGCAATAGGTCCGATGAATAAGACATTATCACTCTCTCCTGATGTAAATGACCCGGGTTACAGAGCTGTAACTTTTGATGAAATAATGGAGGCCTACTATGAGCAGGTGAGCGGTCTCGTAGAAGGAGGTGTTGATGTACTATTGCTAGAAACTATTTTTGATACACTTAATTCAAAAGCTGCTATCTACGCAGTGAATAAATACTTTGATGAGCACGCCGATAAAGAAAGACTACCACTAATGATATCGGGAACAATTACCGATGCGTCGGGTAGAACACTAAGCGGACAAACGTTGGAAGCATTCTATATTTCTGTAGAACATGCTAATCCGTTGAGTGTTGGTTTAAACTGCTCTCTTGGTGGTAAGGAAATGCGCCCATATGTAGAAGAGTTAGCAGAACTAACAGACTGTTACGTTAGCTGTTATCCGAATGCTGGGTTGCCAAACGCTATGGGGGAATATGATGAGTCTCCTGAAATGACGGCTGCTATTGTAGCCGAGTTTGCAAAAGAAGGATGGGTAAACCTGGTAGGCGGTTGTTGTGGAACAACTCCTGACCATATCAATGCGATCGCAACTGCAGTAAAAAATATTTCACCAAGAAAGGTGGGAGCAGCACAAACAGCAGATGTAGTATAAGTTTTACATTATGATATTAAAAAAGGCTCCGAATTTCGGAGCCTTTTTATTTAAACTAACTATTGAAATTTAATCTTTATCTGCTTCGGCAGATTCACTTTTCTTAGATGAAGACTTATCAATTTTGAAAGTGATCTTCTGTTCTTTCTCGTCAAAATCTGCAACTACAATATCACCTTCTTTGATCTTTTGATTTAATAACTCTTCAGCCAACGGATCTTCAAGATATTTCTGAATAGCTCTGTGCAATGGCCTTGCACCAAACTGAGGGTCATATCCTTTTTCAGCAATATACTTTTTAGCACCTTCTTTAAGATCTAACTCAAAACCTAGAGTATTAAGGCGCTTCATCACATCTCTCATTATGATATCAATGATCTGAGCAATATGCTCTTCATCAAGAGAGTTGAATATGATCACATCATCTATTCTGTTCAAGAACTCTGGTGAGAAGGTACGCTTAAGAGCTTTTTCAATAACCCCTTTACTTACATCTTCTGCACTTTCTGCACGGGCATTAGTTGCGAAACCAACACCTGCACCAAAGTCTTTAAGCTGACGCACACCGATATTCGATGTCATTATGATCAGAGTATTCTTGAAGTCTACCTTTCTACCAAGACCATCTGTAAGTTGCCCATCATCTAATACCTGTAGTAAGATATTGAAGATATCAGGGTGTGCCTTCTCAATCTCGTCGAGCAAGACAACTGAATATGGTTTACGACGTACTTTCTCAGTAAGCTGTCCACCTTCTTCATATCCAACATATCCCGGAGGCGCACCGATTAAACGGCTAAGCGAGAACTTCTCCATATACTCACTCATGTCTACACGTATCAAAGCTTCATCGCTATCAAACATGTGTCGAGCAAGAGAGCGAGCAAGCTCAGTCTTACCAACACCGGTAGGTCCTAAGAATATGAAAGAACCGATCGGCTTACTTGGATCTTTAAGTCCTACTCTATTTCTCTGAATAGCTTTTACAACTTTTTTGATCGCTTCATCTTGTCCTATAACAGCACCTTTCAGGTCATCACCCATACGGCGAAGCTTTTTACTTTCAGCCTCTACCATACGCATAACAGGTATACCTGTCATCATACTGATCACCTCTGCTATATGTTCTTCGTGTATCGGGTAGCGTTTGTTCTTAGCTTCTTCTTCCCACTCTATCTTAGCTTTATCCAGCTCTTCACCCAGACGCTTTTCTTTATCTCTTAGTGCAGCAGCTTCTTCAAAGCGCTGACTTTTTACCACTTTGTTCTTCTCTTGCTTGATGTCTTCTATTTTCTTCTCTAGCTCGAGAATATTCTCAGGTACATTAATGTTGTTCAAGTGTACCCTTGCACCAACCTCATCCATTACGTCAATCGCTTTATCCGGCAAAAGACGGTCGGTCATATATCTATCACTCAACTTCACACATGCTTCTACGCTTTCATCATCATATTTAACATTGTGGAAGTCTTCGTATTTAGACTTGATGTTATTCAGTATTGTAATAGTTTCTTCTACACTTGGCGGATCTACCATTACCTTTTGGAAACGACGGTCAAGTGCACCGTCCTTTTCAATGTACATACGGTACTCATCCAGTGTAGATGCACCAATACATTGCAGATCTCCACGTGCTAGTGCCGGCTTAAATATGTTAGATGCATCCAGCGATCCGGAAGCACCACCTGCACCAACTATGGTATGTATCTCATCTATAAATAGAATGACATCACGGTTTTTCTCCAGCTCATTCATGATAGCTTTCATGCGCTCTTCGAACTGACCGCGATATTTAGTACCTGCAACAAGAGCTGCAAGGTCTAAACTGATAACACGCTTGTCGAAAAGTACACGAGATACTTTACGCTGTACGATACGTAATGCAAGACCTTCTACAATAGCTGTTTTACCAACACCTGGCTCACCTATAAGTATAGGGTTATTCTTTTTACGTCTTGATAGTATCTGAGATACACGCTCGATCTCTTTTTCTCGGCCAACAATTGGATCTAAGCTATCCTGTTCTGCCATTTTGGTAATGTCTCTACCGAAGTTGTCCAGTACAGGAGTCTTCGATTTAGTATTACCTGCTTGCTTGCGCTGTTGAAATTGTCTGCGTTCATCATCTTCCTCAAAATCATCTCCGGGATCACTATACTCTGCGCCCGGGCCATCACCCTGCATTATTCCAAGTTCGTTTTTGAATTTGTCGTAGTCCACTTCGTATTGATGTAAGATTTGTGTAGCTACATTCTCCTTGTTTTTAAGAATGGATAGCATTAAATGTTCTGTTTCTACTGTTGGGCTTTTTAAAGCTTTCGCTTCTAATACAGTGATGCGAATAACTTTTTCGGCCTGCTTAGTTAATGGTAAACTATTTATATTGGCTAAAGGTTTATTGCTTTTGTCCCTGATTGCCATTTCAAGTTCTTTACGTAGGTCAAACAAGTCTACCTGCATACTCTGCAATACCCTTACTGCCAAACCTTCACCATCTCTTATTAAGCCTAATAATAAATGTTCCGTTCCTATGAAATCATTTCCCAAACGTAGGGCTTCTTCCCTACTATAGGATATGATCTCTTTTACTTTGGGTGAAAAATTTGAATCCATTAGAATAACTCCTCTTTGATTAAAGTTAACGATAATGATGGTAGTCGGTTATTAAGATTTGCTATATCGTTATCAATAACAATCACTATCTACAAGATAAAACAAATAAAAGTAGAGATATGTTATTTTTAGCTGTACTATATTACAATTCCTTTACAAAACTACTACGATATGGAGTTCAAATATGATACCAAACCAACGTATCAGGTCATTACGCCGATTACAGATATACTGGATGCTAAATTGACAGAAGCACTCCATAAAGAAATCTCTGAAAGTACTGATGCGACTAACTTCTTGATAGACCTGGAACACTGCAAGCATACAGACAGCACGTCATTTAGCCAACTGGCAAACTTACATGAGTACTGTTATACGCATGAAAAGTCACTCGTTTTTACAGCGATAAATAATGATATTCTACAAGAGTTAAAGAAAAGTGAAATTGATACGATCATCAATATTGCACCTACTCAAATAGAAGCAGTAGACATAATCAGCATGGAGATCTTAGAGAGAGACCTCTTCAATGAAGGTGAATAAACCAGGCTGAATTGTTTAATTGCAAAAAAAAAACGTAATTGCCCCTCCCGAAGATTATTAGACAATCGTCTTTATAAGAAATGAAAGTAACAATACTCGGAAATAACTCTGCTCTACCAGCTTTTGGTAGAAACCCAACCGCACAGGTGGTATCTGTATATGGTGAATATTTACTGCTTGATTGTGGCGAGGGTACTCAGGTACAGATGCAGAAGTTTGGTATGAAGTGGCGCAAGCTGAATCACATATTCATCAGCCATATGCATGGCGATCACTATTATGGGTTGTTTGGACTTATCAATAGTATGAGCTTATTGGGTAGAACTGCGCCATTACATTTATTCGGACCGGCAGCACTGGAGCCCCTGCTGATGAAAACATTAGAGTTAGCTGACACAGAGCTATGCTACCCCTTCTTTTTTCATGCACTTCCTGAAGGTAGCGAACGGTTGGTAGACACAGATACATTTTCAGTTACGTGCTTCGCGGTAGAGCATCGTATAGCATGTCATGGTTTTTTAATAGAAAGTAAAACTCGCGGGAGGAAACTATTACCTGAAAAATGCAGAGAGCTGGAAGTACCTCGCTACTACTACGATAAGCTAAAAGCAGGTGCAGATTACGAACGGAAAGATGGCACGGTCATCAAAAATGAAGAGGTTACAGCAGAAGGTCCTCTTCCCAAAAAATATGCGTACTGCGCAGATACATTATATACAGACTCTTTTCTGCCTTACATAAAAGGTGCTGATGTGATTTATCATGAGAGCACCTACCTGCATGATGATGCTGAAAAAGCTAAAATGCGTTTTCACAGTACAGCACTACAGGCTGCAGAGCTGGCCAAAAAGGCTGATGCCAAGCTGTTACTCTTAGGGCACTACTCTTCTAAGTACAGAGAACTAGCACCTTTTCGTGAGGAAGCCATGACTGTATTCCCAAATACAATGGTCACTATAGAGGGTACTACTTATGATGTTTAAATAAAAAACCCTGCCTAAGCAGGGTTCCAAATATTATAATGTAATAATTATTATAGACCTGTGATGCACAACCCTATAGAGAAAGGTGTCAAAGCAGGGCCTTGGTTCTCTTTATATAAGTTAGTAAGGTTGTAAGTACCCATAAGTGTGAAGTTACCATAACCCAAGCGTGCTGTACCTGCAAAGCGCCATGTTTCCATGTAGCGTCTGCTGTTTACTTTATGAATAACCTTTGTTCCGTCTTCTTTACCTTTCATAGTAGTACCTACTAATGTTCCTACCCTCATACCTATAGCAGCTTTAAAGCCCTTGTTACGATTATATTTATTACCAAAATAGCGCAACTCGAAAGGAGCTTCCAAGTAGGCAGTAGATACCTTATACTTACTGTAGTTTCTGCTTTCTGCTTTATAAACAGCAGCAGTAGCTGTATCTGTGAATTGAATATCTACTTCCTGATCTTTTAAATAAACATTGTCTGTACCTACACCCACACCTGCTGCAAAGCTGAAGCGAGAGCTTTTTATCGGAAAGTCGTAACATAGATAAGCATTAAAACTACGACCGATGCCTGTAGTATTTACACTATCAGGAGCATTCAACCAGCCCGTGTACATAAATTGTATCATCAAGAAGTCTCTTGATGGCTTAGAAATGGTGTTTTTTTCTTTCGGTGTGTCGTCCTTTTCTACGTCCTGAGCAAATGCTGCAGGGACTATCGTCATAAAAAGCGCGACCAATAAAGCGTAACGGATCTTCATAAAAAATCTATTGAAGCGCAAATATAGTGTTCGTGCCACGTAATATTTGTTAAAACTGCATTTCTAAAGCCTTTCAGTTCAAATTTGTAATTATCTAATAAAAAGAATACTGACATAATTTGTGTTAGAAATATCAAATTTGATTACCTTTGCCGTCCGCTAAGGATGGAGGCTGTAGCTCAGTTGGTTAGAGCGTCGGATTGTGGTTCCGAAGGTCGTGGGTTCGAGACCCATTAGCCTCCCAACATATTGTAAAACTAAAAGTGCCGAAAGGCACTTTTTTATTTCTGTTGACAGCAGAATATTCTTAGTTTTACTTTCCTCTTTAATAAATAGATAAATACAGATATAATATGAGTTTTGAAGTAACGGGAAAACTATTAGTGGTAAACGATACACAACAAGTAAGTGAGCGTTTCAGAAAGCGTGAGTTTGTGTTGGAACTTACTGAAGATATCAATGGAAACACCTACACCAATTATGCTAAAATGCAGCTGGTACAGAATAAATGCGACATTCTTGACAACTTTAATGTAGGTGAGGATATAAAAGTGAACTTTAACATTAAAGGTAATAAGTGGGAGCGTGACGGAAAGGTGAACTACATCACTAATTTGGACGCATGGCGCATCGAGCATGCAACACAGCAGCAACCAATGGCACAACCTGCGTCACCTGCTTATAACAATGTAGGTAATAATCAAGGTCCTGCAGATAACAATAATGGTGGTGGATTCAGTGCGCCTGCAAACGACAGTGCGGACGATCTACCATTCTAAGATTAAAATCTGATAATTATAAGGATATAAACCCATCTCAATGGAGTTTTAAGCCGTCTAATTATTAACGAAAACCTTTGATTTATTAACATTTTTTCATAAACTTGGTGAAAATTAATATTCTGATGCGCCGCATAAATTTTGTTTACACAATCGCATGTGTAGCCTTAGTGGTTATTGCACTTGAGAGCTGTACAAGGTCTAATGGGATTGACAATAACCAGGTGATAACCAAGCCCTATACATTATATTTTGTAGATACTAACGGTGTTATTTACAATACTAATGATGGTGACAGGATAGCCCTTGAAAGAGGTCCTGATGGTTTACCTGCATCTTCTCTACATACATCAGGTCAAAACCTGTTGATGAGAAAGAGAAATGGTACTAACCTTTTCGTTAGTGATGGCGGTCATGGTGAAAACTTAAACTTCAACCCAAATTATAAAAGCATCAACCCTGCTGCTTTCGGTCAAAATATTGCAGTTAATATCGATAATTACGTTGATGATACTACAGATAGGCTATATGTAGCAAGTAATCAAGGTGCAGGTGTAGTGTATAACGATTCAAACGGAAATGTTGGTTCTGTATGGTTACAAGATTCAGATGATGGTCTTGCAGGTAACTCGTCAATAACATCTTACGCTTATACTAGGAATGGTAAACTATTTGCATTTGATGATGTGTCTCGTAACATCTACATGAAAGAAAATAAAGATGCAAAATGGGTGAAAAAAGGCGGAGGTGGTCTTCCAGCGAGCGGTAGCGGAAGACTATATATAGGTGATTATGGTAATAACCTGATCATGACAGGTATAGAAGCAGCGTCTGACGTTGGAGTATGGTACTCTTCAAATGATGGTGATAGTTGGGACAAATACACAGATATAAAAGATGCAGAAGGTACTGTAATAGATGATATTACTGCTGCATGCGCGCCTTTTGGTAAAGTAGTAATTGCAACGACACTTGATAACGGTGTATGGCGCTTTTCAGGAGAGTCTGCTACTTGGGAATACTCAAGTTTTGGTCTTGAAAAAGGTACTCGCATTTACGCTATTACAGCACAGAGAAATGTATTTAAAAATGAAGCAGTTCGTGAATATGTATTTATAGCTACCAGTACAGGTGTATACCGTAGCGACGATTTAGGTCAAAACTGGATAAGAATCAAAGAAGGTATATTCACTGCTATATTCTAAGATATTTAATCTTCAAGATCAAAAAGATCATTCAGGTCGCGCCGCTGTTTCTTAGTCGGGCGACCTGTTTTACTTAAACGCTTTCCTGTATAAAAGCTGCTGCTGAGCCTCTTATTATATTGAAGATCTTCTTCAGAAGTATGATCTATATAGTTTTTAGAAGCTTCTTCAAACCTTACTCTTTTATCTATTAGTCCGGTAACCTCTATCGTCCATTTTCTTCCAGGAGCGCGTACATCATATTTATCCCCCAATGCTACAGCCTTAGACGGCTTCATATTACTACCTTCCATTTTCACTTTCCCATCGTCGCAAGCTCTGGTAGCCTGACTACGTGTTTTAAAAACTCTTATCGCCCATAGATATTTATCTAACCTTATTTTTCCTTCACCACTCATTAGCAACAAATATCAAGAAAATGTGTAAAAACACCACAGCTTTTATAATTTTACCTTTCTTTCTAAGTAGGTATGCATTCATTAGTGATATTCGCATCAGGTAGAGGCAGCAATGCTAAAGCAATCATTGATTACTTTAAATCAAATCCGGGTGTAGCTGTAAGTGCTATTGTATCTAATAAACCTAATGCAGGTGTACTGGATACAGCAAGAGAAGAAAATATTACTACGTATATCGTAGACAAGGAGACGTTTAACAATGGAGAGCTACTTACTCTCCTAAATAAGATCAACCCGACATTCATCATCCTTGCAGGTTTCCTTTGGAAAATACCCTCAGATATAGTTAGTGCCTTTCCAGAGCAGATAATAAACATTCACCCGGCACTGTTACCGAAATATGGTGGAAAGGGAATGTATGGTGATAATGTTCATAATGCTGTCCTGGCTGCCGGAGAAAAAGAAACAGGTATTACTATACATTATGTAGATGAGGTATATGATAATGGTAGTAAGCTATTGCAAGCACATTGTGTTGTACATCAAAATGATAGTGTAAGTGACGTGGCTAACAGAATACATAAGCTGGAGCACTTCTTTTATCCTCGTACAATAGAATATCTATTAGATAATATTTGATATTGGCAGCAATATCATTAGTGTGCAACCGTTTTAAAATCAGTATTTTTGATGTAATGATATTTACTATGAACAGAACCGTTCTGCTTATATGCATGCTCTCACTTGTATGCAGCTTCAATAGTAACCTTTTCGCTCAAGATAAACCTATAGGACAATGGCAATCGCACCTGCCCTATAATACTGCTGTAAGTATTGCCAAAGATGATGTCAGGTTATATGTTGCTACCAGATACAGCTTCTATACTTATACATTTGGTTCAGAAGAGCTTGAGGCTTTTAGCAAAGTAAATGGCATGTCTGATATAGGAGTTTCTAAGATTGCATACGATAGAGAAACAGGTTCTGCTATCATAGCCTACTCCAATAGTAATATTGACATATACAGAGATGGTACTTTTTATAACATACCAGATCTAAAGCTAAAAAGTGTTACCGGCTCAAAAGAGATTAACGATATCTATACTATTAATGGTCAGGCTATTTTAAGTACTGATATTGGTATCATAGTATTAAACCTGGACAGGGTTGAGGTGAAAGAGACCTACTCATTTTCAAGAAATAGTGAGAACATACCTATAACAAGCCTCACCGAATATAATAACAATTACTATGCAGCTACACCCAATGGCCTGTATAAAGCACCTATGTCGGGCATCAACTTACAGGATTTTTCTGCATGGGATGCATTAGATACATCCAGAAACCTCATATCTATCGCAAAAGCTAAGGACAAGATATTTACTGCTACTATTGATAGTCTATTTGTTTTGGAGAGTGATACTTTCAGGTACCTATACAGTAATGATAGCGCTATGAAGAACCTGGATGCAGGTATAGACTGTATTTGGGTAGTAGAAAACCTGCCTGACTTTACAGGTAAAGCTAAACGATTAAACACAGAATACATATTCACAGACTCTTTTGGTACGGATGGATATGCTAATGAAATACTTGATGTTGCTGATGCTGATAGTACTAAGTGGATTGCAAATGTTGTGACAGGGCTTAAGAAAAGAACTAGAAAGGGGGAACCTTTTGGAACAGTGCTGCCTAATGGTCCCGGAGGTATTGCAAGCTTTGATATTTATGTTGATAATAAAGAACTAGCCGTAGCACATGGTGGTTATGATGACAAATACATACCCTCATTCAACGGAAGCGGATTTTCTACTTACGAAGATGGCGAGTGGAAAAACTATGGTTTACCATACTATGCTCCTTTTGGTGATAGTGTAAGGGATTTCACTCACATCACTAAGGGTGGAGATGGAACGGTATATGCAGGGTCAGCACAAAGCGGTTTATTCATACTAAAACCTGACGGTAGTTATGAATATTATAAACAGAACTCATTTATTGACCCATCTAGTACAGGAGAGACCTTATATAGAATAAGCGGCATTGCATTTGATAATAATGGTGTGTTTTGGGCTACTGTATATGGTGGTACACCAAATGAATTGATAGCTAGAACTGAGGATGGACAATGGTATACCTACAGTGTACCTATACCTCGTAACCCAAACCATTCTGCAGCACACTTGCTTATTGATGATGCAAACCAGAAATGGTTTGCTGCACCTAATGGTGGTGGAGTGATTGTGTATGATGATAACCAAACACCTGAAACACAAGTTGATGATACATATATTCAGCTTTTAGCGGGTGAAGGCTCTGGTGGGCTACCTAATAATGAAGTATTGTCTCTGGCAAAGGATAAAGATGGTGCGATATGGATAGGAACACAAGACGGCATAGGTATTGTCAACTGTCCTAGCTTAGTAATAGAAAGAGAGTGTGAGTCAGAAGTAAGAGTGGTACAGTTTGATGATTTTGCAGGCTTCTTGTTCCAAAACGAACAAGTAAACACAATAGCTGTAGATGGAGCTAATAGAAAATGGATAGGGACCAATAATGGGGTTTGGCTAATAGCTCCTGACGGTGATGAAATAATTGAAAGGTTTACTAGCGATAATAGCCCACTTCCTTCAGATATCGTCATAGACATTGCTGTGGACGGTGTGACAGGTGATGTTTATATAGGAACAGAGCTAGGGCTAGTTAGCTATAAAGGCACTGCTGTAGACGGTGGTAGAGAAAATAGTGAGCTAATTACTTACCCTAACCCTGTACCATCTGGCTATGAAGGAACTATCGCAATTAAAGGTTTTGTAGAAAATGCAGATGTCCGTATTACGGATATATCAGGTCAGCTGGTGTACAGAACCACTGCATTGGGCGGACAAGCCGTATGGAATGGTAAAGACTATACCGGCCGCAGACCACAGTCAGGTGTGTATCTGATATACGCTACTAATAAAGATGGTTCTCAAACCATGACCGGTAAAATGGTATTTATGGAATAACTATGCTACAAGCTACCAGAGGCATAGTACTGCGCAATATCAAGTATGGCGAGACGAGTATTATCTGCTCGATCTTTACAGAGCATTATGGTGTTCAATCATATTTAGTACAAGGAGTACGTTCAGGTAAATCTCGTAATGCCAAAGCAGGTATGTTTCAACCCGCTACTTTATTGGATCTTGTAGTATATAGAAAACCTAATGCCAACCTCCAACGCCTACGGGAGTTTCAGTATGCATACCTTTACAGCTCTGTGCAGGAGCAGATAATTAAAAATAGTATTGCACTATTTTCAGCAGAGCTGCTATTACGCCTGCTACCTGAACATGCCGATATGCCTGATCTTTTTGAGGAGAGTTTTAATTATTTCAAGGCTTTAGATACACTACCTGAGGAACATGTAGGTAACCTACCCCTATACTTTATCATGAAGTGTAGCAATATGCTGGGCTACACCATTACAGGTAGTTATAGCTCGAATACTCCACACCTTAATTTGCAGGACGGAGGGTTTACAGATCATCCACCGACAGAGCGTCCCTTTGTGAATGATGAAGATGCACTGATACTTAGCAATATGCTGGGTATTGAAGAAATATCTAAAGCTATAGCTATAAGAATGAGTGGTACACAGCGATTCAGATTATTGGAGTGGTATCTGGCTTTTCTGCACACGCACTCGCAACATATGGGAGAGGTAAGATCTCTGCCCATACTCAGAGCAATTTTACACTAGCTATTTTTTGATACCTAGCTTCTTAGCTACTCTGCTCAAATAGTTTCTGAAAAAAGAAAGTTGACCAAAAGGGATGCTGACTAGTATAACAGCAATAGGCCACAGGATGGTAATAAGAACGATATAAATAACGTACCACAGAACTCCTTTATCTAGAGGCAGCAAGCCCATGATCTGCCTGCCTACATATCCGCACAAGCTACCACCAATAGCAAAAGTACATAGTATCAGTATCAGCTGAATACCACTTACTTTCCATTTATTTTTAAGCTTATCGAACATTATTTCGCGTGCAAACCTACGAAAATATGAATTAGCGGTAGCACAAAACTCTCAATGATATTATCAGTATATAAAATACAAGTAGGTAGTAGTTTTATTCTGTCAGTACCTTCTTTATCTTCGTAAAGTACAATCAGAACAACCATTCCATGCGTTTCGTATTATTTGCCTTTATTATATTATTTGCATCTACCCTGTCAGCACAGGACTATCCCCAAAACTACTTTCGTAACCCACTGAATATTCCTATAAAGCTGGCAGGTAACTTTGGCGAATGCAGGGCAAACCACTTTCATAGTGGTCTTGATATTAAGACAGAACAGCGCGAGAACCTACCTGTATATGCAGCAGCTGAAGGGTATATCTCAAGAATAAAAATGCAAAAGGGAGGCTTCGGACATGCATTGTATCTGGCTCACCCCAATGGATTTACTACGCTTTATGCTCACCTTAATGACTTTGCGCCCGAGGTGCAGGCTTATATGAAGTCTGAACAATACCGTCAGAAAAGCTGGACTGTAGATCTGTACCTCCCTTCAGGGAAATTCCCTGTAAAAAAAGGAGACCTGATAGCTTATTCAGGAAACACAGGTGGCTCCACAGCGCCACATCTGCATTTTGAGATACGTAACTCAAAAGGGCACCCTGTTAACCCAATGCTGTTTGGTTTTAATATTACTGATAACATAGCGCCTAAACCATACAGCGTTATTTTCTACGATCTTACAAAGAGCGTATACGAGCAGGAACCAATATTTAAGTCAGTTGAAAAGAAAGGAAGTAGCTATATGCTGGATACGGTTAAGGTAAACACTTCACTGGCAGGGGTCGGTATCGACATGTTTGACTATATGAACGACAGCAGAAACACATTGAACTTTTCTACTGCTACTCTCAGTATGGATGGAGAGCTACAATGTAAGATCAAACTGGACGATATAGGTTATGAGATAACCAGATACCTGCATGCATATGCAGATCATAGTATCAAGAAGAAAAAAGGACGCTGGGTACAACAGTTTTTTCTACTGCCCGGTAATAGACTGACACACATATATGAAGAGCTGAATAAAATGAAGGGTGGTTTAGAACTAGCTGACACTGAACCTCATCGCGTAGAGATGGTACTTAATGATGCTAATGGCAATAGCACAACTATCAGTTTTTATATTAAAAACACAGGAGAGGGGCCTGCTGCTGATGTATGCAATGGCGAAGAATTGTTTAAGGTAAACAGAGGTAATGAGTTCACACACCCTAATGTTCGTTTTTCTCTAAGTGAAGAAGATCTGTATGATGATGTATGCTTTACATTTAGCGAGAAAGAAGATATGAGTGCCTATTCTGCACGCTATCAATTGCATGATAAGTCTGTACCGATACACACATACTTCAAGCTTTATATAAAACCAAATAAGCCAATACCATTCGAGCAAAGAAGCAAAGTTGCATTGGTACACAATGATGGTAAAGACGATGGTCAGGCAGCACAGTATGATAATGGTTGGTACAAAGCATCAGTCAGAGAGTTTGGCGAATATAGACTGGTAGTAGACGAAACTCCGCCTGAGATCATCCCTATGCAAAGTAGAGAAGCGTTAAGAAAATCGAAGCGCATCACATTTAAAGCTAAAGAAGATGTCACTTCTGTAGAAAAGTTTACAGCAACAATAGACGGAAACTGGGTACCGTTTGAACAAAATGGTGATATTTTCTTTTATACATTTGATGAGCACTGTGGCAAAGGTGATCATACTGTAGAAATAGCAGCTACAGATGAGAATGGCAATACAGAAATAGTAACGTATAACTTTTTAAGATAAATATTATGGAGTTAAAAGCAGGAGATAAAGCACCCGCATTTACAGCAAAAGATCAGAATGGTAATAAGGTATCATTAGCCGACTATAAAGGTCAGAAAGTAGTACTTTATTTCTATCCTCAAGATGATACACAAGTATGTACCAAGCAGGCCTGTAACCTGAAAGACAATTTTAAAGAGCTCAAGAAGAATGGTATAGTGGTACTAGGTGTAAGTCCTGATGATGAGGCTAGCCACAAAGAGTTTGAGAAGAAGTATAAGCTACCGTTTACATTATTGGTAGACAGTAATAAAAAGATATCAGAGAAGTACGGCACTTGGGGAGAAAAGAACCTGTATGGCAATATAGTTGTTGGTATGAAGCGCTATACTTTCCTGATAAACGAGGATGGTACAATTCATCATATCATTAAGAAAGTAAGAGCTACTGACCATGCCGGGCAGATCATGAAAAAGTGGGAAGACTAGAAGGCAAACTTCATACTACCTAATATACCGAAGTCTCTCTTCACAGGTTCGTTAGATAAGCTCTGAGGCGTTACACGCCATACAAAGTCAACACGTAGCACTTTAAATATATTTTCGATCCCCGTGCCTACTTCCAGGTACGGGGTATTGTTTAATGTGCGGAAAGTAAAACCCTTATTAAAGTTAAGAGCCATGTTATCTGCATTCAAGCTACCTATTAACCCCTTCGCGTTATAGAACTGACGCCATTTCAATCGTTTCAATAACGGTATATATTTTAACAGTCCACCACCAAGGTTGTGTTCCATATTTACACCTACATATTGGTCGCTAATGAACTCGTATTGGTTCATCATGTTGAAGGCGTACTTGTTGTAATAATAGGTTTCATTACCCGGATGTTGCTCCAGCAAAGGGTAAGGTAATGTGCCAAAATACTTACCAGCAAACAGGTTAAAATATAACTGGCCAAAAGGTGGTATACGCCAGTTATCTGATACGGTTATATTTATGCGTTGGTAATCATAATCGCTGTTGAAGACATCTTTTAAACCTAATGCTAAACGCATTTCTACAATTGGATATTTACTACCTAAGCTATAGCGTAGATAGTTACCATTCAGGAATTTCTCTTTATAGGCAAATCTTAACAACAAGTTTACCTCACTGGTAGTAACTGTAGGAGAAGCTACCCCTTCTGACGTTCTGAAGATCGCTGTACTTGGTAGAGGATCGTAAGGGTCGTATATCTTTCTATAGAACGTTATTTGCTGGCTGAAGCCACTATAGAACTCATTGTAGAACTCAAAGCGCACATCATCTGCAAACATGAACTTTAGGGGAATATCATTCTTCCTGATAGCTACGCTAAAGATGTTATTGATACCTACTTTATCATAGTAGTTTACGGTATAGTCTATATCTCTGGTGTAGGAGAAGTTGAAGTACCTCCTCGGGCTTCTGTTTAAGATAAATCTTGATGATATGTTGTACTTAAACCTGTCGTCCCCCCCACCATAAGCTACATAGCCATTCATGTAAATATTCTTGAACAGCTTTGGTGTAGTACCCATACTGAACTGGAATCTGTTTCCTTCTATCTGGTTATTACTATATGCCTGCCAATAAGGTCCTAGTTCAATAGGTCCGAACTTGTAGCCACCTGAAGCAAATATCTTTCCCAGTGTCTTTAATCTTTGGTAAGATTTATTGTTTTCCAGCGAGTCATACATTTGGTAGATACCGCTTTCCTGCTCACTTAGTGCTTCGTGTCTGTTCTTTGCCCAAAATTCAGGATCATCATTTTTGGTAGTAGAGTCAGATACGATCACATCTCTCTTGAAGATCTTACTTTCTAATGTATCTGATATTTGAGGGTCGTTAATGACAATATCATCGTAAGAAGTGGTCTTCTTTACTAAAAAGCCTATGGTCTGTACTACCTGATCTGTCAACTGCATTTCTGCGGTAATATTCTCCTTGGTACAAAACCATATCGAGTCACCTAGTGGAGTATACTCCTTATAAAAATTAGCATGCTTTACCCAGTTTACGTTGGCACTCGTCGGCATGTCTGCCTCTATATATTGTATGGCATATATTGAGTCTACTATTCTTATGGTACCTGCAAAGCAATTCTCCCCTTTACGTTGTGGAGTGAAACTTAGTGTGATGACATTGTACCCACTTACCTGTTGCGTATCCTCAATTTTGTATTTATAAAATGTGAGTGCAGAGTTGCTCAAAGGACTTACAAATTCTTTATCAAAGAACGGCAGATAGTTATCATAAGGGTTGATGGCCAGATACAGCTTTCCTAAGTACTGAGACATACTATTGGTCATGTTTTTATTCTTGATGACCTTCATTTGTGTAGCCTTCACTACCTCTTTACTTTTCTTGGGCTGCTTTTGATAATAGTAGTCAGAGAGAGCTTCTGTAAGGTATACTGGTAAGTAAGGTTTGGTATAAGAGCTGGAATCCATGTTATCAAAAATAAAGCCCAGCTGCTTTAGATAAGGTACTGGCAAGCGCTCAAACTTTTTCCTGTTAAAGTTCAGCAGGTCTACTTCTACCTTATTATAAGATTCATATTTGTAGTTGTAAGCTACCTGGTCCGGGTTGTTGTTAGGCTTAGCAGCAAGTACATAGCGCATGAGCTCTATTGCGGGATCTTCGCCGGGTCTGATAATTACCTCCTCCAGGTATGCTGAAGAGCGCTCCAGGTTTATATTGAGTACACTGGTTTTTACATTCTTGTTAATAGCTACCGCAGTAGTTTTATATCCTATTACCTGTACTGTTATACTATCACCCGGAATAGTGGTGAATTGTAGTATGTAATTTCCATCATCATCAGTTGAGGTACCTACGGAACTATTTGGGAAGGATATAGTAGCATAAGGTATAGGCTGCTTATCCTCAATATCTCTCACAACACCTGATATTTCATACCCTTTGTAGTTTGTTTTCTTAGTGGCTTGCAGCGAAGTACTGTCTGTTTGTGCCAGCATGCCTGTAGATATCAGGGAAAAGAAAAAATATATAATTACAAGCTTGCGTTTCATATTCCTACAGCCACGGGGCAGAAAAAAGATTACCCTTAGCAAAAAAGAAGCCAAAAATACGACAGCTTATTGGGAAACCGTTTATTTTTATACCGTCTATGGACTTAAAGAAATTCAGCAAGAAGGCTGACAAGAAAAAAACGGAACTGAAAAAATTCCTGACCAAGCTGGACAAGATAGTTCCTGAAGACATGCAGCGTGTAGTGAAAGAAGAGGACGCGAAGGTGTGGGAGAAAATAGACTGCCTTGCATGCGCTAATTGCTGTAAGACCATGACCCCGACTTATAACAAAAGTGATATCAAAAGAATCTCGGCACACTTCCGCATGAAGCCGAAAGACTTTAAAGAAAAATGGCTCTATCAGGATGCTGATAATGGCGATTGGATGAACAGAGCAACACCTTGCCAGTTTCTAGGCACTGATAATAAATGCTCAATTTATGAGATTCGCCCTGATGACTGCGCAGGCTTTCCTCACCATGATAAAGAGGAATTTGACCTGTACAACGATACTTATAAGCAAAACCTGACTCGCTGCCCTGCAACCTTTGAGCTGGTTTCACGTTTAAAAAAGCGTGTCGAAAAAGAATACGAATGGTAAACCTGCTGTAAAAAAGCAGAACCTACCTCAAAAAACATGTATTGTCTGCGGCAGACCTTTTACCTGGCGTAAAAAGTGGGAGAAGGTTTGGCATGAGGTGAAGTATTGTAGTGAGCGCTGCAGAAGGCATAAATAATACATCACTTTTACTATACTAATAGCCGTATCAATAGCTTATACATGATATTATAAGATTTTCCACGACCTTTGCATCTCATGAAAAATCTACGGTCACTCAATAAGTACCTATGGAGATATAAGTGGCGCTTGTTGCTAGGTATCATATTTGTATCTATTTCCAACGTATTTGCTGTTATTCCTCCGGCTATCATTCGTAATGTGATAGATACGGTAAGTAGCAATGTGGATAGCTACAAACTGGTAATTGGTACCACAGCGGCAGATGACCTGCAGACCTATATCTTTTATACGGTATTGCGTAGCGGTCTTATATTATTGGGGTTAGCTATGGCCAGAGGGTTATTCATGTTCTTCATGAGGCAGACCATCATCGTTATGTCCAGGCTTATAGAGTTTGACCTGAAGAATGATATTTATAAGCATTATCAGGAGCTGGATACGCAGTTTTATAAAACACACTATACAGGAGACCTGATGAACCGTATATCAGAGGACGTTTCCAGAGTGCGTATGTACCTGGGGCCGGCCATCATGTACACCACCAATCTGGTAGTACTTACTGTAATGTGTTTGTGGAATATGATACGTGTAAGTCCGACACTTACCTTATATGTTATTATACCCTTACCTATTCTAGCAGCTACTATATACTTTGTAAATCGTATCATCTTCAGGAAGAGCGAGCAGATACAAGCCCAACTATCTGATATGACCACTATCGCACAAGAGTCTTATTCAGGTATCAGAGTAATTAAATCTTTTGTACAGGAGAAAGCTATGTTAGGCTTTTTCAATAACAAGAGCGAGGAGTATAAAAAGAGTGCTATCAACCTATCTTTAACAGAGGCTGTATTCTTCCCATCTATGAACTTATTCATTGGGTTGAGTATGCTCACCACTGTACTAATAGGTGGTTACTACGCAATACAAGGGTCTATCACAGCAGGTAACATAGCAGAGTTCATTATCTACATTACTATGCTCATGTTCCCGATGATGGCGATTGGATGGGTAGCATCTATTGTACAACGTGCGGGTGCATCGCAGAAGCGCATCGATGAGTTTTTGAACACTAAGCCTAACATACAAAACGCTCCCGATGCAATAGAAAGAGATATAAAAGGAAATATTCAGTTTAATGAGGTAAGCTTTACCTATACCCATACAGGTATAAAAGCACTCAATAATTTTTCACTGGATATTAAAGCAGGAGAGAAAGTAGCTGTTATTGGTAAAACTGGCTCAGGTAAGTCTACACTGGTGCACCTCTTACTGCGTATGTACGATGCTCAGCAGGGTGAGGTGCTAGTAGATGGTGCTCCAATAAACAAGTATGCACTGGAAACACTTCGTTCGCAGGTTGCATATGCTCCGCAAGAAGCATACTTATTCTCTGATACTGTATATAACAATATCAAGTTTGGAAAGCCTGAAGCTACAGAACGCGACATAAAGAGAGCAGCTCATTTAGCAGACTTCCAAAAAGATATAGACGGCTTGAAGGAAGGCTATGAGACCATGATTGGTGAGCGCGGTGTAATGCTGTCAGGCGGGCAAAAGCAAAGGCTGGTTTTAGCCAGAGCTATTTTGAAAGAGAGTCCTGTTTTATTGTTGGATGAATCTCTTTCTGCAGTAGATACACAAACTGAGCAAACGATACTCGGTAACCTTCAGGAGTATATCCAGGATAAGACTACTATTGTGATCACACACCGCATATTCACCAGCTGGAACTTTGATAAAATAGTAGTGCTGGATGATGGTGGTATAGCTGAGCAGGGCACTCATGAAGACCTGATGCAGCTGGATGGACGCTACGCAAAATTATACAGGCACCAGACAGAGATGGATACTGCGAGTTAACGGATATTTAGTAATTTACTCACCATAAAATTTCAATCCTCATGAACCAAAAAGGTATCATTTCCGCATTATTATGCAGCGCTATGCTGTTTTCAGCTTTTTCAGGCTTTGGTAAAGTTTCTATAAAAGGAAAAATAGAAAACCCCCTAAGCGAAGAGATACAATTCAGCTATTACTCATTTGATGGTGTATGGTTGGATTATATACCTAGCGAGCATACAGCAAAGCTCGATAAAAACGGAAAGTTCTCTATTGCCTTCGACGTACCGTCAGACTTCACATTAGTTAAGATACTACACGGCAATCAGGCTACTGAAATATATACTAATGAAGATGCTGACCTGATGATGACTCTTGATGCTAACAACTTTGATAGTACATTAGAGTACAAAGGTGAAGGTGCACAGATGGCTAACTTCATGGCTAAGCATTTGTTGGAGATGGGCTTTGTCAATAACTATTATCAGGCCGAACGTGATGCTCAAATGAAAGAGCCGCAGGAGTTCTTAGCAGCTATCGAAGAGGTTGTAAAAAAGGAAAGGGATTTTTTAATAGATAATGGTGCAGGGCTACCACAAAATTTCATAAATATGTGGGATGCAGACTATGAGTACAGAAAGTACTATAGCATCATTCGTTACCCACACATGCATGAGATATACAAGCAAAAAAGCTATAATGTAGAAGTACCTGATGAAAACTATACTGTTGTACTTACAGTACCTGAAAAGTTTAATGATACTTATTTACCGTTGCAGGCATACAGAATGTATGTAACCGAATACTATGCTAATAGCTTGCAGGCAAAAGGTGTAAAAAGCGAGTTGTCTGAACAAGAGCAAGGTGCATTTATTTACGCTAAAGCGGATGAGCTGGCAAAACTAAATATGCCTATGGGTTCAAAGCAATATTATTTTGCTAATAAAATGTATAAGGGTGTAAAGTATTCTCCTATTGCAGATTCAAAAGAGAGATACGACAACTTCGTAGCTAACTTCCCTGACAGTGATTACAGCAAGTTCCTGAAGAAGACACTGGATAAAAAGATAAGCCTCAGTAGTGGACATCCTGCTATCGATTTCCCTATTTATGGTGCTGATAATGTAAAGGGTAAATTATCAGACCTGAAAGGTAAAGTAGTATATGTTGACTTTTGGGCTAGCTGGTGTGGACCTTGTAAAGTAGAGTTCAAGCATAATAGCGAGATCAAAGAACACTTCAAGGGCAAAGATGTAGCATTTGTTTACGTTTCTATAGATGAAGATGAAGCTGCATGGAAAGAGGCGATGAAAAAATATCACTTGGTAGGCTATCACAATCGTACATCAGGCTGGAAGGGAGATATAGCTAAAGACTACAACATTAATAGCGTTCCGTCATACTTCATCATTGATAAGGAAGGTAACTATGCCATAGACACTGCTCCACGCCCGAGTGATACAGAGAAATTGATCGAGACAATTGAAGGCTTACTTTAAGTAGTTCGCATAACATCAATTATTAATATTATGGTAATGTGTCGGTAATAGTCGCATAATAAACAATACGTTCCTTTGTATAGCCCTACTAGGCTATTACTAATCCAAACTACTATGGCAAAAAGGGAAGTAGATATTGTTGTGCTGTCTGATATACATTTGGGTACGTATGGTTGTCATGCGAAAGAGCTACTACAATATCTAAAAAGCGTTAAACCTAAAGCCGTTATTTTGAACGGTGACATTATCGACATCTGGCAATTCAGTAAGCGCTACTGGCCTAACTCACACATGATGGTCATCAAGCACATCATAGGTTTGATTGCTAAAGATGTGCCTGTATACTATATACCGGGCAACCATGATGAGATGTTGAGAAGGTTTAAAGGTTTTAGCTTAGGCTCTCTTAAGATCACAAACAAGCTATCGTTGAAGATCAATGGCTCAAAGGTTTGGATATTCCATGGCGATGTATTTGATGTCGTGATGCAGCATAGTAAATGGTTGGCAAAGATGGGAGCGGTAGGATATGATACACTTATACTCATCAACCGTTTAGTGAACTTCCTGTCTGCTAAAGTGGGTAGAGGTAAGGTCTCTTTATCAAAGAAGATCAAGAATAGTGTAAAAGGAGCGGTTAAGTTCATCAATAAGTTTGAGTCTACAGTTTGTGAGATAGCTGCGGACAATAATTATAAGTACGTTATCTGTGGTCACATCCATCAACCTGAAATAAGAACTGTAGTTACAGAGAACGGAACTGTTACTTATATGAACTCCGGCGACTGGATAGAAAATTTAACAGGGCTGGAATATAATGATGGAGAGTGGAGCATATACAGCTATGCGAATGATGAGCTGGCACAATCAATAGACGTAAGTAAGAAGAAGCATCGCAAAGAAAGCCCGAAAGAGCTTATGGCAAGTTTGCTTCATGAGCTGAATATTAATAAAGCACCTAAGCAAAACCCATTAGAGGGCATGGCGGGAGGATTCGAAGCAGCATAAATCACTATATTACACAAGCGTGAAGATATTATTTGCAATACAGGGTACGGGAAACGGACATTTAAGCAGAGCCAGAGATGTGTATCCTGAGTTGAAGAAGTACGGTGAAGTTGATGTTTTAATAAGTGGTATACAAGCAGATGTAGCGGTACCTTTTCCTGTAAAATATCAACTATATGGTATGAGCTTCATCTTTGGCAGAAAAGGTGGAGTTGATATATGGCTGACTACAAAAAAGTTGAAGCTGTTTAAGCTGATAAGAGATATCAGAAAGTTACCGATAGAAGAATATGATCTGGTAGTAAACGACTTTGAACCTGTATCTGCTTGGGCTTGCAAGTTGAAGAAAAAACCTTGTATCGGTCTTAGCCATCAGGCAGCAGTATTAGCAAAAAATGCTCCTCGCCCTAAAGAAAATGATCTGAAAGGTGAATTAGTATTGAAATACTATGCACCTGTTACAGCAGCATATGGTTTTCATTTCCGCTCTTATACCAAGAATATATTTACTCCTGTTATCAGGCAGGAGGTAAGAAACATGACACCGACAGATGAAGGGCATTATACAGTGTATTTACCTTCATATAGTGACAACGCATTGGTCGAGCATTTATCAAAATTCCCGAATGCTAAGTGGGAAGTATTCTCAAAGCACAACAAAGAGCCGTTCACATTTAAGAATGTACACATCCAGCCTATTGAGAATAATGCCTTCATAAAAAGTATGGCTTCCAGCACAGGCGTGCTTTGCGGTGCAGGCTTTGAAGGTCCTGCCGAGGCACTGTACTTAGGCAAAAAGGTGATGGTGATACCTATGCAACAGCAATACGAGCAACAGTGTAATGCCGCTGCTGCTGCAGAAATAGGAGTACCTGTAATAAAACAGCTAAGCAGCAAATATTACGAACGCATAAAATGGTGGCTGGCTACAAATGAAAAGGTAAATGTAAGCTACCCTGATATAACTGCAGGTATCATACAGAATATGATTGCTGAGCATGCACCAGAGTTTAAACTGACACCGGCAGTTTAATTACTTCCCTTTAAATTCAGGTTTGCGTTTTTCGAGGAATGCATTAACACCTTCTGCAAAGTCATGAGAGTTACCTGCCTCTACCTGTACATTCTTTTCCAACTCTAATTGCTGCTGTAGGTCATTATTGTAAGACTCATTCAATAGTCGCTTAGTAAGACCAATACCTTTTGTTGGCATAGTGGCAAGGAACTGTGCCATCTTCTTACTCTCGTATTCAAACGCGTCATCTGGGAAAGCCTTGTATATCATCCCCATACTCATTGCCTCACCTGCAGACACTTTATCGCCTAGCATCATTAGTGCAGCAGACCTTTGCATACCTATATATCTTGGTAAGAAGAAGGTACCTGCGCTATCAGGTATCAACCCTATTTTGCTAAATGCTTGTATGAATGATGCACTCTCACAGGCTACAACTATATCACAGGCTAATGCAATATTAGCACCTGCACCAGCTGCTACACCATTCACTGCTGCAACAATTGGTTTTTCTATACTGCGTAATCTGCTTATTAGTGGGTTGTAGTGTTCCGATACAATTTTTGCAAAGTCTACAGTTTTAGGGTCAGAAGCTTCTGCAAGATCTTGTCCTGCGCAAAAACCTTTGCCATTACCTGTTACATATATAGCTCTAACACTTTCATCTGCTGCACAATCATCAAGATGAGCTTGGAATGCTAGTGCCATATCACGATTGAAGCTATTATACTTCTCAGGACGATTTAAGGTGATGTACCCTACTCCGTTTTCTTTACTTAATAAAACTGTATCACTCATAGTAGCAAATGTAATAAGGAAATATGAACTTAAGCTTTTGCCTTCTGTGGTTTATTCATCACTTTACTTTTAATATAGCCACCTATACCTATCATACTTATAAAGTTTAATGGTAGCTCTAATAATACATGCATGAAGCTGAGGAATAGTAGCCACTGCAATCCAAGCATATAATTGTACACATATAAGGCGATACTTATCAACCATACTACGATCACAACGATGAAGCGCATCTTCGGTACATTATGCCATTGTATCACCTTGGTCTTAGAGAACCAGTTGAGATAATGATAAGTATATGCAAATGCTATAAAACGCATGAGCATGATACCACTACCAGAGTTAAATATCATATTATCCCATCCACCTTGTGGTGTCTGTATTTTATGAAATATACTGAACCATACTCTATTCAAAACTCTGAAAGGTGCATATACTTCTCTGACATAGTCTGTGGTTGAGAAGAAAACAGTATTCGGGAATATATTGAACAGTAATACAGGTATACAGATCATTACAAGTACAGATAATAGCCCAAATCTACTTTTGCTTTTTATAGCACCATATATGATGAACAAAGCTGTAAATACATATACGTGGATCAGTGTTGGTACAAATACCGTTAGGAGGTAGTTTATATTATGTGATACTTGAGATGCAAACAGAAGAATGATAATGCCTCCTATTTTATAGATAGGACTTTTAATGGTAACAAAAATCAATGATGCTACTACGGCTATAAACATAAGGTTAGCATCAAACATTCTTGGAAACTCTAATTCCAGAGTAGTCCGGAAGAATACAAGCATAAGGACTACACCTACTACTAGTAATAAGATAGGGTCATATTTGCCTTTAGTAAAGTATCTTTTATCATGTAGCCATGATATCTCTGTTAGATAATGTAGTGGACCTAGTACAGCGTAGACCAATAAGAATAATTCAAATGGCATAACCACAGCTATACATGCTGATGCCAACATGAGTCCAATGTTTATAAGGTCTACTTTTTCTGTTGCTGTAATGCTCATAGCTAAGTATGTTATAAAAATATTATAAATCTTTTGTAATGCATGAGCCTGTAATAAAACATATGTTTTGTAGTTTCAAACGCAGTAATTAAAAACCATGCTAGTAAAAGTTTTTGGAAGTGCAGTATATGGAGTAGATGCACTGACTATCACTATAGAAGTAGACACACCTGGAGGTAAGCCTGAATATATCATTGTCGGTTTACCGGATAGTGCAGTAAAAGAAAGTATCGAGCGTATCATATCAGCGCTAAAGAATAATGGTTTAGAAAAACCCCGTACAAGGTTAGTAGTGAATATGGCGCCTGCAGATATTAAGAAGGCGGGTGCATCTTATGATCTTCCATTAGCTATAGGTTGGCTAGCAGCAACTGGTCAAATACCACAAGAGGCTTTGGACAATTATGTAATGATGGGAGAGCTTTCTTTAGATGGTTCTCTGCAACCAATAAAAGGTGCATTACCCATGGCTATCCAGGCCAGGGCTGAAAACTTCAAAGCACTGATACTACCAAAGCAAAATGCCAGAGAAGCAGCTTTAGTAAATAATCTAGATGTATATGGTGTATCATCTATAAAGGAAGTTGTGGCTTTGCTTAATGGTGACAAGTCTATTGAGCCCATGGTAGTAAATACCAGAGAGGAGTTTTATGATGCGCAAAATGATTTTGAGTTTGATTTTAATGATGTAAAGGGTCAGGAGAACGTAAAGCGTGCATTAGAGATAGCTGCAGCTGGCGGACATAATGCTATTTTAATTGGACCTCCCGGAGCAGGTAAAACTATGTTGGCTAAAAGGCTACCTACTATACTACCGCCACTTACGTTACATGAAGCATTAGAAACAACTAAGATACACTCAGTAGCAGGTAAGCTACCTAGTAATACATCCCTGGTACCAAGACGACCTTTTCGCTCACCGCATCATACCATTAGCGATGTTGCATTAGTAGGTGGAGGTGGTATGCCGCAACCCGGTGAAATATCATTGGCACACAACGGAGTATTATTTCTTGATGAGTTGCCTGAGTTTAAGAGAACAGTACTGGAGGTAATGCGTCAACCCATGGAGGAGCGCAGAGTATCAATATCTCGCGCAAAAGTGAGTATCGATTTTCCGGCGAGCTTTATGTTAGTTGCCAGTATGAATCCTTGCCCATGTGGCTACTTTAATCATCCTGAAAAAGAATGTACCTGTTCTCCTCAAATGGTGCAACGCTATTTGAATAAAGTATCAGGTCCTTTACTCGACAGAATAGATCTGCATGTAGAAGTGACACCTGTATCATTCAATGAGCTTTCTTCTCAACGCAACTCTGAAAATAGTGACAACATTCGCGACAGAGTAATAACAGCCAGAGAGATACAGGCAAAACGCTTTGAGCAACACGAGGGGGTTTATAGCAACGCACAGATGTCTACAAAAATGCTCAAAGAGATATGCAGTATAGATAATATAGGGCAAACACTACTCAAAGCAGCGATGGATAAGCTTAATTTATCTGCAAGAGCTTATGATAGAATACTCAAAGTATCTCGTACAATAGCAGATCTCGAAGGTAGTGAAACAATTAATCCGGAACATTTAGCAGAAGCCATTCAGTATCGCAGCCTTGATAGAGAAGGCTGGGGAGGTTAGACTTTTCTTCTTTAATCTATAATCATCGTATGTATACAAGCGTGTACATATAAGATAGGCTATGCAATAAAGTGAATACATTTTTTGTTTATATAGTTATTATGTGTAGATTTGAAATACATCATAATTCTATGTATGAATAACAAAGAACTTTTGAAAGGCACTTTAAGCACATTGATCTTAAAGTTGTTGTCTGAACACAAGCGACTATACGGTTACGAGATCACACAGTTGGTAAAAGAAAGGTCTAAAGAAAAGATATTGATTAAAGAAGGCTCACTATATCCTGCTTTACACAAGTTGGAAGCTGACGGTTTGCTTACGTCAGAAGAAGTATATATAGGTAAGAGAGTACGCAGGTACTATAAGCTTACAGCGCCAGGAAAAAAAGCTACTAAAGTATATATAGAAGAGCTTCAAGGCTTTTTAAAGACGATAGAAGATTTGATATTACCATTCCCGGATAGTTATGTACCAGCTAAGTGAGCAAGAAGTAGATATAGTATATAGCAGACTAACCAGTCAGTCGGTCAGGAACGTAAAGTTAAAAGAAGACCTACTGGAGCACTACTGTTGCTATATAGAGGAACTAATAGATGAAGGGGTAGATTTTGATACTGCATATAAAAAGGCAGAGGCCGCAATATCACCAAACGGTATTCAAGAGATCGAGTTCGAACTCTATTTTATAATGAATTTTAATAAACAAGTTTCTATGAAAAAAGTAATCTTCTCAACAGGTTTTGTTTCTGCTTTTTTATTGTCTAGCGGAACAATGTTTAAAACAATGAAATGGTTTTCTGCTAACGTAATGTTGGTATCAGGTTTTGTATTGTTGATACTGACTATGATCATGCTATCCGTCTATGTGTTCAAGTTTTTGCGAAACAAGTCAACATCTTTTTGGGTAAGAACTATGACAGGGGTAATATCGGTAGCATTAATAGCTACAGGATTTTTATTTAAGTTTTTTCATGTGCCTTCAGCAAATGTATTATATGGCTTAGGTACGATAGTCTTCAACTTTGCTTTTCTACCAACTTTCTTCTTTCACATATATAAGCATGGTTTTGCTAAGTCAAACACCCAGGTAGTAACTGCAAAGTAATATTAAGAATAGAGCGGACAGATGATATAAGTCCGCTCTTACTTTATAGAAAGTTCTTTTAACTCTTCGTCTGTAAAGATTCTTGAGCGTGTTATAAAGCGATAGCCTAACGGTATCTCTAAAGAAAAGCTGGAGCCTCTGCCCTTGGTAACATCTAATGCGAGCTGTGTATGCTTCCAGTATTCATATTGATCTTTGCCTATCCAAAATTCACAATCATGTATCACCCCCAGGCACAGGTCACTTTCTCCTGTTTTAAAATCACCTTTCTCAAAACACATAGGCTGAGAGCCGTCACAGCAACCTCCACTTTGATGAAACATAAGCTCACCATGTTTTTTTCTCAATTTGTCTATGAGTTCTTTAGCACTATCTGTTGCTATTATTCTTTCTGTCATGATAAGTTTGTTATGTAAAAAGAATACAAAAGGAGATGATATGCATACCACCTCCTTTTTATTAGTATGACTAATTGTTGCTAAAAGAATCCTAGTTTATTTTTATCATAAGACACCAGCATGTTCTTAGTCTGCCTGTAATGGTCCAACATCATTTTATGATTTTCTCTGCCGAAGCCCGACTTTTTATAACCACCAAATGGAGCATGCGCAGGATAAGCATGATAGCAGTTTACCCATACACGACCTGCTTGTATAGCACGCGGTACTTGGTATAGTTCGTGAGCATCTCTTGACCATACTCCAGCTCCTAAACCGTATAGCGTATCGTTAGCTATTTCAATAGCTTCTTCTGTTGTTTTAAATGTGGTAACAGATGTTACAGGTCCGAATATTTCTTCCTGGAAGATGCGCATCTTATTGTTACCCTTGAATATAGTAGGCTGTATATAGTATCCTTCTTCCAACCCGCTATTAAGTTGAGCAGCTGCACCACCAGTGAGAATTTCTGCACCTTCTTGCTTACCAATATCCATGTAAGAAAGGATTTTCTCAAACTGATCGTTTGATGCTTGTGCGCCTAGCATGGTCTCTGTATCAAGAGGGTTACCCATCTTAATAGCTTTTGTACGCTCCACTACTTTCTTCATGAATGCATCGTAGATGTCTTCATGCACAAGTATTCTAGAAGGGCATGTACATACCTCACCCTGATTAAGTGCGAAAAGTACTGCACCTTCTACCGCTTTATCAAAAAACTCATCGTCTGCTTGCGCTACCGAAGGGAAGAAGATGTTAGGAGACTTACCCCCAAGCTCCATAGTAACAGGTATCAGATTTTCAGATGCGTACTGCATGATCAATCTACCGGTTGTAGTCTCACCTGTGAAAGCTACTTTAGATACTCTGTCTGATTGAGCAAGTGGTTTACCTGCTTCTGGACCAAAACCCGTAACTATGTTCAGTACACCCTCTGGTAACATATCTCCGATGAGCTCCATAAGCACCATAATACTTGTAGGTGTTTGCTCTGCAGGCTTTACTATAGTGCAGCATCCTGCTGCTAGTGCTGGTGCTATTTTCCATGTAGCCATTAGCAAAGGAAAGTTCCAAGGAATGATCTGCCCAACTACACCAAGCGGCTCATGAAGGTTAATGCTTACAGTATGCTGATCGTGCTCAGAGATAGTACCCTCTTCACTTCTTAGCACCCCACCAAAATATCTGAAGTGGTCTACTACTAATGGTAAGTCTGCAGCTAATGTTTCTCTTACAGGTTTACCATTATCAATGGTTTCTACTACTGCCAGATATTCAAGATTGGCTTCAATAACGTCTGCGATCTTTAATAACAAGTTGCTACGGTATGCAGCGCTTGTTTTACTCCATGTTGTAAATGCTTTTTCAGCTGCATCTATTGCCAGGGAAATATCTTCTTTACCAGATCTTGCAGCCTGTGTAAATACCTTACCGTTCACAGGAGATATATTGTCAAAATATTCCCCATTCACAGGCGCGGTCCATTTTCCGCCTATGTAATTATCATACTTACTTTTAAAATGTGGCCATTGATATACATTGCCTATTTTCTCTACAGTAAGCGTATCTGCTGTTGCTATACTCATAACCGTGACTTTTTGTTGTAACCAAATCTATTTTTATAATCACAGTTTGAATAGGTGAAAAATATCATTTTATACTACTATAGTATCAAAGCTGTGCGCTGTATTCTAAAATTCGGTAAATTGTATATTGACCAACTATGTCATTATGGGTCTGCTAAAACATATACAATTAACACCTCAGAAAAATCTACTAACCGATGTAGAGAACAGGAGTGTATATAACTTGAATAATTGTGAACTGAATGTATTCGAAACTTACAGAAAGTCGCAACAAGTACAGCTAACCTTTCATGATCTGGTGATAACAAGTATGGTGAGAGGCAAGAAGATCATGCACATGCCTAATGATCAGCATTTTGAATACTACCCGGGAGAGACAGTATTAGCACCAGCCTCAACTAGCATGGTCATAGACTTCCCTGAAGCTAAAAAGAAGAACCCCACACAGTGTATAGCACTAACACTAGATAGTAAGAGAATACAAGAGACAATAGATTACCTAAATGAACATTACCCAAAGGCAGCTCTTCATACTAGTTGGAATATAGATTTTCAATTGACGCATTTGAAAAACAGTGCTGATCTTGCCGCAGTAGTTAATAAAATGGTAGGTATCTGTATGAAGAAAGACATCACCAAAGATGTACTTGCAGACCTTACCATGAAAGAGCTGATTGTGAGAATTATCCAGCTGCAACATCTGTATCATTTAGACACACATGATTATACTAACAACAATGATCCACTCTTGCACGTGTCTAATTACATACGTGCTAATCTAAGTGATAAGCTAGATATTGACGGGCTTAGCAAGAAAGCCTGTATGAGCAGGGCACAGTTCTTCAGAACATTCAAGCGTGAATATGGCATTACCCCTGTGCAGTATATTATCAGAGAAAGACTTAAAAGATCAAAAGCTTTATTAGCAGATACAAGACAAACCATACAACAAGTAAGTATAGAAACAGGTTTCGATGACGTGAATAACTTCATCAAACTATTCAAAAAGAATGAAGGCCTAACACCTGGTGCTTACAGAGATAAGTTAGTGTCTTGATATGTGATTTACTATAAAAATAGTTGAGCCATTGCATCAAGCAATGGCTCTTTTTATGGTTAATTAAAATTAGGTCTAGCGTGCTGGTATTCTGTAGGTAACACGTATAGTAGTATTACTTACCATTTCTATAGCATTAGCATCTCTATCTGATACTTGTAGCTCATTAGGCTCAATGCCTAGGTTGGCACATACTTCTCTATCTGTAAATACATAATTCATGCTGTAGTTAGATTGTGGTCTGCCGGCAGCATCTACAAAGTATCTTACTTGGTCATAATCTGTAGCTTTCAGGTCATTGATGTTAAATGACATTACTAAGTCTCTGGAGTCACCTAGTATTGGAAGCAGCTCAAAATCTACTCGAATGCTTTCTTTACTGCCACCCTCTAGCGATGTAAGCATACAAATACCTTTACCAGAGCACTTAGTAGTATTACCACCTTCAGGGTTTCCGAATTTTACACTGGCAGAGCTCGCTCCCCTCGCGTATAAATTAGAAGTTGCAAATAGCAACGTTCCGATCAACATCAAGTTGAATAGAAAAATATTCTTTCGCATATAGTTATCCCTTAATTTTTTGAAGCAAAAACCTATTAGTTATATAACTAATAAAAACAAAATACAATTTATTTTAATTCTAATGTATTTTTATGTTGTAACCATAAATGAATCTAAGCCCCCCCATACTTAGGTATTCACTACTGTTGTTTATAGTAGCTATTCCTTTATACACTTTAGGAAAAGGTGATACTTATGTAGACTCATTAAAACAAGAGTTAAGTAAAGTAGATAAAGCAGTAAAAAAAGTAGACATACTTTTATCTCTTGCTCACAATCGTAAGAATAGTAATTGTGAAGAGAACCTTTCTTATGCAAATGAGGCACTAGATCTAGCAGAAAAAAAGAAGTATCTGGATGGTGTAGCAAAAGCGCTATGCAAAATTGCTGAATATTATGAAGGCTGCGAAGCTGATTATGATGAAGCTATAAAGTGGTATAGAAGATGTAATGTTTATGCAAAAAAGCATAAACATTTAAAAGGTTTACATGACTCTTACAGCGGGTTGGCAGACTGCTACACCGCTAAGTCTCTTTATCCTGATGTGATTACCAATCTCAACGAGATCATACAACTGAAAGTTTCTGCTGAGAGTAAGATACAAGCATATGGTAACCTTGGTGTAGCCTATAAAAATCTGGGTGACTATACAAATGCTATTTATAATTATCAGCAAGCGTACAATCTACTCTATCAAGATATGTCGACTAACGGTAGCTCCATCTATCAGGACACTTTAAACCTGATGGGCCTACAATATGAGATCGGTAACATATATAAGCTTGTAGAAGACTATGACCGTGCTATGGAACGCTTCGAGAAAATTAAGGCACAAAATAAGCAGGTCAATTTTGTATGGTTTGATGTACTGACGAACATGGGTCTTGGTGATTGCTACATCGAGAAGGAAGATTACAGAAGTGCTATTAAGTACTACCAACTTACTTTAGAGTTATTCAATAGTGATGAGCTTCCTGTTAATCACGAATTGTCTTCTATTACTTATGAGCGTCTAGGATATAGTTATCTAAAGCTAGGTTATGTAGACTCGTCATATAACTATGCTATGAAAGCATTGGTCATAGCTAAAGATGCGGATGGTCAGCAGTTAGCTAGCCTGCCTGCTATAAATACAACACTTGCCAGAGTATACAGTGCTAAAAAACAATACAACCTTGCAATAGATTATGCCAAGG
Organism: uncultured Flavipsychrobacter sp.; assembly: GCA_964531655.1. Lineage (GTDB taxonomy): Bacteria > Bacteroidota > Bacteroidia > Chitinophagales > Chitinophagaceae > UBA5543. The sequence goes on from CAZHDM010000014.1 coordinate 77,070, forward strand.
AAGCAATACACCTGGCTGAAGTGACAAGTGCTGCTGACCTGGAAAGCATAGCCTGGGATGCATTAAGTAATATCTATAAAAAAGCCGGTCGGCACGACGAGGCGCTAGAGGCGTATCAAAAACATATAGCATTAGACGATAGCCTATATAGCAGAGCAAAACTAAGAGAACTTACACGTATAGATATGCAAGGTAGCTTTGACAGGCTGCAATTTAGAGACAGCTTAAAGAGAGAAGAAGAAAAAGCAATTTCTAAATATAAGTTACAACGTCAACAGATACTCACTTATAGCGGCTTTACTGCATTAGCACTACTATTATTGGTTTCATTTCTGGTTTACAGAAACTATAAGCGTGAGAAGAAAGCTAATAAGATCATCAGCCATGCAAGGGATGAGATAGCAAAAGAAAAGCAAGTATCAGAACAGTTATTACTAAATATCCTGCCTGAAGAGGTTGCTACCGAATTAAAACATAGTGGTCAAGTAACTGCTCAACAATATGATGATGTTACAGTACTATTTACAGACTTTGTCAACTTCACTAAAGTTGGCGAGCGACTTAGTCCGAAGGAGCTGGTAGAGGAACTACATACCTGCTTCAAAGCCTTCGATGAAATAATAGACAAGTATAATATTGAAAAGATCAAGACAATAGGCGATGCCTATCTGGCAGTTGCAGGTTTACCAATACCAGATTCGGATCACGCTGTCAATGTTGTAAAAGCTGCAATTGAAATATGCGAGTTTACCAGAAAACGTAAGGAGTTATTAGGTGATCGTAGTTTTGATATTCGTGTAGGTATTAACTCAGGTACAGTAGTAGCTGGCATAGTAGGCATGAAGAAGTTTGCCTACGATATATGGGGCGACACTGTAAATATTGCTGCTCGTATGGAGCAAACCAGCGAACCCGGTAAAATTAATATTTCTGAACACACGCACGAACTAGTAGCGCATGAGTTTACCTGTATATATAGAGGTGAAATAGCTGCTAAGAATAAAGGAAATATGAAGATGTACTTCATAGAACATCAAAATATTTAACTACCGATTAATATGATTGTTAATTAATATGGCTGGTACATATATTTTTTCGGTATTATAATATTTAATCTGTATTTTAAGTTCTCATTAAAAAAGTATTAATACCGTGGCATTAATCTTAATGCTGGCAACCTATCATCACCACGATAAGTAATAACTAAAAAACTTTAAAATGATCTCAAAACTACAAAACTTGTTTTTGGTGTTGACAGTGCTATTACTTGCAACACAGGCGCAAGCGCAGACTCCTTCTTACATATATGCAGGAGGTACGTCAAATAATAATTTTCCATTCAATACAACAACGTCTAACAAGGTTCAATGGGTTTTCTTGCCAACAGATTTTACACCCAACTTGCAAGCGGGTTTGGTCACCCATATATATTTCAGGTCAAATAATAGTGCGTCAACTACTAAGTCTTTTAGTGATCTTAGAGTAAGTGTCGGGCATACGAATATTACTACATTCCCTAATGGTACATTTATTACGGGGCTTACAACATGCTATGGTCCGCAAACTGCATCATTAACCTTTACGAGTGCAGGTTGGTTTGGTGTTCAGCTATCTACTCCATTTGTATATGACGGTACTTCAAATCTGATTGTTGAAGCAACGATAACAAATACAACAAGTACAACTGTTGCACAAAATGGCTCTGGAGGTAATAAACGTATCTGGGGTGGCAGAACTGCTACTAGTGGATCTACTGGTGGTGGTCTTACAGCTTGCGGTATGGAAATATTAACATGCTCTACAGCCGTAACAAAACAGCCAATGCCTGTTACTATATGCGAAAATGATGCAGTAAGCTTTGATATAGATGCTATAGATGTGGCAAAATATCAATGGCAAGTAGATAATGGTAGTGGTTTTGTTGATATTACAAATGCTACTGACTATTCAGGTTTTACTACCAAGAAGTTGGATATAGCAAAACCACCATTCAGTTTTGATAACAACATTTACAGATGTATCATTTTTAATGCTAACAATAGCTGTAGCGATACCAGTGATGAGGTTACATTAAATGTAAATGGATTGGTAAGTGTGGATTCATTCGCAACTAATGATACTACCTGCTTGAATGCCATTAAGACACTTGAAATAAGAGGTAATGGTAGTATTACTAATTACCAGTGGCAAATACTTATACCGGGTCAAGGTTATGTAGATATCAATGGACAACCTCCTTACTCACCTATGGCTAACCAACTATTGATCTCAGGAGTGTCTGATACACTTGACGGTAGTAAGTTCAGATGTCTCATTCAAGGTGTTTGTGATCAGGTAGAATCTAATGAACTTACATTAACAGTAAATGCAATTCCTAAAGTTGCAGCAAGCCCTACCGATAAAGTAGCAAAACAAGGAGATAACGTAACCTTTGAAGTACAAGCTTCAGGACAAAATGTAAGATATCAATGGCAAGTATCGTCTGGTGGAGGAATATTCTCTAACATCAATAACAACGGTATATATAATGGTGTTAAAACAAGTAAGCTTAAAGTAAGCGGAGTAAGCTATGCACAGAATAATTTTGAGTTCAGATGTATTGTGTCAACAGGCGATAACTGTATTGCTCCGGGTGATACTAGTAACATTGGTTTGCTTATAGTAGAAGAGCCTGAGTCGATTGTAGATATGGAAGGGAACAAGCTGGTAGTACTTTATCCTAACCCTGCAAGTGGCGATGAGCTATTTATCAAGCCAACAGAAAATATAGTAACTAACACCATCAAGTACGTGGTAACTGATAAAACAGGTAGAACTGTATTGATCGGAAATATAAACAGAGCTGGTGTTAATAAAATAAATATCGGATCTCTTGCGGCAGATGTGTACTTCATGCAGTTAATGGATGATAGTAACCAGCCTATAGCAAAGTCTAAGTTTATAAAGTTATAAGTATTGTAACGGGTAAGCACAATACGAAAGAAGCCTCGATAGAGGCTTCTTTTTTTATTCAATATTGCTGGTATCTTTCATCTTATCTTTTAGTGCCGCCTTGTATACTTTCAGGCATCGCTCTCTTGCTTGCTTATGGTCAACTATCGGCTCAGGATATTTTGAGAAGTCTTCAAATTCGGGTACCCACTTGCGTACATATTTTAGATCAGGGTCAAACTTTTTAGTTTGTAAATATGGGTTGAACACTCTAAAGTAAGGTGCTGCATCGCAACCACTGCCTGCTGCCCACTGCCATCCTCCATTGTTAGATGCCAGGTCGTAGTCTAATAATTTTTCTGCAAAATATGCTTCACCCCACCTCCAGTCTATCAATAGATCTTTCGTTAAAAAGCTGGCTACTATCATGCGTATACGGTTATGCATATACCCTGTCTCATTTAGCTCACGCATACCTGCATCCACTATAGGATAACCTGTGTTTCCTTCGCACCACTTTTTGAACTCTTCTTCGTTATTCCTCCACTCTATATTATCATACTCTTTTCTGAAAGAGTTGTTCACTACTTCAGGATGATGCCACAGTATCATTTGATAAAACTCTCGCCATATCAATTCGTTCAGTAGCTTCTCGCTTATGGCTTTAGTTTCTGTGGTTAGTTGACGAATACTAATAGTTCCAAACCGTAGATGCACGCTCAGCCTTGTAGTGCCTCTCAGGCTAGGTATATCCCGTGTATTCTTATACTCTTTGGCAATGTCTTCATCCAGTTCAGGGTTTACGACATCATAATCCACTTCTTTGAAGCCTATGTTTTTTAACGTAGGAAGCTTAATCTCTTTTTGTTGGAAAAAGTTGTTGAAGTATTTCTCAGTAGGGTACGGTTTCAGGTAAAAGTCGTTCAGTTTAGCTTTCCACTTTTTGCTGTAAGGGGTATATACTGTATACGGGTCTCCATCGTCTTTCAACACTTCATCTTTCTGGAAGATCACTTGATCTTTATACTTAAAGAATCGAACATCGCTATCCAGCAAATAATCTGCTACATGTTTATCACGTTCTTCAGCATAAGGCTCGTAATCGGTATTAGTATATACTGCTGCTATATCATAGTCTTTCAATAGCTGTTTGAATGCATTAATTGGAGTATCGTTATAGGTTTGTAGTGTACTGCCTTGCTTGGTTAGTTTTTGTTGGATATTCTGAAGAAAATCATGTATAAAAGCCAATCGTTTATCTTCCTTATTTTCCAACTCATCTAATATGTTAGTATCGAAAATAAAGACGGGTACAACAGGATGCTCAGATTTCAATGCATGGTACAAGCCCGCATTATCTTTCAGTCTTAAGTCTCTACGAAACCAAAAAACAGATACTTTTTGTGACATGATTAGCTAACAACAAAATAAAATATTTGTTGTGGAAGTTTGCTACAAATACTCCTCTATAGCACTCACCAGCTCGGTACGTGTAATAGGTACACCTTTTATTTTGTTGTACCCTTTAGCGTCTATCAAGTATTGGTCTCTGATGATCTTTATCAACTGACCATTATTGATCTCTGGAATCAGTACCGTCTTATATTTCTTCAGTAGCTCTCCAAGATTTTTAGGGAATGGTCTTACATAACGCAGCTGTGCATGCGCTACAGATTTACCCTGACCTTGCAACTCTTTTACAGCACTTTTGATGACGCCATAAGTAGAGCCCCAACCCAGTACTAATACATCGCCTTCTTCAGGGCCGCTGTCAAGGCTCTGTAGTGGAATATACTCTGCAATATTGTCTACTTTGGCCTGGCGAACTTTTACCATGTGCTCATGGTTTTCAGGGTCGTAAGAAACGTTTCCTGTTATATCTTCTTTTTCCAGGCCGCCTATTCTGTGCTCTAGCCCTGCAGTGCCCGGTACTGCCCATGCACGTACTAGTTTCTCGTCGCGCTCATATGGGTTGAAGGTTTCTTCATCAGTATCAAGACCTTTTTTGAAGTGTACTTCTATTGGCTCAAGGTCTGCACTTTGAGGATATTTCCAGGGTTCTGCTCCATTTGCAATGTAGCCATCGCTTAAGAGCATAACAGGAGTCATATGCTGCACAGATATTCTTACTGCTTCATATACAGCATCAAAACAGTCGCTAGGGGTAGATGCTGCTATGATCGGCATAGGGCACTCTCCATTCCTGCCGTAGTATGCTTGTAACAGATCACTCTGCTCAGTTTTGGTAGGTAAGCCTGTTGACGGTCCACCACGCTGTATATTGATAATAAGCAATGGTATCTCCAACATTACTGCAAGACCCATAGCTTCTGCTTTTAAAGCAATACCAGGCCCTGATGAGCTGGTCACTCCTAAGCTACCTCCATAAGAAGCACCGATGGCTGCAGTAATACCTGCGATCTCATCTTCTGCCTGGAAAGTGCGTATGCCAAAGTTCTTATGCTTTGCCAACTCGTGTAGTATATCAGATGCGGGTGTGATCGGATAGGTACCTAAGAATATAGGCAACTCGGATTTTTGTCCCGCTGCTATCAAGCCGTAAGCCAGTGCTGTATTACCGGTAATACTTCTGTAGTTACCAGGTGTAAGTTTGGCTTTCTCTACTTTGTATCGTGTGGTAAAAGCTTCAATAGTATCTCCATAGTTATAACCTGCCTGCAAGGCTTTCTGGTTACTCTGTAGAATATCTTCTTTATGTCCGAACTTGTCTTCCAGAAAACGGATAGTATTATCCATATCTCTGTTATACAACCAGTATAAGAAGCCTAGCACAAACATGTTCTTAGCACGGTCTTTCTCCTTCGTGCCCATCTGAATGTCGCTAAGTGCTTCGCGGGTAAGCTTTGTAATGTCAATCTTATATACCTGATATCCTTCTAATGCTCCTTCTTCTTCAATAGGGTTTTGCCCGTCAGGATAGTTAGCCAGTCTTAGGTTCTTTTTATCGAAACCATCAGTATTTACAATTATGATACCGCCTCTCTTCAGGCTGCTCAGGTTCACCTTCAGTGCAGCAGCATTCATTACTACCAATACATCGCAGCTATCACCGGGGGTGAATATCTCATTACTGGAGAACCTTAGCTGGAAACCACTAACACCGGGTACTGTACCTTGTGGTGCACGTATCTCTGCCGGAAAATCCGGAAATGTAGAAAGATCACTGCCTGTAAGGGCTGTATTATTGGTAAACTGCGAGCCTGTTAACTGCATACCATCACCACTGTCACCAGCAAACTTGATGACTACCTCTTCAACTATTTGTGTAGAAACTGACATAATTTAAATGGTGGGCAAAGTTAGTCATTTTAGGGTGTTTGAACACAGATGAGCTATGCTTTTAGCTTATTTTACCATTTGCACATAATATAATCCACCTGTATACGTTAAAGAAATTATAACGACGCACACTCAGCCCCTACTGCTCTATCAACTCAAAATCTGTTAAATAACCCTTTTCAGGGGATATACAGATGCCCCATAGTTCAATCATTTAGTGTAGGTTTGTAACACTACCATTAATATAATAATGCGTTTTTTCAGACTCCTTACATGTATTGCATTAATATTTAGTGCTTTTACAGCAATTGCTAAAGAAGAAGAGGCCGATAAACAGCCTCGTATACTCATATTATTAGATGGCTCTTCCAGTATGCTGAAGGAATGGACAAATGACGAGTTCCGTTTTGAAGCTGCTAGTGACATTATCGGCCGCCTGATGGATAGTGTCTATAGTGTAAATAAGAATGTAGAGTTTGCACTCAGGGTATATGGTCACCAAAACCCTACAGCTGATAATAACTGTTTTGACACTAAAAAAGAGGTAAGCTTTAGTAAGGATAACTATGCTCAAATTGCATTGCGTTTAGCAGCATTACACCCGCTTGGAGTTTCCCCGATTGCTTATTCTTTAGAGCAATCTGCTATTAATGATATGGTGAACCTTCGCGAGAATAAGTATAGCCTGATATTAATAACTGATGGTGGTGAAAGCTGTGATGGTGATATCTGTAAGGTATTTGACGAGTTGCTGAAAAAGAAGATAGATTTCAAACCATATATATTGAGTCTTGTAGACTATGCGCCATTAAAGACACAATATGCCTGTCTGGGTGATTACCTTTTGGTAGCCAGCCCTGAGCAAATAGATCCTGTAGTAGGTAAAATAGTAGATGCATATAAGCGTGATTTTATACAGCCAAGAGCTATTAAAAAGTTGGTTACTTCAGCATCAGCAAATGCACCTAGCGCACTAAAAGTAAAGACACCAACATTCAAAGTGCCAGATCCCAAACCTGAAGATCCTAAGCCGGTTGTGGCTAAACAGCCTGAACCTACACCAACTCCGCCTACTCCTACACCTCCACAACAGCCGTCTAATATTGTAGTGCAGAATGAGATCAAAGAGCGAGAGAAAGAACATGTTACGGCTATCATACCTAGTAATTCAAAGCAAAAACTACCTCAGAAGTACACTACACGTTCTTTCGATACTAAAAATGTAGACAGTTATGTCCCCCCGGTGCCGGAAGTAGAGCAGGCTCCAGCTAAGCAACAAGAGCCTGTGTATAAACCAATGCCAACTACAAAAGCTACAGTTGCAACGACTACTACACCACCTGCACCCGCACCAACAAAGCCTGTTACGTACTCCGTAGAAAGAACCAAAGCCGCAGAAACATCATTAGAGATATACTTTGGTAATGGTAGAGGTAAATACTACGAAACGGCTCCTGAAATAGTGTTGTCAGACCCTAGAACAGGTAAAGAAGTATATAAATTTCAGCGTACGGTAGATGCATATGGCAACCCACGTCCGCAAATGGAAGTTCCTCCAGGAGTTTATGATCTCACCATCACAAAAAAGAACGGTTTCGTAGCGCAGAATATAGAGGTTCTGGAAGGAGAAAAGAATGTTTATAAACTTGTAGTTCCTGATGCAACTTTGGTATTCCAATATGAGAATAACAATGATCGTCCTGTAAAAGAATTTGCTGCAAGAGTTAGTAAAGCTTTAGTGCGGGGACCTGTTACAAAACAGTTCTGTACTGAGCAGTTACAGTATGAGCCGGGTAATTATCATATTTCTATAAATACCAATCCTATCTCTCACAGAAATGTGGATCTGGATTTCGGGGTAATAGTTTACCTGGGTATTGAAGAGCCGGGAAAAATTACAGTTATCAATCCTTCTTCTTATTCAAAAGTTCAGTTTCAATATCAGCATGGTGCCCTATTTGAAACGTTCAGGCCTATTGATGTGACAGGTAACATCCAAAAGCAAGAGTTCCTGATACAACCTGGTAGGTATAAAGTCATCTACGTAAAAGATATTCGTAGTCCTCAATCGTCTACGGTTACAAAGAACTTCATCATTAAGAGTAATACCATCACAGAAATTGTACTAGACTAAAATGAAAGATGTTGTTTTCAAGGAGATCAGCACAACCGATGATCTATACCCTCAAGTATTCAACCTGAGAGAAGAAATGCTTCGTAAACCAATAGGGCTATCACTACATGACGAAGACCTGAGTAATGAAGTTAACGATCATATACTGGTAGCAGAAAAGAACAATGAGATTATAGCTTGCCTTATACTTACTCCTAAAAATGAAGACTCTATCCAGTTGAGGCAAATGTCCGTATCTGCTTTGTTACAGAAGCAGAATGTAGGTAGAGAGCTGGTTAATTATGCAGAACAGTTTTCCTGGGAGCACGGCTACAAAAAGGTCATTTTGCATGCGCGCATGGTAGCTAAAGGCTTTTACGAAAAACTCAACTATAAGCAAACAAGTGATGTTTTTACAGAGGTAGGCATACCGCATGTAGTTATGGAAAAGACTAAATAGTGAAACATTGTAAAAAGAGATTAAGGTCGGTTGAAGTACTACATTATAGTAACAGTAATGAGCTACCTGATACTTGGAATAATTTTTTACCCGAACGCCACTTTTTACAAAGCGAGCACTTAAAGGTTACCGAACAATCTTCTATACCAGACCTCTCATTTATCTATTTACTAGTTGTTGAAGATGGAGTGCCAAAACTTGCAGCAGGTTTTCAGATTTTACAATTAAAAGCCAATCATGTCAACTCCAAAATGGTGCAGCCTATACAACATTTCGGGTGGAAAATGTATACCACTGTAGTAAGGCCAAAGCTTTTAATAGGCGGTCACTTGTTCAGGCACGATGTACGCTCACTATACTTTAGTAATGATCTTTCTGATTTCAACGCCTATAAGTTGTATCATAAAGCTATTGATCTTGCATTGAGCCATACATGTGCCAGTGCTGTACTGATAAAAGATATGCCGGAGCCGTTGGCAAAATACTTTACCAATTATCAGCCTCAATACATGATGCTGCGTAATGATATCTCTATGGAGATGGTAATTGATAGCGATTGGCAATCAATAGACGATTACGAAACAGCATTAAAGCATAAGTATGCGCAAAGGTTCAGGAAGATACGAGCACCTTGGGAGCAGCTAAGCATCAAAGAGTTTGATGTAGAAGATACAGAGCAGCATAGTTCAGCTATCTATGATCTATATACACAAGTAACAGAACACCAGCAGGTACGTATCGGTTTGCTAAGTGAAGATTTTATACCTCAATTAAAAAAAGCATATCCTGAGCAACTCAAAGTCTGGGGTATATATAGCGAAGGTGAGCTGATTGGCTTTTTCAGCGCATGGCTAAAAGAGAATGCTTTCGACATGTTCTATATTGGTTTCGATTACGAGAAAAACAGAACATATAGTCTCTACTTCAATATTCTATTTTTTGCAATAGAACAGTCAATAAAACATAAGAAACCAAAGCTGATATTAGGAAGAACTGCATTGGATGCAAAAGCAAGAATAGGCTGCAAACCTAATTACTTAAGTACATTCTTATATATCAGGAACAGGTTTATCAGGCAGAGAGTGGTACAAGCGCAAAAAAACACTTCAGATAAAGAAGGTGCATGGGAATCTCGTCACCCATTTGGCAAGCAAAATAAAAAGTAAGTAGTATTTATATATTTTAGTCGTGTAATGTATGGCACCTGTTAACCGTAAGCTATATCAAGGGGTAGGTCTTTTCACTATCATTTTCATTTTAATAGCTATCCGCTATTATGCTGATTTTTTATTCAGGCTTCCTTATGGGCTTCATGATGAGGCTCAGGCAGACCGGCTGGCTGTAGCTATACAGTATTTTGATAGAGGTATGAACTTCTTTCTTCCACGTACTTATCATATATATGCTACAGATGGTATTACTCCTATAGAGTTTCCTATACACCCTTATTTAGCGGCATTGCTCGGTAAAATATTTGGTAGAGATAGTATATCAACAATCTATAAGCTCATTACCTTAAGTTCAGTTTATGCAGGTTTGCTATGTCTGTACTTGGCATCATTTAAGGTAAGCAAGAACATTCTCCTGTCACTTTTTGTACCCTTACTTGTTCTTACATCACCGGTATTTGCTTACTATGCCTGCAACTATATGCCCGATGCTGCAGCTACATCAATAAGCTTTATTGGGTTTTATTTTTTCCTGAGATTTTATGAAGAGAAGCAATTTTCTCACTATATAAAAGCTATAGTCTTTTTAACCCTGGCTACATTGATCAAGACCTCCGTAGGGGTGATATTGATATCTGTAATTAGTTATAGCGTGTTGGACATGTTATTTATAAAACGTCTGGAGCTTGCTAAAAGAAGAAAAACCCTATTGGTAGTATACGGTATCTCATTAGCCTTAATAGCATATAACTATTTGTACAATAGCTATTTGGCAGATAAGTATCACGGATACATCTTCCTACTGCGTATAAATCCTTTCTCAGGATGGGAGGAAATGAAAATGTATTTTACCTATTGTGTTACAGATAAGTTCGCAAATGAGTACTTCACCATAGCCCACTACCCTGTTATCTTCTTAATCATGGCCAGTGGTATTACATCGATCTATTTAAATAGAAGTAGAAAACACTTGCTGTTACTTATAGGATTGATGTATTTAGGCAGCTTACTGCTTACCTTATTATTTGGAGCACAATTGATACACCACCATTATTATTTCGTATCAATGTGGATACCCACTATTACACTATCGGTATTATTATGTTTCAATGCTCTTGCAGAGTCTTATAATGGAAAGAGGTCTGTATTTATATCAGCTACTCTTGCAGTTATAATAGTACTTTTCTTTTTTGGTAACCGCTACTATAATAAGATAGTTAAGATGGATGAAGCTACTTATCCCGGCTTGCAGGATATTGGTTCTGTAAGATGGATGCCAGGTGGTGATAAACTATTGGATAGCTTAGGTATCGGTAAGGATAGTACTATTGCATTTTTAGATGAGAACCCGGCTAATGTTGGCTTATTGTATTTTGACAGAAGAGGGTTTAATATTATGAAGGGTTCTTGGGAAGGTAACCTATTTAACGTTACCTCGTATATGCAAGACCGAGACATTCATATTATGATATGTGACGCAAAAAAAGTCCCCAAACTAGTTGAGGACTATCCATATTTTTATGATGTTTTTGAAGAGGTGTATCGCGATGATAAAAAAGCGATCTATCATATCAAAGAGTAGTAGCCTAGTGAGCCGCCAGCCAGTTATCACCTGTACCTGCTTCAGCATTTACAGGTACATCGTTTGGTAATGGTAGTGCAGCTTCCATACCTGATACAACTAACGCTCTAAGCTCTTCCACTTCATTTTTTGGTACGTCAAATACAAGTTCATCATGCACCTGCAATACCATTCTGGATTTTAGGGTGGTCTTCTTCAGATCATGATGCACTTTGATCATCGCAAGCTTGATCATCTCTGCTGCAGTTCCCTGTATAGGTGAGTTAATAGCATTTCGCTCAGCATAACCTCTAACTGTTTGGTTAGACGAGTTGATATCGTTTAAGTAACGTTTGCGTCCTTTTAGTGTCTTAACATAACCATGCTCTTTAGCATACTGTACGGTATCATCCATATAGTTTTTAATACCTGAGTACTCTTTGAAGTAGTTCTCAATGATTTCTTTTGCTTCGGTTCTGCTAATGCCGAGAGAGCCTGCTAGGCCAAATGCTGTTTGTCCGTATATGATACCAAAGTTTACGGCCTTCGCAGCACGGCGCATATCAAAGGTTACATCTTTTTCATCTACGCCATACACTTTTGCAGCAGTGGCTGTGTGTATGTCTTTGTTCTCTTTAAATGCTGCTATCATAGCCTCGTCATTACTGATGGCAGCTACAATTCGCAACTCTATCTGCGAGTAGTCGGCAGATAATAATGTCCAGTCTTCATTTCTTGGTATGAAGGCTTTTCTTACTTCTCTTCCCCTATCTGTTCTTATAGGTATATTTTGCAGATTTGGGTTAATGCTGCTCAGTCTACCAGTTACCGCTATTGCTTGATTAAAGTTAGTATGTACCCTACCTGTGCGTGGATTGATCATGTTAGGCAATGCATCAACATAAGTGCTTTTCAACTTAGATAGCTCACGAAAGACTAGAATATCATCTACTATCTGATGCTTATCACGAAGCTTTTGCAACACATCTTCACTTGTAGAATACTGACCCGATTTTGTTTTTTTCGCTTTTTCATCCAGCTTCATTTTATCAAACAATACTTCTCCTAACTGTTTTGGAGAAGCAAGGTTGAAGGCTATACCAGCCTGCTGGTAAACACTTTCTTCAGCAGCTTTTATATCTTTTTCCAGCTCTTTAGAGTACTGATTCAAAAAGTCTGTATCTAACCCGACACCTTCATATTCCATATCCAGTAAAACTGGTACTAATGGGTTTTCTACTTCAGAAAAAACATTGCGGGTATCTGTCTCATCTAATAAAGGATCCAGCTTTTGTTTTAGCTGGAAGGTTACATCGGCATCTTCAGCAGCATACTCTTTTACCTGATCGATAGGAGCATCTTTCATGCTTAGCTGGTTCTTGCCTTTTTTACCTATTAATGTTTCTATAGAAACTGGTATATAGTTGAGGTACTTAGTACTCAGCATATCCATACTACGCTTACCATCAGGCTCTACAACGTAGTGTGCCAGCATGGTATCATATATCTTTCCTTTCAGTGCATATCCATACCATTTAAGGATAGTCATGTCATACTTTATATTTTGTCCTATCCAGAGTATGTCTTCTTTATCAAATGCAGGCTGAAATATATCCAGTAGTTTTTTTGCTTCGTCTCTAGTACCCTGTATTGATACATAATAGGCTTTGCCTTTTTCCCAGCAGAAACTCATACCAATAATATCTGCTTGGTGTGCATCAAGTCCTGTTGTCTCTGTATCAAAGGCTACCTCTTTTTGTTGTAATATCTTTTCAACCAGTTCTTTAGCTGCAGCTTCATTATCTATGAGTTGGTAATCATGTTCGGTATTCTCAATATTTGTTGTTTCCGCAGGTGCTACCTCTTCTTTAGCAGGTGCATCTGCATATTTTATCTCTTTCCCTTTTTGGGTGATCGGCTGCCCGAACAGATCAAGAGGTGCATTAGGCGATGCCGTAGCACTGTCTGAAGCTGCTTCTTGCATTACCTCTTCACCAATTATTCTTCTACCCAATGTTCTGAACTCTAACTCTGCAAATATTTCTGTTAGGGCTTCTTTATTCGGAGGGTCTATTTTGAAATCTTCTTCATGAAACTCGCATGGCACATCTGTAATGATAGTAGCCAGCTTCTTAGACATAATAGCATCTTCTTTTCCATCTCTAACTTTCTCTCCGAGTTTACCTTTTATCTCATCTGCATGTTCTAATATTCCTTCAAGCGTATCGTATTGTGCCAATAGCTTAGCAGCAGTCTTTTCACCTACTCCTTTTATGCCCGGTATGTTATCTACAGAGTCTCCCATAAGACCAAGCATATCTATCACTTGGTCTACTCGCTTGATATTCCATTTCTCACATATTTCTTTCGGTCCGAATATCTCTACACTACCACCTTGGTAAGCAGGCTTATACATGTATATATTATCTCTTACTAGCTGCCCGTAGTCTTTATCAGGTGTTACCATAAATACCTCGTAACCTATATCTGATGCTTGGTATGCCAGTCCTCCTATTACATCATCAGCCTCAAAGCCCGGGCATTCTACCACAGGTATATTAAACCCTTCAATTATTTTTTTAATATCTGGTATAGCTGCTAAGAGATCCTCAGGTGCTTCCTGCCTATTAGCTTTATAGTCTGCAAAGTCTGTATGTCTTTCGGTAGGCTCTTCGGTGTCAAATACTACCGCCAAGTGCGTAGGATTCTCTTTCCTGATCAGCTCGTACAAAGTACTGGTGAAGCCAAACTGTGCATTGGTATTTTTGCCTTTAGTAGTGATACGAGGATTACGTATCAAACCATAGTATGCACGGAATATTAATGCGAAAGCATCAAGTAGAAAGAGTTTTTTGTCTGCCATGTGGCTAATTTAAGATAATTAGTTTAGTAGATAATTATCAAACGCTTACAATCTAAGTGTGCTACATTTACACTCTATATGTCTTTCTACAATAAGTCTGCCGCAATAGTTATTACATGTCACAATCGTCTTGCTCCGTATGTAGCGGAGGAGGTAAAAGCACTAGGGTATAAGATCATAGATGAATTTAAAACCGGCGTGCGTATCAATGGTACTATGAAAGACTGTATCAGACTAAACCTTAGTTTGCGTTGTGCCAGTCAGGTATTGTACAGTATAAGTGAGTTTGAAGCAGTAAGAGCAGATGAGGTTTATGATCGTGTATACGAGTACAAATGGGAAAGTGTGTTAGTAAGAAGTGGTTATTTCTCTGTTACTAGCAACGTGTATAATGATACGATCAATAACAGCATGTTTGCCAGCCTGCGTGTAAAAGACGCTATTGTAGACCGTATGCAAGATAAAACAGGTGCCAGACCTGATACAGGTGCAGAACTTAAAGGTGCTGTGATTCATTTGTTTTGGAGGTTGAATAAAGCAGAGTTGTTTATCGATACTTCGGGTAACTCTTTGGCAAGGCACGGTTATAGAAAAATACCCGGCAGGGCACCAATGTTGGAAGCTCTGGCAGCGGCAACCATATTGGCCAGCAAGTGGGATAAGAAATCACCTTTTATCAACCCCATGTGTGGCTCTGGTACCTTAGCCATAGAAGCAGCACTCATAGCTACAGATACAAAACCAGGCCTATTCAGAGATAATTACAGTTTCATGCATATTAGAGGGTATGATGAGGAGTTTTATCTGGAGGAAAGAGGCAAGTTGGAGCGCTCGATAAAAGAGGATGTAAAAGGCATGCGCATTATAGCTACAGACTATGATAAGCAGACGATAATAAATGCACAAAAAAACGCTACTGCTGCAGGCGTAGCAGATATTATTGAGTTTAATAAAGTAGACTTTGCTGATACCCACGTTCCCAAAGATGGAGATGGAGTAGTTTTCTTAAATCCTGAATATGGTGAACGTTTGGGAGAGCTATCTGAATTGGAAGCAACCTATAAGCGTATTGGAGACTTCATGAAACAAAATTGCCAGGGGTATAACGGCTACATCTTCACAGGCAATATGGATCTTGCTAAAAAGATCGGATTGAAAGCAAATAGACGTATCGAGTTTTACAACAGCAAGATCGACTGTCGTTTGTTGGAATATGAACTGTATCGCGGTACAAAGCGAGATAATTAACATCCAGATGAGTTAGAGAACTACTATGTCTTTACCGAGGTTTTATTGCTAAAAGTTAATAATCTAGCAAAAATTCTATCAATAGCAATTATTAAAGATTAATTCAATATT
>CAZHDM010000015.1:0-80177 GCA_964531655.1 uncultured Flavipsychrobacter sp.
AAAATAAAGTTAAAGAATTAGAATTAGAAATCTAAATTTTTTTAAAGTTAAAAGGGTACAGATTTCTGTACCCTTTTAATTGTCAAGCTATATATAATTATTTAATGACCTTTCCTGTGCTTAAGCTATTGTTACCAGAGCTTTTTATCTTATAAATGTACGTTCCTGCGGGTAGGTTATTAGTAGGTACGCTTACAGTATATGACGTATTGTTTTTTAACTCTTTATGCACCTCGTATACTGTTTTGCCTGTAATGTCTGTTAATAAGATATTGTATGTACCTGTATTTTGAGGTTTAATATTGATGTGTAATATATCTGTGGTAGGGTTAGGGTATACTTTTATATTAGCGTTTGACTTTGTTTCTTCTATGCTTAAAGGGAAGTCTGAGTACCTGAATAATTCTGCGCCAATACTAAAAGCACGTGCTGAAAAGTACATATTGGTACCTGCAACAGTAAGGTCATCCGGATTACTACCTTGTGCACCGGGGTATATATCAACTACAAGCGAGTGTGTGCTACCATCGTATTTCCACAGTTCATTACCAGATGTACCATCATTGGCGGTATAAAATAAGTTTCCACCATACACAGCCATGTCTCTTATAGTGGCTGTTGTGTTCGGGTTGATCACATGAGCAATACTTGCTGTATTAGTTGAAAGGTCGTATTTGGCTAGTTGATAACTTGTTGCTGACACGTCGTAGCCATTAAAGTATAAACTGCCGTTATACTCTACGATACCTCCAAAAGTAAATGCTCCTGATCCGTTACCCGGGTTCATGTCTGTAAGTCTCGAAGGAGCTGAAGTGCCATCATATTCATATAGCTCATTACCATTTGCAGTAGTTCTTGCAAAAAAGTATAGTTTGTTGTTGATGACAGTTAGTGCACTCGGGCTACTGGGGCTGTTTCCTGAATTGATATCTGCTACCATTGTAACAGTATTTGTAGCCGGGTCGAGCGAATATAGCTCTATGCCGCTTACTGTATCTGACGCAGCAAAGTAAATTTTACCGTTAAAAGCTGTCAGCTGTGTTGGATAGCCACTGGCAGTACCCTCTTTTAGATCTATAACGATATTTGCTTGTTGAGTAGCCGGGTCATACTCCCATAGCTCTGTGCCTGTGGTTGAGCTACGTGCTGCAAAATATAGTTTGTTATTAAAGCCTAACAAGTATTGCGGGTTGCTTCCAAAAAATCCTGTATCCAGATCGGCAGCTTTATTGACTGTGCCATTTCCATCAAACGACCATAGCTCCCATCCCAGAGTAGTGTCACTTGCCGCAAAGTATACCCAGCCGTTAAGTACGGCTATATTCCCGAAGCCATTAGCTAATGAGCTTATAGAGTCAGGTCTGATATCGGTTATTCTTTTAGGTGCGGTTTCATTTGCATATAGCACCCATAACTCTTTGCCATGTACATCATCGTTGGCTGCAAAATATAATGTACTACCATCTGCAACCAGATTAGAAGGCAGTGAGCTATTGTTAGAACCTGTACCTGTTTGAATATCAAATGAGTCTATATAAGGTTGTGCAATGTTTGTAGTTGCTATCAATAGTAAAACTGGAAGTAATAACCTTTTCATAGAATTGATTTTTATTATTGAATAGTGATATTTTAAATATAATGAATATGAATTGCATAACAAATAATATCAACTATTAAATACAGTTGCTATTAATCATTGATTAATAAACACTATTATTTCTTAATAAACTTGCCGTGAGATAGCGTGCGGCCAGACACTTTGCTGATGGTATACAAGTATACTCCGGTAGGGTAGTCTTTTACCCGTACGTTAATTATATCTTGTTGTACAGTATGAGTTGATCGATATAAAACCTTCCCCTGCAGGTCTGTTATGTTTATATGAATAGGTTCTGTTGTTTGTGTATTCAGCTCAAATGTAACCGTATTGTTTGTGGGGCTGGGGTATACACATACAGGCATATTAAAGTTTGTTCTTGAAGGAGTAGAGACAGGAAAGTCTGAGTAGCGAAATAGCTCATTACCCATGCCTACGTAACTACTGGTAAAATAAGTAGTCTCTCCACTAAAGTAAAGGTTGAAACCTGCTGTTGTAAGCTCTGCAGGCGTACTGCCTCTGTTGCCGGTAAGTATATCGTCAATCATAGTACCAGTGTTGCCATCAAACTTCCAGAACTCTTGCCCTGCTATGCCGTCGTCTGCATTGTAATATAAGTTGTCTCCCAACACAGCAAGACTTGTGATATTAGCATGATTTGTGCTACTGAGTACATGTGCTATTGAAGGTAGGTTAGTGCTTAGGTCATACTTAGCTAGTTGAAACTTAATTGTGTTTTGATCGAAGCCACTGAAGTACAGGTCACCCTTATAATATACGATACCTGCTTGGGGAGCTACACCACTATTATAACCGGCCTCTAAGTCAGTTAGCAGGTTAGGAGCATTTACACCGTCATAGTCAAATAGTTCTAGACCTGCCATTCTATCAATTGCAAAAAAGTAGAGTTTGTTATTTACAACTATAAACTTTTCAGGAGAACTGTTGCTGATGCCTACTTGTGGGTTGATATCAACATCCAGAGCAACAGTATTGCTAATAGGGTCAAATGAAAATATCTCTCTGCCCACATCTTGCCCTAGTGCACCGAAATACAGTTTCCCATTAAAGGGTGTGAGGTCATTAGGCCTGCTGTCGAACGAGCCGGGCATGATATCGTCGAGCATGCGTGCTTTTTGTGTTGCAGGGTCATATTCCCACAGCTCTCTACCTGCTGCATCAGTTACTGCTGTGAAGTATACTTTATCGTTGAAGCTGGTGATGTATTCGGGATAACCTTCATTATTATTACTCCCTATAGTTGCTGCTTTTCTTGTGCTATTGCCGTCGTGTAACCACAAGTCGTATTTACCACCGGCATCTTTAGCAGAGAAGTATATGTCTCCTTTATGTATGCCTATAGTTTTATTCCCTGTAGCTATCGAGTTTACAGTATCTGCACATATGTCTGTTAACCTTTTGGGTGATGTGTCATTAGCAAAGAATACCCATAGCTCCCTACCATGTGCTGAATCTATAGCTGAGAAATATAGTGTATTTCCATAGGCTACAAGGTTTGCGGGGTATGAGCTTCGTGCTAAACTCTGACCTTGATATATGTCGAATGAGTCTAAGTAAGGTTGTGCAGATGAACTAATGCTAAACAAAAGTAATAATGGTATCAGGTAGTATTTCATATAGGCTAATAATAGTATACTTAAATTTAAGTAATTAAAATTCTATATGAAATACCACCTGAGTATACGGTGTAGTATTACTGTTTTACCAACTTGCCAGAGTGCATAATTACTCCATCATTTGAAGTTATATGATACATGTAGGTGCCTCCTGGTATGTTTTCAGTAGGAATGGCTACACGATGTACAGACTTGCCATATTGTTTATTATCAGTGCTGAATACTGTTCTTCCCTGTATGTCTGTCAATGATATGTTCAGGTTCTCAGTTCTATCAAGTGAGAACTCAATATGGACATTGTCTGTAGTAGGGTTAGGATATACTGCTATGTCATGAATATTTGAATTTACATTTTCTATAGTAGAAGTGCTCTCCTTATATCTGAATAACTCTTCACCTATAGGATGCATTTCAGCATTAAAGTAAAGATACCCGTCTGCAACTGTAAGGTTTTTAGGCTTGCTATCTCCAATGCCTGTATACACGTCTACAGCCATTGTAGGTTTGTTGGTGCCATCATAACTCCATAGTTCAAGACCGTCAGATCCGTTTGTAGCAGCAAAAAATAGTTTGTTGTTGTAAATGGCATAATCGCTAGTGCCGGCACTTCCATTATTGTTAATAGTGTGAAAGCTAATATTACCGGTAGTAAGGTTGTACTCGCACAGTTGGTTAAAACCGGTTGTAGAATCGTATCCGTCAAAGTACAGGCTGCCATTCCATTCTATCATCATTTTATGAAAGTCGTATACCGTAGCTCCGTTACCTTTTCCGGGGTTAAGGTCCGTTACTTGCTGTATAGGGCTGACGGCATCGTAAGAGAATAATTCATGTCCAGAATTACCGTCTGTACCCAGGAAATAAAGCTTGCCATTAGCCACCGTCATATGACGGGTTAAGCCACCCAAAGAACCTAGGCTTAGGTCTTGTACGAGAGTTACTTTTCCTTCAAGAGGGTCGTATACATGTAGCTCCATGCCTGAAGGTCCTGAGCTGCAGGCTATATACAGTTTGCCTTTATAAGGTTGCATGGTAAATATATTAGCATTGTCAGGTCCCGGATTTATATCTTGTACAAATACTTCTTGTTGTGTGGTCGGATCGTAGTACCACAACTCCTGTCCATGTGCCTGATCTCTTGCGGCAAAAAATAGTTTCTCATCAAATACTGTCTGTATTTGAGGGTTAGATCCGCTAGGCCCCGCATACATTTCGGCTACCTGTTTTATGTTACTACCATCATAAGACCATAGCTCGTAGTTGAACTGTGTGTCTGTTGCTGTGAAGTAAATAATGTTGTTTAAAAGACTAACACACTTAATGCCTGTCGGGGTAGAGCCAACCTTGCCTGCTCTAATATCTGATATGAGTGTAGGTGATGATGTTCCTTTTCCTATTTTTCTAAGCTCTGCACCGCTTATGTGATCAATTGCAACGAAGTATAGATCGTTGTTGTAGTTAATCAAGCTATTTGGGAGTGATGATATAGTGCCAGATGTATTCTTGTTGATATCAAATGTGTCTAGCTGTGCATACGTGCTTCCTGATAGTGCTATGGTGATAGCAGCTAAAAAAAGATGTTTCATAATTAGTTGTGGTTATTCTTGTAGCTGTTGAGACGGGCTAATAATACAAAGCGTTGGAACTGATTCTTTCGATAAGAGCAATAAAAAAGCGTATAACAATATTATTGCTATGCGCTTTTACTGCTTAGTATTTTCAATCTCTATTGCTTCAAAAAGTTTTTAGTTAGTAGTAATCTGCCGGACTTGTCTTTTACATTGCATATATAAGTTCCGCTGGCAAAGTTGGTACAAGGTATATTAATAGTGTTTTCCGTATTAGCCTGAGCTTTTCTTTTTTCAGTGTACATAACACGGCCTTGTATGTCTGTTACAATTATTTCCAGATCACGATTTTCTTTGGAATCGAATTGGATATTTATATCACCTGAAGTTGGGTTAGGGTATAGCTGAATATCTGATAAAGGTGATAGTACATTCTCGATAGTGAGCGAACTATCATTAAATCTGAATATCTCAGTGCCAACAGTGCTGTCATCTGACTGTGCTACAAAGTATAGGTTGTCATTAAAAACAGTCAGGTCTCGCGGGTCACTTACTGGTAGTTGCAGGTTTTGTATACCTTTTGTCCCATTATAGTAGTATAAGCTGGGTTTTATTGTACCGGTATCATAAGCATTCATGTACAACTTGTCGTGATGTATTGCAAAGCGCTTACAGTAACGTGTATTAGGGATTGTATCCAGGGATGCAGAGAGTAAATCATATCTTAACAAATAATCAATGATGTTTGATGATCTTGGCGGGCTAAAGTATATCGCATCTTTAAATACTGATATTCCGTAATCTTGCTTTGAATGATTTTTTGAAATGTTGTCTACGAGGCTGTTTGGTAGTTCATATGGTTCGTGTATGCCGTCATATTTGTATAAGTGCAAGGTGTTGGGTATGTAATACGTTGCTCCTATTTCTTCTACAGTAAAATAAAGACCATTGTCATCAACGTCGATATACTCAATGTCATAACTATTTGGTGTATTCTGAGGTAGTATATTGGATAGTCTCCAATAAATTTGAAGTTTCGGATCATATGTGTATAGTTCCTTACCTGCAACTTTATTATACATGATGAAATAGATACGGTCTTGATATGCTATCAGGTTTTTTATTTCAAAATTTGATGGGTATGTTGTAAGTACTTGTTGGATATTTCCTGATTTGTTATCGTATTCAAACAGGCTTTCTTTTATGTTGCTATCTTCTGCAATAAAGTACACTTTTTCTCCAAAAGTTGTCATCTCACGAGGATTTGAACCGAATTTTGGACGGAGATCTTCTATTAGACTATAATGTCCTGTTGGGTAGAGTATATAAGGTTCGTAATCGGTAGTTGAATCAGGGAATCCAAAAATCACATTATTATTTACGGTTGTTAGTCGTTTAGCATGTGTTGTTCCCCACAGTCTTGAACTTGTATGATAACGAATACTATCGTTTTTGTCAATGCTACATAGCCTCACCTGGTACCCTGTGGTGTCATAGGCATAAAAGTATAACTTATCGGCACCGGCATATAGGCTAAAAGGTCCTTTTGAATTGTTGCCTGGAGTTACATCATACAGTTTAATGTTTTGTGCATTCAGTATATAACAGCTCAATGTCAATAATAGCAGGGTAAGTGTTTTCTTCATATAAAATAGTTCAGAATGTGAATTTAGTATTATAAGACCATGAATTCCCTAAACTGGTTGGATGTCCTTATCTTATAAATACAACTAAACATTTTTTAAAAATAATTTTGCTATTAATAGAATAGTTGTATATTTGCTATTGTAAACATGTCGCCAAATGAAAACACAAAGATTCTCACCAAGGGATGCAAAGCTTATTAGAGATAATCCCGATAAAGCTCCTGATGAGTTATTGGAACTCGGTCTTTCCAAAAAAGGATATTCAAGACTACATGAAAAGCAGGATGAAATATTGCAGCCTGTATCAATAACTAGGTCTGCTCCTGCGCAGCAACAAAAAAGCATAGTAGCTATGAGTAATATGCGTACCGGTAGAGTGGTGCATATAGGCTATAAAGCGGCAAGCATGTTGAGTGCAAAATATCCTAAAGAATTTAAAATCCTGAACCAATGACAAAACACAAAAAAGCAGCAACGCCTAAAGTCTTAGAACCTGTAGTGGTCACCGAAACAGAATCAATTAAAGCAAAAGACATAGCTCTGGATATACCACAAGGGCATGTACTGATAGTGGGGCTGAATGAAGACGGCTCTGAAAAACAAGGGTCGGCATTCTTTTACCCAGAAAGGTCTTACAAGAGAATATACGGAGACGAGACAAAATATAAGATCAAAAAAAAAGCACAATAACCAATAAACATATTTACCATGAAACTCTCTATAGAACAAGCCAACAAATTATTAGAACAATTAACCGCAGGTGTAACAGTTGTAGCGGATGAGCAACAGGCTGATAAGGACTCTGATCTTGATGCCGTGTTCAACAATATTAGCGATGTAGTAGGTAAAGCTATTCGCCCTGAGCTGGAACAAGAAATGAAAAGTAGCCTGGAATCAGCATTTACCGGAAGGTATTTAGGAGCGCTACGTAGTGCAGCACAAAGGGTATTTAATGTGCCTAAGCGCGATATGGAAGAACTGAGTATAGAGCAGGTGCTGGCTAAATGTAAAGGTGAAGTAGATAGTAGGTATACACAAACCGATGCTGAACGACAAACCGTATGGGAAAGAACTGTACAGGATTATGAGACGCAATTAGAACAACAGAAGAGTGATTACGAGCAGCAGTTAAGTGTAGAGCGTGGTAAGTATGCGGAAAGAGATATTACAGCACGCTGCATTAGCATAGTAGAAAAGATGCCACGTAAAGGTGGCGATCTGCAAGAGCAGGCAGAGCTACTGCGCTACAAAATGCAGAAAGTATATGAAGTGCGCTATAATGAGGATAGCAAGAAGCTAGAATTTTATAAAGAAGGGCAGCCCGCTGTAAACGATGCAAACGAACCTGTAAGTGATGAGGATTTTGCACGTAGCTGGGCAGAGCGAACAGGCATACTAGTAAAGGATACCAGACATGTAGTACCGGCTGATGTACAGGCAGGACACAGACCAACTACAATACCTCTGGTACCGGAGCAAAAGTCTTCTGACAGTATGAATGCTATAGAAGCATGGACTGATAGCTAGCCCCTCTAATACTCCTTTGCCGGACGCGGCATATAACAATACGTTGCAGGTAGCCCTACACCTATAAATAGGGCAGATCATCAATATTACATAACGTTAATAATATAAAAGCCATGAGCTTTAAGAATGCTATGCAGGCCACTCAAAAGAGTATACTGCAATATGCCAAGCAAGGGCAGCCTTATGAAGTACTATCTGCATTGCTGGCTGCACGACAATTCAATACTACAATTATCGAGACAGACCTCCAGTCTGACGCTGGTAAGAAAAGACAACTAAAAGTAAACTACTATCCACCTGTATGTACAGACAATGGTACAGGTAATGAAAGTATCTGCGATCCCGGTACTGTGATAGAACCCAAACAGGTGTTCTTTGAAATATCTCGTACTACTGCCTCTGCAGTATATCAGCTAAACCGTGATGATGTTCGTAATGTAGATGGCAGCTACACCTTTAGTGATCATGCAAAAGCTGCTATCAATTCTGCACTACCTGCAGTACGACGCAAGCTGGCTACAGAAGTGGCTAATATATTAGTATCAGGTTCAGGTCTGCTACCTAATGGTAACGAGAAAAGAATGTTGCCTTTTTTAGATAAGACCAATGGCAACATCAACCCTATGGGATTGTGGGAGATAGAACGCGTCTATAGAGATAGCGGATTTGCTAACCCTTTCATAGTTGGTGGTACAGACGTATTCCATTGGCGCAAAGCTTTAGAGATAAGCGGTACTAATGAGCAAGGGCAAAATGTTAGCCAGATGGGCAGGTCAAATGCATATTATGATAGTCTTATCAACGATGCTTTTGCCGATACTACAACGGAGCACATCCTCACGTTCGACCCTCAGATGCTCAAGTTTGTTAGCTACAACCGTAATGCAGGCATCTTCGCTACCGACCTGAATAATATAGACGCAATAGATGCTATATACCAAAGAGGAGGTACCGATTACATCCAAGGAGTAATGGCAGATCCGCTTACAGGATTGCTTTGGGACCTTGATGTGAACTATGATAAATGTAACCACAGGTGGACCTTCCAATGGAAGCTAGAGTGGGATATATTCTTCTTGCCTCCTGCGGTTTGCAACATTCCTGATGTTAATGGTGTGTTCCACTTTACTACATGTGCTCCTGTTCAGTATGAATGTCCTGAAGGTGGTACGCCTATTACAGGCGGCACTAGCGGTACTTATGAGTGGGATACTGATAGTGTTGTTTCCTTCCCTCTGTATGTGAATAAACTTGAGTTGGCAGGCCAGACATCTTACCCTAATACTACTGTGTCAAATGTTGGCGAGTTAAAAGACTTGTTCAATGATAATGTTACAGGCTATGTATTTGGAATAGATATCACTAAGATCACCTATACGGGATATAGTGTGTTGGCAGGTCAGATCAATGAAGCTACTAACATTTCCTTCACTGCAGCTCCTTAATATCCTACCCATGAAAGTAACCCTGTAAGTAGCACGGGGTTGCTTTATCTCAAAAACAATCAACCATGAATCAACTAGAAAATATCATATCAGTAAGAGACGTATGTTCCGGTATACAACAAGAGTCGCTTAGTGGTTTAGACCTTATGGATGCACCTGAGATATCTGCAAAGAATCTTGCTCATATAGCTAATGAGGAGTACATCACAGGTTTAAACTTAGCGAAGAAAAAAGTAGCTCAGGCAACAGTGCTCCTGCGCAATGACTTAATGAGTGCTATGGCTGCTAATCATGTCCTGCCCAACATATCAGCTAAGAAATATGACATAGGTGAGTTCAAGCCTACAATAAACTATCCTGCTGAAGCAAAGGAGAGGGGTGTTACGCTATATAAGAATAGAAAGATAAGAGGCGGGCTCAGAAAGTTGAAAATACACACCATTCAGGTTTACGCCTTAAATAATGCAACTGAAGTCGACTTGAAAATATATGATGATTACGCAGGTGGAACAGTGAGTACATACAAAGTAGATGTAATTGCAGATCAGGTAAATAGCTTCCATATTAATTATGAAGTGAAAGGCAGTTTTGCCAGAGTGCTATTGGATGGAACATCTGTCTCGGTTGCAGGCACCTACCTAACTTGTTTCACAGGCTGTAACGGAACCATGCCCAACGACTGTGGCTATACCAAAGGCTGGTATGATGATAAGGAAATAAGTAGTAAAGAAGGCTTCGGGATAAATATTGAATTCAGCTGTAGCTGTGATTATGAACAGCTGCTTGAAGATATGGCACAAACATATGTCGGAGAGCTTGTTTGGCTCAAGAGCAGAGTCTTGCTCATGGAGGAGCACTTAAGAACCAATAGGTTGAATAACTGGGTCGTATACGGGCGTGAGGAAACAAAAGAATTCCTGACAGATACAGAAAATCAATATCGCGAGAAGTGGAACATCTTTATTGAAGCACTGCCAGCATTACTTAAACAGTATCGAGATGACTGTTTGATATGTAACGGTATGAAATGGGTAACTAACATCTAAATCGATTATCATGATATTATTCATCTTATTTACTTTGATTGCCTGGATAGGCACGGCGAGCCTGTCTAAGATACTATACATCAGTATACAGCAAGGGCAATGGCTGGATCAACTACTCAACTGGCAGGGTAGGCTGTATAAATGGGACCTTGCGGGCAAACAGCTCTTAGCAAAAGCAGGAGGGTATTGTGAGCTATGTTTTAGTCATGCTCTATCCTTTATTAGTTTTTGGTGTTACCTCATATTCTCTTTGGAGGTGGCTCAGTACTGGATAGCCGAGCCAGTTGATAGTTTGCTGCTAAAGATACTGGTCAGCTTTCTATGGTATCTGATATATGTAAGCGTTAGTACTAACCTGTCTCTCTATTTTATTACAAAACTGTTTCAAAGATAAGTATGACACTGGAAGAGTACGCTACATACTTAGGTAATATCGCCAAGAAGCAGTCTACTGCAAAATATGTGAAGAAGAAACTGAGCCCTCCTAAAAAAATGATTAGTAAACAATTCTTTAAAACCAAGAAAACAAAATATGCAAAGAGGAGATTTTGAACAGCTCAAGAACTTTATACTGGATAAAAATGAGTACTTCAGCTATGGCTTCGCAAATGCTTATAAAGATGATGTGTCGCACAGCATATGGGCTGACAAAGGTAGTGACAAACTTAAACTACTGCCCGCAGATAACCTTGGTGATTACTTTTATTTAAAAGCAGAACCATCAGCAAAGTATATACCAAAAGAAAAAGAACGGCTGTCGGATGTCGGCACACAGCGACTAGCTTTTTTAGATCAACATACAGTACACCTTATAGCTGTAGTGGCAAAAGCAGATAGCTACCTGCTTATAGAAAACCTGAGAAACACATTTATGATGTTCGAGCCATTTAGTGTTGTCCCTGCGCAGAGTACAATGCACAGAGAGGATATTATTGTTTCTGAACTGCAAGGACTCGAATCAAGAGATATACAAGCAACTCTGCAGAGACTAAGTACGGAAACTATTATTAAAATGACACTGGAAGTGTCAAAAGTGTTTGTGCCTTCCAACTGTATTGTAAATCCTATTAAAAACTAAATAATGAATACAATAAACTTAGGTGAGTTGCCTGTATGTAGTGAGGCTATAGTATTGCCTCTGATAGCTACAGAGAGCGGTACCTGGGCCTTTATGACCACCTTTAATGGAGCATACCAGTACGTACAGTTCTCTGCTACCGAAAATGAACCATTCGTAGTTCCAGTAAAACTGAATGAGCATTATACTTACACCTTTAAACTATATCAACCTGATACTTCTGTATTTAACGATAGTAGCTATAGCGTAACTACTATGCCCATGCTGCCCGAGGTTGATTACGTGTGTCCTACTACATCTGAAAATGATTTGTCATTGACTACTGGTAAACTACAATTTGTAGCAAATGAGAGTCAGACTGAAATTGTTCATCTTGAACTATTAAATGTAAAAGATGTAGCTGTGTTTGTAGAAGGAGCGATGATGGCTGAAGGACAGGGTTTAGACGAATATATTTTAAGCAGCATACAAAGTAAGGTGATACTTAATACACCATTAATTGAAGGACAAAAAATCACGATACTTTATTTTAAATAATACTCCATGAAACAACTACTATTTATTCTTATCATCTCTTGTATAACAATTAAAAGTATAGGACAGACAGGTGTCCATATGAAGCGCTATTACATTAGTGGTTCGTTATCAATAGGACAGAATGAAAGAGCTTTTGCAGACTCTTGTGCTTGGCTGGAAATAGGTTCTGATACTACAAGTAGAGGTTTATTATTTCCTAAGGTCATACTAGATAGTATTTCCACAGCTAAGAGAGCTCTATTTGTCTATGATCTACAAGATTCAGTACTATATCATTTCGACGGTGCACAGAAAGTAAGATATGTTACCTATAAGGATACAACTTTTATCAAAGCTATTATTAGCCAAAACCTCCCTGACCATAGTATATACTTCAAAGATGGCGGTAATGCTTATGGTGTAGATGCTACGATTGGCACTACAGACAATCAGTCCTTCGTGATAAAAACAAATAATGAGCAAGCCGTTAAAGTATTTTCAAACGGCCATGTTGTTGTAGGAAAAGAAACACAAGATCAGGGGTATGGTTTTAATGTTGAAGGAGGTAT
Source organism: uncultured Flavipsychrobacter sp. (assembly GCA_964531655.1). Taxonomy (GTDB): domain Bacteria; phylum Bacteroidota; class Bacteroidia; order Chitinophagales; family Chitinophagaceae; genus UBA5543. The sequence continues at coordinate 12,630 of CAZHDM010000015.1, forward strand.
CCATAGTGACAGTTTGCTTGCACTGGATATTGATAATGCAGCAGTTGCAAGAATTCCTCTTTTGAAAGCTAAAGGGTCTATTCATCCTATATCTAGATTTTTTATTGGCTTAGAAGGTAACGGTAGCTATATAGAATCACCAAGTATTAATTTCTACACAGGGAATGATACCTCCAAGTTGTTATCGTTAAATGGTTCAGCCCCTTCAGGTGGAGGAGTAAACCTAGATGGTACAAATAGAAAAATAGACTTCAAAGGAGGAATGCTGGGGGACGGATGGAGAATATATGCTCCTGAAGGTCTATGGTCTTATAAGCATACATCATACCCTTTTCAGCCCATTGAGTTTACAGGATTTACAACAGACCAGGGAATAAAGTTTAATACATACTCAGCGACGAATGCAATACAAATATTTGGAACCACCGGAAATGTCGGTATTGGTAATATAACCTCTGATGGCGGCTATAAGTTGGATGTAAACGGTCCAGTACGTCTAGGAGGAGATGTTTATATTGATAATTCAATTAAACTAGAAGCTACTACTAATTCTATAAAGCTATTAGACTATAGCCTAGGAAACGCATTCGCAACCATTGTAATAGGTAAAAACAATAGTTCTACTCCTACAGTAGGTAATCGTCATATAATAATAGGTAATAGCAATACTACGAGCAATGATAAATTATGGCAATATCTAATAGGGGACAATAATAATATATCAGCAGGAGGAAATAACAGTATTATTCAAGGAGATTTTAATACTATTTCTTCTGTTGAAACAGCACAGCTTATATATGGAAGTAATAATATTATCAACTATAATTCTACTTCAACTAGTAGGGGGCAGTTTATCGTTGGGTATGCAAACTCTCTCGGTCATAAGAATTCATCTGTTTTAGGAAACTATCAAAGTACTACTAACCAAAATCAACTTATAATAGCTGATGGCAACCCTAACTCTTCTGATGGAGGATATCGAAATATATATTTTGGATCAGGACCTGTAAGTAGTCTTGAGACTGGCATAGGTGCTCCTGTAACTATACATGCATCAGGAGCTAGAGGTGATAACAAACAGGGCGGTTATTTAAAGTTAGCTGCAGGACAAAGTTCAGGTAATGCATTACCGACCGATATTATATTTTCTACTACGTCGGTAACTACATCTGGCTCTACACAACAGACTTTATCTGATAGGTGGTATGTGAAAGGAGAAACAGGTTATTTTTCTAACTCCTTGTCCGCAACATCTAGTGTAGATATATCAAATGCTAACGGTTATAATCAACTACGCCTCCGTAATTCTTATACGCCCACATCTACTAGTGATGTTAATGGTAATATTGGAGATGTGGCATGGGATACCAACTATATCTACATTAAAACTTCAGTCGGCTGGAAAAGAACATTGCTAAGTACATTCTAATAATTATTACACCATGAAAACAAATCTGAAATTTGGCCTAGCCCAAGTTAATAATAGTGCCCCTAACTGGCTTGTATATACAACATCAATTATTGCTTTGCTACTAGCAGCTAAGCATAATCTTATAGATAGTTTGCCCGGAGTAGATGATTCTGTCAAAGTGTACCTTACTCTTTGGTTTGAGTATGTAATGAACATTGTGCAGGTAATAACTGCTCTTGCTGTTATTTTTTTAGGACAGGATAAAGACTCAACGCCATGACACAGCAAGAAATATCACTGATCGATAAACATCTAAAAGGTATTAACCTCAGGTTGATCTGGGCACTTATTGTATGTACTGCAGTAAGTGTCGGGACGGTGCTCAGTGTCTACTACAGTTTCAGAACGGACATGGCAATACAAAAGCTAGAAATACAATTGATTAACGCAAGGCTTGAAAGACTTGAAAACGAATAAAACATGAAAGATACTATAACCTATCTGGCCATATTACTTACAACGTGTATGATGATGTTGGGATGCTTAACAGAAAAGAAAGCTCAAAGGTTACTATTGAAAGTCCAAGTAAAACAACCCAAAGTATTGACTGATATATGTGCTGAAAAGTTTAGTAATACTGAATACTTAATTGATACATTTTTCTATAAAGAAGGAATACCTCAGCAGGAGATAGTAGCCTTTCACGTAGATTGCGATACATTAACAAACCAAATCGACCCTAAGGGGAAACTTATAACTACTATACAATACCCATCTGTTGTGTCTAGAGTAGACACGGTTTATCGTATACGTGAGGTGAGGGTAGTTAATAAAGCAGAACTAGTGCTGCTAGAAGAAAAGTTATCTAAAAGCGAGCAGCAAGTGGCTGAACTGAATAGCAGAAATAAATTGCTAGTAAAATTAGCATTAGTGCTAGGCTTATATACCATTACCAGGTGGATACTTCGATTTTGGAATATAAAACTACCGTAAAATGAGATCAATCAAATATTTGGTAGTTCATTGTACTGCTACACCAGTTCATAATACTGTAAAAAGTATTCAGAATTACTGGAAATATGTATTAGGCTGGCACAACCCAGGTTATCACTATATCATCTCATATGATGGAACTATTACTCAACTGCTTGATGATAGTAAGGTTGCTAATGGGGTCAAAGGGTACAATACAAATAGCATCCACTTGTCTTATATAGGTGGTGTAGGCAAAGATGGTAAAGCTCTTGATACAAGAAGCCTAGAGCAAGAGATTTCTATACTCAAATTATTGTTGCATCTAAAGGTAAAGTATCCGGATGCAGAAATATTAGGCCACAGAGATTTTCCTCGTGTGTATAAGGATTGCCCCAGCTTTGATGTTAAGGATTGGCTGAGTTGCAAATTCTCATAATATAGTTTGTTTCCTTTTCATTGTACAAAAATTCCGTTTCACTGATAGCGATTTGTTTGCATATGTGTTATTTGTTCTCTTTGTATAAAGAAATAGTAACATCATGCGCTTTTTATTCACTTTTGCTGCTGTATTAATTACCCTGCATAGTTCTGCACAGGTAGCAATAGATGGCTTGGATGAGCTATTACGATTCGCTGATAAAAACAGTCCTGCAGCACAACAAGCAGTGTTACAGCCTCAACTCGCGAAAGAAGATAAGCAGGTGCAAGCTTCTGTTCTTTATCCTCGAGTGAATGCATTTGCAACAGGAGATTATTATCCCATATTGGCTACTCAGCTGATACCTGCGGAGGCCCTAGGTGGAACACCAGGTACTTACCTAAAGGCACAGTTTGGTTTGCCTTATGTGTTTGCAGCAGGTGCCGAGTTAAACGTACCAGTGATTAACCTGTCTAACTGGGCAAAGCTATCAAGAGCCAAGGCTCAGTATGAGCAAAGTGTATGGTCTTCCAGAAAAGCTTTAGAAGACCTTCACTTACAATTAATACAAGCGTATTATCAAACCCTGGTAACTAAAGAAGTTGTTGGGCTAAATGAAGAGAACGAAGAAACTGCAGATGAGTTATTAAGAATCATGACCGAGCGCAATGAGCAAGGTGTTGTGAACCCCGCAGACTATAACAGAACAAAAAACTTACAGTTAGATGTAAAGACTGCACGCATAGGTTACGAGCAAACTTTACAACAAGCGTATAATAACCTTAACGCTATACTTACTACTGATAGCATTGTTCTTAATGAAGAACTATCTGACTTTGACTGGCCGGTGATGTATGAAGGCGCTGAGGTGAGTAACAGACCAGCATGGCAAGAGTCTATCTTAAAAGTAAGAACGGCTGAACTTTCTTTGCGTGAAAGCAGAGCTGGAGGTCTGCCTGACCTGTCTCTCAACAGTAGATACACTTATAACATGCAAACCAACTTCGAGCCTGGCTTTGATAATATCGATTTCAATGTAGCTAGTGTTAGTCTCAGGTTGAATGTTCCTCTTTTTCAAGGAACATATTACCACTCTATGGCACAAAAAAGTAGGCTACAGCTACAAAGTGCACAGCTTGAACAAGAGCGCACACAAGCCATGCTTACTCAGCAGCAAGAAGACTGGCTAGTTCAGTATAATGCTGCCTACAAGAAGCATAAGATACTCGAAGAAAAGGTAACGACTGCAAAAGATAACTTGCGTATAGCACAGCTTAATATCAAAGAGGGTGTGATGGAGTTTGATGAGTTTAATAACATCTTCATAGAGTATAACAGAACAAGAATGGAATACCTGCAAAATCTTGCAGACGGAATTTTATATCACTTACTAAGTACACAAAATTTTTAATAGTCATGAAGCAGATCCTGACATGGATGGCGATAACAGTAGTTGCTGCATTAGTATTCTCTATTACAGGCTGTAGTAGTGATACAGAAGAGGTACATCCGCAAATGAAAAAACTTACCTCAGCAGTGTATGCTTCAGGTGCACTAGTACCCGAGCAGGAATATAAGGTAGTGTCAACGGTAGATGGGTATCTGGAAGAAGTATATGTACATGAAGGAGATACTGTAAAGGAAGGTCAACAATTGTTTTACATAAGCAATCAGGTAAGAACAGCACAAGAGCAAGGTGCTGCTGCGGTAGTGCAAAAAACAATACCTACGGTTAGTGATAACGCCCCTGTATATCAGGAGTTGGAGGGGAGGATAGAAGTGGCCAGAATAAAGATGGAGCAAGATGAGTTACAATACAATCGCTACAAAAAACTTTACGACCAAGACGCAATATCGCAAAGTGCATATGAGAAGTATTATCTGCAGTATCAGAGCTCTCTAAAAGACTACCAGAACTTAAAGCGACAGTATGAGCAACAAAAGCTTAGCGGCAAGCTGCAACTACAGCAGGCTCAAAATCAATTAGAGGTAAACAGAGCACAGCAAAATGTAGGCAGACTCAAAAGCTTTATGAATGGGGTAGTATATGAGATATATAAGAAACAAGGTGATTTGATATCTCCAACGCAACCTGTTGCATTGATAGGTGCAGGAGACATGATCGCAAAGCTATCTGTTGATGAGGATGATCTGGACAAAGTATATGTAGGGCAAGAGGTAATGATCACTATGGATGCTTATGACGATAAAGTATTTAAAGCATCTATAAAAAAGATATACCCGTTCCTGAATAAAGTAGAACAGTCGTTTCGTGTAGATGCCACTTTTGATGAACAATTACCTGTAGGTATATATGGGCTGAATTTGGAAGCAAATATTGTATTGACAAAAAATAAAGAAGTGTTGGTGATACCTAGAAATGCTTTGCTGAAAGGTGATAGTGTAATGGTGAAAATGGATGGAGAAACTAAGAGGGTAAAAATAAATACCGGTATTGCTGATGATGAATGGGTAGAGGTGAAAGAAGGCTTAGGTAAAGATGCTACAATAATAATAGAGTAATGAACTGGAAGCTATCATTCAATATCGCTGTTACGCATTTGCTGACCAAAAAGAAGCAAAGTGTTGTTGCTATGCTGGGAGTTACTTTTGGTATCTCCATGTTCATCATCATGATCAGTTTTATGACAGGGGTTAACCAGTTCACAGAAGATATGGCGATGGACAACACTCCGCACGTGCATATTTACAAGCCTCTTGAGATAGAGGATAAGAAGATAGTTTCTTTAAATAAAGATGTGCAGGAAGAGGATTGGTATGTAGTAAAACACCAACGTCCTAAGAATGAACTGAGCAAGATAAAGAACGGTATGACGCTGATGCAGCGTATTGAAGACATGCCTGAGGTAAGAGGAGTAGCACCACAGCTATCTACACAGGTGTTTTATAATAACGGTTCTGTGCAGATACCCGGTAATGTGTATGGTATAGATGTGAAGAAGCAGGCAGAGTTGTTTGAACTGGATAAGAAGATGGATCATGGAGAGCTCAATGATCTGCTGAAGGGTTCTGATGTGATAGTCATGGGTAGAGGGTTGGCAAAGAAGATGGGAGTGAATGTAGGTGACCGTGTAAGTGTTACCACTCCTGAAGGCGGCAACCTGAACTTGAAAGTGGTAGGCATATTCTCTTTTGGTATCGCAGCTATGGACGAGACTCAGAGCTATGCAACACTAGCTACAGTGCAGAAAATATTGCAAAAAGATCCTTCTTATGTAACCGACCTGAATATAAAAATGCATGATGTTACTGCAGCATCAGCACTAAAAGAGAAACTGGAAAATCAGGTGAGTGGCGTGAAGATAGAAGACTGGGAAACAGCTAACCAATCGTTACTGGCAGGTGAGCAAATAAGGAATATCATGACATTTGTAGTATGCTTTACATTGCTGGTGGTAGCAGGTTTTGGTATCTACAACATCATGAACATGAATATCATCAATAAGATGAAGGATATAGCCATACTAAAAGCTACAGGTTTTCAGGGGGCTGATGTTACAGGTATATTCATGTTGCAGTCTGTGATGATAGGTATAGCAGGTGGTTGTTTAGGGCTGATCATAGGTTTCTTCTTTAGCTACCTGTTATCTATTACACCATTCCCGGCGGGTGAGTTTTTCAGAATAGATACATTCCCGGTCAACTTTAATGTAGCACACTATCTCATTGGTTTGTTTTTCGGGTTCCTGACCACACTCTTTGCAGGTTGGTTCCCTTCCAGAAAAGCAGCCAAGATAGATCCTGTACAAATTATCAGAGGTTAAAAACTAAAACATGTCAACTGTATTAAAGGCAGAGCAGATAAAAAAGAAGTTTTATCACCCTACAGAATTTGAGGTGCTTAAAGGGCTGGATTTTGAGGTGAATAAAGGAGAGTTCTTTTCTATCATAGGGAAGTCAGGATGTGGTAAGAGTACACTACTTTATATTCTGTCTACAATGGATACAGAGTATGAAGGGCAGCTACATATAAAAGGAGAGGCCTTAACAGGTAAAACTCAGAATAAACTATCTAAGTTCAGGAATGAGCATTTAGGCTTTGTTTTTCAGTTCCACTTTTTATTGCCTGAGTTCACAGCATTAAGAAATGTGATGCTACCTGCATTGAAACTAGGAAAGTTCAGCGAGCAGGAAATAGAGCACCGTGCTATTGAAAAATTGAAGCTGGTAGGTATGGATGAATTTGCACGTAAACATGCTAACAGACTATCGGGTGGGCAACAGCAAAGAGTAGCCATAGCTCGTGCGCTGATTAATGATCCTGCAATAATCATGGGGGATGAGCCTACGGGCAATTTGGATAAGGCAAACTCTATGAGGGTGTTTGATATTTTTCAGCAATTGGCAAAAGATAACGACCAGACTATAATAACAGTGACTCACGATCAGGACTTTGCAAATGGCTCTGACAGGATAATGGAGATGGAAGATGGTAAAATATTAGAGATAGCTCCTCCTAAAGAGGTGTCTCCATATGTATAAAAGAGTATTTTGTGAGCGCATTGAAACTGACCATATCAAAAGCTGATAAAGCAAGAAACGATATTGTGAAGCAGGTAAAATACATGCCTTATTTCCTTATTGTAGATTTTGCATTGCTTACCTCTTGTCTCAGGTTTTATTTAAGACCTTCCTGGGGGTGGTTGCATGTGCCATTGTTCTTATATCAGTGTTTATGGTTTTTAGCTTTCTGGTTTCTGATCAAGTTCATCAACAAGAAGCTCAATAACTTTTTCCCCTTCGAGAAAGGTCCTATTGGCAGAATAACGCTACAGATACTAATTAGCATCATAGTTATATCACCTATCATATTAACAGGTGTATATGTAGCGCATGATTATATTCCTGACTTTGTTAATAAAGAGTTTTCCGCTGTAATGGTCATGATGGTGTTGGTGGTCATTATCATGTTCAACTTTGCTTTTTACACCATACACTTCTTTGAGCACTGGCTCTCAGCAGTTACTGAAAAAACAGAACTGGAAGTACAAACCGCTATGCTGGAGCAGGAAAAATCAGACCTGCAATACCACCAATTAAAAAATCAGGTAAATCCTCACTACCTCTTTAACATGCTCACTTCTCTGGATGGGTTGATACATACAAACCCTGATCTGGCATCAGAGTTTGTAAGGCATATGTCTAAGGTGTACCGTTATGTGTTGCAGCATAAAGAGAGCGAGGTGGTGAACCTGTACGAAGAAGTAGAGTTTATAGGTCATTATATAGAGCTGCTGCAGATACGATATTGTGACGGTTTAAGTATTCATTTGAAAATATCAGAGGAGGCACAGGATAAAGGTATTGTGATGGTAACGTTGCAAATGATCATTGATAATGCCATCAAGCATAATGTAGTGGATGCAGAAACACCGCTTAAGATCGTGATATGGGACGAGGGTGATTATTTGTTCATTCATAATAATAAGCATCAGCGCAAGCAGATAGAGACCTCTAATAAAAGAGGACTGCAACAGCTGAAAGACCTTTATGGCTTCCTTACGGAGCAGCCGATACTTATAGAGAATACAGACGAACACTATACTATTAAAATACCATTATTGTAAATTGTAGCGGATGGAAATATTGATACTGGAAGATGAACCATTAGTAGCAGCCAGCTTGCTAAAGCTGGTAAAACAGTTAGAGCCGACGGCAAACATCAACGGGCCTGTGGCCTCAGTAAAAGAAGCACGCAGGAAGCTGGAGGTGCAAAGCCCGGATTTGATCATATCAGATATACAATTGTCAGACGGTATAGCTTTGGATGTGTTTGCCGACTATAATATCCAGTGTCCTATCATATTTACCACAGCCTTCAATGAATATGCCATAAGAGCCTTTAAGGTGAACAGTATAGACTACCTGCTAAAACCTGTAGACAAATCAGAACTAAAAGCAGCTTTCGATAAGTTTCATCTGCTGCAAAGCAAGTTTGGTAATACCACTTACTTACAACAAATAGGAGAGTTGTTCAAAGACTTTCAAGGGAGCAAGAAGTATAAAGAACGCTTTGCGGTACACTTAGGTCGTAATGTAGTGCTGGTTCCTTCAGACGAGATAGTATGTTTCCAAAAACAAGAAGTGATATATCTCGTGAATAATGAAGGTAAAAAGTATATCACTGATTATCGTTCGCTTGATGAGATAGAAGAACTCCTGGACCCCGAACAATTCTTCAGAGCCAACAGACAAAACATTATTGCTATGCCTTACATAGCCTCTATGCATACAGATGAGATGAGCAAAGTGCATGTAAAAATGAAAGCATTCGATTGTGATGATGTAGTTATTAGTAAAGAGAAAGCATCCGTTTTTCGTAGATGGGTAGAGGGCTAGTAAGCCTTTTAAGTATTCATTTCTTGTTATTCTGTTGTTAACCAAGTGGTGTTTTAGTACATATAGTGTATTGATAACATACTTTTGAGTTGATTGCACTTATTGTATTAGGTGCAGTAGCTGTCAAACACCGGCTACTCAGAACAAAAAACATAAAAAACACACACAATGAAAAGGATATTTACGTCCCTTCTCACTGCGTTTGCAGTACTCGCAAGCGTATATACTTCCCAGGCTCAATGGTCAATAGTAGGTAGTGCAGGCATTAGTGGTGCTGTAGCCAATCATGTAGATATGGCTGTAGACGCTAACGGTGTGCCATACATTGCTTATGCAGATAACTCAAAGGGTGACAAGCTCACAGTAAAAAAGTGGGATGGAAACAATTGGGTAAGCGTAGGTGGTACTGGTGTATCTCCAAGCTCTGTAGAGCATGTGTCTATTGGTTTTGATGGTGTTGACTTATTCGTTGCGTTCAGCGATAACGATAAAGGTGGTAGAGCATCTGTTATGCGCTACAAGTCTTGGGGCTGGAGCTTCTTAGGAAACCAAGGTTTTACCAGCCAGTCAGTAGACTACACTTCTATCGCTATCAATGCTAGTGGTAAAGTACACGTAGGCTACAGCGACGGTAACCAAAGCGGTAAAGCAACAGTTGCTGCATATGACGGCAGCGGTTGGGTAGCTGCAGGTAACCAGGTGGGCTTCTCTTCAGGGCAGGCTTCTTATACTTCTCTTACTATGAACAGCTCTGCTGACTTGTACCTTGCTTATAGAGATCACGCTAATAACAATAAGCTGACAGTTAAAAGAAGTACAGGTAATGGTTGGTATACAGTAGGTAGCAGTGGTGTGTCTGCGGGTTCTGTAAGTAATGTGAGTGCAAAGTTTGATAGCAATAATAATTTATACGTAGTATATCAAGACGGTAATAACGGTAATAAAGCTACTGTGATGAAATGGGATGGTAGCAATTGGAGTACTGTTGGTAGTGCAGGTTTCACACCTAGCGGTGCAGGTTCTACAGATATAGATTTCTTAGCAAGTGGTGCTCCTGTAGTTGCTTATCGTGATGATAACAATAATCAGAAAGCTTCTGTAATGCTTTACAATGGTAGTAGCTGGACAAATGTAGGGAGCGCTGGTTTCTCTTCTAATACAGTAGACTACACATCAATAGCAGTAGACGGTTCTAAGATATATGTAGGCTTTAAAGACAATGCAGTTAGCCAAAAAGCAACTGTAATGAGCAACACGGTAACTGTTATTACCAGTGTAACATGGACGGGTAATAAGAACACTAACTGGAATGATATTGGCAACTGGACCAACGGTACAGCTCCTTCATCTTCTATAAGTGCAGTTATCCCTTCAGGCAGAAGCAGATATCCGATCATAGTAAATAGTGCAGGTACTGCAATATGTAATAACATCAATATTCAGAGTGGTGGTAGTGTGACGTTGAATGGCGGTACACTGGATATAAGAGGTAGCATTACTCAAAATGGTACACTGGATGCAGAAGACGGATATATCGTGTTGAAAGGAAACTCAGCACAAAGTATACCGGCTAACACGTTTAAGAATAATACAGTTAAAGAGCTGGAGTTAAATAACAGCGCAGGTTGCTCATTAGGTGGTACGCTTAACATTACAAAAGCTTATTACCCAACTAGTGGTGTATTGAACACAAATGATCACCTTGTACTTAAGAGTGATTCTAACGGTACTGCGCGTATTGCATCTGGTGGTAGCAACTACATTACAGGTGATGTAACGGTTGAGCTATACATTGCAGGTGGCCGCAGAGCGTTCCGTTTCTTCAGTCATCCGTTTAGCTCCTCTATCAAACTTTCACAACTTATTGATGATATAGATATTACAGGTCAGGGTGGCTCAACTAATGGTTTTACGCCTGTACAGGTAAATGCTCCGTCAGCGTTCTGGTTTGATGTAACTACTGCTGATAACAGCACAGCAGGTAATAATCCTGGATGGAAATCTTTTAACTCTGCAAATACAGCAAGCTGGGGACAGCATGAAATGGCAAGAATATTCATACGTGGTTCTAAAGGTCAGGGCTTAGTGCAAGGTGCTTATACTCCTAATGCTGTAACTCTTGATATGACAGGTCCTGTTAATCAGGGTAGCGGTTGGTTATACTATCCAAAAGGTAGCAACTCAAACTTTATTACATGCGGTAACCCTTATCCGTCTCCTGTAAACCTGAAGCATGTATACAGGTACAATGTGTCCAGTTACTTCTGCGTGTGGAACCCTCGTCAGGGTACAATGGGCGGATATACAGCACATTACTTCTCTAACGATTATGTTCTGCCGATCAATGGAGCATTTGTAACAACAGTTACTAATGGTAGTACAGGCTATATGTACTATTCTGAAAACTACAAGACTGATGCTACCCCTGCTAATAACCAATTTAAAGGAACGGCAGCTCAATATATTGTTGAGTTGACTGTAGAGGATGACGACCACTATTGGGATAAACTGTTTATCAACTACGATGATACTTTAGGTATGGCTGTGCAGGATACTTTTGACTTCGTTCAGTTAAATAACCCTGAGCTGGATTTCTATAGTAAGTCAGCCGATAATGAAAAACTAACAGTTGATACAAGACCATACGATAAGAATGATATCATACCTGTAGGTATAGATGCTTATCAAAATATGAGTACTAAGATCAAAGTAGCTCAGCTAAATATTCCTGCTGGTGTTACACTTTATCTGCACGATAAATATCTGAATAAAGTAGAACCACTACAAGCTGGTATGGAGTACAATGTGGATATAGATACTGCTATCGCAGGTACACTTGGTGATCGCTTTTATATCAGTAGCTCAGCAGATCCTGTAGCTGTAGAAGAGGTCAGCAATCAGCAAACAGGTAGAATGCAGCTGATACCTAACCCTGCAACTGACATGGTGAAGCTAACCTTTGACAGAATAGAAGGTGTAGCTAATGTGAGGGTAACCAGCGTTACAGGTAGAGTAGTATATGCTGCACAAGTAAATACTCAACAAGGTGCGGTTAGCATACCTCTATCAGATATTCCTTCAGGTATGTATACGGTAGAGTTGCAAAGTGAGAATACCAGAATAGTAGAGAAACTGATAAAAAGATAATTAAGCAAAAAAACATAAAAACACACGGAATGAAACTTACCAATAAATTATACCTGGCACTTATTGCACTACTAGTAGTAAGCATACCAATTGCCACATATGCAGGCGGCCCGGGCTTTGACAATGATGTATACACCTGGGGTAGCGGCGGTGGAGATGATGATGACTATAATGGTGGTGGAGACGATGATCATCATTACGGAGATGACGATTGTGACGATGACGGAGGTAACGATATTCCGTTAGACGGTGGGATAGGCTTCTTAGGAGCTGCTGGTGCTGCATTTGCAATTAAGAAATACAGAGACAATAAACATAAAAACAGTAAATAACAGTATATAGAGTTATACCGTAAGTTTTACATAAACTAGTTGTTTGTTTCCGCTACGTGCTACTTTTAGCCTGTGGCGGTTTTTTATTTACAGTAACAAAAAAACGACTTATTGTGATAACAAGCGCTTAACATATGTTAAGCCTGTTTTTATTTTAGATCGTACATGCTTGAAGTTGATATTGTTCTGTAAGTATTTCCTGCAGCGATTTTGACCTGCCCAATAGATTTTCATTTCTCTAGATAGTTATTCCCTCGGTTTGTTACAGCCCTGTTATTCACATGTTAACCATTAACAGTTCTTGTTATTGCATCTGTTGCTGATGATACATTTGCTTCATCATGATAATAACATCATGAGGGGAACAAAATTTATAAGAGAGAAAATAAACAACTAATGAACAACTCAATCAAATTTCTAACAACAACACTTGCATTTATTATTGCAAGTATCACTATCGCTTCAGCACAATGGTCTATAGTAGGTAATGCTGGTATTACCAATGCAGTAGCTAACTATACCGATATGGCTGTAGATAACAACGATGTTCCATACATTGCCTTTGCTGATAATGCTAACGGTGATAAACTAAGCGTAAAAAAATGGACAGGTAGTTCATGGCAAAATGTGGCTACAGGTATTTCTAGCGGATCAGTACAACGTGTATCAATAACAGTAGATCGTAATAACAACGATATATATGTTGCATACAAAGACTGGGGCGTAAGCGGTAAGCTTTGCGTGAAAAAGTATAACGGTAGTAGCTGGTCTACTCTGGGTAACGGCATTACAAGCGGTTCAGTAGATTATGTTTCAGCAGTAGTATACAGTGGTATGATCATTGTAGCATATAAGGATAATAATCAGGGCGGGAAAGCTACATGTGCATATTATTACGGTGGTAATTGGTATGCATTAGGTAGTGTAGGTTTTACGTCTACTTCCGTATCATATGTAAACCTGATGATATCTCCTTCAGGCTACGCATACATTGCTGCAAGAGATAATAACAACAGACCTGTACTTTACGATTGGACAAGTAATGGTTGGAACTATGCAGGCGCTGCGTCTTCAAACGGAGGTTCAGATCTTGCAGCAGCTATAGATAATAATAATAATGTTTACATCACGTATAGAGACTGGTCTAGCAGTAGTAAGCTGGTATGTTACAAGTATAATGGTAGCAGCTTTTCTCAAGTAGGTACAAAAGGTTTTACACCAAATGGTGCAGGTGCAGTAGATATGGCTATAGACTTAGCTACTAATACTCCATATGTTGCGTATAGAGACGATGCTAATAATCAGAAAGCATCAGTAATGTCTTTCACTAGCAATAGCTGGTCTAATGTGGGTAATGCAGGGTTTTCTAACAACACTGTTGATTATACATCTATAGCTATCACTTCTACAGGTGGTTTATATGTAGGTTTTAAAGATAACGCAGTAGGACAGAAGGCAACAGTAATGAGCTTCTCTGGTTCTTCAAGCAGCTTTAATGGTGTTACCTGGGATGGCTCTACAAGTGATGACTGGAGTACAGGGTCTAATTGGTCTGGCAATTCTGTGCCAACGTCTGGTGATAATGTATTGATACCATCTGGCCTAAGCAGATATCCTAATGTTACTAGCAGTGGATATATCTATTGTAATGATCTTGTAGTGGGAAGTGGTGCTTCTCTTACTATCAATAACTGGAGTGCTTACCTTAAAGTATATGGCGATATATTAGACAGTGGTACTGTATACGCTCCTGCAGGAGGCATAGCTATGCTGGGTAGTTCAGCACAAACGATCACTGCTACTAATAATATCGATCTTGCAGTATTCTACTTATACAATAACTCTGGCTGTACTATCAACGATACTATGTTCATTACTAATGTATGTGCGCCGATGTCAGGTACACTTACTACAAATGATAAACTGGTTCTTAAGAGTAATGCCAGTGGTACTGCTCGTATACAAGGTAGCTCTAATGGTAACTATATAAACGGTAAGGTAACAGTAGAAAGATATATACCTGGTGGTCGTAGAGCTTTCCGTTTCTTAAGCCATCCGTTCAGCAGTTCTATACCATTATCTCAATTAACGGACGATATAGATATTACAGGTCAGGGTGGAACGTCTAACGGTTTTACTGCTGTTCAGGTAAATGCTCCATCAGCTTTCTGGTTTGATGTTACTACAGCAGATACCAGCACTACAGGTAATAACCCAGGTTGGAAAGATTTTACTTCAGCAAACACTTCAAGCTGGGATCCATATGAGATGGCTCGTATTCTTATAAGAGGTACAAAAGGTCAAGGTCTTACTCAAGGTTCTTATACTCCGGGTGCTGTAACTCTGGATATGACAGGTACTGTAAATCAGGGGAACAAGACTGTAACGATCAACAAGGGGAGTAACTCTAAGTTCATTATATGTGGTAACCCTTACCCAAGTCAGGTAAACCTTAAAAATGTAAGCAGATCTAATGTAGGTGCTAACTTCTGCGTTTGGGATCCTAATCAGGGTACATGGGGTGGTTATACATCTCACCAGTTCAGCTCTAATTATTATCTGCCTATGGGTAGTGCTTTTGTTACAGAAGTTACTAGTGGTAATTCAGGTACGTTCTATTTTGAAGAGTCTGACAAAGATGATAATACTCCTGCTAGCTTATTTAAAACAACAGCAGACCCTCTTGATATAAAGCAAGAAAGACATGTGGTAGAAATAAGCATAGAGGATAATGACTTGTTCTGGGATAGAATACTTATTGACTTCGATTCTTCTGCGAAGCATACACAAGACAGTAAGGATATGCTTAAGTTCTATAATCCTGATCTTGATGTGTATACACTTATGGATGACTCTACAAGAATATCAATAGATGCACGTCCGTTTGAAGATGGTAAAGTAATACCTATGGGTATAGTAGCATACGAAACTATGGAGCTGGCCATAAGAGTACCACAGTTCAATGTTCCGGAAGGTGCTAAGCTTTATCTGCATGATAAATACTTGAATAAAGTACGAGAGATAACAGAAGGGTTTGAATATTGGTTTGATATCACAAAAGATCCTGCTTCTATGGGTAATAATAGGTTCGCTATTAATATGGGCTATGAGGCTGCGAGTATAACAACTAAAGAAAGTAAACAGGCTCACGTGCGTATAGCTCCTAATCCTGCTACAACGACGGTGAACGTGTACTTCGAAGATGTAGCTGATAACGCAACTCTTAGAATTACGGATATGTCAGGTAAGGCGGTTTATCAGCAAGCTGTTAATGCAAATATGGGTAAAGTTTCAGTACCTGTTAATCAGCTGCCGACAGGCATATACATGGTAGAGCTGAATAGCAATGGCAAACGTGTAGTTGAAAAACTGATCAAACAATAATACTTTTAACCGGTAAAGAGAGATATATCATGAAAAAGAATAACCAGATTCTACTTACTTTAATAATAACAGTACTGCTTGCCGTACCTGTGATATCATATGCAGGAGGTCCTGGTTTCGATAAAGATGTATATACATGGGGCGGGGGTGATGATGACGCAGATAATAATAATAATCACAATAATAACTGGGGCAACGATGATGACGATGATTACAGAGGAGGTGATGATGATGATTACAGGGGCGGTGATGACGATGATGATTATAGAGGCGGTGACGACGACGACGACAGAGGTGGCGATGATATACCGCTAGACGGAGGTCTTAGTTTTCTAGCTGCAGCAGGTGCTGCATTTGGTTTCAAGAAGTTTAAAGACAATCAAAAGAAGAATAAGGAGTAAGAGCTCCTTCTAAAGATAAGAGTTGTTTATTGCCGCTACAGGTTCTCTAACCTGTGGCGGTTTCTTTTTTTAGGGGAACTGGGGTTATTAAATACTATAAAGTATAGGGCATAAAAAAGCAGGAGCATGAGCTCCTGCAATTAACTTAAAAGCTAAACTATATGATATTATGAGAACATTTGTTCCAGATTGTATTCTAATGCCATCTTCATAGCATCGCGCTCGTTCTTATCGCACTTGCGCTTCGTCGCCTGATTTTTAAGCAAGTTGAATCCTCTCTCAAGAATGTTCAAATAGTACTCAAAATCCATCCGTTCGTGGTATTTACCACTGTACACTTTTTTTGCAATTTCTAATTCCATGACACATGATTTTTTTGTTTTACTAGTTGTTTGTTAGTAGTATAGTGTGTCTGGTTATACTTAATACAAAAATGTCTCCGAACTATGTATGTATCTATAAAATAGGGTATTGTTAACTACTGTTTAGCAACTCGTTAACGAGCGATTAACAAATGAAGATGACGTAACTATATGATAGTCAGTGTTTTGGTGTTGAATAGTCAGTATGGTGTGTTATTGTCAGGAGACCTTTGATAACAATTAGTTCGGGGTAGGTCTTAGATGGTGGCGGCTGTTGATACCTCTTTTCCTGTATGCATCTACAGTACTCTTGATGTAGTTGTAGTAGGTATACTCATTCATGTTTCGCAACTGCGGATATGTTGGTCTGAACAGTGTCATGTAAACATCAAGGCTGTCGCCTTTCAGCCCTGATACCTTATTTACCAATTCACGGTTGAATGTATAGTCTATATACTTCTGTTGCTGGTAGAATTCGTACTCATCCTGAAATGCCCATATCTGCCTGTTCTTTTTACTCATGGCGCTGAATGGGTGCTGCACGACATCAATGCCCGTTAGTCTGGGGTATTCGAGCGCTTGCTTATACAGAGCATAGTAGCGCATACTATCAGTCTTGTAGTCCGGTGCTGCGCCTCTACCATTCACATAGTCTACCACGTCAGTGCCTTTCTTCTCCATCATCACTTTAAAGTAAGACGGCAATTTGCCTCTTGGGATCCTTACCCTTAGCACCTTATAACCATCTTGCCTGAACTCGATAAGCTGCCCTGGCTCTACCTGTAATGCGAAGTGCCCTGCATCGTTGGTAGATATCTTTTCATCTGTGTAAATGTTATGAATGTCTACATCATGCATAGGCTTACCTCCATCCACGTCAAGCACATGCCCTTCTATGGGTTGTGCATACAACAGTGCATGGGGTACAAGAAACACTAATATGCCTAAAAGCGTATAATATCCGCGCATAACTGCATTAAAGATAAGAGATAGACGAGTACGGAAATGATGTTAAAATGTTAAAAAACTTACAAGACCCTTAACGTATCTTTGAGCCTCATGTATAGTGTATTAAGAAAAATTTTATTTACCATCTCTCCTGAGCGTGTGCATTATATGGTGATGGGGTGGTTAAGTATAGCTTATAGTTTCCCCCCGACAAGGTGGTTGTTCAAGACTATGTTTACCATCAAGCACTCCTCACTTGAAAGAGAACTTTGGGGCATAAAATTCCCTAATCCTGTAGGACTGGCAGCAGGTTTTGATAAAGATGCTCGCTGGACGGATGAACTTTCTACCCTCGGATTTGGTTTTGTAGAGATAGGTACGGTTACACCACTACCACAACCGGGCAATGATAAGCCAAGATTGTTTCGCTTACCTGCAGATGAGGCACTTATTAATAGAATGGGCTTTAACAATCAAGGCGCAGCAGTAGCAGCCCAGAGATTGAGACAGAGAAAAGAGCATTTAATAATAGGTGGTAATATAGGTAAGAACAAGGTGACCCCTAATGAAGATGCATTATCAGATTATGAGAAATGCTTCAAAGAGTTGTATGAAGTAGTGGACTATTTTGTTGTGAATGTAAGTAGTCCGAATACGCCGGGCTTGAGAGAATTGCAGGATAAAGAGCCGCTGATGCGTATACTCAATAGACTGCAACAGATGAACAAGGATCTGGGGGCGCCTAAGCCTTTATTGCTTAAGATAGCCCCGGATCTTACAGACAGTCAGCTGGATGATATTGTAGAGATAGTGCAGACGACGGGTATTGAGGGTATTGTGGCAACGAACACAACTATTGACAGGAGTGGCTTGAATACTCCTACTGCAGATGTAGATGCAATAGGAGCAGGTGGTTTGAGTGGAAAACCAGTACGCAAAAGAGCTACCGAAGTGATCAGGTACTTGCATACTAAGAGTAATGGTAGCTTCCCTATCATTGCCGTGGGTGGTATATATACTGCAGCAGATGCAAAGGAGAAGTTGGATGCAGGAGCATCGCTGGTGCAGGTATACACAGGCTTTATATATGAAGGGCCTGCTATAGCAAAGAATATTTGTAAAGGACTAATGAAAAACTAGATATACATGGGAGAATTGCTTACCGCAGATGCGCTTATCAGCTTGTTGACACTTACCATACTCGAAGTAGTATTAGGTGTAGATAATGTGATCTTTGTTTCTATCATCATGGGTAGACTGCCCAAAGAGAAGCAGCAAAATGCCAGGCGTATATGGATGGTAGGGGGTATCACAGTACGTATCCTGTTGCTTATGGCACTCAGCTGGCTCATCAGTCAAAAAGGGAAGCCAGTGTTTTCCGTATATGGTAAAGGCTTTGATATGGCTAGCCTTGTGATGCTGGTAGGTGGCTTATTCTTACTATATAAAACGGTAAAGGAGATACACCACAAACTGGAAGGAGCCGAAGAGGATGACAAGCCTAAGCAGAAAAAGTCTCAGGCATTTGCAGCTGCCATGTTTCAGATCATCATCTTAGATGCTGTCTTTTCATTTGACAGTGTGATCACTGCAGTCGGTATAGCTAAACACATTGAAGTAATGATGATAGCAGTTGTTATTGCTATGATTATCATGTTTACGTTTAGCCAACGTATTGCAGACTTCATACATAAACACCCGACCTTTAAAATGCTGGCTCTTTCCTTCCTGGTAATGGTAGGTATGGTACTATTGGTAGAAGGCTGGGATAGTGAGCGAGCCCATGAAATGCACCTGAAGAACTATGTATACTTTGCTATGGCATTTTCTTTTGGTGTTGAGCTGCTGAATATGCGCGTGCGTAAAAAAGGTAAGCCTGTAGAGCTGAAAGAGCCGAAGATGGAAAAGAATAACTAGCTCTGGTATTCACTCAAGTTATTATAAGCCAATAGGCCCCCTGGAAAGGGGGCCATTGTTACATATAGAGGATAAGAGAGATCCTTTAACAAAGCCGGCAAGAGACAAACTGAACTCCTGACAATCTCCGGCCTTGTAAATATTTTCAATTAAATATTCACAGCAAGAGCCAGACAGCTCAGCATGCTTACGAATAATACTATTTTAGTTGTAATGTCTTTCTTTACAATTGCTGGGGTAGCAACTGATTTTTGAGTGGTAATTTTCTGCGAGTAATTGATCGTATTAGATACTTGCATAGTTGTGTGTTTTTTAAATTTTGTGTGTTTGTTTTGCTTAAGTGTGTGTTTTTTACTTTTTATTTTGAAACGCCGAAGTCTCTATCGTCGTTTGCTGTACAAATATGCGACATCAAGACCCCCTGCTCCAAATAATAAAGAGTGCTTAACCTTGGCTTAAGTTATTGTTAACTAGCGGGTATGTTAATGGTTAACAAGCTATTAAAGAACTACGGTTTTATTAACCACTAGTAATATGTAATTGCATTGGAGTCAAAAAAGTATACCTATTATATTTTTTGTAGTGTACTTATATTATATTTAGGGCTATAAATAAACGAGTATGAAATTTATAACCTATACATTAGCTTTATTAGCATTGTCTACAGGTGTGTTGTATGGTCAGGCTCCTACTGCGGGCTTAGTAGCACATTGGGATTTTAATGGTACTGTAAACGACCAGTCGGGTAACGGACATAATGGTAGCCCTAGTAATATTACTTACACATTCGGTAAGAAAAATCAAGCTAATACAGCAGCTTCATTCAATGGTTTCGGCAGTTATGTAGAAGTCCCTACGAGTACAGACTTTGATAACTTTGATCATTATACTCTAGCTGCCGTTATTAAACCTCAGGACTTTTATAAAGGCCTTTGTCAGTGTAGCCAAATAATAGGTAGAGGTGATGACCACACAAATGGTAGTTGGTTCCTATATTTTAGCGATAACTATTATGATAGTAGTTGTACTGTAACTGGTGATACTAGTAATTTTTATTTCGGTAGTGGTGCAGGTCGTGCAAGTTTGTATTTGCCAAGTGGACATTTTATAACACCTAATCCTGTTGAAACAAATCGTTGGTATTGTGTAGTGGCAACTTACGATAGTACATTCGTGAAAATATATGTAGATGGCCAGCTTGTTGCAACTGGATTTTCTAATACAGTTACACCTCCTGTAGGCACTAGTACTGGTAATGTATCGATAGGTGCTAACAGGTCTGCAAGCGGTCCAACTTTTCCGTACTGGTACAATGGCCTTATCGATGATATAAAAGTGTATAACAGAGCTCTAACTCCAACAGAAATAAGTAACCTATGCGATGAGTTTGTAGATACAGCAATAGCTTTGGCACCACTTGCAGATACTGTACTGTGTGGTGGTTCAAGCTTAACACTGTCATATTCACTTACTCATAACATGAATCCTGGTAACGTATTTACGGCTGAGATGTCTGATATGAACGGTAGTTGGGCAAATGCTATTACTATTGGTAGTGTGCAATCAAGTACTGCAGGTACTATTAGCTGTGTAATACCTAATGGTCTACAGGCTGCAACCGGTTACAGAATACGTATAGTAGCTACAGATCCTAACCTTGCATCTAATACAACACGTAGAATAACGATGGATGGTCAGCTGGTACCAACTGTACAGATATCTGTTGGTAGTATGCCTATCAAGCCTAATTCGTTTGTGACCTTCTCTGCTACTACAGCTGGTGCAGGTTTAGCTCCTACTTATGTATGGAAACAAAATGGTCAGGTAGTGCCAAATGCAACATCAAACCTATGGCAGGTAAATTCAAGCGCACTAAACAATGGCGACACAATTACTGCAGAGGTTACAGGTAGCTCAGCTAAGTGTAGCAACGGTATAGGTTATAGTAATGAGCTTGTACTGTGGGTACTTACATCAGTAGAAGACTTGAATGGTAATAAGTTTGTTTGTTACCCTAACCCTACCAAAGGCGAGTTTGTCTTCAGCGGTTCAGTAACATCAGACGATACTTATAACATCAATATCTATAGTGTGTTGGGTCAGAAAGTATATACCGGTTCGGTTGCATCACAGCAAGGTACTGTAAGTAAGAGTATTAACCTTTCAGGTATTCCTGCGGGCACTTATATGATGCACATTAGTTCTGATAAAGGTGAGAGTGTTATGAGAATAGTGGTGGAATAAATGATTACCACATATCAAGATAAAATAATAAAGCCCCTCATTGAGGGGCTTTATTATTTGCTTAAATAATTTAAAAACTATTTGATCTTAAAAGCTCTTTTCACTTTAGGAACAAAGTCTAATTTCTCCCAAGTGAATAGCTCAACTTTTACTTTCTTGGTTTTGCCTTCACCATTAGTGAATGACTTCTCTACTTTTTCAGATTTACGGCCCATATGACCATATGCAGCACACTCGCTATACATAGGCTGGCGAAGCTTCAGGCGCTTTTCGATGTAGTAAGGGCGCATATCAAATACTTGCTCTACTATCTTAGCTATTTGCCCATCGTTCATATCCACGTTTGCAGAACCGTATGTGTTCACATAAACACCCATTGGTTTAGCTACACCTATAGCGTATGACACCTGTACCAGTACTTCATTACAAACACCTGCAGCAACAAGGTTCTTAGCAATGTGACGTGTAGCATATGCTGCAGAGCGGTCTACCTTACTAGGATCTTTACCTGAGAATGCACCACCACCGTGAGCACCTTTACCACCATAAGTATCTACGATGATCTTACGGCCTGTAAGGCCTGTATCACCATGAGGACCACCTATAACAAACTTACCTGTAGGGTTGATGTGATAGTTGATCTTATTGTTGAATAAGTGCTTGTACTGAGGATAACGTTTGATAACACGAGGAACGAGTATCTTCTTCACGTCATCATTTATCTGATCCAGCATTTTCTTCTCTGTATCAAAGTCGTCATGCTGTGTAGAGATAACTATCGTATCTATACGGATAGGTGTATTCTCATCATCATACTCAAGCGTTACCTGGCTCTTAGAATCAGGACGAAGATATTTCATTTTCTTTCCTTCTTTACGTATAGCAGCAAGCTCACGTAATAATGCATGAGACATGTCGAGTGCCAGTGGCATGTAGCTATCAGTTTCATTTGTAGCATAGCCAAACATCATACCCTGATCACCTGCACCTTGCTCTTCTTTCTTTTTTCTGTCTACACCCTGGTTGATGTCAGGAGACTGTTCGTGTATCGCAGAAAGTACACCACATGAGTTAGCTTCAAACATATACTCACTCTTAGTGTAACCGATATTTTTGATCACCTCGCGCGCAATGTGTTGCACATCCAGGTAGGTATTACTTTTTACTTCACCTGCCAATACTACTTGTCCTGTAGTTACAAGTGTTTCACAAGCTATTTTAGAATCTTTATCCCAAGCTAAAAAGTTGTCAACTAATGCATCAGATATCTGATCGGCTATCTTATCAGGATGCCCTTCTGATACTGACTCAGATGTAAATAAGTATGGCATTATATTTCTTTTGAGTTTTAAATAAGTTAGTAAATATATTATTCTACAGTCACAGACTTAGCCAGGTTTCTTGGCTGGTCTACATTACAACCTCTTAAGATAGCAATGTGATAAGCTAGTAACTGTAATGGAACTATACTAATTAATGGAGAAAGTATCTCTTCTGTTTGCGGCACTTCTATCACGTGGTCTGCAAGTTCGCGAATGGTGGTATCACCTTTGTGTACTACTGCGATGATCTTACCCTTACGTGCTTTTACCTCTTGTACGTTAGATACTATCTTCTCATACGCACTCTGGTTAGTAGCCAGGAATACCACCGGCATTTCTTCGTCTATAAGTGCGATCGGGCCGTGCTTCATTTCAGCAGCAGGGTAGCCCTCTGCATGTATGTAAGAGATCTCTTTTAGTTTCAATGCACCTTCCAGTGCTACAGGGAAATTATAACCACGTCCCAGATACAGGAAGTTCTTAGCGTCTTTATATTGCTCAGCGAGCTTTTTGATCTCTTCATCCAGTTTCAGTGTTTCCTCTATTTTACTAGGGATATTCTCCAGCTCATAAAGTATCTCACGTAGCTTAGATGTTGATATAGTGCCTTTTTGCTGTGCTATTTGCAATGCAATAAGTGTAAGGATAGTTATTTGAGTAGTGAAAGCCTTAGTTGAAGCAACACCTATCTCAGGGCCAGCGTGTGTGTAAGAACCTGCATCTGATACACGTGCAATAGATGATCCTATCACGTTACAGATACCATATATCAAGGCTCTGTGTTTTTTAGCCAGCTCAATGGCAGCTAGTGTATCTGCTGTTTCACCTGATTGAGATATAGCCATTACTACATCCTGCTCGTTGATGATCGGGTTGCGATACCTGAACTCAGATGCATACTCTACCTCTACCGGTACGCGTGCAAGGTCTTCTATAAGATACTCTCCTATAAGACCGCTGTGCCAGGATGTACCACAAGCCGTGATCAGGAAACGCTCTGCGTGCTCTATACGATTGATATGCTCGGCAAGACCACCCAGCTTTATCCAACCTTGAGATGCATTCATTCTACCTCGCAGGCAGTCCGCAACTACTCTTGGTTGCTCGTATATCTCTTTAAGCATGAAATGCTCAAAGCCACTTTTTTCTATCATTTCAAGGCTCATTTCCAGCTCTTGAATAGCAGGGGTCATTTTTACATTGCCCAGCGTTTTGATAGTATATGTTCCGTCTCTGTTGATAACGCCGTATTCTTCGTCATCAAGGTAGATCACGTTCTTTGTATACTCGATGATAGGTGTAGCATCAGATGCGATGAAGAACTCTCCCTCGCCAATGCCTATTACCAGTGGGCTACCTTTACGTGCAGCTACCAACTGGTCAGGATTATCTTTATCAACTACTACTATAGCGTAGGCACCAACTACCTGATTTAGCGCGATACGTACGGCATCTTCTAACACCGGGTTATCTTGCTTACGTACCTCTTCAATAAGGTTAACAAGTACCTCTGTATCTGTATCTGAGTTGAAAGAGTAACCTCTTTTCTTTAATTCTTCTTTTAGTGCTGCATAGTTCTCAATGATACCGTTGTGTATGATGGCAAGGCTGCCCGATTGAGAAATATGAGGGTGTGCATTACGGTCGCTAGGTTCACCGTGTGTAGCCCAGCGTGTGTGACCAATGCCTATAGTTGCTGATACATCTTGCCCGTCAGTTACTTTTTCCAGTTCCGAAACCTTGCCTGCTTTCTTGTACGTAACCAGGCCACCGTTGAGTAATGCTACTCCTGCACTATCGTAACCACGGTATTCCAGTCTTTTAAGACCTTTAATTAATATAGGATAAGCTTCATTTTTACCTATATAACCAACAATACCGCACATATGTTTTTATTTTAATTTGGTGTTGAGTAAACTACATTAAATTGTATGCCATTGGTGCTGTGTCCGCGTCCCCCTGCAACAAGCCTGTACGCACCCGGGAAGCCCTTTGCACTTGTGATACGTAAATGTAATTCATTACGTCCATCTGTAATAGCTTTTTGAAGCTCTCGTGGAATATTTAATCGATATCTTATCACGTCAGTACCTGTAGCATCTTTCTCAAAACGCTTATTACCATCAACCAATGCTACTGCTGCTGTTGCACTACTGCTTTGCAGGTCTTGTATGTCATACTCAGCGCCAGTCTCATCAATACCTTTTATATTGAGCCTTGCAGGTGTTACCAAGCTATCGGCAGCATTACCTGTGCTTATTTGTGTAAGTACTATTTCAGCTTTTAGTATAGCAGATAATGGTATCTTATCCAGGTTCTGGATAGTAAGGTCTATTGATGCGCCCGGGGCATTCTGTACTGCTACTCTGTCATCAGACACTGTCGGATTATTAGTATAGCTTTCAAACAGATTCTCAACCGGTGTGCCTGTATAGTTGCGCGTTATCTTATTGTAGTTAGCTGTTTTATCACGCTGATAGTTGAAGAACTTTACTTTAGTCTCGCTACTACCTGCTTCTCTGTAATAAAAGGCGATAGCAGCACGTGCATAGTTCTCATTACCATCCATAAAGAAGTATGGTATGAGGTCGCCACCTTTAGTAGAGTCAGGCTCTACATAGAAACCATTGAATGTACTCAAGAAGTTAGCCTCTGTATTGAATACTGTGGTACCTATCAGGTTTTGCACATTTTGCTGGAATGCCTCTGTAAGTGGTATACGTAGATGTTTATAAGCAGCATTCTCATTGATCACAAATGGGGTATCCTTTAATGCACGCTCCATATTGATCTCTGTAGGTACGCTTATCGGGTTAGCTCTGTCAACTATTACACCATCATTACTGTAATAGTCAGTCTCAACACTCATCGGCTCAGTTACTCTATACACAGTAAAGGTCTGGTTCATGGGAGTGCCTGTATTACCCCAGGAGAACCCTGTATAAGGGAGTATTAGCACTGCAGAATCTAATGTGTATGAAGTGCCGACGGCAGTAAATCTGAAATCATTATCGTCAGGCAAAACCTGAAAGTAGATACCGGCATTAGTCTTACCGAAGAATGGATCTTCTATATGTCCAAGACCTTGTATCACCCTTACACCGTCAACTCTGTCGCTGGTGATCACTCTGCCAGAGTATGTTGTTTTGCTGATGATGTTAAAGTCATCAGTAACAGTAGTAGGGTTAAGCGCGTTGCTACCCGGAGCAACATCAGCTTTTATGATACTACCTTCGTTACAACCTGTGTTTAGTAGAGCGGAGGCAATCAATAGCCCCCCCAATATTGTTTTGTATTGAGATCTCAAGTACTATAAATTTTACTGCGAAGGTGATAAATCTAATTCTAAGACTCTGTTAAGCTTTTGTATAGCTCTAACAACGGAGTCACATCCTCTTTCCAAGACTCATCATACTTCACCACTTTCTTATATCTGCTCGCCTTGATCTCGCCTTTGATGTCGTTCTCAATGTTCTCATCACCATGGATAACAACATCTGCATTTTTGCTGGCACCAAGCGTCAAAGCGTCGTTAGTACCCGGCTTGTATAGCTCAAGGTCTTTATCTTTAATATCGTTGCTAATAGTAGCTTTTTGTATAAAGCTATCGCCCAGTAGCTCGGTGAATTGAGGCTCCTGTGCTGTGTATACCACTTTAGAGTAGTTGAAGACAGGCTCTTTCTTGTATGCTGTTTTTAAATATAGCGGTACAAGAGAGGTCATCCAACCATGACAATGGATCACGTCAGGAGGCCATCCGAACTTCTTAACCGTCTCCAGCGCACTCTTACAGAAGAATATCATGCGCTCGGCATTATCATCATAAAACTTATTCTTACCGTCTCTAAATACAAACTTGCGTTTGAAATAATCTTCATTATCCATGAAGTATACTTGCAGGCGTGCATTAGGTAGAGAGGCTACCTTGATGATCAAAGGATAGTCATCCTTATCGATGATGATGTTAATACCTGAAAGTCGTACAACTTCGTGTAGTCTGTGGCGACGCTCGTTTATAGTGCCGAAGCGTGGCATTATAATGCGTATTTCCATCCCGCTGTCGAATGTTTTTACAGCAAGATCATTCAATATTTGTGCAAAATCAGTGAACTTCGTGTAAGGCGAAAGCTCATTGGCAATAATCAAGACACGTTTTTTGTCTTCAGACATGCTTATATATTAGAGTGATTAATAATGAATAAATTTCAGCGAAATTGATTGCAAAATTACAAAATTATTAACTTATCGCCGTTTCTTTGCGTAATAAAGGCATTTTCCGTTAATGGTTGTATTCAAAAAAGCAGAAGATTTAAGACGTTACCTATTGAAAATCAATGAGAAAGGAGGTGTTGTTGGTTTTGTGCCTACCATGGGTGCACTGCATGATGGACACATGTCTTTGATAGCTGAAGCCAAAAAAGTAGCTGATATCGTGGTGTGCAGCATATTCGTAAATCCTACACAATTTGACGATAAAACTGACTTCGAAAAATACCCCGTAACCATACCTGAAGATCTTGAGCTGCTGACAGATGGTGGCTGCGATATTGTATTCACACCATCCGTAAGTGAGATGTATCCGAACGGAACGGAGGGACAAAAAGTATACGACTTTGGCTATCTGGAAACTGTGCTGGAAGGTGCGCATCGCAAAGGACATTTTGCAGGAGTAGGGCAGGTAGTTGGCAGGCTTCTGGAAATAGTAGAGCCAGATAAGTTATTACTGGGACAGAAGGACTATCAGCAATGTATGGTTATTAAGAACCTGATAGAGCAGATGGGAATGGAGAATCTGGAGCTGGTTATATGCTCTACCAAAAGAGAATCTGATGGCCTTGCTATGAGCTCAAGAAACCGTAGGCTAACTAACGGAGAACGACAATTAGCACCTTTACTGTACCAATGTTTGGTGTCTATAAAGACGAAGAACGGTATGCAAAGCTTTGATGTAGTGAAGAAGGAATGCCTGGACATACTCAGCAAAAAAGGTATCGAACCTGAATATGTAGCCCTTGCAGATGCAGATGACCTGACTGTACTGGATGACTACGATGAGAATAGAAACATGGTAACGCTTATAGCATCTAAGGTGGGCGACATCAGACTCATCGACAATATGCTGCTCAACTAGAAACGGTAGATATAACCTACAGAGTTGCCGGATACATTAAGTCCGCTGATGATTTTCTTCCACTTTCTATTCTGTTCCTGATGGATGCTGAACATAATGCCATCGAACATGAGTAATGCAACACCCTGCAAAGCTATAGATCTGCCAAAGCCCAACCACATTTGTGGTTCCTTGAACTTTATTGATTGGTCTGCCAGTACTACACCGGTACCGATGTATAATGCATCCAGCCCTACATTGATGAGGAACATAGTCTTGTTGGCTTTGTATCGTTTATATGCAGACTCTGCTGTGAACTCTTGGTTCAGCTCCTTGCGTGCACCTATGTAGCCGCCAACGGCTATAACGCCATTTACAACATTCCACATGGCATTCATACCATGAAAAGCTTTCCACTCTGTCTGCTCTGATATGAAATACCCTGCTGTACCGCTTACCAGATTTGCTGCAGCCCAGCTACCCAGTATGGTCATGCCTGTTTGATTGGTATTTATTCTTTTTAGGTTCAGGTCTTGATAATCCATATTTTGCGCAGTAGCTGCAAAACCGAATAGCAAGAACATAGCTGTGTATAGACCGCGCATATTTGAAACTTTATTACTGAACGCATGAAGCTAAAAAAGGTTGTCATTGTAACAGGCATAATTCTGCTATTGGGTTTGCTGGCTTTAATAGGGTGGAGCATCCTGCTCTCTATGCTCAATACAAATGCTTTTGCCCCTAAAATAAAGCTCACACAAGCAGAGCTGGACTATAAGCATATGCTCACCAACGAATGTGATTGCCGAGTAGATATGGGACATAGCTATGAATTGGTAACAGGTAATCATCAGGTAGATACCCCATTAGCCTACTTGTCTTATACATGGTACTATCAGTTGAAAGAAGGGGAGTTGTATGTAAAGAATATCCGGAAAGATGATCTGTGTTTTAAAGATAGTGCCACCTTGTTGCATCATTCACGCGTAGTAGCAGAGGGCTTATATGATGTTATGCAATACAAGGAGGTGTATAAAGGTGTACGTGTGCATTATTCCAGCTACTACCTCACGCCCGACCGCACACTTACCTCTAGCATATGCTTAAAGCAAGTGACCTATCTATTTGATGAGCACGGGGCGTTTTTTTGCATAAAGCTCAACTGAATAATTGATCAGTCCATCTCGTCAGCAGGGTCTTTATATTTCTTGATGTAAACGACTGTGTCTTTTGCCAGCGAAGCAGCATGTTTTGCTACAGCTGTAAAGGTGACCTTCTCAAAATCTATCTGCTTAGGCTTTACCCACTCCATGCCCTGTATCGAACCTTCGCTCGCGCTAAGCGATATGGAGTTTGTATCCAGCGGGTATATCTTGCCATTGGTGTATTCTCCTTCTATATTCAGGTAGTAGTTCAGCACAGGTTTGATGCTGTCTGCATACAGGTTGAAGCGAATATCTTTAAGTATTGGTAACGCTAGCTCCAGCTCAGTATCAGTTCCTTTATAGCTTAGTGTTATGGGCACCTTTCCGCCGTGCTCATGTAGCCATGCTCTATCCAATATGAGTGTATTACCTTCCAGTATAGCAGCATCGGTAGAAAGCTTGTAGCCTCTTTTCAGAGGTTGATAAGTTTCACCTTTTTGCTCTTCTACTACCAGCGTTACTACATTGAATAGTTCGGGCATATCATCTGCAGCGTACACAACTTTGTATTGTTGTGCTATGGCATTTACAGATAAAAGCATGAATAGTACGTATGGTATCAGCCTGAACATCTGCTTAAAAATATTCAAAAACTATTCCGTAAATCAGTTCTAACTGTTAAAGCCTGCTACTCTGCAGGCACGCGCCATATCTTCAGCATGTTGGTAGGTAGCTGCTCTTCTACAGGTATACTACCTGTATTGATGATAACATCTCCTGCCTTGATCAACCCTTTCTCTTTGAGGATGAATATCTGCTCGTCAAATATCGTATCCAGGTTATCACCATGTACATAATAGAATGCTTGTACGCCCCAGCTAAGACTTAGCTGATTTACCAGCGATTCTGTTTTTGTAAATATGAATAGTGGAGAGCGTGGTCTGTGGCTCGACAACATGAAGCCTGTATAGCCTGACTGTGTCATACCCACCAATGCATCGGCATTCACATCCTTTGCCATTTCGCATGCATTATAGCATAGGGCATCGCTCAGGAATGATGGTGAGTGCGGCTGCGGTGTCAGGTTACGATTGTATACAGTTTCTTCTTTTTCTACCTCGTTGATGATGCTTACCATAGTCTGCACTACGCGAGCAGGGTATTTACCCATAGCTGTTTCGCCACTGAGCATCACAGCATCAGCACCTTCCAGTACCGCATTGGCAACGTCTGTTATTTCACTACGGTTAGGGCGGGTACGGTCTATCATACTCTCCATCATCTGCGTAGCAATGATCACAGGCTTAGCTCTGTGTATGCACATTCTGATGATGCGCTTTTGTATCATAGGTATCTGTTCCAGAGGTAGTTCTACACCTAAGTCTCCACGTGCTACCATTACCGCATCGCTGGCCAGGATGATCTCCCTAAGCTGCTTCAGCGCTTCAGGCTTTTCTATTTTGGCAATGATCTTGGCGTGGCTGCCTTTAGCCTCTATAATATCTCTTAGTTGCTCTATATCCTCAGGACGACGAACGAACGAAAGTGCTATCCAGCCTATATCCTGACTAACGATGAAGTCTATATCTTTTCTGTCTTTTTCAGACAATGACGGTAATGATATTTTAGTATCAGGAAGGTTCACACCCTTTTTAGATGATAAGAGCCCCGGCACTTTCACTACAGCTTTTACACGCTTATCATCAGTTATTTCTACTACCTCTACCTCTATTTTACCATCGTCTAATAGTATGGTCTCTCCAACCTCTACATCATTAGCAAAGTTTGGATAGGATATGTAGATGTTATTCAGCGTCCCGATCATCTTCTCATTAGTGAAGTATAGTTCTTCACCTTTGTTCAGTTCGAGAGCATTATCCTGTATCTCACCTACACGTAGTTTGGGACCTTGTAAGTCTGCCAGTATAGCTATGTTAAAAGGGAAATCTTCGTTGATCCTGCGTATATGTTTTATTACTTCAGCATGCTGATCGTGTGTGCCGTGCGAAAAATTCAGCCTGAAAACGTTTACACCAGCCTCCACAAGTCCCAGCAGCTGCTCATAACTATTGCAAGCAGGGCCTACGGTTGCAATTATCTTGGTTTTGTGTAACATGCCTCGTTTTTCTGTATTCGTCAAAGTTGTTTCTTTTAGATGGTTAATTACAGTAAATGTAAGTTAAGTATATGCTATCATTCATTAGCTTACATATATACCCAAAGTTAATCATTCTACTGCCGATTAGCTAACAAGTTTATTTATAAAGCTATGTAAAGCAATGATTTGCAAATGGGTATAACTTTTTAGTAATAGTCTTGTAGTGTCAGCCTTTTTTGTCGTACTTTTGCGCCCGTTATAACATCTATTTTTATAATTTATGTCAGGACAGCTTAAAGAGGTTCGTAATAGAATTCAATCGGTTACATCTACTCAGCAGATCACAAAGGCGATGAAAATGGTGAGTGCGGCAAAATTGCGCCGTGCACAGGATGCTATTGTACAAATGCGCCCTTATGCAGAAAAACTTCAGGAAATGCTGAGCAATATAGTGAGCAATAGCTCAGGCGATATGGATATGTCTCTGGCTGAAGAACGCAAAGTAGAAAAGGTATTGCTTATAGCTATTACCAGTGATCGTGGATTGTGTGGTGCATACAATGCAAACGTTATCAAAACTACTGTTGCTGCTATCAATACAAGATTCAGCGAGCAGCATGCTAAAGGTAATGTTACCGTTATGCCGATAGGTAAGAAAGCATATGAGTACTTTACTAAGCATGGTTATAAAGTAGTGAATGATTTCTGGGAAATGTTCTCAGACCTTAGCTTCGAGAATGTACGTGAGGCTGCTGCTTATGCTCAAAAAGGTTTCCTTAATAAAGAGTATGACAAAGTAGAGATCGTATACAGCCAATTCAAAAACGCGGCTACACAGTTCTTTATAGCTGAGCCTTACCTTCCGATACCTAAATCTGCTACAGATGAGACTGAAGGTGCTCAAACCAACAACAGTAAAGCAGACTTCATATTCGAGCCATCTCAGGAAGTACTTATAACAGAGTTGATGCCTAAGATATTGAATACGCAAGTATACAAGGCTATGCTGGATGCGAATGCATCTGAGCATGGTGCGCGTATGACTGCGATGGATAAGGCAAGTGAGAATGCGAATGACCTTCTTCGCGACCTTAAGATATCATACAACCGTGCACGTCAGGCAGCTATTACAACAGAGCTTACAGAGATTGTAAGTGGTGCTGCTGCATTGCAGGGATAATTATAATATTCAATTTGTTGAAAAACCGCTGCATGGGTATATGCAGCGGTTTTCTTATTTTTAAGCAAATAAGTTTAAAAACGTGATGTACAGAATTTTACAGATTACAGCTGCGGTGTTATTAAGCGCAAGCGTTCAGGCACAGGAAGCTAAGGGTACTATACATACAGCACAACGCGTGGCGATAACTTCACCCGCAGAAATGCCGGATGATTATAATGTACAGGTATTTAGCCTTGAAGCACCGGAACCGGATGGAGAAGGCGAAAAGGCTAAACTGAAAGCTGTAAAAGAAGAAGTAAGCAGACTTTTCCCAAGAAAGAGCTCTGGTACTGCCAGAAAAACAACAGTAGCACAGGCTCCTGTAGTTACTACTTCTTTTCAGGCTAATATATCCTCAGGTATACCGCCTGATAATGATCTTGCTGTATCAAAGAGTGGTACCGCTATATCTGTAATTAATTCACAGGTACAATACTTTGATGCTCAAACAGGGCAGGGGGGCTTTCAAAGAGGACTAAAGCAATTCTCTTCTGCTGTAGGGCTGAATGACCTTATTGATGATAACAGGTATGACCCAAAGGTGGTGTACGATGCTGCTGTAGATAGATTCATATGCATTATGCTAAGTGACAGAGATGAAAAGAATAATGTAGTTGTAGGATTTTCTTTAAGTAGTGACCCTGAAGGTAAGTGGGCATGGTATAAGTTTTATGGCGATTACAAAAGCGACACTACATGGTTTGATTATCCCGGCGTATCTATAACTAAAGATGAACTGTTCCTGACAGGAAATAAGATCAAGCATGCTCAACCTTGGGAAACAGGGTTTAGCGAGACAGTTATTTATCAGATAGACAAAAAAGCTGCTTACGATAGTACTGCTAATCTTACTTATAAAATATGGGATGGTATTACTTACGGTGGCAAATCTATTCGTAACCTGTTTCCTGTAAAGAGTGGTTGGATACCTGATACGGACGATCAATATTTTGTATCTAACAGAAACTTTGATACTCAGAATGATACTATATTCTTAGTAAAGGTAGAAGGTAAGATAGCTGCAGGCGGAGCACTTACCACAACAGTATTGAAGTCTCCTGTTAGCTATGGAGTACCTCCAAATGGCAGACAGCCCGATACCTCTGTAGTATTAGCTACAAACGACGGCCGTATTTTAGGTGCATATGCTATATATGATGAGATACAGTTTGTAAGTACCAGTGTGCATCCCGGCAATGGTAATGCAGCTATTTTTCATGGTAAGATCCACAACTATAAAACCAGTCCTGCAATTAGTTATGCTGACTTTTATACCATAGATACACTTGACTTTGGATATCCGAACATATCATTCGTAGGTAACCCATGGGGGTTAAATCAGTCTATAATATCATTCAACTTTACAGGGCCTAATACATATCCGGGTACAGGTGCTATCATGTTCGATGGTGCTGATTACTCAGGAATGACCATAGTGAAAACAGGTGACTCATCTATCTCCATACTTGGTGGTAAAGATCAAAGGTGGGGAGACTATATGGGCTCACAAGTAGATTACACAAGTCTTGGTGCTGTATGGGTAGAAGGTATTTATGGAAATGCTTCCAGAAGATATGGTAACTACATAGCCAGATTAAACTCTCCTGCGCTAAGCGTTAAGAATACTAAAACAGAAGAAAAAGTACAGGCTAAGGTATATCCTAACCCGGTTGTACAGAATATGATATTCGAGTTTACTTTGTCTCAGGAAAGTAAAGTAAGCTTCAATGTATATGATGTATCAGGTAAGCTGGTAGACGTTATGAGTACACAAAGGTGTGAGTCAGGTAAGAATCTGGTGAGGTTCAATGCAGGCAAGCTGGCATCAGGTACTTATATCCTAAAAGCAACATCAGATAACGGAGACGTTGTGATCACTGAACGTTTCAGTAAACAATAATAGTCCCATAGCATATGACACGGTTGTGGTTCAATTTTAGTCTTGCATTACGCTCTGTACGCGGCAACCGTTTACGTTCAGCTATTACCATTGCTATCATAGCGTTGGGTATCACTGCACTTGTAGGTATACTTACTGCTATAGAAGTGATGAAGGAAGGTGTGTACAGCAGCTTCAGTAAAATGGGGTCTAACTCCTTTCAGATAACAGGCGATATCATCAAGCGTAGCAGTGGTGGTAGAGGTATGCACATGAGTCGTACACAGGGTAAAGACATCACCTATGAAGAGGCCAAGGCTTTCAAGAAAAGATATGATTTCCCTTCTGAGGTAAGCATGTCCATGTCTGGTACGGGTACAGCTACTGTAGTGTATGGTTCTAATAAGACCAACCCCAATATCACGACTATGGGGATTGACGACTCTTATTTATCCATCTCAGATACAAAGCTGGATAATGGCAGGAGCTTTTCTCAATACGAATTAAGGTTTGGTACCTCAGTATGTATACTGGGTCAGGGTGTGGCTACAAAATTATTCGGAGCAAGGATAAACAATGCTGTTGGTAAAACGGTATCCATCGGCGACCTGAAATATACTGTAGTAGGTGTAGCAGAAGAGAAGGGTGGTAGTATGATCATGAATACTGACAATTTGGTTTATCTACCGCTGGAGAATGCGAGAAATGTATACGGCTCGCAAAACGAAAGATTTACGATAAATGTGATGGTGTCAGATATAGAACAGAAGGAGCTGGCACAGCAGGAGGCAGAAGGTCTTTTCAGAGTGATACGTAAAGTGCCTATTGATATGGAGAGCGATTTTACCATTCAGCAGAATGATAGTCTGGCTACTATGTTGGTAGAGAGTATCAGCACTATCAGTTGGGCAGCATTAGTGATAGGTATCATCACACTACTCGGTTCTGTTATCGGGCTGATGAATATCATGCTGGTATCTGTAGCAGAAAGGACAAGAGAGATAGGTATCAACAAAGCCCTTGGGGCAAGAGCTTCGGCTATTAAGAGACAGTTCCTTACAGAGTCTATTATCATTAGTCTGCTGGGCGGTGTTACAGGCATCATCTTAGGTATATTGGTAGGCAATATATTTAGTCTTGTATTCGAGACCTCATTTATAGTACCGTGGTTATGGATATTCGTAGGGCTTACACTTTGTACATTCGTTGGCATTATATCGGGAATATATCCTGCGCTAAAAGCATCTAAGCTAGACCCGATAGTAGCATTAAGATATGAGTAAGTAAATGGAGCAGTTGAAAGGACAAGTATATAAGTCAACAGGTAGCTGGTACTCTGTACGCGATGAGCAGGGCGGTTTTTGGAAGGCTCGTATCAAGGGTAAACTAAAGATCGATGAAAGTATCTCTTCTACCAATCCTATAGCTGTAGGTGATCATGTCATCTTCGAAGTAGAGCATGAAGACGAGAAAATAGGTACTATACTCAACGTTGACGATCGTGAGAATTACATCGTCAGAGTTTCTCCGCATAATAAACACCAAAAGCATATTGTAGCTGCTAACCTTGATGTAGCGTTGGTGATAGCTACTATCGCTAATCCGAGAACTTCTACGGGTTTTATAGACAGGTTTCTGATCACAGCAGAAGCATATCATATACCTGCGATATTGGTCATCAATAAAGTGGATATGCTCAAGCCCAAGCATGAGGCTATATTGGAAACATGGAAAGAGATCTATACTACAGCAGGCTATGAGGTGTTTGCCATAACAGCTACTGATGAAGCATCTGTTGCGCCACTAAAAGAAAGATTAAAAGGACAGACCACACTATTCAGCGGACATTCAGGTGTAGGTAAAAGCACACTTATCAATAATCTGATACCCGGCAATGTAATACGTACACAAGAAGTATCCGAATGGAGTGGCAAGGGGCAGCACACAACAACCTTTGCAGAGATGTTTGATATGGAAGACGGAGGTAGAATAATAGATACCCCTGGTGTGAAGGAGTTTGGGCTTATAGATATGGAACAGGAAGAGCTGGCGCACTACTATCCTGAGATGCGAGCACTAATGAGTGAATGTAAATTCAACAACTGCTTACATATAAATGAGCCGGGCTGTGCAGTGAAAGAAGCATTTGTAAATGATGAGCTGGCAGAGGAAAGATATATCAGCTACATCACCATTATGGAAACAATAAAAAAAGAGTGGTAATAACTTAAACGATAAAGATGGTATTATACAACGTAACTATAAAAGTAGAGCCTGCATCAAACGAAGAGTGGGTGAAGTGGATGAAAGAAGAACATATACCTGAGCTACTGGAGCTGGGCGTGTTTGAACATGCAAGATTGATGAAGCTACATGAGGTAGACGAAACTGATGGAATAACCTACGCTGCACAGTACACTTGCAAGAGTATGGATGAGTATAACAAGTACATTTCAGACCATGCTGCAACCATGAGAGAGCGTGGTATAGCACGATTTAAGGACAAATTTGTGGCCTTCAGGACCATAATGGAAGAAATTTAAAAAGAAAATATACCTAATCTTCTGAAAGCCTTTATGGTAGGGCGTTTCCGCATAGCAAAATTCCTGCCAAATAATGAAGTGCTTGATTAGTAAGGGTTTACAGCGGTTACTTGCACAAAAGTATTGTGTGTAATTGTGAATAAACTGTGGAAAGCTACTACTGGCAAGGGTTTCGGCTGATTAAAAAACATCAGCAGATATTTGCAAGAGAACTAAACCTGAGTATATTTGTTCCCACGCTTAACAAGTATTATTTACAATTCAAACACTTAGTTTATGAACAAAGCTGAATTAATTGACAAAATTGCGAAAGACGCAGGTATCACTAAAACACAAGCTAACGAAGCTCTAGATTCTTTTACTGATACAGTTACTAAAACTTTAAAAAAAGGTGACCGTGTAACTCTAGTAGGTTTCGGTACTTTCTCTGTATCTGAGCGTTCTGCACGTAACGGTCGTAACCCTCAAACTGGTGAAGTTATCAAGATCAAAGCTCGTAAAGTGCCTAAGTTTAAGGCTGGTAAAGAGTTTTCTACTAAGATCAGTGGTAAAAAATAATTTAATTCCCGAATTGAATTACTATAAAAAGGCAAGGGCTGTAAAAGTCCTTGCTTTTTTTTACTTTTGCAGTTCTTATAAAAATTAATAATTATGGGTCGAGGTGATAAACGCACGAAAAAGGGTAAAATAGCAATGGGATCATTCGGTGTTAGCCGTCCTGCACGCCCTAAGAAAAAGCACACAAAAGCTAAAGAAGAAGCTAAGGAAGAAAAGAAAGATTGATTTATAACAATCACTGAAAAAACTTAACCGTTCTGCTACAGAGCGGTTTTTTTGTACTTGCTATTAAATAGTTAATGAAATAGGGTACATCTTGCATTTATATATTTTCTTCTATGTTTGCGCTGTCTTGTAAACAAACAACAACAATACAATGGCTCAATTTCATACAAAAGATATAAGTAATAGCAGCTTCCTGGTAACAGGTGGTGCAGGTTTTATAGGCTCTCATATCACAGAGTACCTATTAAAGAACGGTGCTGGTAAAGTACGTGTGCTGGATAATCTGGCTACAGGCTTTCAGAAGAATATAGATCTGTTCAAAGACTACGATAACTTCGAATTCGTAAACGGGGACATTCGCGATCCTGAAGTATGTAAGAAAGCATGCGAAGGTATAGACTATGTGAGCCATCAGGCGGCACTAGGTTCTGTACCACGCTCTATAGCAGACCCTATTACTAGTAATGATGTGAATGTTGGTGGCTTTGTTAATATGCTTACTGCTGCTAAAGATGCAGGGGTTAAGGCATTTGTATATGCATCATCATCATCAGTATATGGCGATGAGCCTAACCTGCCTAAGAAAGAAGAGAAAGTAGGTAACCCGCTATCTCCTTACGCAGTTACTAAAAAAACTAATGAGCTGTATGCTCACGTATTCTCAGACCTATATGGCATTAAGCTGGTAGGTTTCAGATATTTCAATGTATTTGGTCCTCGTCAAGATCCTGATGGTCCTTATGCTGCTGTAATACCATTATTCGTTAGTGGTATCATGAAGCAGAACACCGTTTACATCAATGGTGATGGTGAGCAGACCAGAGATTTCACATTTGTAGACAATGCGGTACAAGCTAATGTAAGAGGTATGCTAGCTGATAACGATTCTGCTTTTGGCAAAGTATACAATGTAGCTGTAGGTGAGAACTTCTCGGTTAACTTCTTATACAACGAGATCAAAACCATGTTGAATGCAGATCACGAAGCTACTTATCGTGAGCCGCGTGCTGGTGATGTAAGAAATTCTCTTGCTGATATATCTCTTGCTAAAGAGCATCTAGGCTATGAGCCTACTAAGGGTTTCTTAGATGGCTTGAAGCAAACAGTAGATTTCTTTAAAACGCTGAATTAATAATCTGCAGGATTAGGTGAGATAGGTCGCAGCGGTCTGTTGCGATAGTCTACACCTTTTTTATCCAATAGCTCATAGTAGTACTGAGACATATCTTTTACCAGTCTTTGGTAAGAGTATGCTTCCTGTACAAACTGCTTGCCCTGCTCGCCAAAGTATTGGCGCTTCTCCGGATGGTTGATGAAGTGGAGTAGTGCTTCTGCAAAAGAGGCAGCATCTCCCGGCTCTGTGATGAAGCCTGTGTGGTTGTCTTTTACTACATCCTTCACACCGCCAACATCTGTAGATACTACAGCTTTGCTGGCAGCCTGAGCTTCTATGAGCGATACTGGTGTACCCTCGTTATGAGATGTAAGGGCAACTATATCCAAACCTGATAGTACCAGGTCCATATCTGTTTGCCATGAGGTACACACAGCAGTAGCAGCTCTCGGGTCTTCCGGGAAGTAAGTATAATCTATGCCTGCTTCTCTGAATTCTTCCTCCATCTGCTGGCGCATATCACCATCGCCTATTACTACAAACTTTACAGGCTTATCTGTTTTTGCTACTACTTGTTTTGCAGCTGCTACAAACAGGCTGTGGTTCTTTACAGGTACAACACGACCGATGATACCAATAGCTATATCGTCTGTGTTTAGTTTGAACTGCTTTCTGAAGTCTGCACGCTTTACATCCTGATGTTGCTGAAACTTATCAAGGTCTAGCCCCAAAGGTATCTTTCTGATCTTTTCTTCAGGTGCTATATGATAAACATTAGCCAGCTCATGCTTTTGCGTATCGCTGATGGCTACTATACCTGTAGAGCGACGCGCGAGGTAGCGTTCTATCTGTATGAATGTATTGGTCTTGAACTTGCTGAAGTAGCTATGAAATACATGCCCGTGAAAGGTGTGTAGTATCACAGGTACTTTGCAGGCATCTGCGGCTAACCTGCCTATTACTCCAGACTTTGCAGCATGAGTATGCACAATGTCAGGACGGAACTTCTCTATGAGCTTTTTTATTTTCTGGTAAGCATATCCATCGTTCAGCGGACTAATGTCGCGCTTCATTTCAGGTACTACCACAGGGTCTATACCCAGATTCATGATCAGGTGGTCTGCATCTTGCTCATGACTGTCCTTATCGCCAATTACCAGCATGGTCTCAAATTCGGGAGCCATATATTTTGTCAGGTAAGTTACGTTTATGGCAGGGCCGCCAATGATCAAACGGTTGTGTATCCTTAATACTCTGGGCATGAGTCCTATTGCTCTATATTGCTACAATGATACAATAATCAGATGTACTATCAAATACGATGCTTATTGCTATTCGGTAAAATATTTCTTCCACCAGTATTGGAATACAATAAGCGCCCATATAGTAGCATGGCTATCTTCAGGGCTATTGCTGTGTAGCTTTTTCTTCAGTTGTTCTATGCTGTCTACATTGAATATACCTTGCTCTGCAACAAAGTTCTTCTCCAAAAGATCATCGTTTATCAGCCCCCATAGTTCGTTTTTGAACCAGCCTAGCAATGGTATCTCAAAGCCATGTTTAGGTCGGTTATATATCTCCTCCGGCAACATACTCCTGAATGCATCTTGTACGATGCGCTTCTTCATACTGTTGTCTATCTTATACTCTTGTGGTATAGAGAATGCAAAGTCTACCAGCTTATAATCAAGGAACGGGCTGCGTACTTCTAAGCTATTGGCCATACTCATCATATCCACCTTTACCAGCATATCGCTGATGAGTACGAGGTTCATATCTGTAAGTAGCAGCTCATTAAAGTCACCATTGTTCAAATGTTTCAATAGTTCTTTGCGCTCCTGCTCCATCACAGCCATATCTACCTTACCAGCTATACTTGGGTGTAGCAAGTTGTTGGTTTGTGCTACGGTGTTGAACGATGCCCACCTCCAATATCTGTCTTTAGTACTTAGTTGTGCACCCTCTGCAAAGCGGTGCAATTGCCTGAACAGGTTGGTAAACTTATTACTACGACTCCTTGGCAGCATTTGCCATATAGGTAGCCCTGCTTTTACTAAGTTGTTTACCAAAGATGTTTGTCGCATCTTCCATTCAGCAGCATGTTTGTTATACCCTGCAAATACTTCATCACCGCCATCGCCACTTAGTGCAACGGTTACATGCTTACGGGTATGGTGGCATAGTATGTACTCAGGTATAGCAGAAGAGTCTGCAAAAGGCTCATCCAAATAATCCAGCACACTATATATATGCTCCAAAAAATCGTTGTTGGTAAGCGAGAACACAGTATGCTCTGTTTTGTATTTATCAGCTACCAGCTTGGCATATTTTGTTTCATCAAAAAATGCATTGTCTTTATAACCTACACTAAAGGTGTTGAGGTTCTTCGTGTATTTGCTGGCCAGTGCTACTATAACAGATGAGTCTATACCACCACTTAAGAAAGCTCCTAACGGTACGTCTGATATCATGCGCTCCTGCACAGAAGCGTCCATCAGTTCTACAACCTTCTCTTGTGCCTGCTCGTAGGTGTATTTGTTGTATTCTTTTTTATTAATGTCTAGTGTATAGTAAGGTTTGTATTCTTTGATACCGCCACCGTCTACCAGCATGTAATGACCTTGCTTGAGTTTGAGCACACCTTCTATCATGCTTTGCGGCTGAGGTATATAGTTCATCTGCATGTACTGGTGCAATGCAGCATAGTTCAGCTTTTTAGGTATGCCCCAGGCCAATAGCGCTTTCATTTCAGATGCGAAAGCAAACTGCTCATCTGTTGCGTAGTAGTTCAGTGGCTTTTTACCATAGCGGTCGCGTGCTAGTAGTAATGTGCCTTCTTCCTTATCGTATAATGCAAATGCAAAAAAACCGCTCAACCACTCCAAACAATCTACTCCGTACTCTATCAGTAGGTATAGCAATACTTCCGTATCCGATGTGGTCTTTGGTCCGCCGTTTTGTTGCCATACATTAGCCAGGTATTGCTTAGACAGCTCCTGATAATTGAATATCTCACCGTTGAATACCAGCACATATCTTTCGCTGATATCCGTCATAGGTTGTGATGCTCCTGTGGATGTATCAATGATAGACAGCCTTCTGTGGCCTAACGCAATGTTAGTATGTGAATAACTATCTCCGTGGTCGGGACCTCGTAAAAATAGTTTCTCTGTTGATTGTTTTATCTTTGAAAGGCTGCTTGTAGCGTTATTTGATAAGGCATAAAAGCCTGTGATACCACACATGTAGCTGTATATTTTAGGTAAAAATAGTCATTAGTAAAACGGAATACTAGTTGAATCAGGATTGGCAGACATTTATCACGTTTCTGGATTACTTACTCTTACCAATCTATTTAGGAGTAATATACTTCATTGCTTATAATTTTCGTAACAGAAAATACCCTGTAGGGCACCCCTGGAGGCCTTACTTTCTGCCGGCGTTAATGATAAAGATAGGCGGAGCTGTATTTATTAGTCTCATTTTCCAGTACTATTACGGTTGGGGGGATACCGCACTGTATCATTGGCATGCCAAGCTCATCAATAGTGCTTTTGGAGAATCTCCTGCCAAGTGGTATAACTTACTCTTCCGTATACCTGAATGGTATGAAGGAGCATACTCTAAGTATATCTCACAGATGGACTGGTACGAAGCACCTGCCGAGTATACTGTATGTACTATTGTAGCTATCATCTGTATCTTCACCTTCAATACTTTTTTGCCTGCAGCTGTTATAATGGCTGCTATAGCCTTTACAGGTATATGGGCTCTCTTTAGAACGTTTGCTGAAAAGTTCCCACGATATACACCATATATAGCTATAGCTGTATTGTACATACCCAGTACTATCATGTGGGGGTCGGGTATCTTCAAGGATACGATATGTATGTTTGCCGTGGGCTGGCTTACCTATGGTGCATTCCGTTTGATCATCAATAGAGATTTCAGAGTACGTGTAACACTACTGACGATATTCTCATTTTACCTGCTGGTAATGATCAAGCTTTATATCCTTATTGCCTTCTTACCGGCAATTACGTTCTGGGTATTAGCAACCTATTCTTATAAGATCAACAATGGTTTTGCTCGCTTTATGCTAAAGCTTGGGGTGATAGCTGTCTGTACGTTCGGTTTCTTCTTCTTTATGCAGAAGTTCTCCGAAGAGCTGGGTAAGTACTCTTTGAATCGAATAGCAAAAACATCTTACCTTATCAGTAGCTATATCCAGGAGCAGTCAGGTGATGAGGGTAGTGCATACAACCTGGGAGCTATTAATCCAACACCGGTAGGTATGTTAAGTAAAATGCCGGCAGCCATTAATGTAACACTATTTCGCCCATACCTGTGGGAAACCAGAAAGGTATTCCAGTTCATCAATGCGATAGAGGCCACCATATTTTTATTGATAACGCTAAAGATCATATTCCTGATAGGATTTCGGAAAATATGGACCACCATATCAAAAGATCCTACCATTCAGTTCTGTCTGATATTTACGGTCATATTTGCTTTTGCGGTGGGTATATCTTCGGGTAACTTTGGTACACTATCCAGGTACCGCATACCTTGCTTGCCATTCTATGGTATGGCTTTGGTGCTCATTTACTATAAGCATTATCCTATTGAGATAAAGCTTCTGTCCTTTAATATGATCAGCAGGAAAAAAGTGCAGTGGCTTATGCCATCTTCAGCAAATGAATAAGCTTGTCTTTATTTGCAGCAACGCTGTATTCATTCAGCATTTTATTTCTGCCGTTAGTACCCATGTTTTTGCGCAGGCTGGCATCAGTTACCAGCTGACGTAATGCCGCTAGCCACTCTTCATGCGTAGTACATAAGAAACCATTAGTACCTTCTTCTACAATAACTTTATTGACACCTACAGGGCTGGCCACAGCGGGTATGCCCAGTGATAAATATTGTATCAATTTGAAGCCGCATTTTCCTTCACTCCAGGTGTCTGCCTTTAGCGGCATAACGCCGATGTCGATCTTTAGTAGGTCTGCTATTTCTGTTTGCTCATTCCATGGTATGAACTCCCAATTCTTAAGCGGTAGTTCAGGCTGCTTATTGGCTATAAGTATGAACTTAGTGTTACACTCCTGCTCTACCTTAACTAAAGCAGGCATGATCTCATTCAGATAAGGTATAGTAGAGTGGCTACCCGTCCAACCAATGACTACTTGTCCGTCATGGTGTTCCTTAATGCCGTTATGCATGCGTTGCATATCTACACAGGTAGG
Source organism: uncultured Flavipsychrobacter sp. (assembly GCA_964531655.1). Classification (GTDB taxonomy): domain Bacteria; phylum Bacteroidota; class Bacteroidia; order Chitinophagales; family Chitinophagaceae; genus UBA5543. The sequence goes on from CAZHDM010000015.1 coordinate 56,991, forward strand.
TACAAGCACTACTTTATCATTATACTGCCGAGCATAGTTGCACAAATAATCGTTACCACCTATTACAGCGTAAGACCATTTGCATATATGCTTCACCTTCCAGAATGCTTTTACCCAGCCTATGAGTTTATTCTCATTACTGGTGTTAGGTATCCATATAGCATCGTCAAAGTCGTATATCATTTTCTTACCCCATAGTTTAGCTATTATCCATTCAAATATTGGTGGACCAATAGGTGATGCCTCACGGTGTACAAAAACTACATCGTACTTATGTACATCAAATAGAGCAGTCTTAAATCTTTTGAGGAAACCTTTAATAATGCCCGTTGCTTTCTGAATAGCTGAGCCTTGCTTGTAAAGTATCTTCCATGTATGCTCATCCATGAAAGGAGCTATTGTATAATCTATACCTGCTGCCTGCATATCAGGCTCAAACAACTCTACCCTGAACCTTTGAGAAGGAGCATGACGTACAGGGTAGGGTACAATAAATAAAACTCTGTTGGCCTTACTCATTAGTTGTTATTTAGCAGCTCTTCAAATGAGGTTGTAAAATTATCGATATTGAATTTCTGTCTTACATATGCTTTCCCTGCTATAGCCAGTTGCTTTCTATAGTCAAGGTTATCTGCCATTTTTAAAATAGCAGCACTCATTTCCTGAACATTAGCTTTACAGACCAGTAGCCCTGTTTTGCCGTTGTCTATTATCTCTTCAGGCCCACCACACTTGGTAGCAATTAGTGGAGTACCATAAAATGCAGCTTCCAGACAAGTCATAGAGAAAGACTCTGCCTCAGAAAAGTTAAGCACTATATCAGCCTCTTTTATTACAGACTCTACATCTGCACTGAACGGCCCGAATGTTACTACATCTTCCAGGTTGAGTTCTTTGGTTCTTATTTCGAGTTCTTCTTTAAAGTCAGCATTCTTCTCTAAGCCCATATCGCCACCCATAAAACTCAGGCGTAGCTTGCTATTCTTTTTATATGCTTGTGCAAAAGCTTCTAAAGCATGCTCCTGCCCTTTGCCTCTTATGTAGTTAGATAAGTAGAGTATATCTACCGTAGGCTTTTCCTCATAAGTTTTTTCAGGTTGATCTTCTGACAGCCTAACAGGGTCATATATTCTGGTAGTATTATTTTTGGGTAGTTGGTTAAGCACCGCATCTGATACGGCTACCACACGGTGAGAATGTTTTACGCCCGCTTTGATCCACATTTTGCGTAATACACCCGGCATTACGGACGGGAGGAAACGCACATAAGTAATGAGCTTGCCCTTGTAGCCTAGTTTCTTTACAGATGCACCCAGCAAGTTGTAGAAGTCGTTTACTTGTACAACATCTATATGCTCCTTATTCAGTATTTGCAGTAGGTTAATAGCATTCCTTAATAGCATGATAGGGTAGAGCAACAGTATCGATAGAGATTTCTTTATCTCTACCATAGGTAGTTGATATACTTTGAATCCTTTTTGCTCCAATGTCTTACGCAGAGTGCTTTTGTGATTGATCACAAATATGAACTTGTGTTTGTCTGAAAGCAATTCTGCTTCATTCAAAGCACATTTGAAAGCACCTGTAAAGGCTACGGAGTTATCTATGATAAGTATATTCAAATAGTTACCTGTTTAGTGTTCTATCACATCCTGCCACTCTTTCAGCAGTGTTTCTAAAGTAAAACGTTTTGTGAGGTTTTGAAAATCATTCGTAGTCGGTTGTGGTTGATCCAGCCAGTAGCATATCTCCTCTGCCCACATTTGCTTTACTTCTTCAGTTAGGTTGTCCAGCATAGGCAGGAGCGTACCAACATTAATTCTATGTTTCTCTGTAGTAGGCTGTTGCCCCAGTCCGTTGATATTTAATATTTCTCTAGGTCCTGTAGGGCAATCGGTGCTTACAACAGGCTTTTCACAGAATAGTGCTTCTGCCAATACATTAGGGAAACCTTCCCATGAAGATGCAAGGGCGAAAATAGAGCTGTGTTTGTAATACTTAAAAGCATTTTTCTGATATCCCATAAAGTATATATCAGCGTCTTCGTACTTTCCTTCCCAGTTGCATGTACTTAAACCTAGCTTTCTAGCTAGCAACAGTAATGGTGCATGCAGGTCTCCATCTCCCAGTATCATTAGCCTGGCATCTCGCTTCTTCTTTACTACTTGAAGTACTCTTATTAGTTTGTCATGCTCTTTAGCTACATGTAGCCTGCCTGATGTTATGATAACCGGCTTTTGGTATATTTTTTCTTCTTCAAAGGTGAGGGGCTCGTTAGCTTTTGCAGTTATTTCTTCAGGTTCATAGAAGTTAAATATTACCTCCAACTTATCATGGCTAATATTAAAGTAATGGTTAAGCTCGTCTGCTAATGCTTGTGTCACACATATGATACTATCTGCTCTTTTGTATAGGTAGGGTATAAGTATCTTTTTACGTACCTGTCCCATTCTACCTTTTATCTCTTTATCAAACATCTTAGAGCCACGTATGCTCAGCGCTACTCTTTCACTTCCTTTCGTGAGTACGTTTACATAATCCGGTCCTTCCAAAAAGCTGATAGATATATCTATATTATGCTCTCTTTTTATAGACTTTATCTTTCTTATTCTATATCTCCACGCACCTATCTTCTTGATAATACCTTCTGTCTCGGGTGGGTCTACAAATATCACACGCTCGCAAGTTTTGTAATAACGTGTACGATCTTTACCTGACAGTATGCATAGTATAACATTATAGCCTGTCTGCTCCAGATGATAGCTTAATAGGGAGATAGAACGTTCAGCTCCTCCCTTACCCAACTCAGACCCTATAAGTAATACATTTTTCATTTATACTGTTGTTTATTTTAGCTGAGTTTCCAGATAGTCTGCAACCTCTGACATGAACTTAGGAAAGCTATAGCCATCCATATTGCGCTTAGCATTCATGCCCATTTTTATATTCTCTTCTCTGTTATTATATGCCCAAAGTATTTTTTCTTCTATTGCTTTTGCATCACGTATCGGTATGATGTGGCAACCACTTTCTCCTCTTGATAACAACTCACTTGATCCTGAATTTTCTGTTATCAGTACAGGCAGTGCATAGTGCGCAGCTTCCAGAGCAGATACAGGCGCACCATCTATAAGGCTAGGAACTACAAACAGATCAAGGTCTTTAAGGAAAGAAGGTACATCGTTGGTATGTCCTTCATAGTTCACGTGCATTACATCTGAATAGTTTTGCTCAATATATTTTCTGATAGCATCATCTATCCATCCCACTACTCTTAACTCTACGTCTTGTATGTTATGCGTCTCTGTTATTTCACGCCAGGCATCTAGTAAGTAAGTAAGTCCTTTTAGAGCAACTGTGTGTGCTACATAACCTACTTTGAATGGTTTGCTTGTAGGGGCTTTTGGTGCCAGCTCTACAGGCTTAAAGTCCGGTGGCATATGTCCTACCAGCTTTATTACTTCTCCTTTGAATTGCTCAGATTCTTTGTATGTTTTATATACAGTAGGTAGAGAACCTACTACCTGGTCCAAGTTCTTAATAGATTGGTTAAAGAACCTGATGCGGTCTTCAAATGTATATGCATCAATATTTTTGATGCCCAGCTTTTTATTTTCTTCTGTTACCAGATCGTATATATAATTCTCTTCAGGAGTGCCTGATAATAGCACTGTTTTGATACCTAGCTTCTTTGCTTTCTTAAAGGTCCTTTTCAGGAAAGGAGTAGTAACAAATAGTATCTCTACAGATGCATCTAAATGCTCTGCACAGAAGTAGTCGAATAGTTTTTCCTGTGCCAGTCTAAACCTATGGGTCTTAAAATTGAATATGCTATTCAGTTTATTTAGTGCAAACAGGTAATATCTGGATGCAGGAGATACAGGCACACTCGGGAATGGTGTTTCATGCTTCCCTTTTGAGTGGACTACAAACTTTTTTAGTAAGCCTCGCTGGTGCAGCTCTTTGGATATGAAATAACCAAGACGCGCCATACCTTCTCCACTATGTGCAGAGAGCGACTGGAATGAGGCTACGACTATTTTACTCATGATATATTGTCTTGTTTGTATAATTTGTTTTTCAAGTAAAGGGCTACGTCATTTATAAATTCTTCCTGATCGTAATTGTCTAATATTTCTTTAGCACGCGCCCCCATTTCTTTAGCCTCTTCTCTATTATTATAAGCCCACAATAGCTCCTTTTTTATACTATCTGCATCACGTATCGGTATGATCTTGCATCCATTATTTCTACTCAATAATTCAGCAGAACCACAGTTCTCTGTTATGATCACAGGCAGCCCGTAGTGTGCTGCTTCCAAAGCTGTGTATGGACCACCGTCTGTTAGACTAGGTACTACAGCTACATCTTTATCTTTTAGTGCTGCCCCTACATCAGGTACTCTACCTAAATATTTTACGTCCTTTAGATCAGCATAATGTGCATCAAGATAGTCCTTAAGTTTCTCCTCTATTCTGCCAACAATATACAGTTCTATTCTTATATCAGGATGTTCTACTTTCAAGCTCTTCCATGTTTCAAGTAAGTACTGTAGCCCTTTTAGCACAATAGTAGTAGCTACAAATACTACCTTCATAGGTTCTGCTATAGCTCTGTCTTCCAGCTTGTACTTGTTGAAGTCTGGCTTTAGGTGACCGTTTATCTGTACCAGCTCAGCTTGTATGTCAGCTGACCTATACGTACTATATACTGTCGGGTAGGTGCCGATAATAGTATCTACATACTTGATAGACTGATCATAGAATCTCAATCTTGGTTTGTAAGTATATGCGTCTACACTTTTTATGTTCAGTTTATCATTCTCCTCATTAACTATTCGCTCAATAAAATGCTCTTCCGGATTAGCAGGTATATATACAATAGGTATGTTATACTTTTTGGCTTTCCTGAAGGTGCGCTTCATGTGTGCATTAGTTGTAAGTATCAGACCTGTGGTGGGAGTGATGTTGTGCACACAAAACATATCATATATATGCTCTTGCAACAGGCGGAAGCTATGTTCCGGTAGTTTGATGAACTGATTTATTTTATTGAGTATGAAAAGAATATACTTTGCCTTACCCGATACCGGTTTTGAAGGGAACGATGTATCAAACTTTCCTTTTGAGTAAATGATAAAAGATTCCAGTAGCCCCATAGCATGCAGTCTGTGGGATAGGAAGAAGCCTAACCTCGCCATGCCGCCAGCACTATTCTTTGTGAGCGACTGAAATGAAATAACAAGTATTTTTTTATCCTTACTCATATAGTGAGCTTATGCAAGCATCTCAGATAATGTCATTTTCTCCACCTTGTATTTAGAAACATGGTCGAGGAAGTCTATCAATACACGCTTCATTGTCATTTTTTCATTGTATACCATAGGGTAGTCAAATTCAATATAGTGGGTAGACAATACAAAGTCTCCATTGAATTTTCTTACCATATCAAAATCATACTTCAAGGTATCTAGTCGGGTAGTAGGTTGTAGCGGGTAGTGGTATGCTATCTCATTATGGTTTTTAAACTTAAGTACTCTCGGGTAGTCAGCATCTCTTCTTGCAGCTTTAAATACAAACTGCTTAGCGATATTCACCATGCCTTTAAAGTCTCTTTCTTTTTTATAGAAAGGTATACCGCCGCCGCATATATTCAGTCCTGCGTTCTTTACCGATTGGTAGCCTAGTTCGCTAAGTAAGTTTTGTGGTGGTGTGAAGACGGTAATATCGCAGCCGAATATTTTATTCAGGTGTGCTACTTCTTCTTTTATCTCATTGGTCAGGTCGCGAGTGGTGTAATACTCTGCACCTCTTACGTAGTTGTTAGCTCTTGTTTCCGGTAGTTCAGGGTCGCCGTTCCTGTGATATTTAGCGTGAAACGATAGATCAACTTTCTTTTCGTCCAGCTTGTTTTTCAGGAAGGCTACCAGCTCTTTGTTATCTTCTATAGGGTGTGGAGTATTATCATTGGTCCAGGCAGTCCAATCTGTGTCTTGCTTGTCTTTATATATTTGGTGTACCCAATGCAGCCAGTTACCTTTTACTTTAGATATCAAGCTAAGGGTAGGAGGGAAGTCTTTCCAGATATCATGATAGCACGACTCCAAAGCTTCCGGAGTTGTGTAAAAGTTGGTATCATCATCTCTAATAGCAAACCTCATATGCTAAGTTTTATTAGGTTTTATCAATAGCCTGCTGATAAACTGCAGTATATGCTTCTACACACTTATCCATGTCAAACTGCTGGTAACAAGCTTTGGTATTTGTTTTGTATTGTTCGTATCTCTCTCTATTAGTAATGAAGGTGTTCATAGCTTCATAGGTCTTATCAACACTTACCTTATCATTTTCTATAGGCACAATAATACCTGAAGGTGTACTGCTTTGCCCCGTCATATTGGTGATCTCTCCCGCATCGCTGGAGATAGTAGGTACGTCGCAATACAAATATTCTATGATCACAGTTGGCAAGCTCTCAGAAGGGTAGGTACTCGGTAATAATCCAGCATCAAAAATGTTGATCCAATTGATGGGGTTATTAGCATGCCCCGTAAAATGTATGTTCTTATGCTGACTGTACTGCTCCTTTAAAGAAGATAGATAGTCACTGCTACCTACCAGCACCAAATGAGTATCCTTATTATTCAGTTTTAAGAATGCATCAATAGCTATTTGCCAGCCTTTTTCTGCTATACCTCTGGATACCATCCCGAAAACAAATGCATCTTTACTAATGCCTAGTTGCTCTCTGAGTGCTTCAGGTTGCTCAGTAATGTTACCTCTATAGCCGTTGTATATTTTATTGAGCTTGCCCTTCGTCTCTGTAGGGAAGTGCTCTTTAAAGAAATCCAGTTGCTTGTCTGATATGCAGGTGACCTTTGCCAGCTTGCTCAGGTTACTTTTTGCTTTCTGTACATAGTTCAGCAACGGTATAGCAATGTTATTCTTCGTTTTATTGAAGAACTGTAAATAATCACCATGGATGGTATTAACTACAGGTATAGTATCGCCAACAGTTTCCAGACACAGTTCGTCCACCTTTAGCAGGTGACTATGTATCACATCTGTCTTATGTTGTGCTATAAGTTTTTTCAGTGATGCTTTAATATGCCTTCTTCTAAAGCTATGGTCTTGCTTTAGGCGGAACATCAGCCCGTCCATCTTGCCTAATACTTTACTATTAGGGATGGTTGCAGCAGTAACAGTTACATCAGGAGCAAATATCTTACACAGCTCTCTGTTTAGCAGCTCTTCATAAAATACAAATACCTGTACATTATGCCCCTGCTGGTGCAATGCCTGTGCCAGGCGAAGTATGAATGTTTCAGCCCCGCCGGGATGTATTACCTCTGATGCAAGTAGTATGTTCATTTTTTAAGAGAGGTATCTGCTTCTTACGTAATATAATAATGTTCTATAGCCCGCAGTATCTGTCATGCTGCACTTGAAATGTTTCTTCAACAGGTCTTTGGCTTGTGCCCAGTTCTTTTTATCTACAGCCTTCGCAGCCCACATGCGGTAGCGCTGAGCCATGAGTGCTTTGTTGTTGAATAGCTTTTGCTCAAATGCAAGCCCTTCTTCAGGTTTTCCTTGTTCCAGCCAGTCTGTACCTGTTTCTGTAACGAGGCGATATAGCTCAGCTATCAGGTCTTGCGCTATCAGCTTTCTTGGGTCATCCAGTACATTTGTGATAGAGTTAGGGTTGATGCGATAATAGTACAGTACATCTTTCAGGAAGTATATAGGATACTTCTGGCTGATCTTGAATGTCCAGTAATGATCATCGCCATATATACCGCTAAAGTATTCAGGGAAATAACCTATCTCTTGAAATATCTCTTTGCGCACCATCAGGCAAGGAAACCAGAAAGGATATTTTATCTGAGGTCCTTCAACAAGAAAGTCTTCGTCGTGCTCTTCGGTGTATTCACTAAACTCATGAACATTCAATGGCTCATCATTTACACCTATTGGCTTAAACGCTGTGCCGCATGCCATGATCTCAGGATTTTTGATGAATACATTAGCCTGCTTTTCTATCCTGTCAGGCGGACACATATCATCAGAGTCCAGTTGTGTTACAAGCTCTCCTGTAGCCTGCTTCAATGCAAAGTTCTTATTCTTCACATAGCCCAGATTCTTCTTCTGCTCAAACAGTTTTATTCTGGGGTCACTCAAATATTTCTTTATTATTTCTACTGAATTATCCTTCGATGTATCGTCACTGATAATAAGTTCCCAGTCTGTATATGTTTGTTCCAGAATACACTTGATAGCACGCTCGATGAACGCACTGGTATTGTAGGAACACATGATTATACTGACTTTCATAATTTCTTTTTAAGCGAGTCTTAAACCTTTCTTTAGCAGGTATAAGAATGATTGATAATTTTTCAGGTATGTAGGAGATGTTTTTATGGCTTCCATTAGTAATGCAGTGCCATTTGCAAGGTTTCCATTATCTATTTGCACACAAGCAAACACCCTTACTTTATTAGCTAGGAAATCTTTATCACTCATTATCTTTTCTTCAAAGGCATATAGTGCTTCCGTATTACCTTCTTTCAGATCATCAGTTCCTGTTTCTATTCTTTGTTGCTTCAGGTGTTTATATACATCATAAGATATCAGCTTCCTCAATGCATTCTGTTCATTCAGGTTTATCGTTCTATGATCTGAATTCGGACGCATCCATATAAAGTATAAATGCTCATTCAGATAATAACCGCCAAACCTGTCAATGATATCCATTAGGAAGTAGTTATCATAACTGGTAACTCTATCCCAAAATAAATTGTATCCGGGTATCACATCCAGCACTGTTCTTCTAAACATAACTGTTGCAGGTGCCCAGTCTTCATAGCTATGAATATCCAGTATGCCTGTTTCCAGCTGATTAGGATATTCAGGCTCGGTATGAGACGAATAATGTACAGAGTTTACCATGCAGCAGCCTACATCATACTTGTCTAATACAGCAGCTTGCTTTTCTACTCTTGTCAGGTCGCACCAGTCATCTGAGTCTTGTATCATAATATAATCGCCCTTCGCTTCTGAGAATAAACGATTATAACAACGCAAACCACCCTGATTTACTTCTGTAGTTAACAACCTCAAACGGTCATCTTTAGCCATCCACCTTTCAATGATCTCTACAGAGTTGTCTGTAGATGCATTGTCACATATGATACATTCAAAGTTGGTGTACGTCTGGTTTACGATATGTTCCAGACATTTATCTAAATATTCTCCGCAATTGTAGTTAGGTACAACTATTGATACCAGCTTATCCATCTCTATGTATTTTTTTCAAAGTGCTGTTTATGCACTCTGCTCTGCTAACATTAATTGGTTATAAGATAGTTTGTCTGTTATTGTTCCGCCGTCTATTTTATAAATATTATCACAGTACTTCAGAGAAGTATATCTGTGTGCAATAATGATCACTGTAAGATCCTCTTCACTAAGTGCACGTATCGAGTTAGTGATCTCTTCTTCTGTTTTAGAATCCAGTGCCGATGTAGCCTCATCAAATATCAATATTCGAGCACCTTTGTAGATAGCTCTTGCTATGGCAATACGTTGCTTTTGTCCTCCTGAAAGGTTGTTACCTCTTTCATTCAGCATCGTATTATCTTTTTCAGGCCAAGAGTCTACCAGTTCTTTAAGGCTACTTAGTTCTATAGCTCTCTGCATTCTCGCATCATCTATCTCTTCTGCTTTTTCACCTATAGCTATGTTCTCTTTGAATGAAGTATTCATTATGAATACTTCCTGACGTACATAACCCAATATCTCCCACCATTTGTGGATGTTATCTTTGGTAAGTTTTACGTCGTCTATGTAGATACTACCTTCCGTCGGTTGTAAGAAACCGAGTATGTTATTTACCAGAGTTGATTTACCTGCACCGGAGCGACCGATGATACCAATAGATTCACCCTTCTTGATATTCATAGTACAATCATTAAGTACTGGGTGTTTCATACCGGGGTAAGTATAGCCAACATGGTTGAATGTAATGCCTTTACTCAAACTTAGTTCAGGCTGAGCTGGCTTAGTATTATCATCATCCTCGTTTGAAGGAAGGAAGTCTTTATCGTTAAATATGAAACCTGTAGAGGTAAGGTTGTTCATCGAGATAACAAACCTGTTGATAGATGGGATACTACGGTAAGCTACTACCGAGAATAAACTCACTGTTGTGATGATCTTCTCTGTATCCTTCAGTACGAATACCCCGTATATCAATATCAGGATGATACACATGAATATTGCTATCTCAATGATACGGGTAGGGATGAACATCATAAAATCGATAGTAGCCTGGTTATGACTATACTTCTTAGCAAAGTCGTAGAAACGCTTTTTAAAACGCTCTTGCGTACCTGCTATCTTGATGTCAGTATATCCGAATATCATTTCCTGCGCGTATGCATATAGTTTGATACTGTTCTGGCTTTTTTCTTCACCGGCTACACGTATCATGTTCTTCACCTTCAGGTAGAAAGCACCCATTATAGGAATAAGCACACCGATCAACAGGAAGAATAGCTGCCAGTTGTACAGGCAAATGATCAGCCCTGTAAGGAAGAATACTATAGCCTCATTGATAAGTATTAGACTAGATATAGCAGCACTACTACATAGTGCAGATTGGTAGTAGGTTAGTTTACTCACTAACTCATTAGACGTTTCTTTCTGCATATCCAGCATAGAGCGTCCGTATACTTTTTCCAGTACGTTCTCGCTTGATGATACATAAAGTTTGCGTACGAAGTTTACTTGTAGTTTGTTAATGAGTAGGCCAAACGCATTCTTGGCAACTATCAATAAAAAGAATGCAATAACGGTGTATATAAGAAGCTCATTTTTGCTAAATGATGCCAGGTAGGGTAGTTGGGTAGTTAATGAAGTGTAGAATGTCTCAGACATTACAAGACCTACCACAGGTATGATAAGTGACAAGCCCACAAGGTCAGTAATAGAGCTGATAAACGTGAAGAAAATCAGCCATTTGAAATGTGTTTTCTGCTTGCGGTTAAATAAATCATACAGCTTCGCTACGTACGAGAGCGCGTGTCTTTTTTTCAGTTTCATCTATATGTAACTATTTCAGTTAGTCCGTTGCAATGATATTTCATAAATGAAGCAACGTGCTAAAAAACTCTTAATGTTAACATGTGAATAACTGATAAACAGTAGCTATTCACTACCCTTTTGTAAAGAAGCGCTTCAAGAATCCTCTCTTCTTTTTCTTGCTTTTTCCCTCTTCGTAGTAGCCATATCCGCCAGACTGATATCCGTATACGTAGCCGTAACCATAGCCTGAGCTTCCACCATATCCGTAGCCGTATTTTCTCAGGAATTCAACACCGTTGAATATGATAGATGGATTTTGGATCTTACCGTCTTTGTGTAGTACATCAAACATACGTACCTGATCCTTCACAGTGTATGATTGTCTGATGATGAACAGGTTGATGCCTGCGTATTGTGATAGTATCAATGCGTCAGATACCATACCGATAGGTGCAGTATCTACAATGATAACGTCAAACATTTCTTTAAGCTCTGCAAATAACTGAGATACTTTTTCTGATACTAATAGCTCACCCGGGTTAGGAGGTATAGGACCACAATTGGCCACATATAAATTCTCATGTATGCCCGATGCTTTTATCACGTTCTCTAAGCCTGTCATACCGGCCAAATAGCTACTGATACCACCATCGTTAGCAATACCTAAGTACTGAGATATTTTAGGCTTACGAAGGTCAAACTCCAGTACTATAACACGCTTCTTAGCCAGTGTCATAGTAATACCAAGGTTCAGAGAGATAAATGATTTACCCTCACCGCTGGTGCTGGATGTGATCATGTATACCCGATTGTCTTTAGCAGACATGAACTCAAGGTTGGCGCGTATCAATCGGAACTGTTCTGCAACACCTGTACGTACATGTGGTCCAACAACGATCGCGTTATCACGGTTACCATGAGTACCATCAACACGACCAATAGAACCTATAATAGGAATAGAGGTCTGAGACTCGATATCGTTCTCATTGATCACCTTGTTGTTCAGTATCTCCTTAAGTACAATTACAGAACCCGGTATCATTAGCCCGAGTAAGAACATCATTGCATATACCGTCTTAGGTACAGGCTTGATAGGAGAGCCGGTAGCATATGGTACTACTACCACTTTAGATTTATTGGTAGCTGCATATACAGATATCTCATTCTCTACTAACTTTTGGTATAGTAGTAAGTATATGTTCTGTAGTACAGGGTAGTTTCTGTTTACATCTTTGATGTCTTTATCTATCTCAGGAGCACTGCGGATCTTAGTAGCCAGCTCACGCTCATTCTGCTGTATTGTAGCTATCTGTCTGTTCAGGTTCTTCTCTATCTTCTCTAATGCATCCAGTACACGCTTTCTTAAAGACGCTATCTCACTTTCTTTCTCCAAACGTACAGGGTGTGCAGGTCCCCAGTTTCTAGCCAGTACACCAAACTCACCTACTGCAATGTTGTATGCACCTATAAGTTGGTTTAGACTTTGGTCTGAGAAGTTTACACCTGCTATTGTCTCATAATCACGACCGCTTGGGTTAAGAAGATTGTTCTTTAAGTTTTGTATGCTTTGCTTAGAGTCTTTGAGTTGCTCCAGATCTTTTTCAGCAGCAGCTTTCTCACTAAGTAGGTTAGCTGTTTCTGACTGTACATCTATTACGTCATTCGTTTTCTGTATGTCAACAGTCATTGAGTCTAATGACTGCAGCTCATCGCTGATGCTTGCTTTTCTTTCCTGAATGAACTCACGAGTTTTCTCCGCAGAGTAGTTGATATTCTCCAACTCATTTTTCTGATAGAAGTATATCAACGTGTTCATGAAGTCTACACCACGCTCAGGAATATTATCTGTAAAGTATAGATCAAGTAAGCTGGTTCTACCATCCTGAAGGTCTACACCCATTCTTCCGCCTACACGACCTACTGTACGGCTAACACTTTCTATTTGTACTACTATGTCAGTAGCATCAAGAAATCCTTTGTTTACTTCCGGGCCTTCAACATAAAGTATTTTGAAACGACCCCAATTACGTTTGACCCATGTACCATAAAGTACGCGCTCGGTTTTTTCACCCTCTTTCAGTTCAAACTGACCTTCTACTATTTGTCTTACTGTTATTTCAGTTCTTCCACCCTCAAAACCTTCATCATCAAATACTATTCTGATCGGGCTCTCGTGGTAGAGTTCTGTTTCTTTTACACGACCGATTGCCCAGTATCTTATGTTGAAACTTAACGAGTCTACTACCTTCATCAACATGTCTTGTGATTGTAGTATCACTTTCTCGTTGAATAGGTTTACCTGAGACTTGTCGTTATCAGGGTCTATCTTATTAAGTATATTCTGTGCTGCACTGTTGTTCTCTTCTTCTATGAGTATTGAGCTATATACAGCATATTCAGGAGTAGTATAGCGCAGGTATAAGAATGCAGCCGTAAGTGTAATAGATAAGGTAAGTACAAACCAATACCAATTGGTCAGCAATGCACCAAACAGACGCTTGAAATCAAACGTTGAATTGAGCTGGTTGAGTAGCCTTTGTTGTGCTTGTTGTTGGCTTTGATCCATTTATAAATTCGGCAGGGCCGTACTTACTTCGTTAATTGTGTTATACCATAAATTGCAACTGCCGTAGACAGGAACGATGTAAAGGTGGGCAGGTAAAACCTTAGGAAATCATTACTTTCCTGTCTGCGCACCCTTGCAGGTTCAACATATATTTTATCGTTTTGCTTTAAGTAATAGTATGGGCTGTTGAATACATTTCTGCTGTTCAGGTTCAGCCTTGCGTACTCTCTTCTTCCTTCAGTTTCTCTTATGATGAGTACGTTATCTTTTCTGCCTGTTATAGGCATATCACCCGCCAGCGCAATAGCATCTACTACACTTATTTTGTGGTTAGGTGCTATGATAGTTCCCGGTGTGTTCACCTCACCAAGTACAGTGATCTTATAATTGATGATCCTTGCTTCTACTACGGGTTCTTTCAAAAAGTCTGTAAGGCGCTTAGCCATCACTTCTTTTAATTCTCTTAGTGTTAGGCCGGATACTTTTAGCTTGCCAAGAACAGGGTAGTCAATAAAGCCGTTAGCATCTACCAGATAGCCTTTATTCTCACCACCGCTACCGCTTTGTCCGCCAAGTGATGCCCCTGCGTTGAATACAGTACCACCTTGGTTGAATACCATTGTAGGGTCTCCAAGGCCTTGAGCATTAGCAGTAATAGTACTGATAGTGGAGATGTTGATGGCTATAATATCGTCTGGTAGTATGGTGATCTCTTTGCGTTTTTCGATGTTCTCTACTTGAACATGAGGGTCAAGAGGGGTATTCTCTTGGAAGTATATAGTCTTCTGCGGAGTCATACAAGAAGCTGAAAGTAATAGTATACTCACAACAGCCAGATATATTGATTGACGCATAAGTCGTTGAATTTTAATGGGTTAAACACTATGCAATCAGCACAATCCTATTTTGTTTTACTATATACACCAAACAAGAGGTTGTTCGCCTCCCGATACCAAAACTTATATTTTCAGTTCATTTTCACTTCTGGTAGAGTAATATTTTGGATAGTTAAAAATCGTAATGTTAATAACTCACTGTGTATTACTCATCTATATAATACTGCAAAATACGCTGAGATGCTGAGAGGTTAAACTAATGTGGATAACTTATCAACATATAACTAACATGTTATCCACAGCTATATTTATCCTCTGAACCAAGGCAAAAATAAAATGAATAATCGTGCCTTTCTGTAAACGGGCTGTTATCCCCGTGTTAAGCAAATGACATTCTATTAAAATATGGTAACTGATTGTAATCTAAGGAGCTAGACGGAAGGTAGACCATTTGTTGTCTACTCCTTTTTCGAAGCAAATGCGGTCGTGCATGCGGCTGCTTCTGCCTTGCCAAAACTCTATGAACTCAGGTTGTACGGCAAAGCCTCCCCAATGTTCAGGGCGAGGAACATCTCCCGAAGCATATTTTTCTTCGTATACCTTATAGTTCTCATTGAGAACTTCTCTACTACTGATCTTCTGGCTCTGTGGGGATGACCAAGCGCCGAGTCTGCTACCGACAGGTCTGGACTGGAAGTATTCATCGCTTACTTCAGGCGCTACTTTTACAGCTTTGCCCTCTATACGTACCTGACGCTCCAGCTCTTTCCAGAAGAATACCAGAGAAACGTTTGGATTGATTTCTATATCCAGACCTTTGCTGCTGTTATAATTAGTATAGAAAATAAAGGCATTGTCCTCAACGCCTTTTAGTAGTACTATGCGGGATTTAGGTTTGTTGTAGGTATCAACAGTGGCCAGCGTCATGGCATTAACTTCTGTAATGTCACTATTTCTGGCATCATCAAACCAATTGAGGAAAAATTTGATGGGGTCATCTCCAACCAATGACTCATCAAGCTGAGCCATCTGATAATCTTTTCTAATATCAGCTATGCTCTTCAAACTAATGTGGTTTGTAGTTTACTTTTTATTTCCGCCAAGATATTTTACCATTACATATATCAGCTCTATAGTCATAAGAATCATGAATATGTAACACATGGTCATTCCAAGACCGTACTGAACTATGTCGTAAAATGCGTTTAGTAATACTGAAGTCATTATGGTTTTTATTTGCGCTGCAAGATACAAAACAACTGTGTTAATTCTTATACCATTTATGTAATTCGCATAATTGTGGGTATTTTTCGCACAAATCCGCAGTTGCCTATGTTTTTGCGTCACATGCCATTTCTCAGGGCAGTGTTATTGTACTCATTTACAGCCTTTGGCGGTCCTCAGGGGCACTTGGGTATGATGGCGAGGACGTTTGTGCAAAAGCGTAAAGATGTTACAGAAGAGGAGCTCTTAGAGTTCAATGCATTCTGCCAGATGCTTCCCGGACCATCATCTACCCAGACGGTAACGCTCATAGCCATGAAGCGCGGGGGGATACCTCTGGCAATAATGGCACTCCTGCTATGGATATTGCCTGCAAGCATCATCATGGGGGCATTCTCCTTTCTTATATATTATATAGATGTAAGAGAGATCAGCACCAACTTGTTCAGCTACGTAAAGCCAATGTCTGTAGGGTTTATCTGTTATGCTGCCATCAGGATGATGAAGAAGAATGTACGGCACGTAGCTACATGGGCTATCATGATAGGCTGTTTGATAGTCACTATCTTTTTACAATATCCATGGGTGTTTCCGGTATTGTTATTGTTAGCTGGTACTATCAGTAACTTTAGTAATAAGCGTATCCCTGACTCGAAGGTCACTGCTAAGCCTTTTAAGTGGAAGAACATCTGGATATTCATAGCTATATTTCTCATAGCTGGCATCTTGAGTATCGCGGCTAAAGTCTTTAATTTCCAGAATGCACATATATATAACTTGTTTGAGAACTTCTACAGGTTTGGAACTATAGTATTTGGTGGCGGGCAGGCATTAGTGCCCATGATGCTGTTCCAGTTCGTTAACCGACCGCTCAACCAAGGGTTGACTCCTATGATAACAGGCGACCAGATACTTACTGGTTTCGGTATGGTGCAAGCGGTGCCTGGTCCTGTATTCTCTATATGTACTTATATAGGAGGTATGGTTATGAGCCAGTACGGTCCTTTGTGGCAGTTGGCGGGTTGTCTCGTAGCTACACTGGCAGTATTCTTGCCTAGTACATTGTTATTGTTTTTCCTGTTCCCCGTATACCAAAACCTAAGACAGTATGTGGTTATCTACAGAGCGCTAGAGGGTTTTAATGCAGCTATTATTGGTTTCATATGGGCATCAGGCATAGTACTCTTCCAGTCTATGTCATTTGAGTGGACTAATGTAGTAGTTGTAGTGATAACATTCTGTCTGCTACAGTTTACAAAGATACCTGCACCACTTATTGTGGTGGGGTGGTTGCTCATGGGGTTGACTATGAATATGTAGTGATGCCTAAGATGGGTCTTTCTCTTCTTTCAGCAATTGCTTGATATCGCCGATAAGCTGATTTACTTCACCGGGGTCTGTACCTATGTAGAACTTGCCCCTCAGGTAACCATCTCTATCTACCAGGACAAAACGGTCTGTGTGAATGAAGTCACTTTCTATATCTACATTAGAAGTATCGTCTGTAGCACTGATCAGGTAGCTATATCTGGCCACATCATATAGGTCTTGCTTGTCACCTGTTAAGAATAACCATTGGTCAGGGTCTGCAGCAAACCTTAAGCTATATTCTTTCATAGCCTCAACGGTATCTTTCTTCGGATCTACTGTGTGAGATAATATCATCACGTCATCATTACCTTTGAATGCTTCGTACACTTTACTCATGTTCTCATTCATTCTAGGGCATATGCCTTTACATGTAGTGAAGAAGTATTCTACCACATATATCTTACCTGCTACATCCTCATTTGTAACAGTATCTCCTTCTTGATTGACGAACTTAAAGTCCTGAACGTGGTGACCTGTATTAGATGCAATAACAGGTATCGTATCAGGCTTTCGGGAGTTTTTGTAATAATAGGTTACGAATACTGCACTCAGGATAATAAAGAATGCTATCAGAAAAATTCCCGTTTTGTTTACTTTCATAACGGGCGCAAAGTTACAGACTACTGGTTAATTAGCCTTAACTATTTCTTCTTTTTCATAATAGGGTGGTAGTGGGTAGCCCAACCCTTCCATGATGTGCTCCAGGTTCTCTTCTTCTTCAGGGTGGTACTTTCTATTCAGGTTAAAGCCGTTCAGCTTTGCCCATCCCAACCATTTCAGGGCTGTAAAAGGGTTCTTGAACTCTTTAAGCATTTGATACACATTCACGCCTGTTTGTCTGGCAATCAGCTTTACCAATAAAACACCTTGTGTTTCATTCAGCTTCACTATCTCATCTTCAAACCTTAGTTTCAGCTCATCCTCTTTCTCATTGATATAGTCTTTGCGCTCTCTTCTGCTAAGAGACTCGTTATTGACTGCATGATTAAGATCATTGAATAGAACAACAGCCTCGTCCAGATAAGGCAGAATAGTAGTCACATAATACTTCATCTGATTGTACCTGTACTGTAACGTATCATTCTCCCAGTCACGCTCAGCCGTAATAGTTATAGGCTGCATGGTAAAGTGCCAAGCTGTATCTATTGGCTGCTCTTCCTGAGCCATTGCCATATTAGATAATAGCAATAAAAATGTTGCACAAACTGATATGTATATCCTTGATAACATGTACATATAATAGTGCAACACTTATGCCAAACATATGTTTAGCTGCAAAATAATTGTTAAATGCTGTATTATTGACGAACTACGGTAAAGCGTATCTTTCTGGTGATACCACTACCTTTTAGCTGCAGAACATATACACCACTGGAAGCACTTGGCAGATCTATCTCTTTAGAGAATTTAAATGCATCAGTTTCAGTTTGTGTACGGTATACGGCACGACCTAAATGATTAAATATGACCATCTCGATAATGCCATCAGCTTGCGAAATTCCCTTTACAGTGAATTTGCCTGTGTTAGGATTAGGGTAGAGGTCTACAACTATACCTAGTATATCCTTGACGTTTACCAATGTTTCGGTAGTAATACTACAACCATTATAGCTCGAGGTGAGTCTGTATAGTCCATTATTACTGTATGTTGCCACCTCTATTTTCGGGTTTTGCTCAGTAGAAGTATAGCCATTAGGACCTTCCCATAGATATGTAACACTGTCTTTACCATTTTCGGCAAATAGTAATAGTTGATCACCTTCGGTAAGGGGACCATTATTGCTGACCTTCGTCTTGCCTGGACCTTCTTTAGCAACCACATCTGTGCTTGCTGCATCAGAAGGGCAAGTGCCATTATATACTATCAGAGAGTAGGTGCCGGCATTCTTATCTTCAAAGCTTAGCTGTGGGTTTTGCTCTTCAGAACTAAAGTTCTGTGGACCACTCCATTTATAGGTTACATCTGCCATGTCGCTACTTGAGTTAAGCATTAACTGAGTAAATGTACATACAGGGCTATTGCTGCCAATTTCAGTAATGATCGGCTTTTGTGTAACGTCAACGCTTGTTGTGTCTGATTCGGTACAGTAGTCTAAGGTTGTAGTAACAGTATACACCCCTTTTCCTTCAGCTTGTATGTTTGGTAACTCAGGGTTTTGTGCATTAGACGTGTAGCCATTTGGTCCTGTCCAGCTATAAGTTGCTCCCTGAGTTTCAATAGCTGTTAACTCTAGTTGATCTCCTATACAAAGAGGTCCGTTATTAGCAGGTTCCGGCTTTTTGATATCAGGGATGATAACAGTTATTGTAGATGGCTGTGACTTACAACCGTTCAATTCTCTTGTAAGAGAGTATACACCCGCATCCGACGCTTCTACAGAGCCGATTGCCATGGTACGGTTTATTTGCGTTACCAATACACCGTTTGGTCCTGTCCATTGCCATATACCGGTTACGTTGTTAGTTTGCCCTGATAACTGAAGCTTGTCGCCCGGACATAGTGTAGTATCACCTACTATAGGTACTTTAACCAATGGTGCGCCTACCTTTATTTCTTTTGTTGCGGGCTTTGAGTTACAGCCGTCTTTTCTGGCATATAATATATAGTCCCCGCCATCATTATATACAATGTTGGGTCTTGTAGTAGATGCTCCTGTAGATGAAAAGCCATTAGGCCCTTCCCAGAGATAGGATACTCCGGGAGTGCCGGTACTACCCGAAAGCTTTAGCGTATCTCCTACACAGATAGGGCTATTACTGCTGATGCTAGGTGTATCAGGTAATGGCTTTACCGTTACTGTAAATGTTGCTGAGTCAGAACAGTTACCGAGGGAGACTACTAGTTTGTAAGTACCAGCGTCAGAAGCTGCGCTTTTAAGTATGTTGAGTGCACTTTGTTTCGATGTAGAGTTGTTTGGCCTCGTCCACTTGTAGGTAACTCCCGTAATATTACAGACATTACAAGACGGGTCAAGCGTCAGCGGGCTATCTGCACATACATCTGTTTCGGAGTTGATAATGATATTGCTTGGTGGTGGTTGTACAACTACAGGTATGGTATCACTTGTTGCACATCCGTATACTGTTACTTGCCCGGTATACGTACCCTCCTTTATGCTTGAAGCGCCTGTGATACTAGGTGATTGCTGGTTAGAGCTAAAATTATTAGGTCCGCTCCATACGTATGTAGTAACCCCCGGCGTAGTAGTACTAGCTCCTAACACGATAGTGCTGTTTTCGCAAACAGGACTATTGCTGGTTAGGTTAATATCAGGGTAGTTGGATATCCTGATGTCAATACCATTATCATTAGATGTGTATGCTGGCTTATCTGCTACGATCCTTATTCTATAACCTGTAGCAGCCAATATGTTAGTATCTAAGAAGCAGTCGATAGATGTGGTTTCAAATGCACCTTTTAGGGCTATTTGTTTTGGGTTGCTAAAGCTGCCATTAGAGTCTGACAACTGCACTCTAAAGATGTTATCATGCTCGAAAGTGTCGTTAGGTACTAGTACACTTACTGTGAATGTTCCTCCACGACATTGTAATGTATCCAGAAATGGTTGTGCTATCTCAACTGTGGATTGAGCATATGAGTTATTGTACGACATGCAAAGTAGAGTCGTACATATAAGCATGGATATGTAATGAGTAAATGCTTTCTTCAAAAATGTATAGTTTACCGTGTTACCTGTAAATATAACATAAAACTCAGATATGGAGAATTAAGATTTATTTAGACAGATTAAAACTTATTCCATCTTTGCTATGACTATATTTGCATGATTATATGAACGTTAGATATCGTGTAGTAGCGCTTCTGGTATCCTTATTTGCAACACAATCATGTGTTCCGGATAAGTGTGGTTCGACTGTGTGTTACAATGAAGGTGTATGTGTGGAGGCCATAGGTGAGTGTGCCTGTAAGTATGGCTATGAGGGAACCTTCTGCGAGGATATATGGCATAATAAGTTCTCCGGTAGTTGGTATGCAAAAGATTCAACAAAAGCTGACGGGTTATTAGGTCAATACGACCTGCAGATAGCAGTGGATACATTTGTAGATACGTTGTACCTTATAGGCTTGGTAGACACACTGGATACGGTATGGGCATACAGAAGAAACTATACAGAGTTTGAATTGAGGCAAAAAGCCTTGAAAGATAGTGTCACTACGCTAACAGGTGGTACAGGTATCATCAGCGATGACAGACAAACTGTCACAGGACTGTATACTTTACAAGCAGGAGAGGTGTCTAGGAACATATTATTTACCTGGACACGTTAATTTTATAGAATAATCAGATTTTTTGGGAATGATAGATAATATGAGAAAGTATAGGTTGCAACTATCAACAGTATTATTCACAATACTAACTTTTGTTTATACAGGTTGTGGTAAAGACAAACCTTATACCTATGTTGATGAATGCGCTGGTGTTGAATGTCTGAATGGTGGTACCTGCCTGGACGGTACCTGTCAATGCCCTAACGGTTTTGAAGGTGATAATTGTGAGGTGAAATGGTTGGCTAAGTATATTGGACAGTGGGATGTTACAGAAGAGGTGCAGGTAAGTACAGATCCGAATCGTGTAGGAAATGAGACTACTTACAGAGTAACCATAAGCGCAGATAATGGTAAGAATACTCAGTTTGTAATAAACGGGTTGAGAGGAGAGGCTGCGTACAAGAGTGTACCATGTTTAGTTGGGCTTAATAGTTCAAATGAGCCTGTTGGTTCTACGAGCTTTATCTTTAAAGAGAATTATGCAGTTCCGGGTACTAATACTATAATAACTTCAGGAGACGGAGTCGTTAATTCAATAGGTACTATTATGAATGGTAAATATGAGATCACATTTCCTGCCGATAGTAATACTATTATCAGAGAAACCGTTACCTTTTCAGCTAAATACGTTCAGTAATTAGATAAACCCTGCAGAAGTAAATTTCACTATGAAAAAGTACCAGCTACAATTGCTAACAGCAATAGTTACAATACTTACTTTCGTCTATACCGGTTGTAATAAAGAGGAGCCTTCTGCTTATGTAGATGACTGTGCAGGTATTGAATGTTTGAATGGAGGATTATGTCTGGACGGCAGTTGTCATTGCCCTTATGGTTTTGAAGGGAAGAATTGTGAGTACGACTGGATGACAAAATACACAGGCAGATGGAATGTGACTGAAACCGTTATCAATGAAGAGACAAAACAACAGGTAGGAGAGAAAAGGTATTATGAAGTTGATATTAGCTCTGACAACGGGAACACCGTTCGTTTTGTGATCGATGGCTTCAGAGGCGTAGATGGTTACAGAGCAGCTTGTGTCATCGGAAAGAATAAGCTTGGGTACTATGTACCGTCGCATAAGTTTATTTTTGTGTCGAACTTTCCTATCAGCGGGTCAAACATTGTTGTGAAGGAAGGCGAAGGGCAACTTACAGGTGCCGGAGGGCTTATTAATGGCACATACAGGCTAGCTGTAGGCTCTGATGAATCTGTTATTTTTACTGCTGCTCGCCTGCTGTGATATTACGACTAAAAATATTTTACAGAAGTCTGAAAAATGCGCTTAAAAAAATTTGCAAAAATGAATTAGTTACCTACTTTTGCAATCCTGTTTCAAACAGACGAAGTTCTTTACTTGGTATATAAGCCGCTTTAGCTCAGTTGGTAGAGCAATTGATTTGTAATCAATAGGTCGCTGGTTCGAGTCCTGCAAGCGGCTCTTTGTAAAAAGGGTTTATAAAGGAGATGTTTTACATACTTATTGTAAACCCTTTTTAATATTATTTATACCAGATGGGCAGATGGCCGAGTGGTTAAAGGCGACAGACTGTAAATCTGTTCTCTCACGAGTACGGAGGTTCGAATCCTTCTCTGCCCACATTAAGGTTTTTATTAGCGGGAGTAGCTCAGCTGGTAGAGCGACAGCCTTCCAAGCTGTAGGTCGCGGGTTCGAACCTCGTCTCCCGCTCAGTTAATAAAAGTTGTTTATTCTTCAGCAAAGAGATGATGCTGGAGTTTAAGTGATTTTTAAATGTTCTTAAAGCTGTTGTAGCTCAGTGGTAGAGCACTTCCTTGGTAAGGAAGAGGTCGGCAGT
>CAZHDM010000016.1:0-75399 GCA_964531655.1 uncultured Flavipsychrobacter sp.
CTGGTCGGACTGCGTTAAATCTTAAAAAGCCACTCAATGAGTGGCTTTTGTTTTTTATAGTCACTATAATCAATCCTTGCAGGGTTATACACACTTACTTCAAAGCCAATACCAGCTAATACAGAAGCGGCTATTCGATACTTTTTTGCAAAAAATAAAATAATTTTTTTGTGATTTCTTTTGATGGCTTGCTCAAACCAGTCACACTTTTCACATAGGCCACCTCATTGTTGTAAATGGGTTGTCGTATTCTGTCCATATAAATATCACATAAACAGTACTTGATATCCGCTTGCCATACACTCAATAAGTACTGACCAGAGTAATGCTTATTATTAACTACATACTTTTTTCTTCTTGAATTCTTATATGTAAGGTCGCTGAAATTATCTGTCTTCCAAAAACTGTGCTTGCTTAATTGGACGCTATCAACATTGACCATAACATCTTTTATATTAGAAGCAACATCTCCCAGTTCACAACATGTATAACTATAAACATCATCTGCTTTAAATAAGTAATAACCTCCATTTTTAGTCAGGCAGTAGGCTATAGATGGATGCTCGTTAAAAATTGTATCTATTTTTATTCTATCGAGTAAGCTTGGAGAAAGAATACAATAGGCTACATTGTCATCCTGTGCAATAAAATCACCAGAATTACTGTTATGTAAAAATTCAATCTTAATAATAAGATTTTTATTTCCAACCTCAACTCCTTGACTATAGCTAGCAGAGCTAAAAAAAACAGATAAACAAGCTATATATAATGCTCTCATAACTCTTATGATTTACTATTGAGTTTACATGCATCTTAATGCTCACCTATCAATGATAAGAATAACTCATAACGCACGTAATTTATGAAATATAGGTTGATTATGCTTTTGGACACCTCTTATAAAATCCAAATACCTAATTGGTAAAAGGTCAAACACAATTACATAAAACACTTTTAGCAACAAGAACGATCGGCCTTTATTACCCTTATACTTTGATATTATATCACTTCCTCATTCTTTTGATAATACTCCTGTTGTTTATCTCTGTGGAATAGTATACCTATCATCATCAGCAGACTACTAACCGTAACTACAAAAAATAACACCCCTTCATTGAAGCTACCTATACTACTGGCAGCGGGTATGCTGTAAAAGAGTATAATGGTTACTAAACCTCTCGGCATGAGGAATAGTAGCGGGAATACTTTTGTCCCCAGTATAACACGTATATAAAAATACCTTACCGCTAGTAGTATAAGCATTATCAGACTACCAATCTTCAGCACTTCTACATTGAACAATACACTTATATCTACACTATAACCGAAGAGTATAAAAAAGAAGGTCCTTATAAGAAAAGAGGTCTCATCTGTTAATAGTTTGATGGTATCTAATACCGGGGTTAACGTTCGCGCTTTAATGAGATTAGAGAATTTACCTAGTGGGATTATCTGATAATTGTTGATGACCAAACCGAAAACTAATACTACTAGTAAGGACGGCAGGTGTATCAACTCCCCCAGACCGTATAGCAAACACAATACAGAAAATATTAGAAAGAACTTCACACCTATGCCTATCTTCATAATAATGAGCATGAGTAAAAAAGTAGTGAACACCGATAGCACCACCACCATCACCAGACTGATAGATATTACTGCCATGCCTGCAAGACTAAAGAGGTCGTCCAGCAGCATAAAGTTGAATATAAGAATGCCTATAATGTCAGAGAAAGAAGATTCATAAACCACAAATTCTCTTTTCAGCTCATTGAAATGTGTAGTACTAGGTATGACTATTGCACTACTGATTATACTTAACGGAATAGCATACAAATAAGCATCGAACAGGTGAACCGTTAAGAAATAGCTGATAGCAATAGAGATAGAGAACGATGACAGGAGAAATATGAATAATGCTGAAAGAAAAGAGTCTCTTATGAGTTGAAATTTCTTTTTATTGATCTTCAGGTCTAATGCTGCCTCCAGCACTATCATGATGAGCCCTACAGCACCCAATAGCATTACAGGCCTGTTCACATTAAGCTCTTCCACACCATATGCTTGAGATATTTGCCTGATGATGATACCCGTAGTAATAAGTAATATAACTGAAGGTATATTAAACTTCTTACTCAGGAAGCTATACAAGTAGCTTAGAATAATAATTCCGCTGAGCAATATCAGTATTGCGGGTGTGTGTAAATTCATAAGCCTGCGTTTAGTTGAATAACCACATATCTGCACGTCCTGTCTCTACAACTTCACTAGTATGAATGCCTAACTAAAATAGAAAATAAAGGGTACTAAGACTAGTACCCTGTTATCCAACCATGTTTAATCGGATAAACGAAGCCGCCTATGATACAAAACCCCGTTTATTTGTAACCCCTAACTAAACATTTTCATTTAGCTCTTCAGACGGCTTCATAGCCTTTACATTATATAATACTCCTCCTTCGATACTGGCTCCTCTTTTCTGTGTATTATCAAATGCTTCTCCTTATATATTTGCGTCAGGTCGCGCTCTATATTTTTAGATATTGTTGTCATTGGTGTATCTGTAGGCTTGTTCTCAAATGGATCTTGCAGGTGGATAGCCATTTTTTCTATCAGCATGAATGATGCTGATATTGCTATTGCCAGAGGTATCTCTATAAAACCGAAATAACCAATAAGACCAAATGGAAGTAATATCATGAACAAGTTCAATGCAAAGTGGATGTATAAGCTGTACGTAGCAGGGAACACAGTATTCTTTATCCTTTCGCACTTCCCCATTGAGTCGCAAAGGCGAGTGAGCGTTTTATCCAACTCTACCTGTTGATACTCATTTATCCAGCCGGCGCGCATAGCTTGCATGATATCTTGCTCATGCAGAAACAATAACCCTGAAGGAATATTTGAATACTTGCGCAAGTAATTTACTTCTTCATCGTCCAGATACTTGGCAACACTACTTAGCGCCTCTTCATCTCTTAAAGAGTTAGTAAGCGCAAAACACCAAGCCATTTGTCTTTTAACAAATCTGTCTTTAAACAGCTTTGCTTCCAGCCTATCATCTACATTATCTAAAAAGCCAACTATCTGTCTGGTAAGTGTTCGAGAGTCATTTACTATTGCTCCCCATATGATGCGTGCCTCCCACCAGCGATCGTAGGCTTGATTGGACCTAAATCCCAGCAGTAACGATATAACCGTACCTAATACCATAGGCACTGCTATAGGTATAGTGATCCTGGTAATGTGAAAATTGTTATACAATATCGCTATCAGTGTAGCATACACTGTTATTAGCAACAGACCGCCTTTGATCTTGCCTATTATATATTTAAGTGGAATATTGCTTTTTAATAGCATAAGTGTGTATACCTTCTAAATAGACTTTACCGTAAGCATTGAAAAAGGACTGATGCTGTACACATTGTCTTTATCAATTTTGATATTATTTATCGGTAAGCCAACTGACTTAAGCAGTGGTATCATATCGATACTTTTCCTGGAAGGTTTTGTAAGTTTTATTGTTTCACTAAAATTGATCTCGTCCGCTCCTTCTGCCTCTAGTAAGTTTTTGACATAAGCTTTTGTATCGCCAAGAGAAAACTTGATGTCTAATGAATGAAGACGAGACTTGAACCTGTTCTGCATGATCTCACAGCCCTCTAAAAATTCTTTTGTAATCATTTTATGATGACCGTTTCGCAATGTCATGTACAGGATCTCAGGCATGCTGTAAGGCACGTTCAAAATATGCAACAGTATAATGTTGATATTGATCTCTTTACCTTTCATTAGCGTAGCATAAGCTACAGCCAACGAATCGAGTGTAAAATCCGTAGGAATGACTATTGTTTTCATAAATCAGGTCCTTTCTACGAAATTCCACTCCTGATATTAGAAACCTGCTAGCGTTACATAAGGATTGAATAAAAATGTGGTAAGAAAACGGTAAGAAAGTGCTTTTACTTATATAGAGGGAGCTCTATACGGATCTTGGTACCCCTTCGCTCTATGGACTCTACATGTAGCTCTCCCTTGTGTAGCCTGATGATATTTCTTGATAAAGGGAGACCGATGCCGTACCCATGTATATCAGTAGTATTAGAGGCTCTGAAGAATGGATCGTAGATATATGGCATGTCATCTTTAGGAATACCGATACCTATATCCTCAATAACGATGATCAACGTGCTGGAAGAGGCAGCTAAAACCAGCTTAACCACCTTATTATCAGAATACTTACATGCGTTGATAAGTAGGTTAATGATAGCAGACTCCAACAAGTCAGCATTACCATATACTAATAACATGGTATCATCTTCCGGCAACAGGTTGGGGTTAAACCGTATCTTATTATCAGGAATGATATTATCTACATGCACTTTTGCATTATAAATCACTTCATCTATTCTGATTATTTGAAAAGCTTGTCCTTTACCATCAAAACCAGTCTGTGCAATATGCAATAAGCTATCTACTAAGTACCGCAGCCTATCAGCTTGTGTAAGCACTGTATTTAAAGCTGCTTTATATTCTCTTACTTCCCTGTCTTTAGATAAAACATATTCAGATTCGCCAATTATAGAGGTAAGCGGTGTCTTTAATTCATGAGAGGCGTTGCTGATAAAATTCTTTTGTGTTTCAAAAGCTACTTCCAACCTATTGAGCATGTCGTTAAAGGAGTTAACAAGGGCTGATATCTCATCTTTTGTATCTTCTACATCATCAATCCTTAAGTGTAGTTGATTGGCGCTAATAGTTTTCATTCTAGTACCGATCTTGCGTATTGGGTGCAAGATGATCTTTGAGAAGATGATACCGAATAGTATAGATACAATAATAGTGAGCATAGCACCTATTAGTATCAACGTTCTAAGGTTTGCTAAGTAATCATTCAGGAACTCATTTTTTGCTGAGAGAACTGTGAGAAAGTACCTTGTATTATTCTCGTCAGACTTATCAGCATACAGGTGTGCCAGATAAAATATATCATCGTCGCGGAATCTGGATTGACCTGTCTTTAGCGCTTGCCGTAGAAAAGCCTCATCATATGGCAATTCTTCATTAATAACCAGATCTCCATCTGCCGTTACTGGAATAAAGTACTCTTGTTCTCTAGGTAATATCTCTAAGTGTTGTCTTCTTATATCTTCATAGGTATTTTTATTCAGCTGATCTTCCTCAAATCTGGTACTAGCAGCTACAATAGCGCGTATCTCCAGCCTCTTATAGAAGTCATCAAACGAGTTCTCGTTAACGAAATAGTATTGAAGCGAGTTAATAGCAAGTACAATAAGTATCGTAAAAAGAGAAAATATTAATATAATCCTTAACTGGATCTTCATGCAGCTATTCTGTTTTTAGGATGTAGCCCATACCCACTACTGTATGAATCAGTTTTGTATCAAAGCCATCATCTACCTTTTTCCTAAGATAGTTTATATATACATCAACCACTTTTGTATTCATATTGAAACCAATACCCCATACACTATCCAATATGTCAGCACGTGACAATACCCTACGCTTATTCTGTAATAAATATTCCAATAGTCTATACTCGGTAGCCGTTAGTGATATCTTCTTCTTACCTCTAACAGCCACTTTCTCGCTGGAGTCAAGACTAAGATCAGACAAGGTTAAAGCAGATTGTCCTGTATCGCTTACTTCTGTATCACGCTGAGACCTTCTAATCATGCTTCTCACTCTCGCCAGCAGCTCCTCTAACTTATATGGCTTTACCAGATAATCATCAGCTCCACTATCCAAGCCAGCAACTACATTCTGTGTCGTACCTAGTGCAGTTAGCATTAAAACAGGAGTGTTGATATTCAGCCCTCTAATCTTTTTACACAAAGTGAGCCCATTCATTCCCGGCAGCATAATATCCATTATGATCAAGTCGAAAGATGATTCTGAAATCATAGCATAGGCAATATCTCCGTCGGGAGCAAGGCTAACCGAGTAGCCTGCTTCTGACAAACTCTTTACCATTACAGTTGCTACAGCATTATCATCTTCAACTAATAATATATTCATTATAAAGCAGTATATCTCTAAAATAGTAGATTTTGAACATCTCTAAACTATACCATTTATAAAATAATGATATAATTAGCCCATCTATTATTTCTATACCTCCTTATATATATCATATTCAAAACTGAACATTGAGTAAGCAAAAGCGTTTTTCAAACTTGCGATTAGCACCTACATTTGCAAAATTATTGAACAACTACATCTATACGATATTCGTAGTTATCAGTATATAAAACTGAAATAAGACAAACAAGTAAGTAATGAACCATATAGAACAATTGCAAGCTAACATTGCCCCTCAAAGAAACAAGCTACTATCTCATGCTATATACAAGCAAGTAAACACACTGGAGCAGTTACAAAAGTTTGCAGAACATCATGTATTCGCTGTATGGGATTTTATGAGCTTACTTAAAGCATTACAGGTAAACCTTACCTGTACAACAACACCATGGGTACCTGTTGGCAACCCGAACACGCGCTACCTTATAAATGAGATAGTCCTGGGTGAAGAGACAGATGTAGATCAGTTTGGTGAGAGATACAGCCACTACGAACTGTACTTAAAAGCCATGAAAGAGCTAGGTGCATCCACAGAAAAAGTAGAACAGTTTGTATCCGGCATAGACAAGTCTGTTTCAATACACGAACAAATAAATAAACTTGATGTTGCAGCATCGGTAAAAGACTTTTTAAACTACACCTTTGATATAGTTAATAATGCACCGTCACACGTTATAGCTGCTGTATTTACATTTGGCAGGGAAGATCTTATACCTGATATGTTCCTAGCATTCATAAAAGAGCTATCAGCCGAACATCCTGAAAAGATAGCCACGTTCAAATACTACATAGAGCGACACATAGAAGTAGATGGCGATCACCATGGTCAGTTAGCTATGCAAATGATAGAAGAACTGTGCGGTGATGACAAACAAAAGTGGGAAGAAGCGACTACAGCCGCAGCCAAAAGCCTTGAAATGAGGTATCAGCTTTGGGATGGCATATTAGCCAACTAGAGCGATTACCATTCAAACTTCTCTTTATCTTCTGTTATACTTACACCAGGTAGTGCATCAAAGTCGATGCCTATTCTAAAGCCTGTACGTACTTGTTTTGTATGATCCCATGAGCGTACCAAATCAAGCCTTAAGAACCTGAATATGCTGTAGCCCAGATTGTCGACGCCTACAAAAGCCTCAACATAGTAGTTGTTATCATTTATGTACAGGGCATTACTACCTAAAACTAAGTTCCAGCGAGCTTGTCTGAAAAGGGGCAGTTTATTCGTAAGTAAACCGTTCATATTATACTCGATATGCCCTTCTGTATATAACGGCGCACTATTGCTAAACAAATAATACGGTGCAAGCTGAAAGCCTTCAAGATATGGCGCAGCAAATGCAAGCTCATTATCTGCAAAGTGTCTCAAGTCTGGTAAGCTCACATAATTATCATTTAAGAAGCCACCTACGATGAAGTTATATTGTATACTTCCCAGTAACTTCATATTCACATAGTCTGCAATACCTGCACTCCACTTATCATAATCTACCTTGCTATTGAGTATACCTGATATACCCTTATCATAAGTTAGTGTAAATGTCGGCCAGTTACTTCTCACTCTCGACTTAAACTTAGGATACTGTATATATTTAGCTCCCGGCTGATAAGAAACGGATGCTGTCACCAGCACAGCATCATGATCTTCCCACAACCTACCCTTAAGATCATTAGGTACATTATCAGTCCAGCTTTCATTTTTGGCTATTGTATAATAAGTGGTATTCTGCACTTGCAACCTTTTTTGATAGCCGGCTTTAATGCGCCACGTTAGACCATTACCATAAGCTCTATTTATAAAACCTGCAGCAGTCCAGCGCTCGTATAACTTCATTAGGTTCTTACCATACAATAATGTAGAGTATGTATTGAATAGCTGAGTCACTGTACTATTAGGGTTGAACTGGTAAATATACTTACCTCCCTCTACTCCTACTTCGTACGACCTACCCAACCAGCTTCTGTCGTATTGCTTAAATGAGAAGCGACCAAATGCATTCAGGTGTGTGTTACCAAACCCATACCTAACGCCTGTAGCACCGTATAAATATCTACTACTATCTATTTTGTGTGTCCAGTTCAGCTTAGGGTTGAGCACAATACCTTCAACTGTATTATATGTTACCATACCACCTAGTATAGAGTTGGTATAGTATATATTTTTATTCTCTTTGCTGGTATAACTATACCCACCTAACAATACATCACCAATACTGAACTTATTGCGCAATCTCCTCATACTGTCTTTATAAGCAGGATCGTTATAGCGTGCAGTAATACTATCTTTTATCACATAGTCTTCAACTTCGTCATCCTCTAAGGGTAAAGCTCTTTGTTGCGACCAGTAAGCACTATCCTTATCATTAGCATCACTTGCATATGAACTGATAACGTTGTCTTCGAGTAAGCTATCCGGAATTGGCTCGCCTATTTTCTGACCTTCATAAGCAGACACAAAGTTTCCCGTGATAGTAGCGCCAAACAGTCCTATACTAAAATACTCTACCTGACTAGCTATCACCCAAACATTTTTTCTCAATGGCTTATAGGTTTGCTCTACAGAAAGCGTATCCATATAATCCAATGTAGACTTTTTCGTTAGCGTCAGGAATAAGGAGTGTACTGCCCATTCATCTTCAACTATGTAGATTGTGCCGAAAAATACCGGCTCGTAGGCTCTCTTGGGTATTACTTTTATCTTATCTATAGTATGTCCGTCTTGAATGAATGTACCTTCATACTTGTAATCATAATAAGATAGTGCTCTGTCTGCTATCGGTGATATAAAGCCACGCTCACTTATTTCATATAACGGGTTAACGTTATTATCATAGTAGGATACGACAGGTGGCACCTGTGCAAGCCCTACACCTGCAGGGTTACCACTTTGTTTCACAGACCTTATTATGGTGCGTTTTTTATTACCATCAGAATAGTAATCTGCCATTTGCTCACACAAATAGATAACACCAAGCTTCGTAGAGTCTGCTCCACCACCACCTGCTTCTCTTATATTTTCACCGGACATATCTATACCCATAACCTTATCAGGCAGGTAGGTATTGCGAAAAACGCCCTTTAGATATACCGATGTTTGAAACTTATTAACCTGCTCCTGATGAAACTTTCTACGCTTGATCGTTTTTCTTATGATAGCGTAGGCCGGATCTTCTGCATCTGCTTTAATGACCACATTATCCATTGTAAGCGCCTGCTCATACAGGTCAATATCCATACTTATAGTCTCGTCGCCCTTGATAATAACAGTACGAGTAGTCTGCTCATAGCCCATATACTGGCATACAATAATGTGCCTACCAGTTGGCAGCTTTAACGAGTATTGTGCATTTGCATTTGCAACTGTACCAAGGCTACTTCCTTTAACATATATGGTTGCAAAGGGCAATTCGGCACCTTTACTGTCAGTTACTTTACCAGTAATAGTACCGGCAAATGACTCACTAAAAAAAGAAAGGATGAGTAATGTAACGAGTAGTTGTAAGCGTATGATCATCTATTAGTATTTGGGAACACTAAACTATATCGTACGAAAAAGTAGAATGTTACAACTGTAATTAAAAAAGACCATTTATCTCTGCATCGATACGTCGAACCACCTCTGCAAAGTCTTCTTCTTTCTCTGCAAAATCCAGATTCTCAATATCAATAACCAGTAGCTTACCGTCTTTGTATTCTTCAATCCACTTATCGTAGTTAAGGTTAAGTCTTTTCAGGTAGTCTAAGCGGATGTTCTCTTCATATTCTCTACCTCTTTTTTGTATCTGATCTACCAGCTTGGGTATTGATGCTTTGAGGTAGATCATCAGATCCGGCGGATCTACCATCTTGATGAGCGTATTGAAGAACGAAGTATAGTTTTCAAAGTCACGCTTATTCATCAGCCCCATATCGTATAAGTTGGGAGCGAAGATGAATGCATCCTCATATATAGTACGATCTTGAATGACTGTAGCTTTACCCGCACGTATCTTCTCTAATTGCTGAAGTCTTGTATTGAGGAAGTAAACTTGCAGGTTAAACGACCAACGGTGCATATCTTCATAGAAGTCTACAAGATATGGGTTCTGATCAATATCCTCAAAGTTGGGCGTCCACTTATAGTGTTTGGCCAACTTATCAGTAAGTGTAGTTTTACCCGCACCTATATTTCCTGCTACCGCTATATGTTTAAGGGACTTTTTCTTTGCCATACCAGCAATTATTCCGATGGTTGTTTGTGTAAAGATTGACAATTAAAGCAGAAAATCAAATTATAAACAGATATTGCCAACTACTGTTAATAATAGTTGATACCTATTAATTTTCTTGCTTCTGCAATTGTTTTTGATGCACTCTCTCTTGCTTTTTCAGCCCCTTCTTTTAATATTTTCTTTATCTGTTCTTCATCTTCTTGTAAGGCTTGTGCTTTCTCTCTTATTGGCGCAATAAACGACACCATATCTTCCGCCAACTGCTTTTTCATATCACCATAGCGTATAGCACATTCATTATACGCCTTCTCATATTCAGCAAGAGTCTCTTGGCTCGACACAAGGCTCATCAGTAAGAATATATTCTTAATATACTCCGGCTTTTCGCTATTAGGCTCAGTAGGGCCTGAGTCTGTTTTAGCTTTTTTGATCTTTTTTCTGATCACATCATCTTCATCAGCCAGATAGATAGTTGCGTTCACATTTTCGCTCTTGCTCATCTTACCTGTACCATCCAGGCTAGGTACTTTCACCAGCTCTTTACTATAGTTGAATGCATGTGGCTCGGGGAACATTTCTCCGTATCTATTATTAAATCGGTTCACGTAATTTCTTGCCATTTCTATATGCTGCTCCTGATCTTTACCCACTGGTACTTTTACAGCCTTATGTATGATGATATCTGCCGTCATCAATACAGGATATGTCAGCAAACCGGCATTTACATTATCAGGTTGTGTTCTTACTTTATCCTTAAAGGTGGGTACTTTTTCTAACTCACCTTTATACGCCAGCATGTTCAGTAACATATATAGCTCAGGTATCTCAGGAAGATCGCTCTGTGCGTATAGCGCTACTTTATCAGGATCTAACCCACAAGCCACATTTTCAGCTACTACTCTATATACGTTAGACTTTAAGTCTTTAGGGTCAGGATGAGTAGTTAACGAATGATAGTCCGCCACAAAAAAGTAACAGTTATATTCATCCTGCATTTGCACATAATTCTTCATTGCACCGAAGTAATTACCCAAGTGCAAAAAACCTGTGGAGCGTATTCCACTTACTACAATCTCTTTACTCATAACGGTCGGCAAGATACAAAACGGGCTTATAACATAAATAAAAAACCTCTGACTAGCAGAGGTTTTAAGAATTGGTAATACAGAATACTAAGAGTTATTATTACTATCGCTTGCTTCCGGCATCTTAAAGTTCACCGGCATTGTATAGTTAACAGCTACTTTTTTACCGTTTATTTCGCCTGCTTCCCAATCCGGCATTTGCGAGATCGCTTCCAGCGCAGATTTTTGAAGCTGTTCATCTACTTCATTGGGGTTAATCACTGTAGGATTTATGACCTTTCCTGAGGGACCAATTGTAAACTGCACCAACACTTTCCCTTCAACGCTATTTTCATAGGCAGCTTCAGGGTACTTTACATGCTCTATCATAAAGGTCATCAAGTCAAAAGGATGATGCGGCTCTTTTGTTAGTTTATTATACTCACTTTTTGTAATAGGTGTCATGTCTGTTGACTTCTCCGTACAGCTTTGTACTGTTGTAATACCAAATACCATTGCAAACAGTAATGCTACAGTGACAACCTTCAATCTATTATTAGATTCTCTTTTTTTGTTTAACATCATGATTCTTCTTTTTATTGGGTGAAATATTAATGAATGAGTGAAGGGAATAGTGCATGTTTTAAAAGCAGATCGTAACAGCAAGTTGCTATACTCCTCACTTGAATTACCAGCTCCTTCATCTGCCTGAAACTCGTGAACTAACAGCAACTCTTTTCTTAAAAAGTAGATAAATAAATTTGGCCATATAACTGCCTGAACAATACTTAAAAGCAGTACATCCCATGAGTGTCTATGCTTAATGTGGGCCAGCTCATGTTGCAGTATCATAGGACTACTTTCACTTGAAGGCAGAAACACATATCGCCCCCAGCTGGCAGGCCCATACCCTGTATTTTCTAATACAGTATAACGACCAAGATCTTTTTTGCTACTTCGACTTATTATAGTACTAAGTTGTAAATATTTTATTAACAGCCGGATGAGCAGGAGTATTACAATTGAGAAGTAAAGCACTTTGAAAATAACCATCCATTTAACAGTACTTGTATTATTAGCATTATTAATGATGGTCTCAGGCAATAACAGGTTACCTGCAAAAGTTGGCGTAAATGAATCTGGTATTTTTAGAAGAGGCAGTAATAACGGTATTATTATACAGGACAAAAGGTACACCCTATTAAAGCTATGCATTGCCTTATTCTGTAATAAAGACCTATATATCAATAGCATTAGCCCCGTATACATGGTCACCTGAAACAAATACATCATACTACTTATTTTTTCTCGTTTGGCTTTTTAAGCTCATTCAGAATATCCTCTAACTCTTTTACTGATATATCCTCTTCTTTAGCAAAAAAGGAGAGCATGCTTGCAAACGAACCTTCGAAATATTTACCAACGAACTGCTTCATACTCTTTTTAGAATAATCATCCTTTTGAACAACAGGGTAATACCTATTAGACTTCCCAAAGCTCTCATGCGCTACAAAGCCTTTTTCTTCCAGTATCTTAATGATCGTGCTCACAGTATTATAATGAGGTTTAGGCTCGGGTAGCTCTTCTATTACGTCTTTTACAAATGCATGCTCTAGTTTCCAGAGCTCTTGCATTATCTCTTCTTCAGCTTTTGTTAGTGGTTTAAACTTCTTTGCCATGGTTATAATTTCTCTTTACGAATACAAACATACTAACTTTTTAGTTTTTAAACTAATTTTTTAGTTTAAAACGACTTGCATATAATGGTAATGATTTGTAATATTATTTTTAGATTTGCCTAAAAATATTGTTAGAGATACTTGGATGGAAGCGATAACTAACTTTTTTGTTGAGATAGGACCTGTAAAGAGTGCGTTGATAGCTACAACCTTTACATGGTTGGTGACAGGCCTAGGAGCATCACTGGTATTTTTCTTTAAGTCTATGCACCGTGGTGCCTTAGATGCTATGCTGGGCTTTACAGGCGGTGTAATGGTAGCAGCTAGCTTTTGGAGCTTATTGAACCCTGCTATTGAAATGTCTGAAAGGTTGTACCCGAATATGATATGGATGCCTGCAGCTGTAGGTTTTTTCTTTGGCGCCATATTTATATTCACTTTAGATAAGTTCACACCTCACTTGCACTTAAACTTCGGGCTGGATGAAAAGGAGGGGGTACAAACTAAGCTGAGAAGGACTACTCTGCTCATACTAGCCATCACACTACACAACATACCTGAAGGATTAGCGGTAGGTGTACTATTTGGTGCTGCTGCACAGGGTATGGATCACGCAACTATAGCCGGAGCTATAGCACTTGCTATAGGTATAGGCATACAAAATTTCCCTGAAGGTATAGCTGTAGCAATGCCATTAAGAAGACATGGGGTTACAAGATTTAAAAGCTTCTGGTATGGACAGCTATCTGCTATAGTTGAACCTGTAGCAGGTGTTTTAGGCGCATTCGCTGTAATATATGTTGAGCCAATACTGCCATTTGCATTAGCTTTCGCAGCAGGAGCAATGATATACGTAGTAGTAGAAGAAGTGATACCCGAAACCCAACGAGATAAGTATACTGATATTGCAGTATTAGGTTTTATTGGCGGCTTTATTATAATGATGGTCTTAGATGTTGCCTTAGGATAATAAAGAGAGCAGCAGTACGTTTAGCTATAAACCTATAAAAGATGAAGTACATTATTTGTATTGCAATGGCAATATTGAACTTTGCAGCTACTGCACAAGAAGAGAATACTAAACCCGCAGCTAAATACCAACTAAAACTGTACGGACTATTCTCAGCATACCTTGAATCATCAAATATTCAATTGCCTAAAAACTATCAGGTTAGTTATGTAAATACCAGACATTTTATAAGTCCTACTATAGCATTGTCTATAGCTAACAAAAGAAATAACTATCATGAGATAGAATTAACCAGGGCTTCTATTAAAGAACACGATAATATCTCTTATCAGAATGATACATTCAACTCAATAGCATACCCAATAGCTGGTGCTGATGTTACAGAAAGCAAGCTTATGTTAAGATATGAGTACATACATGTATTTCTAAAGGATAAAAGATTCCAACCTGCTATAGGCATTGGAGTTTCTCCCTATATGACCATTAATAAATTTACACCAAGAATACCCTCAATATTTCCATTCAATGAATACATACTGGGGCTACAAACCTTTATTATACCGAGAATAAACTATCACTTAAATAAAAGGTTTGTATTAGACCTGAATGTCCCATTGAATATTTCAGAACATCAGTTTGCTAAACGCACTAGCTTTGACCCTACAGTACCGAGCGCTGAAAGAAATACAAATGTATCCAGCAATAAAGTGCTTGAAGATGTAGCTTATGTAAGGTTAGGTATTGGCATAAAGCTCTAACTTATGAGTGGTTGTTCTGGCTATCATCCTGCTCATGATGATCATAAGAGCTATAACAACAGCTACTAAAGCATACCAAACAATAGGTGGAGGAAATGTATGCAGATCTATATGTAAAGCATTGAGATATTTAGATAATCTGACCTGAGCAATAATTGAAATTACTCCTGCTACACTACCTACCATTAGTAATATAAGTGCGTAACGTTTTAGCAAGAACATACTAAGATGCTTAGTAGAGTACCCTAACTCTAATAGCTTTATAAGGTTATTTTTTGTTTTTGCTAATACGTTATTCAATGTCATATAAAACAGTAGAATAACAACTATAGTAAGTACAGTGATTAGAACAGCTATGCCTTTATCCAGCTCTTCCACTATAACTCTAAGTTTATTCCATCTTAAAAGTTCATAAGTAAAAGTGTAATTTCTATCTCTAAGAAAACTAAATAATTCTGAACTGGACGGATCTTTGACGTGTAATAGCAAGCGAGCAGGAGGTGTCTCTCCAGTCAGGGAATAGTGTTTATTTCCAAAGTCTATAAATGACTCAGGGACGATTATAGAGCTGATACGATCTGAGAAGCCAACTACCCTAGCAATGAATAACTCATCGTTAGGATAAGTACCTATCCTTAGGTTAAATAGTAAAGAGGATATCGTTCCTTTGGTGAGCTGTGGTACATTCTCGTTGGGAGCAAAGCCATAATTATACAGATTCAAAAATTCAGTTGATACAATAACCGGCACTTCTGGGCTATCGTATTGCCAATACCAGTCAATAGGTTTGTTATCAATAAACCTTGCAGGCACTGCCTCTAAGAACAAGTTAGATGAAAAGTGCATAGAGTCACCGTCAGTAAAAGACACTTCGATAGGAAACTTTGCTGAGGAAACAATACCTACATCCAGCACCTCAGGATGAGAAATGATCGTTTTGATCTCATTAGTAGAAAACAACTGAAGCTTTTGCTCTGTTATATTTTCTTTAAAAATATTTTTATGAATAGTAAGATAAGCATCGCTAAGTTTCCCCTTCCCACTACCTGACATAGTAAGCTCATCAAACCCCGCCCAAAGTATTACTGAAAACAGAAGCAAGACTATACTAAAGCATAACGTTGCCATACCTAACCAGAAGTTGGTATTGCCTCTGTAACTCAGTAATAATTTTGCTAATAGCTTTTTCTGATCAGTATTACTCACAACAACATTTTTTTATCGTAAGTAAAATGATTATTCACTTCTACATCAGTTATCAGAATACCTGCTCTTGTTCGCTCAGCAACTTCAGCTATTAGTTTAGCAGTGCGCTGTCTATTGAAATTGTCCATATGGCTAAATGGCTCGTCTAATAGTAACCATTCGAAAGGTTGCGTCAATGCTCTAACTACAGCTACACGTTGCTGCTCGCCAAAAGATAAGGAGCTCACAGGAGTATCTAATTCATTTTTTAGGCCAAGACGTTCCAACCATTTTTCAACATCGTATTCTGATATAGTGTTAGATAGCTGTCTTTTTATATTGACATTTTCTATCACTGACAGGTCGGGGAATAGTCTCAAATCCTGAAACACGATACTGATAGCAGATCTACGAAGTAAGGATAATTGTTGTGGAGTAACAGACTTCATATTATATGCTCCCCAATGCACTTTACCTTCATAGTCTTTCCTCATACCATAAAGAGTATGCATCAAAATACTTTTACCTGCACCTGAAGTAGCTTGGATCAGGATACACTCGCCTTGATTGAGCACAACATCTTGCCCCCAAACCCAGGAGTTGTAGGAGCTTACTTTATCTTTTAGTGCTGCAGGCAATAAATTCTCAAGACCTAGTCTCATGAAAACTATAAACTTATCCTCTTTCTGTTCTCTGTTAAAACAATCCAAAAGTAAGTAACAATAAACCTGAAACATAACTATGGCATTGCTAAATTTCATATATTTAAGTATGGTGAAAAGGATATTTGATATCGTTGCAAAAAGAGCAAAGAGTGATCCCACCTCTATTCTTCTTGCTGCTAAAGAGAACAATGTATGGCGTACATACTCATCAGCTGATGTATGGGATACCAGCTCAAAACTTTGCGGAGGAGTTAATAGTCTAGATATTAAAACAGACAACCTAACACCAGATAAACAGGAGAAGATAGCCATCATCTCACCTAACAGGCCAGAATGGATCATGACTGACCTTGCCGTACAAATGACAGGGGCTGTACTTACACCACTCTACCCTACCATCAGTCCACACGAGATGGAATATATCCTGAAAGAGGCTGAAGTAAGAATAATCTTCATAGCAGACCAAGACCTCTATGATAGGTTTAAAGATTGCATCAAAAATGTGCCTACCGTCGAGCATATATATTCATTTGACCAGATAGATGGAGTTAAGAATTGGAGTGAATTAACCAGCAAAAATTTATCTCCTGATGAAAAGGTTAAAGAAAAAATTACGGAAGACACTCTTGCGACCATCATCTACACCTCTGGCACAACAGGTAACCCCAAGGGCGTAATGTTGAGCCATAAAAATATTGTGAGTAATGTATATGCCTCTATGCCTGCTTTCTCTTTTGCAGAGAAGGGAGCAAGAACACTCAGCTTTTTACCACTGAACCATATATTTGAGCGAACAGTATCTTACATATACATAGATGCGGGTTTATCTATATACTATGCAGAGTCTATGGAGACCATCGGTGATAATCTAAAAGAGGTGAAGCCACTTGTGTTCACTACAGTACCAAGACTACTGGAAAAAGTATATGAAAAGATATTAAGCAAAGGGCTTGAATTAACAGGCATCAAGAAATTTCTATTCTTTTGGGCATTAAAGCTTGGCTTTAAGTTTGACAATCATGAGTCAGGAGGCTGGTGGTACAACTTCCAGCTAAAGCTTGCTAACAAGCTTATATTCAGTAAGTGGAGAGAAGCACTGGGCAATAATGTAAAAGCAATAGTAACAGGCTCTGCACCTTGCCAACCAAGGTTAATAAGAGTATTTACGGCTGCCAATATTATAATAATGGAGGGTTACGGACTTACTGAAACATCTCCTGTAGTATCTGTGAACAGATTTGAGTCTGAAGACAGACGGATTGGTACCATTGGTACGTTGATAGATGATGTTGAAGTAAAAATTGAGCCTGATGGTGAAATACTGTGCAAAGGTGACAATATTATGCTTGGGTACTACAAGCACCCTGAACTGACCAAAGAAGTCTTAACTGATGACGGCTGGCTAAAAACAGGAGATATAGGTGAATGGGTAGAAGGCAAATTCCTAAAAATAACAGACCGTAAGAAAGAGATATTCAAAACATCTGGTGGTAAATATGTAGCGCCACAGGTAATTGAGAACAAACTAAAAGAGAGCATTTTCATAGAGCAAATAATAGTACTTGGTGCAAATAAGAAGTTTGTTAGCGCGATGATAGTACCTGCATTTGTACATGTAAGGAGTTGGCTGAAAGATAAAGGTGTAAATGCGCCTGAAAGTAATCACCAACTGATTGAAATGCCTGAAGTAAACGACCTGATCCAAAAACAGCTGGATAAGTACAATCCATTATTCAGCCATCCTGAACAGGTGAAAAAATTTGTACTACTACCTTCTGAATGGACTATTGATTCAAAAGAACTAACGCCATCCCTGAAAATCAAAAGAAAGGTTATTCACGAAAAGTATCAGGATATGATCACTGATATATATGGTGTAGCAGAAAGCTAGAAGTCCACACCCAGATTGTTCTTAAATATCTTGATAGCTATAGCCAATAGTATCACTCCGAAGAATTTACGAATAACTAATATACCCGACGGTCCTAAAAGTCGCTCTATTAGTCTCAACGACCTAAGAATAATAAATATCACTATCAGGTTGATGAGTATAGCTATCAGAATATTGTAGGCGTGATAGGTAGCCTTTAAAGACATGATCGTAGTCAGTGTTCCTGACCCTGCTATTAAAGGGAAAGCTATTGGTACAATGTTTCCAGCCTTTTCGTCATTCTCACTTCTAAATATCTCTAAGCCGAGCACCATCTCTAAGCCAAGGATAAATATCACAATAGAACCTGCAATGGCAAAAGAACTTACATCTAACCCCATGAAGTTCAACACCTTCTCCCCTACAAAGAAGAACAACAACATTAAAAAGCCTGATACCAGCGTCGCGTGTACCGAGTTGATATCTCCCATCTTCTTTTTCAGTCCCAGAAGAATAGGTATAGAACCTAAAATATCTATTACAGCGAAAAGCGTAAGTGATGTGGTGATGATCTGTGCTAATGATATATTTTCAACACTGCCCATTCGCACAAAATTACAATAGTTTTGTTGTGTTTTTCAGTTAGGATATAGTTTCCCTATTTTTACACACTCATTTTAAAAATACATGCTTAAAAATGGCAATAAGTAATTACGAACATACTGTAGCTGAGCGTTTTATGCGCTATGTACAAATAGATACGCAAAGTGATCCTGAATCACAATCTCAGCCTTCTACTGAAAAACAGAAAGACCTGAGCAGAGTGCTTGTAGACGAACTGAAAGCAATGGGTATCAATGATGCAGAGCTGGATGAACACGGATATGTTTATGCAACCATACCTGCAACTACAGATAAAGACGTACCTGTAATATGCTATTGTGCGCATGTTGATACAGCACCAGACTGTAGCGGTAAAGACGTAAAGCCTATACTACATAAAGAATACAATGGTGATGATATCATACTCCCTGATGACAACTCTGTAGTGGTAAGCACAAAAGATCATCCATACCTGAAAGGAAGAATAGGCGATGATATTATCACAGCTTCAGGTAAGACCTTATTAGGTGCTGACGATAAAGCAGGCGTAGCAGTAATAATGGATCTTGCTAAGTACTTAATCGAAAACCCTGATATCAAGCATGGTAAAATAAGAATACTGTTTACACCAGATGAGGAAATAGGTCGTGGCGTAAATGCTGTAGATATGCAAAGGCTTGGTGCACAGTTTGGTTACACACTAGATGGAGGTAATCGCGGTCATTTAGAGGGCGAATCGTTCTCGGCTGACGGCGCTAAGGTGGTCTTCCATGGTGTGAGTGCACACCCGGGATATGCGAAAGGAAAGCTAGTTAGTGCTATTAAAGTAGCATCTACATTTATTGAGAAGCTACCAAAAAATAGCTGGAGTCCTGAAACTACAGAAGGGATGACGGGGTTTGTACACCCATTGCATATAGAAGGGTTGATAGAGAAAACAACAGTACAATTTATTGTTCGCGATTTTGATACTGCAAAGCTTGCAGAACATGAGGAACGTTTGAAAAAGCTTGCTGAAGAAACCGTAGCTGAATATCCTGGTACATCTTTTGATTTTGTAGTTACTGAACAATACAGGAACATGAAAGAGATGCTGGACAAATACCCTCAGGTGATGAACAATGCGGAAGAAGCCTACAAGAAAGCAGGTTTAACTCCTGAAAGGCTAAGCATTCGCGGCGGTACTGATGGATCAAGATTATCTTTCATGGGCATGCCTTGTCCTAACATATTTACCGGTGAAATGGGCATACACTCTAAGCAGGAGTATGTAAGTGTACAGGATATGCAGAAATCAGTAGAAGTACTTGTGAACCTTGCACAAACATGGGAAGAAAACGCATAACACTTAATCAAGACTTTTATAACTGATATATGCATCAACAACTAAAAACTGTACTGCTAACAGTAGCTACGCTATCCTTATTTGTAATAGCATTAGTAGAGCTTAGCGGTGTGAGCAGCCATGCTTTATTTAATAAATATGGTATTGGTGATGGGGGCAGCCATGTTCATGAAGACGAGAGTAAAATAGTGGCGCGTGAGCAAAGAGCTAAGAACCTACCTAAGACACAGATCAGGTTTGACAATACAAGACACGACTTTGGTACAATTACCGAAGGGGAAAAAGTATCGCACACCTATCACTTTACTAATACAGGTGAGCACCCATTATTGATATCAAATGTAGAGGTAACTTGTGGATGTACTGTACCATCTTATCCAAAAGAGCCAATACCACCGGGTGGCGAGGGTGATATAGTACTTGAGTTTAACAGCTATA
This sequence comes from uncultured Flavipsychrobacter sp., assembly GCA_964531655.1. GTDB lineage: Bacteria > Bacteroidota > Bacteroidia > Chitinophagales > Chitinophagaceae > UBA5543. Next base: position 20,891 of record CAZHDM010000016.1, read on the forward strand.
GGCGTGCAGGGCATCAACAAAAAAATGCGCTGGTACATAGTAATGCAGTAGAAGAAGCTATGTCTATTGGCTTTGTGGTAGAAGTAGAAGAAAAATGAGTACTGGAAGCGTGAGTCTGATACAACATGCCAAGAACTATTTGTCGCTGATAAAATTCAGCCATACGGTATTTGCATTACCGTTTGCACTTATTGGCTTTTGCTTAGCCACACTTTATGAGCAATATACATTCGAGTGGCACTTGCTTATAAAGATGCTACTGTGCATGGTGTTTGCTCGTTCGGCAGCAATGGCATTCAACAGGTATCTGGACAGAGATATTGATGCAAAAAATCCGAGAACTGCTAAAAGAGAAATACCTGCAGGTGTTATCAATGCAAACAATGCATTATGGTTCATTATACTAAACTGCGCGCTATTCGTAGCTACATGTTGGTTTATCAACACGCTTGTATTTTACTTATCATTTGTAGCACTATTTGTCATACTGTTTTATAGTTATACCAAACGTTTTACGGCACTGTGCCACCTTGTACTAGGTGTAGGACTTTCACTAGCTCCTATAGGCGCATATCTTGTAGTCACAGGATTCTTCTCATGGCTGCCTATAATCTTCTCTGTGATAGTCTTTACATGGGTATCAGGTTTTGACATAATCTATGCGCTTCAAGATGAAGACTTTGATCGTTCTCAAAAGCTACACTCCATACCTGCAGCTTTGGGTATCAGAAAAGCTTTAGGCGTGTCTACCCTCCTGCATATTATATCAGCAGCACTAGTTATACTTGCTGGATTGCTTGCTTCATTCACTTGGATATATTGGGTAGGTGCAGCCATATTCATAGGATTATTAGGATACCAACATACACTTGTAAAGCCTAATGACCTGAGTAAAGTAAACATTGCCTTTATGACCACAAACGGCATCGGCAGTATTGTGTTTGCTATATTTACAATACTCTCTTTAATATTTTAATATATGAACATTGCAATAATAGGCTACGGTAAAATGGGCAAGACCATTGAGCAGATAGCTGTATCAAGAGGACATAATATTGTTTTAAAGATCAGCTCTTCTAACAAAGAAGAACTAACTGCTGACAACTTAAAAAATGCTGATGTAGCAATCGAAATGACTCAGCCAGACTCTGCTAAAGAGAATGTATTGCTATGCCTTAATGCAGGCGTACCTGTTACTTGCGGTACTACAGGCTGGACACAAGATCTACCTACAGCAAACCAAGCTGCTACAAATAATGACACCGCCTTTTTATACGCATCTAACTATAGTGTGGGTGTAAATATTTTCTTTGAAGTGAATAAACTCCTGGCTAAGTTGATGAATGATCAGAATAGCTACGATGTAAGCATGAAAGAAGTTCACCACACACAAAAGAAAGATTCTCCTAGCGGTACTGCTCTGACTTTAGTGAATCAAATCATTGATACGGTTAGCAGGAAAAGCAAATGGTCTGAAGAAGAAAAAGATCAGGATACAGTACACATCGAAGCATTAAGAGAAGAAGGCGTACCAGGCACACATAGCATACGCTATAGTTCTGAAATAGATGATATTGAAATAACACATACAGCCCATAGCCGTAATGGTTTTGCACTAGGTGCTGTATTAGCAGCAGAGTTCATTTCAGACAAAAAAGGAATATTCTCTATGCAAGATGTATTAGGTATTAATAGCTAGTAACTTCACTCAACTTATAGTAAATAATAAAGCCCCTCTACGAGGAGCTTTATTATTTTATTTCAGATAGAGATCAAAATAGTCAGTGATCTTTTGCATTAAGTGTACTCTATCCTTACCTCTTACGTTATGAGGGTGTGCAGGATAAACATAATAGTCAATTTGCTTACCTGCTTTTACAGACTCTCTTATCAGCTTCATAGAATGTTGCCAAACTACTACGTCGTCTTGAGCACCATGAATGATCAGTAGCTTACCTTTCAGGTTGCCTACCTTATCCAATAAGTTATTACCGTCAAAACCTTCTTTGTTAGTTTCAGGAGTATTCATATAACGCTCTGTATACATTATCTCATACAAGCTCCAGTCTATTACAGGTCCACCGGCAACACCTGCCTTGAACACATCAGGATGTCTTAGCATAAGTGAGGTTGTCATAAAACCACCAAAGCTCCAGCCATGCACACCCATATTAGCAGTATCTACGAATGGTAGCTTTTTCAGATATTCAACCCCTTTTAGTTGATCATTCATTTCTACTGTACCTAGCTTACCAAAAGTTGCCTGCTCAAAAGCTAAGCCTCTATTGCTGCTACCTCTGCCATCCATAGTAAATATGATATAGCCATGCTGAGCCATGTACTCATACCAAAGGTTTCTACTACTTGGAAATGCATTTCTTACTAATTGTACATGAGGGCCATTGTATAGATACACCACTACAGGATACTTTTTATTCTCATTAAAGCCAGTAGGGAGTATCAGTTTACCATATAAAGGTGTACCATCATCAGCTGTTAGCGTTACATCTCTTATATCGGGTCTGTCATATGCTTCCAATGTGTTTTTTGAATCTTTCAATACATGTACTGCATTCTGTACCTGTGTACTTCTTACTACAGTTTTCTTTGGCACTTCAGCACTGCTGTAAGCATCGTAGACAAAAGTACCTGCATCATTTGCCATGATATTATGCCAGCCTTCTTCTGTATCTATGCGGTTCAACCTACCTCTATTCCAATCTAGCGTGTAGGCATGTTGCTCTAATGGGGATTCTTTTGATGCAGATATGATTAGTTGCTCTTTACTTTCATTAATACCGTCAATACTATTTACTATCCAGTTACCTTTAGTCAACTGCCTGATCATTTTACCATCAGTATCATACAAGTACAGGTGCATATAACCATCTCTCTGGCTCCACCATACAAACCTGTTCTTTTCATTCGGTAAGAACATCAACTCGTGTTGCGGTTCTACATACTTATCAGAAGTTTCCTCAAATAATGTTTTAACGAATGATCCTGTCATAGCATCATACTGGTTCAACCACATATGATCCTGGTCTCTGTTAAGTACTGCTACATAAATATATTTTTCTTCCGGTCCCCAAGTAACACACGTTAGGTATTGGTCTAAAGGGCCTTCTGTTTTTAGCGTTACAGTTTTATTAGATGCAGGATTAAACACCCTTACCTGTACCTGATGCGACGTACCTCCGGCCATTGGATACTTAATAGTTTTTACCGTAGCAGGGTCGGTGCTCCAGTCAATAAGGGGATAATCATTTACCATAGTTTCATCCATATGATAATATGCCAGATAGCTACCTGTTGGTGACGGGAATATACCCCCGCTAATACCAAACTCATTTCTGTGCACAGACTGGCCGTTTATGATATGCTCATCCTCATCGTTGGTTACACTAATAACCTGCTTGTCTCTGGTAGCAACAAACAGATTATTATCAATTGTATAAATGACATTCTTCTTTTTGTCAACGGTGATATTCGCTGCATCTTTAGGTAGCGTCAACCATTTAGACCACATGAAGCCATTTGCAGTAGCTATACCTTGTAGCAGATCATTGCCATCCTTTATCCAAACCATGCCTTCCTCTACCCATTGGATTGAAGGAATAGATTTGAACGGCTTCTCTTTATTAAGTGCACTATTTAATCCACTAAGCGTTAATACTGTATCTACCTGAGTACTAGGAAAAGTCACAGAGACCCAAGCCTCTTCTCCACCATTCTCAACTACATGGTATAGCTTATTGGTCTTAGGCTCCCAAGATGCACTTTTAATACCTTCAGGGGCTAATGATGTGTAGATACCATTTGTAGCTTCCTCCATCGTATACCGCTTCTTTTGAGCAAGTGCAGGTTGAACTATAAATAAACAAACTAAAGCTGATAGCTTTACTCGTTGTAATACATTCATAATTTTCTTTATTATTTAAGCGGCTTGAAATTAGATATAAATAAGCGGAAATCTATACCTCATACCGGGGTATAAGAGTATGCTTACCTTTGAACATTATTTATGTTTTAGGGTTAACTCAACATGCAGCACCTCTTTTTTATAATTATCACGTTGGTATCTATCAACTCAGTCGGTCGGGAGAATCCGTTCAACAAAGATGAGTGGTGGCAAAGGTTGGTGTATGAGGAATCGTTAGCTATAGATGATCTATCTCAAGTTGATACGTCAATAGTAGTAGTATCCAACAGAGCGAAAAAGGATGATAAGCTACGCTTTATGGATGAATATAAAGCTGATGGAGAGCTTAGCTATTTCTTTATATATGCAGATGAAGGCAAATGGCATGTACTTGAAGTGAATGACTTAAAGACTGCCATAGACTACATGCCTGAACGTAATAAAGATTGGGTAGTATACACAGAGGGTATGGGTAAAATATTCACCTCTGAGTTAGACAGAGGTATGATGATGGCTTCTCAATACGATGTAAATGTAATTATGCTGGACTACCCAAGTATTACAACTACAAAGGGCATGTTGGGCAACTATTTTTTTGCTATAAAAAACGCTCGCCATGCCCATGAAGACCATGCTAAAGTGTTGGAGCAAATAAAACAGTACAAGCTGAATGGCACACTTGGCAGTAAAAGCCTAAATCTGTTTTTCCATAGTATGGGCAATCACCTGATAAGACAAACAGTAAAGAAAGCCGTTAAAGTGCAGCTTTACGATACAGTTTGGGTAAATAACCTCATCCTCAATTCAGCATGTGTCCCACAAAGAAAGCATGAAGAATGGATCAAGAAGATCAACTTTGCTGAAGACATCTATGTAGAGTACAACCCTGATGACAGGGTTCTAAAAGGAGCAGGACTTGTGAGCAAAAAGAAACAATTAGGCACAAAGCCAAGGCATAGCTGTAAAGAAGTACATTATTTCAATTTTAGCCCACTAGTAAACAAGAGGCATAGCTACTTTGTGAACCTAGCCGGCAGAAGTCCTATACCCGAAAAAGCATACAGCTATTACAATACTATTCTACATGGAGGAGACATAACCCCAACTGACAACGATACTTATCGCCAATCTACCTACAACAATATAGGTTACGACATCATGCCTTAAAGTGTGTTAACAGCTTCTTTCAACTTAGAAAGCTTAGCCAATAAAGGTTCTAATCTATCTAGGTGAAGCATATTTGCGCCATCAGATTTTGCCGTTGCGGGATCAGGGTGTGTTTCAATAAAAAGGCCATCAGCACCAACAGCAATACCTGCTTTTGCAATCGTCTCTATCATCTCTGGGTTACCACCTGTAACACCTGATGTTTGGTTGGGCTGTTGTAAAGAGTGTGTACAATCAAGCACTACGGGCACTCCCATATTGCTCATAGTAGGTATGCCTCTATAATCAACGATCAAGTCCTGATACCCAAAAGTAGTGCCTCTATCCGTTAGCATTACATTGTCATTCCCACTCTCTTTTATCTTATTCACAGCGAACTGCATAGACTCCGGGCTTAAGAACTGCCCCTTCTTCACATTCACCACTTTACCTGTTTGTGCAGATGCTACCAGCAGGTCTGTTTGCCTGCATAAAAAAGCAGGAATTTGCAAAACATCAACATACTCAGCAGCCATAACAGCTTCGTCAGCAGCATGTATATCTGTAACCACTGGCACGTTGAATGTGCTTTTCACCTTTGCCAGTATCTTTAGCCCCTTTTCATCACCTATACCTGTAAAACTATCTAGTCTGGTACGATTGGCTTTTCTGTAAGACGACTTGAATACAAGTGATACATTATGCTTCTCACATATCTCTATTACACGCTCAGCTGTGCGCATAATGATCTCCTCACTTTCTATGACACACGGTCCTGCCAGTAAAAAGAAATTGTCTTTGTTATACTTGTCCTTAAAAAGAGATGATAAAAAACTTGCATTCATGATGCAAAAGTAGTTTTTCCCTGATTAACATTCAGGTAAACTGATAGGGATCTGAGCTTCTTTGCCTTTTATCTGAATGGCAAGACCTCCTTCAGCAGTTTCTTTGTATTTATGGTTCATATCCTGTGCCGTCTCCCACATGCTCTTAACCACATGATCCAGTGATACTCTGGCATTATCGGGGTTGCTTTGCAATGCCAACTGTGATGCTGTAATTGCCTTGATAGCCCCCATAGTATTACGCTCAATACAAGGTACCTGCACCAATCCAGCAACAGGATCGCAAGTCAATCCAAGGTGATGCTCCATAGCTATTTCAGCAGCCATTAGCGCTTGTCTTATATTCCCACCAAGTCCTTCGGTTAATGCTGCTGCTGCCATAGACGAAGAAACCCCTATCTCAGCCTGACAACCTCCCATTGCAGCTGAAAGCGTTGCACCTTTTTTGAAAATACTACCTATCTCTGACGCTGTTAGCAAGAAGTTGATGATCTTATCTTCATCCGCACCATCGCAGAAGGTAATAAAGTACTGAAGTACGGCAGGCACTACTCCTGCTGCGCCATTTGTTGGGGCCGTTACTACCCTACCAAAAGAAGCATTCTCTTCATTCACGGCTAAGGCAAAGCAGCTCACCCAGTCAAGTGTGTACTTAAAACTTTCTCCGCCTGCCCTTATCGCATCCAGCCATTGCTCATAATTCTGATATGGACGGCCTTGCAATAGCTTTTTATTTAGTCCTGCCGCTCTACGGCGTACATCCAACCCTCCTGGTAACTCTCCACCCATATGACACCCCCTGTAGATACAAGACCTCATTACCTCCCATATCTGTAGCACTCTTTCTTTGGTCTCCTCCTCACTTCTCCACTCACTCTCATTTTCTAAAACTATGTCAGCTATAGAGAGACCTGTTTTTCTACCCCAATGTAATAAGTCTCCTGCTTTATCTATCGGGAAAGAAAGCTCTACATCACCATGAGCAAAATCATCATCTGCTTCTTTAATTACAAAGCCACCTCCTATTGAATAGAAAGTCTCAGCTATCTCATTACCATCTTTAAAAGAACACAAGAAAGTAACCGCGTTGGGATGAAAAGGCAAGCTTTCTGTATATAAAAACTGAAGATCAACTTTAGGGTCAAAATCAATATCTACCAAACCACCTAATACCATTTTTTTAGTATTAGTTATCTGCTCAACTCTTGGATTGACCTCATTAACATCAAACGTTACAGGGTCTTCCCCACACAACCCTAACAAAACTGCTACATCTGTGCCATGGCCTTTACCTGTTTTAGCTAATGATCCATATAATAGCACCTGTACCTTATCAACATTCTCAATCCCCCTTTTCTTCAAAGTATCAATAAACCTTAAGGCAGCTTTCCATGGTCCAAGAGTATGAGAACTGCTCGGCCCTATGCCTATCTTGAAAATGTCAAATACAGAGATGCTTTCTTTTATCACAATCGTGCTTATTGAACAATAAATAAGGAGAGTTAATTAACTCTCCTTACATTGATTTTGCACAAAATTATGCTACTGTTCTATACTTGCAAAATTTATGGCAGCAATACTGTATCAATAACGTGGATCACCCCATTTTTCTGGTGAACATCAGCTATTGTAACCATTGCTTTATTACCATTCAGGTCTTCTATCCACACATTACCCTTGTCATCCTGCATAGCAGTTATTGTACTTCCATGCACTGTAGTGATAACAGCTTTACCATTTCCGTCTTTTATCATTTTCATCACAGCTTTTGCATCCCAGTTACCAGGCACCACATGATAGGTTAGTACACCTGCCAGCTTTTCTTTATTCTCAGGTTTTAGTAGTGTTGCTACTGTACCGTCAGGAAGCTTATCAAATGCGGCGTTGGTTGGTGCGAATACAGTAAACGGCCCATCACTTTGTAATGTTTCTACCAATCCAGCTGCTTTAACTGCCGCCACAAGCGTAGTATGATCTTTTGAGTTCACAGCATTCTCCACTATATTTTTAGATGGGTACATTTTTGCACCACCTACCATTACAGTTTTTTCTTTTTTCTGGTCACCTTTTGCATAACTGTCTGTCACTTGTGTTGCTAACAATGCTAATGCCATTGCAGGAACGATCATTAATTTTCTCATTTCGTTTTTGTTTTATTGGTATATGATTTGTTATGGGTAGATATACGGATGGTTAAACAAGGTGGATTTAAGAAGGGCATAAAAAAGCCCGCCACAAGGCGAGCTTAACATTTATTTTACAGATAAGAGTATATTAGTATGTATTCATTTCAAAAGGCATCAACATCATATTGCGACCATTCATATCTCTTATAGCTTTTACTTGCTTTAACCACTTAAACTCTTCTGTAATTTCATTCTTCACACCTTCAGCAATAACTTTTGCAGCAGCTTCCTGAGAGCTACCCATTTGTTTCAACAAAGTTTCTAACCTATCTATTGGCTCAGGGTATGTCTGAATAGAGTAATCATCAATATTAGCCATCTTAGCAGCACTAGCAATTGCTCTATCCAAGTCACCATAACCATCAGCAAGACCATTTGCAACAGCATCAGTACCACTCCACACTCTACCTTGTGCAATCTCATCCACCTGCTCCATAGTCATGCGTCTACCTTTAGCTACATGCGTTTTAAAAGTGTTGTAAATGTTATCTATCGACCTTTGGATCTTTTGCTCTTCATCTGGCGTCATAGGTCTTATTCCGCTCGGGAAATCTGCGTATGGAGCATTCTTCACTTCATCAAAGGTTATACCCAGCTTGTTGTTCATTAGTTTCTGAGTATTGAATAACATCGCAAACACGCCAATACTACCTGTAACCGTATTAGGCATCACAAAAATACTATCAGCATGAGATGAAATGTAATAACCACCTGATGCAGCTACATCTCCCATTGAGACAATAAGCTTTTTATCTTTTTGCAATAACTGTAGTTCTCTTAATATAACCTCTGATGCCAATGCACTACCACCCGGAGAGTTCACTCTTAATACAACAGCTTTCACTTTATCATTCTTACGAATCTCACGAATAGTCTGCACCATATTTTTAGATGCTATCTGATACACATCATTAGCCTCACCGTCTACTATAGAACCTTCTGCATACAATACCGCTATTCTATCATCTTTACGGCTATTCTTCTTTCTTACTTTATCTGCATAGCTATTAACACTTACCAGCTTTATATCATCATCGCTATCTACTCCTAACCTTTTTCTTAATAGATCATTCACCTGATCAGAATACCATAGCCCATCTACCAGATTGTTCTCTAGAGCATCTTTAGGGAACTCAATAGCTCCACTTTTTGCAAGCTCATTTACCTTATCAACATTATTACCTAACCTTTCTCCTACAGCTTCTGAGAATTGCACCCAAAAGTCTTCCTGAAATGCCATTATCTGTTGCCTGTTCTCATCACTCATTTCGGTTTTACGAAATGGCTCTGTAGCACTTTTGAACTTGCCAGCATAGAATATTTCAGGCTCTACCTCTAGTTTATCCAGAGTACCTTTAAAGAATGCTAACACAGTCGCAAAACCTTTTAATTCCATACCACCAACAGGATTTAAGAACACGCTATCCGCAACACTAGCTACATAATATGCATTCTGTGGTATGATCTCACCATATGCATATATAAATTTACCACTTGTTTTAAAGTCTTTAAGTGCAACACGTAGCTGTTGTAGTGTAGCCCAGCCATTAGGAGTGTTGCTCAGCTTTAGGACTATACCTTCTACATTGTCGTCTTCTTTTGCATACTCTATTGACTTAACAATGTCATACAGCCCCGGCAGGTAAGTATTCTCATCGCTGAACATAGCGAATTGATTTTTCTCGCCCTGCTCATGAATACGCTGATTCATATCAAATAGTAATACACTTTTGTCTGTCACCACCACTTCGTTATTTTCAGAGATCGAGCTGCTAACAGCACTAACTATCAAGCCTATCAACAAACCGAATATCACAACTCCTGCCACTATCATTGCCAAAAGAGAGGCAAAAAACATCTTAAAAAACTGCTTCATATATATTATTTAAACTTTCTATCAATTAATGCATACAAATATACATGGCATGAAATGAATATATACACCCCATATTTTTATAAAGGGGTGAATATTATAGTTAAATTTACTTTTCCAAACCAAAACAGAATGCATTTAGTTCAAAAACTGTTGCTTATTACTGCTTTCTTAGCTTTTAGTACAACTACACAAGCACAAAGACACTTGTCTTATGATGCGAAGCTGATAAAACATGTATACGAAAAGCTGGAAAAGACACCTCATGCCCCCATACTTCAATTACAATACATAGACGTATTTCCCAAGAACAAAGAAGACTTTATAGATGTGTTTTATCACCATACTGAAGATGAGCTTGCTATAAACGGGACTGATTATGTAAAAAAGTTCAGAAAACTGGGCTATGACTACCCTGACTCTGTATTAAAAAAGAGCATTACAATAGCTAAAAACATGACAGCATGGAGCCCAGGAGCTGTAGATGAACTCCAAAAAGGCATATACTATCTCACGGGTAAGAACCCCCAACTATTCGTTGATATTACCAGAGAACTAAAAAAAGAGGAACAAGAAGCTTTGGCAAGGTTTATGTATTCTGGAGAAAATGGTGAACATGTGAACTATAAAGCACTTTTAAGCATTATAGAGAGTACCGACTTAAAAAAACTAAAAGAAATATTTGCTGAACCAGTAAACAACAACGACCAATAATGAATACTGAGCCGATATATAATACTATAGGTGATAGCTACAACACAACCCGTAAGGCTGATCCCTATATAACTGAGCGATTATATTATTTGCTTTCACCTACTCCTGACGGAAAGTATTTAGACATAGGTTGCGGCACAGGCAACTACTTAAAAGCTTTAGAGGATAAAGGCTTGCATATGATAGGCGTTGACCCTTCAGAAAAAATGCTGACAGAAGCAAGGATAAGTAGTCCAAATGCTGAGTTTGTTACAGGCAAGGCAGAGGAGCTACCCATAAATGATAACCAATACGATGGTGCTGTAGGAACGTTCACGCTACATCATTGGACTGACATTCAAGCTGGTCTCAATGAACTATACAGAGTACTTAAGCCCTCATCCAAGCTCATTTTCCTAAGTTTTACTCCGGAACAAATGGATCAATACTGGCTGATACACTATTTTCCGGATATGATAAAAAAGTCTGGTAGGACACTCCCAGAACTTAAAGGCATGCAGACCATGCTTTTAAATGCAGGGTTTAAGAATATACAGACTGAAAAGTACTTTGTAGATGAAAAACTGATAGATCATTTCTTATTCTCTAACAAATACAGACCTGAACAATATCTGGATGCTAAAGTGAGGCAAGGTATTTCCAGTTTCAGACTATTCGTTACCGACATAGAGCTAAATGACGGCTTAGTAAGGCTTGAACAAGACATAGCTTCAGGAGCAATTCTCGATATAATTAAGAAATATGAGAGTGATCTGGGAGACTATATCTTTTATATAGCTGAAAAGCCATAGCACTACCTCTTATGGATAAAGCATATTTACTTTTAGGAAGTAATGAAGGAGACAGAGTCGACTGGCTATCTCAAGCAATAAACCTCATCCAAGAGTCTTGTGGAGAGATTCAGCAAAAATCTCCCATATATCAAACTGCTGCATGGGGCGTAGAAGAACAGCCTGACTTCCTTAATATGGCTATTGAAATAGCTACGCCTCACACACCATACAAACTACTACAGGAGATCAATCAGATAGAAGAAAAACTGGGCAGACAGCGAGTATTAAAATGGGGACAGCGAACATTAGACATCGACATATTACTCTTTGGCAACATTCATACGGATTCTGAGCAGCTTACTATCCCACATAAATACTTACATGAAAGAAAGTTTGCACTTGTACCACTCAATGATATTGCAGGAGCTTATAGGCACCCTATACTCAACAAGACAATCAATCAACTTTTAATTGATTGTGAAGATGACCTAGAAGTAACTCTTTTTGCAACAAAACTGTAATATTTGCTGCTCTAATACAGCATAATTGACTAGTAGCCACCGAAGTACACAGCTAAATAATCTTAAAATATATTTTAAGGAAATATTGCATTTATAAGGCGTTTTAATTAAATTGTTAGTTGTAAATTCGCGCAACTTACACAATGCAACCCTATACTGTTATCTCACACTAAATGATACGAATGGAGTAACTTTTACTATAAGTAAAAAAAATAATATATGGCGGATGGTGCTGTTACCTCAAAGTTGAATCTGAAGAAAGCTCTTGAAGAATATTTTGGGTTTAAGGCCTTTAAAGGCGACCAGGAAAAAATCATAAAAAGTATTCTTTCAGGCAAAGATACTTTTGTTATCATGCCGACAGGCGGTGGTAAATCTTTATGCTACCAGCTACCAGCATTGGTATCAGATGGTGTAGCTATTGTAGTTTCTCCACTAATAGCATTAATGAAGAATCAGGTTGACCTTATCAGAGGTTATAGCAGCAATGATAATATTGCTCACTTCCTGAACTCAACATTGAGCAAAACACAACAGAAGAAGGTTAAAACAGACCTTACAGAAGGTCGAACCAAACTTTTATATGTAGCCCCAGAAACTTTAACGAAGCAAGACAATATTGACTTCTTTTCTCAGATCAATATATCATTCATAGCCGTTGATGAAGCTCACTGTATATCAGAATGGGGACATGACTTCAGGCCAGAATACCGCAAGCTTCGCGATATGATCGACCAGATCAACCCTGACCTTAACATAATTGCACTTACCGCAACAGCTACACCAAAAGTTCAGGATGACATTGTAAAAAACCTCGGACTTAGTGATGCTAATGTATTTATATCATCATTTAACAGAGCTAACCTCTACTACGAGATTCAACCAAAGGGTAATAAAGCGCAAAGCCTTAAGAACATAGTTAAGTTCATTAATAAACATAAAGGCAAGAGTGGTATTATATATACTCTGAATAGGAAAACTACTCAAGAGCTTGCAAGCACATTACAGGCAAATGGCATTTCGGCTGTAGCATACCATGCAGGGCTCGAAGCAGGAGAGCGTGCCAAGCGTCAAGATCAGTTCCTTATGGAGGAGGTAGACGTGATTGTAGCGACTATTGCTTTTGGTATGGGAATCGATAAGCCAGATGTTCGTTTCGTGATACATTATAATATTCCTAAGTCGTTGGAGAATTATTATCAGGAAACAGGACGTGCAGGAAGAGATGGGCTAGAGGGGAAATGTATACTCTACTATTCTCATAAAGATGTTCAAAAGTTGGAACACCTGATGAGAGACAAGCCACTTAGTGAGCGAGAAATGGGTGCTCAGTTGATAGCTGAAACCGTTGCGTATGCAGAGAGTGGTGTTTGCAGAAGAAAGCTACTGTTACACTACTTTGGAGAAGAGTTGAAACAAGATAATTGTGGACAGTGCGACAACTGCCTTAACCCTAAAGAAAAGCTAGAGGTAAAAGATAGTTCCAAAATAGTATTGGATGCGGTGAATGAGCTGGACGAGCGTTTCAATATCAACTATGTAGTAAATGTGATACAAGGCTCTTCAAACCCGCAAATAAAAACTTTCAGACACAATAAATTAAAATCGTTTGGCAGTGGACAGATCATGAAAATGGAAGACAACTTCTGGTTTTCTCTGATACGTCAAATGATGTTGGAAGGTTTACTAAGAAAAGATATTGAAGAGTATGGTCTTTTAAAGATTACACCTAAGGGGCGTAAGTTCTTGAAAAAGCCCTTCTCTATTATGGTTGTGCTGAACCACGAATTTAGTGAGGACGAGTCTGATGATGACAATACAGCTAACAATACACCAACAGGCTCTACCGACCCTGTATTGTTTGAAATGCTAAAAGACCTTCGCAAGAAAGTAGCATTAGAAAAAGGAGTGCCTCCTTTCGTAGTATTCTTAGAGAATTCACTACAAGATATGGCGACGCACTACCCTACCACTACCGACGAACTGGAAAAGATCCAAGGTGTCAGCAAAGGTAAAGCGTTAAGGTACGGTAAGAAGTTTGCCAGCCTGATAGAAAAGTATGTAGAAGATAATAACATTGAGAAGCCAGACGACTTTATAATGAAAAGCATCGTCAATAAAAGTGGCATGAAGGTCTTCATCATACAAAATATTGATAAAAAGATACCGCTAGAGACTATTGCACGTAACAAAGGTTTATCACTTCAAGAGCTACTGGTAGAAATGGAGCGTATTGTGGCCAGCGGAACGAAGCTAGATATCAATTATACTTTAGAGCAGGAACTGGATGAAGACGAACAAGAAGACATCTTCGACTACTTCCGCAGTAGTACTGATGATAATATTGAGGAAGCGTACGAGGAATTCCGAGATAGTGATATAGACATCGAGCAATTGCAAATGATGCGCATCAAGTTCATGAGCGAATATGCGAACTAGTTTTTGTTTAAATGATTACGAAAGCCTGCAATTGCAGGCTTTTTTTATGTTCGATAAGTAACATAAGTGACCATTCATCTCCTGACAATAGTTTACTATTACACATATGACATATATCATTTTATGATGTAATATCCTGTCATAAATTCGATCATATAACTTTTAAGTATGAAAAACATTAGGCGACTATTCTATTTATCACTCCTATTCATCACAATAGGAAACACTTCATGTAAAAAAGACATACCTGCTATCACGCCAACACCTACAGACTCTTCAGCGACTCAAATTGAGATGACACCTTATATACTTATAGAACCTGCACATTTTACAATTCCGACAATACCAAAAGACAATAAGATGTATATAGAAAGAATTGCACTGGGAAAAAAACTATTCTTTGACACAAGACTATCAAATAATGGTTCTAACTGTGCAAGCTGTCACCAACCGGAATTTGGGTTTTCTATGCCTGGACTATCTGCACCTGATAACGGGCTAACATCACTGCCGTTAGTTAACTTAGCTTGGTATGAAAACTTTATGTGGAATGGGCGGATAGCAGGCACTCTTGAGGATGTAATGTTCATGGAAGTAACGAAGCGTTTTGAGACAGACATCCAAAAAATAAATGGCATCAATGAGTACCGTGAAGAATTCAAAGCTTATTACGGCAAAGAAGAAATAACGGCCAATGATATATCATACGCTCTTGCACAGTACATGCGCGTACTGGTATCGAGGAGTACAAGAGAGGATAGTGCTCGCATGGGATTTATACAACTATCGAAATTTGAGCAAGCGGGGAAGAATATATTCTTTTCCGAAAGAGGTGATTGTTTCCACTGCCACGTTACAGGCATTACTACTGACAACATTTTTCATAACACAGGGCTTGATAGCTTCTATACTAAAGAAATAGATAAGGGTCGTTATAATGTAACGGGAGACCCTAATGATTTGGGCAAGTTCAGAACACCTAACCTAAGAAATGTAGCATTAAGAACACATTACATGCACGACGGCCGCTTCACAACCTTAAGAGAAGTTATTGAGTTCTATGATAACGGATTCAAGCGCGTTGGCAATATAGACCCGGTCATGCTTAAAGAAGGAAAAGAAAACGGGCTTAACTTAACAGAAGCAGAAAAAGAGCAGCTGATCGCCTATTTAAAAACATTGACAGACTATCCAATGATTACTGACACTATGTTTCAAGAATAATAGACTAATGAAGTATCTCATTGTTAACGAAGTTCTCATCAGTTAATGTTTTTAAAAAAGATATAATATCCTTTTGCTCTTGATCCGTCAACCTAATACCTCCTACAGGTAAAAGCGAGGACAATGTTGATGAATGTTGAATACCGGTAGAATAATGTTCTAAGACACGATCCATAGTAGCGAACCTACCATCGTGCATGTAGGGTGGTGTTAATATTACATTTCGTAAGGAAGGCACTTTAAATTTACCTACATCTGCTATATCTGATGTAATTCTACTACGACCACTATCTGAAAAATATAATGTATCTAAGCCATTATTCTGGAAACTACCATTTGTAAATAGTGGCTCAGCATGGCATGCGTTGCAATGTTCGCGAAATAATAACAGGCCCTTTTTTTCTGATTCAGAAAACATATCATTAGAATTTATAAAATTATCGTATTTCGAATCAGATGAAATTAATTGCGACATGTACTGCGCTAATGCGTAAAATAGGGTTTGGGCATCCAGCTCATTTTGGTCAAAGGCTGCTTTTGTCATTTGTCTGTATTCATCATCGCTATTAAGCTTAGATAGTATACCTTCTAACGTTTCCCCCATTTCTACGGGGCTTTGTATAGCACCTAGCGGACTCACCTCAAGATGGTTAACACCACCATCCCACATAAAACTTTTGCTCCATACTAAATTGAACAGTGGAGGAGCATTTCTCGTTGCTAAAAGCCCGTAGACACCAGGACTTATTTTCATACCATTATCAGCAAAAGCATATTCTTGCTTATGACAACTTGCGCACGATACGGAGCTATTAACTGAGAGTCTTTTATCGAAGAATATTTTCTTACCTAATTCAAAACCTTCTCTACTATATTTATTGTTATCGAAGGTGTATACCGGTTCAGGAAAATGGCTTGGCTTTACCCACTCGTTATAATCTATATAACTATTATTAGAAAAATTGTTATCCTCCTTCCTACAACTCGAAAAGAGAATAACAACTAATACGATCCAGTAGATAAGCCTACTCATATTTTATCCCTGTAAAACTTACATTCCCATAAAACTCATCTGCCATCTTTTTAGCCTCTGGCCCCGGAGCATGTATCGTACTTCTAACACTTACACTAGGAGAACCATGCCATAGCCTAGCCGGGTTTGCTCTCAATATGATATTAGCTTGCTCTTCTGTACTTACTTTCAACATTGAAGCTCCAAAATCTGCTGCCTTTATGGTTATTATATTATCGCTACCACTAAAACCACCTAGGTGAAAAGCGAATGTCCCTGTAGGTGAGTTAGGAGACCTACCTTCAGCCTTCAACATAATATATCCGCTATTCCAGTTCCAATACATACCATTAGATAGTGATAAGTCTCCCGTATGTACCCCATTCACATTCATTATACTATCTACCCCCATTGTATATTCCATAGCGATATATTCACCCACAGGAACATTATCCAGAGTAATATACCTACCCTCGTCACAATTAGTACATACTAGATAGTAACTATTCTCATCCACCCAGTATGAGCCATCAGCTTTTTTCAACTTGATATTAGAAACATAAAACTTGAATGTTTCAAATGACAATGTATCACCTGTCATAGGGTGCACCATCTCTTTATAAGTTTCCCACGGAAGTAAGTTATGTCCAAACACATAATCAAACTTTATATTAACAGTAGCTTCCTTATTTTGAGGCTCAATTATTGAATCTCTTTCCTTTTTACATGATGCTACTAAAGCAACAACCATAAGCAGTAGCACCATTTTTAAATGTGTCGTTTTCATATTATTTCTTTTAAAGCTTAATGTATTACTATTTAACATTGTTATTAGTAACAATTGTTACTATACTATCAGTAACCATTTTTGAAACTCTACTAAGCTAAGTAGTAATATTAATGACTAATATGACGACAGTCAGCCCTAAATATGATAATCATCACTATTCAGCATTAATATATTAACACCACTACATCAAAATATTCTTGTAACTTTTCCTATCAATAAACGATATAACTATAGCACATGAACAATAAAACCATATTCATTACCGGAGCAAGTAGAGGTATAGGCAGAGCTATAGCTATTAAGCTGGCTGAGGCTGGTGCTAATATAGTTATTGTGGCAAAGTCTGTTGTAGAAGATGATAGACTAGGAGGCACCATACACTCCGTAGCGGCAGAAATAAATGAGAATGGAGGCCGAGCTTTAGCTGTACAATGTGATATAAGAGATGAGGAACAAATCATGCATGCCGTGCAAGAGGCTATTGGTTCCTTTGGAGGTATCGATGCCGTTATCAACAATGCATCAGCCATATCCCTTACAACCACAGAGCAAACAGAGACCAAGCGTTTCGACCTGATGCATGACATTAATGTAAGGGGCACGTTCCTGGTAACAAAACACTGCATACCTTTTCTAAAAAAGAGTAGCAACCCTCATATCATAACATTATCGCCACCACTAAATATGAATCCTAAATGGATGGGGATGTCTGTGGCATATACCATGAGCAAATATAATATGAGTATGATGGCTTTAGGTTGGGCTGCTGAGTTAAAACAATACAACATTGCCTCTAATGCATTATGGCCAGCCACTACTATTGCTACTGCAGCTGTTAAGAACCTATTAGGTGGTGACAAGCTGATCAACAGAA
This sequence comes from uncultured Flavipsychrobacter sp., assembly GCA_964531655.1. Classification (GTDB taxonomy): domain Bacteria; phylum Bacteroidota; class Bacteroidia; order Chitinophagales; family Chitinophagaceae; genus UBA5543. Next base: position 39,210 of record CAZHDM010000016.1, read on the forward strand.
GCAGGACTCCTGATATATTGGCTGACTGTGTTCATCATATACTACAACAACCATCAACATCATATACGGGTCAAACACTTATAGATGAAGAAGTACTAGCATCTATGGGAGTCAATGACTTGAGTAAATATGCTGTAAACCCCGATACTGATTTACAAAAAGATCTTTTTCTAGACTAAATACAAAATACTTTGGATACCGTTTTATCAATCAACTCCATCTCCAAATCATACGGACCTGTACAGGCGCTAAAAGATGTTTCTTTTGCAGTGCCAAAGGGTTCTGTTTTTGGTGTACTGGGGCCTAATGGAAGTGGCAAGACTACTTTACTAGGAATTATTTTAGACGTATTAAGAGCAGACAGCGGCGCCTATCAATGGATGGGGGGAGTTCCAGTTCATGAAGCCCGAAAAAAAATCGGCTCTTTGTTAGAGACGCCTAATTTTTATCATTACTTATCCGGGTGGGATAATTTACAGATATCCGCAAAGATAAAAGGTCGTGGCTTAGAGGATAGACAACATGTATTAGAAACTGTGGGTCTCTGGCAACGTAAAGACAGCAAGTTCCAAACTTTTTCTTTAGGGATGAAGCAGAGACTGGCCATTGGTTCTGCTTTACTTGGCGACCCTGACATATTAGTTTTTGACGAGCCAACAAATGGACTTGACCCCGCAGGTATCGCAGAGATAAGAGACATGATCATTCAGCTCAACCAGCAGGGCAAAACAATCATCATGGCCAGCCATCTGCTAGATGAAGTAGAAAAAGTATGTACACACGTAGCTATTCTTAAGAAAGGAGACTTATTACTGCATGGCAAAGTGGATGAGGTACTTGTAAGCGCAGATCAGATAGAAGTAGCTTCTTATAATCTGGATGAGCTCTCTAAGGCTCTTGAATCGATGAACGGTATTCAAAACATCAAAAAAGTCAGTAACATACTTCTTCTTAACTGCGAGTCGAGCATTACTACTTCAGGTATCAATGATTACTGTATAAGTAAAGGCATCACGTTATCGCATTTATGTCTTAAGAAGAAGAGTCTAGAAACAAAATTCATGGAACTTGTAAGCAAATAAAACCAAAATGAGCAACCTACTATATATTGAATGGCTTAAGATCAAAAAGTACAAGACCTTCTGGATACTTATTGGCTTTTTTGTGATATTACTTCCATTATGGAACTATGGTTTAAGTAATGGTTTTCTGAAACTGTCTGGCAATAACAAAGGTGGCGGAGTAGATATTATTAATAATGCTTACACCTTTTCATCTGTATGGGGGAATATTGGCTGGTGGACAAGTATTTTTGTTGTATTCATTACCATTCTCACTATCATAATTACGTCAAACGAATACACCTATAGAACCAATAGACAGAACGTAATAGACGGATTAACACGTATACAGTTCTATCATTCAAAATATCTGATGGTATTGATATTTGCCATCTTTACCACGATTTATTCATTTATTATAGGTATGGGCTTCGGCATTGCAAATGATGATATGAGTAACTTCCCCGGTGAGATAGGAAAACTGTTCCACATATTCATACTATCGCTGAATTACTACTCTTTTGGGTTATTAATAGCTGTCCTGTTTAAACGTAGTGGTATATCTATAGGTTTGTTCTTCTTATACACTATGATCATAGAGTCATTACTAAAAAGCCTATTGAACTGGAAACTAACATATGATATAGGAAATTTCTTACCGCTTCAAGCTAGTGACGAATTATTACCATTTCCGATGATAGAGATAGTAAAGAAAATGACCCAGATAGAAGTAAGCTTTAGTAATCAGACATATGTAATCGCATCTATTATATGGATAGTTGTTTATTACTTAATCGGTAGGTTTAGGTTACTCAAAAGTGATTGGTAATTTTACAGTATGATAAAAGAGGAACCTACAATACTGGTAACAAACGATGATGGAATAACTGCACCAGGAATCAGAGCTCTGGTAGAAGCCGTAAGAGCCCTTGGTAAAGTGATAGTTGTAGCACCCGACAGTCCTCAATCAGGAATGGGACACGCTGTTACCATTGGAGAGCCACTCAGGCTGCGTAAAGTAGATGTATTTGACGGTATTGACTCTTGGGAGTGTAGTGGCACGCCTGTAGATTGTGTAAAGCTCGCCAGAGACATCATACTCCACCACAAACCCAGCATTTGTGTTAGCGGTGTTAATCACGGCGCTAACCACTCTATAAACGTCATCTATTCCGGAACAATGAGTGCCGCTATGGAGGCTGCCATTGAGGGGGTTCCATCTATCGGATTTTCCCTTTTAGACTACAGGCATGATGCAGACTTTAGTGTTGCACAGCAAGTTGCAAAGACTCTTACCAAACGCATGCTGGAACAAAGTATGCCTGAGCATACACTGCTAAATGTAAACATACCAAAAGTAACAGCAGAAGAGTTTAAGGGAATAAAAGTATGCACTCAAGCATATGCTAAATGGCAGGAGGAATTTGATAGCAGGGTTGACCCGAGAGGCAAAGATTACTATTGGATGACCGGCAAATTCATCAATATGGATACCAGGAAGAATACAGACGTTGAAGCATTGGCTGAAGGCTATGCTTCAGTAGTTCCTGTAAAGTTTGATCTTACTGACAATGAGATGAAAGACAAGCTTGAAAAAGACTGGGCTGATATACTGTAAGCCTTATGATAATGTTTTCTCCAGATCAAGAAACACCTCGGCAGGTGCATCTTTTTTCCAAAGAATATCATAGATAGCTGTAGCTATTGGTATGTTAATATTATACTGCTTGGATATATTTTGCATACCTCTGGCTGCATAGTACCCCTCTGCTACCATATTCATTTCCATAATAGCAGTTTTTACTGAGTAGCCTTTACCTAAGTAGGTACCCAGCATTCTGTTTCTACTATGTAATGAATAACAAGTAACTAAAAGGTCTCCTAAGTAAGCACTTGTATGAAAATCAGGTCGCTCATCAGATGGGTGTACTTGCTCAAAGTGAGCTTTCAGAAACCTGTACATCTCACGATATACATTTGTGATGTATACGCTTAAGAAGTTATCTCCATAATCTAAACCATGTGCAATACCAGCACCTATGGCATAAATATTCTTAAGAACTGCTGCAAACTGTACACCCCATATATCATGGTTAGAGCTGGCGTATATATATGTATTCTGGAAGGCATCAGCTAGGCTTCCTGCCAACTCATCATTAAGCCCGGAGAACGTAAGGTATGATATCCTCTCATCAGCTACCTCTTCTGCATGGCAAGGACCTGTAATAGCCATATACTTATTCAGGTCGAAGTTTCCTGTATGCTCCAGATAATCATTCAGCAGCATGTTGCAATCAGGCAAAATTCCCTTAATAGCAGAAACAATATTTTTCCCTTCCCACAGCTTTATGTCTACACTTTCAATTACACTCTGTGCATATGCAGATGGAACACAAACTATAATCGTCTGACACTCTTGCAATACCTTCTCCAGACTATTCTCGGGTGTAATTGTATCCGGTAAAAACCTTACAGATGTTAAGTAGTGAGGATTGTGATATCTCGTTTGTAAATGTTCTACAGCCTCTTCATTTCTTACCCACCAGTATATATTGTGCCCGTTGTCAGTTAATATTTTAGCAATAGCGGTACCCCAACTGCCATTCCCTATTATGCCTATTTGTCCGAGGGTGTTATTACTCAATTCCGGATTAATTTTTAATTGATTAATTCTCGTCAGAAGCTGCAGCTTCGTACAAGTTGTCTTTATCAACAACTGTTACAGCTGCTTTATCTTTAAGTGTTCTGGCTATAGCACCATACGGAGCTATCACAACCTCCTCCCCTTCTTTCAAGCCAGATGTTATCTGTATGTACTCGTTGTCCTGTATACCAGTCTCAACATCTCTTATAACAACTTTGCCATCTTTCTTGTTGTATACAAATACAACTTGTCTGATCTTATCTACTCCATCTGCCTCCATTACTTTCTTCATACTATCAGACCATTCTCTTGTAGTAACTGCGTTCACTGGCACTGCTAGTGTATTTCCTTCCTTTCTTGTTTGTATTTCTACAGACGAGCTCATTCCTGGTTTGAATACAAAGCTTCCTCTTTGCAACTCTGTGTTAAGATCAGAATAGCTGTTCTGAAGTATGAGTATATTAACGGTATAGTTAGTTACCTGATCTGTACTCATTTGTGCAGTAGCCGAAGCTGTACTTGACACCCCAACTTTAGAAACTATACCTGTGAACTTTCTATTACGATAGGCATCAGCTTCAATGATAGTAGTATCACCGATCTTCACTTTAGCTATATCTGTTTCGCTTACCTCTACGCGTACCTCTATGCGGCTCAGGTCTGCAATGGTAAGCATTTCAGTACCTGCCATTTGAGCTGTACCCACAACACGCTCACCTTTTTTTACTTTCAGTTGAGATACTACACCACTCACAGGCGCAACTATTGTTGTTCTCCTTAAATTCTCTCTAGCCTGAGATAAGTTTGCATTGGCACCATCTACACTGTAGCCACCACCTTTGGTACTAGCCATAGCAGCTTCATAACTGGCTCTGGCACTAAGGTAGTTAGCCTCTGCCTGCTCAAACTCAAGTGCAGAAATAACTTTATCCTTATACAACTTTTGGTTTCTCTCGTATTGTGATTTAGCTTGAGAGAATTGTGCTTTTGCCTGAGCAGCCATCTCTTCCGCATTCTTTGCACGGGCTCTGGTTTCTGCTACCGAAGCTGCCGCCTGATTATACATGGACTGATATATAGCAGGATTAATGCGAACCAGTAACTGCCCTTTGTAGACACTATCACCTTCCTCGATAGTAAGCTCTGTGATCTCGCCACTTACTTCAGGGCTTATTTTCACCTCTGTTTCAGGATATATCTTACCACTGGCTGTAACAGTTTCTATTATAGTATGTGGTGCCGCAGCCTCAACAGATACTTTAATACCTGATTCGCCGGTTGCTTTGCCAATTATGATCAGTATGATCAACAATAGAACTGACCCACCTACTATCCACCAGAGTCTTTTCTTTTTCATGTATTAGTTTGTGTAGTGCTTCTAAAATAACTATTTCACTTCACTTCCCGCAGCAGTTTTTTGTGATGGCGCTACAAATACCAACTTACCATCAGCATCTTCAGCCATCAGTATCATGCCTTTGCTCTCTATACCACGCATTTTCCGTGGTGCAAGGTTTGCCACAACAGTCACTTGTTTGCCAATTATGTCTTCTGCTTCAAAATGTTGTGCTATACCTGAAACAACTGTTCTTTTCTCAAACCCCATATCCAAGTCGATCTTCATCAGCTTATCTGTTTTAGGCACTTTTTCAGCATGTAGTATAGTACCAACTCTGAGGTCCATCTTCATAAAGTCTTCAAATACGATCTCATCTTTAACAGGTTTTACTTCTGTTGTTTCTTTTTGCTCTGTAGTATTTGTGCTATTCATTTTGCTTGCAGACTTAAGTTTTTCCAGTTGTTTTTCTATTTCTTCATCTTCCACCTTCTTGAATAATAGTTCAGGTGCTCTCAAAGGGTAACCTACCTTTAATAGGTCTAGTCTTCCAGCATTTTCCCACTCCAGCATACGCTCTACTACTTTCATCATATGTAGCATTTTAGTTGCTGTATGAGGCAAGAATGGATTAACAAGAATAGACAGGTTTGCTGTTAGTTGCAGACATAAGTGCAGACAGTTGTCTATCAACTTCTGGTTATCAGGATGCTCTTTAAGAGTTTTGGCTACTTTCCAAGGCTCCTTATCCTGCATGTACTTATTACCCTTGCGAGCAAGGTCTATTATCTCAAATAAGGCATCGCGGAACTTGTACTTCTCTATACCTGCTTCTACCTTTTCCTTCGCATTCTTTATAGCATCAATAAGTGCTTTATCGGCATCGTCTAACAAATCCTGATGCAATGGTGGCACTTTACCTCCACACAACTTATGCATCAGCACAAATGTTCTGTTGATAAAGTTGCCGAATATGGATACCAACTCACTATTATTACGATCCTGAAAGTCTTTCCATGTAAAATCATTATCCTTGGTCTCCGGCGCATTAGCACATAATACATACCTCAGTACATCTTGCTGATCGGGAAAATCTTTAATGTACTCATGTACCCAAACGGCCCAGTTGCGTGAAGTTGAGACCTTCTCTCCTTCTATGTTCAAGAATTCATTAGCAGGTACATTATCCGGCAAAACATAATCACCATGCGCCTTAAGCATAGCAGGGAATATGATACAGTGAAATACTATATTGTCTTTACCTATAAAATGCACCAGCTTAGTGTCATCTTGTTGCCAATAATCACTCCAGTCAGGAATCAATTCTTTAGTAGCACTGATGTACCCGATAGGTGCATCAAACCATACATAAAGCACCTTACCATCTGCATCTGGTAACGGCACCGGCACCCCCCAGTTGCTGTCACGTGTCATAGCACGAGGTTGCAACCCATTATCCAACCAGCTTTTGCACTGACCATAAACGTTACTCTTCCAAATATCTTTCTTGCCTTTTACTATCCAGTCAGACAAAAACTCTTCATATTTATTTAGCGGAAAATACCAATGCTTAGTCTTCTTCTTAACAGGAGTAGCATCACTTAACGCACTTTTTGGATTTTTTAGTTGTTCAGGAGACAAGCTACTTCCACATTTCTCACATTGATCACCATAAGCACCATCATTGCCACAAACAGGGCAAGTACCTATGATATACCTATCTGCCAAAAAGGCTTTTGCTGACTCATCATAGTATTGCTCTGTTTCTTTTTCCTCGAAAATACCTTTGTCGTACAACGTCTTAAAGAACGCCTGGGCTGTTTCGTGATGCTCCTTATTAGAAGTACGGGAGTATATATCAAAAGATATACCCATATCCTTAAAGCTATCTTTAATGATGTTATGGTATCTGTCTACAATATCTTGCGGAGTGACACCTTCTTTGCGTGCTCGTATAGTAATTGGTACACCATGCTCATCACTACCACAAACAAATTTTACATCACGCTTTTGCGCACGCTGATAGCGTACATATATATCTGAAGGTAAAAAGCACCCTGCCAGGTGTCCTATATGTATCGGGCCGTTTGCATATGGCAAAGCAGCAGTTACTAGTATTCGCTTATGATCCATTCTTGTAATCCTCGTATTTCAGGCTGCAAGATAATGAAGATTAAGGGTAGCGAGTAATAGAGAGGACAGAATTGACTAATAATTAAACGTCCTTAGCTTTATCGCTGAATATAAGCTCGACGGTATTGTGAATTGTGTCATCCAGCTGAGTAGCAGCTTCCTCCATCATTTTCAAAACACTTTCATCTGCTTTGTAACCATCTTCTTTGATCATATCAACAATACCCATGATAGATGATAATGGCTGTCGAACCTCATGAGATTGGATATGAGCTATTTTCAAGAATCGTTCATTCTGAGCTTTTATCTCTTTTATATGTTCTTTAAGCACCATGTTAGATAACTCTAACTCCATTAAGAAGGTAACCTGCTTGGATAGTATAGAAAGAGTTTTTTGCTGCTTCTCAGATATTTTATTGGGCTTAAGGTCAAAAAGACACAAGTTCCCAACTCGTATGCCATTCTTTAATACTAGCGGAGATCCAGCGTAGAAGCGTACGTTAGGTGCTTCATGCACCAAAGGGTTGTCATTAAAACGGCTATCTTCTAAAGCATCTGGTATGATAGTTATGCCATCATTTTGTATAGCATATTTGCAAAAAGAGGTCTCTCTAGGCATAGGCATGGGTTCATATCCAAACCCTGCTTTTATCCAATTGGTCTTTTCATCCAAAAGAGTGATCAGAGCAACAGGCTTCTCGCAAAGCTCACCAGCTAGATCCACAACGTTTTGAAACTCACTATTCTTATCATAGTCTAAATCGAGGAACTGCTTTACCGCTTCTAGTCTTTCTGCTTCAGTATAATTTGTCAAAGTACTTGTATTGTTATGATATACGATGGGTGTAACAACAAAATAACATAAATGTTGTACAATTCACACCATTTAGTCAATTAAGCCTGTTGCCGTGTCAATGCTTTCTGTTGGCAGCTTACAGGATTTGTCCTTACACACATAGATCACGGTTTTACCTTCCTGAGCTTTTGATTGAAGCAACGGTAAGTTCTCTTGTTTACCTCCCAGATATAAAACATTAGGATAATAGCTCTTATGCAACGTACCCAACTTCTCCTTCGCACTTTCACCTACTATTGCCACCTCATAAACCCCATTAGCCAATAGTCCATATAAAAGACTCCAATTTGCATAATAAGGGCCATTCTTTTTTAGGTCTTGTTCGACAACATGTAGCATGTCTTTACAGATATTCAAGTGCGTACTATTATCGTAATACAACCCAAGTTTATATAAGTTATGTGCCATAACAGAATTGGCTGAAGGTATTACATTGTCGCTTAAGTCAATACTGCGCACAAGCACATCTTTTGCCTCATCGGAAGTATAATAAAACATTTGGGAGCTTGTGTCTTGAAAATGCTCAATACTATAATCTATCAACCTTTTAGATAGTTCTAACCAATGAATATTAAAGGTGGTCTGATACAACTCAATATAAGCATCAGCCAATAATGCATAATCTTCTGAGAAAGCCATTATTGCTGGCTTACCATCTTTATAATTCCTCCAGAGGCTATGATCTTCTTTGATCATTTCTTCTTCCAGAAATCTTGCATTCTTTAATGCTACTTGAAGGTAGTGCTCATTCCCAAAAGACTGATAAGCTTTAATGTATCCCTTAAGCATCATTGCATTCCATGAGGTAAGTATCTTATCATCAGTAGATGGACGTATTCTCTTTTTACGCTCTGCCAAAAGAGTATTCTTGGCATTTGTGATTATATCTTGCAACTCAGCCTCTGAAATAGAATGCCTTTTAGCTACTATGCTCTGAGACTCTTTTACGTGCAGAATGTTAATACCATGCTCCCAATTGCCTTCTTTGGTAACATTATAATAGTCTAGGATTATTGGTAAAGCTTTTTCATCAAAAATATCAGTAAGCTCCTGCTTCGTCCATACGTAAAACTTCCCCTCCTCTCCTTCGCTATCCGCGTTAAGCGAGGAGTAGAACCCGCCTGAATTGTCCATTAGTTCTCGCTCTACAAACTCTAGTGTCTCCTCTACAACTGTCTTATAAAGGGGCTTTTGAGTAAGTTTATAAGCATCTGCATACAGGCTTACCAACTGTCCGTTATCGTAGAGCATTTTCTCAAAGTGTGGCACCAGCCATTCTTTATCTACGCTATACCGCGCAAAACCTCCACCTACCTGGTCATAGATGCCTCCTTCTGCCATTTTATCCAGTACCGTACTAGTAGCACTCATAGCTTCTTTATTACCTGTAAGCTTATGATACTGCAATAGAAAATCCCAGCCTACAGGCATCGGGAACTTGGGAGCACGATTAAAGCCTCCTAACTTTTCATCAGTATTTCCCCTCCAGAAATCAAATATCTTGTCATAGTGTTGCTTAGAGAATTCACTTTTATTTTCCGGAACCTTAATGATTGATATTGTTCTAAGTCCTTTAGTCACGGCCTCTGCTTGCTCTACTATAGCCTGTGGCTGCTCTTTGTACATTTTCGCCACTTCATTCATCACATGTATCCACTGGTCTTTAGGAAAGTATGTACCTGCATAAAAAGGCCTACCATCAGGAAGAGCAAAAACATTTAGAGGCCACCCACCACCTCTTCCCAATATTTGAGATGCAGACATGTATATATTATCCAGATCAGTACGCTCTTCTCTGTCTATCTTGATACATATAAAGTTGTCGTTCATCACCTTTGCCACCTGTGTATCTACAAAGCTCTCTTTCTCCATAACATGACACCAGTGACAAGCAGCGTAACCAATACTGATAATGAGTGGCTTATTTTCTTTTTCAGCCTTTTCCAAGGCCTTCTCTCCCCAGGGGTACCACTCAACAGGATTATGTGCATGCTCTAATAAATAAGGGCTGCTCTCGTTTATCAACTCATTGGTATATTTATGACTATCCTTCATGTACTTACTTTTAGTGGGCTGTCCGCAGGCAACTACAGATATAACAATTGCTACTAAAAACACCCGAAAATTCATATCAAATCATTAATAACTGAAAGGTAAAAAAATAAACAACTTCCATATTTATACTTAATTTATATACGACAACTTGCACTCTTTATGAAACCTAAGTTTTTTAAAACACCTGATAAGTTTAGAGAATGGCTGGATAAACATCATGATAGCCAGGGTGAGCTATGGGTAGGCTATTATAAAAAAGCTACTGACAAAGCCTCAATAACATGGCCTGAATCTGTTGATGAAGCGATATGCTATGGCTGGATAGATGGAATAAGAAAAACTCATGACGAAGAAAGCTATAAAATAAGATTCACGCCTCGCAGATCTACGAGTATATGGAGTGCTGTAAATATAGATAAGGCTGAAAAGCTTATTAAAGCTAAAAAGATGCAGCCTAGCGGACTAGCTGCATACAAGAATAAAAAAGATCATAAATCAAAGATCTACTCTTTTGAGCAAAAGAAAGAAGACATTAAGCTGCCTGGTGAATATAAAGAAATATTTAGGCAGAATAAGAAAGCTTGGAAATTCTTCAATGAACAAGCACCTTACTACAAACGGGCAGCTACATGGTGGGTAATAAGCGCTAAAAGAGAAGAGACCAAACAACGCAGACTACAAACGCTAATTCAAGACTCTGAGAATCAAATTAAAATAAAAGAGCTAAGAAGATAGTGTAATACAATACCTATTTAATATTTATATTAGTACACACATTTATAACATAAAAGTTTTTAACCTATGAAAAACCTTTTACTATCAGCTATAGGTGCAATCTTATGGCTTAGTGCATCCTCACAGACCACAGTATCAACAAATGGACAAAAAAATCCTGTTTTAGAAGAAGGAACAGGTACATGGACTCCGTTTGCTCCCGATGGCTTTAGAGTTTCTGATGATATTAAAGCAACCTCACCTAACGTCATCGTATTACGCCATCATTCTAATGACGGTATGGTGAACACTCAATCACAATTAGTACTCTCTAAATTTAACAACGCTGGGTACCCATCAGCATCTATTGACAGAAAACTATATAGTCCGGCTCAGGCAAAAATTTATATTCTAAGACAATTCTGGTCATCTGCTGTTGATACGCAGCTACAGACGTCTCCTACCTTTGATGTGACCTTAACCTACAACTACAATCCTGCTACAAGAGTTATATCTGCCACTGTGACGGGAAAAGCTCTTACAAACCTATCAGGCAACTACAGAACCAACTTATACATTGTTGAAGATAGCGTAATTGGTACAGGCTCTCAATACGATCAAAAAAACTTCTATAATACGGTATCAGGTCACCCATACTTTGGCAAAGGAGATCCAATAGTTGGGCTGTATCACATGAATGTTGTCAGAGATATCATGGGTGGTATAGATGGAACTGCTGCTTTTACAAATCCATCTGCTAATACTACAGCAAGCAATACTTATACATATACGGTACCCATAAGTTATAACGCTTATCGTATTAAGCTAGTAGCAACAATATCTAAATACAATCCATCAGATATCAATGATAACGAGATACAAAATGCTGTAGAAAGTGATAAAAACAGACCTTGTAATTATCCTCAGCCTGAGGTTCAAATTTGCATGGTTACTAGAGATACAGTAAGTGGCAAGAACCTCATTGTGTGGGAGAAAGCCGGCATACAACAAGCTAAAGAGTATAAGATATACAGAGAAACAAGCACTCAAGGTACTTACCAGCATATAGGCACTAAAGCTAGCAATCAGCTAAGTATATTTGAGGATGTTAACGCTAACCCGCAAACTCAAAGCTATAGATACAAACTTACAGTAGTAGATAGTTGCAACAGAGAAATGGCCTTAAATTCGGCCGATGCTCATCAAACTATACATGTTTCATTCAATTTACTACACAATGACACTACCTATATTTCCTGGAACCCATATATCGGCAAGCCATATACTACCTATACAATCAAACGTAGTAATAATAACGGTCCTTTTTTACAAATCGCACAAGTAGCATCAACAGTTACTAATTACAGCGATGCCAACCCGCCAACAGGAGTAAACCAGTATAGAATAGAAATAGATGCGCAAGGAAGCTGTGCTCCAACACCAGATACTATTCTTAGCACTATTATATCAAACACTGCTGTAGCATGGCATACAGGAGTTAGCAATATTGAATCACATCAAAAAGTAACTATATACCCTAACCCTGCAAATAACTTGATCAATATCGAAGGGGTTGAATACATTGAAAGCATTTCAATTTCAGATATCACAGGCAGAGTTATAAAAACATTAAACTCAACAAATGGTAGCGTAAAAGAAGTTAACGTATCAGACCTGTCAAATGGCACTTACTTAATAAAAGCTGTTGATAAAGATGGGTATTACAGTATAGGCAAGTTTCAAAAGATGTAAATGAAAATACTTGATAATAAAAAATGCGGCTCAATTGAGCCGCATTTTTTATTATTTGAAGCCGAACGACTATTTGTGCATTTCTACCTCTTCTATCAAATTATGAGCCTTGCCCATCTTCTCGATTATCCAGAAAATGAAACGAGCATCAGTACATATCGTACGCTTATATTTCTTATCAAAAGCAATATCTCCACTCATAGCTTCCCAGTTACCATCAAATGCAATACCTACCCACTCACCATTGCCATTAATAACAGGGCTACCAGAGTTACCACCAGTTATGTCATTAGTAGTAATGAAACATGTACGTAGCTGACCATCTTTGTCTGCATACTTACCATAGTCTTTTCTGTTATACAAGTCAATCAGCTCTTCTGGTGCATCAAACTCATCGTCACCAGGCTTGTATTTTTCCATAAAACCATCAAGAGTAGTGTAATAATCATAATGTACTGCATCCTGAGGGTTATAGCTTAATACTTTACCGTATGTTATACGCATAGTTGAATTTGCATCAGGGTAGAAAAGGTCATCCTTTTTCATAACCATTAAACCTTTGATGTACTTTTTCTTAAGCACCTCTTTATCATCTCTGTACTTATCAATCTTCGGCTTGTATACTTCTTCATAGTTACGAGCAAAGCTCAAAGAATAACGTAATGCAGGGTCCTCAAGCATACCCTCGATAGTAGGTCTATCTAAAAATGCATTTAGACGATTTGTATCCAATAAGAATGTATTATCAAACACATAGTTGGCATAATCGTAATAAGTTTCATCTGAAGACGCACTTCCAAACTTCTTGAATATAATGTGCTGGTATACTTCAGGATGCTGACTCTTTGGTATGTCATTGTAGAACATCTTTGTCATCTCAGCAAATATCTCACGCTCGGTAGCTTCATCGAAACGCTTCATTAGGCTTTCACGAGAAGACTTAATAGATTTCACTTGCTTTTTGATATCATCAGCATCCGGCTTTTTCTCTCTTAACTCTTCGTATAGCTCATAGAAGTTCTCACCCATATTAGCTAATAAAGAACCTTGGAATGCCTGACTGTAATACAGGCTGTGTTTAGCATAAGGTCTGTAACCTGCATATAGCTTTTCAAAGTCGTTCATTACACTTTTATACTCAGGTGCATTCTTTATAGCCCAACCTGTAAATTCTTTTTCCTGCTCTCTTTTTTGAGCCACTACGTTTAGTCTCTTCAACTGTTCAGTCTGACCGATGAAGTACTTCCAGTAGTTAGATATACCAGAATAGTATGAAGTCAGTTTCAAGTACACCTCTTTATCTTCTTTCATGTACTTACGCATTATCTCTAGTCTTTTCTCACGAGGCTTAACGATAGAAGGGTTCACCTCATTGATAGCTACATCAATACCATAAGAAACCTCATAACGGTTTGTACGACCAGGATAACCGAATATCATAGTAAAATCATTCTCTTCCACACCTGCTATAGATATAGGTAAGAATTTTTTCGGCTTGAATGGCACATTTTTATCTGAATATTCTGCAGGCTCATTATTCTCATCTGCATACACACGGAACATTGAGAAATCTGCAGTGTGACGTGGCCACATCCAGTTGTCAGTATCACCACCATATTTACCAAGAGAACGAGGAGGAGTACCTACTAACCTTACATCAGTATATCTTTTATATACTAACAATATGTACTGGTTACCTTCGAAGTAACTTTTTACCTGAGCTTCATAATTACCTTCAGCTTCTACTCTTTCTTTTATTTTTTCTACAGCTTTTTCGTAACGCTTCTCAAACTTCTCGCCTTCTTTATTCCTTGTAGCTTTCTCGATCTCATCAGTAACATCTTCCATACGCTCTAAGAACAATGCAGTAATACCTTTTGCAGGCAGCTCTTCCTTATAGCTGTATGCCCAGAAACCATTATCTAAATAATTATCTTTTACTGAACTAAGAGAAGCAATAGCTCCGTAGCCACAGTGGTGGTTAGTGATCAATAGACCATTAGAAGAAATAATTTCGCCTGTACAACCTCCACCAAACTGTACAACAGCATCTTTTAAGCTGCTGTGATTAATGTTATAAAGATCATCTTTAGATAGAGTGAGCCCCATCTTGACCATTTCATCATAGTTTTTACCAATCAACATTGGCAACCACATACCTTCATCCGCTCTGGAAGGCAATAACGCGCACGCTAGTAATAGCGATAAGAGAACTTTTTTCATTTATCTAGTTTCTGATTTTTTTGGAATGCTTAGATTTTGCAAAATTAGCAATATTAACCAAAGCACATAAAGGGATAAATTGGGGTAATTTTACTCAGGCATCTGATCTTTCTTGACCTTAACAGTACCCTTTGGGTTGAGGATACGGTACCATGAGAAGTCTTCATTAGCTTCTAAGCCATCTCCATACATTATCTGATCTGGAGTATTGATACGAACAAACTTTTCTGTGTAGAACTTTCTAACCTTCTGGTTCCATATCAATTCTTCGGTCTTCAACGTCTCTCCTTTACTGTTTACCACTACTACACTGTCCCTTATCAAGACATTACCTTCTTCTTCATAATACCTTGCGTACATGGCAGTTACAGTATTATCCACTTCAAGACTATCATTAAAGAACTCAACCTTCAGCCCTTTCCTCATCTCTGTATAAGGAGGTTTAGCCACTTCATTTCTGATGAACTCGGTAGCAAACATCCTGATCTTAGTATTCCCAGCCTCGCTATAAATGATAACAACGTCTTCAGCCTTATCCTCTTGCATAGAAGACTTACTGATCAGTTCATCTATCTCTTTGGGATCATTTTTACAGGCAAACATTAGAAGACAGAAAAGCAGAGTAAGTGCTGTACTTACTCTGCTTTGTATAATATTATTCATCAATATATAGTCAGGCGTATTAATCATACTTCCGTTTGATGAACCACTTATCGCTTAATGAAATACCGAAAGTAGCCTTGAAGAAAGACTCTTTGAACAAACCATTAGTTTCTGTTCCTCTATTACCGATCTCAAAAGCTGCGTGAATCCTGTCAGTAGCACGTTTAAACGGCAATGAAAACCCAAATGTGACCGCATAATAGTTTAGTGGCGTATTTCTTAATAAGATATAATCTTGCCCATAATAAGCACCTATCCTATAGGTTACTCTGCTAAAATACTTGCGTAAGCTTGTGGGATCCGGAGTATATTCACCTCCTGCTGCTATTTTGTACGCCATATCACCTGAAGAGTCTACCCTGCCAAATGCCTGATATTCGCTCCAGTTACCACCAGAGTAATTAACACCAACAGTCCATTTATCGTTACCTACCAACTGTAGTCCTGCGCTATACATAGTAGGCATAGTGAACTTACCTTCTCTGTTAAGAGAACTAAAAGCAGTATCGCCACCACTTGCATTAAAACCTATCCAAAACTCATCTGATGTTGATTTTACATCTTGAGCCAGTTTTATAGTTGCACCAGCACGCAACTTATATTTGTCGTTGATCTTCCACTCGTACTGTGCACCACCTTCCCAGTATATACCACCAACTTTCAGAACCTGAGAAAACTGCGCGTCACTTACATTGAAAGTGTCAATAGAGGAAAGTCTACTAGCATATACAGTAGTACCAAATAAGTACCCGAAGTTGAAACCAATGCTTAACCCTTTATATTTTCCTGCCATGCCTAAGAAGGCATAGTTTAAAGACCCGTCTCCAAAGAAAGTACGTACAGAGTTACCGTAGTTGTTAGTTATAGAAGTATCTTGAAGATTGAAATAGATATGTGATACAGGCTTATACCCAAAACTCAAACCACCAAACTTACCTACCGGTACTCCAATATTCATATGGTTCAATGTAGCCATGCCCGATGCAAAACGGTCGTTACCTGAAGAAATAGTACGACGCGAGCCTATCAAACCACCTTCGTAAGTAGTTAACAAGAGTGATGCATATGAGGCCGGATTGTCTGTGTTTACTGCATATGGGCTGCTATATGCTGCGGAGATACTACCCATACCTTTTATAGCAGGATTCAAACCATTACGCAACTCACCTATACCAAACCTGGAATAAGGTGCGTTTTCTCTGTTGGATTTAGTATCTACAGTTGTCGTTTGTGCAGAGGCACTAACAGACAAGAAAAAACATATAGATAATGATAAAAGCTTATAAAGCTGATTGTGGGACATTATGTTTCAAGATTATATTCAGCCCCTTTAAAATAATATCGGGGTCTGCAAATATCTCACTTTTCAACTTGCCCTCAAAGTATGACATATCCCCGCCCGTTAATACAGCGTTAAAATCAGGGTATTGCGCGGAAAAATCTTTTACCATTCCGTCTATTTCAGACACAATACCGAATACTGCACCGCTTCTCATACAAGTTTCTGTATCGTAGCCAAGCAATAAAGCCTCACCTTCTAAAGGTACAGATGGCAACATATCTGTAAACTCGTGCATAGCTCTTAAGCGCATGCGTAGACCAGGAGAAATAGCCCCACCTCTAAAGGTTTTGGTCTTTTGAACGAAATTATAAGTTATGCATGTACCCAGACATACAACGAGATTATTCTTTTCAGGATGCTCAGCATGTGCGCCCACAGCCATAGCCAACCTATCCATACCTACTGTATCAGAAGAGTAAGCATTCATAACAGGAGTTGGTGTTCTGTCATTCATGACTACAACCCTCTTCACTTTAGACTCTAAAAACTCAACCGATTCACCTGAATGATTATTCACACTACAAACAATAGCATATGCAGGGTTGTGAGTTTCAACTATATCAACTATACGATTATGGGCCTCAGTTTCAGGGTATTTATAAGATTCTACAAGCTCATTTTTATCAAACAAGCCAGCTTTTACATAAGAGTTTCCCCAGTCAATACAGAGATTTAATGCCATTTTTAAAATTTTAAAATTTCTAAGAAAGCCTAAAATAGTAAAAAGGATGCTTTAAAAAGAGTACAATCAGGAGAAATAATCAGGTTATTTTTAGAAATCAAGATCATCCAATGATAAGTTCCTAAAGTGTCCATTGCGCTGAATACGAGCCTTTACTTCTTCCAGCTCTTTTATAACAGGCACTATCTCATTTAAGTGTCTCCTTATATATTCAAGCCTCTGAGTTTCAGTGAATAGTTTGAGCATCTCATACTCCTGCTCTTGCTTCATGCCCAAGTAGTGAGCTATTTGATATGATATAGTTGATTGGTCACCATTAGGAAACTTCTCTTCAACATTCAACAGTTTGTATAAACGCTTCACCTCTTTAAGTACTAACTCAGGCAACTGACCACTATCCTGCTCCAATATATTAGTGGGGTAAGTAACTATAGCACCCGAGTACAGCTTATCAGGCACGTCTTTGATTACCTCAAGCACCTTAAAGACTTTGGAACCTTTAGTCTTTATGTCCATCTCACCGCTTTCATACTCCTTGCTCAATTCAGTTATTTCTAAGAGCGTGCCAAACTCCTGCACTTTTTTGTCAATAACTACAGGTAAACCAAATGGCTTATTCTCCCTAATACAGTCATTTATTAGCTGCTTATACTTAGGTTCAAAAATATGTAAGTGGAGTGGCTCTGTAGGATATACAACAATATCTAATGGAAATATCGGTATGAAATTAGTCATATCAGCTTTCTGCTTTACTCAATCTAACGTTTGTTCGGGCATGATGTTTATGCAGTAGCATATAAAATAGATATACATACACACCGAACTGGAGCTCCAAAAATGGTTCTACCATTAGCGGTATAAACATGACGCACCATACTGCAAACATAAAAAAGCCTTCTCTTGTTCTCTTCACCCATGCCAAAGGATAGAAAACCCAAACAGTAAACACCAGCATCATAGGAACTCCGCAACCTAATGCCACTATCATAAACTGATTGTGTGGTTTCAACCTTTTTTCATCCTCCACTTTAGGGTACCACTTATCGTAGCCCTTATTCATTGCCAACTGTATATCTCCTGCACCAGCACCGGCCCATATATATTCAGGCAGAACCTTTCTGGTTATATCATAAGATACTACCCTTCCAATATCGCTAAAGTTGCTATTATACTCTCCTCTTGAAAGCACTTTCCAAGAGAACCTAAAATAATCGACCTTTTGAGTAAATGTAGGTACGTACTTGTACGCACCTATAGCTGATACAAATATTGTTGTAATTAATACGACACCAATGATAGGCTTCTTTGTAAATGATAAATAAAGCCCCCAGACCAAAAAGAAGCTGTAAAGTACCAATACTCCTGTTTTAACGGCTATAATATGAATGTAGACACTTAAAATGAGTATGATAAAGCCGATGAACCACTTAGCCAGTTTATTACCCAAATACCTCCAGGAAGAAAAACACCATATTATAAATAAAGATATAGACAGACTGTACCTTATATAATCTTTACTAGCTAGTGTTGGAAGTACTTTAGAGAATCGATATTGTTCTATATAATAAGATGGGTCTGCAATTAAGAAAGAAACACTATACCCTATTGTTATAAGATATAAACATGCTGCTAATATTGTAAAAGCCCTTATTTGCTTTTGGCTGAAAGCTGGCAACACTGAAAAGCTGATAGGCAATAACAGTATCGGCAACTTTACAGAAACTCGCTCACCCCACTCCTGCATGTCCTCACTCCAAAAGCCTGATAAAAGATACATACCGATCCATACCAAACCAATAAGCCACCATTTATTCTTCAACCACTCTCTCGGGTGTACATTCCATAACGAATTTAGCCCGAAAAGAATAACACCTACCGACAGCAAAACTCTCGAAAAAAGAAAGCCCGCAAGCATCATCAATGCACAAGCTATAGCAATGTCAGTCTTTTTTACGCTATTGAAACTTAGAGGTATATTTTTGCCCACAGATTATGATATATACCTAAAACGATTGTAAATTCATTTTAGTGCAGGACAAGATAAAACAACTTCTATCAGAGATACAAGGGGGTAGCCATAAAGCTTTAGCTAGAGCCATTACTATTGTCGAAAATTCGCTTAATGGTTACAAAGAAATACTGACTAGTCTAAGTAACCAAGATACTTCAAAGGTATTAGGCATCACAGGACCTCCGGGTGCAGGTAAGAGCACTTTAGTAAGTGAACTTGTAAGGCACTGGGTAGCAGAAGGCAAAAAAGTAGCTGTAATAGCTGTGGACCCATCGTCACCTTTCAACTATGGTTCGTTGCTTGGCGACCGTATACGAATGAGTGATTTTTACAATAACGAAAATGTATATATACGTTCATTAGCCAGCAGAGGCTCACTGGGTGGCTTAAACCCAAAGATCATTGAGATAACAGATGTTGTAAAAGCTGCACCTTTCGATATAGTACTAGTTGAAACTGTTGGCGTTGGTCAAAGTGAGGTTGAAATAGCAGGTCTGGCAGACTGTACAGTAGTCACATTAGTACCTGAAGCTGGCGATGAGATACAAACGCTAAAAGCAGGTATCATGGAAATTGCTGACATATTTGTGATCAACAAAGCTGACAGGGATGCTGCTGATGCTATGTACAGCAGCTTACGTATTATGGTACACGAAAAAGCTACTGATAAAGGCGAAATTCCTGTAATAAAAACCATAGCTACCCAAAAAGAAGGCATTGAGCAGCTTGCAGAAGCTATCGATAGCTTTCTGAAGCAACATGATGGCATGCACACCCGCAAACTGCAACTACTAACTGAGAAAGCCTGGCAACTGATTCAGGCAGATAGAATGAAAGATATCAACCGTCAAGAGTTATATCAACAGATTGAAAAAGCTACTACAGCATCCGACTTCAATATATATAGTTTCACAGGCGATATGATCAATCGATAATATTAACATAGGTGGATAATAGATTAATGTTACAGCTAAGGATTGCATCATCATTATAGCTATATTTGAAACGCTTTACACAACTTGTGTTACACGGAGTAAGAGTAAGAAGAATATATGCTGATAGATTTCATTGCAGGCACTAAGCTTGATTTTTATAAAATAGCCCCCGTAATAGAGGCAGTACAGCAAGAACAAAAGTCTGGTAAAAATATTGGGTATAGGCTCATCTATACAGGCCGACAAGACGACTTTACTGAAATCAAGAATGAATTTTCCATTTTAGAAATACCTACACCTACTACTTTCTTAGAGACTACCATACCTAATACAGCAGAATACACTGCTACTGTAATGGTTCGTTATGACAAGGTACTGAACCTTGGTAAGCCAGATGTAGTAATGGTATTCGGGCATAGTACAGCATCTATGGCTTGCGTCATCGCAGCAAGTAAACACAAAGAGATAAAGCTGGCACACATAGAAGCAGGTATGCGTAGCTATAATCGCTACTCTGGTGACGAGATAAACAGAGTGCTGATCGACTCTGTAACTGACTATTATTTCCCTATAGCGCAAACATCAAGCGAGAACTTAAGAAAAGAAGGGGTTTCGGATGACTTCATATTCTTTGTAGGCAACCCAATAGCTGACTTTTTATATAAAGAGATCAATGCTATTCCTCAGCCGGCAATATGGAAGCTACTACAGCTTCAGGAGAGGAAGTATTTTCTGCTAAATATCGAACACTCATCTATAATAGATAGCCTGTCACGTTTTAAGGCTTTATTACTGAATATTATCAGAGTTTCTAAAAACCTCCCGATTATATTACCTGTTAATGAGCGATCTCGAAAAGCTATTAGCGCATTAGGCATTAAAGCACATAACCTACACATTATAGAGAAGATATCTGTTTCTGAAACATATTATCTGGCAAGGTTTGCCAAGGCTGTAATTACAGATACAGAGAACCTACAAGACGAAACCACGGTATTGCAGACACCTTGCTTCACCTTACTTAAAAGTGTAGCAAGACCCGAAACATTTACCACAGGGTATAATGAGATCGTGGGATTACAGCCAGAAGCTATAACAGGTGCATTTCATAAGCTTTTTGCGGGTGAATGGAAGAAAGGCAAAATACCGTACTTATGGGATGGGAAGGCCGCATACAGGATAATATCTACACTAAGACAATTGAACTAGGCTATTGATAACGCTAGAAAAATGACTGCTATTAATTTGTTATCGCTAGTATGATTGTTATTAAACACCATATAATTAACATAACTTTACTGAAATATGTAATACATATCATAGTTTGATATGATACAACTACCGTCTCACTTACTGTACTTCCTCTGCTTCGCTAGTGCGTTGGTAATCAGCATAGTCTCCATACCTCAGATCATAATGGTGGCTACAAAGAAGAAGTTATATGATACTCCTGACAACGACAGGAAAATACATTTGCGTGTCATACCTAACCTAGGTGGTATCGGCATATTCTTCGGTTTCATTACAACAGCATCCCTATTTATACAGCCTGAAGCCTTTAAGAAGTGGAATTATATTATTGCCGCGTCACTTCTACTATTTCTCGTAGGTATCGCGGATGACCTTATATCATTAAGTCCATCAAAAAAATTTCTTACTCAGTTTATCGCAGCATTTATTGTTGTATGCCTGGCAGATATCAGACTTACTTCTTTATATGGAGTATTGGGAGTGTACGATCTACCCTACTGGTGGAGTATAGTATTCAGCGTGGTTGGGGTAATCTTTGTCACTAATGCAGTTAACCTCGTAGACGGTATTGATGGACTGGCAGGCTCTATCGGAGCCTTAGCTACGTTATCATTAGGGCTTATACTAGCAGGTTTTGAACATCCCGGGGCTGCATGTCTAGCATTTTGTTTACTAGGGGGTATCTGTGGCTTTTTAAGGTATAATATTTCTCCTGCTAAGATATTCATGGGAGATACCGGCTCTTTACTAATAGGGTTTATTGTATCACTACTGTGCATCATGTCTGTAAACTCATATAATGAGGAAGTAGCGCTGGCACAGATCATCCACAAAAATCAAGGCGCTTTAGTTCTAGGGCTTTCTATATTATTTGTACCTGTATTTGATACTTTCAGGGTATTCATTACAAGACTAGCTAAAGGCACATCACCTTTCAAAGCAGATAGGACACACCTACACCACTACCTGTTAGACATGGGCTTCACACACAGTAGTGCTGTGGCAATATTAATGACGTCTAATATCCTTATTATAACAGTCTCGTTAGTAACTCAAGACTACAACCCTAACTTTGCTATTCTCTGCATAGGCATTCTATCAGGTAGCCTTTACGCAATATTGTACTACATGCGTAAAAACAAGCTTGCGAAAACGATAAAACCACCCAAGTCTGACAATGGCTTATCAAATGGAAATACGCGAGGGTTACCACCAACTATTCATAAAGGCAGCAGTATTACAGCGAGTAAGAATTAGTGTTGAACCATATAGGAGCTACTCTGATAGCGGTACAGATAGACATTCTTGTTCTCATGATATAACAAGTCTCCATCTTCATCTGTATTTGTGATCATATCGAAACGAGTGAATGGAGCACCTCCGTTATCCCTCATATTGGTATTAAAGATCGTACCGTACTTATTAAGTAAATAAGTATACCAATACAATGTTTCATAACCACGGAATACCATGTTGTCAGGCGTACCTCCATATTTTCTCTTGTATTGCTTCAATAGCTGTTGGCCTTTAGCAGTTGTTACGTCAAAATAAAATGGTCTGGTAAAAAACACTGCTATGTTCGGGAAGGCATCACTTTTACGTAACGACTGCATATCATTCCAAGACGGCATACCCCATACATCAAATTCATATTCAGGGAACCACTCGTGCAGCTTTTCCAATAATATACTTGCATATTTATCATTGATAATAGGCATTAGTATCACGTTGGATACACTACCAGAGAAAAATGGCTTCAACTGTTCATAAGTAGGCATTTCATTACAAGAAAGAGGCTTGTACAGTACATCTTCACTACTCTGCATAAACAGTTCGTATGCACTATTGTCAACACCTACATTGGTACGGTATAGCAATGTTACTGGCCTACCTGCATACTTATTATACATACGAGTTTTAATAGCTTCACAATGTGTTTCCAAAGTTGGCTGAAGCATTGTAAAAAACTGATTATCGCTAACACCAGCATCAGATGGAGATAATGCAGACACAAAATTGATCTGCTTTCTCTTTGCATAATCTGACATGTACTTAAAGTCATTTGACGATAGCACCCCTATTAAAAGGTCTGAAGTTTCAAATGTGCCGATATTTATTAGTGTTTGTAAGGATTGTATAGAGTCTCTTACATCATGAACATACACATCCAGCTTATACCCCATTTTCTTTAAGGTATCAATTGCTAAACTCACACCTTCATAAAACAAAACAGACTGCATTGCCTTTGCAGGCATTTTCTGCTTGAAGGTTGTTTTGCCATCCTCTACTAACTCGTCTAAATAGAATGGAGCCAATATATCAACTCTATATCTCTGCTTAAACTCTGTTTGCGGATAAAGCGACTTTTCCTTGGAGCTATTATTTTCTTTTTTAGCTTGTTGATCTTTGCCATCAGCAGGTCTTGTCAATCTCTTTTCTGGAGGTAACGGATATACCAGTTTTTCTTTCTTCCTTTTCGATTTCTTTTTCCAAAACTGGGCCTCTGCTGTATTTGTAAATACGCAGCACATAGCTATTAAACCCGTAACTATCCAAAACTTATTTCTCATCGATTATACTATAGAAACTACTACTCCCACTCAATTGTAGCAGGTGGTTTAGAGCTGATATCATAGACTACTCTATTCACACCTGTCACTTTATTAATTATATCGTTTGATATTTTACCTAACAGATCATACGGTATATGCGCCCAGTCGGCCGTCATACCATCTACAGAAGTTACAGCTCTCAAAGCTACAGTATACTCATACGTTCGCTCATCACCCATTACACCTACACTCTGCACCGGCAGTAATATTGCACCAGCCTGCCATATCTCATTGTACTGACCACTATCTCTCAAGTGTTGTACATAAATAGCGTCTGCTTCTTGAAGAAGTGTCACCTTTTCTTCTGTTATATCACCTAAAACTCTGATGCCCAGACCCGGACCAGGGAATGGATGACGTTGTAAGAATATCTCATCAATACCTAATTCTTTACCTATTCTTCTTACCTCATCTTTAAACAAGAAACGTAACGGCTCCACAAGTTCCATCTTCATTATCTCCGGCAAGCCACCTACGTTATGGTGAGACTTTATAGTAGCAGATGGACCATTCACAGATACAGACTCAATAACATCAGGATAGATAGTACCCTGACCTAAGTAGGACACATCTTTTATCTGTATAGCTTCGTCATGGAATACATCTATAAATAACCCTCCTATGATCTTTCTTTTCTTTTCAGGGTCAGAAACTCCCGCAAGACCATCATAGAAGCGTTTCTTAGCGTCTACACCTTTAGTATTCAAACCCAAGTGCTCGTAACCTTCTAGCACTTGTTCAAACTCATCCTTACGTAAAAGCCCGTTATCAACAAATATGCAGTAGAGGTTATCACCTATTGCTCTATGAACAAGTGTAGCAGCGACTGTTGAATCAACACCACCACTAAGTGCCATAACTACTTTTCCGTCACCAACCTGATCTTTAATTCTAGCTACAGTTTCCTCAATGAATGCAGCAGGAGTCCAATCTTGCTGACATCCGCAGATATCTACTACAAAGTTCTTCAGTAGTTGTCTACCATCAGTGCTATGTGTTACTTCAGGGTGAAACTGTATACCATATATGGTATTTTTCGAGTAACCATTAGCAGATTTAAATGCTGCTACAGGAATACTACCTGTTTTAGCAACTACCTGAAACCCTTCAGGTAGTTCTTTTATAGAGTCACTATGGCTCATCCATACCTGAGAGTTATGCGGTATAGTAGCCAACAAAGCATCTTCTACCACCTCTTGTAAATGAGCTCTACCATATTCGCGATGAGTAGACTTACCTACAACTCCACCGGATTGTTGAGCAATAAGCTGAGCACCATAGCACACACCTAATACAGGTAATTTATCTGCAATACTTTTCACATCAGGCTTTGGCGCCTGTGGATCGTTTACAGAAAATGGGCTACCTGAAAGTATTACACCTTTTAAACCTTCCTCGTAGACAATCTCATTCGTACAAGGCTGTATCTCACAATAAATGTTCAATTCACGTATACTTCTGGCTATCAGCTGAGTGTATTGCGAACCAAAATCAAGTATTAGTATTTTTTCGTTCATATATTATTATAAAAGGAAGGTAATTATGCTTCACCCTTAGGGCCACCGAAGTTAAAAGGTATATTCATTTGTTCCTCTTCTTTAATAGGGCCGTTAGCAGCCTCAAAACGCTTCACATTCTCTACCATAGCTCTCATCAACCTTTTAGCATGTGCCGGGGTCATTACAACCCTTGACTTCACTTTATGTTTAGGCACATTTGGCATTACGTTTACAAAGTCCAATACAAACTCTGCAAAAGAATGAGTTATAATAACCAGGTTAGAATATACCCCATCAGACATCTCTTCTGTCAACTCTATATTCAACTGTTGCTCTTGTGCTTGATCTTGTTCCATTATACTTTTATTAATTGAGGCTGTAAAATTAAGAAGAAAAATATGCCTTTTCTCAAAAAAGCTAACTAGTAATAGAGTTTTAACCAATTCACCTTAAAAATCGATGCAAACGTTTTAGTTTTGACCTATGTTAAGAGCGATCATCTTTCTATTTATCATAATATCTTTTGCTGCATGCAAACCAGAAGTGTATACTCCTAAACCTAGAGGGTATTACCATATTGCACTACCTGACCATGAGTATAAAACATTTGACAGCACAGGTTTCCCATATCGCTTTGAGTACCCTGTGTATGGGGAAGTCATCAGGAACCCTAAATTTTATGGCGACGATCCTGATAATCCTTACTGGATGAATATCGAGTTCCCTTCTATAGGAGGTAAAATATATATGAGCTACAAGGAAGTAAAAGGTAGAGAAGCATTCCTTAACCTGAATGAAGATATGTATATAATGACCTTTGAAGCGCATACTAAAAAGGCTGATTATATTAAAGATTATTATTTCCAAGACCCTGAAAGACAAGTATACGGTGTATTCTACAGTGTAACAGGTGACGCAGCATCTGCTTATCAATTTTATGCTACAGACTCAGCTAAACACTTTTTAAGGGGTGCCCTTTACTTTGATACTGCTCCAAATGCAGACTCATTGCAACCCTTGAATGAATTCCTGAAAGAAGACATCAACCATATGCTGAAGACATTGGAGTGGAATTAAGAGTAAGGTACTCTGACATAAAAGGTAGTCCCTTCACCGTCTTCACTCTCAAACCACACTTCACCATCATGAGCTTCTACTATCTGCTTAGATATAGACAATCCTAGGCCAAACGGCTGTTCTCCTGATGTACCAAATCGTTTAGCTTCAGAGAACAGATCGAACACTTTACCTTGTATCTCTTTTGGTATACCTATACCCTGGTCCTTCACCTCAAGTACGAAGTATTTACTCTCAGAGCTAAGTTTGACATTTATAATACTGTCTAAAGGACTAAACTTTATGGCATTGTTGACAAGGTTGCCTAAGACACGAAGAATTTTATCTGTATTTACATGTGCAGAAATATGATTCTTAGGAGCAACAAATTGTATCGTCTGATTCTTCTCTGCAGCCTTATACTGGAGTAGCTTTATACGTTCTCCTACTACCAGTGTAATATCGACCAGCTCTTTTTGTAGTTTGTCCTTGTTCAAAGTAGCTGCCTCTAAAAGGTCTTGAGTTAGATGAAGGGCATTTTCATTAGACTTCTTCATCAGGTTAAAATACTCTTGCTCTTCTTCGTTAAGGTCAGTTAATTGAGCTTGTAATATCTCTATAAGTGCCAGCGACGAATTTATTGGGCTACGCATATCGTGAGACACAGCTTTTAATATTCTATCCTTCTCTCCTGTAGCAGCCTCCAATTTACTCATTGCTTTCTTTAGCTTTTCAGACTGCTCTTGAACATGCCTGTTTGCAGACTTCAGCTCTTTTACGTGCTTTTTAGATCGTCTTAAATTCTGTATGATCAAAAAGATTATAACTCCCGCAAATACAGCTATGATACCCATAGCTATCAGGTATATCTTCCTGGAGTCAGCAGTTTGTTGTAGTACAGACATTCTGTACTCATTACCTATGTTTTTAACACGATTATCAACGTCTGATAATGATATATTGATCTGATTGCTTCTCAATGAATCCTCAGAGAACTTGTAATTTTTCAGATACTTATATGCATTCTCCAAGCTCCCTGTTTTCTCCCAGTAGAGCCACATCACTCTGTTCCACCTGACGTACACCTTATATATATTCAGTGTATCATTTACTCTTGCCACGTGGTCTAACGTTTCCTTTGCGAGAGCATCCTTATCTGTTTTCAAATAAAGCTCTGCCAACTTGACCCGAGTATACTGTGCATCCCAAGGGTCATATTTAGGATCTTCGTTAACAGCAATACTTTCCTTCAGCAATACTTCAGCACTATCTAGCTTGCCTATTTTCAGGTAGACCCCACCTAGGTTTCCTTTAACAACGGCAGTAGATACATCTAATAGCCAATGAGTATCATCCGGATAGACTTCGTAGGCCTTATTTATAACATCAAGAGCTTCTTGATAATAGTGTACAGCACTATCAAGCATACCGA
The DNA here is from genome assembly GCA_964531655.1 of uncultured Flavipsychrobacter sp. Taxonomy (GTDB): domain Bacteria; phylum Bacteroidota; class Bacteroidia; order Chitinophagales; family Chitinophagaceae; genus UBA5543. Next base: position 67,467 of record CAZHDM010000016.1, read on the forward strand.
TCCTTTCATAGCTCAACCCTACGTTATTTACGGTCTGTTGAATACTTAAAAAAGACCCGAAATCTTTTCTACAATCTTTAGATCTATTATAAGCCTCTTTAAAGTAAATAACCGCATCCTCATATTGCTCTATTGAAAAAACTATATGTGCTATTCTTTGGTAGTAATAACCAATTGCACATTTATCATTATACTCTTCTGCTAATGAAAGCGCTTTGTAATAATACTCATAAGCAGCATCTATATTCTTTTTCTTCCTTTCAAGCTCTGCCTTAAAATAGTAGGCCCAGATATAACTATTGAACCAAAAATTTTCCCTAGGATTATTATGCAGAAGGTTCAGGATCGTATCACTGTATTTAGTTGCCTTATCCAGCTTTCTCATTCTATCATAAGTATCTGCATACATGTAGTATATATAATACTTATCCAAAAGGCTTCTATCGAAATATACAGACCGTAAACTGTCGATGTACTCTATAGCTGCTTCATCCCCACTTGCTACTTTTAACTCATTGACCCTTCCAACTCCATAATCAAGATAATTAGGCTTATGCTCAATAAGCTGTGGTTCATTTTCATTTTGACATGACACAGCAAAAAACACCATACAGCCTACTAACAGGCTTTTGATAAATAAGTATTGTTTGTTATTTACGGATACTTCAGGCATAATTCATTTGCACAGTACAGCTTGGCCATACACTCAAAATATTTTCTAAAGTATTATTTAAAAACTAAAATAACATCTTTAACAGGGTACTTATTTTTTTATAAATTTGCATGCCACTTTGGCCCCGTAGTTCAATGGATAGAATAGAAGTTTCCTAAACTTTAGATCTAGGTTCGATTCCTGGCGGGGCTACTAAGTTAAAAGCCACTGCATGCAGTGGCTTTTAACTTTTATAAGATCTAACGACTTACTCAAAAAATCGAAAGTCAGCATTTATTTCCCGGGTGTACATTTTACTCATATCAGTGTTATAAACCAGAGATATCTTCCAATCACTACCTTGCTTTTTACACATAAACTGAATAATACCTTCCCTTAAAGGCATTTCCTTACCTTCAAAATCTTCATGTTTTTCGGTATTCCATTTTCCCGTAACAAGAACCAGACCAGTACCAACCTCTCTCATATAAACACTGTGAATCTTCAGAACTGCACCTTTCATGACGTGCTGAAATACCTGTTCATGCATCAGCTTTACCATGTCTTTACCCCTGGCTATTTGCCCTACTATATCAGTAAACTCTGCATCTTCAGTAAATAAGGATATCACACCAGATATATCCTTCTTGCTCCATGTGCTTTGAAACTGCTCTATAATGTTTAATATTTCTTCCGCATCGCTGTTTGATATAACTGAAAGGCTTTTCATTATCATTGTTTAATATGCTACTACTGGTTTTTTATGAATACACTCGTTGCTGTCTATTTGTTTAACTATAAAATGAGCAAGATCTCCTCTTGATATCTTCCATCCTCCCTTGGGACAATGATCTATATTCACCCTGTACTTACCTGTAAACTTTTTATTAGTAAGGTTTGTAGGTCTAACACAAACCCAGTCAATATCATGCGTATCATCCAAAATTGTTTCCCATCGGGTCTGGTCATAATAAACCTTATTATAGTTCGGACGTATTATCCTATTCATGAAAAAGTTATCAGTGGAAGGGTCGCTCATATCTATCAATCCTGATGTTATTGTAATCAGCCTCTTTACCCCACTTGCTCTCATAGCCTTAAGTATATTCCGACCTCCTTGAGAGTACACTTCTGTGTAATCATTACTTTTCCCTGTACCTAGTGCTGAAATAACAATATCACAGCCGTCCAGCTCAGGTATTAGTTTATCAGACTCATATATCTCACCTTCAATAACATGCAGTTTATCAGAGCTTTTAGAACTTTCAACCTTCAACTTATCCAGGTTACGCACTAATACTTTAACATGATGACCTTCTGACAACAACCTTTGCAGTATTTCATACCCTGTACCGCCTGTAGCTCCAAATAAAAATACATTCATATAACTTTAGAATAAATTCCAGTGACAAAACTAGACCTCACCCTCGAAAGAATAAAGGACTAAACCTTCTCTTATTCGGACTAATCGTGGATGAACATTTTTTTATACTCTGTAGGAGTCTGGCCAGTAACTTTTTTGAATAATCGACCCCAGTATGATGGATCCTCAAAATTCAACTCGCTTGCAACTTCCGATATATCTTTAGTCATATCCTGTAATAACAGTTGACTTTGCAGAATACAAATTTCTATAATCACCTCTTTCACGGTCTTACCAAATGTTGACTTCACACACCTATTCAAATAGTTGTTAGACACTCTGATTTCTTTAGCATAAAATCCTACATCTTTATGAGTAACGTAGGACTGGTACGCTAGCTGCTTAAACTTTAACGCAATAGCTTGAGTGCTACTTATATTCTTATTGATAGTTGAAAGAGCAATAATTTTATAAAGTACTGCTTGAGACAAAGCAACTACAGTTTCTCTATCAGGCTGACCAGAAGACAGCTCCCCGTATATCAAGCTATGTAGCTTAGATAGCCAAGTGTTACTTTCAGTACTTAAACTGAGGACAGGATGGATGTCAAATATATTGAGTAAGTCCTTTGCTGATAACAACTTGTTGAGCGCCTTATTTTCAACTAGTATAAAGTACCCACTAATATCTTTTGACACATCTCTTATTGCTGTCGTATAGCTATTCAAAATAGTCAAAACCGAAGGAGCCTTTATATTATACATCTGTGCCTACTTGCTGTGTAAACTCACCCTGAGTAAGATGTATTATGAAGTTATAGTCAGGTCTTAACAGCGGAGTCGGCACCCTTAAATGCGGCAATAGAGATGATAGCTCGTAAATTTGGACCGGCGTATTCTGGAACTTATACTCACTTGGTATATCTACAAGAAACTGATTGACATACTCATCCGGACTAATTCCTTCAACCAAATATTTCGCCATATTCTCTACTTTGCCATCGCACTATATTGTGCTGCTTTCTCATCATTCCCGATACCTTGATATGCCCTGGCAAGTTGAGCATAGTAGCTCTTGTTATTCGGAGATGTGGCAACAGCTTGCTCTAAAAGATCAATAGCCTCCTTATAGCGCTGCGCCTCTATTAAAAACTTAGCTAACAAAGGAGTTATTTGCTCATTGCTGGGTGATAATGATAAAGCTTTTTGAAGATCTGCAATTGCGCTATTAGTATCTTTCATAAAACTATAAACCACACCTCTTTTCAAGTAGCTTTCATAGTTCGCAGAATCGTACTTTATAGCTTTATCAAAAGCTGATACGGAGTTCTGTAGTTCGCCTCTAATAGTATATATATTACCCAGGTTACTCCACGTTTCTGCATCTTGCGTTTCAGCTTTTGCCAATACATTGTAGTACATAAAAGCACTGTCATACTGCTTAGTGATCGTATACCACTCTCCTATATTCTTATAAGCAGATTTTGCACCTCTTTTAACTACAGTTACATTTTCTCCATTCTCAGTAAACTCATAAGGATATTGATCTATTACGTCTAACCATAGAGCCTTACTATTTCTCCACACTTCTACACGGCTATAAGTTAAAGAAGAACATATTAATGTAAATACTACAAGTACACCAATTGTTACATTCTTGTATTTATTGTTATTGATAAGCTTATGACTAAAAGCACCAATAATAAAGAACGGTCCTATATAAGCCATGTAAGTATACCTATCTGCTATTATAGCCTGACCTACCGACACAAACTGTATCACCAATAGTATCATAAGTATATAAAACCCAGTCCCCCATAATAATTGATTAGCTCTTTCAGATTTTTCTTTAAAATAGAAGTATATCGGTGAAGCTACTAATAGAGGTGCTACTAACAGCGTAATATAATAGGCTGGCTGAAAACCGGCTTGCACATCATCAGGATAAGGATATAGTGCCGATAAGTTGACTGGAGCAACCAGCTTCACCAAATACATACAGAAGCCATAGCAGGCGAACATAATACGTTGTCCTACCGAATATGCTGCAAACTCCCCGATCGCATTCTGCTGATGACCGATGGTTATGTAACCTATCCATACTGCAAATAATATAAATGGTACTTTTTCCAACAATGCTTTTCCGTCAAGCTTTCTCTTATAGAATACATCAGTCAGAAGTAATACAAAAGGCAGAGGTACCGCCATAGCCTTGCTCAAACAAGCAGCCAGAAACAGGACAAATGTAAGCAAGAGAAAAGAGTACTTTTTGGTATCTAAATATTTCAGGTAAACGATACAGGATATCAGAAAGAAAAAGCAGTACAGAAGATCTTTTCTGGCTGACATCCAGGCTACACTCTCTACATGCATAGGGTGTACCGCAAATAGCGTCGCAGCAATAATAGACAACCAAAGCTTACCTCTACTCAACCGATATAAGAAAATAAACACTAGCACTACATTGAGCATATGTAGTATAATATTTGTTTTCGCAAATGGAGCGATGCTAAGGGTATTACTCAGCTCATCGTAACCCAAGCTATAATCTATAGCCAAAGATATCATCGTCAGTGGATGATAGTTGAGCATTACCTGCGTCTCGGGATCAAATAGTGTACTGATATTTTCTGCAGAAAGTTCCTTAATTAGCGGCTGCTCAGTGATATAGTTGATGTCATCCCAGTTTGTAAACTGCTTATCTTCAGAAAACATTCCAGCATAGACAATGAGCGTAAGCAACAATACAGGTATCAACCACTTCATCCCCACCCAAATACTCTCTTTTGGGGTAACATCTGTATTTTGCTGAGGTTTCGGTGCTGTTTTTTTAGCTGCCGGCTGCTTCTTTTTACTCATATAAAGGGCTTCCTGTTACTACTGATTGAGAACTCAAACATAAAAAATAAACAAATAGATATCACTTAAATCCCCTTAATAATAGCTACAATTACTTTCAGCTTGGTTTTTTCAATTTCTAAATCTATTTTTAAAGGATAATATTCGTTTTATATGAAACACTTTTTATGCTTTTCGGCTATACTTTTTGCAGTTGTATGTATTTTCTCTTCTTGTAAAAAGAATTATACCTGTAACTGTGACGTAAAAACATTTGTGATAAAAGAAGCTGATACAGTAAAACGTACTAGTACCAGCATAGTGATAAAAGCTACTAAAGATGATGCGAAAGCTCAGTGTGAAGATTATGAGCTAGATACAGAACATTTAGGCAGGCCAGCTATCGAGTATCACTACTGTAATATTGAATCAAACGAAGACTAATATCGTCTAACCTTACTTTTTATAGAAAAGCCCCGTTATACGGGGCTTTTTATTTTGCGTTATATTCGTTTGATGAAATATTTACTGTTAATCTTAGCTTTTTCCTTTACTACACATAGCTCATTTGCTCAACTACCTGCTACAGGCAATGATGTATGTCCCCTAAAGGTTGGAGAAACTATACCTGACATTACACTTGTATCTTCACAAAACATACCTGTCAATGTATTATCGCTAGCTAAGCAAAAGCCAACAGTACTGATATTTTACAGAGGGGGTTGGTGCCCATATTGTACTGCTCACTTAAAAAACCTCGGCAAGGCAGAAGAAGATATCTTAAATGCGGGATACCAGATAGTAGCTATAAGCCCAGATGAGCCAGGCAGGCTTGATATTACAGTAGATAGAAATGAGCTTAAATACAATCTATTATCAGATGGAGATGGAGCTTTTACAAAGCAAATGGGAGTTGCCTATAAGGCACCTGATGCCAAATGGAAGACTAATCAATTACAAAAACACTCCGCTAATAGAAACGACGGCTTCCTACCTGTACCATCCATTTTCATACTCAATAAAAACGCTGAGATCGTATTTGAATATGTAAACCCTGACTACAAGCATCGTATGAATGCAGAATTACTAATGGCTATTTTGAATAATCTCAAATAATGAGCTCCAAGTTCCAAAAGGGTATATCATTTAAGAGCATTCAGGATTTTTTAGACTATTTGCCTGAAGGCGAACTTAAGATCGTAGAGAAGCTGAGAAAAATAATTTTAGACTGTATGCCCAACGGCAAAGAGAAGCTAAGCTATAACGTGCCATTTTACTATCAGCACAAAAGAGTGTTATATATCTGGCCATCATCCATACCCTGGGGTGGGATCAAAGAAGCTGGCACTGCATCACTTGGTTTTTGCAAAGGTCAGCAACTAACAGACGAGCTCGGCATACTTAATAAAGCTGATCGGAAAGAAATTGCATCCATAAACTTTAAGTCTGCTAAAGAGATTGATGCAGATGTATTACGTAGCTACATATTTGAAGCATTGTTCATTGATGAGCAATATGCATTGGATCAACATTAAGCAATACTTACTCGCTGACTTTCAGAGAAAGGTACTTTTCTTGTACGGGATTTCAAGAACTCAATCACCTCATCATCATTATTAAACCTACCATCTATGTTCACATAGTTTTTAGCTAGCAGATCATATCGTTTGGTCATCAAATAAAAGAATACATGCAGAAAGTGTATCCCGTCAAATACAATTGCATTATTGTCTTTATACTTCTGTAAAGTCTTTTTAAAATATATAGGATGTTCTGTCCAGTGCATGGTTTGCTTTTCGTGATGGCTTATATGATAACCATCATTCCAGCATTTATGATTATAATCTGTATTGATGCAAGTAATGCTATTCTTATAATCATTACCGGGGTCATTCATATCGATAAACGAGTGTTGCGCCCAGTTACCCATCATAGCTATTAATCGATACAAGAAAAATGGGATGATAAATACTACCAACGTAGCTGGAAAGTTAACTATGCTCATTCCAATACAGAATAGTATGAATAACAATTCTCCCCTAACAGATCTCATCAACAAACGTTTACGTTTCTTTCTAAAAAAGTAACTACACAAATGATAAATGCCTACCGATAAAAACTTTCCAAAGTAGTGAGCAAAGCCACTTACTGTATCTCTGTCATAAGGCATGGTAGTGCTTTCATCATCTTCCAGATTATTTTCCGCATGATGCATCCCAATATGATGCGTATAGTAAGTTTCGGGAGAGTGCCCAAAAAACGGAGCTAATACCCACGGTAAGTAATGATTAAGATAATCATACTCCTTCTTGAAAAACTTTCTGTGGCTTGTGCAGTGTAGCATCAAACCAAAAGGACCTTTAAAAGTAATGTTGTTAAAAAAGTGATACGCCAACACTAAAAGCCACCATACCCACCCCGTAATAAAAGGCAAGTATAACAATACTGCTAGAGGAATAAGTGTAACAGTTATTTTGATAGTTAGGTATACAAAGGGCAGGTCTCTCTTATCTCTGATAAACTTAAGAAAGAATCTATCAGTTGCTGTATGAGGTATATTTTCGTTGTATACAGGATCAGTTATTACACCTAAAGTCTTCATTTACCAGTAGTTTTCCTTTTTCGCTTCACTCAGTTAAAATAACAAATAATAAATAAGCCCCGCAAATGCGGGGCTTAACATTAGAATATTATAAGTAACCTATGTATTATAGGTGTTGTGCAATTTTCTTTTCAAAAACACCTTTTGGTGCTGCACCTACTTGTTTATCTACTACTTCACCATTCTTAATGAACAGAACAGCAGGTATACTTGTAATACCGTAGTTGATAGATAAGTTCGGATTTTCATCAACATTCACCTTACCTACATTTACTTTACCTTCATACTCTGTAGCAAGAGCTTCGATTGTTGGGCCTAAAGCCAAACAAGGTCCGCACCATGGTGCCCAAAAATCAATTACTGAAAGCTTCTCTCCTTGTAGCACTTCCTGCTCAAAATTTGCATCGGTATATACAGCTGCCATTTCTAAATATTTATTATTGTTTAAAGAATTATTATTTCAATATTAAGTGTTCAAA
>CAZHDM010000017.1:0-73126 GCA_964531655.1 uncultured Flavipsychrobacter sp.
ATATTAAGTATGTATATAATAATAATTCTGCGTAAATTACTGATACAGTTGTGTTTAAGTGTAAATATTAATAATGATCATACTTGCTCCTATATCAGTAGAAGATAATGAGTGGCTTTATAAGCTGATTGTTGATAACTTATCTCGTTTAAAAGATTATTTTCCTCAAACTGTAGGAAAGGTGACATCTGCTGAGACTGCTTTGACAACAATCGCCAATTATCAGGAAGCGTGGAGGAGTTATGAGTATCGTGTATATATCATTAAATATAATGATGAACGAGTAGGTATATTATTTATAAAACAGATGGATAGCAGACACGCTAAGTGTGAGCTGGCATACTTTATAGATAAGAATTTTGAAGGCAAGGGTATATGTACACAAGCTATAAACTATGCATGTGCTATCGCCTTTGATGAGCTATATATGAATAAAGTGTACTGCAAGGTAGATGTAAATAATATAGCTAGTAGAAGAGTGGCCCAGAAAGCCGGCTTTGTTGAAGAGGGTATATTAAAGCAAGAATTCAGGATGAATGATGACTCCTTTGCAGACATAGTATATCTTGGTCGGCTAAAGACGGATAGATGACTCAAATAGGATTGATCTCAGACACGCATAGTTATTTAGATGAGGCAGTATTCAAGTATTTTAAGGATTGTGATGAGATTTGGCATGCTGGAGACTTCGGTAATACAGAACTAGTGCAACAGCTTCAAGACTTCAAGCCCTTAAGAGGTGTATATGGTAATATAGATGGTCATGAAATAAGAGCTGAATTCCCTGAAAAGCTTAGGTGGTATTGTGAGGATGTAGAGGTTATGATGATACATATAGGAGGTTATCCCAAGAAGTATGCCCCATCAGTAAAGCAGGAAATGAAAGAGCGCCCTCCCAAGCTCTTTATATCTGGCCACTCACATATTTTAAAAGTTATATATGATGAAGAGTTGAATTGTCTGCATATAAATCCAGGTGCAGCAGGTAAGCAAGGCTGGCATAAAGTGAGAACAATTGTTAGATTCGCAATCGATAAATCTCGCATAATGAATTGCGAGGTAATAGAATTAGGTAAAAGATAATTTAATATAAAATGAGTATAGCAGATAAACTACGTGCTTTAAAAGAAGGTAAAGCCAAAAAGAACCTTGATGAAGGGCAAGCATTTCTACAAGAGAATGCAAAAAGAGATGAAGTAACTGTATTGCCGAGCGGGTTACAGTATGAAGTACTCAAAGAAGGGGAGGGCGATAAACCTACAGAATACAATAAGGTGACTTGTCACTACCACGGCACATTGATCAATGGTACTATATTCGATAGTTCTGTACAAAGAGGTCAGCCGGCATCGTTTCCGCTGAATGCAGTTATAAAAGGCTGGACAGAAGGCGTACAGCTGATGAGTGTTGGTAGTAAGTATAAGTTTTATATACCTCATGATCTTGCTTATGGAGACAGGCATGTAAGTGCAGAGATAGGTCCTAATAGTACTCTGATATTTGAGGTAGAACTTTTGGGTATTAACTAATTTATAAATAAGCCTAAGTACTACTTAGGCTTATTTATAATATTATGCTAAAATAGAAGGTGTTAACATAGTTGTGTCTTTTAGGTTCTTATTTTCCAATTAGAACTTAAATTACATTTTATGAAAAAGTCTATTTTCTCTACACTAGTATTGTCTATCCCCTTTTTATTCCAAACAGACATAATATATGGTCAGTCTAAAGATGGTTCGGAAGCTGAAATAAGTTACTCTGTAAATGGAGTACAGGTTCAGAATATGTTACAGATGAAGGATTTCTACAAATCCTTTGAAAGTGAGGCAGGAAATAAAGCTGCTGAAGCTACAGGAAAGATGATCGAGCTGTTTGTTGAAAATGGTTATGAGCTTACGGACAACTCTCCTGAAGGTAATGTCGCTCAGTATGAGTCTTTGAGAGCGTCATTTGCTAGTATTCAATTTTCTGATGAGGAAATTGATGCAATTAGAGAGAAGGTGAATATTGTTCCAAGTCTCTACGAAAAGTAATACATGAATAATACATTGTTGAAGCTCATCAGCTAATGGTGAGTCAATATATCTATAATCAATATCAATTAATGTATATACATCGTTTAGTATATCTTTGTAGTATTATATCAATAAACGCACACAATTATGGCACAAACTAAATGGGCAATAGACCCAATGCACAGCGAAATACAGTTTAAGGTAAAACACCTGATGATCACAACTGTAACAGGTTATTTCAAATCTTTCGATGCTACAGCAACTACAGAAGGGGATGATTTCTCTACAGCAAACATCAGCTTTACAGCTGATATTAATTCTGTAGATACGAATAATGAACAAAGAGATGGTCACTTAAAATCTGCCGATTTCTTTGATGCTGAGAACCACCCTCAAATGATATTTGAGAATGGTAGGTTAGAGAAGGCTGGTGATGACTTTAAGCTGCATGGCGACCTTACTATTAGAGGTACGAAAAAGCCTGTAACGCTTAATGCGGAGCATGGTGGTACAGCTGTAGATGGTTATGGTCAAACCAAAGCAGGGTTTACCCTGAGCGGTAAGATATCTCGTAAGGAGTATGGCTTAACATGGGATGCTGTAACAGAGGCTGGTAGTGTAGTCGTAAGTGACGATGTAAGAATAAATGCTGAAGTTCAGCTAACAAAGCAAGAGGGTTAATTAGTAAGTAGTAATAGTTAGTTTAGTAAAATGAAAGCCCCGAATATATATTCGGGGCTTTGCTATGTTTTGAATGTGATGAGTGCAGTTACTCAGTCATCATTTCTTCTATTACTTTAGATATGCTCTCAGCATTTGGTTTAGAGAAATAGTCTCCATCTGTAGCATACGCTGGTCTGTGTGCCTTCGACGTTATTGTCCTTGGTGCTACATCTAACCATCTGTAGCCACCTTGCTTTTCCATTACATGCTGGAACATATATGCAGTAGCTCCACCAGGTACATCTTCATCTATGAACACAATACGGTTGGTCTTTTTCAAAGACTCTAGTATCATATGGTTTATATCGAATGGAAGCAGTGTTTGAACGTCTACTACCTCACAACTAATGCCTTGAGGTGCCAGATATTTATCAATAGCCTCTTCTATAACGCGTAATGTAGATCCGTAAGACACTATCGTAACATCCTCACCCTCACGAATGACTTCAGGTATACCCATAGGTACTGTCATTTCCATAAGGTTAGATGCCAGGTTCTCTTTAAGTCTGTAACCGTTCAAGCACTCTACCACTATTGCAGGCTCATCTGATTGTAGTAGTGTATTATACATACCCGCAGCCTGAGTCATATTTCTAGGTACGCATAAATACATACCACGTATACTATTCAGCACCATACCCATTGGTGAACCACTGTGCCATATACCCTCTAATCTGTGACCTCTTGTACGTACAATGATCGGACACTTCTGTCCTCCTTTAGTACGGTATAGCATAGTAGATACATCGTCACTTAATGGCTGTAAGCCATACAGCAAGTAGTCTAAGTATTGTATCTCTGTTATAGGGCGCAGACCACGTTGTGCCAGACCAATACCCTGACCAATGATAGTAGCCTCACGAATACCTGTATCAAATATTCTTAGCTCACCGTGCTTTTCTTGTAGTCCTGCAAAACCTTGGTTTACATCGCCTATTTTACCAAGATCTTCACCAAATGCTATAACTGCAGGATTATTGGCAAATGTGTTGTCGAAAAACTTGTTCAGTATCTCATAGCCATTCATTGTAGCGCCATCTTCAAATACAGGTTTAACTTCCTGTACTTTCATAGCGCTATACTTTGACTCGGAATACAGGTGAGAAGAGAACCTCTCCTGAGATTCCTGTAATAAGTTGTCGTAGTAGTTGCGTAAGCTACGTGTGCTTTGGCTATTACCATCAGCAATAGCTAAAATATTGCCTACAGTTTGTAAGATATCTTTACGGATAGGCTCTTTAATAGCATTTAGCTCCTTTGTTAGCTTAGATACCTTTAAAGCATTATCACCACCTTCGTATACTAGCTGGTTGCAAAGGGTAGTAGCTTTTTGTATTTCTTGTTGTATGGGCTCAATGAAAGCATCCCATGCACGTTGCTTAGCTTTACGAGCTTCGCTCTTAGCATCTTTTTCAATGTCATTTACTTCATCTTCAGTTGCTATCTCATGACCTATGATGAATTCACGCATTTTCAATACGCAGTCATGCTCTTTTTCCCACTCAAGGCGTTCAGGAGACTTATAACGCTCATGTGAGCCAGATGTAGAGTGCCCCTGAGGTTGCGTTAGTTCTTGTACGTGGAATATGGCAGGTGTATGAGTCTCTCTTACCTTAGCAATACCTTTCTGGAATGTATCCATAAGGCCCGCATAATCCCAGCCGCGTACTTTGTAGATATGCATACCGCCTTTACTATCTTCCCACTGCATACCTGCTAATGCGTCAGATATAGAGTTCTTAGTAGTTTGGTATTTACGAGGTACAGATATTCCATAGCCATCATCCCAAACGAAAATAGCCAGAGGCACTTGTAATACACCTGCAGCATTCACCGTTTCCCAAAAGTGACCTTCAGATGTAGAAGCATCACCAATAGTACAGAACACTACTTCATCACCCCCGTTGGTAAATTTCTCAAAGCCTTCTTTTAAGACATCTATATTCCTGTAGCATTTAGATGCAAACGCAAGACCAAGTGCTCTTACCATTTGTCCTGCTGTAGGAGATATATCACTAGAAGATTGGGGTGCTTTTGTAAGATCCATCCATTCGCCATCTTCATCCAGCCAGCGTGTACTGTAGTGACCATTCATCATTCTGCCTGCTGAAGATGGTTCATTTTCTACGTCAGGTGTAGCATATAATTGAGCAAAGAATTTATCCATGTCACTCATGCCAGTTGCAAACATCAACGTTTGATCACGATAGTAACCTGCACGGATGTCGCCGGGCTTCATGCATTTTGCTGCTGCAATTTGTGCCAGCTCTTTACCATCACCAAATATGCCAAACTTAGCCTTACCGGTAAGTACTTCTCTACGGCCTATCAGGCTGGCCTCACGACTGGCTACAGCTAAGCGATAATCTTCTAAGATTTCATTTTTGAACTCATCAAAAGATAGCCTGCTGTCTTTCTGTGTACTAGCTTCTTGCAACATATAATTGATTCTAAAAGAGATGCAAAGGTAATAATTAATAGGGATGTATAAGATACGAAAATCTACGCAAGTTGATATAACACGATAAAGAGGAATTTTGTTTTATGTCCCTTAATCTATACCACCTTTTTCCCTCACATAAGAAGTAGGTTGTTTGTTTGGACGTAATACCCTCAGCATTTGTAATACTACTGACACTAGTATCAGAGCCATACCAAAATAAAACTGTGTGCTGAGCATTTCATACTCTTGATATACGATGAAAGCTAGTATTATGCCATAAACAGGTTCCAGGTTGACACTAAGTGACGAAGTAAAGGCGCTGATATGCTTAAGGGCGTTAAGTGCGAGAGATTGTGCCCAAACCGTGCAGCATAGGCTAAGAATTACCAGCCATAACCAGTCGAAGTTTTGAGGTAGTAATTTTACAGGAGTAGGTGAGTATAATATTTGAAATGGTATGAGTAATGTTAGTAGTAGCCATCCTGTACCCATTTCGTAAAATACCATTACTCTTGCCGGGTAGTCATTGGCTATCTTTTTATTCAGCACAGTAAACCATGCAGACAGTATAGCAGCAATTACGCCAAAAAGTACTCCCATAGCATATATCTGCTGGAACTGATAGATGATGTATACTCCTATTATACCTAACAGACCTATGAGTAGCTCCGGAGCATTATGTTTCGTATTATTTACAAATGGGTCTAATAGGGAGGTGAAGATGCCTGCTGTTGACATACACACTAGTCCTACAGAGGCGTTAGCATACTTTACTGATCCGTAAAAAGCTACCCAGTGCAATGCCATCAGGCAGCCGATGTATGTTAATTTTAGTTTATCTCTTTTAGGTACTGGTACCCAGCTTTTTCTGAAGTATATGATCACCAGCACAAATACCGCGGTCATCAGCATGCGGTACCAAACCAGTACAGGAGCTGTAAGGTCTATGGCGCGACCCAATACAGCAGTGAATCCCCATAGTAGCACAGCCAGGTGCATTTGAAAAAGTGCTTTCTTCATATATCCGAATGGATGCAAACATAAGCGGTATTATTTACACTTTTGCCATGTGTATTAAAGGCAAAAATATTTATACCATTCTTGCAATTGATTACCTTTGGTAAGCTAATAAGAATAAGAACGAACACGTAAATGAACAACACGTATACCGACCTTGTAAAGCAGACCTTTGATTTTCCACAAGAGGGGTTTGAGGTAACTGATAACTACCTGACATTTAATGATGTTGATATCAAGAAGTTGATTGATAAATATGGTACCCCTTTTAAGCTTACTTATTTGCCTAAGATAGGCAGCCAGATAGCAAAGGCTAAAAAGCTATTTGCTGATGCAATTAAGCGATATAAGTATGAGGGTAATTACTACTACTGCTATTGCACCAAGAGTTCTCACTTCTCATTTATAGTAGAAGAGACATTGAAGCACAACGTGCATCTGGAGACTTCTTTTGCTTATGACATCGATATTATAAAAGAATTGTATAAGCGCAAGAAGGTGACCAAGGATACGCACATCATATGTAACGGTTACAAAAACAAACTTTATATACGCAATATATCTAAGCTGATCAATGAAGGCTTTAAGAACGTAATACCTGTGATCGACAATGTTGATGAGTTGGATAACTACAGTAGGTCGGTACGTACGAAAGAGCCTGTGAAGATCGGCATGCGTATAGCTACAGAAGAAGAGCCAACTTTTGACTTCTATACTTCAAGGCTGGGTATACAGAAGAGAAACGTGCTAGAGTTTTATGTAGATAAGATCAAGGGTAACAGTAAGTATGAGCTGAAAATGCTTCATTTCTTTATGAATAAAGGCATTAAGGACGATATATACTACTGGAGTGAATTGAATAAGGTCATTAACCTGTACTGTCAGCTGAAGAAGATATGTCCTGAATTAGAGGGCTTGAATATTGGTGGTGGCTTCCCAATTAAACACTCGCTTGGTTTTGACTACGATTACAAGTACATGGTCAACCAGATAGTATCTAATATTAAAAAGGTATGCAAGAAGAATAAAGTAGACATGCCTGATATATATACTGAGTTTGGTTCGTTTACTGTAGGTGAGAGTGGGGCTGTTATATATAGTACACTTGGAGAGAAAGTGCAGAACGATCGTGAGATATGGTACATGATAGATAGCTCTTTCATTACCACATTGCCGGACACTTGGGGTATTGGTGAGAAGTTCTTAATGCTACCTATCAATAAGTGGGATAATGAATATCAAGAGGTACATCTTGGAGGTCTCACTTGTGATAGCCATGATTTCTATACTTCAGAGGAACATATAAACGCAGTATTCCTGCCTAAGCAAGATAAGGAAAGTAATACAGAGCCATTATATATCGGTTTCTTCCATACTGGTGCTTATCAAGACCAGTTAGCAGGCTACGGAGGTATTAAACATTGTATGATACCTTCTCCTAAGCACGTAGTCGTAGAAAAAGATGAGAAAGGTAATATGAAAGACTGGTTGTATGCTAAAGAACAAACACCACAAAGCATGCTTAAGATACTGGGGTATAAGTAATTAAAATACTATACACTATGATGAAGAAAAAAGAATACGCTAATGGTCAAAAGACATACGAATTAAAGAATGACTACCTGACGTATTATTTTGAAGACGGAACTAAAAAAGCTGAAGGCCCGTATAAAAATGATATGATGCAGGGCGATTGGACTTTTTATAGAAAGACCGGCCAGCTTTGGCAGAAGGGTAGCTTTAAGGATAATCAGAAACATGGCAGATTCCTTCGTTACGATAAGAAGGACAAGCTGGAGTACGATGAACAATTTGATAACGGCAAGCAGTTAAAGTAATACTTCAATTCGTTATTCTTCTTATTCTGTTCTATATAATGACTGTGCTTAATGTTATATTTGACGCTGTCAAGCATATATGAGTCAGAACGTAAAGCAAAAGATACTTGATAGGGCGTTAGCTCTATATAATGAGCATGGTGTGCCATATGTAGGTGTAAGGGAGCTTGCTAAAGATCTACAACTAAAAGGTGGCAACATCAACTACTATTTTCCAACTAAGGAAGATATCATTTTAGCTTTAGTGCAAGACTTCCAACGGGCTAACGAAACTATATTAAATCAAGAACGTGAGCATACCTTTTATCATTTTCTGGATATACACCAGAAGGTATATGATAATCAGTATAACTATCGTAGTATCATAGTAAGTAGACCATTATTATTAAAGCAATACTTTAAAGTAAAAGAGGTGTATCAGGAGGTTAGTCCGGTTACAAAAGAAGGGTTGTTTGACGAGCTCAAGGTGTTGTTGATGAGCGGGTTTATACAAGGTAGCAAGGTGCAGGAGCTGGATGCTATGCTAGAATGTATAATTACTATGAATAGGTATTGGTTATCAGATGTAAGTATCTATGATAATAATATTGATAAAGAGGTAGTTGTAAGTAAATACCTAAAGCGAATAGCAGGGTTGCTATATCTTGTAGCTAATGAAAAAGGTAGGGCAGATATTGATAGGTTTATTAAAGAGTTGGCATAAAACAAAGGCGAACCAGATGGTCCGCCTCGTCTCAGTTTAAACCTAAAACAACCCCTATGAAATTTCTATTTTCTGTGTAGTTACTTCCTTGTTCTCTTTTTTAGGAAGATTGATACTTAACACGCCATCAGTATACTTAGCACTGATATTTGAAGCATCTATTTTATCTGTAAGCGTAAAATGTCTTTTGAAAGAGCTGAACTTATACTCATTTCTGATCATTTTATCTGTGCTTTCAGATTTTTCTTCCTTCTGTTCAAAAGATATTTGCAGTACATCTTTTTCTACATTGATGTTAAAGTCTTCTTTCTTCAAGCCCGGAGCTATAACGTCCAGCTCAAAAGATTTTTCAGTTTCTTTGATGTTAACAGGTGCTGTAATGTTGCTCCAGTTGTCATCGTAGAAGAACTTGCCAAGATCGTTGTTTAAGAAGTTCTCTAATACACCATTGAATGTAGCCGGAAGGTTTCTTTTGTTTCTATACATGTCTTTAAAGTTTTATTGATTTTAATATTATTGACTTCGACGAGTATAGTACAAACCAAGTACCAATGCTTATTTGTAAGACTTTATGTCAGTTTAATGCGATTGCGTATGACATTATTGCTTATTTGCTCTACTTTTTTGACATGTGCTGTCGTAATACGTATATCTAGGGTGTGTATGCGAAGGGTTGAAGATAGATTTTGATGTTGTTTATAGTAGATCTACTATGAAGCCAGAAAACATTATTAGTCAGATTAAAAAGTATATATAACAAAAAAAATAATTTTCTTATACAAAACCTTTTTCAGATATTTGTTGTACTTACGATGGGTTAGTAAGTACAGTCCTATCCCGACTTACCAAGGTGAGTCGGGATTTCTTTTTTCTAGAGGTCTGTTTTCTCTCTAAATATTAAGACGGTAATTCTGGTGTTGAAGTGTTGCTTTAAGTAAGCGACTGTTTGAGGAAACTATCTACATTGCCAAACAAAAATTCAGGATACTCTCTATTGAACTTTGTAGTTACAAAACCACCTATCAACGGACGAGGTGCAGGTTGATTTAGTTCTTTAGTATTCATTGGTATTAAGTCGTAGGTAGCATCAGGGTAATACTGCAATACTCTTAATGCAAGTTGTACACGATTAGTATAATCTGTACCACCTATATGATAAATACCCTGCTTACCGTCTTTCAATAATAAGAACATAGCACGTGCAATATCCCATGCATTAGTAGGGCATGCGTACTGATCGTAAGGTAGTTTTAGTGTAAGGTGATTGCCATCTTTACACTGCTGTACAATACGAGCGATAAAGTTTTTACCACGTGCTTCATTACCATAAACATTGGTAATGCGTAGCACCAATGTGTCGCTAATTTCATTAAGAGCATGTTGCTCTGCTTCCAACTTGTGCTTGCCGTAGTAGCTGATAGGGTTTACTTCATCATCTTCTTCGTATGGTCCGTTCACTCCATCAAATACATAGTCTGTAGAAATGTATACCAACTTAGCGTCACACTGCTTAGCTAGCTTAGTAAGGTTGATAGTGCTTTGTACTGTTTTTTCATAGCTCTCTTCAGGATGCTCTTCGCAATAGTCTACATGAGTGAGTGCTCCGCAGTGTACTATCACATCAGGATTGAAACCTTGCACATCAAAGTTGTCTGCATGGTCTGGCTCTAGTGTGTTGTAAAAAACGGTGTCCAGAACTTCGTAAGAAAAGTATGATCCTTTTACTTCCCAGCCTTGCTCTTCAAAATGTTGTTTACAATTACTTCCTACTAAACCTGATGCTCCTGCTATGAATACTTTCATTCTGTTATATATATTAGGGTTGCTAAGCTATAAAAAACATATGTGTGTGCCAATGTAAATATTGGTGAAAATAGAGTAGCGTGTTTTGGTCAAGTTGGTCATTCTGGTCATCATGTCCTATGGTTGACCAAGATGACCACGACCATTATGTTCATTGTTGACATTGATTGTCGTATTTTTATTTGTAGGACTTCTTAACTAAGAAGTGTTATAAACTCCAAATATTTATATTTTCCCAGTAAAGTCACATCCAGTAAAAGGTTTAATCCATGAATTATTTACGCTTCTATATTTTGATAAGCCTGTTGGGTGTACAGCTTTTATATTCTGTTTCATGTATAGCACAATCGTCATCGGGTGATAAATCTATACAAGAGATAAAAGACCCTATGTTTTATATAGATGGACAGCTGTGCCAGCATGTGCGTAAAATATTTCAAGACTCAAAAGGCAACTTGTGGCTCGGTACCAATGTGTATGGACTAATGCGCTATGATGGAGACTCATTAGTATACTTCACAAAAAAAGATGGGCTAGGGGTTGGTCGTATTACAGGTATTGTTGAAGATGAAGAAGGGGCATTGTGGTTTGGTACTTATGGTGGGCTAACCAAGTATGATGGAGTGTCTTTTACGAACTTCACTACTAAAGATGGACTGATAGATAATGATATCTGGAGTCTTGCAATAGATACAGGTGGATATATATGGATAGGAACAATGAGCGGGGTGAGTAAATTTGATGGAACAACCTTCACTACTCTTGATATACCAAAGGCAGCAGTTAGTGAACTAACTCCTATATTGTTTGAACACAGAATTACCAGTATAACGCAAGATCATAAAGGGAATATATGGTTTGGTACAGATGGGCATGGTATCAGCATGTATAACGGCACTACATTTACCTACTTCACAAAAGAAAATGGACTCTGCGATAATAATATTTATGACCTCATGACCGATGCTGATGGCAATGTCTGGGTAGGTACTATGTTTGGCGGTGTGAGCAAGTATGATGGAAAAACATTTACCAACTATACGCTGGATGGAGTTATTACAGGAGAGGAAGCAGGAGGCTTTTACCAGGCAGATGATGGTAATATCTGGTTTGCTGCAGAAAACCATGGCGTGTATTGCTATAATGGAACTTCATTTAAAAACCTATATACCAAAGAGGGGTTGGACACAAACGGCATCTTAAGCATATACAAAGACAGGCAAGAACGTTTTTGGTTTGGTGGATGGGGTGGCCTCTTCCGTTATGACGGAACAACATTTTTCAGTGTGAAAAAGGATGGCCCTTGGAGTGAGTAGTATGTTTTGGTCAAGTTGGTCATTCTGGTCATCATATTCTAAGGTTGACCAAGATGACCAGAGTAGTTAAGTATTCTCTTTATAGATAAATGCATAAATTTTCTCTGAAAGGATTTTAGCCTCATCGCTTAAATCATCATAGCTCTTTAAATGCTCGACTGCTCTTTTTGCAAACTCTATCTTGTTTTTTATTGTACCGCTGTCAGCAGCATAATTTCTCTTTAGCCCATTCACTTTTTCTTGTATCAATCTTCCTATTGGCTCATGTATAATATCAGTTTTCTTATCAAGAAAGTTTTTAAAATCTAAAGTGCTATTTGGTTCTAGCGATAATAGAGTTTGTTGTATTACTTCTTTAGTAAGCAAGTTTTCTATCTCTCTGCTTTTTAAACAGTAGTATCTATCGTTTAAACGATCTTGAAGCTTTTCTTGTCTGAGTTTCTTTTTAGAAGGTTTGCCATCATCTTTATTACTTGCGCCATCACTATCAGTAATTAGAAAAGCTTTACCACACAGTTTATTGATATTAATATTATTATGCTCATCTTCAGAATCTAAAAAAGACCAATGAGTAATATTATTTCCTCCATATTCAACAAATGAGTAATGAGTATCTTCTTTAAATATCTTGCTTCCATCTTTATCTTTCCTGTGGTCTATATATAAGTCGATATATTTTCTCAGATATATTCTATCTGTAATGCCTTCAACCCAAATAGTACAATTGCTTAAGAATACTGATGATTTATTGGCTCCTATTAGTTGTAAAATGTTATCATCACCAGTAGCTACATTTTCAATTAAGAATTTTGAAGCGTCGCCATCAGTTTTTTCTTTTTTGAAAGTATAAATTGAAGTATTGTTATTTTCAATAGTTAGGTCAAGAAGATGATTAGAGTGAGTAGTTATGAAATATTGGAAGCTACTAAATTCAGGTCTATTTAGAGTTTCAATAAAAAGACGTTGATAACCTGGGTGCAGGTGAGTTTCAGGCTCTTCTATAAAAAAAATAGCATCTTCACCTTGTCTGACAAACAGTGGGTAGGTCAGTATGATTATTGACTGTATACCATCCCCAAGCTGCTCAATAGCTCTCTCTTCATTTTCTATTAATATTAATGTTTTTCCACTATGTTCAGCTGTTATTTCTACTTTTTTATTGTTAAAAAATGACTTACTTAAAAAATCTTCGAACAAGTTTTTACTTGATCTTAAATCAATTCCTGAATGGGATAGCTTCGAAATATCGTCATAAAATGTTAAACCAGTATACATGTTATCTTCGTCGTTGGTTTTTTTTTGCGGGAAGTAGTCATCTCTTGTTCTTGCAAAATATACATCTTGGTATCTCTGACCTGTAACACTTGAACTAACAGAAATATGTCTTAATCCTCTAAGTGTAGGTATGTATATCTTATTTATATTGATACTTTCACCTAATTCTTTATTAAGAATATAGAAAACACTCTTTAAATGATCATTTATTATCTGTTGTACATGGTAGTAATATGGAGTATCAATTGCTTTTAATGGGGTAAAGTGTGTTGGGGTGAGCTGTTCTAGCAGTTTCGTAATACTGTTAATGTTGCCTGCCTGTCTTGTCCAGAAGATTGCTTCATTTAATGTGTGTTTTACCCTATTTAAAACGTCTGTTTGTAGTTTTATATTGTTTTTTGCGCAATATGATTTTATCTTATTCAGTAAGCTGTCTTGAAATATTGAATACTCTCGAAGGTTAATTACTTTATGTATATATTGGTAGTTATTTTCATAATACAAGCGTCTTAAAAGTTTACTTTTTCCAGAGTTATTGGCACCTATAAAAATATTTACCTTTGATAAGTTTTTAATATTACTATCATCTAATGTGTCATATTCATCAAAACCCTTTTCAAGCTTAATCTCTTGATACATAAACTTTTTTCTGTAAAATAAAGATATAAACCTGTCATATGCCACGTGAAAAACACCCTATACTGTTTGGTCACCCTGGTTACTTTGGTCACACTACAACATACATGACCAAGATGACCACTTGACCAGAAGTGACCAAACATCATAATAGTTCTAGCGCATTAAAAAGCCCCTGCAATAGTGCAGAGGCTCTTTCTCTTTTGTTTTGAAATAGTATATCGTTAAGCTCCTATAGGCTCTTCCGCTTTTATCGGCGGTAGTTCATGAGGGTATGCTTTAGCTTCCAGTTTCCCACGTACTTCTGTAAACGCAGCCAATGTGATATCAATATCCTCATCGGTATGTACAGCTGTAGGTATCAGGCGTAACATCAGCAGGCCTTTTGGTATCACAGGATACATTACAACAGAGCAGAAGATATTGTGGTTCTCTCTCATGTCGTATATCAGCTGTGTAGTTTCATATATGTCAAGATCTCCGTGCAGGAATACCGGTGTTACAGGAGAGTTCGTAGTACCAAGGTCAAATCCTCTTTCCTTTAGTCCGTTTTGCAGTCGGTTCACATTATGCCATAGTTTCTCACGTAGCTCAGGCTTAGAGCGTAGTAGCTCCAGACGCTTTTGGTTACCTATTACTAATGGCATTGGTAGCGACTTAGCAAATATTTGAGAACGCATGTTGTAGCGCAAATATTTAAGTATGCCTACTTCACCACCTATAAAGCCACCTATGCTAGCCATAGATTTGGCAAATGTTGAGAAGTATATATCTATACCATCTATACAATCTTGCTCATCACCAACGCCTGCACCTTTCTTACCTATTGTACCAAAGCCATGAGCATCATCTACAAACAGGCGGAACTCATATTTTTCCTTCAGTTTGATGATATCTGCTACACGTCCCTGATTACCAGACATACCGAATACACCTTCGGTGATCAGTAGTATACCACCGCCTGCTTCTTCAGCAAGCTTAGTAGCGCGTTGTAGTTGCTTCTCGCAATCTTCTACGTCGTTGTGTTTAAATACAAAACGCTTACCTGCGTGTAGCCTTACACCATCAAGTATACATGCATGAGATTCTGCATCGTATACGATCACATCTCTACGATTTACAAGGCAATCTATCGCAGATACCATACCCTGATATCCGTAGTTGAACAGCATAGCATCAGGCTTGCCTATGAATTCGGCAAGATCATGCTCCAGACGCTCATGATGTGTAGAGTTACCACTCATCATACGTGCACCCATTGGGAATGCAAGTCCAAACTCAGCTGCTGCATCAGCATCAGCTTTTCTCACTTCAGGATGGTTAGCAAGTCCTAAGTAGTTATTCAGGCTCCAAACAATTTTCTCTTTGCCTTGGAACATCATTCTGTTAGATATATCTCCTTCCAGCTTAGGGAAAGAAAAGTATCCTGGCACTTTATCAGCATAGTTACCTATTGGCCCAAGCTGATTCTCAAATTTGGCAAATAAATCCATATGTCTCGTTCTACTTGTTGTTGTTAAGTTGTAATGGTCTCAAAAAATTATCGGCAAAAATAGTGAAATTATATTAGTATTACCGAGTAGGCTATTCAGATTGTTATTAGCATTTTTGTTATGCTTAAATTACTAAAAATGATAAGGTTTTTAATACTTATAGTATTATTATTTAATGTTTTAGCCGTTAGAGGTCAAAATACAAACAAATTAGAGCGTCCAAAGTTGGTGGTAGGCATAGTTGTAGACCAAATGCGGTGGGATTACCTCTACCGTTATTATGACCGATTTGGAGAAGATGGGTTTAAAAAGCTAATGAATGAAGGGTATAACTGTCAGAATACCTTTATCAATTATGTGCCAAGCTATACAGGCCCTGGTCATGCCTCAATATACACGGGTAGTGTACCAGCATTACATGGCATAGTTGCTAATGATTGGTATGTAGGTGGGTCAAGAGATGGTATTTATTGTGTTCAGGATGAGACTGTTAAGTCGGTTGGCGGAAGTGATATGTTCGGTAAATTTAGTCCCAGGAATATGCTAGCTTCTACCGTAGGCGACGAGTTGAAGATAGCTACTAAAGGACGAAGTAAGTTATTTGGCATTGGTATAAAAGACAGAGGGAGTATACTACCTGCTGGTCATACTGCAGATGCTGCATTTTGGTTTGATGATAGTACAGGCAACTTTATTAGTAGTAGTTTTTATTTGAAGCAGCTACCTCAGTGGTTGAATGAATTCAATGATAAACATCTGCCTGATACCTTTTTAAGCAGAGTCTGGAAACCTTTATATCCACTGAATACATATGTAAATAGCACATCTGATACTACTAAGTATGAAACATATCTTCCACAGGAAAAGTCTCCAACATTCCCGCACAAAGCTGAATACTTCCATTTTAAACAAAAGTATAATACACTCAGGTACATGCCATTGGGTAATACGCTTACGTTACGAGCTGCTAAAGCATGTATCAAAGGAGAGCAAATGGGAGCTGATGATATTACAGACTTTCTATGTGTAACACTATCCAGTACAGATTATGCCGGTCACCTTTGGGGGCCTGATGCTCTAGAGATTGAAGATATGTATCTACGTTTAGATCGTTCGTTAGCATCGTTTTTCAGATACTTGGATAAAAATGTAGGAGCAGGGGAGTATACAGTATTTTTAACTGCCGACCATGGTGCTGCTAACAACAAGACATATATGAAGGATATGGGGTTTGGCGATAAGAGCAATAGGCATCATAACTTCCATAGCAAATTAGAAAAGGCTGTTTGGGATAAATACGGTGATGTCAAATATATACATATGGTACCCTTATTTACTAATGGTCAGGTATATCTGAATGATAGTAAAATAAAGGAGTTGGGAGTAGACCGTGACAGTCTCAAGATGTTCATAACTACCTGGCTAGATAGCTTAGAAAGTACTGCAATAGTTGTAGATCTTGAAAACATTAATGCTAAACCTGTTCCTGAACCGATTAAAACAATGATAACAAATGGTTACTATAAAGAGCGATGTGGGGTATTACAAGTGATCAATAAACCAGGGTGGTATACTTCCAACGGGGATTACGGAACGACTCATGGTAGCTGGAATCCTTATGATACGCATATACCATTGCTATGGTATGGCTGGGGGATAAATAAGGGTGAGACTTATAAAACTGTACACATGACTGACATAGCGCCTACAGTATCTGCGCTACTACATATACAAATGCCAAATGCCAGTGTTGGAAAGACTATTGAAGAGGTGATAAAAAAAGACAAACTGTAGTTATTACAGCATGTCTTTTTTCTCTTTTTGTATTTTACCTGCACCTGCAAACTTAGTAGACCAGTAGTTGTCAGCTAGGTTGCTGATCATCACTCCCTGGCTGGAAGATGCATGTACAAAGAAATTATTTGCTAAGTATACTCCTACATGAGATATTCTTCTACCGCGAGTTTTAAAGAATACAAGATCACCTTCTTTCAGGTTGTCTGTATCCCAGACCATCAGGCATGAATGAAATTGGTCTCTGGCAGTACGTACCAGATCTGTTCCAAATACCTGGTCATAAAGTTTTTGAGCAAAAGCAGAACAGTCGATACCACTTTTGTTAGTACCACCATAGCGATACTTTACACCATACCACTCTTCTATGAATTCATATAAGATATGGTTACTCATTTTCTCGGGTATCAAGCCCAGCATGCTTGCATACTTACTCAACATCACATTGTTGATAGCTTGTGTAGCTTCTATTTCACTACCACCAGCAACAGTTTCCAGTTTGCTGCGCCCACCACCTGGTTTTATGGCAACATCTTCTATGAAGGTGATGTTACCTTGCTTTTTAGTACCGTAATATGTTGTGGGGGATAGCAATTGCTCGCTGCTGTTGCAGCTAGTTGTTAATGCTAAGAGTAATGCCGAACATGCTGTTACACATGTATTAAGGTATATCCTCATTATCCTGCTAATTGTATAGTGTACAAAAATATCCAAATAATGGAATTATGCAAGCTTTACAGCAGTTTTTTAACGATACATTGTTAATTCCCAGAAGGTTATGGAGTGTATGGTCGATATACCATATCTATTCTATGGTCTATGCCGTTGATAGTGCGTACCTGGCGAACTTCCAGCTTGTCAAATTCCATATCTAGTATCTCCCATTCGAAACGATCTTCAGGGTCGCCACCATATTGAAGGAAGTATAATTGACGTAGGTCGCCTGTCATTTCCCATCTGAAATCTGTATATGTAGGAGCATTACCAGAACCTAAGCTATCAAGGCAGTTATTAGCACCTTCTTCATATCGTCCTGTACCTCCGGGTACAAATACGTAGTAGTTGTCTTGCTGGCATGGAGGAAGGCTTGAAGCACCACCGTTATCTGTAATAGAAGCTAGTTTCCAGTTTTCGCTTTCAAGAATATCACGACGGTTTTTAAGGTCTCCGCCTATATCTTTCCTGTCACATGATACAGCAGTTACAGAAATGATAAACAATAAGAATAAAGCCTGTTTCATTGTTGTGTTTTTTAATTTCAAGTGCAATTTATATAATGAAAATAATATTTTTTGTTATTTAGATACTAACGCTTAATAAAATGCCACAAAGGTTTTATGTCAAAACCTTTGTGGCTAATGTTATTGCTCTTTTAGTGCTTAACCTAAATTGTTTGTTGAGCAGTTATTATTTTTTTGTAAGTGTGTATACTATATCTGTTGTGTAAGTGCCTGCAGCATAATTAAATCCTGGCGTTGCTTTGTACTTGAACTTAAATGATGTTTCACCTCTTTTTCCTGCGCTAATAGCAGTTTTTCCTTGGCTACCACTAATTGATTTGTACTGTGTCATACCGTTACTAACGTTACCACCAGTATTATTTTCTGTAATTACAATAGCTAGTACATCCTCAACAGGCATAGTAGTGTTTTGAGTACTTGAACCTGCATAAGTGAAGTTTGTAGCTGATGCTTTAACACTTAGGTCAAAATCTGTTGTGCATCTTAGTATAACCTCAATTTCAGGACTTTCAACACCTTCTTCCAAAGTATTAGCACCGCCTAATGGTAGTTCTACCGTAGAGGAACCTCCATTACCTCCATTGTCAAAAAAGTCAGCGCTGACAAGTTCTGCCATCTGTAGTGTGGTATTCTGTGTTGCTCCCGAATTTGTAGAGCTTTGTGCAGTTGCTGTAAGCTGACAAGCAGCAAGCATTGCAGTGATTGTTAAATACTGTTTGATTTTCATAAACTAGGTTTTGTTTGTTTTTCATTTGGATGGTTAAGCAAGCACAAGATTGATTGTTAATGAGCTAGAGGAGAATAATTGTTAATTATTAACCAGCTCTTTACAGGTCGTTAACGAGCCTGTAACAAAAAACTATTTCATTTATTCCGGATATAATCATAACTATTAGAACAAGCGCTTACTACTTTTGCTGTTTCCTATCGATCAGATCATTGTAAACATTTTTCTAAAATCTTATGACCTCAGATTATATTATTAAATAACTGAGTGATCTTTCAAACATATGTTAATTGCAGTCTACGTACTATAACTGCTTTTACCGGGCAATATATCAATGGTAAATCTGAAGAGAGAAAAACTGCCATTTTTCATGAGGTAATGACCCAATAGCGTGTTATAGAGCAAACTAAAATTTCAATTAAAGATCGAGATTATCAGTCAGGTTTAAAGTTATCTGAACAGTTGTTTTAAGTTATAAGTCTTTTCAAAGTTTATTAACCTGAAACTGCTGGGTCCGTTAAAGAGCAAGCTAGATTTTATTATGGGCCTAATAACAAAGCTCAGGTGCATATAAACGTTTCTACTTTGTACTAGTTGTTACAACTTCTCTAGCAATTATAAATTATTCTAATAGGGTGTTTTTTCCCTATGTTATTAATAATCAATTTTTTAAGTTTATCTTGAATCATACTCCCATGAGACTGAAATTATATGTTGACACCATTTCCTTCGATGAAGGATTGGCATATACCGAAACAAAAAAATCCATAGTACACAATCTTGTCATGCAAGGTATGGCAGGTAAGAAAGATGCTTCCAATATATTCCCGATTGGCAATTACATATGTATTATCAATACTAAGCAAGATGAGGAATTATCTATGACCTTACTGGATTATAGAAAGAGTCCTGAAAAATGTCTGGCATATATAGAAAATGAACATTTCAGTGATACTGTCAAGAGTAGGATACTATCACTATGTGAAGTAATAGATGAAGAATATGATAAGTTGATGAATAAAGTTCAACTAATCGTTGGTTGTCCCGTTACTTGTACATTAAATCCGGATATGTATAATTAAAACGAGTTTAAAAGTATGTAAATGATAAAAGCCACTAAGTCTAGTGGCTTTTATCATTTTAGTAGCGAGGACAGGGATCGAACCTGTGACCTTCGGGTTATGAGCCCGACGAGCTACCGCTGCTCTACCTCGCGCTGTGGGCAGCAAAGGTAGTACATTGATTTACAATAAACAAAGAAATGTTTCATTATTTCTTAAAACTGTCAAATTGCAATTATCGCATTACTTTTGCAATACTAATGGAACAAGAGTTTAAGTCAGGTTTTGTAAATATTTTCGGCGCACCAAATGCTGGTAAGTCAACTATCCTTAATGCTATTTTAGGAGAGAACTTAGTTATCACTTCCCCGAAAGTTCAAACTACACGCCACAGAATATTAGGTATACTCAATGAGGATACTTATCAGATAGTATTTTCAGATACTCCGGGCATAATTGACCCTAAGTATAAGTTGCACCAAAAAATGATGTTGCAGCTGCAATCTGCAACAGAAGATGCAGATGTGGCAATATTAATGCATGACATAACTCAACCCATGGAGCAGTTTGAGGAAATCATTGCGCATATCAAACTTGACGCTCCTGTAATATTACTGTTAAATAAGACTGACTTACTCAAGGATAAGGGTGAGGTAAACGAGAGAGTTTCGGCATTTAAAAAGAAGTATCCTGATTGGAAAGTTCAACCTGTTTCAGCAATAACAAGAGCTAACCTGGACAAAATATTACCACTAGTTTTAGAGCGCTTGCCTGAAGCTCCACCGTACTACCCGGACGAAAATATGTCAGATAGGCCTGTGCGCTTTTTTGTGAGTGAACTTATTCGTCAACAGATATATGAACTGTATCATGAGGAGATACCGTATCACTCTGCTGTAATAGTTGATGCATATGAAGAGAAAGAAAACCTGACAGTCATCAAGGCGACTATAATAGTTAGTAGAGAAACACAAAAGATAATTGTTATTGGGAAGAAGGGTAGTATGATCAAGCAATTAGGAATCAATTCTCGGATGGCTATTCAAGAATTCATAGATAGGAAAGTTCATTTAGAACTGTTTGTGAAGGTTCGCCCTAAATGGCGCGATAATGAGAATCACCTGAAGGAATATGGCTACAATCCATAGACTAGAACCATATATACAGCCACTTAATAAAGATTGGTATAAAACTAAAGTTGCCGCCCTGGATATACTACGGCTTGATGTGGTACATCCAAAAGTATCAGGGAATAAATGGTTTAAACTGAAGTACAATCTGGAGTATTGTTTTCGAGAAGGTATTAAGAGAGTACTAACGTTTGGAGGGGCGTTTTCCAACCACTTATTAGCTACTGCATATGCGGCTGCAGAGTATGATATTCAAGTTATAGCTGTTGTTAGGGGAGAGGAGTTGAGTGAAAGCTTCTCGCCAACACTTGCAGAATGTCATGAACTGGGCGTGACATTAGTATTTACATCCCGATCAGATTATAAAAAGAGAAACGAGAAAGATTATCAGGAAAGTTTAGCGAAGCGGTACGACGCATTTGTGATACCAGAAGGCGGAGCTAATGAATTCGGTAGAAAAGGGGCCGAAGAGATTTGCAGCTATTTTAATAATACATATAATAAGGTGTTAGTGTCTGTTGGTACAGGCACTACCTTTGCAGGTATAAGAAATGCATTGCCTGATTCTGTTTTTGTAGAAGGCTTTGCTCCAATGAAAAATGGTACTTATCTGATTGAAGAGGTTAGACCATTTATTAATAAAGAAGCGTATACTATTTATGATGAATGGCATTTTGGAGGCTTTGGTAAACATACTGTAGAGTTAGTTCATTTTATGAATGATTTTTACAATACTAATGAGGTGCCACTTGATCTAGTTTATACTGCGAAGATGATGTATGGTATACAGCAAAGGCTCTTAGAAGATAAATATACTTATACTGATAGGTTACTTTGTATACATACAGGTGGTTTGCAAGGCAATAACAGCATCTCGGATCAGCTAGTGTTCTGATGATTTATGTATTTCTTGTGAACTATTATTAAACATATTTTTCTATTTTCACGCGCTAATTAAATACTGACGATGCACGAGTTAACCGAATTTATTAAGAACCTAATTGACCCTAACTGGATCATGGCCCATGGAGGAATCTATGTGGTAATGTTCATCATATTTGCTGAAACTGGCTTATTTGTTGGTTTCTTTTTGCCTGGTGATTCTCTACTGTTTGTTACTGGTATGATCATCGCAGGAACAAAAGTGCCTTTTGAAACCGATGCTGCTAACCTTACCTACTGGATAGGGCTTATTATTATATGTGGTATTATAGGAAACTTCGTAGGTTATTGGTTTGGCAAGAAGTCTGGACCGCTGCTTTTCCAGCGAAAGGACACTTTACTCTTTAAGAAGAAGCATCTATATCAGGCAAAAGAATTTTATGATAAAAAAGGTGGTGTTGCTATTGTTTTAGCTCGTTTCCTTCCTATTGTAAGAACGTTTGCACCAATCGTAGCAGGTGTTGTAAATATGGATTTCAAGAAGTTCTTCGTTTATAATGTCATTGGTAGTATAGCATGGGTATTTAGCATGACCATGTGCGGATATCTTCTTGGTGAGAATGCATGGGTGAAGGATAATCTTGAAAAGATCATAATCATTATTATCTTCATAACTACAGCACCAGTGTTGTATAAAATGTTCTTCGGCAAGAAAAAGTCTCCTACACTTGAGGTAGGTAAAGAAGTTGTTGAAGAAGCAATTGACGAGATTACTGACGATAAAAAATAAATGCAGCAGGCCAGGACGATATCCATATTTAGTATTCCCGTACTAGTTGCAGCTCTTGGCTATTTTGTTGACATTTATGATCTCCTTTTATTCGGAATAGTTCGTGTAGAAAGTCTACAGAGCCTTAACCTGACAGATGCTGAAATAGCTAAGACGGGGCTTAATCTAGCACAGTTCCAAATGGCTGGTCTATTGATAGGCGGTATCATTTGGGGAGTTATGGGAGATAAGCGGGGTAGGCTTAGTGTACTCTTCGGATCTATCATACTGTACTCTATAGCCAATATAGCTAATGGTTTTGTACAAACAGTTGACCAATATATTCTCGCTCGTTTTATTGCTGGTATTGGCCTTGCTGGTGAGCTTGGTGCAGGTATTACTCTGGTAAGTGAGCTTATTCCTAAAGAGAAAAGAGGTGTTGCAACATCGCTTGTAGCAGGTGTTGGTTTGACTGGGGCAGTGTTTGCATATTTCATAGCGCAGTGGTTCGACTGGCGTACTTGCTATTTTATTGGCGGCGGGCTAGGTTTAGCACTGCTATTGCTTCGTGTATCTGTTTTTGAGTCAGGGATGTTTAAAACCATGAAAGAATCCAAAGTTGCTAAGGGCAATTTTCTGATGTTTTTTACAGACAAAAAGAGGTTTAAAAAGTATTTGTTGAGTATACTAATTGGTATGCCTACCTGGTATGTTGTAGGTATATTAATATTCTTTTCTCGAGAATTTGGAAAGGAATTTGGTATTGAAGAGGAGATAAGTCCGGGTAGAGCAGTAATGTTCGCATATGTGGCTATATCTATTGGGGACGTTGCTATAGGCTTGCTAAGTCAGTGGCTTAAGAGTAGGAAAAAAGCTCTCTATACCTTTTACGGAATAACTGTAGTGGCAATAGCACTATACTTTATGCAGCATGGTGGCAGTGCTAGTAATATGTATTGGATATGTGGCTTGCTAGGCTTTGGTACAGGTTTTTGGGCAATCTTTGTTACCATGGGAGCAGAGCAGTTTGGTACTAACCTTCGTGCTACAGCAGCTACTACTATTCCCAATATGGTGAGAGGTGCCTTAGTAGGTATAGCTTACCTATTTGAAGTGTTTCAGGAACACTTCAGTTATATTAATTCAGGCATTATAACAGGAGTCATTGTAATGGTCATTAGCATTATTG
This sequence comes from uncultured Flavipsychrobacter sp., assembly GCA_964531655.1. GTDB lineage: Bacteria > Bacteroidota > Bacteroidia > Chitinophagales > Chitinophagaceae > UBA5543. The sequence continues at coordinate 24,056 of CAZHDM010000017.1, forward strand.
CTGTGATCTTAATAGATGAGACCTTTGGCAAAGACCTGAACTTCTACGAAGAGTAGTATAGAGAAGCCTGAACTAAGCAGTTTCAGGCTCGTATACTTTTAGCTCATTATACAGAGTATCTCTTTCTACAGGAAGTTTACCAACCGCAGTGATCATATCACATAGCTCTTCTGTTGTCATAGATGGATTCTGCTCTTCAGAGCCTGCCATAGAATAGATCTTTGTAGAATCATCAATGGTGCCGTCCATATCGTTAACTCCAAAAGACAATGTCATCTGTGCCGACTGTCTGCCTAACATTGGCCAGTATGCTTTCAGATTGCGGAAGTTGTCCATGAATATTCTTGCAATAGCATACATGCGCATATCTTCAATCAGAGAAACTTCTGAGATATGAGACATGTCATTATTCTCGTTTCTGAACTTAAGAGGTATGAAGCAGTTAAAGCCACCTGTTTTATCTTGTAACTCACGTAGCTGATGCATATGGTCTACACGTTGCTCATATGTCTCGATGTGTCCATATAGCATAGTCGCATTAGTATGCATGCCCAGCTCGTGGGCTGTCTTGTGTATCTCTAGCCATCCTGGTCCATCTACTTTATCTGCACATATCTCGTCACGTACTTCTTGTGCAAATATTTCAGCACCGCCACCAGGTAGAGATTGTAAGCCGGCTTCTTTAAGCTTTTCAAGCCCTTCTTTTACACTTAGTTTAGCTTTGCGGAACATGTAATCCAGCTCAACTGCTGTGAATCCTTTTATATGTAAGTCAGGGCGCATAGCTCTTATCTTGCTGACTACTTCACAAAAGAACTCTAAATTCATTTTTGGGTGCACACCACCTACTACATGCACTTCGGTTACTGGTTGCCCCTCGTACTTGCGTACCATGTCCAGCATTTGGTCAATGCCTAGTTCCCAGCCCTCATCTCTGTGTTTGTATCTACGAGAGTAAGAGCAGAAGTTACATGTGAAAACACAAACGTTTGTAGGTTCTATATGGAAGTTTCGGTTGAAGTATACCTTGTTGCCATGTAATCTTTCAGTAACATGGTTAGCTAGAGCTCCCAAGTAACCTACTTCTCCTTTGTTAAAAAGCAAAACGCCTTCCTCAAAGGTCAGGCGTTCAGCGTTTATAACTTTATGTGCAATTTTTCTTAATGGTTCCTCTAGTGAGGTATTGTCTAAAATATCTTTGATATTAAAATCTGAAGTTATCATTGTATCGTCACTTTTTTAGAAATCATTCCTTCGTCAAAATTCAGTTGTATTACGTATATACCTTTTGGCATACTTGTAAGATCTAGATCATAAGTGATTTTTTGCTGGTTTGTAACATTAATCAAAGTTACAACTTGTCCCATAACATTCGTTACTGCAATATTGTTAAGATAATTGTATTTATCCAATATGCTAATCTTTACAATACCGTTTGAAGGGTTCGGGGCAACAGTAACTTTGTTATTGTACTCAACTGCAGAAACTCCAGCAGGCCAGAAGCAATATTCAGGATTTAGTGTCAAGCTATGGTTAGTTCCTGGCCATTCAACATCCGCTCTAATGCGTGCTACCTGATCTTTACTGAACATATGAGTACACCTGTCTCCTGAATAATCCATAAAGTTCATAAACATTTCACCACCAGTAGTATTCGTACAGTTAGCTTTTGGGAAAGTAGGGCAGCTCATATTAGCATCCTCTTGTTGAGGAGTATCAGCAAAGCCATCATCATCATTACAGTTCGCACTAGGTGAGTTGGCGGCTGTATTACCCCATATATGGAATACGTTAAAGAAGTGTCCAAGTTCATGAGTAAGAGTACGACCTTTATCTGTACCATTACTAAAGAACGCTTGACCCACAGATGTTCTTCTTCCTAAAGTTAAGTAGTGAATAACAGCTCCTGCAAGGTTAGGGTCCCCGTAGTTATTTTGCGCATAATCTGCATTGAAGGCATAACCTAGTACAGAGCCTGCTCCATTAATGCTACCATTTAGCTTAATTACCCAGACATTTAAATAGCGTTTAATGTCCCATGGGTCAAGTCCTCCGCTAGGAGCTCCTCCTAGTGTTCTCTTTGTACTAGCATCATATACGTTGTAGCCGCCAAAGCCTGCTGGCTTGTCAAGAAACTCAACACCATATTTAGCTTTGCCATCAGGGCCGATTTTAGCAACACCGAAGTTTATTTGTGCATCACCTATAACTCCCTGAAATTCAGCAGGAACTTGACTTAAGTCTGCATTATCTGCATTAAAATCTTCATTAAGAACCTGAATCTGAGTAAGAATACGGTCATGAATGCCGGCCTCACCACCTAGCTGACTTTTTTCAGCATCAGTAAGTATTATATGAAATACGACAGGTATTAAAACTTGACCTGCAGTAACTTTAGCTTGTGCTCTATCATTTTCAGTAGATACTTTTCTATTGATCTCTAAATTTTTCTCAATATAATCTGCATAAGCCGCACTTGTAGCAGGATTATTTGCCAGCTGCTCACCTAGTAAGTCATTACCACATCTTACCTGCTGTGCTGTAACAGTTACCTGCATAAACATGCAAGCTAATATTGCTATTAAAAAATTTCTCATGAATACAATTAAACGTTTACCAAATGTGTTGCCAGCTTATGCTGTATTATAATTATTTATTGCTCTTTCCTCCTGTTGATCTCATCACGCACAGATATTGCCCTTACATAGTCTTCTTGCTCAAGTATCTTTTGCAGCAAGCTTTTTAGTTCTTCCAGCGACATTTTCTTCAAGTCGTTCTCATCCTTTTGTTGTTCATTTTCACTACTAACAGTAGGACCCTCTGCTGAAGTTTCTGATGTTGCTTCTGCTTCTGAAGGGTCAAGGTACAGACCAGCAGCGTCTAGAATATTCTCAAAAGTGAATATTCTACAACCAGTACGTACAGCAAGAGCTAGAGCATCTGAAGTGCGGGAGTCGATTTCAACGGCATTACCGTCTTTTTCACAAACTAATTTCGCGAAAAATATGCCTTCTTCCAATTTATATATAACAACTTCAGTCAGCTCAATGTCAAAAGTTGACATGAAGTTGTGAAACAAGTCGTGAGTAAGTGGTCTGCTAGGTTGCATTTTCTCTAATGCAACTGCAATTGCTTGAGCTTCAAAGCCTCCTATAACTATTGGTAAGCGTCTTAACCCATTGATCTCTCCTAGTACTACAGCGTATGAATGTGTTTGGGTGATACTGTGAGAGAGCGCTACTATTTCCAGTTCTGTTTTTTTCATTACAATATTCTAGCGGCCGAATGAGCGGTGAAGATAACTATTTTTACTTTATTTAATGGTTGGTTAGAATAGGGTAGGACTGTTATCTTCATCGTCATCTTTTTCTGCCTCTATCGATACTTCTTTTAATGTTTTGTCTCCAATTTTAGTGCCGATTGTACGCCATCCTGTGATGTCTATACGTTCATGAAAAGCAATTTTCTTTTCAGTAAGTTCAGACTTCTTTTTGCCAATACCAAGTATTATAGTCGGTTCTTCTACTGTAGTTACAAACTCCAGATAGTTTCCTTCTCCTTCCTTGATAACTGAATATTTGTTCTTCAAAGACAGTGCCTCTATCATGAAACGTTTTGCATAGAAACTTTCAGATTTTTTATCAAAATAGATGACACTTACTGTTTTTTCCGGATCAAATAACTCTATTCTGATTACATCTTCAGGATCATACCTATTAGTAAGTTCGTGGTCGGTAAGCTCATATGTGCCATCTTTATAAAATGTAAGAATCTTATCATCTGGCTCGAAACTACCAAGCAACATTCCATTGCCATCTTTATTCAGCCTTCCTAATGTATCGTCATACCATATTTTTTGACCTGATAAGGTAGACTTCCCTTTTTCTTTTAGCCTCGTACTACGAATAGGGTATTTAGTTACCTGGTTACCTTGAGCACCACGGCTTTTTATGTCTAGGGTGTCAAAAGCAAAGTCAAAAGTTTTCTTTCGTGCTTTGCTACCAGGCGATAAAGTAATCGTAATAAGCTCTGCTTCTCCATTAGGGTTAGCACTAAAGTGATGTACTTTACTGTTTTTATTCCCTTTGGTCAGTTCATAATCTTTATCACGTGTTATGGCTGTAACGTTGAAACGTTTTGCATATGATATGCCACTTTTGCCATCTACATATATCATATTGTATGTGGTACGCTCGTCTCCTTTTAGCCATATGCCTACATGGATTATGTCTTTACCTACAAAGGTTTTGTCCGCAACTTTTGTCACCATCATGGTTCCATCTCTCTTGAAAACAATAATGTTATCAAGATCAGAACACTCAAATGCAAACTCGTCTTTCTTGAGACTGGTACCTATGAAACCTTCTTTCTTGTTATAGTATAGTTTGGTATTAGCTATAGCCACAACTGTAGCCTCAATATTTTCAAAAGGACGTATGTCAGTTTTCCGCTCGCGCCCCTTCCCGTGCTTTTTAAGCAGGTTGTCATAATATGCTATAGTATACTCTGTAAGATGCTCAATATTGTGTTTTACCTCTTCAATACTGTCTTCTACGCCTTTTATGTGTTCATCAGCTTTAAATGAATCATATTTAGAGATACGTTTGATCTTTATCTCAGTCAGTCTGACGATATCTTCTTCTGTAACCGTTCTTCTAAGTTTTTTCTTGAATGGTTTCAGTCCATTATCAATAGCTGCTATTACTCCTTCCCATGTAGTCTCTTCTTCTATGTCGCGGTAAATACGGTTCTCTATGAATATCTTCTCTAAAGAAGAGTAGTGCCAGTCATTTTCAAGCTCGCCAAGCTTTATTTCCAGCTCTTTTAAAAGAAGATCTTTGGTATGTTCTACCGAGTGTTTTAGTAACTCTTTTACACCTACAAAGTGAGGCTTATCATCAATTATAACACATGCATTAGGAGATATTGATATTTCACAATCTGTAAATGCATATAAAGCATCTATTGTCTGGTCTGCATCAGCCCCGGCAGGTAACTGAATTACTAGCTCAACATCCTTAGCTGTATTATCGGTAACGCTTTTTATCTTAATCTTGCCGTTATCGTTAGCTTTAAGTATACTATCTACAAGTTGTGTAGTTGTAGTGTTGTAAGGAACATCTTTAATGATGAGTGTCTTCTTATCCTGTGCCTCTATTTTACATCTTACTCTAAGTTTTCCGCCTCTTTTGCCCTCGTTGTAATTGCTAACATCGATCATTCCTCCTGTAGCGAAGTCAGGGAAAAGCTCAAACTTCTTATTCTTAAGGTGTTTAATAGCTGCTTCCAGTATCTCACAAAAGTTATGGGGCAGTATCTTAGTAGATAAACCTACCGCAATACCCTCTGCACCTTGTGCCAAGAGAAGGGGGAACTTCATTGGTAGTGTGACAGGTTCATTCTTCCTACCATCGTAGCTTAGCTGCCAGTCTGTAGTTTTTGCATTGAAGGCTACATCTAAAGCGAATTTGGATAAACGTCCTTCTATGTAACGGGGTGCAGCAGCACTATCGCCTGTTCTCACATCGCCCCAGTTACCTTGCGTATCTATAAGTAAGTCTTTCTGACCTATATTGATAATGGCATCGCCTATTGAAGCATCACCATGCGGGTGGTACTGCATGGTTTGACCTATAACGTTTGCTATCTTATTATATCTACCATCATCCATCTCCTTCATAGCATGAAGGATACGACGCTGTACAGGCTTTAGTCCGTCATTTACAGTAGGTACTGCTCTCTCCAGTATCACATAGCTGGCATAGTCTAAAAACCAGCTTTCGTACATATCATTTAGTAGTACCGAATTTTGTTCTGAATGGTTATTCTGTTCTGGCATTTACTTCCTTACTCAATTAAGACCGCTAAAATTAGTCATTTTGAACTTTGTACATGTATATCACTATATGGAATTATCCAGTTTTTATTAACGTAGCAATTACAAGGATATTAATATATTGTTTGAGTTTTTTTATTTCTTTACCACCCTAAATTCAATACTCCTTATGAAGAAATTAATTGTCTTATCAGCTTTAGCTCTCGCTATGACGGCTACAGTTGAGGTAAAAGCTCAGAAAGTAAAGCTTGAAAATGGTAAGCTCAGCGCTTTAGGCTCTGTAAAGAAAGTAAATATCATATATGACTACTCAGATATGAGTGTCGGTAAATATGATAAAGAGTCAGAATACATATCTAAAAAGAAGTCTGACTACAATGACAAAGAAGCAGGTAGGGGAGACTCTTGGGAAAAGGCCTGGATAGCTGATAGAGAAAATCGTTTTGAACCTCAATTTGAAGAGCTATTTTCAAAATATAGTGAGCTAGACGCAGGTGATCATCCTGATGCTAAGTACACATTGATATTCAAAACTACGCGTACTGAGCCAGGCTTTAATATTCACATTACCAGAAAAAATGCTGAGATAGATGGTGAGCTATATCTTGTTGAAACAGCTAATCAAGATAAAAAGCTTGCAAAAGTGTCTGTAAGAAAAAGCCCCGGACGCACATTTGGTGGATATGACTACGACTCAGGCACTCGTATACAAGAGGCTTATGCTGCAGCTGGTAAGGCTGTCGGAAAACTTGTAAAGAAAGAAACGAAGTAACATACCTTACATAGTATAAATCGAAAGCCACGCATGCGTGGCTTTTTTTATTAGGTAGTTTTTAACTGTATTCTGCCAGCAAGCCAACTTTCATTTAAAGGTATTAGCCAGTTGTTCATCAACTCTTGTTTTGTGCCGACAACATTATTGAACAGTGGTGTGTCTGCTTGTATATAACCTTTGTCTAAAGCGTACTGAACTTGGTTAACAGGTAGCATTTGAGCCTTACTGTTTACAAGAAAAGTCAAAACCATTCTGTCAAACATATTAACATCGTACTGGCGCTCTATACTTTTTACTACACGTACTGATGAGTCTGTACTGCAACCACTTACCTGAGATTGAGATTCATCTGCCATGAAGACGATAAACTGATTGAATAATAGCTTTGCCCAACCTTTTACAGGCTCACCATGGGTTTGCCACTGCGTATAAAACTGATAAAGCTGTTCGTTTACCTCGCGTTCTTCCTTTTCAATAAAGGCTCTGCTGCTTTGGTAAACCCATACTCTTGAGTTGTCAGAAAAATCTGCAGGTATGATGTTATTCAATTCACTTATCATGCTACAAAGTTACATTAGAAACTCCTTATGGGCACATTTGTGTTATTACTGTTGCTGATATAGCTATCAATCCACAGAGATAACTCTTTTGCCATCTTTTTATAGTTACCAGATGGCGGAGTTATAGAAAACTTTTTGCCTGAAAAGTGACCATTTACCATGATTCTTTTATCATCGGCTATGAATACCATCACTTCTCGATATTCATTCTTGCTACTATTATTGGCGTTCAGGTTTCTACTAATGATCATAAAAACTTCAGGAGCTTCTGGATGCTGTGTATAGGCAAGGTTTTGTTTTCTAAAGAATGTATGAAGCAATTTAATATTTTCAGTGAGTGTTTTATTTGCACTGATCACTTTAAATACTAATGTCTGAAAGTAGTTATATGCAGTAACTGCTACTAGCGCTACCATTAGTAACCCTACCAGTATTGGCACAAACACACTTTTTGAAGTTAGTCCTACAAATGCACCCCAGAACAGTCTTGTTGTTACTAGCAGAAAAAGACCTAGTGCTAAAGAGGGTGCAAATGTCTTTTTACTGATAGGATAGCGCTTCTTATCTTTTATAAAGGAAAGATCTTTAATAAGATCATTTTTCCAACCATAGTCAGTATTAGGAGCGTTTATAGACTTCATGACCGATATACTTAATCTGCAAGAGACTGGGCTACCATTTCGGCAACATCCATCACTTGTACATCATCTTCACGTTCTTTGTTTTTTACACCGTCACCAAGCATAGTTGTACAGAAAGGACAGTTAGCAGCTATGATGTTTGCGCCAGTTTCTAAAGCTTCTTCAGAACGTTCAAAGTTGACACGAGTATCACCTTTTTCTTCTTCCTTAAACATTTGTGCACCGCCTGCACCACAACACAAACCTTTAGAACGACAACGTTTCATTTCTACAAGCTCTACGTCGAGTGCTTGTAGTACTTCTCTTGGCGCCTCATAAATATTATTACCTCGCCCCATGTAGCAGCTATCATGGTATGTAATTTTTTTGCCTTTGAATGCACCACCACCGTCTTTCAGAACGATTTTACCGTCATTTATAAGCCCCTGCAAGAAGGTAGTATGGTGTATTACTTCATATTCACCACCTAGGTTAGGGTATTCATTTTTAAGAATATTAAAGCAGTGAGGACATGCAGTGACTATTTTCTTTATACCGTACCCATTTAAGGTTTGTATATTGTTATAAGCCATCATTTGGAAAAGAAACTCATTACCAGCACGACGTGCTGGGTCACCAGTACACATTTCTTCTTTGCCCAAGATGGCAAACTTTACACCCACCTTATCCAATATCTGCGAAAAAGCCTTGGTTATCTTTTGAGCTCTCTGATCAAAACTTCCTGCACAGCCTACCCAAAAAAGTACTTCAGGCATTTCTCCGTTGGCAGCATATTCTGCCATTGTCTTTATCTGCATATCTCTTTTTCTAGTGTTTTATAATACTAAGCTTCTGCCAGGTCTTTTACCCAGCCGTCTCTATCATCAGGGCTAAACTTCCATGGAGCCATGTTTGTCTCTACATTGTTAAACATAAGGTTCCACTCTTCGGGGCTGTTACTTTCCTCCATGATCAAGTAGCGGCGAAGCTGGTATATAATATTTAGTGGGTCTATACTTACAGGACAAGCCTCTATACAAGCTTGACAAGTAGTACACGCCCTTAATTCTTCTGTAGTAATATAATCATGCACCAGCGACTTACCATCATCAACAGACTCCTTGTTTGCATTTACATTTTTACCCACCTCTTCTAATCGGTCACGAGTATCCATCATAATCTTACGAGGAGATAATACTTTGCCCGTTTGGTTAGCGGGGCACATGGCAGTGCATCTACCACACTCAGTACATGCATATGCGTCCATCAGGTTTTTCCAGCTAAGGTCCATGACGTCTTTTGCGCCAAAACGAGTTGGCTCAGCAGGAGCAGCATCTGTAGGAGCTTTATCAGGCTCCATCATATATAGTACCTCGTTCTGTATCTCTTTCATATTTTGCATCTCACCCTGCTTCTTCAAGCGCATATAGTAAGCATTAGGGAAAGCGATAATGATATGGAAGTGCTTTGAGTAGGGTAGGTAGTTCATGAAAGCTAATACCCCTATTATATGTAGCCACCAGCCACCTCGCTCAATTGCTATCAGGCTACTATTAGACAAACCCTCAAACCAGCCTGTCATAGCACCACTTACCCAGAATGTATCAGTTAATGTGTAATGCTCAACACCTCTGCTTTGTAATACCAGGTCTGCAGTATTCATAGAAAGGAATAATCCCATTAATACGATCTCGGTAATAAGGATGATATTCGCATCACTTTTAGGCCATCCTTTTAGCTCACCCTGTATTAGTCTAGGTATTTTAAGTGCATTTCTACGTATAAGGAATACTACGCAAGCAAGTAGTACCGTTACGGCAAGTATCTCAAAACAGCCAATTAGAATACTATATAATCCACCTAACATTGGGGCAAATAGCCTATGCTGACCAAAGATTCCATCTAGTATGATCTCTAGTATCTCAATATTGATAATGATAAATCCTGCATATACAAATAAGTGGAGTAGAGCAGGTACAGGGCGCTTGAACATCTTTTGCTGTCCGAGAGCCAGTAGTGCCATGTTCTTCCAGCGTTCAGATGAGTTATTTGTAAGGTCTTCCTTTCTGCCCAGAAAGATATTTCTACGTATCTCACCTACTTTTTTAGCAAAAAGGTAAATAGCTATACCTGAAATGATAATAAACGCAATCTGCTGGATAAGCTGCATGTAATAGTTTTTTTCCTTAGCTCGAAATTAATTGCTTTTGAGTGAAAAACATAGTTTAACACTTGCTGTTATAAGGTTTCGTGTAAATTGTTTAGGTTTGAAGTAAATGTTGGCTATCAATGTTCAATAAATTACTCGTTACAATTGTGTTGATGGTAAGCTTGTGTATAAGTAGTTATGCACAAGATGGTTATGATAACATCAAAAAAGTGGAAGACTCACTTGTAGTGATGTCTGACTCTATGTATCATGCCTATATTCCTGATGAAAGACCTGCCTACGTTGCCAAATTTGTTAAGCAACTAGTTACAGCTTTAAAGACCCCAAACTCTTGGGGCTATGAGTTCCCAAAATTATCTCAAGAGATAAATATTATATATGCTGAGGATAAGTCTTTCAGAATATTTAATTGGGTGATAGCACCATCTGAAGTAACACGCAGATACTATGGTGCAGTACAGCTGCCCGGCGAAGATTTGAAGCTTTTTCCATTAATAGATTATTCTGCCGAATTGAAAAAATGTGCTGAGGATAGTATTCTTACTGATGGCAAATGGTTTGGAGGTATTATATATAAGATAATGCCGGGAACAGTAGACGGTGAAAAAATATATACGCTGTTCACTAAAAATGCTTCTAGCCCGATCAGTAATAAAAAGGTGCTTGACCCTATGATGATCACAGAAGATGGGTTAGTGTTTGGAGCACCTATATTTGATCTGAACTCTTCTTGCTCTCCATCGCAACCGATAAACAGATTTGTGATAGAATATAAGAAGGAAGTACAGGCTTCAATGAATTGGGAGCCGGACTTCAATGCTATATTCTTCGATAGATTAGTATCACAAGTAAATGATCCGCATAGGAAATATACTTATGTTCCAAGCGGGCAATATGACGGATTTAAATGGAAGGGCGATAAGTGGACATTCGTTAAAAACCTTATCCCGATTGATATTCGGGAAGATGGAGAAGCCCCTACACCTAATCCGATATTTAATAGTGAAGAATAGTCTTTTAGATTACCGTATTATTATTTAACTTTGCAGCGCATTAAAGGACCGGTAGCTCAGCTGGATAGAGCATCTGCCTTCTAAGCAGACGGTCAGAGGTTCGAATCCTCTCCGGTTCACTTGATAATCAAAGGTTTAGAAGGTAGAAATTCTAAGCCTTTTTTCTTTTGCACACATTCGATAAAAGTATTATTACTCTGGACTCATAACCCAGAGGTCTCGGGTTCAACTCCCGATCTCGCTAGCAGATTAAAAGCCCCTTCTGTAAGGGCTCTTGTCGTTTTAAGTCCTTGCTGTTTTCTTCTATTGGTATTTTATGGGTAAAACATAGGTAAAACAATTTTCATTTTGCTTAATTGATAAATAGGGTGTTTTTCTCGTACAATTTATCTATTCTTTCCTCTATTTTATATCGTAATAAATGTAGATGTATAATGAGTGAACTGTCATATTCTCCTTAAAGTGATGTCATTTTTCTAGAAAAACTCTGAGTGATCGGAGCTTTTTCTTATATTCTAATAATATAATGTTATTGTCGGTAGTTATGATGATTTCTAATAAAAGCAAGAATATTATTTGATCTGAAAAGGATGACTGTCTTATCGAAATAATTTGGATATTATATATTTATGGTTGATTGAGTACTTATAATAACCTATTACATGGAAAGAGTTAAAGCTATAATAGTAGATGATGAGCCAGGTTGTGTATCGAATTTAGCTTTTTATCTTAACAAGTATTGTCCATTAATAGAAGTTGTTGGGACAGAAACCGAACCAGAAAATATCCCTAATTTATTACGGAAAGAATTTCGAATAGCCTTTTTAGATATTGAAATTTATAAAGATAACATCTTTAATATTCTTTCAGGACTTGATTCTCAGAATATAGATTTTGTATTTGTGACTGCATATGAAAAGTATGCATTAAAATCATTTGACGTTGATGTCTTAGACTATATTCTAAAGCCGCTACGGAAAAATGATATTATTAACTGTTACAATAAAATATTAAAACGTGTAACCTCAGCTGTACAAAACACAGATCTTAATGATACCGAAAGTGATAAACTGACAGTAAAGCAAAGAGATTCTATTTACATTGTACAGTATGAAGATATTGTTTTTTTGAAGGCGAGAGGGGCGTATACTGAAGTTTGTTTTTACAATAATAATGATAAGATTATTGCAACAATAAGCAAAGCATTAAATAAGCATTTTGAAATAGAAAAGAATAAGAACTTTATTAAGGTACATAGATCGTATTTGATTAACATGCTTAATGTTAAAAGGGTTCATAATAAAAAAGTTATTCATGTTGAAATGAATACTGGTGAATTCATTCCTATTGCTAAGCGTAGAGTGAATGACTTTTTAGCAGCTATAAAAAAATTATAATGAGTAAGTATTTAATATACAGCTTTAATACAGTCTGTTGTGTTTTATTTCTTTCTCAATTAGCTATAGGGCAATATGTACAGTCATATAATACAAGCTCAGGGTTCCTTAGCAATACAGTTTACCACATTGAAAAAGATAAGAACGGTTATTTATGGTTTTGCACAGATAAGGGAGTTGTGAAATATAATGGTCAATCATTTCAAAATTATAATACAGAAAATGGTCTGACAGATAATGAGGTCTTCAAATGTTTTGAAGATAGTTATGGTCGTATGTGGTTCTTTACTTTTAATGGATATCATTGTTATTATCAGAACGATACATTCTACAATGCTAGTAATAGTTTGATGCTAAAACAGCTTAAGACCTTTTCATACATAAGTTCGATGTTTGAAGATGCTATTAGTAAAGATCTATATATAGGTTATATAAATGGTCCGATTATTAGAATAAGTAATAATCAAACAAGTACGTTGCAATCTAATTTGAAAGATTATGAAACAATAAAAAACATATACAGTACAAATAATGGTATTCAAGTACTATCAAATGTTGCGTCGTATAATATTGTTAAAGATTCGTTAGTGCATTTAAAAAATGCTAAACAGCATGTTTTTTACTTTTTAGGAAAAAGAATTGTCAGTGATAAGAATGGGATAAGAATGTATGATGATGACGATGATATCGTTTGGCAAACAGAAGATCATGATGCAAGCTTTTCTAATATATATAAGATATATTTTGATGGGGCAAATATCTATTGCGGAACAAAAAGTGGCCTTTTAGTCTATAATATAAAGACAGGTAAAAAGCATAAATATTTCACAAATAGCAGAGTTACTTCTATTGAAAGTGATATTCATGGTAACATTTGGGTATCTACATTGAATAAGGGCGTTACAAAGCTTTATATTGCGAATGTTAGAGATGTGACCTGCTTGCCTGATTTAGATCAGTACGAACAAATAATAACAAAAGCAGGACAGGTTTTCTTTAGAAGTAAGAATCATGTAAAATATCTATCAATTAGTGATTCGGGAGTTGCTTTACCTGATATCTCAATTCCTGGAAATAAAATTTATGAGCTAGCATATATTAATGATAGTCTCCTATTTTATTTTTCACCAACAGGTACGAAGTATAAAACGGAATCTTACATATATAACTACAAAAGAAAAATTAGACGTGAGCTTGATAGCGTTTTATTTAGTCGTGTGTATAATATCAATAAAGAAACTTTTCTTGTGTTTCATAGTGCTTACATTGCTATCCTTAAGTATGTTAATGATGAGATTGAAATAATTAATAAAAAAAATATTTACCCAGCAATTCAATCTGAAAAGTTTAATAAAGAAACCGGGTCACTTTATTTTTTCTCTGATAATACTTTTTTCCATTATGATGCAAATACACATCAAGTCCAAAGCATAGATACTTTATATAATGTTGGAGGTACAAAAGAAATATTATTTAGAAGTAATAAAATATTGTTACTACTAAATAATAGAACTCTTATAACATATGATGCCGGCACCCTTAAGAAAATAGGTGTATTAGATCTTGAGGAGCCCGTATTTGATATGGAAAAGATCAGAGATGGGGTATACCTTGTAAATACCAATCACGGGTACTGTGTATTGGATATGAACAAAAGTGACTCGAGGACTATTCCTCTGGAAAAAATATTTTATCCATTTGAACAGAAAGATATTCTTTCCTTAAACTGCTTGCCTAATGATTATATACTCTGCAATGCCAAAGACGGTCTATACTATTTTCATCAAGGTCTTATCAATAAAAAAAGGTATAAACCAAGCTTATTACTAACGCATATTACTTTAAACGAGCAAGCGCAGCCAGTTAACACAGATACATTATTTGCTAATAATAAGACTAATATAAACATACAGGTATCACCTATCTATTTCGGCAATGATGAACTTTCTTATAGATATAGAATCTGTGAGGGTGAAGATACCGGCAAATGGAATCGAACAAAAAGTAGTAGTATCAACTTTTCTATCAACTCTCCGGGTTTCTACAAAATAGAGTTTCAAGCTACTTCTTCTTATGGTTACTTATCTGACACCAAAATTATTCATATAAATATTACGCCTACATTTTTCAGCTCAATCTTGTTCTACGTCATATTAGTCATAGGTACCCTAATAATATTATTGTTGTTGTTCATGTTGTATGTAAGGAGTAAGAAGCGTGTTCATAAAAGAGAGCTGGCTTACATGCAACTCCAGCACAAAGCGGTAAACTCATTATTAAATCCACATTTTATTTTTAATGCAATAAACAATATTCAGAACTTAGTTAATCAAAATTCGAAAGAAGCAGCTAACGAATATTTAGCCACGCTCAGTGTGATGATAAGGCAGAATATAGAGAATCTGCAATATGAACTTATTCCTTTAGAAAAAGAATTAGACTTGATCACAAACTATATTGAGCTGCAAAATCTACGATTTAATAACAGAATAGATTATGTTATAAAAAATAATAGCGAGAGTAGTGTTCGAGTACCGCCCTTGCTGGTGCATACGTTTGTAGAAAACTCAATAGTACATGGGTTTGATAAGTCTATTGATAACTTTTGTGTGAAGGTGGACGTATCGGACGCTAAAGATGATTACGTAGATATAACTATAACAGACAACGGAGTAGGTTTGAATATTGCTTCAGAAAGAAAATACGTCCAAAAAGATAACACATCTCTTGGCATTGCTTTTAATAAAGACAGGCTTGAGCGACTATCTAAGTTTTATAACGTTAAGTATAGTTTCTCTATAGAAGATCTATCTACTATTAATGACTCTTCCGGAACAAGAGTACACATCATGATATACGGTAAGTTTTGATTGAAATTTTCCCGCTTAGAAAGTTTTTCGCCCGCTCATAGTAGTTTTTGAATTATCGTATAACTACATCAGTAAGTTTAAATCATTATTCACCAATTTAAACTTCTACTTATGAAAAAACTGATTTTAAGCTTTACTGCTTGTATGATTACTTTTTCCTGTGTTTATGGTCAGCCTGGCACAGACAGGAAACTTACTACAACGGGTTTTGTTTTTGTGCCACCGGCAACACCATATAGCACTGAACATGTAAAAAATTACTGTACAGAGGTAATTCCAAGTCCCAATGCAAATGATTATTCTGTAATGGCAGGTACAGGTTGGTACCAAACATATATGCCTAGATGGAAGGTTGCACATTTCATGATGGTAGATGCAGATGGTTTGCCTGCTGGCGCATCTCAGACAAATTATAGAGATGATAACTATGTTGACTTTCGAGTAAAAGACATAGCGTTAGACGGTTTCAATTCAAATGACCAATCATTTATTACAGAGTTGGTAACGCCAGCCCATAGAGATTATCCACTGCCGGATGGAACTACTCATACTATAATACCGACGGTGCATGGTTTTACTGATAGAGATGGTATAAAAGTATTACGTGTCAAAAATGATGATGGTAGTATCCAAGATGAAATAACAATTTTTGAAACCAGCCCGTTACCGCCTACACAAACCAGAGGGAACAGTTTTTTTCCGATTAACTCCATGTATCATGATGAGAAATTATATATATGTGGTTTTTATACTCCAACAGGTCCTTCGGGTGATGTAATTGAAGGAGAACCGTATGACCCAACGGTGTCCTATGAAACCTTAACGTCAACTCACGCAAAGTATGCTTTTATATTAAGCATAGATGTATCTGGTCCTGTTATGACTTTCAATAGTTCTGATATCATGTTCTTTGATTACGTACCGACTAATAATTTGTACGGGCATGACTTTGATATAGCCGTAAGAATGAAAGTGCTTATGGATGGCAACATCATGATCACCGGCAGTGTAAACGAGCAGAGTGGTACACATAATCCTGGTTTTGTAAGAAGTGGTACAATGGCGATAATTGTAGATCCGGGATTAACGACTGTAATAGGAGATGCGAGCTTTATAAGACCTGGTAATGCAGATGGTTTCGGAGGTAATGAATATGGTGTAGATGTTATACAAAAATCTGCAGGCGATATTTATGTTGTAGGTAATGGTTTTCAGCAGGCTGATTATTATGACTCAGATGGGTTTGGTTTTGATCCCAAGCCAGACCGTTTGATAGTAAGTCGAGTTAGGAATATAGGAGGTGTATACGGCTTCGGTATTAATAGGTTTGAAAGTGAAGAGAGTCCCAGATGGTTCTTAAATGCTGTAGCATCGGAAAACCCGACCAATGCTAACTTTTATAGATTCACAGTAGCAGGGCTGTCAGCTACCAGCTGTGGTAATCAGGCAAATCCATCTAGCTATGGCAATATAAATCCATTTATGCTAGACTTTCAGATAGATCTACCTATGGTAGATATACAAAACCCGCGAACAACTTTGCTGAATGAGGCGCAACTAAGCCTTATTGAAACAGGTACTAGCACCGGAGACTATGATACGCGTGGTGGTGCTAAATCAAATATATATTTTAACCCAACTTTTGCAGCCAGAGATGATAATAATTCTCTGGTAGTAATAAGTGCGCCAAAGTTAGATATCGGGTACAACTCTCTGGGTTTAAAAATGGCACATCTATCTTACGATAATCATAGCTCTCCGTCCTACATGCACCCTAACCCAGTAAATCAACTTTATAGTCAGGGGACAGGATCTGGCCCTAATACTCCAGCTGGGCCATTAGGTCCTATGGTTGACCCGCCTGTATTTAACGAATGTGGTAATGCAAGCTGCGAAGTGCAGTTTAATAAAGAGTTCTCTACTACTAATAATATTACGATGTCGCAACCAGTACTCAATGTAATGGCTTATCGTGAAGGTAGTGCTGTAGCGTATAATGATTTTTTTCATCATAGTATAGGAGCATGTAATAATCCTAACAGCTGGAAAATGCCTTCATCTATAAATGAAGAGGTAATATTAGATGAAAATGATATTGCAATATATCCTAACCCAACTGATAATGTAGCGATCCTATTTGCTAAAACTGAGCTATGGAGCCGTATCACTTCAATAGAGGTGACAGATATTACAGGTAGGCTGATCAAGGTTATTGAAGCAGAGCAAGTAAACGAAAAATTGCAAATGAATACTAGCTCTTGGGCTTCCGGTACTTACCTGGTTAAGGTAAACTTGAAAAATAATACCAGTATAAACAAGAAACTAGTTATCAATAAATAAGACTAAATAATCTTTTTTGAAAAGTAAAGGGTTGCTCATCGAGCAACCCTTTTTTAGCTATATACTGACAGTAGTATAGTTGTTGACTCGTATTTAAATTCGTTTCCAAGTGTTAATTCATGTTCATACATAATATGTAGTCAGTATCCAGAAATTAGCTCCGCTTTTTATTATCTGCATACAGCTATATGTGATCACCATTGACATTTTAATGATAATAGTATCTATTCCCATACTTCAATACTGAGTAAAAGAGGAAGACCATTAAACGAAGCAGGAACAAAGCAAAATCTAATTGAACTGTAAAAAGTAATCAAAAAAGCACCCTATACAGTAAAGCACCAACACGCAAAACACAAGTAAAGAAAGCACAACCTAATCACGTTTCTCTTGTGGAATGCATCCTCAAAGCTGTAGAGCTCAAATCTCTGACCTTGAAGTGCGCAAAAACCATCAATGCCCTAAATCATATCAGAATATTTAGTTTTGCTAGTGATGATAACGGCACTCTGATTTATTACAGACAGTGAACGTCAGGAGTGTGAGGTAAGCAACTCAAATTTAATCGTTTTAGTGAAAGAGTATCTGATAAAAAGTCTTAAGCTACAAAGTTTCAGAACTAGAAAGGTTATTATTGTTTTGAAGAAAGCGTATCGGCAAGTGGGAATTCAAAAGCCTTCGACAAAAACTGTTTCGTAGCATTTCTGCTGATGTAATAATGATTCTCAAAATCAAGGCTATCAAATTCTAGTCCTGCATATTCTCTCCAGTAACCGATTACTGCAGTTTTCTCACCTCTGTATAAAGCATAGTCTACTATAGTGTCATAGGTAGGGTATCTGCCAGGGAAATAAAACATTCTACAAAGTATTGTCTCGTCAGAGTAGAACATAACTTCCCAAGGGAGCATGCAGTTAGTAGCATAAAGATATTTGATGTTATGCTTTTTTAAGTGTGTTAATGTTGTTTCTAAGTCTTTTCTATTCGTTTGTCCATCAAAATATGCTGGAAAAGCAAGTGTACTAAGACTACATAATATGATTAATATTACTGCTATGCTATTAAGGAGTACGGTTATACGTAGTCTTGTTTGGTATATGTATAGTGCTAATAAAGTGAACCCTACAACCGGTAGCAAGTACCTACCCTGCATCTCATCTGTCGTGAGACTATATACAAGGACAACAGGTATGAATATGGTAGATGTGATAAATAAACCGAAGTTTTTTTTATTGAATATCAAGTGTAGGCAGCTAAAAACAGCAATTAGAAAAACTAACACTACAATGCCACCTGCGAATACTTTGTGAAATATACTGGTTTCTTGATACCAAGCGAAAGCATAATTGCCTTGTAATGATTTGTATAAATATTCTGGAAAGCGGGTTACATTACTAACGATTGAGTCAAGAGCATAATTTGGATGTACTGCGTACACAATTTCAGTAGTATTGTTAATTAGGTTTATAAGATATGCCATTACTGCAGCCGATATAATCATGACTAAAAAAGCACTCAGTTTCTTTTCTCGAATCATTTTGTAAACGACTAGGGGGACTAAACCTGCAAGCCAAAACGGTTGAGCAGTGTATACTATATACGTAAATAAACCTATTAGTATGTATCTGATATAAGTGTTGAGCTTAACCGAAGAAAATAATATAAAAAGAGTAATCGATGTAGCTGTAAAAGATGTGAGGTAGCCTCCTCGAGCTTCCATAGACCAGTTAGACCATGTAGGGCAAAGTATCAAGATAAGTATCAGCAAAAAGGCAAATACTTTGTTTTTATTATCAATAGCAATCATTGTTTTGTATAAAAAAATAACACCAATACTCCAGAGGGAAAGCATTGCCAACTTTACAGCGATTGTTGTAACACCGAATATGGCGTAAAAAGGCAGAATAAAGAGTACCTCAACTAATGTAAAACCGTAGTTCTGTCCCCAAAAAAAGATGGATATCTCTTTACCTTGATAAGCATGTTTTGCCATTAAGGCTACCACACATTCATCACCATCTAGAACTAACCCACTATCTAGTAATATAGATAGTCTTGAAAGAAAGCAAAGGATAGTAATTAGGAGAATGTATTTTATGTTTTCACTTTTAAGCATTATTGAAGCAAATTTATTTAAATATTATTGTAGGCTTATAAGACTTGTATCTAAAAAACTACTATGTATAAGCTGCTCCCATTTTTCTGGGATGCAACCAATGTACTTCATCAAGTCTACTATGATCAGAATAGTAATGCATGGCAGGAACATGTTCACACCAACATTGTTTCGGCTCCTGGCTCACCTTGGAAAATAGATCAATACAACAAGTTGTTTTATACGAGTGGTTACAGTAATAACAAAATGAAAGTTTTTTGGTGGGATAATCCTTGTACTACGAACCCTCCATGTACATATTTAAACTATAAACCATTAAAAAATAATACTGTAAAAATATCAGAAACACCATTTGATAAGTCTCATATGCAATTTATGAGTGATGGAAAGCAGGACGAATTTTTAAAAGAAAAGGATATATTGAGTCAAGTAGATATATTTCCCAACCCTTCTGGTAACGGTATCTTTAATGTTGTTTCTAATACTCCATTAAAAATATCTGTATCAGATATACAGGGTAGAGTTATTATAAATAGAGTGTTTAATTTTCATGAGAAAACTATAGATTTATCTGACAAACCAAGTGGTGTCTATATTCTGAGTTATCAGGGAAATGGTAAGGTTGAAAAAGTTAAGTTAGTAATTACTAAATAGTAGGATTGACATCGCTTTAGATTTTTAACACCGTAGCATTAGCTACGGTGTTTTTTTTATCATTTTAATTAAATTTATTCTACTAGGAGAGCGATATCATAGTAATTAAGAAATTATTCCTTGACAAAAGCATTGCTATGAGTTCTATTGCAGGGTTGCACGATTTATGCAGATGTTTCCTAGTCATAAAGAATAAGAGTCCGATCAGCTATTGAGTTATACTAACTTTGTAACCAAAGTTAGGTGTCAGAGAGGTCCTGCTCATGATATGTTTGATTTGTAGTTAATAAGTTAGATTTTATAATTTAATTAGAATATTGTTTAGTACAAACACGTACAACTTCGGGTAAGATTTGCTCTTATATCTAGTTGTCGATATTATTATGAAGCTTAATCTAGTTAGTTGATGTTATACTATCTATACTAAGCTTTGAGTAAACGGGTACATTTTTATTATTCGAACTCTTATGATTATGTAATTAGTCTGCTATGGTTCAATTAATTTATACACTAAGATTGCCCCCCCCCCAATATTTATGCGACTAAAAGCCGCTATTATGGCAGTTTTTGTTTTGCTTACAACTTCTTCTCTTTACAAGTTGATCATTTTTAATTGCAAATTGGTTCGAATCCCCTCCGGTTCACAAAACGGTAAAATCCTCTGATCTTCAGAGGCTTTATTTTTCATGCTAATTTTTCTTTTCCCTGACTGTTTGATTTCCACTATTGGTTGCTTCGTGTTGCAAGAGGTCTCAAAAGCATTCCACGCATTATGTTTTGACCTTAATACTCCCTTTTAGTGTATCTAGGAACAAAAAGGTCATGTGCATACTGTTTAACCAAACAGTTCATCAAAAAACCTTACCTTGCACACAACTTGCACGGGGTGTTTCATACTGAAAAAGTATAGAAGCTGAGATTATACCCGATAACCTGATCTGGATCATGCCAGCGTAGGGATGCTTAGCAATCATCTACTTTGAGCTAGTTATAGCTTATACGCTGCCGCGATTGAGAACTGTATGCAGGTTCTGTATAAAAAAAACGGCAGTATGCTACCCGAAAAAAAAGACTTCAGCCAAATAACACAAAGCCTTACCAACTGGCAGCAACGTAAAGAATGGTTCTTTAACCGTGAATATACCGATACCTACGAGCAGTGGTATGAAGGAAGGTATAAGCGTGCAGAAATCTGGCAAAAGAAAGTAATGACACAATTGCTGAAAAAAGACTCACGCATCAAAGAATTACTAGAGTTTGGCTGTGGCACAACACGCTTCACCCGTTGGTGGCATGAGATAGGCATCGAAGCTACAGGCGGAGATATTTCTCCTTTTATGTTGGGGCAGGCAGTACACCTTTTCAAAGGCGACCTTGTAAATGCAGATTCGCACTTCATGCCATTCAAAGATCACACATTCGATGCAGTGGCATTCATTACAACATTTGAATACTACCGCGACCCTGTACAGGTCATACAGGAAGCAGCCCGTGTGGGAAAATATGGAATTGCCTTCGGCATGATGAACCGTAACTCACCAAAAGTATTACGCCGCCGTGTGCAACAGACTTTCGGCAAAAATCCTTTTTACGTCACAGCCACATTCTACACACCAAAACTCTTGATAGCGCAAATAGACAAAGCTCTAAAAGGGAGACAATACAGTTTAGAGTGGACATGTACTGGACTGCCAAAATGGTTCCCCGTACAACAGTGGAGCGTACCAGCAGGCGATTTTTTTGGTTTATACGTAAAACTTCTGGATTAACTAACCTTATGTCAGGAAAAATATCCGTCGTCGATTTTAACGAGATAATACTGCCACGAAACGGTAGCCATCGGTCTGAAGTAGCTACTGGACCGACATTTGGGGTTGATGTTGCATTAGTGAAATTGCCCGGCAACCTGGGCATGGCTATGGCCAGCGACCCGCTGTCGCTCATACCCTCGCTGGGGTTGCAGGAGTCGGCATGGCTATCGGTTCACTTGTTGGCCAACGATATTGCAACCACGGGTTTTGCACCAATGTATGCACAAATGGTGCTTAACCTGCCTGCCACCTTAACAGAAAGCGATTTGGCTGTTTATTGGAACCATATTCACGAATATTGTAAAGATATAGACGTGGCCATAACAGGCGGGCATACTTGCAGCATCGAGGGGCAGCAGTCAACAATAGCCGGCGGTGGCACGATGACAGTAATAGCACCGTTTGAAAAAATAAGGCTGAGCAAATATGCCAAAGCGGGCAACAGCATCATTGTCACCAAACAATGTGCCGTATCATCATCGGCAATACTGGCTATGAGTTTTCCTGAAACAGTGAAGAACAAGCTGGGTAAAGATATTTACGAAGAAGGCTGCGAACTTTTTTACCAAACATCTTGCTTGCCCGAAGCATTGGTCGCTGGTAGCATGACCGCTGTAACCGCCATGCACGATGTAACAGAAGGCGGACTACTTGGGGCAATATATGAAATGGCTGTTGCATCAGGCAACGGGGTGCGTGTTATTAATGAGCAGTTGCCCGTTAATAATACCCAGCAGACCATTTGCAGCTTTTTTGGTATCGACCACCGATTTAGCATAGGTGCAGGTGCAATGGTCATAGCCGCAGAAAAAGAGCATACTACCGAAATATTAAAGCAGCTAGAAGCAAACAATATTGAAGCTTGCATAGTGGGCGAGTTTACAGAAAACGAGAAAGAGTATTGCTTGGTAGAAGATGATATAGAAAAACCACTGGCATATTACAATACAGACCCTTACTGGGAAGCTTTTTTTGCAGCATATAAAAAAGGATGGCGATGAACCAACCATTTAAAATAGAAGGTGGCATATACCTGGTGATTGATCCATCGATGGAGCAGAGCTTGTTATTCCAGAAACTGTCTGCTGCATTAAAGGCAGGTATACAAGCCGTACAGCTATGGAACAACTGGGGGGCAGGTACGGAGAAATTATCATTCATTGAAGCCGTTGGTCGGCTGTGTGAACAATACCAAACACCATTACTGATAAACGAAGAGTGGGAGCTGATGAATCAATCAGATTGGTTGAACGGTGTTCACTTCGACACTCCACCAAATGACTTTCAGCTTATCAGGCACAGCATCAAAAGACCATTTATAACCGGCATAACCTGCTCAAACAATATCGAAACTGCCATATGGGCAAACAATCACAAGCTGGATTACATTTCATTCTGCTCCATGTTCCCTTCACCCTCATCAAAGGCTTGCGATATAGTAATGCCTACCATTGTACGGCAGGTACGCAAACTAACCCCGATACCCATTTTTGTATCAGGTGGTATTACCCCTGAAAACCTGCCCATGCTCAGGAAGGATATATCCTTTGAAGGCATTGCTGTCATATCAGGCATATTAAGCGCTGATCATCCTGAACAAAAAGTTGAACAATATAAAATAGCACTTGGCATAAATCAGTAAACATGCATTTAAAGACAATTGAAAAACTTTGCTGCCCATTCGACAAGGCAGAATTGAGTCTTAAGGCTTTTGTAAAAGACACTGAACAAAATGTATTGGAGGGCATCTTAACATGCAGCACTTGCAAACGCAAATACCCGATCTTTTATGGTGTGCCCATTATGGCTCCTGATGAGTACCGGCAAATGGAGCTGGAAAGACCAATTTTAGAAAAGTGGAAATTAGAAAAGAAAATTGATGACATTGAATTATTGCCAGCCCAGACAACTATGGAAGGCGCTGACATAAAGCTATAAGCTAATAATTCTATTTCTTTTTTTAGAAGGGCTATTTTTGAGTGTACCAGTATTATAAAAATGCTATCAATGAATAAACCTTCTAGTATGATATGCTTGATTGTATTGTTAATCCTGAATTTCTCTTGTGTTAGTATGGAGTCGCCTAAAGGTGAGGTAGGGAATTCTACATTTGAATATAATACAGGAACTAAAGCCTTAAAATTTACTTCCGGAATCAGAGCAATTCTTAAAGATAGCAAGGGAAACTATTGGATTGGGAGTCACAAAGAAGGAGTATCTGTTTATAATGGAAAAACATTCAAGTACTACACTTCTGCCGATGGTTTACCCGGAAACCAAGTCCGTTCTATTCAAGAGGATACAAGTGGCGTTGTTTGGATAGGTACAGCAAAAGGTGTTTGTAGTTTTGATGGAGAAAAAATTATAAACTATTCTCCAATATTAAATGTTGACACGCATAACGAATGGGGGAAAGCCGATAATGATCTTTGGTTTAATGCAGGAACCCATACTGGTATATATAGGTACAATGGTCAAAGTTTAAGCTACTTAGCATTCCCTTCTCAACAAATTGTCAATCCTAATAATGTATACCATGTCACAGGTATTGCAAAAGGTAAAAGCAATATGTTATGGATAGGCACTTATGCAGGAGTTATTGGATATAATGGCAGTGAGTTCTCGACTATAAATGATGAAACGCTAGGGTTAACAAAAGACTCAGGTTTGTTGCATGTTAGAAGTGTCTTTGAAGATTCAAAAGGTAGGTTATGGATTGGTAATAATGGAATTGGTGTGCTGTTAAAAGAGGGTGGCAGAGTGATAAATTTTTCGCAAAAAATGAACCTGATTCACCCGACAAGCACAAAAAAAGGAGATGTTTCTCCAGCAGGTACGCTTGAACACGTTTTTGTAATACATGAAGATAGTAGTGGCGATATTTGGTATGGGGACAGAGATACAGGTATTTGGAGATATGATGGGGAGGTAATGACTAATTATACAGTAGATACTATGCTGTCTTCACAAATGGCTTGGTGTATTTACAACGATGATGGTAATTTACTGTTTGGTATGGCTAATGGTGGAGTTTATAAGTTTAATGGAAAATCATTCGACAAAATGTTTTAATGCTCTTAATATCCTAATAGTCTAGTTCGAGAAACATACTGCAATGTTTACTTTGCTAAAAGCCACTGATTGTAAAAGGCTTTGTTATTTGGACGCTACCAATTGTTGAAATCCTCCATAAACCATCCTGCTAGCATCAAAAACTAGCCTCTCAGAGTCTGTCAAAGGTGTCACTAGTTCTGTCATTCTTGGATCGTTAGGTACTTTTTCATTTGCCAAGTCTCGAACTTCTTTTGAAGGAAATACTACCCATCCAAATATTACTACTTCATCTTCTTTAGCATTTGCTATATCAATAAAGGATCGTGTACCTTCTAGAGTCATGTCATTCCCTACATATTCAAAGTAGGCTAGTGCTCCGTACTCTTTCCAAATCTCTGCTACCTGTTTAACAACACTCTTATACTCTTCTAAGTGAGCTCTTGGAATTGGTAGTATGAATCCGTCTATATAGTCTGCCATATCGTTATTTAAGCTCAAATTAGTTAAAAATAAAAGGGCACCTAAAAAGGCGCCCTCACTTTTCTATCATCTTACTTCAAAAACAACTTAATGTGCAATTACAATAGTTTTTTGTGCTTTATACTCACCTGCATCCACAGATAAGAAATAAACACCTTCAGGTAAGTTAGAAACATTGAATTGTGCTACAGATCCTGAAGCATAATTACCCGTTTCATTAATTACAACTCTACCCATTGGATCTATTAAGCTTACAGATACTTCCATTGTTTTACCTGATTGAGGTAACCCAATTTGTAAGTTTGAAGATGCCGGGTTAGGATATACGATGAATCCATCTGATGAAGATGTTGTTTGAGCTATGCTTGTTGCCTGTGGCTTTGCTTTAAGCTCTAAAGGCTCACAGTCAACATATACATTATAGTTCAGTTCTTCGTAGTTAGCCTCGAGTCTCCTGTTCTCTGCAGATTGTTTTTCTACAATGCTTTCTGTACGCTCCGGCTCAATGTTTATTGGCTCAGCTTCAACAGTAACTTCACATTCTTTAGATGAAGGAGTATGACCAGTAGCATCAGTTCTTGTAACTGAAAGGCTATAACCACCAATTCCTTCATAGCCTAGAATAACAAAGTTTGAAGGGAATACACCAAGTATATCTGGATAGTTAATGATTGCTTGCTGACCAAAGAATGCCTGGAACATATCATGATCATGGTTACGATAGCCAGCATTATTAGATTCGATGTAGATAAGCTCATTTACAGCGAAACTACTCATGTCAACATTAGCAATGAATGTAGGCGTGTTCACTGTTGCACCCGGCATGCTACGTATCATACCTGCAACAATCAGGCTCTTGTCAGAATTAGGATCAAATGCTAATGAGAATCCTTCAACATTGCTGTTAAGTACACTAAGTAGATTGTTAGATCCTGCCATTCCAATACTAGCACCTGCAGTGCTGGCGTTGTCAATGCGTTGTAGCTCAAAAGTATGTACTACAGAGTTATTGCTTAATACAAATAACTGATCTCTATCTGGGTTGTATACTGCATCAACACCACATTCATGACTATTTGTAGAAACCGATGTTAGGTCCCATATAACACCTCCGCTATAGTCAAGTAGTACTTTAAGTGTAGAGATAGTACCACTATTATTGTTTACAGAGCCAGTTACAAATAGACCTTTTCCGTTCAGGTCTGTAAGGTTGTTAGCCATGTTACGATCAACACTCTGAGTTGGAGATGTGATATAATTGACCCAGTTTACATTCAAGCTAGGATCAAGAGACATTACATAGCCAATTTTGTCGCCAGATACATCTAGAATGTCTTCTGCTTGATATCCTGCAACATAATAAGCTTTTTGCTCTGCCAGATATAATATATCAAGACCTGTTGCTTGCTCGTAGTTGCTAATTGAATATTCTTGATAATCTACCAGAGAGCCGTTATTCGCATCAAGTATCATTACATAGGTTGTGCGAGGTGAAGACTCTTTTTGTTGTATATAACCCGTAATTGCTACTGTAGGCTCGTCAGGAGTTCCTGATAATGTTGCATCAAAACAACGTGCGTCATAAGCATTATTCAAGAAATACTCTTGCTGCCATATAAGGCTTCCTGTATTATCAAAACGTCTAACACCGAAGGTAGTGTTGATGAGGCTTCCTTGCTCATATAGTGTACCAGCAACAATAAAGTCTTCGTTTTCGAACTCTACTACGCTAAAATGATTATGATCTTTATCATTTTGGTAGGTATTACGCCATGATGTAGATGGGCAATATGAGAATTCGATATCAGTAAGCGCAAAATCGTTCCATATATCTTGAGTTGCTATACGGAATGTAACATTGCCACTTGTAGCTACACCACCAGGTGCAGTCCAGTTAAATGAATAGTTTCCGAAGAACTGTGCAGTATTAATGGTTATTGAACCTATTAGGTTACCATTGTAGTAAACGTCAATTGGCACATTATAACTACTATTACGAGACGCACCTCTGAAACCAACTGTGTATGTTGTTCCTGCTGACACGCCTGAAATAGTCTGCTGTAAAATCACTGTGTTAGCCACAGAATTATGAAAGTCTACCGCCATCATTGTGGTGCCGTTAGGTGTAGGCGGGAATAGGGTACATGCATTGTCAAAAGATGTACCTATGCCATATGTATCTTGTTGGCAATTGCCAGTTGATGCAGGTATACCTGATGTGTACCCACTAAAACCGCTGGAGAAGTCTCCATTAGAAATCAAGTTAATGGGATTAGCGCAAGGCTGTGCATATGCAAGTTGCTGTGTCGAGAGTAAAGCAATGAATACTATTGCTATTCTTAATAATATATTTTGTCTTTTCATGATTAGCTTTTTCGTGATAATTAAAATTGATTAGTGTTTCCAGATACTATATCAACTTAGTTTTATTTCACTTGGTGATTTTGTAAATGAATCTTCACTTGATGACAGGGGGTAAAAATTAAATTTTCCGGTTGGCCTCTTGGGCAGTGCTGTAAAATTTTGTGCAATACCATGGTGTATAATTTTTAGATGTTAGAGAATTTTATTCAAAGGTTCTGTAATAGTTTCATGGGTAGCTTGGTACTCGAATAATTGTTAAAGAGCTCTATCTGTATGTTTATAAAGGTTTAATAAATGCATGACAAACCTTTCAGTCAAAAGACCCTTTTTAGTAAGTTTATTTTGGGTCTTTTGACTGTACTTTAGAAGTGGAATATTGGTTATATTACATTAGTAATTAACCTATAACCCTTTTTGTATGGTATAACTAAATACTGGCAACCATGGGACAAGTATCACAACCGATAACATTAGCTATTGCCGATGATCATCAAATAATGCGTGAGGGGTTTATAAGTATACTGAGAGCTAAATACCCGGACGTTTTTCAACTATTATTCTCTGCGGAAAATGGCAAAGACTTAATTGAAAAATTAAGTGCCAGTTCAATATCACCAGATGTTATATTACTTGACGTGAGTATGCCAATTATGAATGGTTACGACGCAATGGAGATAATTCATGATAAGTGGCCCGATATAAAAGTGTTGGGTATGAGTATGTACAAAGATGACTTCGTAATTATAAAAATGCTATTCAATGGTGCGTCTGGTTTTATCACGAAGGATGTAGCTTCGAATGATATATACACAGCTATTACCACCGCTTATCAAAATGGGGTATATTTCCAAGGAGTGTCTGAAAAGTTTAATGCTAAGTCTAGAAATAAGCTTAAGGAACTTGTACCTAATATCACCACAAAAGAAATGAATTTCCTAAGCCTTTGCGCTACAGACATGCATTATAAAGAAATGGCTGAAGAGTTATGTTTAAGCGTAAGGACCATACATAGTTATAGAGATAGTATATTTAATAAGTTTAATATCAATAACCGTGTTAGTTTAGCGTTATTTGCGATTTGTATCGGGTTGAAGCCCAATGGTGACGTTTGTCAATAATCTCCATTTTAGTACAGATCATTGTAAGTATTCCCGGTTTTAATGTCGTACATGTCTATCTTTAAGCAGGAATAGTAAAGTTGTTTATTTATTATTTCTATAGAGAACTTGCACAAGCTTACCCCCTTTCATTTTGTATTTATCCAATTTTGTTCTCACTTTTAAGTCAGATAACTTATTTGCTAGTAATATATTTTAATGGAAAGCAACTGCGATAATGAGGTTATAGTAATAGGCGCTGGTCCTGCAGGACTATTAGCTTGTTTTTGGCTGCAAAAGCTAAATATTCCACATGTACTTTTAGAAAAAGAAAGCTTTCCAAGACCTAAGTCTTGTGCAGACATTCTGACATCTAAAGCTATACGCAGGCTGAATGAAGTTGATCCTAAATTTATACCGGAAATGCTGGCAGCAGGAATGATGAAACCAATAAACGGTACCTATTTAAGTGCTGTGGATGATGCCAGGCTTAAACTAAAGTATAAATGGCTTGACGATAAAGAGGGCGTATTCTCTTCATGTTCTATAGACAGGGCCGACCTGGATAATTATTTATTAAACAAAGTAAAGACAAGTAGCTTAACAACTGTCCTTACTGGAGTTCAGGTTACATCTGTCGAGAGAGCTGAAGAGTATTGTACGATACACTTAAAGGGTAGAGTTCCAATCACTTCTAAAATGGTAATAGTCTCGACGGGCTCAAACTTCAATCCGTTTACACAACATAAAAACTATAATATAGATGATAAGCATATAGCCTTAGGTATCCGTGCATATTACAAAGGTGTAGAGGTAGACGACAATGATTTTTGTCACTTTTATACGGACGATCATATCATGCCAGGAGGGTTTTATGTAGCTCCATTACAAAACGGACTATATAACGTTAACATGGTTATTAGGAAGGATATTGTCAAAGCACGAAAGCTAGATCTAAAAAAAGAGTTTGAAGATTTTATTATCACCAATGAGCAGGTAAAAGATAGTTTTAAGAATGCTACCAGAGTTAGCAGCTATATGGGAAGTAGTTTGGCCCTGGGTACAAAGAAGAGATCTATCTGTGGAGATAGATACCTTTTAGCTGGTGATGCTGCAGGTTTGATAGATCTTATTTCAGCAAATGGTATTCCTCAAGCAATGTTGAGTGGTAAATTGGCAGCATTGCAAGTAAAAAAGAGTTTGAGTAGGAATAATTATTCTAAAAATTTTCTAAAGCAGTACGAGGCTGCGTTATTCAAAGCTATAAAAGGAGATCTATCTGTTGGTAGAGTTCTAAATCCATTATTGAGCTATAAGCTGGTAAATAATATTGTTTTAAAAGCTGTGAGAGTATTTTCAAGGTCAGCATCTAAAAATTCTAATCTGGCTGAGTTGTTATATGCTAAGAGACCAGCGTTGTTACTCTTTAACCCCTTGTTCTATATACGTTTATTCACAAAAAAATCAACTTAAGGATTAGTATTAGAGTAATAGTGGTTTCAATATTTTTCAGATTACTCCTAATAAGGTTTCGGTTTGCTGTTTATGTTTATTAAATTGTGATTAAAATTAGGCTAATCTGAGATTAAGCCTTTAAGTCCACATTTCAGCTGTAAATCTCAATACCCCTCTTTGAAATGTCTGTTAGATAGTACTTTATTAAAGACCTGGTGCGTAACAGGTTGTCACATTTAAATAGAATCACATTATGAAAAATCAACTTTTAGGAATTTTTTTAATCGTAACACTTCTTTTGGGTACAAATGCCTGGGCGCAGGATATTGATGTACCAAGAGTAAAAAAAACGTTCATTGTTAAGCTTACTGCAGACTGGTGCGGACCTTGCGGTGGCTGGGGGTGGCAATGGTTTGATAGCATGATACATGAATACAATGATGGATCTCTTCAAGGATTGCCAGTCGCGGTACACACCTCTTCATCTACCAATCCTGATTTAAACTTTACAGGATGGGGAAGTTTTGCTGCTAACTTTTCAAGACCAATGGTGGGTATCCCCACTTTCTCAATAGGTCATAAAAGTGACGTAGGACGCATGGATGCAATGAGAGATGAGACAGCTCAACAGACTGCTAACTCTCCAAGAGTGAATACAGGCTTTCGATATGAAATAGATGGGGATAAAATGACTATTCATACAAGAACTAAGTTCTTTTATGATGGTAATGGTGAGCATACTGTAGTTGTCTATGTCTATGAAGAAGGGATAATATCGTATCAATATCCAAGGGGTGATACAGCAGAGCATCATAAAGTATTAAGACGAATACCGGGGGAGCAAGTTTTTGGTAGAAAGTTGCAGGGCGGTTTTTTCAGCGCAAATACAGTTTTTGATGATACAGTTGAGTTTACAATACCTTCTACTTGGAATAAGGATGAGCTACATGTATTTACAGTAACATGGAACAAAATAGGAGACCACTATGAAGTTGCTAATATGAATGATCTACCAACCTTCCCGGTAGGTATTAATCAAAAAGTTAGTGTTGTCAATGAAATTAATGTATTCCCGAACCCTGTAAAGAGTGAGGCTACAGTTAAGGTTGATCTTATTAGTAACTCAACCGTTACTTTTAATATTGTAGATATGACAGGTCGTACCGTTTATACTGAAACAGATGATATGAAAGCGGGGGCTAACTTATATCACATCAATACTTCTTCATTTGCAAATGGTATATATAACGTAAGTGTTGTCACTGGAAGTGTTATTCATAATCGACAAATGATAATCAACCATTAAATATCTAAGTAAGTATATTATACATATAAAAAGGTTGCTTATAGCAACCTTTTTATATGTATAATATTTCTCAAAAAATTAAACAGTACAGCTATCTATTCTTTCAAGGTCTTTATGTAATATAGTTTAATGAAGGACAATGTCTTCCCTGTAATTGACTCTACATTGTCTCCACAGCATCTAGCTAAGTGGGTTGCTGAGGAGTACGGCTTTATTAATGTGTCATGTCATTTGCTTCGAGCTTATATGAACCACACATATTCAATTGTTACTAAGAGTGAACAATATGTATTGCGCATTTATAACCATAGTCACAGAAGTGAGCTGCAAGTGAATGAGGAGGTCAGGTTACTTGATAGTATTAAAAATGAAGTGAATGCATCTAACCCTATACCTGATAAAGGCGGTAAACTTGTAAAAGAAGTAAATGCACCTGAAGGCAAAAGGTATGCTGTATTATTCTCATTTGCTATTGGAAGTAATGTTCGTTATTCGACTGTAGAGCTAAACAGGCAGATAGGAGTAGAGGTAGGGAGATTACATCTGGCAACTAACAACAGGTCGATTCAGCGAGATACTTACACAATAGAAAGGCTCATAGGGTGGTCTTACTGCCAAATAACTAAATATATCTCTTCTGATTTAGAAGAAATTCAGCTTATAAAAAATAGTGAAGCGATATTATCTGATATGTTTAGCAAGTATACCTTAAAGAGTGGAGTGGTGCATCTAGATATTTGGTATAGCAACATGGCCGTACATGATGATGGTAGTGTTACTATCTATGATTTTGATTGTATTGGTAACGGTCCTCTTGTCCTGGATATAGGCTATTACTGTATGCAATTATTTTTTGTAGAGTCAGACAAGGATGAATATGAAAAGAAGAAGACCGCATTTATAGCCGGCTATCGCTCAAAGTTTTCAATAACAGATCAAGAGCTTAAGTTAATTCCATACGTAGGTTTTGCTATATGGATATATTACCTAGGGGTACAAGCACAGCGATATGATAATTTTGCAAATCATTATTATACAGAAAACTATATAAAAATGATGCTAGACAGAGTAAAAGGTTGGTTAGCTTATCACAATATAGCTCTAAAGTAAGGGTTGGCTTTACTTGTGTTTACATAACTATGCTATTATTCTAATAAAACCATTTATACCTATCTTTCGTACAGTATAGTTGTTGATGTATATTGTTTAAAATATGTTTTAGCTAAAAGAGTCTCTTATTATATATTTACGCTGTATATAAATGTGCTCCACACAATATATTATATCGTGCAAGACTACACAGGTATAGCTTCAAAAAGGCATAAAAAACTATTTTTAATATCTGCAATTTGTATCCTCCAATTGTATGGTGCCATTGTGTATGGTCAAAATAAATATGACCATCTTTTAGGCAGATCTTTTGCTGAGTTGTACCCGCTATTTGATACAACGCTCATTAAGGATTTTAAAGGGCTGCCAGAAGCTGATTTTGAGAAAGAAATATCTGAAATCAAGTCTCTCGCAGCTGAGCATGATGACTTAGCACTACAGCTACAGATAAGACTCACGTCTTATTATTACTTAGCTATAAATAATAAGGTCTCTTTTGAGCATATGGCTAATGAGCTGCATCAAATGTTAGAAGTAGCAAGAGAGCATGATCTGAAATCATATGAGATCTTATTACAGTTTGAGCTAGGGGGGGTGTATTTCCATAGGCTGCACGATTACAATAAAGCTTTCACACAATATATTCAAGCCTTATCCAGGGCATTAAAGCAACCTGATAATGTACTTGTCACTAAGAAGGCGATAGTCCTGCATACGGGTAACGCATATATGAACTTTGGCGACCTTGTTACAGCAGAAAGAATATTGAAAATTGCCGATACGCTTCCTGATAGTTGGAAGGCGAGAGTTAATATTCAGTCTAAAAACTCACTAGGGCTTATATATAGAAAAAAAGAGAACTACGGTACAGCCATCACGTACTTTGAAGAGGCTATAAATATTGCTGAGCAGGCTAGTGATGATATTTGGGTGGCTATAGCAAAGGGTAATATTGGTATATCATATTATTTACAAGAAAGCTATACTAAGGCTATACCATTACTTGCTGTAGATGCATATGCATGTATAGATTATGGATCATTCGATAATGCTGTTAACTCTTTAATAAAGCTCTCAGACTCGTATTTAGAGTTGGGTAATACATCTCAGGCAGAAAAAGAGTTAAAATTAGCGTGGCATTATGTTGATAGCATGGAGGATCGAGTAAAATATTTACCTATATACTATCAAGTAATGTCTAAGCATAGTCTTGTAACTGGTAATTATAAACTGGCGCTTAGCTATAGGGATTCTTCTGAAATATATAGGGATAGTTTACAGAGAAGAGATAACATTATACAGTTAGCTAGGGTACAAAACAGGATCAATCAGCAACTTTATGATAAAGAGCTGGAGAGGCTGACTGTGGAAAAAGAGCTGATCAGTACTGTTAGGAACGCATTAGTTGCAGGTTTAATATTATTAAGCATTATAGCATATCTGATCATTAACAGACAACGCTTAAAACACAAGAATAAGCAACAGAAGCTCTTATTGGATAAAGAGCTATACGAGGCGAACCTTGAGAATGCCAAACAACAACTAGATAATTTCACTAAGCGCCTCCAGGAAAAGAATGCATTGATCGAAAAATCTGAGGGAGAAATAGAGAGGCTTCAAACTACCATCTCTGAATCAAAGCAAGAGAAGGTAGATAATACGATCATGCAGCAGTTATATAGTTCTACTATACTTACTGATGATGAGTGGGAAGAATTCAAGCTGCTTTTTGATAAAGTACATGCAGGTTTTCTACATCGCCTGAAAGAAAAAATGCCTGAGTTAAGTCCGGCAGATACACGTTTTTTGGTACTCACTAAGCTCAAACTTACCAATAAAGAGATGGCAAGTGTGCTGGGAGTACAGCCCGATACCATACGTAGCTACAAGCATAGATTAAGGAAAAAGTTCATGCTTGGCGACGATACTAATATGCAATCTTTCGTCGATTCTATATAATTACTCCTTACGAGTTCTATTTATCCTAATTCGTAAGTGTTTGACTTTTATGTTTTTATGTTTTTGCAACGCTTTTGCAACGGCCCTGCAACAGCATTGCTACGGCAAATAATTGCTACAGATTTTCATTGTAGGCATATTTGAGCTATGCCTGTTTTACGCAAATTTTTGAATGATGTGAGAAAGGAGCTAGTTATAGTTCTTGTGGTGCTGGGTGCGTGTATGGTTACTATGCTTTCTATATGGTACATGTATAGTAAAAAAATAGATGCAGTAGATACAAAGATCGAGAATGTAAAACACAGCAAGCTATAACAAACAATACAACACACTGTAAAATCTGTAATATGTTTAATCTTCCCCTCAGAAATTTTTTTGTTCTGCTATTGCTCATGAGTAGCATGAATGTAACTATTGCTCAGAGTATTATGAATGGTGGTTTTGAGAGTAACACCGCTGGTGGCACAAGTCGGTATAATCTCAACAACATTTCGTTCAATTACTATATGTCAGATGTTACGAGCTTTGGAGGATCTTCTGCAGAGGGAGATATTATACATACTAGCAGTAGTTATGGTAATCCAAGGTCAGGTTCATATTGTCTTGGCATGGTTGGCGGTCCAAATGAGGATAGTATTGCTTTACATTTGTCTTGTCCCTTAACATCGGGTAACTCTTATACTCTTACGTTTTATGTGTATAGGTCAACCAGCTTTTCGTCCATTGTAGATACTAGTTATATAGGTGTGTCTACTAGTAACACAACGTTTGGCACTCAAGTAGGTGTTGTAGTTCCTGCAAGTACTACAGCTAGTTGGCAGCAAAGGACTATAACTTTTACAGCACCCAATAATGGTCAGTATATTACTATCTGTGGAAAAACCAGTGGCGTTAATTCTTGGCGTTGGTTTGATGACTTTTCTCTTTCAGTTGCCAGTCCGTTACCTCTGCCTACAATAACAGCACATCCTAGTAATACATCTGTGTTAACAAGTGGTAATACTACATTATCAGCAACAGCTATTAATGGCTATGCCTATCAGTGGCAGGTAAGTACAGGTGGTAGTTATTCTAATATCAGCAACAGTGGAGTATATTCCAATGCTACAACATCTACACTTAGTATAACTGGTGCTACTTCAGGTATGAATGGTAATAGCTATCGTTGTGTAGCAATAGGTTGTTCTGGAAATGCTACTTCAACACCTGCTACACTAACTGTTTCAGCAGCACCGGCACCATCTATTACATCTCACCCGAGTAGTGATACTGTATGTCATGGCGGAGCTTCTTACTTTGTGGTATCTGCTAATGATGCTACATCTTATCAGTGGCAGGTAAATACTGGTAGTGGATGGAGTAACTTGTCTAACGGCGGTGTGTATGGAGGTGCTACTACAGATTCATTATACATTACTTCGGCTACAGTTAGTATGAATGGGTATCAATACCGTTGCATAGCTACTGGTGCAGCAAGCCCTGCAGCTACCTCAAATGCAGCTACCTTAAATGTGGTAGGCGTTACTGCCACTACTAATGATACAGTATGTGCAGGTGAAAATGCGGTGCTTACTGCTACAGCAAGTGCAGCTACATCACTTATACGCTGGTATACAGCGTCTACGGGTGGTACACTTGTAGATACAGGTAATAATTTAACGCTTACTGCTCCCGCATCTACGGCTACTTATTATGCTCAGGCTGTAGGTACATCCGGTAGTGGTACTACTAATGACTCTCTGGTAACACCATATAACACAAATAATGGTCAGCGCGGTGCTATGTTTGATGTACAAACAGGTGGATCACCGATCACCGTTACACATTTTAGCGCAAATATATATACGGGTACAACTGCTGATTATGAGATATATTACAAAACTGGCACACATGTGGGTTTTGAAACTAACTCAAGCGCATGGACCTATTTAGGAGGAGCAACCAGTGTTACTTCGTTGGGGATGAATGTTCCTACACCACTTCCTATTACATTTTCTGTAACAATACCTGCGAATACCAGATACTCCTTTTATGTAACAAATACTTCCGGTGGTGGGCTGCATTACACAGATGGTACTGCGGTAGGTAATTACCTTGCAGGTAATAGTGATGTAACTATTTATGAAGGTGTCGGGAAAAGTTACCCTTTTGGTCTGACACTAACTCCAAGAGAGGTTAATGCTACCATGTTCTACACTAAGGGTGGTGGAGAGTGTACCAGCTCTGTAAGGATAGGTGCTACAGTAACGGTAAACCCTCAGGCTACAGTTACTGCAAATCCTACAAACAGTGCTATCACCTCAGGTAACAATACATCATTTAGTGTAACAGCTACTAATGCTAATAGCTATCAGTGGCAGGTAAATACAGGTAGCGGATGGGGTAACGTATCTAATGGTGGTGTGTACAGTGGTGCCACTACAGCTACATTATCACTTACAGCACCAAACAATACATATAGTACAAATCAATACCGTTGTATAGTAACTAATTCAAGCAACTGTGCCGACACATCGAGCAGCGCAACACTCAGCGTGACAGGTACGGCACCATCTATAAATTCACAGCCATCTAACAGTATTATCTGTGAGGGGAATAATGCTACATTTAGTGTCTCGGCTTCAGGTACTAGCCTGACATATCAATGGCAAGTGAATACCGGTAGCGGATGGAGCAATCTTTCTAATACCGGTATTTATAGTGGTGTTACGGGAAGTACTATGCTTTTGAGTAATGTTACCAATGCATATAATAATTATCAGTATCGTTGTGTTGTAACAGGTTCTGTAAGTCCTGCTGCAACATCAACAGCGGCTACACTTACTATTGGTTCAGCTCCTTCGGTAACAGTGCAACCTACCAATAGCACTGTAGGTGTCGGTAGTGCTACCTCATTTAGCGTAACAGCTACTGGTTCTGGTCTAACTTATCAGTGGCAGGTGAACAGTGGTTCTGGTTGGAGCAATATCTTTAATATAGGTGTCTATAGTGGAGCTACTACTAATACTTTGAGCCTTTCAACAACTACTGCAGGCTTAAGTGGTAATCAGTATCGTTGTGTGGTGAGCGGAACATGTACACCAAATGCAACATCAAACGCTGCAACCCTAACAGTGAACAGTGCACCAGCTATCACAGCTCAGCCTGCTAACAGTACTATCTGTAGTGGTAGCAACACAACGTTCAGTGTAACAGCTACAAGTGCAACATCATATCAATGGCAGCTGAATACAGGTAGTGGCTGGACTAATGTTTCTAACGGAGGTATCTATTCAGGTGCAACAACAAGTACGTTGACGTTAACAAGTGCAACAACAACACAGAATGGTTATCAATATCGTTGTGAAGTGTCTGGCGCAGCACCACCAAATGCTGTTTCAAATGCTGCAACCCTAACAGTTAACAGTGCGCCTTCTGTAACAGTACAACCAACAAATAGCACTGTAGGTGCTGGTAGTGCTACCTCGTTTAGCGTAACAGCTACGGGTACAGCTATTACCTACCAGTGGCAGGTGAATAGCGGTAGTGGTTGGGCAAATGTTACTAATGGAGGTATATATAGTGGAGCTACTACTAATACTTTGAGCCTATCCACTACTACAGCAGGTCTAAGTGGTAATCAGTACCGCTGTGTGGTGAGCGGAACATGTACGCCAAATGCTACATCAAACGCAGCAACACTAACAGTGAACAGTGCTCCTGCTATAACAGCTCAGCCTGCTAACAATACTATCTGTAGTGGTAGCAACACGACGTTTAGTATAACAGCTACAAGTGCAACATCATATCAATGGCAGTTGAATACAGGTAGTGGTTGGACTAATGTGACGAACGGAGGTATCTATTCAGGTGCAACAACAAATACGTTGACGTTAACAAATGCAACAACAGCCCAGAATAGTTATCAATATCGTTGTGAAGTGTCTGGCGCAGCACCACCCAATGCTGTTTCCAATGCTGCAACATTAACTGTCAATGAGGCACCTTCTGTAACAACACAGCCATCTGGCAGTACCATATGTGAAAATGCAAATACAACCTTTAGTGTTGTAGCTACAGGTGCAGGATTGACTTATCAGTGGCAGGTGAATACAGGTAGTGGTTGGGCTAGTATAAGTAACACTGGTATATATACAGGAGCCACTACAGCAACGCTAACTTTGACAGCTGCAACGACGACACAAAACGGTTATCAATATCGTTGTGTGGTGAGTGGTACGTGTTCACCATCTGCAAATTCTAATGCCGCAACACTGACTATAAATGAAGCTCCTTCTATAACATTACAACCATCTAATAATACTATATGTAGCGGTGCTAATACAAGCTATAGCACTACTGCTACTGGTACAGGATTAACCTATCAATGGCAAGTAAACAGTGGTAGCGGGTGGACCAATGTTACTAACACAGGTATTTACAGTAATGCTACTACAAGTACATTAACATTGACTGGTGCTACAGCAATACAGGACGGCTATCAATATCGCTGCATAGTGAGTGGAACGTGCACGCCAGCTGCAACAACAACAGCAGCTACGTTAACTATACAAGAAGCCCCGGCGATCTCTACACAACCATCTAACACTAATGTATGTTCAGGTGGCAACGCTTCATTTAATTTGATCGCTACAGGTGCTGGTTTAACATACCAGTGGCAAGTGAATAATGGCAGTGGCTGGGCTAACTTAACTAATGGTGGTATTTATAGCGGCGTTACTACAAGTGTGCTATCGCTAACAGGAGCTACTACAGTAAACGTTTCTGGTTATCAATATCGTTGTATTATAAGTGGTACATGCTCTCCAAATGCAACTAGTGCCACCGCAACGTTAAGTATAAACTCTATATTATCTATCAGTGCTCAACCAGCTAACGCTACAGTTTGCGATGGTAACAATACAACATTCAGTGTAACTGCGTCAGGTTCGGGTTTAACCTACCAGTGGCAGGTAAATACAGGTAGCGGTTGGAGTAATTTAACTAATGGAGGTATTTACAGTAACGTTACGACTAGCTCTTTGGCTCTTACGGGAGCTACTACTACACAAGATGGTTATCAATACCGTTGTGTAATAAATAGTACATGTACGTCTCCTGCTAACTCTAATGCAGGAACACTTACAGTAAACCCTGCGCCATCAATAACTACACAGCCTAATAATAGCACAATATGTAATGGACAGAATACAACCTTTTCTGTAACAGCTAGCGGAGTAGGGCTGACCTATCAGTGGGAAGTGAATACAGGTAGTGGTTGGACTAATGTAACAAACAGTGGTATTTATTCTGGAGCCACTACAACTACACTTAACTTAACAGCCGCCACAACAACACAGAATGGCTATCAATATCGTTGTGTTGTAGGAAGTACATGTACACCTGGTGCTACGACTAATGCTGCACTTTTAACAATACAAACTTCACCGGTAGTAACTACACAGCCCGCTAACAGTACCATTTGCGACGGTAACAACACAACATTCTCTGTTGCTGCCAGTGGAGCAGGATTAACTTACCAGTGGGAAGTGAATACAGGTAGCGGTTGGAGTAACTTAGCTAACACTGGTATATATAGTAACGTTACAACTAATACATTGACACTTACTGGTGCTACTGCTACAGAAGATGGTTATCAGTATCGCGCTGTAGTGAGTGGTACTTGTACTCCTGCAGTAACTAGTAATGCAGCAACACTAAATATCAATTCATTATTAACTATAAATAGTCATCCTGCAAACAGTACCATCTGTTCAGGTAACAATACAACATTTAGCGTATTAGCTTCTGCATCTGGTTTAACTTATCAATGGCAGGTGAATAGTGGTAGTGGGTGGTCTAATATCACAAATACTGGCATTTATAGCGGCGCAACTACAGCCACTCTTGCTTTGACCGGAGCTACCATGACACAGAACGGATATCAATATCGTTGTGTTCTTAATAGCACGTGTACAGCACCAGTCAATTCAAATACTGCTACCTTAACAATAAACGCAGCCCCTGTAATAACTATCCAGCCGACAAACAGCACTATTTGTGAGGGAGGTAATGCTACATTTGGAATTGCCGCTACAGGTGCAGGCCTCACTTACCAATGGGAAGTATACGATGGTAGTAGCTGGAGTAGTGTTACAAACTCAGGTATCTATAGTGGAGCAACCACAAATTCACTTAGTTTAACTAGTGCTAGTTTCGCTGTGAATGGTTACCAATATCGTTGTATTGTAGGAGGTGCATGTGTGCCAGGTGTTACTTCGTCTACTGTTGATCTAACTGTAAATACTGCACCTGTTATAACTACGCAGCCTGTTAATAGTACTATATGTTCAGGTAACAATACAAACTTCAATGTAGTAGCTACTGGGTCTAACTTAACTTACCAATGGCAAGTGAATAACGGTAGTGGATGGAGTAATGTGAACAATGGAGGTGTTTATACAGGAGCCGTTACCAGTACATTAAACTTAAATTCAGCTACTACTGCTATTGATGGTTACCAATATCGTTGTGTTATAAGTGGAACTTGCCTACCAGGAGCTACGTCAAGTATCGTTAGCATAACGGTAAATACAGCACCATCAATTACAACCCAGCCAAATAATAGTACCATATGTGAGAATACAAATACTTCATATACTATTGTAGCAACCGGCACGGGTCTAACCTATCAATGGCAAGTGGATAATGGTAGTGGCTGGAGTAATGTAGCTAATGCTGGTATATACAGTGGTGCTACTACAAATACACTAAACTTAACATCAGCTACTACAACAGTTGACGGTTATCAATACCGTTGCGTGGTGAGCGGTGCATGTATACCTGGTGTCAATAGTAACGCAGCTACCTTAACAATCAATACAGCCCCTATAATTACAACTCAACCAGTTAATAGTGTCATCTGTGATGGTAATAATACCACGTTTAATGTTGCTGCAACCGGCACAGGTTTAACATACCAATGGCAAGTAAATAGTGGTAGTGGATGGACTAACCTAACTAACACTGGCATTTACAGTAATGCTACTACAAGCACTTTAAACTTAATAGCAGCTACTACAGCTGTAGATGGTTATCAATATCGTTGTGTGGTGAGTGGTACTTGTACACCATCAACAACGTCTGTAGTTACCAATATTACAGTTAATGCACTACCATCTATATCTGGTCAACCCGTAAATAGAACTATATGTGAAGGGACAAATACCACCTTCAACGTAACAGCTACAGGTACAGCACTTACTTACCAATGGCAAGTGAATAGTGGTAGTGGTTGGAATAACATCACTAATACGGGCATATATAGTGGCGCTACAACAGCTACACTAAACCTTACTGCTGCCACTACCGCTGTGAATAGTTATCAATATCGTTGTATTGTAGGTGGTACATGTACACCTCCTGTAATATCGACAGCAGTATCTATAACTATACAAACATCTCCTGTAGTTAGTAGTTCTCCTACTAATAAGACCATATGTGAGGGTTTAAACCACAGCTTTAATGTTACAGCAACTGGTACAGGTCTTACATATCAGTGGCAGATGAATAATGGTAGTGGTTGGACTAATATCACTAATGGAGGTGTTTATGCAGGGGCAACTAGTAATACGCTTAGTCTTACTAATATACCACCATCATATAATGGTTATCAATACCGTTGTATTGTGAGTGGAACATGTAGCCCATCGGCAACGTCAGGTGCAGCAACATTAACTGTGAATGCGAATCCTGTAGTAACAAGTCAGCCTGCAGGAAGCATAACTATATGTAGTGGTGATAATACTAGCTTCTCAATAGCTGCTACAGGTACGGGTTTAGCATATCAATGGTGGATGTATAATGGTAGTACATGGTCTGCTATGACCAATGGAGGTGTATATAGCGGGGTTACTTCAAATACGCTATCTATTACAGGACCTACAGCATCTAGTTCTGCAATAAGCTACCGATATTATTGTGTAGTTAGCGGTACATGTGCTACAGCTAATTCGGATACATCGCTGCTAACGATACAGGCACGTCCAGCAATAACTTCAAACCCTGCTGCAACCTCAGTATGTGATAGTACAGACAATGTAACATTTGCAGTAAGTGCTACAGGTACAGCTTTAACATATCAGTGGCAAGTGAGTAATGGAAGTACATGGTCAAATATTAATAATACAGCCTTATACTCAGGTATTACTACAAACCAACTAACGATAAATAAGGCATACTATTACATGAATGGCTATGATTATCGTTGTGTAATAAGTGGCGCATGTACACCTTCTGTAATAACTACAGGTGCTAAGCTTACGGTTTACCCATTAAAAACACCTATAGTGCAGATTCAGGCATCTAATGATGATATATGTGTTGGTACACCAGTTACTTTTACTACAAGCGCAACAAATGAAGGTAGCTCACCTTCTTATGTATGGAAAGTTAATGGAAGCACTGTAGCATCAGGTAGTACTTACACCAGCAGTACATTTGCTGACATGGATACTATAGTTTGTGAGATGACATCCAGCTATGTATGTCCTAGACCGGCAACGGTAGTGAGTAATAAAGTAGGTATGAAGGTCACACCATACTCTACGCCTACTGTTAATATATCATCTCCTACAGGTAATCAAGCTTGTCTTGGTAGACCTTATTATGTATATGCTCAAACAACAAATGGTGGATCGACACCTGTGTTCCAATGGCAGGTAAATGGAAACCCGGTAGGTTCGAATATCGATTCATTTACAAGCACTATGCTACAGAATGGAGATATCGTTAATTGTAAGATGACTAGTAGTATTAAATGTCCATCTCCTGAAACTGTGACAAGTAATGATATTGTGATGGATGTAATAAAAGTGATCAAAGCAAATATTACTATAGTTGGTGGTCCTGATACCCAAATATGTAAAGATGTAGAAGTTACTCTATATACATGGTTTACAAATGGAGGACCTACTCCTAAGTACCAATGGATAAGAAATGGTAAGGATATGCCTGGTGAAACAAATGCTACATTGAAGAGTTCAGCATTGAATGATCAGGATGTCATAGAATGTAGATTCAT
Organism: uncultured Flavipsychrobacter sp.; assembly: GCA_964531655.1. Taxonomy (GTDB): domain Bacteria; phylum Bacteroidota; class Bacteroidia; order Chitinophagales; family Chitinophagaceae; genus UBA5543. The sequence continues at coordinate 68,104 of CAZHDM010000017.1, forward strand.
TAGTAGTGCGAGGTGTGTATTCCCTGAGGTGAGTAACAGTATATCTTTCGATGTTGGAACATTACAACCTACAGCTGTTAATATCACTGTGTATCACATAGGTGACGATACATACGTATTTAAAGCACTACCTGTGAATGGTGGTCAGAATCCTAAGTTCAGATGGTTTGCCCATGGTAAAGTAGTACAAGGTGAAACAGGAGATACATATATCGCTAAAGGTATCGAGTCGTGGAGGAGAGTACAGGTAGAAATGGTGAGTAGTTTACCATGTGTTACAGATAGAGTAGTGATGAGTAAAAATATTACAACTGCTGTCTCAACTGTAACCGAAGAAGTAGAGAATATTGATCTCTATCCAAACCCGAATAATGGTAAGTTTAATATCACTGTATCACTATCGACTGCTATCACAGACAATGTACAACTCGAAGTAATGAATTCACTTGGGCAAATAGTATATAGAGGTTCTGCTACAGCTACTAATAAGACGTTAGCTCATACAATAGATCTTGAAGGTAGATATGCAGCAGGTACGTATATGCTTAGAATGACAATAAATGATAAGAAGTATAATAAAAGGTTTGTTATTGCTGAGTAAGATATTAGGATGAGAGAGTAAAAGGAGTAGGTTGACCTACTCCTTTTTTATTGTTTAAAGTTAAATGCTGTAAAAATTGTTATTCTTATTTTCAGAAATTTTTGAAAGTTGTAATAATTTGCTAAGTTTGCTTTATGAAGTTAGAACAAGCTAAATTAGAATTTATACAGAGTTGGGGTATACTAGGTACACAATGGGGGATAAATCGTACTATGGCTCAGATACATGCTTTGTTGCTAGTGTCTGCTGAGCCATTAAGTTCTGACGATATTATGGAAGAACTACAGATCAGCCGTGGTAATACGAATATGAATATTAGGGAGTTGATAGACTGGCAGCTTGTTGAGAAAGTATTAAAGCCTGGCGAAAGAAAAGAGTTTTTTGTAGCAGATAAAGACATCTGGAATGTAGCAATGCGTATTATCCAAGAAAGGAAGAAGAAGGAGTTCGATCCACTTCTGAAAACTGTAACAGAACTGCAGAGTATTGAAGGTGGAAAGTCAACAAAAGAAGGAAAAGAGTTTTTACAAACAATGGAGAATTTAGAAAGCTTTGCTCTAAAAGGAGATAAAGCGTTGAAAGGTTTAATTGCTGCCAACGAAAATTGGTTTAGCGGAACACTATTAAAGCTATTTAAATAAAATAGGAAGTTTACCCGATAACTTATCGGGTATTTTTATGGGTTATTTATTTCAGTATTTTTTGAAAAAATAATATTTACAATTAAAAATTAAACTATGAAGCCAATTATTATTAAGTACAAAAAGGAACATACTATCAGAGAGCGTATGCTGCTATTTTTATTAGGGGAGGTGATACCTGTTCATGCTAAGCTATATTTTAAGCGCGAGCCATGGCATATGCTAAGAGAAGATATGGTCAAGTATCCTAAGGGTACATTAGGTAATGAGTTAGGACATTTTTTAAAAACTGAAGAGTTACAGCCTGTACCTAAAGTGGAAAGACATGATGCTTATCATATACTATTAGATTTTACAACTCACATTGACGATGAGGCAGCTATGCAGTTCTTTTTGATCGGTAATGGAAAGATATCTCCGTTTACGTTAGGTACCGCAGCTTTTGCTGGTTTAATGATGCCTGACCATTGGAAGAATTTTTGGGTACAGCTTAAAAGAGGCAGAAAGGCTAAGAGCATAGCCAAATGGAATTTTAAAGAGCTATTGAATGAAGACTATGAAGAGCTGAAGAATATTATTTTTCATAGACCAGTTACTAACAAAGCATTATTAGCGAAGGTGAATAGCTTTGGTTAACCTATATTCAAATATCTAAGTATAGCTAGAGGAAAAGGATATGTCCACCAAATGGTCTTCTTACCCCCTACATAATATGCCGGGTATATGAAGCAAAGTATCAAGGAGTAGATCAATAGCTTGTTGAATGTAGCAAGGTTAGAAGTTTTTTTGATAATGCTAAACGATACAAATATAGCAGGGAAGAGGTAAACCACACTTCTGCTGATATCAACAACACTTACCCCTACCAGTAATATTATAGCTGAACACCACACAAAAAGTAATAGCTCGAGATATTTCTTTTTGTTGAGTAATAGATACCATGAATAGATAACAATGATCCATAGGCCTTCTAGCGCAGACCATATACCCATTGGTATATTGTTTATTTGGTTGAACAGTACGCTGAGACCTACGCCCTTTGTATCAGTTTGCAAGTTGTAGCTGTTAGCTAAAGTGACGCGTATAGTAAAATAGATACCCCATGCTATATAAACACTTATGCAGTTAGGTTGAAACAATCTTTTTATGGAAGCAGAGTTGCTTTCGACAATGTATAATACTGCCAATATTGAGGATGCAATTAAAGCCCGCTCATCAGTAAATGCAGCTATTACTACAAGTAAACTTCTTAATATATTAGACTTGGTATATATAGCTAATAAGAGAAAGAATATAGCCATCCCATCTACAAAACCACTAACAACAGAAGTGAAGGAGAGTTTACCAAAGTAAATTAATGCAGTACACAAGCCTACTATTATAGTTGTTCTCTTATCATCGAATATTCGATGAGTGATTTTTAGAACAAGCCCAAAACTCATTAAACCTATAATGCCGAATAGTATTAATGCACCAGTTACATTGAGGTGGAGAGCATGCACTATTAGAGGCGCTGTAAGCCTAAATGTTAACTTAGCAGCATGTGTGCCTGAATTATGGTCACTATTTGTAAATGGATGATCACCTTTTTCAAAGATTGGATTCCAACCTTTTTCTATATCTATCTGATCGTAGCTGGGAAAAGCAAAAAATATAGCAATGAAACATAGCAATGTAGCAGTATAAGGTAGCCAGTACTTCTTGCTGCTAAGTGTATTAATAAAGATGTCAAAATATTGCTTGATAAGCATATTATGTTGTCTACTTCTATTTTATTACTACACTAAATATATTATCCATTTACTAAAGTTCGTAGAGATACTAAAATAAGATAGCCACCTAATTGGTGGCTATCAAGTATAATATGAGGAGTTAAGACTAGCTTAATCCTTCAATTTCTCCATTTACAAGTTTAATATGGTTTGCCTGAGGCTCTTTTGGTAGACCAGGCATGCGCATAATATCACCTGCAACTGCTACTATAAATCCTGCACCAGCGTTGATAACAACGTCACGTATTGTGATGTTGAACCCTGTTGGGGCATTTATCTTTTTAGCATCATCGCTAAATGAATATTGAGTTTTAGCTATACATACCGGAAGGTCACCCCAACCAGCATCTTCAAACTTTTTAAGTTTAGTGAGTGTGCCAGCACCAAAATCAACACCATCAGCACGGTATATCTTTGTTGCTATCTTTTCAATTTTAGTGCGTAGTGGGTCATTATCTTCATAAGTGAAGTTGATGTCTTTTGACGGATTGTTTTCAATAACATCAACAACCTTTTCCGCCAATGCAGCTGCTCCTTTACCACCTTCCGCAAAGCCATTGTTTATAGCAAATGCAACTCCTTGCTCCTCACACCATTGTGTTAGGTAGTTTACTTCTTCATCTGTATCGAAGTGGAATTTATTGAAAGATACTACCACACTCTGACCGAAGTTTTTCATGTTTTCAACATGTCTTTGCAAGTTTGGTAAGCCTGCTTTCATTGCTTCAAGGTTTGGCTTCTTAATATCATCAGCTGGAACACCGCCATGTAGCTTAAGAGCAGATGTAGTAACTACTATAATAGTGGCCTTTGGTCTTAGGCCAGACATACGGCATTTGATATCCATGAACTTCTCTGCACCTAGATCACTACCAAAACCAGACTCTGTAACTACGTAATCATTGCAGCTCATAGCCATTTTTGTAGCTAATACAGAGTTACAACCATGTGCAATATTTGCAAACGGTCCACCATGTATAAATGCAGGGGTATTCTCTGTAGTTTGTACCAAGTTTGGCAATATTGCTTCTCTTAATAAAACTACTATTGACTCTGCTATACCTAGATCTTTTACTGTAACTGCTGTTTTATCTCTTTTGTAACCTAACACCACTTTTTCTATACGAGTCTGTAAATCTTCTACACTATTTGCAAGGCAGAATAACGCCATGATCTCAGAGGCAGGTGTAATATCAAAGCCTGTTTCTGTAGTTACACCATTTGTGATTCCTCCAATACCTGTGATAACATTACGTAAAGAGCGATCATTAACGTCTAATACTCTGCGCCAAACTATTGAGTTTAAGGCATCTTCTGTATGACGGTTTTGATGCTGGTAATTATCTAATAATGCAGCAATCATATTATTAGCACATGTAATAGCATGCATATCACCTGTAAAGTGTAGGTTGATATCTTCCATTGGTAATACCTGAGAGTAACCACCACCTGCAGCACCACCTTTCATACCAAAGCATGGTCCAAGACTAGGCTCACGAAGAGCAACGGCGGCTTTCTTGCCTATATAGTTTAACCCCAGAGATGTAGCAACACTAGTTACCGTTTTACCTACACCTGCTTTGTTTGGTGTTATAGCTGTTACCAATATAAGGTTACAATCTTTGATCTTATCCTCATTAAGATAGCTTAATGGCACTTTGGCCTTCGTCTTACCGTAAGGGATAATATCATCAGGGTTGATACCTAACTTTTCAGCGATCTCGCTAATAGGTCTCAGCTTGGCAGCTCTTGATATTTCAATATCTGATAGCATAAATGTGTATTTGATTTTAAGAGTGACGAATATATTAATTCTAAGCTGAAATTCTATGTCAAATCCTTATAAATAGAGGGATTTACGGCTAAAGTGCTTCATTTTCAAATGTTAACCGTTTGTTACTCGGTTGCAAATTCATGGTTAACCGAGGCTGAAAATTTCCCCTGTTTGGTCTGTGGTCGCATCTTTGTATCACAATCAACGACAAACAAACAAAGTCAAACAACAACCA
>CAZHDM010000018.1:0-60490 GCA_964531655.1 uncultured Flavipsychrobacter sp.
TAAATAAGCCCCGATATCGGGGCTTATTTATTTTATAATATTTTAATAATCAGTATTATACGACTATATGCAGAAAATACATATTTTTATACCCGTATGGAGAAGCGTATAGCAGAGTTCAGAAGTTTTATTGAGTGGAAAGCCTTTGGTGTGTGCACTGCTATTGGTGAGCGCCTGGGTGTAGCTACTTCTCGTATACGTCTCTGGTTCATTTATATATCATTCCTGACATTCGGCTCACCGATCATAGTGTACATGGTGTTAGCCTTTTGGATGAATATGAAACGCTACATGCTTATGAGCCGCAGAAATCCATTCAGGTGGTTGTAATGATAGATAGGCTTAGTCTACCTGCACAGTTTCTACCAAATGTAGCTTCCCTTTGTGTTCTTCGTAGAATCTTACTGTTCTAATATCTTCTTGCTTTGGTATAGTACATACGGCTAGTGGGTTCGTGTCATATGTTAGCGCCTTGCCTTTTAGTTTGCCAAAATCACAATATACCTCAATGAAGCTGCCAGCCTGCATAGATACTCTGTTGAACTGTAAGAAGATATCCTTTTTAGTAGATGGCATTACTAGGACCAGCATCCACTCTTTCTCAAAGTCTATATCCTTTTTTCTGCCAAATAGCTTTTCATATTCTTTCTGTTCATTCACTACAAAGCAGTTTACACCGTCTTTCAGTTTGCTATCATTTCCACTAAAGTAGTAGCCTGACTTATTGGTTAGTTTTAATTGCCTTGGTTGGGCTATTGTCGCTAATGTGCTGAACAGTAGTACTGTGGATAATATGATGTAACGAAGCATGGGTAATCAATCTTTATATGTAAAATACAAAGCAAGTCTTAAAATGTGAATTTACTTTATCTTTGCAGCTGATAATTTTATCCTCAAACAAATAAAAGGAAGGTACACCATGCCAGTGTTACACAACCGAATATCTAATGAGGAGCTGAAGCAACGTATGTTGGCAGAGACAGAGCCGCGTACTACAGTCTCCTTCTACAAGTATTTTAAAGTAGACGATCCTCAGGACTTTAGAGATAAGCTATGGATGCTATTTGAGCCGCTAAAAGTCTTTGGCCGCATATATATTGCCGAAGAAGGTATAAACGGACAAATAAGTGTTCCTGAAAGCAACTATGAAGCTTTTAAAGCAGGGCTCTACGGTTCTGCTAATGATCTTGATGGTATTCGTATGAATATCGCAGTAGATGATGACGGTAAGTCCTTCTGGGTATTGAAAATAAAGGTGCGTAAGCAGATTGTTGCTGATGGAATTGATGATCCTGATTTCAACCCTGCAGATACAGGTAACTATCTGAAAGCAAAAGAGTTTAACGAGCTTACAGACGACCCTGATACTATAGTGGTAGACATGAGAAACCATTACGAGTATGAGGTTGGGCACTTCCAAAATGCTATTGAGGTGCCTTCAGATACTTTCCGCGAGCAGCTACCTATGGCTGTAGATATGCTAAAGGAGAGTAAGGATAAGAATATTGTGATGTATTGCACGGGGGGTATCAGGTGTGAGAAGGCGAGTGCTTACTTCAAGCATAGTGGCTTCAAGAATGTATATCATGTAGAAGGCGGAATCATAGAGTATGTGCGTAAGGCCAAGCAAGAAGGGTTACCGCTTAAGTTCATTGGTAAAAACTTTGTATTTGATAACAGGCTGGGAGAGCGTATTACTGAAGATGTAATAGCAGAGTGCCATACTTGTGGCAAGTCATGCGATAGTCATACCAACTGTAAGAATGATGGTTGTCACTTACTATTCATACAGTGCGAAGACTGCGCTGCAAAGCTGGAAGGTTGTTGTAGTGACGTGTGTCTTGAAGAAAAGAACCTGCCAGCAGAAGAGCAAAGAGCGCGCAGAGCAGGTAGGGAGAATGGTGTTATGGTCTTCAATAAGTCAAAAGATCATCCCTTGCGCAAGCATAGAGACCAGTGGAAAGTTGAGCGAAAGGGTTAGATAAAATCAAGAAATAGAAAACAAAACAGGCTACCATTTGGTAGCCTGTTTTTATATAAACGGTATGTTTATTCTTTATGGGAAGATACCTAACTCTTCATATGCAACACCTACTTTGTTGATAGATACAACAAATGCAGCAGTACGCATATCGTTAATACCTAGAGTAAGCATCATTTCACGTATCTCACGATAGCTATCTATCATAGTGTCTTCAAGACCAGAGTATACAAGATCTACCTCGTCAGGACCATGAAGTATTTGTCTACGCTCGATATCTGTTACCTGCTTACCTGTAAGTGCTTCAACGCTTTGAAGTATCTGAGTGTTTTGGTTTTCGCTAAAACGCTTATCCATACGTCCGAAACGTACGTGGCTTAAGTTCTTCAACCACTCAAAGTAAGATACTATTACACCACCTGCATTCAAGTACATATCAGGTACTATCAGGCAACCTTTAGAAAGTAATATCTCATCAGCTTCAGGAGTAAGAGGACCGTTTGCCGCTTCACCTATGATCTTAGCCTTAATGCGTGGTGCGTTAGAAGCATTGATCACATTCTCAAGTGCTGCAGGTATTAGGATATCGCAATCCATTTCCAGCGTTTCACTACTATTTTTTATATCAGTAGCACCAGGATAGCCAAGGATAGATCCGTTCTCTTTTCTATATGCAACTACTTTATCAGGGTCAAGACCATTCTCGTCATATATACCACCTTCGTATTCAGCAAGACCTACTACAATAGCTCCGCCTTCGTAGAAGAATTTTGCAGCGTGGTAACCAACATTACCCAAACCTTGAACGATAACTCTTTTACCTGCGATACCAGCTGTAAGGCCTAGTTTTTCCATATCCTCTGCGAAAGAGCATACTTCTTTGATGCCGTAGAAAGTACCAAGACCTGTAGCCTCTGTACGACCACGTACACCACCTTGAGTAACAGGCTTACCTGTAACACAACCAAGCGAATCTACTTCGCCCGGTTTAAGAGATGCGTAAGTATCAGCTATCCAGCTCATTTCACGAGCACCGCTACCATAATCAGGAGCAGGAACGTCAATGCCGGCACCAATAAAGTTCTTCTTAACCAGTTCAGATGCGTATCTACGAGTGATCTTCTCTAGTTCGAAAACTGAATATTTCTTAGGGTCTATTTTGATACCGCCTTTTGCACCGCCAAATGGTACGTTTACGATAGCACATTTGTAAGTCATTAGTGCTGCAAGTGCCATTACCTCATCTTGATTGACATGGATGTTGTAACGGATACCACCTTTACACGGTAACTTGTGATGAGAGTGTTGTACACGGTAGGCTTCAATTACTTCAATCTGATCTCCGATACGTACAGGGAATTTCATTCTGTATACAGAGTTACAAGCCTTTATTTGTTCTAATATGCCCGGATCAAACCTGGTGTATTTCGCTGCTTTATCGAAGTTGCGTTCAACTCCTTGGAAAAAACTATAAGCTTTTGGGGCGGTGGCAGTTGCTTTATCAGCCATACTAATGAGTTAAGAAATGTTTTTATTCGTTTTTTCTATTTTGCTGATCTTACGATCCAGCTGCACTAAGTACAAAATAATTCCTACAAAGATAGTGGCTAATACTAAAACAACAACGTATATTTTACCATTACTTCGGAAGGTATCTGCCATCTCAGGAGAAGCTTCCTGAGCCTGTGCAACTTTTACCGAAATGCTTGTTAATAGTACTAATACTAACTGCAGAAATTGCTTCATTATTTTTCTTGTATTTGAAGTAAAAATTCGTTCTCTCTTTTAAACTTAATCAAGTCTGTACGCACCTTAAGGTTGCTTATCCATAAGCCCAAAAGGAACCACCCGATAACAGCAGGGTAGAACACCATTCTCATACGACTGTCCAGGTCATAAGTGTTAAAGCCGGGGTTGCCGCCGTTACCAGGATGTAATGAGTCTACCAATCTTGGTAGTACCCATATAAGTGGTATCATCAACGCAAATGCGAATATGTTGTATACCGAACTTATTTTTGCTCTTTTCTCATCATTACTAATGCCTCCACGGAGTATCAGGTAGGCAAAATATATCAACATACATATGGCTGTGCCTAACTGTTTAGGGTCGTTACTCCATGCCTCACCCCAGGTATACTGCGCCCACTCCATACCTGTCAACATACCAAGTATACTAAAAAATATACCCACTTTGGTAAAGTTGGCAGCATAAATATCATGCTGTAGCTTGCCTGACCTTAAGTATTTTATGGAGTATGCAAATGCAACTGTGAATAACAATATCATGGTAAACCACATAGGAACATGATAGTATAAGTTCCTGATAGTTTCATTAAGGATGTGCCTTCTGGGTACGGGTAGCAATAATCCTCCTATGAGTCCATATCCTAAGAGTAACACCCCAAGTACTTTCCACCAGTTTTTACGCATGAATACCTGACTAAAATTTTAGCAAATGTAACAGATTAAATTATTCTTGCCATAGAAATGGAAATAGTATTATACCTAATATGATAACCAGTATATCGAGCGAGGCTAATACTAACATAAGTTTCCACCAGCCCGGTTGATAAACAGGTGCAATAGCACTCACTGCAAGGTTGCTGAGCATCATAAGTATAGGGGTAGCTAGAGGGAAGCCAAGTATAGCAATAAGAGCTGCATTATTCTGTGCTCTCGCAGCTATGGCTGATAAGAAGGTGAATATTATTGCCAGGCTAACACTCCCTGTAAATGTAATAATGGTAAATAGCCCGATCTGAATGATTGGCGCACCCAACATGATATTGAATAGTATGAATGATATAGTGCTAACTACCATCATTAATAGTATGCTATATATCATCTTTGCAATGAGAAAGTATGCAGGTTTAACCAGTGTGAAGTAGTATCTGAAGCGGGTAGGGTGCTCTTGAAGGAAGCTTTTAGCTACAGAGTTAACCGCAATAAACAATTGAGTTATCCAGAATAATCCGTTCCAAACCTTGGCTTCAGGTTGGCCGCTCATCATATACACCAGAAATACGGTAGACCCTACATACAGCAGTACGCCATAGAACGTATGCTTTTGCCTCCACTCGGTCAGGAGGTCTTTATACAGTAGTGTTGTTAGCTGACTTTTAGCCATCGTGCAAAAGTATTAGATATTAGGTTAGTTACCAGTACTTTTATGAGATAACCCTTTAGGGAAAAAGAAATATATCAAGACCTTTGATTTTTCTAAAACGTCGTTTATCTTTGCACTCCCAAAGTTCTTAACACTAATGCGGAAGTAGCTCAGCTGGTAGAGCATCACCTTGCCAAGGTGAGGGTCGCGGGTTCGAATCTCGTCTTCCGCTCTAATTAATTCCAAGCCTAGCGTTTGGAATTTTTTATTTACACAATAGTGCAGGATGCCCTGGTGGTGGAATTGGTAGACACGCAGGACTTAAAATCCTGTTTGCAGCAATGCGAGTGCGGGTTCAAGTCCCGCCTGGGGCACAGATTACAGCCGTTTCGAAAGAAGCGGCTTTTTTGTTTTTAGGTATTTGGTCTTATTACTAAGATGCTTTAGATCTGCACTTATATAATAACTACCGACTTTAAATACTGTTGCCCATACTTGTATCACTGAGAAGTTTGAAGCTATTGTTTATTTTAAACTATATAATCGACCAAAGTTTGTAACGCTTTAAAAAATGGAATTAAGATTAATAAGGCAAAATGAGGATAAAAATGACAAAATATTTACCTCTGAAGAATGTCAACAGCTACTGGCTGTATACGAAGATTATTATCCTAAAATAGGGTTCGTTATCCCTTGGGTAGCATACTTAATAATTAAAGATGATAGTGCTGTGGGTACATGTAGCTTTAACGGTAAACCTAAGAATGGGGTGGTAGAAATTGCATATTGGACATTTAATGGCTTTGAAGGTCAAGGTGTTGCCTCATTTGCCTGCAGTGAATTGATTAAAATTGCACGAAAAGAAAACCCTGAAATTATTATCACTGCAAAAACATCTCCTGAACATAATTCTTCAACAAGAGTGTTGGAAAAGAATGGGTTTAATTATGTAAAGGTTGTTCAGGATGAAGACATAGGCGATGCCTGGTTTTGGGTATTGGATGGAAAAGCTATTAATTCAAAAGATAAATAAAAAGCCCCCTGGAAAGGAGGCTTTTTTTCAACGTACTAGTTACTATTACTACTCTGTCAGAATGAGACTAGTTCTTAATGAACCTTTGTGTACCTACTTGACCGTCGTGATCTACTCTTATGAAGTAGATGCCACCGGTTAATGATGACACATCCAGACTATTACCGCTAAATCCATTCTGTTCTATCACTGGTTTACCTGTCACATTATAGATTATTACGTTTACCTCATTGTCGAACTTACCATTGATATTCAGTACATCAACCGCAGGGCTAGGCCATACTGAAAATGATAGATCATTAGAAGCTACATTATTGATACTTGTAAAGGTTGGTAGTTGCACTAATGCTCCACCTGCTGCTGTAGCGGCATATAAGCTGAATGCAGGTCCATTACTGTTGTTGCTTGGGTTTAAAAAGCCTGATGCTAATACTACAAGTGCACCTCCTGCTAAGTTCAGTGTTTGTAATGGCGCGCTATATTTAGCTACAGATGTCATACCCGAAGCATCTGTGATATTTAATACATAATCACTTGTAGGCAGCTCCAAATAGTCAGCGCTAAAATCTCCAAACATTGCATCATCTACAAGTACACTATTATCAGCATTATTGCGCACATCTACCGTTGGAGCATCTGTACTACCATGCATTACTAATACATCAGTATTGCCTGACATGCTTGCGGCTTCACGTCCCATATCAAATATGCTGAGCCTGAAAGCCGGAGCAGGAGTATAACCACTCATACTAACAATACCGTTTGCTACTATGATGTATGTTTTAGTGCTATCTAAAGTAGCGGTCAGGCTGTAGATAGTGTCAGCTACAGACATACTATTCTTTGGTGCTACACCCAATGTGATTGGAGTAGCTGCAGGAGCATCAATAAATGGTGTTGCAGTACGAAAAGCAAAATTGTCCTGAATTAGTGTACCGTCTAAGTAGACGTCAACCGAGTCTGCTATTGCATCGGCACAGTTGTGTATTACCTGAACTCTGGCTGTTTGAGCAAACATGGCAATACTTGCCATCATCATTGTTGTTGTAAGTAAAAACTTTTTCATTTTAGGTAATTTTTTGGTTCCTCTGGTTAACGACAAATAATGTTTTTGGTTCAAACAGTTAAGTATGCTCAAACTGTGGTTTAACACTATCATGACAGTACTTAGTAGCTTGTTTAAGCTTGGAAGTATTAAGTGGGGCGCTGATTAAACAGTGTAGATAAAATCTATCTTAATATAACTGGAAATCTATATTGGGAAGGGTTTAGTGTTGATCAATACCTATCATTCTATTGTCAACTTGTTTTAGGTTGTATCCGATTTGGTACCACATATTGTAGTTGGTAATAGGCTGCTTTAAGAGTAGCTCATAGTTACCTCCGTCTATTATATTGAGTTTATATGCAGCATTTTCATAGTTGTACCCTCCAAAGCTTTTGTACCACCACCAAGTTCCTGTTTGGTTTAGTTGCACATGAATCATACTGTCATTGAGTATACGAACATGTGCACCATTATTCGCATCTACCATGTTGTAAGCCAGTACATCATAGGTGTTGGTTAAGGCTTGTCTCTTGGTATAAAGCAAATTATGCATAAGCTGTAGCTCACTTTCATCCCAGGCACCTAGCATAGGTATACCATTTAATGACTCTGGCATATTTAGTACAAGTGTCGTTTTTGTACTGTCAGGCTCTATTTGAGTTAACATGGACTCTATAACATGTGCAGATCTTCCCCAGCTGATGTTTGTTTTGATGCTGAAGTAGAGTTGAGGGCCAATGATTATAATTAGTAATATACCTCTGATGGTTTTTGATTTGATACCCCATACAATAATTCCCATAAAAGCGTATGTGAAGCAACAGGTTACATAAACATACCTATCGAACGTAACCGTCATCATATCATAAAACCAAAGGGGGGTAATTAGTAGTAGTGACGCACCAGTCCAAAATGAGAGTAATAGCAGTACTTTTTTGTTTACGGTTATTTTTTTGAATCTAAAAAGCCCCCAGAAAAGTATTGTTATGCCACTAAGGTAAATACTAGCTATACCAGCAGTAGTGTCAAAAAAGTCATAAATGCTCTTTTTTATACTTACAAACTCGGTCCCGAAGATATTAAGGTCATAAGGGAGGTAGCGAGCTAGAAAAATTATATTAAATAAATGTTTGCCAGCTTTTCCTAAACCTGTGTCAGAAATGTCCAGTACTACTGACGAACCTACTCTGGATACCCAATCACCATGAAGTATTCTAAATTCTACTAAGCGTAAAAAGAATATAACAAAGATCGGTACTACAAATAAAAGTAGTGAGTGCCTAAAGAAAAGTTTATGAATTATATTTTGATGGCGGTAAAAGAGAAGTACTGACAGAACCATCCATGGCGTTAAGTAGAATACCTCTAGCCCATGTGTAGATAATAGAAATAATATACTGGCAAATATTATATATATGGATTTAGGTGTATGTATATAGTGTTGCACACATCTGATAATTAGTAGAATAAGCAACAAACCTTGTAAGTAATGAAATGAGGGTTCCCATACTATCACTTCAGATATGTAGGGTGTAGTACAGAAAAAGGTAACACCTATGAAGCTTCCTTCGTCATACTTATTGCTGCCACTGGCATGTAGCAACGTTATTAAGACCTTATACATGAAGTAAGCGTTTAATGCATGTAGTGTGACAAATACAGTATGCCATGCCCATGAGGATGTACCAATGAGCTTATATAGTATCCATGTATTAAGCTGAGTGAATTGGTACAGGCTTACAACCTCGAAATTAGTTCTGTTTATATATTCAAGAAAAGAGTGATTTTTAATTTGATCGAGCCACCCGGAAAAATCAGTAACAAACCCTGCTTTTGCAGCAGGGTAGTATATAATAAAGGTAACCAGCCATAGAATAATAAAGCGGGCTACAGGCTTATTTATATAATAGTTAATTGCATTTTTTTGTGTGGTCACTCTAAGTAGGTTTTGTGGTATTGCACCAAACAATGCTTTACACTAAACTATTAATGTATTTTAAGAATCTGTGAATAATATTCTAACGGTACTTATTCCTATAAAAGTATAATACTTTCTACTAGTAGGGTACGTACTTTTATCCTGCACTTGTGTATATGTTTTGTTGTAGCTAAAACCATAGTTGACATTCACTTCTGTCGGATTTTTGTCACTTAAAAAAACATAATACTATGACAAAAAACATTGCAATTTATTAACAGGAATATCTATCTTTGACTCTATTGTTTGAAATAGTTTACAATTAAAATAATATGATAAGAAAAGTATTTTCTCTGCTATCTGCTGTAGCAATGTTTACAACTACTTCTTATGCGCAGAGTCAAGAGCCCTGTGGAACAGTTGAGGTAAATGAGGCTTACAAAAAGGATTTTCCTGAGATAGCAAAATACGAGAAGGAGTTTAGAGACTTCATGGCTGAAGGTGTGAGTAATATGAATATAGGTCGTTCTCAAGCAAAGGGAACATTTGGTCCTAATGATATTTTACACATTCCTGTTGTAGTGCATATAGTGCATGACTATGATAGAAATAATGGTCAGGAATATATTTCGGATAATGAAGTATATAAAATGATGGATTCTGTAAATATCATATACAGAAGTCGTAATGGTGATACAGTTGAGGTAATTCCTCCATTCAAAAAGTATATCGGTCGCCCTAACATCGAGTTTCATTTAGCTACTAAAGATCCTAAAGGCAGACCTACTACGGGTATTACTCGTCGCAGATCATATTTAAGTGATGGTGGAGATGACCAGGCTAAGTTTGATCAGTGGGATCCTTCTTCTTATTTAAATATTTGGATCGTACGTGGAATTGGTCGCGGTGGCGGTAACGTTCTCGCTTACGCTGTTTTCCCAACAAGTGCTGGTTCGTTCCCATACACAGATGGTATTATTTCAGGTTACAACTATATAGCTGATGATGGTAAGACCATAGCTCACGAGATTGGTCATATTTTAGGCTTATATCATACTTGGGGTAACATTGCAGGTAATGCTGGTGACTGTACTGGTGATGATGAGGTTGATGATACTCCTCCGACTGAAGGTCATACACTGAATATATGTCCTCTATATGATACACTTTGTATTCATAATGAAGCTAGCTTATCTAAGATCAATTTAGACTCAACATTGAATCCTGGTATTAACAACACCAACAATGTTGGTTTTGATTATAAGGCATTAACAAACTTGACATTACAAACTGTAAAAATCTATCCTAGACAAATTGGTCAGGAGTTCGAAATTGTTAACAGGCTTGGTGGTAATGTTGTAGACAGATATACTACTAAAGATTCTACTTTAGGTAAAGATGCTTTAGATGTGCCTAACAATGATACAGTTACAGGAACATCTACAAGTACTTCAGTATCATTTAACGCTGCTAAATACTTATGGTTAGATTCTGTAAAAATGTACCCTGCACCTGCAGCCGCTGGTCAGCCATTTACTGTATTGTTGATTAATAGTAACAATGATACAATAAAAACTTATAATGGAGTTGCTGCTGCATCAGGTCCTCAAAATGTACCAATATCAACATTTATACCTAGTAATCCTGGTGGCGATTACAAACTAGTATTATCTCAAAACCCTGGCTTTATCTGTGATACTGTTGTATCAGCTGCTGATTATAAAGCTAGTGTTGCAGGTGCTATAACTATTAAAGATATCATCGATGTCAATAATAATAATAGATATAAATTCTTCTATGATTGGGCTGTTAGGTATGATGCCTTAACTACTTCTGATACTTCTCAGATAGTACCACTTAATTTCAAGGTTTTACCTAACGACAATAACTATAGATTAGAGGTTTCTCAGAACCCTGGTTTAGGTAACGATTCTATAGGACCTGCTCCGTACATAAAATCTGTTGCATGTGTTCTTGAGGTGTCTAATGAGACAACTAATAATAGATATAATGTTCTTTATGATCTGAATATCAGATATGGTTACATTAAGAACTGTATCGACTATCCGGATACTGTTAACACTCAGAATATAATGAACTACACTAGCTGTCCTATCATGTTCACTCATGGTCAGGTAGAGCGTATGCGTAGAGTCCTAGAGAGTGATGTAGCTAAAAGAAATAACTGGGTTAACGATACTACACACGTACGTACAGGTATCTTAACTGAGCTCGGTGGTACTTATGGTGTGAAGAGAGATCTTAAACCAGTACCTGATGTATCTGTAGAAAGATCTTCTGGTGTTAATGCTAGTGAGACTTACTACTTATGTGCTGATGGTAATAGTCAATTCAGATTTGAAAATAGAAGCTGGAGAGATACAGTAACCAATACAACTTTTGCATTTACTAACGGTGCTGGACAAGCGACTATTACAAATTCGTCAACTAACAACGATAATAGATTCTTACCATTCTCTAACACTTTCTCTCAACCAGGTTGGGTAGATGTTACAATCACCGCATCAGGTAATAATTCTGGTGATAGTACTCGTGTTATGGAGAATTTAGTGTATGCTGCTGATCCTAACAATGCGATCAATCCATTGAATGGTTTCTACATGGAGTTCGATAAAAATGACGCTAATAATAATGTAGAAAGCTGGCCGATCTTTAACTATTATGATAATGATCTTAAGTGGGAAGTTGCTGATAATGTAGGTTTCTACGACAATAGTTGTATCGTATATAAAGGCTTTGATAACAGACAAGGTACTGAGCTATTCACAGGCACTCCTAGAGGTGATTACGATGATTTCTTCACTCCTGCTTTTGACCTTAGCGGCATGACAGCTACTGAGTGTAGACTAAACTTCATGTCTTCTGGTGTATTCCGTGTGACTGACAGCCGTTTGATGAAAGATGAGCTAGAGATCAGCTATTCAATTGATTGCGGTCAAAGCTGGAGAGAGCTAACAGTAATTGAGAAAGCGGACTTAGCAAATAAAGGTACATTAGGTGTTGCATACTCTCCATTGTGGACAGGTGATTGGAAACTACAGAGTATAGATATACCATCTACTGCTAGACAAAGCAGAGTATTCTTCCGTTTCCGCTTCAAGCCGGGTGTTGATGATGTAAATACTAATGCATCTAGAATTCTTCCTGGTACTGGTAACAACTTCTACATCGATCGTATCAACATCAGTCCATTCAAGCTTGGTGTTAATACACTACTAACTGATGGTAAAAACATCGCTCTTGCTCCAAACCCAACTAATGGTAGTACTCAATTAATCATCAAGTCTACTAAAGTAGGTGCAGCACAGATCAATGTTACAGATGTTACAGGTAAACTAGTTTACAGCACTACAGCGCAGATTACAAGCAATATCACAAATGTTGAGATACCTGCTTCTGCAATAGGCGTAAAAGGTATATACATGGTACATGTAAATGCTGGTGGTGAAACATTTACAGAGAAACTGGTTTCTTACTAAGTAAACTTTTAGACAATACATAAAACAAAAGCCTCGCATATTGCGAGGCTTTTGTTTTTATTAAATATTAGCTAGTGCTTTACTGCTTTTGCATAGTTTTTTTCTCCTGCCCTTATAGCTACAGGTAGTCTGTTCTCCTTTGGTGGAATAGGGCATGAATACCCATCAGCATAAGCACACCAAGGGTTGTAACATTTATTGAAATCGATCTCTATTTTGTTGTCTATAATGTCTTCTGTAGATAGGTCAATATATCTGCCGCCTCCATATGTTTCTGTATATGTAGTAGCATCAGTAAATGGTATGAAAAGGTGACTTTTATGTTCTGTTTCTTTTAGAAGTTTTAGGCTTTGGTACGCCAGCAGCTCAACCGTTGTGTCTTTTAATGTAAATGATAGTGTAGCATATTGCCTGTAGGTTTTAGTCTTGCCACTAACCGTAGGTATTTCAAAAGGTTTTGCGTCAGGTGTTAGTGTTACGTTTGCAGTAACCTTATAGTCTTCATCAGGTGTAAAGAACTTGAGGTATGAGGTGTCCTCTGCCTTCAGCGGACTTCTTTCATCATTTAAGAACTCTTGCTTATAGTAGTTGCGATATTCTTGTATCTGGTTGGTATAGCTGTTAGTTTGTGCACATGCATATATCATGCAGAATAGCGGAACTGTTAGTAAGAGTTTTCTCATAAGGTAAAAATAATAAAGCCCGCTGTTATGCGAGCTTTATATATAATCTTATGAGTTAAAATGACTATTTAATTTATACTATTCTTCACTCTTTTCAGGCTTCATTTGAGGGAAGAGTAGAACATCTTGTATAGATGTTTGACCTGTAAGTAACATCGCCAATCGCTCTATACCGAAGCCAATACCCGCTGTAGGCGGCATGCCGTACTCTAGAGATCTTAAGAAGTCATAATCGATGTACATAGCTTCATCATCACCTCTTTCCATTTGTTTTACCTGATCTTCAAATCGCTCTCTCTGGTCTATAGGGTCATTCAACTCGCTATAAGCATTAGCTATCTCTTTACCGTTTACTATAAGCTCGAAACGTTCTACTAAACCTGCCTTTTCTCTATGTTTTTTAGTGAGTGGGCTCATCTCTATAGGATAGTCTGTAATGAATGTAGGCTGTATGTAATTATGCTCACATTTTTCACCGAAGATCTCATCTATAAGCTTGCCTTTCCCTACGTTAGGGTCAACTTTGATATTCAGTTGCTTACACACGTCTCTTAATCCAGCTTCGTCCATCTCGCTCACATCAATACCTGTATGCTCTTTTATGGCATCGTATATACTTACACGTGGGTAAGGTGCCTTAAAGTCTATGTCAACATCATTCACCGTCGTTTTAGACTGACCATTGGTAGCAATAGCCGTTTCCTGTAGCATTTGCTCTGTCACATCCATCATCCACAAGTAGTCTTTGTAGGCTACGTAAAACTCAAGAACGGTAAACTCAGGATTGTGCGTTCTGTCCATACCTTCATTTCTGAAGTTCCTACTGAACTCATATACCCAATCAAAACCACCAACGATAAGTCTTTTTAAATATAACTCATTAGCGATTCTTAAGTACAGAGGCATGTCTAGTGCATTGTGATGCGTCACAAAGGGACGAGCCAATGCACCACCTGGAATATTCTGTAGTACTGGTGTGTCTACTTCCAATGCACCACGCTCGTTTAAAAACTTACGTATCGCATTCTTCATTTTAGTGAACTTCTCGAATGTGTCACGAACCTCAGGGTTAATTATTAGATCAGCGTAGCGCTGTCTGTATTTAAATTCCGGGTCTGTTACGGCATCATATAACTCTCCATCCTTCTCTTTAACGATTGGAAGGGGTCTTAATGATTTAGAAAGAAGGGTAAACTCTTCAACGTGTATTGATGTCTCACCTGTTTTTGTAGTAAAGACATAACCTTTCATTCCTACGATGTCACCAATATCCAATAGCTTTTTCCAAACTGTATTGTACATTGTTTTGTCCTCATCAGGACAAATGTCATCTCTGCGAATGTATATTTGGATCTTCCCTGTACTATCTTGGATAACGGCAAAATTAGCCTTACCCATATCACGAACACTCATGATCCTTCCGGCTATAGAGACCGACTTGAAGTCTTCAGCATTGTCACCATTGTATTTTTCCTTAATGCCTTTAGCAGTATGAGTTACATCATATAAAGGTGCAGGATAAGGGTTGATACCCAGCTTCTCCAGCTCTGCAAGTTTATCTCTTCTGATTACTTCCTGTTCGCTAAGTGTTGTATTCATTTAGTTACTGATTGTCTCGTATAATGAAATAAGTGTGCAAAAATAAGTCATATAGCCCAAAGACTCATGGCTATATATTAGTAAGTAGGGTATAGTTTGAAAATAGTGCCCTTATCACCAACTACAATAAGATTTCCATCAGGAGTTTTTTCTATGTCTCTAAGTGTGTTCTCAGTAAAGCTTTTGTATTTATTCCAGGTTTTACCGCCATCATCGGTTCTTATAACCAAGCCATCTTCCCCCACAGCCCAGCCATGAGTTGCATCTAAGAACAATATATCTTGCAACGCGTACTTGGGTAAAGTGATATTGTTTCCGTTTCTGAGCTTATCCCAACTAGCACCGCTGTTATTAGTTTTATAAATACTGCCTGCAGTACCGCATACCCATATTTCGTTGTTGTTGAGTACATGTATACCGCTAAAGTTGTCATTCTTTATGTCAAGTATATCCCAGTCTGTACCGCCATTTATAGTTTTCATAACAACGCCGAAGCCAACAATGAACCCCAGATTATTATCAATAAGATGAATTCTGTTTAGTTGTATAGCGAATGAATCAAAGTTGCTGGTTCTGCCATCTTGGTCAATAAATACCATATAGCCAGAGTTAAAGCTATTGCCACCTATAACAATACCAGAGTTGTCACTTCTGAATGAAACATCTTTATAATGTAGCCAAGGGTTTAGTTGTACAAACTGCCAGGTAGTACCTTTATCATCAGAGTATAATAATTTGCCATCTAAACCAATAGACACAACCCTGCCGGATGGTGTAGAGGATAGGCCGTACATTCCTTTACCAGACTCAGGGTAGCTACTCCAAGTCCACGAATCTCCATTATCATTACTAACTAATATATTCGCCTCTTGAAATATTTCACCACCTGCTATGTATCCTACAGCATCTTTGAAGTGCACTTTGTTGAGCCTGTTTTGAGTAGCACTTTCAAGCTTTTCTACTTTGCTAAACTCTAACTTTCCCTTACTGCATGATGTTAATACTAGAGTGATCAATAAAATAATTACAGAGTATCTCATAGCGTATGACTACTTACCAGCGTGAATATTTTTAGTTGATTATTATCAAAAATCTTTTTTCCTATTAATGGTGATAATTCTACTTTTCTATCAATGTCATCATCTGTAAGTAAGTATTCAGCACCACTTTCAATATAAAATTTTAGATTATAATAGTTGAGGCTACTCTCTTTATATGTCCAGCCTTTTCTGTTAAGATAATATAATGTTATATATCCTGAATTGTCATTACCTACTACACAGTAGCTATCATCAGGTATAATATCTCTAAGTTCGTCTTTTTGATGTAAATAGGTACTGTTAAATCCGGGCTTATTCTCATTCCACCTTCCGTCAATACGGGTATAAGCCAGTACAGGTAGTGAGATTAAAGCTATAATAGCAATGATATTGATAACTTGTTTCTCCCTCGTCAGTAAATAATAGCACCCATAGCTACAGGCTATAAAGAGTAGTGGTAGGGCAGGCATAAGATAATAATCATGCACAGTGGTTATCATATTTATCTCGAGTATGTAGTAGCATGAAAAGCTAATAAATAGCATTAATAACGATAATGATTTGAGTGTAAGAAAAGGTCTTCTTTTAATGAAGATATATATGCCAACAAGAAAAAATATAACAGAGCCATAGTTGAGGAGTAGTTCAGGTAGTATAGATATTATTGTACCTCCCAGAATTTCAAGTAATCCACTCAAAGTATAAGTAGAAGTATCAAAGATACCTTTAACTACACCGTTGCCGCTCCAGCCCGGAACCACATAAATATACCAAGCTATAGCTGGAAGCAATAATATAGTGTATGCAACTAGTGGTGTTACTCTTTTAGCAATGGAATAGTTTTTATTATGTATAAAGTAGGCTAGAGATAAATAGCAAAATATTACATAGGGGAGTTTTGCCAATGTTGCGAGAGATAATAATATTCCGCTTGGTATCAAATATAATAGTTGCTCTTTATCAACATAGCTAAAGTAATAAAAGAGCCCCCATATACTACAGCAGAGGGCAAAGTTGTCTGGCAATGGATTGACAGAATAGTAATAGAAAACAGGAGAGAAGCAAAACATCCATGCTGCTATCACACCCAAAGATTGCCGAGCAGATATTTGACTGCAGAGTTTATATATACCAATTATAGATAAAAAGCTTATAAATAGAGATAAGACTCTGGATACAACTATATCTGTACCGAAAAGTTTATGCCCGGTTGCAAACAGCCATTGCATAATAGGAAATTCCATACGATGTATCCTATCAGTATGGGCATGGTTATTAATACGTGGGTTTAGGATATTAAAGTCTTCATGAACAAAATTATTAATTACCGTTTGTGTCTCAGTTTGCCTCCATACATGCACACCTATCAAGTCTTTATTCAAAACATGATAGTGCATGACGAAGCTCAAAAGTATTGTAGCTAGTATGGCATAATATCTATACTTATGTAGGGTGTCTGGCATACAGTAGTATATATTAAATCAACTCTAATAATACTACATTTTCTATATGATGAGTATGCGGAAACATATCTACAGGCTGGATTTTTGTGATTTTGTAAGATTCACATAGTAGTTGTAAGTCTCTAGCCTGTGTTGCAGGGTTACAGCTTACATATACCACCTTAGGTGCACGCATTTTAAGTATTTGCTTTACCAGCGTTTCGTGCATGCCTGCTCTTGGAGGATCTGTAATGATAACATCAGGCTTACCATGCTCTTTAAAGAATTCGTCAGTACATACTTGAGCAACATCACCGGCAAAGAAGTTGCAATGGTCTAAATCGTTTCTTTTAGCATTGACTTTAGCATCCTCAATAGCTTCTTCAATTACTTCAATACCTACTACTTTTTTTGCCTTGTCAGAGCAAAATATACCTATGCTTCCTGTACCACAGTATAGGTCGTAAAGAACCTCTTCTCCTGTAAGACCTGCAAACTCTTTTGTGATGCTATATAATACCTCTGCCTGATAGGTGTTGGTCTGAAAAAATGACTTAGGTGAAATAATAAAGCGGTACCTATCAAGTGTCTCTTCTATATGAGGCTTGCCCTTGTATAGAACTACATCAAGATCATTGATGCTGTCATTTACCTTTGGATTGATAGTGTAGTTTAATGAAGTGATGCCAGGAACATTTTCATAAATATGATCCAGTATTTTTTCTCTTTCTTCCTTATCCTCTTTTTTAATAACTAAGTTGATCAATACCTCTCCGGTACGTGCAACTCTTATAATGATATTTCTAAGCCACCCTGTGTGGGCTCTATGATCATAGTAGGGTAGTTGTTCTTTCTCAGTATAGTCTCTAAGTACTTTAAGTAAGATATTCGTTGGTTCGTCTTGTAGATAACACTGGTTTACAGGCACAACTTTATCGAAGAACCCCGGTGCATGAAAACCAAGTGCAGGTTCCTGCTCCAGTGGTTCATCACCTGCTGCATCAAGCTCTTCTCTTGTTCTGTATTTATGTGTGCAGAAGGTGAATTCAAGCTTGTTTCTGTAAAAGCGCTCTTTAACGCTTCCTTTTATTTTATTGATTTCAGGTAGATCAACATGCCCGATCCTTTTTAGTTGATCCTGTACTTGTTGTTGTTTATATATTAGTTGTTGTTCATAAGGTAGCATCTGCCACTTACATCCACCACATACACCAAAGTGTTCACAGAAAGCATCAACCCTTAACTCTGAAGGAGTGACCAACTTCGTTAGTTTTCCTTCAGCAAAACTTTTTTTATTCTTGAATAGACGTACATTGATAACGTCGCCGGGTACTACATTAGGCACAAATAGTACTTTCCCATCCTCTAAATGACTGATGCTCTTGCCTTCAGCTGCATAGTTTTCAATTGTTATATTGAATAGTTCCGGTTTTTTTCTTCTGCCCAAGCTGTTAGAATTTCGTTAAACAACCGCAAAGCTACAACGCTTTCTTAACTATACCCCGTCTTATTAGTTTAATTTCGCATGCTATATACTTATAATTAAAATCATATACATATTTTTTAAAAATCGGTTAGTTTCACACATCTACTATGAAGTATATTTTACTTGTACCTATTTTACTTTTTTCAGTTTGTTTTTCAATCCATGCGCAGCAGGGATATCATGTCAAAATAGATTTTGATAACTATGAGAATGGCAAGGTCATTCTGGCGCATTATTATGGTCAGCCTTTACCCACTATCTATAAAGTGGACTCGGGTCTGGTAAATAGTAAAGGGAAAGTAGAACTGAAGACAGACATGGAGGTCATCGGAGGTATGTATCTGCTAATACTAGAAGATAACCAGCGTTATTTTGAGTTCATATTAGATAATGGCTCTGATCTGCAAATAGCTGCTGATGCAAATGATTTGCCTTTTGGTGTGAAGTATAAGAATAGTCAGGAGAATACTGACTTTACTAAATATGCTGCTTTTTTGAATGAAGCAGGACAAGAGCACAGGGCTTTACTAGAGAAGTTAACGGTAGCAAGAGAAAAGTCGGACTCTTTGAAGCTAAGACAACAAATATCTGATATTTCTCAAAATATAGTGAGCAAAAGGCAGCAGTATATTGATAATAGTTCCAGTGACTTGTTGAAACACATACTGAGCGCATTGCAACCTGTAGATATTCCTGATATGCTTAAGAATAGTGATAGAGCATATCCATATTATAAAGAGCACTATTGGGATAACATAGCATTCGATGATGAAAGGCTCGTATACACACCTCTTATGGATGGTAAGCTGCGCGAGTACTTTTCCAGATTAGTTATCCAGATACCTGATTCATTTAATAAAGAGGCAGATGCTGTATTGAGAAAAGCAAAAGCGTCGAAAGAGATGTTTAAATACACCTTACATTGGTTAACAGAATATGTAGAAGATAGCAAGGTAATGGGTATGGATGCCTCGTTTGTACATCTTGTAGAGAATTATCACATGAAAGGAGAAGTTTTTTGGCTAAATCCGGGTACACTACAGAAGTATATAGACAAAGCTCAAAAAATAGCTCCTAATGTAATAGGTAATATAGCCCCTGAAATGAAAATGACAGGACTTGACGGTAATATATATTCACTGAATAAAATTAATGCGAAGTATACTCTTTTAGTATTTTGGTCGCCTGATTGTGGCCATTGTGAGGAAGAGATACCAAGAATTGATTCGGTGTACAAAGCAACAGGTCTTGATAAAAAAGGTATGAAGATAGTAGGCTTTAATATTGATGAGAAAGGTACTAAGTGGGAAAACATTATAAAAAAGAATGAGCTTAATGACTGGATACATGTGTATGACCCTGAACGCACAACCAGGCTGAGGTCATTGTATGATGTATATGGTACTCCAAGAGTATATTTGCTGGACGAAAAGAAGATAATTCAAGGAAAACAGCTAGATCATAGCAATATTGAACAATTAGTAAATATTTTAGAGCAACAAAAGGCTACGAAGATGTAGCATATTGATAAATAAGAAAGTATGTATTATATGAGAAAGGTTATACTTCTGGCATTAACGTTAGTAGTTAGTATAAATACCTTACAAGCGCAGTCTAAAACAGGTAAGGATGGTTATAAGATAAAGGTCAAATTTACTGATATTACAGACAGCAGTGTATTTCTGGTACACTATTATGGTAAGCCACTTCCTACCATATACAGAACTGATTCGGCAAAGCTGAATAGTAAAGGTGAGGCTGTTTTTGAAAGTGACACATTTACACTAGGCGGTATATACATGGTATTACTTAGCGATAAGCAGACTTATTTTGAGTTTTTGCTCAATAACGGAGATGAGTTCTCAATAACGGCTGACTCTAAGACATTACCAACAGGACTTAAGTTCAAAAATTCACCTGAAAATGAGCGTTTTATCAAATATGTGACCTATTTAGGTGAGTATGGTAAAAGGTATCAGGTACTGCAAAAAGAGTATGAGGCAGCAGCAACTAAAGCCGATACGACCAGAATGCAGGAGAAGTTTAAAAACTTATCTGATGAACTAAAGGATTACAGAAAAGACTATGCAAAGCAATATCCGAATACTTTGCTAACAAATATATTCAATGCCTTAGCGATACCTGAAGTGCCTAAAGAGACTCATTATAATGAAGATGGTTCTGTAGATAGCTCTTATGGTTATGACTATTATAAGGACCATTATTGGGATGGCTTTGATTTTCAGGATGACAGGCTAATACATACACCTATATATGATGGTAGGTTAGATGAGTATTTTAATAAACTGGTATTACCTATTCCTGACACAGTACAAAAAGAAGCAGACATATTATTGGCCAAAGCTAAAGGGACTAATGATATGTTTAAGTATACACTCTGGTGGTTGACAAGGTTCGTAGAAGGTAGTAAGGTAATGGGTATGGATGCTGCTTTTGTGTATCTGGTAGAGAACTATTATATGAAGGGTGATGCATTTTGGCTAGAGTCTGAAGATCTGGAAAAATATATAGATAGAGCACATAAGATAGCACCAAACGTTATTGGCAACCTTGCTCCTGAGCTAAAAATGGAAACTATAGATGGTAAAGAAGCATCGCTATATGGTGTAGATGCAAAGTACACTTTACTGATCTTCTGGTCTCCTGAATGTGGACACTGTTTGACAGAAATGCCTAAAGTAGACTCTGTTTATAATGCAGTGCTAAAAGATAAAGGCTTTAAGATATTTGCAGTGAAGACAGAGGGCAAGATAGAGAAGTGGAAAGAAGTTATTGAGAAAAATGGCTTTGACGACTGGATACATGTTCATGATCCTGAAAGAAAAACAAGATTTAGAGCAGATTATGATATATATAGCACACCTGTTTTATATTTGCTAGACGAAAAGAAAATAATTCGCGGTAAAAGGATAGATCATTCTAATATTGTAGATGTTGTGGAAATGGTAGAGCGAAAGAAGAAAAACGATAAAAAGTCAAAATAATACATACTAAAATTTAGATTACCGATGCGAAAATTGACCTTGATTTGTACCATACTTTGTCTTGTTACAAACAACTTACCTGCACAAACTTTATTTACCTATGGAGACAACAAAGTGGACAAAGACGAATTTGTAAGGATCTACGAAAAGAATGCGATCAATAAGAAGCCTGATTACTCAAAAGAGGCTTTGGAAGATTACTTAAAGCTGTATTCTATCTTCAGAATGAAGGTGAAAGAAGCTGAAAAACAGCAGATAGATACTATAGGTTCTATACAAAGCGAACTTGATAACTATCGCAGACAACTTGCTAAGAACTATCTTACTGATGATGAAGTAAACAATAAGCTATTAAAAGAAGCTTATGACAGAATGAAAGAAAACTTAAAAGTCGAACACATTCTGATACTTTCGTCTCCTATGGCTGCTTCAAAAGATACTGTAGAACCATATCAAAGAATAGATAGCATATACAAAGTATTACAGAAAGACCCATCTAAGTTTGCTGCTTTGGCAGAAGCATACTCTGCAGATAAACAGTCTGCTGTTAGAGGCGGCGACATCGGTTATATTACAGGTTTACAAACCGTATACGAGTTTGAGAATGCAGCATATAATACTCCTGTCGGTAAAATATCAAAACCGTTTAAAACACAGTTTGGTTATCATGTACTTCGTGTTACGGAAAGACAACCTGCAAAAGGAGATATTGAGGTAGCTCAAATATTAATATCTGCACCTAAATCAAAAGGACAGGCAGGGCTTGATGAAGCAAAAGGTCAGCTTAAAATGTTACAAGCTGATTTGAAAAAAGGGTTAGCTTTTGAAGAGCTGGTAAAGAAATATTCAGACGACCAGTTTACTAAGGACAATGATGGTAAGTTGCAACGTTTCTCAGTAGGACAAATGGTGCCTGAATTTGAGAACGCAGCGTATGCATTAAAAAAGCCGGGTGACATATCTGAGCCTGTTAAAACAGATTATGGCTTCCACGTTATTAAGCTCATCAAAAAGTATCCGTTACCACCTTTTGATAGTGTTAAGAAGCAGTTGCAAAACAGAATAGATAAAGATCCTAGGTCTGAAATAGCAAGGCAAGCTTTCCTTAATGATATCAAGAAGAAGAATGACTTCAAGGAGTATCCAGGTAATTATAATAGTTTGAAAAGCGAGTTTATCGCAAAGATCCCTACAGATGGACCTGCAGCAAATACCTTCTCTCCTGAAGACTTCGAAGGAAAAGACGAGGCGCTTTTTGAGCTAAAGGGTAATAAGTATATGCAGTCTGACTTTATATTATATGCTCATCAGGTAACCAGAGGTAGAATAATGGGGCCGAGAGAAGCTATATTCAAAAGCATATACAATAACTACGTAGAGAATACACTGCAAGATATAGAAGAGCAGAACCTAATGGTAGAGAACGCAGAGTTCAGAAACCTAATGAATGAATACCGTGACGGCATCATGCTATTCGAGTTGATGGACAGAAACGTTTGGGGTAAAGCATCTAAAGATAGTGTAGGGCTTGAAGCATTCTATGAGAAGAATAAGAGTAACTATATGTGGGATGCAGGGTACAGAGGTTATCAATATACTTTCAAGAATGAAACCATTGCTAAAGAAGGTATCAAGATGATAAATAAAGGCACTGACCCTGAGGAAATATTGAAGCAGATGAATAGTAAAGAATTACCTGATGCCGTACGTATTCAGAAAGGTTATTATGAATTTGCTAAAATGGAAAATTTCTCTCAGTCTGATATTGTAAAAGGTAAGGCAAGTGCGATGAAGAAAAATGAAGATGGCACATATGCAGTAGCTTATGCTGAGGATGTTTATACCAGCAAAACCTACAAGACATTAGATGAGGCGAGAGGTTATGTAATAGCTGAATATCAGGATTACCTGGAGAAAGAGTGGAACAAGCAACTACTGGATAAATATCCTGTTATGGTTAGTGATAAAACACTCAATAGCTTAGTACAATAAAACGTTATAATTTAATTTTAAACGGCTCCTGATATCAGGAGCCGTTTCTATTTTTGATATATTTAGGTATACTAAAAGTAGTTTATGAAAATCTCCTTTCATGGTGCAGCTAGAACAGTTACCGGTTCTAAACATTTGATACATGTAAACAACCCTGCTAAAAAGATACTCCTAGACTGTGGTCTGTTTCAAGGTATGGGAAAAGATACCTTAACGTTGAACGCAGAGTGGGGGTTTGAGCCGTCTGAAATAGATTATGTGATAATATCGCATGCACATATAGATCATATAGGGCTGCTACCTAAGCTAGTGAAAGATGGGTATAATGGTAAGATATATTGTACCAAAGCGTCAGAGGGCTTGATTAAACTACTATTGCTTGACTCTGCTTATATACAACAGGCGGATGTAAAGCACATCAACAGAATAAGAGATAGACAGGGGAGAGATAAGGTGGAGCCTTTATATGATGAGCAGGATGCTATGAATGTACTATCTCATATAGTAATGGTAGACTACAACGAGCATTATAAAATAGATGATACGGTAGAGCTTTTATATACAGATTGTGGTCACATATTAGGTAGTGCTGCTGTTAACTTAAAAATATGGGAAAATGGTAAAGAGGTAAGGTTAACTTTCAGTGGCGATGTAGGCAGGTATAGAGATGTGCTATTAAGGTCACCTGAACGTTTCCCTCAGGCTGACTTTATCATTATGGAGTCAACTTATGGTGATAAACTGCACGACTTGGTTTCGCCTGCAGCGGATGATCTATTGAATTATATTGAAGAGACCTGCCTGAAGAAGAAAGGCAAGCTCATTATACCGGCCTTTAGTCTGGGTAGAACTCAAGAGCTGTTGTATATGCTGAATATGCTGGAGCTGGAAAACAGGTTGCCGGACTTGAAGTATTATGTGGATAGTCCACTGTCCATAAAAATTACAGAAGAGATAAAGCAGCATCCTGAATGTTTTAATGATAGAGTAGCTAAGCTGCTGGAACAGGATGACGATGTATTCTTATTCAAAGGGTTAGAGTTTATAAAGAGTGTAGATGAATCGAAGCACCTCAATAGTATAGATAAGCCATGTGTTATTATCTCGGCTTCAGGCATGGCTGAAGCAGGTAGGGTAAAGCACCACATTGCCAATAGTATTGGCGAGCCAGAGAATACTATACTGATAGTTGGCTATTGTGAACCGAACTCATTAGGAGGTAGGCTGAAGCGCTCTCCTGATAGTGTCACCATATTTGGTATACAGCATAATGTCCGAGCTGATATAGGTATCATAGATACTATGAGTGCACACGCGGATTATGAAGACCTGTCGCAATGGTTATCCTGCCAGGATAAAAGAATAGTACAAAAACTTTTCTTAGTTCATGGTGAGTACGAGACTCAGGTGAAATTCAGAAATCGCCTACTTAGAAAAGGGTATCATGATATTGAAATACCAGACCTTCATCAAGAAATAGGCTTAGGCGTATAGTAGTTACTGAGATAGTATATCCTGATTCTCTAATCGTTTTAGTTTGAAGTCGGCCACTGGGCTTACCACAAGCGGATACTTTTCAATGGTCACGTCTGACAGGTCCAGACCAAACCCACGTTCTTCAGAAAGGCTGATCTCTTTTAGTAAGAAGTAACCCTTCATTAATAGTCTTTCCCATAATGGTAGCTCATTGTCTCGCGACAAGAACTTCTCTAAAACGATGAATCTAAAGTCACCTACAACATTGTTTTTATTAAGAGACTCATAACGGCTCATTACGTTCACCTCTTTATTTTGCATTAATTCCTCTACTACTTTACGGAACATGAGGTGTATCTTATGGTCTACACGGAAGCCCAGTCTGAACTCCACACGTATGATCTCATTAGGTACGATAGTTTGTACTACGTACTCCATAGTGTATGGATCGTCTACCACATCTACGTGTACAAACCAATATATATCTGCACGCTTAGGTTTACGCTGTATGAGCGAGTAGGTTATTTTATGCTCTATTTCTCTAGGGTTGTTGGCACTTGTTAAGTACACTAGATGAGTAGCATATTTCTGTATCGACTTATCATGACTGATACCTTGAATGATTGGTATGTACTCCTCCAGTCTTACAAACTCCACATATCGGTTCTTTATCTTTCTGGACTTGAACCATATAAACATCACTCCGAATAGTAGGATGCCAACTATTAAAGCAAAATAGCCACCGTTAGGGAACTTCTCAAAGTTAGCTATCAGGAAAGACGACTCTATAGTCAGGAAGATGGCCAAGTAAGCTACTATCCATACTATAGCTACACGTTTAATGAACAAGTAGTAAGAGAATAGGATAGATGTCATGGTCATACATATAGCTATTGCTAAGCCATATGCGGCCTCCATGTTAGATGACTTCTTAAATAGTAATACAATGGTGATACAACCTATAAATAGCAATAGGTTGATACTTGGTATAAATACCTGACCACGCTCTACCGATGGGTAGTTGATCTTCATCTTAGGCCATACATTCAGTTTAATGGCCTCACTGATAAGGGTAAATGAGCCTGATATCATCGCCTGACTAGCTATAATGGCAGCCATGGTTGCTATGATGATACCGTAAATAACAAAAGACTCGGGCATCAGATCAAAGAAAGGGTTAGCACTTTCAGATGACCATTTTACACCACTATGCTTGCCTAATAGCCATGCACCTTGACCGAGATAATTAATGATCAAACAGCTCTTTACAAATATCCATGACATACGGATATTGCCTTTTCCGCAGTGTCCTAAGTCAGAATAAAGTGCTTCAGCACCTGTTGTACAGAGGAAGACAGCACCTAATATCCAGAAGCCTTTGGGGTATACTGTAAGTAGCTCTATTGCGTATACAGGGTTAAAAGCCTTCAATACTTCCCAGTGTTCACTCATGTTAGTTATACCTAATACACCTAACATGACGAACCATATCATCATAACAGGACCAAAGAGTTTTCCTATGTAGTGTGTGCCAAACTGTTGAAAGAAGAATAGGCCCGATAATATGATAATAACTATCGTAATTATCGTTTTGGTGCTCACCTCTCCCAGTCCGGGAATCGCTTGTAACCCCTCCACTGCAGATGTTACTGATATCGGTGGGGTGATCATGCCATCAGCAAGCAGCGTTGCACCTCCGACCATTGCGGGGAATACAGTCCATTTGCCATGCCTTCGCACCTGTGCAAAAAGTGCAAAGGTGCCTCCTTCACCTTTATTGTCCGCCTTCAGCGTAAGAAAAACGTACTTGACTGTAGTTTGTAAAGTAAGTGTCCAGATAACACAGGATAATCCTCCCAGTATTAATGCGTCGCTGATCACTTTCCCGTTACAGATAGCGTTTAAAACGTATAGTGGAGAAGTACCTATATCTCCGTAAATAATACCAAGGGCTATCAGTAAACCTGCTGCAGATGTTTTGTTTAAGTTTTTACCCACTTCAGTGTAATGACATGAACCTGCAAAGTTAGTGTATAAAACTATGTAATGTGAATATTGTAGTAACTTTGCGCATTCATGGTTCGTATAGGAAATATTGAGTTAGGTGACTTCCCATTATTGTTAGCACCTATGGAGGATGTAAGTGACCCGCCTTTCAGAGCAGTATGCAAAGAACATGGTGCTGATCTGATGTATACAGAGTTTATTTCTTCGGAGGGGCTTATCAGAGATGCTATTAAAAGCAGGCAGAAGTTGGACATATTCGACTATGAGCGCCCGATAGGTATACAGATATTTGGTGGAGATGAAGAGGCTATGTCTATGGCGGCTGGTATTGTAGATGCTACAGCACCTGATATAGTAGATATTAACTTTGGTTGTCCTGTGAAGAAAGTAGTGAGCAAAGGTGCTGGTGCAGGTGTGTTGAAGGATATAGACCTTATGGTACGCTTGACTAAGGCAGTTGTGAAAGCTACAAGCCTACCTGTAACCGTAAAGACACGCCTTGGATGGGATGACAGTTCTAAAAATATAATGGAGGTGGCAGAACGTCTTCAGGATGTAGGTATACATGCATTATCTATACATGGTAGAACCAGAGTGCAGATGTATAAAGGAGAGGCTGACTGGACTCTGATCTCAAAAGTGAAAGAGAACCCACGTATTACAATGCCGATATTCGGTAACGGTGATATCGACTCTCCTCAGAAAGCATTAGAGTATAAAAATAAATATGGTGTAGACGGAGTGATGATCGGCAGGGCGGCAATAGGCTATCCTTGGATATTCAGAGAGATAAAGCACTTTATGAAGACAGGTGAAATGCTACCACCTCCAACTCTTGAAGAAAGACTAGATGCTTGTAAGAAACATTTTTTCGGTTCTATAGAATGGAAAGGTGAGCGTTTGGGCATACTGGAAATGAGAAGACACTATGCCAACTACCTGAAAGGCTTACCAAATATTAAAGAATACAGAACACAATTAGTGACTGCTGAAGAAGTCTCAGATATAGAAAATATCTTCAACGCTATTTTTGAGCATTATTCCGGACTGGATATACAAGTTGCCTAAGCCTACCTTATCTGTTTCAAATATAGGTAGATTGCCACTACAGCGAATATCATATTAGGTATCCACACCGCAATTAATGGATCTAGTCCTGACTTGGTAGCAAAAGTGTTTGTCAGCTGCATAGCCATGATGTATAAGGCACTAATGACAATACCTAGGGCCAGATGCAGACCGCTACCACCACGTACCTTTCTGCTGGCAATACAAGTACCGATAACAGTAAGTATAAGTGCTGCAAATGGTTGTGCTGTTCTCCTGTGCTTTTCTACGTAAAAGAAGCTAAGTGTCTCTCGTCCACGCAGTTCTTCTCTGGCTATATATTTATTCAGTTCAGGAGTAGTAAGCGCATCTTTTATGGCTTCATCCTCGTCAAGATCTGTAGGTTTGAAGGGGTATTCTTTCTCCAATTCTGCATCGTATGTATACGTCTCATTGAGGCTGTCGTTGGTTCTGGTTTTTACATTATACAGCTTCCAAATGTTCTTTACAGAGTCATAGCTTACTCTTTCGGCCATGATCTTTTCTTTCAGCTCGGTACCATCAATTGTTTCTGCTGTGAAGCGCCAACCCATATTAGAGGTGTAGTCATAATTCCAGATATACACATACAGGTTCTTTCTAAGCCTGAGGTGTATGTTCTTGTCAGATGACTGAGGGTTATAATGTAAATATTTATCCTCGAAAGCTATACGTTGTTTATTAGCTGCCGGTACTACGTAGTGGTTGGCAACGAGAGATACTAAACATAGAAAACCAGCTGCAATTAAGAAGGGACGTAGCATTCTTTGGAAGGATGTCCCCGAAGCTAGAATTGCTATTATCTCAGATTTATAGGCCATCTTCGATGTAAAGAAGATGGTAGCTATGAAAATGAAAAGAGGGAATAGTAAGGCTGTTATGTGCGGTACAAAGTTCTTGAAGTAGTTAAGTATTTCGCCTGTAGGTACATTTTTCTTTACGAACTCATCTACTTTTTCAGAATAGTCAATAACACAGGCAATTACTGCCAGTATCATGATAGCGTAAAAGAATGTTCCGAGGAACTTTTTTATGATGTACCAGTCGAGTTTCTTCATTGCTTATAAGCGCTCTTTCAGTGTTTTTATCATTTTGTCTTTCCAACTGCTGAAATCGCCCTCCAAAATATGCTGGCGGGCTTGTTTTACCAAATGAAGGTAAAATGCAAGATTATGAATACTTGCAATTTGCATGCCTAGTATCTCGTTAGCTGCAAATAAGTGCCTTAAATAGGCTTTGGTATAAAAGTTACTAGACTCACACTCAAAACCATCATCTATTACACTGAAGTCATCCGCCCACTTTTTGTTTTTGATGTTGATCACTCCTTTAGTCGTAAACAGCATGCCATTTCTGCCGTTGCGTGTAGGCATTACGCAGTCAAACATGTCAATGCCTAGCGATATGTTTTCCAAAATATTCCAAGGTGTACCCACCCCCATTAAGTATCTGGGTTTATCCTTTGGTAGGTTGTCACAGCACAATGCACACATTTCATACATCATGTCTTCAGGCTCTCCTACAGATAGTCCGCCAATAGCGTTCCCCTCACACTCCATAGATGCGATAAACTCAGATGACTTCTTTCTCAAGTCTTTGAATGTGCTACCCTGCACAATAGGGAACAAAGCTTGGCTGTAGTCGTACTTGGCTGTAGTCTCTTCCATCCTCTGTACACACCTTGCCAGCCATCGGTGTGTTAGCTCCATTGATTTGCGAGCATATTCATATTCAGACGGGTACGGAGGACATTCATCAAAAGCCATGATGATATCAGCACCTATACTTCTTTGAATGTCCATTACATTCTCAGGAGTGAACATATGACGAGACCCGTCAATATGCGATTGAAACAACGCACCTTCTTCTGATAGTTTTCTATTGTTAGATAAAGAGAATACCTGATAGCCGCCACTATCTGTGAGTATTGGTCTGTCCCAACCGTTGAATTTGTGAAGACCTCCTGCTTGTTCTATAATATCAGTACCTGGTCTAAGGTATAAGTGATAAGTATTACCCAGTATTATTTGAGCATTTATCTCATTCTTTAGTTGCGGTTGAGTCACAGCTTTTACACTGCCTACGGTACCCACAGGCATGAAAATAGGAGTTTCTATTTGCCCGTGGTCTGTGGTGATAACACCAGCCCTGGCATTTGACTTATCATCCGTACCTGAAAGTTCAAAATTCATTTATCCGTCAAAAATCTATTATATAAATTGAATGTCCTGTTAAAGTCCTTATAGTATCACTCTGGCATATTTTTATGTTTCTTTGTTATATGGTTACAGAAGTGATATTTATATTCTTCCTACTATGTGCTTTGACACAGGTAGGTTTTTTATTGTATTACTATGTACACATTTTTTCACTGCCTGACTATAGGATCAGGGATAAGCCAACTCTTCCAGTCAGTGTTATCATCTGTGCCCGTAATGAGGCTGATAACCTTTCTCGCTACTTACCAGCAATACTTGCGCAAAGATATACTAATGAGCTTGGGAATTACTTATATGAAGTAATAGTTGTCAACGATGCATCAGATGATAATACAGAACTAGTTCTTGCTGAACTCTCAAAGGAGTATGAGCATTTAGCGGTTGTCAATGTGCTAAACAATGAAGAACGAATATACCCTGGGAAAAAGTTCGCTTTAAGCAAAGCTGTTGCGGCAGCAAAGCACGATATTTTTTTAATGACAGATGCTGACTGCGAACCATCGAGCGACCTCTGGCTGAGCCATATGGTAGCACCGTTTTACCATGGTAAAGAGATAGTAGCTGGCTATGGTAAATATAGGAGGGTAGGTAATAAGCTAAATACTTTCGTTAGATGGGAAACGGTACATACATTTCTGCAGTATGCTACACATGCCATAGTTGGCAGCCCCTACATGGGAGTAGGCAGAAACCTAGCATACACACGAGCATCACATAATAAAGCAGTAACTACAAAAGAGTGGACGATGTTGCCATCTGGTGATGATGATCTATTAATAAGGGCTGCAGCTACAAAAGATAATACAGCTATAGTCTCGCATAAAGACGCATTTACGGTAACTGATGCAAAAAGTGATGTTAGTAGCTGGATATTGCAAAAGCAAAGACATCTCTCCACCGGCAAGCTGTATCGATTCTTTACCAAAGTGCAGTTGGGGAAGTATGCTTTTTCCCATGCTTTTACATGGTTGCTATTCTTATTCCTGATATTTACACCATTCATAGATGTTGTATTGGGTATAATGATTGCACGGTGTATGGTGTACTGGTTGGTATGGTGGCAAGCCGCTTGTATACTTGATGAGAAAAAACTTATTCGATACTTTCCATTGCTGGATTTTGCATGGATGATATATAACTTTGCCTTCTCCCCATATATCATATGGAAAAATAAAAAGCAGTGGACATAATAGAGAAGTACTTCGCAGACTTTACAGGGAAACAAACTGAGCAGTTCAGGGCTCTTGAAGAGCTATACAAAGACTGGAACCAGAAGATAAATGTCATATCCAGAAAAGATATTGATGCACTATATGAAAAGCACGTGCTTCATTCGCTGGGTATTGCTGTAGTTTGCAACTTTGATGATGGTGCCAGCGTGATAGACATAGGCACGGGTGGTGGCTTCCCTGGTATACCATTGGCTATCTACTTCCCAGAAGTTGAGTTCTTGCTAGTAGATAGTATAGGCAAAAAGATAAAAGTGGTGAATGCTGTTGCCGAAGCTATAGGTCTGAAAAATGTGAAAGCAATACATAGCAGAGTAGAGGACGTGAAGAGCAAGAAGTTTGACTATGCTGTATCCAGAGCAGTAGCGCCCCTAGGCAGTTTATGGAATTGGGTAAGCCCTGCGCTTAGAGAAGGGCAAGCTAGTGAAGAACTGGCAAACGGTCTTATATGTCTAAAAGGGGGGAACCTTGAAAATGAAATAAATGATTCAGGCTTGGACCCTGATGTTTGGGGATTGGATGATATATTTCAAGAACCATTCTTTGAAGAAAAATATGTAGTGTACGTACCGTATTAGCTTTCTTCAGTCTTAAGCTTTTTATCTACATAGAAGGGAGCAAAAGGCAGTAATGATGCAATAAATACTAATGCAGCTTTTCCAAACTTCCAATTGTATGTCTGCCATACTTGTATAAGCATTACAGCATATAGCACAAAAAGGACACCATGTGCCCAGCCTGTATATTTAACAGCCTCAGGAATACCTGCGAAGTACTTTAATGGCATTGCAATAAATAATAATAAGAGGTAGGAAATGCCTTCTAAAACTGCTACTTGTCTGAATCTTTTCAGTAATTGACCATTCATGGCTGCAAATATCGTATCTGAAGACCATAAACATTATATATTCTGCCAAAACTATTCTTATTTTTGCCATCCTAATAAAGTTTTGACCTATGGGTAGGATATTTGAAGTACGTAAATCTAAAATGTTTGCTCGCTATGATCGTATGGCGAAGCAGTTTACGCGTATTGGAAAGGAGATAGCTATTGCTGTGAAAACAGGTGGACCTGAGCCTGATACAAACCCTGCATTACGACGTATCATACAGAATGCGAAGTCTATCAATATGCCGAAAGATCGTATTGAAGGGGCTATTAAAAATGCATTGGGTAAAGATACCAGCAATTACGAGGAGGTATTATATGAAGGGTATGGTCCGCACGGTGTGGCAATACTGGTAGAGACTGCAACTGATAATACAACAAGAACAGTAGCAAACGTTCGCTCTCACTTTAATAAAGGTGGTGGTAACCTTGGTAATAGTGGTTCTGTGGGATTCTTGTTCAAACATCTGGGTGTGTTTAAATTAAACCCTGAAGGTATTGACCAAGAAGAGATCGAGCTAGAAATGATAGATGCTGGTTTGGAAGAAATGGGTGAAGATAGCGAAGGTAACTTGGTATTAAGATGTGCTTTCGGTGATTTTGGTAATATGCAAAAGGCTCTGGAAGAGAAGGGTATAGAACCTAAGTCTGCTGAGTTGGAATGGATACCGCTGAACACTACGGAAGTGACTGATGAACAAGCTGATGATGTATCTAAGCTGATAGAGCGTTTAGAGCAGGATGATGATGTTCAGAGAGTTTTCCATAATATGGGTTAAATATGTCTGGCAACGAATGCCCTCTTTGTAATACTGAGTTCTCTTGTAATGCTGATGAGGGTAATTGCTGGTGTATGAGCTATACATTATCAGCCGAACAGCTAGAGCATTTAAATAATAATTATTCAGGGTGTTTATGCCCTGAGTGTCTTAAGAAATACGCAGATTCTTCGGAAGAAGAATAGCGTCTAACTTTTATTTGTGAAACGTACACCTTCTTTACCACTTATTGTAGGACGCAAACCTCTTATTGAGGCCTTGCGTCAGGGAACATTTTTAGAAAAAATATTCTTATTACGTACTGCTACAGGCGATGATATATCAGCGCTAAAGCAGCTGGCAAAAGAGCGTAACATACCTATCAGTTTGGTGCCTGTTGAGAAGCTCAACAGGATGACCAGAGTAGAGCATCAGGGTGTAGTAGCCTGGACCAGTCTGTTGGAGTACACAGAGCTGCAAGATGCTATATCTCACGTGGTAGAAAAAGGAGAGACGCCACTTTTTGTTATGCTGGATGGTGTTACAGATGTACGTAATGTTGGTGCGATAGCCAGAACAGCTTTATGCTGTGGTGCTCATGGGTTGATATTGCCTACTTCTTCTTCTGCCTCCCTAACTGAAGAGGCGGTAAAAACTTCAGCAGGTGCACTCAGAAAAATACTCTTATGTCGTACACCTTCCGTAGCACAGGCAATTGATATAATTAAGCTTAATGGTTTGGAAGTACTGGGTACTCAAATGCAGGGTAGCGTGCCTATTAATAAAGCTACATTTAACAATCCTGTATGTATCGTAATGGGCGATGAGGGTGCTGGCATAAGCAAAGATGTAATCAAAAGAGCTGACCAGTTGGTACATATCCCAATGTCTCAAAAGTTCGACTCGCTGAATGTCTCTGTAGCAACAGGTATGATACTGTACGAAGCCATGAGACAGCGTTCTGCTGAGTAAAACATTTATCTTCTTTGATTTCCAATATTTAGAACTACATTTGCACTGCAAAGGTTTCCGTATTGTATACGGAATGAAAAGGGAATCAGGTGTAAATCCTGAACATTACCCGATGCTGTAAACTTCATTATTCCTTTCGTTCTACACTGCCACTGTCTACAGACGGGAAGGCTACGAAAAAGGAGAAGCAAGTCAGAAGACCTGCCTGAGCAAAATATTACTTATCGCTGCTTTCGGGATCAAAAGCACAGGTAAGAACAAGACTCAGTCTTTTTCTATATCTGAATTTCCGTAGCTGCGTATTTGTTTAACTTTTTTTATTTAAAACATTTATGCGCAAAATCTTTACACTCGCAACCGCACTATTACTTGGTGCAACAATGACAAACGCTCAAACCGTAGCTGACTTCGATACTCTGAGCCTTACAGGTACTGATACCTTTTATGTGAACTATTCAAGCCCGGGGAATGACGTAGGCTTTAGTGATGGTCTGGCATACTTCCCATGTGTGTATGATACTGCAGGATACAAAGGCTGGAGAAGCGGCTTCGCTTATACTAACAGTACAGATGTTGCTGATAGCTCCTTCTCAAATTTGTATACAGCAACAACAGGAAGAGGTTATAATAACTCTGATCAATATTTAGCAGTAAGCGCTTTTTCTCCTGTGAAAATACACCTAACAGGTAAAGCTCAGGGACAACCGGTAAAAGGTTTTTATGCTACCAACCTGGTATACGCCTACAAAGAAATGTCTCAAGTTACATTCAGTAAAAAGTTTGGTGGTGCTACAGGTAATGATCCTGATTGGTTCAAGATCACTATTAAAGGCTATTACAATGGTACTATGACAGCGGATAGTGTAGACTTCTATCTTGCAGACTACCGTGATGCAGATAGTACAAAAGACTATATAGTAACAGATTGGGAGTGGGTAGACCTGCAGCCATTAGGTAAGGTAGATAGCTTGATACTTTCTTTAAGCTCAACAGATACTGCAGGTGGCTTTGGGATGAATAATCCTTCATTCTTTTGCATGGATAACTTCGAGACCTTTGAAACATCAAGTGTAAGTAGCATTACAACACAAGTTGCAGCTAAGGTTTACCCTAACCCGGCAACTAATGTTCTATATGTAGAAACAAATAGTAGCGCCACAAAAAACATTACTGTTACAGACTTATCAGGTAAAGTGGTTAGCCAAACAGTTGCTGATGGCTCAAAAGTGCAAATATCTACTTCACAGCTACCGGCAGGCGTATACTTATTACATTTGAATGATGAACTTGGTACAGCAACTACTAAGTTTATAAAAAGATAAGCATGAGATTTTTTACTCTGTTATATATCACACTATTCCTATTTCTGCCTGCCGGTGCACAGTTCGCACCACAGGCAGGAGTAGCGGGTAGTACTGCTATTAGTGCAACTGATAATCGCATAGTAGCTTGGGCGGAGACCTGTATTGTAGAAAAGGGCTGGCTTAACATTGCAGATAAGTCTAAAGGTCAGCCGTCTTTAGGAAATGGTTCTTCTGCTGTTGGTCCTTTAGACGGTAGTTTGGTTAGCTTGGGTGATAGTGGCATCGCCGTACTAACTTTCCCACGTGCATTGTACAATGGTCCCGGACCTGATTTTGCTGTGTTTGAGAACGGTTTTGTAAACCCCGCTGACCCTGAAGAGGCTTTCCTCGAATTAGCATTTGTAGAAGTGAGCTCGGATGGTATTAACTATGTTCGCTTTCCTGCTACATCTAATACAGATACGCCGCAAGTGCCGCCTGCAGGTGTTTACATGAATGCGAGAATGGTGAATAATCTTGCAGGTAAGTACAGAGGTGGTTACGGTACTCCTTTTGACCTTGAAGAGCTAAAAAATGAGTCGGGTCTTGATGTGAACAATATTACTCATGTACGAATTGTGGATGTTATAGGCTCAATAGACACCCTCGGTTCTAAAGATGCTTCAGGCAATATTATTAATGACCCTTATCCTACAGAGTTCATATCAGGTGGTTTTGATCTTGATGCTGTTGCAGCTTTAAATATTCCGGGTTGGTGGCCATCTTCTATTAGCAAACTCGAAGAAAAAGGAATATTAATCAGCCCCAACCCTGCTACAAGCTATATAACTGTTAGGTTACAAGATGGTGCTGGGGCAGATCTGATATTGTCAGATGTCGCAGGTACTCAACTTGAACACAGGTACATGAATGGCAGTACTCAGAAAATGGATATTAGTAGGCTGCCTCAAGGGGTATATCTCCTTAAAGTAACAACTACATCTGGAAAGCAATGGTTGGAAAAAATTATCAAATACTAATAGTTGCTCTTGCAGTATTGATAACTGCATGCAATAAAGAGCCGGTAACTGAGCCAGGTGGTAATACTAATTTGCCTCCTGTTTCAACACCAGGTGACAGGAGCATATATGTTGCATGTGAGGGTAGCTTTGGCAATGGCAATGCATCCATGTCGGTACTCAACATTAGTAGTGATGCTAATTATGAGAATGTTTACTATAACGTAAATGGAGAGCTACTAGGCGATGTTTTTCAAAGTATTACTAAGGTTGATGACAAGTTGTTTTTATGCATCAATAATTCAGATAAGGTAGTAGTGCTATCAGCTAGTGATAGAAAACTGATCAAAACGATCAATATCTCTAAGCCAAGGTATGTATTGGTTGTAGGCGATGATAAGGCATATGTTACCAGTCAGTATAGTAATGATGTATACGTTCTAAATACAAACACATTAAGTGTTACGGGTAAGATAGAAATGAGTTATCAGAACCCGGAAGGTATGATTCGCTTAGGAGAAATGGCGTATGTATGCTGTTGGGATACTGCTTGTAATATGCTGTATAGTATAGATATCGCAAAAGATCAGGTAGTAGACTCGTATACTTTAGCAGGATACGCTCCGCACGATATAGTATCTGACAAGAATGATGATATATGGGTCTTGTCAGGTAATGTAAATAAGAATAAACAAGCTTCACTAACTAGTTTTAATGCTAATAGTTTTCCAGTCGTAAAGTCTTTTAACTTTACTGATAATAAAGACCCTATCAAGCTAAGAGTGAACAGTAGTGGCGATATGCTATACTATATAGGTGTAGACTATTTAGGTGGTAATGCATACAACGGTGTATTTAAAATGAATGTTGACGATGCGCAGCTGCCTAACACGCCATTTATTCCTGCTCAGCAACTTCAGTATTTTTGGGGGTTGGGTATAGACCCGAATACAAATGATATTTTTGTTGGAGACCCGAAAGGGTTTGTTCAAAAAGGTGCCGTAATGATATACTCTGCTAACGGTACCCTTAAGAAAACTTATGAAACAGGTATAGGTCCGGGTTACTTTTATTTTGATGAGTAGTATCAGAACATATAAACAAGCTTTATGTAGAATAGCATTGCTTACAGTAATGCTATTTTCATTTGCCGATGGTTTTGCACAAGTATCTGATACTTTAAAAGAAGTGAAAATAAAAGCGAGGAGAGATAAAAAAGTCTCTACTGATGAGCGTGTAAATACATATGCTCCGGGGCAAACTATAGTTAACATTGATAGTGTTACTCTAGAGCAGTATAAGTATCAGAGTATGGCCAACTTGCTATCTCAACAAGTTCCTGTTTTTGTAAAATCTTATGGACTTAATAACATAGCTACGCTTAACTTCAGAGGTTCGTCTGCAGCACAGTCGCAAGTTTATTGGAATGGCATACCTATACAAAATGCTGCATTAGGTATCTCTGATGTGTCTTTGTTGCCGGTATCATTAATGAATAATGTGAATGTTGTTTATGGCAGCTCGTCAGCATTGTGGGGTAGTGGTAATGTAGGTGGTGCATTGCTTGTAGAGAATACCCTGCCTGAATATGAGGAGGAAGCAGTATATCATCAATCTGTTTCTGCTGTGGCTGCCAGCTTTGGGCATTATAGGTTTGGTGTTAAGTCTCAGCTAACTGATAAGAAGTTCTCTCTTGGGCTACAAGTGCATGGTGAGACAGCGCACAATGACTTTAGGTACGAAAAGTCGGGTGAATCACTATCAATGACCAATGCAGCACTGCATAGTGGGGTAGGGTTATTGCAGGCAAGGTATCAGGTAAATGATAAGAATATTGTTTCTGCAAAAGTATGGTATCAGCAGTATTATAGAGAAGTGCCGCCGGCTTTGTTTGAATCACTATCTGTCAAAAACCAACGAGATGAGTCCCTAAGAACTTTATTACAGTGGGATAGGAAAACAAATAAAAGTAATCAGTACTTAAAAGTATCATACATAAGAGACATGATGTTGTATCAAGACTCTGTTGTTTCGCTTGATACTAAAAATATTGTCAATCAATCTTATGTTGAAGCTGGCTTAAACTATCGCTTTAGTACTCATCATAAGTTGTTGTTGTTTGCACCTGTACAAATATCCTGGATAGAAAGAGTAAGCCTGAACGATACAAAGTCTCAAAATAGAGCTGCTCTGGCTGGGGCTTATCTACTCACAACGTTGAACTACAAGCTGGATGTTTCATTTAATTTACGAGGAGAGGTGATAAATGATTTATCAGTGCTTCTACCTGGTATCAACGCTTCATACCGTATTACTGACTGGCTAAAACTGAAAGGAAATCTTCAAAGAACTTATCGTGTACCCACGCTAAACGAGTTATACTATCAGCCAGGTGGTAATGCTGGTTTAAAACCAGAAGACGGTTGGGCTCAAGATATAGGGTATGAGGTAGATGTGCGTAGTAAGCTATCGTTAAAACACAGTCTATCCTTTTATAATAGAGTGATCGATAATTGGATATTATGGTATGGTGGTGCTATATGGACACCGCATAATGTAGCAACTGTTCATAGCCGTGGACTGCAGACGGAAAATAGATTGGAGTACAAGTTGAAATCGGTAACATTAAGGCTAGGGGTAAACGCAGGCTATACGCTAGCTACTACTACATCCAGCTATCTGCCAAATGATGGAAGTATAGGTAAACAAATTCCTTATACCCCAAGATTGAATGCTCAATTAAATGCTGGGTTGATATACAAGCGCTTTTACATTAACTATAACTATACTTACACAGGACTACGTTATATCACATCAGATGAGTCTTATAGTTTGAGTGCCTACCACATCAGCAACGTACAACTAATGTATAAAGCATCTTTTGGTGAAAATCAGCTGCAAATAATGGTTCAATGTAATAATATACTTAATACCGACTATCAGGTAGTAAATGCCCGACCGATGCCTGGCATCAATTGGCTTACGGGCGTTAGCTGGTCATTTTAAACTAATGACACCAAACCGAAAACATTCTTAGCTGGAAGAGAGGTCATATGAAGGTTTTCAGCTTGTTATAGCAAGGTGAGCTATATAATATATTAATATCTCAGAACCTTAGTTATATTTTTTTTAAGTGGTGTCACTCAAACGAAATAATATTAATCA
The DNA here is from genome assembly GCA_964531655.1 of uncultured Flavipsychrobacter sp. Taxonomy (GTDB): domain Bacteria; phylum Bacteroidota; class Bacteroidia; order Chitinophagales; family Chitinophagaceae; genus UBA5543. The sequence goes on from CAZHDM010000018.1 coordinate 39,939, forward strand.
ATAGGCTATATTATCCTTAAGCATTGATTTTCAGTACTATGTTTAAATGAATTTTAATCACAATAAGTTTATTTATACTCAAAACTGAACACTATCTTAGCAGCGATATTGTTTATTTGTTAATCATATTTTAATTAGCTACGAGGTATACCCAACTATTCTGTATCTTATGCAGTCTAATGGATTGTAAATCACTAATACCCGTTGCTTGCCTATAGCTTTGGCATATAATGTACCCGGACAGGCTAGTGAGTTAGAAGAACTCATCAATGGATGCGCACGAAACGAGCGTGCAGCCCAAGAGCAGCTTTATAGGTTGTTTTATCCAAAGATGATGGGGGTAGTAAGACGGTATATTGATCACTACGAACAAGCGGAAGAAGTGCTGAATAATGGTTTTTTGAGAGCGTTTCAGAAAATTGAACAGTACACATTCCAAGGCTCTTTTGAAGGTTGGTTGAGGAAAATAGTTTTTCATGCAGTGTCTGACTATGTTAAGCAAAATGTAAAGTACAATGAGAAGATAGTACTTGCAGAAAAAGATGAGCTGATACATAAAGACCATGCTGACAAACTATACTATGAGCAACTCTTAGAGTTGGTTCAGAGTTTGCCGGATGCTACCAGGTCGGTTTTTAATATGTATGTAATGGAAGGTTATGCACATAAAGAGATCGGTAAAATGCTTGGTATTAGTGAAGGAACCTCAAAATGGCACCTTTCTGAAGGCAGAAGGATGCTGAAAGAGAAAATTGAAAAATTGAAATTACATCATAAGCAATAAAAATTTATCCTAATGGATAAAAACAACATTAACATAGATGATTTGTTCAGGCAGCGTTTAGGTAACGCTGAGGAAGAGCAACGTCCCGGAGCTTGGCTCAATATGAAGGCGTTACTCGATGAGCAAATGCCGGTGCAAAAGACTGCAGCAGTGAATTGGCGTCGTATGTTTGGTTACGTGGCAGGGTTAGCGCTATTGGCAGCTATTAGTGTAGGTAGTTATGAAGCTATTAATCACTTTAATAGTGCTGATGAAGCTATTGCTGATAATACCAATGGATCAGTTAATTCAAATAGAGGAGTTGCGGGAACGGCATTAAATACTTTACCTGACACACGTAAGGAGTCTGTTGAAGAACCAGAAGCAAGTAGTAGTCCTGTAGCTAGCGCTACGACTGAATCTACTTCTGAGACTTCGAAAGCAGTTGGTGCTTCTAATAATAGTAGTGCCGGTACAGCTTCAAACGCTGCTCCTTCAACCGTAAATAGTGGTAATAGTATTAATAATAATACTAAACCTACTGTGGCTAAGAATAGCAAGGTTGTTAACAATGTTGCAAATAATTCTGCTACGAGCAGCGCAACAAATAACAACAATGCTGCAGACGTAGTAGATACTAAGTCTCTTTCTTCTAAGCTAACTGTGGCAGCTTCCTCTAACAGGGGCGCAACTACTGCTCAACAACAAGCTGCTATGAAGAATGTAAGTAGTTCTTCATCTAACAATAAAGCTCAGGAGAATGTAAGTACTCAACAGCCTTCTTCATCTACTAAGAATACTAATATTACTCAAGTTTCCACAGTGAAGGCAAAGGCTCAAGAAAGTCAGCCGGCATTAGCTACAGGTAGTGCAGAAAAACTAGCTACGTCTACTCAGAAACCTGAATTTGAGGTAGAACAAGTACCTGTAACTAAGATTGTAAGAAATGAGAGTTACGACAAGAATGGTTCTTTGAAAATGGATACCATCTTCAATGGTGAAGAGGTGATAGAAGTAAGAAAGCCTAAGCAAGAGAAAGAGCAATTGTTGGCGAGCAATAAGGAAATGTCATCAAGTGTTACTAAAGATATAGAGCCTAATTCTGCTGCTGCAAGTAATGTAAAAGCTGATGAAGAAGTTGAGATGGTGCCTCTTAAGAGTAAGAGAGTAGAGCGCAAAAAGCAGAAGAATTTCAATAGTAGCCGCTTCGAAGAAATGGTGAAGAATGCTAAATATCGTTTGGATAATGTTAGGTTCTATCCTGGTGTTGTTATAGGTGCAAATGCTGCATTTAATGGTAACTTTGGTATGCAGGGTGGTCTGGCTATGAATATGACCATCACGGATAGATGGAGCATGCTTACAGAAGCTAAATATATCTATAACTTTAACGGTAAGACTAACTTCAGTGATAACTACATCAACAATTTTGAAGATAAATATGTAGGTGGTCAAAAAGTAACTACATATGACTCTGTAGAGTACCTGTATAATTTTAGTAGCTACTCTAGGGTAGAGTTGCCAATCGCTGTGAACTACTCATTCCAAAGGTTTGATGTATTTGGTGGTGCAAACTTAGCTTACAACTTTAAGATCAATAACGTAGCTGATGTAGAGTATAAGCATGAAGGCTTAACGACTAGTACTAATACAAATACTAACGTATATGCTAAACAGTCTGATAAGAGCATCTTATTAAGCGACTTTAAGCCTAGCTTCAATGTAGGTTATGTATTAGGTGTAGGTTACCACGTGACACCTGCATCACGTATAGATCTTCGTATCTCTCAACCTGTATGGAATAATGCCAATACCGCAGGTGCGAAAGAAATACAGAAAAGCTTATATAATGTGCCTACTGTACAGTTTAACTACATCTACAGGTTTAGTAGTAATAAACCATACAAAAAGGCTCGATAATATTTACTGACAGGTAAATGATACGATTCAACAGCTGCTATTTATTCATAGCAGCTGTTTTCATTTGATGAGCTACCTCTTTGCCTAGGTAGTTATCAATCCTATTTTCTACCAGGTATATAACAGGTGTAAGCAGTAAGGTCATAGCTGCTTTGTAAGAGTAGTTAACTAAACTAATAGCTAATACACGCTGCATACTCCATTCCTGACCAATATGAAATGCAATGTATAATACTATGAAGCTATCTATTAGTTGAGAAAAGAGGGTAGACCCTGTAGCGCGGAGCCATACTTTCTTTTCTCCTGTTACCTTTTTTATCTTATGAAATATCCATACGTCTAAAAGCTGGCTTATTAGAAATGCAACCAAGCTGCCTACAATGATCCACATGCCTTGACCAAAGACGCTCTTAAATGCTTGTTGCATATTAGGCACACCGTTTTTCTGTTGGCTATTTATCCAGAAAGATTCATCAGCAGGTACTTCTATAGATAAGTAAAACATAAAGAACGCATAGCTTATTAGCGCTACTGCTATGTAAGATATTCTCCTGACAGCCTTGGCCCCATAGTATTCATTGACTATATCTGTCATTACAAATTCAATGGGCCATAACAATACACCACATGTCAGTGTGTAAGTCAGTCCATTCTCTCCTAACAATGAAAATGGTTCAGGTGTACTACCTAACAATGCCTCTAGAGAAAAGAGCTTGATCCCAATGCATTCTGCAATTAATGCATTGGCAACAAAAAATGAAGTAAGAACTATAAAAAGCTTAGTAGGCTTACTTTTAAGTATATCAGCAACCATTTTATTATTCAATTTTCGCTGTAAATGTAGTTAACATGACTATTATATAGTATTTGAATGCTCATTAGTCAATTACTATCTGCTTGGCAGTATTACTAATCGTTATAACATTTTGTTAGCTTTTCATAGTTGAACATATTTAATTGGTTTTCAATTAAATATAAAAGCTTTATTTCATTGTCAGTTTTATTTGACATTATATGTTGTTAAAACATAAATTATCCCAAACCATTGGCATGATTTTTACGTTTATATATGTAAACCACTAGTCATGCGATTAAAAGTATTATTAACAGGAAAAGACAAGTTTCAGCAAGAGCCTGATGCTGCTATACTAAGGGAAAGAGGTCTCATGGTTTACCGTTGTGATGAAACTATGGTAAATGATATGATAGACGAGATTCACCCCGATGTATTGATTATCAATCCTCTTGATGAGAAAGATTCAAGTACAAACCTTTACAACAGGTTGCTCAACAGTATTAAGTATGCAAAGCTACCTCTTATATATACAATGTCTGAAGATGATGTATATTTAGTTAATAGAAGCCGTACTGCATTTAAAGGTGTTCGCAATTACATAGTTGATAATATAGTTGACGGTATCAAAACAGCATTAGAGGGTGGTAGCAACAGGCTACAAAAGCAACTAGGTATAGGCCATGTGGCTTAATGCTTGTCTACAGAATACTTTCCCGGTCCAAGGATAAATAGTCCTATAAATACTATAGCTAGCTCAATCGCATGACTGGCTCCCATTATACCATCACCACCATTAATATGTTTTAGTGCAGCAACTATCATTGTTATAAGTAGTAGCAATGTCGCAGGTCTGAAGAATAATCCCAAAACCAAAAACATTCCGCCTATAGCTTCGGCAAAGGAAGCCATGAACCCCCAAAATACAGGTAAGAAATCTATACCTAGTTCACTCATAGCTCCACCTATCTTCTCCCACTTATCAATACCACCGGTTAATTTAGGATAACCATGCATGATCATCATAATGCCTAATCCAACACGTATAAGTAGTAATGCAAAGTTGCTGTATGATCCTAGTTTTTTAAACATGCATCTTGTTTTGAAAATGTGAAGGTCAAAGATAAGTAACCTATAGACATCAATGTACTGGAAAGTGCTATTTGATAACAGCTTGTTATTAGTTTACAAAGCACATGTTATTTACTGTTAGTAAGTCGTTATCCAAGCTTACGCATAGATATATTTGGTTCAGTGATTAGTAAAACTACCAATATGATCTCCAATACTATACCTTCAAAATACTTGTTCAAAGGATTGAACCTAGTTGGGCAAATAGCTGAACCAAAAGCAGGAACAAGAGCATTTGTCGATAAAAGTTCTACGATAAATATACCTTTCAATAAGCCATATGTGGTTGGCAATGAGCTAGAATATATTGGTGATGCTATACAGCGAGGTAAGTTGAGTGGCGATGGATATTATACTGGTAAATGTCAGCAATTTTTTGAGGGTAGATACAAAGTAAAAAAGTGTTTCTTAACCTCTTCTTGTTCTGATGCTTTGGAAATGTCTGCAATTCTGCTAGACATAAAGGAGGATGACGAAGTAATAGTTCCCTCATACACATTCGTGTCTTCTGCTAATGCATTTATCATGAGAGGTGCAAATATTGTGTTTGCAGATAGCAGAGTAGATCATCCGGGTATGGATGAATCAGCGCTGAGGAAGCTAATTACTCCTAAAACAAAGGCGATCATCGTAGTTCATTATGCGGGTGTAGCAAGTGATATGGATATGATCATGAAAATAGCTGATGAGTACGGTCTTTATGTTGTTGAGGACGCAGCACAAGCTGTAGACGCAACGTATAAAGGAAGAGCTCTGGGCACAATTGGTCACTTAGGTACTCTATCATTTCACGAAACAAAGAATATAAGTAGTGGTGAAGGAGGGTTATTGATGGTTAATGATAAAAGTCTAATTGAAAGGGCTGAAATTATCAGAGAGAAAGGAACGGATAGAAAAAAGTTTATGCGTGGAGAAGTAGATAAGTATGGATGGGTTGACGTAGGGTCATCATATTTACCTAGTGAGATGACGGCTGCATTTTTATATTGTCAGCTACAGCATATTAAGGATATTCAGACCAAGCGTATGAAAATATGGAACAGGTATTATGAAGAGTTAAAAGAACTTGAGGTATTAGGATATGCAAAAATGCCTGCACTGCCTGATTACGCTAACCATAATGCGCATATCTTCTATATAGTACTACCTAACCAAAATATTCAAGATGAGTTGAGGAAATACTTGAAAAAGGTGGGCATCTCTACAGTGTTTCATTATACTCCCTTACATTTATCCAGCTATCATTTAGAGAATAATGCACCTGTACATCTCAAAAATGCTGATAAGTATGGTCATTGTTTATTGAGACTGCCACTATATCCATGCTTGACATTAGCCGAGCAAAAAGTAGTTATTCAAAAAATATGGCGCTTTTTCGTGCAGAGATAGCGTTGTGTATGTGTCTAATTAAATACTTCCTATAATATACTCATATGGTTTATATGGAGAAATTACTATATATTAATCCAATGTGTAACATTTGTACTTTCTCAAACCGTTGTTTTGACTAAATTTGCGACTTTAAAATTGGTTTTATGCACAACGCTTACTTTGATTATGATGAGCCTATAAACGAACCTGTAAAGAGCTATGCACCTGGTAGTGTAGAGCGTTTTGCTTTACAGGATGCTATAGCGGAGCTAAAAAGCACGCAAAGAGATATCCCCATGTATATAAATGGTAAAGAGGTTCGTACTGATAACACAGGTGAGATCAGACCTCCGCATGAGAAGGGTCATTTGTTAGGACATTTTCATGCCGGTGAGAAGAAGCATATTGATGAAGCTATAGATGCTGCTCTAACAGCTAGAGCAAAGTGGGCTGATACTCCGTGGGAGCATCGTGCAGCTGTATTTTTAAAAGCGGCTGACCTACTTGCTACTAAGTACCGCTATCGTATGAATGCAACTACTATGCTTGGTCAAAGTAAGAATGCATATCAGGCTGAGATAGATAGCGCATGCGAGCTTATAGACTTTTTAAGGTTTAATGTTCACTACTTAAGTGAGATATATAGACAACAACCTACTTCTGTAGATGGTCTTCATAATCGTTTAGAGTATCGTCCATTAGAAGGGTTCGTATTGGCAGTTACTCCATTCAACTTTACAGCAATAGGTGGCAACTTACCAACATCAGCTGCACTTTGTGGCAATGTTTGTGTGTGGAAACCTGCAAATACTCAAATATATAGTGCCAGTATCTTCATGGAGATACTAATAGAAGCAGGCCTGCCTGCTGGTGTTATCAATTTGGTATATGTAGATGGGCCAACTGTAGGTGAAGCATGTTTTAGTCATCCTGATTTTGCAGGTGTACACTTTACAGGGTCAACAGGCGTATTCCAAACAATGTGGAAGACTATAGGTAATAATATAGCTAAGTATAAATCTTACCCACGTATAGTAGGAGAAACAGGCGGAAAGGACTTTATTATGGCACACCCAAGCTCAGATGTTGAGGCATTGGTGACTGCTCTTGTAAGAGGTGCATTTGAGTATCAAGGACAAAAGTGCTCTGCTGCTAGTAGAGCTTATATCCCTAGCAATATTGCTGATGAGGTAAAAGAAAGGCTAGTTGCTGAGTTGAAGACTTTGAAGATGGGTCCAGTAGATGACTTTACCAACTTTATAAATGCTGTTATTGATGAAAGATCATATAATAGTATTGTTAAGTATATAGACGGCGTAAATGATAGTAAGGATGCTGATATACTACATGGCGGTAGTTACAGTAGTGATAAAGGCTGGTTTATAGAGCCAACAGTTATAGAAGCTAAAGATCCTAAGTATACAACAATGTGTGAAGAGATATTCGGACCAGTACTTACTATATATGTATATGAAGCTGACAAATGGGAAGAAACTCTAGATATCGTTAATACAACATCACCATATGCACTAACAGGCGCTATTTTTTCTCAGGATAGATATGCTGCTGAAGTGATGACTAAGAAGCTGGTGAATGCAGCAGGTAACTTCTATATCAATGATAAGCCGACAGGTGCAGTCGTAGGTCAGCAACCATTTGGTGGTGCAAGAGCATCTGGTACTAATGACAAAGCTGGTTCTGCACTGAACCTTTACAGGTGGTTAAGTGCACGTACCATAAAAGAAACATATGTTCCTGCAACTGATTATAGATATCCATTTATGCAGGCAGATCAATAATACTAGTGCAAAGAGTATTTTTAATATTAATATCGACCTTATTAGTTACCGGCTGCGATTGCAGTCGGTATACTTCTGGTTATATAGTTGACGAAGAGACTAAAGAGGCAATTGTTGGGGCAAAGGTTGTTAGTTTTGCAGCTCTTGATGATCGCCAAAGAGACGAGAGAGTTCAATATTCAGATGGAGTAGGGCGATTTGAAGCAGCATTTAAGTTGAACAGTGTGGCTAAGTGCGGCAACTTAAAGCTTACTATATCAAAACCAGGATATGTTACAGTAAGAAGAATAGATCATACTCCTGAAGACACAATCTTCATCAAGAAACAATACTGATCATTTCTTATTGTATTGATTCATAGCTTCTTGTAAGCCTCTGAAGCAGAAAGTTTCAATCATTTCAACAGCGGTAGGTATCTTGTCTTTTATGACATCTATTTCTTTATCAGACCATTTCCCCAAGACAAAGTCTACTTGCCTGCCTCTCGGAAAATCATTACCAACTCCGAAACGCAGCCTTGGGTACTTATTGGTTTGCAATACTTCCTGTACACTCTTAAGCCCATTATGTCCACCATCGCTGCCAGAGCCTTTCATTCTAAGAGAGCCTAGGGGTAGTGCTATCTCATCTACAATGACCAAAACTCTCTCTACAGGTATATTTTCTTTATCCATCCAGTATTTGATGGCCTTGCCACTAAGGTTCATGTAGGTAGAAGGTTTAATAACTACAAGTTGACGTCCTTTCCACTTAATAGTACATACATCTGCCAACCTGTCGGTGGTGAATTTGGTGTCATGTTTTATGGCTAATACGTCTGCTACATCAAAGCCGATATTATGTCTGGTACTGTCATATTCAGGGCCAATATTTCCGAGCCCCGCAATTAAAAACTTCATGAATGCAAAAATAGAGTTAAAAACCAGACTAAATAAATATCAATTATTAATTAATATATGTGGATAATTAAAAATATTTATTTCCAAAACCCAACTAAATTGATTAATTTTTCGTCCTATTTTAGTAGCGGATTATATATCAGCAGCTTTACATGATTGTAAAGTTTTATTAGAAACAGATAAATTTATAACATAATGCGAAAAGTATTATACTTACTTTCAGTATTAGTAACAGTTGGTGGTTTGAGTGCACAAGCTCAAATCTCCTACGATTGTGCAACTCAAACAGCAAATAATAGCTCAGAGACACTTAACGGTATGACCGTGACGGTTACTCAGTCAACTCCAGGGGCAAATAGTGGTAACTATTGCGGTGCATCACCATATCAGATAGGTAGGACATACTCCAACTGGTTTCAGCATAACTTTTCTCCTGCCGCTACCCATGTAAGGCTACGCATGACTAGGATACATGCAACAGATACAATTAGAGTATACGTAAATGGTGTTCCATATGATATGGATCCTGGTAATAACGGGTTAGTTACTTTTAGTCCATATACCGGTGCTCCTGCATGTAATCTTAACAGTAATATTACATACACAGCTACACCTGCAATGATCACAAATGTTGGTACTGCTACAGGCGCTGGTGAAAGTGCTGAATATGTAATAACTAACTCTCCTGGTTTTATTAATAGCATTAGAGTAGAGCACATACGTGCAGCTAGTAATATAACTGCAACAGACGTCTTTTACGAGCTTTGCGCAGCAAGAGAGCCTTGTGAGCTACCAATTGTTGCCAGTGTTGTTCAAGATCCTGTTTGTGCTGGTAGAGATATAGACTTAACTGCTACGCAGCTGCAAGATCCTAACACGTCATATACGTGGACGTCTATAGCTCCAGTGACTCCTACTGTATCAGGTAATACCAGAAATATAACTATCAATAACATTGCTACATCACAGTCGGGCTTATATGAAGTTCGCGCTACAGTGCCTGGATGTCCTAATGATGTTGTAGATACGCTTACATTGACTGTAGACCCTCGCGTTACCATTAACAATATCACTCAGGCAGGACCTAAATGTCCTGGTCAAGAAGATACTATATTCACAAATCCTAGTCTTCCTATTGGTGGTGAAGTACGTGCATTTCCTCCGGGAGGTGGTCCTATAGTAAGTTTTCATCCTACATTATATACTTATCAAATCGCACCTGTCACATTTGCTGATACAGGTGTATACAGAATATTTGCTATATCTACTGCAGGATGTTCTTCTGATACTATCAATTTCAGATTAAAAGCATTGAAGCAAGAGGTTGCCAACTTTACATGGAATATTAAAGAAGGTTGTAAACAAGATACAGTAAACTTTGTCAATCAATCTACAGGTAGCTTCTTTACTTGGGATTTTGGAGATAACTCAACCGGTTCTACTGATAGAGATCCTACTCACTATTACACAGTACCTATTCCTGATCCGGCGCCACGTCTATATAACGTTGAACTGATTAGTGATAACGGTGAATGTAAAGACACAGCGAGTAAGTTAGTTACTATCAATCACCCGCTAAGAGTATTATTTACTGTAGATAAAGATGAGGTATGTCAGGAAGAACTGATTACGTTCTCTGATAGTTCATATGCTAAACCAGGTACTTCTCCTGATTTCTTATGGGAATTTGGTGATGGTCAAACTGATACTACTTATAATACGACTCACTCATATAAATATACAGGTATATATAACCCTAAGCTAACGGTAACAGATTATCTTGGATGTACTGTCAGCTACTCATTACCTATCGCAGTGGACTCTGCAGGTGGTATTGATTTCGATATTACCAGGACAGAAGTTTGTGTTGGTGAGGAGATCGTAGTAGAAGGTATCTATTCTAAAATTGGATATGAGGCAGCAACATGGTCTTTCGATGACGGTAAGGTTGTACAAGATTCATTTACTCTAGTACACTCATATGAGCAACCAGGTTCTTATGATATAACCTTTGATGTCGAGTATAGAGTATGTCCTGATGTAGGTGTATCTCAAACAGTAACTGTTAAGCCTATACCTCAAATATACTTAGGTGAGGATACTACAATGTGTCCTGGTGAACAGCCGATTAAACTTGAAGATATATTGAATACTGGTAATGATCAGATACTATATGTTTGGAATACTCAACGTGCTGAAAAAACTCGTGAAATATTTGCACGTGCTCCGGGTAAGTATTCTGTTACTGCAGAACTTGATGGTTGCTTCGCATCAGATACACTTGAAGTGAAGAAAGATTGCTACATCAATATACCGAACGTATTTACTCCTAATGGTGATGGTTCAGGAGATTACTTCCTTCCTCGTCAGTTACTTTCTCGTAGTGTATCTGCATTTGAAATGAAGATATACAACCGTTGGGGTGAACTAGTGTTTGAAAGCGATGTAGTGAATGGTCGCGGATGGGATGGTATGTATGGTGGTGAGCCACAGCCTGTAGGCGTATACATCTATCAAATGTCAGTGACTTTTGAGAATGGCAATACCGAAAGATATCAAGGCAATGTTACCTTATTGAGGTAATGATATTCATAACTAAGTAAAATAATAAAGGCAGCTAATTAGCTGCCTTTATTATTTTGTATCAAAAGGAAAAAAAATTATTGAATTACTATGCCGGCTGCATCAAACTGAAGCTCTTCTTTCGGCTCAGTGATAGCGTCAATAGTTTCTTGACTTTCGCCAGCATCTTCAGCATAGTGTTTTAGTTCATCTACAGGTGTAACATCTCTTGTTATGTTACCAGCTATTATAGCCTCTCTGCCTGTAGCATTTTTAGGAACAAAGAATTCGTGATCTCTGAACTTAACAAAGATGTCTTCGCCACCTTCGTTTTTCAACCTTACCCAACAGCCCATTTTCTGACACACCTCAGATAGCTCCCCTTTTACAACTACATCTTTGATCTCGTTTTTGTCAGCTAATCTGCTATTCAATTCTTCAACTGTAATAGCTTCTTCAACATTTACATTTGCTCCGTAGCTTCCTTCAGGAGATTCCATTGTTTCTTCTTGAGCTACTTCTTCAGTTGCAGCTTCTTCTTTTGGTTTTGTTTCAGACTGACATGAGTATAAAGCCAGTGTAGATGAAACAAACAGTATGAATACTCTTTTCATATCTATATTGTTTTATTATTAATAGTAGTTTTCAGCTTCAAGATAATTGGAAACATAGTCTTTTACACCTTCTTCCAATGATGAGATATGTTTATTATAACCTGCATTAGTAAGCTTCTTCATATCTGCCTCTGTAAAATACTGATATTTATCTCTAATGTCTTCTGGGGTGTCTATGTATTGAATATTTACAGGAATATTTAACGTTTGGAATATTGCGGTAACCAGATCATTAAATGTTCTTGCCTTACCCGTTCCTATATTATAAAGACCATTGTCGGGCTGAGCATTCATGAGCCAGGTGCACATATTTACTACATCCTGCACATATATGAAGTCACGCTGTTGTTCTCCGTCATTGTAATTAGGGTTATGAGAACGAAACAGCTTCACCATACCGTTATTCTTTATTTGATAATATGCATGGTATATAACTGATGCCATACGACCTTTATGGTACTCATTCGGACCATAAACATTAAAGAATTTTACGCCCGCCCAAAAAGGAGGGGTGTCATTTTGCTGTAATGCCCATATATCAAAGTCGTTCTTTGATCTGCCATAAGCATTCAACGGCTCAAGGTCAGTAATAATATCATGATTATCTACATATCCGTGTTCGCCATTGCCATATGTGGCTGCAGAAGATGCGTATAGCAGGGGAGTATTATGTCTAGTGCAGTATTCCCACACCATTTTGGAGTAATCTAGATTAAGCTTCTTATGGACATTATAGTCCATCTCTGTCGTATCCGTCCTGGCTCCTAAGTGAAATATATAATCTACCTTATTAGGATGATCATTCAGCCAATCAGCAAATACATTCCTGTCTACTTGTTCGGTATATGACTTTTCTGCCCAATTGGGTTCCTTTGCAGCAACGGAAAAGTCATCAACAAGTATAAGGTTATTAAAACCTTGTTTGTTAAGGAAACTTGTAAGATAACTACCTATAAACCCTGCAGCCCCAGTAATCGCTATTACATCGGTAGTCTTCATAAAATCAGGTTATTACTTATTAGTGATGACCTTCTTCGTGGCCATGCTCGTCGCCATGACTTTCAGCACCGTGATGCTCACTAGTAGCATGCTCGTCATGCTGCTCTGTACCATGACCACCTTCGTCGTGACCCATGATTTCTACAAAGTTTACAGCAGATACGAATAGGAAAGCTAGTAGTAGCATAAACCAAATAGATGATGTAAATGAGCTACCTGGCTTGTTGTCATCTTTATGATGTGTATCGTGAGACATGTTTAATTGATTGTTATTGGTTGCAAATTTAAAATAATAGACGAATTATTTTAAGTAAATTCTATTTTTTAGGAGTTGGTGGCTCCATCACGTGACCACATTTTTTACAGGTTCGTTTATCTTCATCGGAGTAAAAGCGCTCCATAACCGGTGGTAATTGTTTTACTATATCAGTTAGTTTAAAGTATTCCTCATACAGTTTCTCATTACAGTTCTCACAAAACCACATAAAACCATCAGTATCAGTTTCAGGTCTTACTTTTTCGATCACCAAGCCAACTGACCCTTCTGAACGTTGAGGAGAGTGGGGTACCTTGGCAGGAAGTAAGAACATATCACCAGCTTTGATATTAATGTCCTGTATTTTGCCATCCTCTACTATGCGTACCGTTATATCTCCTTCCAATTGATAGAATAACTCTTCGCTTTCGTTATAGTGAAAATCTTTACGGCTATTAGGGCCGCCAACAACCATCACAATAAAATCACCTGCTTCTTTATATACACACTGGTTACCTACGGGTGGTTTCAGTAAATGTCTATTCTCTTCTATCCAGTTATTTAAGTTGAAAGGACGCTGTATAGCCATAATATTGTGATTTTTACTATTGTAATATTTTCATTTTAACTGTTTCTATCCTGGTATCACTTACTAGTAGTATATCAAACTCCCAGTGGTCAATAATGATACGCTCTTTTAGTTTAGGGATAGTTTCATGGTTGGCAATAATATAGCCTGATAGTGTTTCTGAATCTTCTGTCGAGAAGTCAAAGTCGTACTTCTCATTTAGGTAGTCTAACTCTAGTCTGCCAGAGAATATGAACTCATTCTCAGAGATCTGTTTTTCAACGTGCTCTTCTGTATCAAACTCGTCATTGATGTCACCGAATATTTCTTCCAATACATCTTCCATGGTCACAATTCCTGCAGTACCGCCAAACTCATCAACAACCCAAGCTATGCTTTTCCTATCCTTCGTAAATCTGTTCATTAGGTCAACAGCACTCATGGTCTCAGGAACTGCTGTTATGCTATGAAGTACCTCTTTGATGTTTTTGGGTCTTCTATTAAGGTCTAAGTGGTGTATATATCCAGCTATATCATCGATATTTTCTTTATAGACAATAATCTTAGAAAGCTTTGTATCTATAAACTTTTCTCGTACTTCAGAGATAGGTGTATCAATATCTATTGCCTGAACCTCATTACGAGGTACCATACACTTCCTGATCTTCACATTAACCAGATATAGTGCATTCTCGAATAGCTCTGTGTTCAGCTCGCTACTATCACTATCATGGCCATGCATGGTTTGTTTGACAAAGTGCTCTAAGTCTACACGGTTGAATATCTGTTTCTTTTCTTTTATACGTACGTTAAAGAGATACTTTAATATGAATTCAGATAATGCAACAAATACTTTAGCTATAGGGTATAGCAAATAGTATAGTATAAACATTGGTATACTAAAGAAAGACAAAAGTGCCTCAGCTTTAGATCTGAAAATAGCTTTAGGTATAAACTCAGCAAAGAATAATATAATAGCTGTTGCTATAAGCGTATCCAGAAATAAGTGTACGTATTCAGAGTTGAGTGGTGCCGGTAGGCTGTTAAGCAACGGGTCTGTGAGTTTGGTCATTAGGATACCGTATATAACTAATAGTACGTTCACCCCTACTAGGCTGGCACCTATAAATTCTGCAGGGTTATCCATAAACCTGGCAAGTATCTTACCTGTTAATGACCCTTGCTTCTTTTTTAACTCAACATTTAGCTTGTTGACTGATATAAAGGCGATCTCTATACCCGCAAAGAACCCAATGAACAATATGCTCAGGACTATATATAAGATCAGGTTGGTTGCTTCCATACGATTACTCTAAAGATAGTGAAATGTAGTGTTATTTGTAAACGGGTATAATTACTATTCTGAAAGGAAATCTTTTACGATATGTATTAGCTTTTCTGTAGCTTCTTCAAGGTCATCATTGATGATAACGGTGTCAAACTTGCTGGCAAATTCTTGTTCGGATACAGCCTTACTAACTCGCTCTGCAACTGACTCATCAGTTTCTGTACCTCTGCTTTCTAATCTTCTCTGAAGTTCTTGTATAGAAGGTGGTTGTATGAATATGCTTAAAGAGTTATCCTCAAACTGTTGTTGCAAGTTCACAGCTCCTTGAACATCTATATCAAACAGAGGGGTTTCTCCTGTATTCCATATACGATCCAGCTCAGACCTTAATGTGCCATAGTACTTGCCTTCATAAACCATTTCCCACTCCAGAAAGGCTTCCTCTGCCATTAACTCTTTAAACCGCTCTTCTGTGAAAAAGTAGTAGTCTTTTCCATCTTGCTCATTAGCTCTTGGCTGACGTGTACAAGCTGATATTGAGAATGATAGATTATCTACAACATTCATCAGGTTTCGTATCAATGTAGTTTTTCCTGATCCTGATGGTGCTGTTATTATAATTATCTTTTTATGACTACTCAAAAGATTGATTTTGTTGAAGATACAAAGAACGAGATTTTTGCTGAATTAGCATATAGCTCATCAAAAAGGGTGTACACAATATATGCACACCCTTTTATTATTAATATTAATTTATTCCTAGCAGTGTTGCTCAAACGCTTCAAGAAGGTTTGCAGCTATCATTTGTGCAGGACGACCTTCGATCATATGACGCTCGATCATGTGAACTACTTGTCCATCTTTGAGCAATGCTATCGCCGGAGAAGATGGCGGGTAAGGCATAAGATAAGAAGCTCTTGCCTTTGCAACAGCATCAGTATCATAACCTGCAAATGATGTAAGTATCTGGTCTGGCTTTTTGTTAGCATTTTTAACGGCAGCAACTACTCCCGGACGGGCAGTGCCTGCAGAACAACCACATACAGAATTTATAAACAATAGGGCAGTGCCCGGTTTTTGTAATGCATTATCTACATCTTCAGCAGTTATCAACTCCTGAAAACCATTTTCTGTCACTTCAGCCTTCATCGGCTCTACTATCTCTGTTGGATACATAATCTAGTTATCTTAATTAGAATGCAAATTTATATTATAGGTCTCGTTGTCCAAAAAAGATTATATAACTAATAATGATTAGTATATAAAAAGCCGCAGTATTAACTGCGGCTTCTGTAGGTAACCAAACCTAATTACCTCTGGTAATACTACTGTTTAGTTAGTTTCAAGGAAGTTTGTCCTTGTTCAGTTCTTATCTGTACGTTATATAAACCTGCAGGTAAGTTCTTAGTAGGAATATTTATTTTATTCATGCCTACTTGGAATGTTTGCTCAGCAACCCACATTTTACGACCAGTCATATCGTAAACAGCAACAGTTGTTTTGCTTCTGTCTGACATAGACACCTCTAAAGTTGCATTGTCAAAAGTTGGGTTAGGGTATAACTGAGTTTCTACAGTAACACCGTTTATATTAACTACATCTGTTGGTATTGCATTACATTGTGTTCTTTTTACATCGCCTCTTATTTCACCATCAGGGTTAGCTGTAGTATGTACGTTTACATATACGCTGTCTTTACGGAACTTGTTAGACATAGCGGTAGTAAATGGTGTAGTAGCATCATCCTCAGTCCAATAGCCAAATATGCCACCATTAGAATGGTTTACACCGATGTTGTACATAACCGGTCCGTTCATACCTGAAACATTGTTGTGGAAGTGAGCAGCGCTAAATCCAGTTAGATCATCAAAAACCATCATGTAGTGTGCACTTGTTTGATCTCTGTCTATTGATACCATACCTGTACCAGATGCATTTGACGAAACTTCAGGTACTTCTTGAGCACCGTTCAAGTGATAAGTATATCCTTCACGGAAGGTACGGTACACCTGACCTCTTACCTCACCGTTTGGGTTCATTGTAGTATGAATATTAAGGTATATAGCACCACTTAACATATCTTCTAGGAAAGTATCAGCAAGTGCAGTCCCTGTTATCATACCACTAATTACATTACCGTTTATGTTAGCAGATGGTATACCCATTACCACACCGCCACTAGTACCAGCTTCGCCTTTATGAAAGTGTGCAGCCGTTATCGGACCACTCAAATCATTCATTTGTGCGTGATACCATAGTGTATCAAAAGTATAGTTTAGCTTCATCGTCGCTTCACCAATACCATCATTAGTACCCGTAACTGGTGTAGTTTCCTGTGCTTCATCCAGCATTGCATCAAAGTGCAAGTAATGTTCTAATACTAATTGTCCGCGGATCTCACCATTCGGGTTAGCAGCAGTATGTATGTTAAGGTAAAGACTATCACCTTTTAGTGCCTCTAAGTACATAGAAGGGTCTACACTACCACTTATTCTATTACCTGAAATAAAGCTGCTAAGGTCTTGAACAACACCACCGTTACTACCAGCTACGGCTTTGTGTAGGTGGGCAGCTGTGATAGCACCACTAAGACCATCAGCTACGATATTAAAAGATAGTTTGCCTTCATGCTTTTGTAACATGAAAAAACCTAACCCTGTAGCATTAGTTGTAACTGCTGGTACCTCTTGAGAGCCATCGATCATTACACTCATCCCTTTATCTTCTTCAGGAAGTATTTGACCACGGATCTCACCATTCATATTAGCAGCAGTATGTAAGTTTAAATACAGTTCGCTTGCAAACATCTTTTGTATTAATGAAGTTGTAAGTGCAGAACCGCTAAGTGTACCCTTGATACGGTTACCCGTTACATAAGTAGTCATATCCACAAGTACTGGTCCATTAGTACCGGCAGCACCATCGTGAATATGTATACCAGAAATAGCACCTGATAAGCCAGTAGCTGTCATTTCAAAACATAGTGTATCTCTAGTGTCATTTAAATAGAAGAAACCTAAACCCAGAGCGTTAGTGCTAACCGCTGGAACTTCTTGTCCTCCATTCATTCTTGCAGCAAACAAGTATTTTGCTGACAAGTGGTCTGCCGAGGCTGTTGTCGTAAACAGTAGCGTTATCATAACTACTGACATTAGTCTTGTAAATGTTCTCATAACCTATTATCATTTTTTGATTCAGTTACATTTACGAGAGCTTACGAATAGTGGTTTTCGATTCCTTAAAAGAATTATAAAAAATATTACTTCTTTAGTATCTGTAACCGTGTAGAGTAGAAATAAAAAAGCCGCAGTTGATACTGCGGCTTCCGTTTGTAACCAAAACCCACTTACCCTAGTTCTTAATCACCTTTCGAACTTTTAGTAAATGCTGTGAGCTTACCCTTACTCCAGCAATATTTTATATAACTCCTCTCTATTGTTTCTAAATTGGGTTAAACCTCTTATCCCTTATACTAGATGTTTGTTTGTTTGTTTCCAGAGGCACTTTATATACGAACATGTTTTAAGAATGGTTTTATACTTGCTTGAAAAAAGATGGTCTTAAAACA
This sequence comes from uncultured Flavipsychrobacter sp., assembly GCA_964531655.1. Classification (GTDB taxonomy): domain Bacteria; phylum Bacteroidota; class Bacteroidia; order Chitinophagales; family Chitinophagaceae; genus UBA5543. Next base: position 58,470 of record CAZHDM010000018.1, read on the forward strand.
TTTACAAATAAAAAAGCCTGCTTGTGCAGGCTCCTAACTTATTGTATTTTAATTAGTAGTGATAATTACTTCATCTTACTATTCACAAGATCCCAAATCTCTTTTTCCTTAGTGTCAGCATCTGTATTCATGGCAGCCGCTTTCTCAAGAATAGGTTTTACTTCCTCATGTTCTTCTAAACCTTGTGCATTGATAAGAACATTCAGATAAGCTCCTTTTACTGCTGCACGAGCACATAGTGCACCAACTCCCGCATCACTTACACTATTAGGGTTGCCTATATCAGCCATTGATTTTGCCAGGGCAAAAGATTGGAATGATAATTCCATAGTACGGTATGGAACTTTAATCGCATTGATAGTAGCTGCTTGTATAGCTGCCTTGCGAGCTTCTTTTTCTTCAGCGTTGCCTTTAGGTAGGCCGAAAGCATCCATTATCTTGTTGAACGCGTTAGTATCCTCATCTACTAAGTCAAGCAGCTCTTTCATGATATCTTGACCACTTACCGCATAGTCAGAAAACTCTTCCCAGCGATCATCCCATCCACGCTTATGTGATGAAAGATTAGCAACCATTGTACCAAGAGCAGCACCTAGTGCACCACAATATGCAGCTATAGAACCACCACCCGGGGCAGGGCTTTCGCTAGCCGTTTCCAGAGCAAACTTGTCGAGCTTCATATTTACCAACTTCTTTGCTTCCAGATTTCTAAGTTGGTATTCAATTATCTTCTTCTGAGGATCAAACGGTGTTAGCTCATCGAGCCCCATTGTTTTTATGGCTATACGTACCAGCTCTTCTTCTCCCACGCCTATACTTCTATTCTGCTTTTGTAGAAAGTATTTTCCTGCTTCAACCATTGCTTCAAGTGGAACAAGACCTACAAGCTCACTACCTGTAACTCTCAGACCTCTGGCAGTAGCACGCTCGCATACCGTATCGAATACGATATGGAGTGGTGAAACGTTCATATTGGTCAGGTTCATTGATATTTGAGCAATACCATACTCTTCTATGAACCATCCTATACCTTTTACAGATTTTAATAAGCCTGGCTCCACAATAGGTTCGCCATTCTCATCTTTTATCGGCTTCATGTTCTCATCTTTCTTCGTACGTCCTTTTTCTCGTACATCAAAAGCTACTGCATTAGCACGACGGGTAGAGGTTGTGTTTAGGTTTATATTATATGCTATTAAGAAGTCTCTGGCGCCAATGGCAGTATTACCTGCTTTAGGGTTGAACTTAGCAGGACCATAATCAGGCTTCCATTCAGGTTTAGTTATTTTATCTGCTATACCCTCATATTCACCACTTCGAATATCTGCCAGGTTTCTTCTGTAGTCTTCTTTAGCTGCGTATTCGTACAAGTATGCAGGTATATTAAGTTCTTCACCTACACGCTTTGCCAGCTTGTTAGCAAACTCAACAGTTTCTTCCATAGTAATGCCTGATACAGGCACTAAGGGACAAACATCTGTTGCTCCCATACGTGGGTGCTCACCAGAGTGCTTTGTCATATCTATAAGCTCAGATGCTTTTTTTATGACTCTGAAAGCTGCTTCTATAACAGCCTCAGGGTTACCTACAAAAGTGATAACGGTACGGTTGGTAGCTTTACCCGGATCTACATCCAGCAGAGCAACACCTTCGGTGTTAGCAGCCTCATCTGTAACTTGTTTAATAATATCTGAATTGCGTCCTTCACTGATATTAGGAACACACTCTATAATAGCATTACTAAAGTCTTTCATGTTTTGGTATTTGTGCGTAAAGGTATATAAATAGATGGCAAGAGTCCATTAAGTCAGTATTGCTTTTATAAGCAAAAAACATTTGTCTTACTCCTTGGTTATGTGGGCTAGATATTAGTAAATAGCTAGTATGAAATTTAATATAGTAGAGTACAATATACTTGAAGTAATGCTTTAGATAGAGCTTGTCTAACTATTGAAAGTAGACAAGCAGTTTTTTCCGAGGAAGTGTTGTGATAGGGGATGTGGTGCGGAGCATCTACTGCG
>CAZHDM010000019.1:0-56562 GCA_964531655.1 uncultured Flavipsychrobacter sp.
GAATTATAGTTTCAGAAATAATAAATCTTAAGAAAGTATCTATTTAGCCTTCCAATTGAGTTTTATAACTTCATTCTTTGTATTCTAATTGCATTCAATATTGCAAGTAGGGCTACACCAACATCTGCAATTACGGCCTCCCAGAGAGTAGCTATACCACCTGCACCTAATATTAAAACTGTAACTTTTACTACCATAGCCAGAATGATATTTTGCCAGACAACACTCGTCGTTAATTTCCCAATTTTAATCGCTGTAGGAATCTTTGAAGGTTGGTCATTTTGAATAACAATATCAGCAGTTTCTATTGCTGCATCACTGCCTAAGCCTCCCATTGCAATACCTGCATCAGCTAATGCGATTACAGGTGCATCATTGATGCCATCTCCAGCAAATGCAATTCTTAATCCCTTGTTTTTATATTCCTGCACCTTTTCCACTTTATCTTCTGGCAGGAGGGCACCAAAAGCTTCATCTATTTGCAACTCTTCTGCGACTTGGTCAACTACCGCCTGTTTGTCACCAGATAACAGCACAGTTCTGATGTTCAGTTGATGAAGTAAGTCTATAGCTTGTTTTGCATCCTCTTTTATCTCATCTGCAACTAATATATATCCCGCATATTCATTATCTATAGATACAACAACAATTGTATCCGTTATTTCGTTTAAAGATTGAGGATAATCAACTTCATACTTCTTTAATAACTTGGTATTTCCAGCCAAAACATTTTTGTTATCAACTATACCTGCCAGGCCATGGCCGTGAATTTCCTTGACACCTGATGCTTGAAGCCGCTTATGACTTCCATCCGAATATTCTATTACAGCCTGTGCTATGGGGTGCGTAGAGTGCTGTTCCAGTGCAGCAGTAATCATGACAAGTTCACTCTCATTAATATTATTGGCTTTAACGTTCTGTACTTTAAACACACCCTTTGTTAAAGTGCCTGTTTTATCCATTACAATGGTATTGACTTGTGTCATTACATCCAGAAAGTTTCCACCTTTGAAAAGTATCCCACTTCTTGATGCAAGTCCTATTCCTCCAAAATAACCGAGCGGGATAGAAACCACTAAAGCACACGGACAGCTAATGACGAGAAACACTAATGCCCTGTAAAACCAGGTCTGAAAAACGTACTCGTCTACTATGAAATACGGGACAAGACAAACAGCTAAAGCTAAGAAGAACACTATTGGAGTATATACTTTGGCAAATCTTGAGATAAACAACTGTGTTTGAGACTTTCTTGCTGTAGCATCCTGAACCATTTCAAGGATGCGGCTCAATTTACTGTCTTTGAATAAAGCGGTGACCTTAACCTCTATACTACTGTTTACGCTTATCATACCGGCAAATACTTTATCTCCCATTTGTTTTGTTTCAGGCACACTTTCACCTGTCAATGCAGAAGTATTAAAAGTCGCGGCATCCGATAACAGCTTTCCATCAAGAGCTATTTTCTCCCCAGGCTTTACTTTAATGACTTGACCGACTTCTACCTCTGATGGAGGAATTTTTATGTCATTACCGTCTTTAATAATTGTTACTATGTCTGGACGAATATCTAACAGTGCTTTGATGCTTCGCTTTGCATTATTCACAGCAATATCCTGGAACCATTCCCCAATCTGGTAAAAAACCATGACAGCTACACCTTCTTCATACTCTCCTATTATAAAAGCTCCGATTGTAGCTATACTCATTAAGACAAACTCATTAAAGAAATCTCCTCTTGAAGATTTACGAATAGCGAGCCTTAAAACACTGTGGCCTGCAAGCAGATATGCCAGCAAATTAATTGGCAGTAATACATATACTGGAATTTCTATTTGAAACCCATATTCCAAAATAAGCAGTACAAGTAGTATGACCAAGGATAGAAGCAGGTCAATATGCTCTTTCCAACTATTGTTTTTTATTATTCCCTTTTTCATGTTATCTCTTGATGTAATAATTAATGACTATGTTCCGCTTCTCCTTTTTTCATCTCAGCCATAAGGTAATATGCAGCATCGAAGGCTACTTTTGTATCTTTGGGGATAGCTTTTAACGGCTTTATTTCAATCCAGCCATTATCTCTGCTTCCTGTTGTTACCTCCATTGGGTAAAATATCCACGACGTGTCATTATCATGAAGTTCAACTTCTGCTGTGAATATATAATACCTATTGTTTTCCTTGACTATGGCATCTTCAGGCAAAGCGTATCCGTAATTGTCATCGGTTACAATTTGACCTCTCACATACATACCGGGTATCAACAATCCTGATTTCTCTTCAATATCAGCATGAATATGTACAGCTTTAGGTTCGTCTTCAAAAGCCTTACCTACGGCATATATATTTGCTTGTAATGTTTGATTGTCAAAGCTCTCTATAAATAGGTTTACTTTCTGTCCAACTTTCACTTTGTGCATGTCTTTTTCAAAAACCATCAGGTCAGCATGTATATGGTCGTTATTTACTATTTCAAATATTTCACTTTGCGGAGACACATACTGTCCAGTTTTCACTTCTACTAATCGTACATAGCCATCAATGGGGCTGTAAACAGGAACTTGTTCGTAGAGATCGTTATTCCTTATGCGTGAAAGGCTCAGGCCAAATTGCTTTAGTTGGGCTTCAAGTCCCGTTACAATACCTTTTAGGGAAAAGTAATCAGCTTTAGTTTTTTGAAACTGTTTACCTGAGCCTACTTTTTCTTCATACAATTTTTGCTGTCTTTGAAATTCTTGTTCCAGATACTGCAATTGACTATATTCATTTATATAATCTGATTGTATTCTAATTAGGTCAGGATGGCTTAGATATGCTAAAGGTTGCCCTTTTCTTACTCTATCGCCTTCAATAACCATAATAGATACAACGTTTGCCCCAATTATAGCTGTTACTGTTGCTTCATTTTGTGGGGGTACTTCCAGTTTCCCGTTTGCTTCAACATAAGATGCTACATTCCGTAGAGGGATAGTATCTATCTGTATCGAAAGGGCATCAAGTTGCACGTCTGTTAGATGCACAGATTCTTGTTTATTAATATGCTCCATACCATCATGATTTGATACTTTATTATCATGTCCCTTGCCTTTGCACGATAATAGAACAACGCATGATGCAAAAAACACGATGTATATATTACACTTATTTTTCATTGTTTAGTTTATTTTATTTGCCGAAAAAATATTCCAACTCGATGACTGATTGATTGTAATTATTTAATGTTTTTAAGTAACCGAACTTAATGTCTAACGCCTGATTGAGACTCCTGAAGTATTCGATATATCCAATGGCGTCGTTCTCAAAACTTTTTTGCGCATACTCAATCAATAGGTCTGCCTGTTTAAGTGCTTTATCGTTATAATACTCCAGGCTGGTTTCTTGCTTGTATACTTCTTGAAATTGCTGTTTAACTGCACTGTATAATTTAACCTCAAAGTAATCTGCCTTTGTTCGTGCCATTTGCTCGTTGAGTTTAGCTGCTTTTATTTGGGCAGAATACGAACCGAAGAAAAGAGGTATGGTCACTCCTGCCTGAACGCCAGTGAAGCGATTATTGATAGTAGCAACATCGCCACTTGATGTTGCGCTACCTATAAGCGACTGGTTGAAATAACCTATAGAAAATCCCGGTAACATTTCAGAGGTTTTAAGTTTCTTTTCTGTTTTTGCAATTTCTATTTGTTGCCTCACATATTTGTTCTTTGGGTTGTCCGCCGGTAGTGAATTCCTGTCAACAGTGAATGAGACTCTTTTTTTCAAGCTTTCCGTATGGAAAGTTATATCGTCTATTGTATTCAATAAAGCCTTCAACTTTTGCTCTTGTACAAGAATTTCAGAATGGTTTATCTTAATCTGATTCTCTATTTCCATAACTTCTGTCTCCACAGATGATTTTTCAAGAAAAGTACTTTCTTCTGTTTCATACCGGATAGTTGCAGCGTAAAGAAAACGCTTGTATAAAGTGTCCTGGTACAGTAATAATTTTTGTTGCTCCCTTAGATATGTAAGTGTATACCAAGTTTTTCGTATTTCTTTTTTCAACTCATTTTCTTCAACGTCAAGCACTATATTACTTTTATCGACTTGCTTTTTAGCTAATGCATGTTGATTGATGTAGACGGATGGAAAATCAAAATTTTGTATTACGTTGAAAGACAGGTCACTCTCAAAACTATTATACTGCCCGTACTGAAAACCTAATTGGGTTTTTGGCACATCAAATGCAGCTTTCTTTTTCTGTTGCTGAATTTGTATATCAGTTTTCGCAGCTTTAACATTCCCGTTGTTTTTTATTGCGACCTTGATTGCTTCTTCACACGATGTGATTTCATGGGTCTCAGTTTCTTGTGCTGATGCACTGAATGGAATACTTGTTGATAGAATACAGGCAAATATTACAATTGCAGGCAGACTATTTTTATGTATATTATTCTTTCGGTTTTCAAGCCATTTGTATAAAACAGGCATAACAAAAAGCGTTAGTAGCGTTGCGGAAATCATACCCCCAATTACGACTGTAGCCAACGGTTGCTGAACTTCAGCACCAGCAGACGTAGATATAGCCATCGGTAAAAAACCTAATACATCTGTAAGTGCTGTGAGCATAATTGGTCGAATTCTTCTTTTAGCACCAAGGATAATCCGCTCATAAATATTTGTCTCACCTTCATCTTTCAACTCATTCCAGCCATTTATCAATACAAGCCCGTTCAGTACAGCTACACCAAATAAAACAATAAAACCAACACCTGCTGATATACTGAACGGCATATCTCGCAACCATAAAGAGAATATCCCCCCAATAGCTGCAAGTGGTATAGCCATATATATCATCACTGTTTGTGAAATTGATTTGAGCGCAAAAAATACCAGTATAAAAATCAATACCAATGCTATGGGTACTACTATTTGCAAACGTTTGCTGGCACGTTCGAGGTTTTCAAATGCGCCACCATACCTTATATAATATCCCGGTGGTAGTTGAAGTTCATTATCCAGTTTGTTTTTAATGTCCTCAACAAGCGATTTAACATCACGGTTCCTTACATTGATACCTACATATATTCTTCTGTTGGTATTGTCCCTGCTGATTTGCATAGGGCCAGGGACGTAGCTTATATCTGCTACTTCCTTAAGTGGAATCTGATTGTTGTTAGGAGTTGGTATATAGAGTGTTTTAACATCATCAATATTTTTTCTTCCCTGTTCCTGAAGCCTTACGACAAGGTCAAATCTTTTTTCCCCTTCAAATATGACACCTGCTTTACCTCCGGAAAATGCTGACATTATTATCTTATTCAGTTCATTTATTTTGAGACCATATTGTGCGAGTTTAACCCTGTCATACCTGACCGTCATTTGAGGCAGCCCACTGGTAGCTTCTACCTTCATATCTCCGACACCAGGTACGGTGCTGATAATTCTCCCCATTTCTTCGGCCTTGTCTGCAAGAATGTCCAAATCTTCTCCAAAAAGTTTTACTGCAACATCCTCACGAACACCTGACAGCAATTCGTTAAATCGCATTTCAATGGGTTGGGTAAATTCATAGTTTATTCCAGGTATAACACTCACTGCTTGTTTGATTTTATGAATGAGTTCTTCCTTGCTGTCCGTTGTTACCCATTCATTTTTTGGCTTTAGGATAACAAAGCAATCGCCTATATCCATCGGCATTGGGTCTGTAGGTACATCAGCTACGCCAAATCTTGTCATGGCATGTTCTATTTCGGGAAATTTTTCCAACAATAATTTTTCAATCTTAGTTGAGTTTTCAATAGCTTCCGAAAGCGAACTACCTGGCTTAAGGATTACATGAAATGCAATATCACCTTCATCAAGTTGTGGCATGAACTCGCCACCGAGCCTGGAGAATGCAAACCCGGCAACCCCTAAGAAGCACACTGACAGGATAATCACCAATTTTGATTTCTTTAGCGCTTTTCTTAACAGGGACGTATAGAAGCGTTCAATCTTAGCAACAATTTTATTTCCCCAGGATTTTGTATCCGTATTATTGACGCGAAGGAAAAGTGCAGACATCATAGGGATGTATGTCAGACACAGGACCATTACCCCTATCATAGCAAACATGAATGTTAAGGCCATAGGCTGAAACATTTTGCCTTCTACGCCTTCTAAGGCCAATATAGGTATGAATACAATTAAAATTATCAACTGCCCGAAAAACGCTGAATTCATCATCTTGCTGGACGCTTCATAGGCTAATTCATCGCGTAATTGTTGGTTAATGACCTTCTTCTTTATGACTTTTTCATGCATCAGGAAAACGGTGCTTTCAACAATGATAACTGCACCGTCTACTATGATTCCAAAATCTATAGCCCCCAGGCTCATAAGGTTGGCCCATACACCGAAAATATTCATTAGAATAAATGCAAACAGCAACGAAAGTGGTATTGCAGAAGCAACTATCAGACCTCCTCTCCAATTTCCGAGCAGTAATACCAATACAAATATTACAATCAATGCTCCTTCCAGTAAGTTTTTACTGACTGTGCTTGTGGTCTCTTTAATCAGAGTGCTCCTATCAAGAAAGGGTTCAATATGTACGCCTGGCGGTAATGATTTCTGTATCTGTGTTATGCGTTCTTTTACCCGCTCAATAACATCGTTTGAGTTTGCACCCTTTAACATCAGAATCATACCGCCGACAGCTTCGCCTTGCCCGTCTTTGGTAAAAGCGCCATATCGCACTGCTTCTCCGAACCTTACTTTGGCAATGTCGCCAATAGTAACGGGCACGCCGTTTTTATTAACCACTACTATTTTTCGTATATCATCTAAACTACGGGCAAGTCCTTCTCCCCTGATAAAATTTGCATAGTGGTCTTTCTCAATATAAGCGCCTCCCGTGTTTTGATTATTTTGTTCAAGCGCGTTAAATATATCTATGATGGTCAGCCCGATTGCATTCAGTTCATTGGTAGCAACTGCGACTTCATACTGTTTCACCTTACCACCAAAGGCATTGACCTCAACTACACCAGGTACCATAGCCATCTGTCGTCGAATAATCCAATCCTGGATAGTTCTTAGTTCAGCAATGGAGTATTCGTTTTTGAAAGTTGAATCAATTTCAAGGGTATATTGGTAAATCTCACCAAGCCCTGTGGAGATAGGGCCCATTTCCGGTTCTCCAAAACCCTCTGGAATGTTTTTACCTATGTCATTGAGCTTTTCAGAGACTAATTGCCTTGGCAAATATGTCCCCATATCCTCTTCAAAGACGATAGTCACAACAGATAGCCCGAACCTGGAAACAGAACGGATTTCCGATACTCCCGGCAGGTTGGCCATAGCCACTTCTACGGGATATGTAACAAATTGCTCAATATCCTCTGTGCTTAGATTCGGGGATTGTGTAATTACTTGTACCTGATTATTTGTTATATCGGGAACTGCATCAACCGGTACTTCTTTTAAGCTCCATATTCCGCCTGTGATTAATGCAATTGTAAACAACCCGATAATCAGCTTATTCTTTACAGAATAGCGAATTATACTATTTAACATGCAAATATTTTTGAAACAATAAATAGATTAAAAAGCAGACCTGCTACTAAAGCAGGTATTCAACTGTATTAACCTATTTTGGGCGGCTGCCAAATACTTGTAAATACATCGGGAGGAATTGAGAAAATATACATCCCGTTTTTGATGGCAGAAATCTGCATTAGTTGATACGTAGATGGATTATCCCCTGATGAAAAAACCTTATGAACTGTAAAAAAGCAATCTCCTGAACAGCTATGTTGATGGATAGGGGTGTGATTGTTGTCTTGTTCTGAATTATCGGGGCATTTTTCAGGTGTAGTAAAGTGTTGTTTTAAATAATCAATCACTCCTATTTTATGATGTAATTCATTATGATGGGTATAATGTTTGACTATCAAAGGTATTTCAAATACCTCAACAAGGTAATCCTTGGGCACTATCATTGTTAATGATACCGATAAGACTACTATGTATTTTAAGATATTCAGGATACTATAATTTGCTTACAAATATAAAGAAGTATTTTACCATACAAAAGTTAAACCTCGAAGCATTAAAAATAGCTTGAAAACCCTGCCTGGAAGCCAGCCGTTTTTGAATAGGGATTACCAAGCAGGTCTGCCTGCCACTGATACCTGTAATTTAACCTTAACACCGTCTCTGAGGATATACGCCAACTAATGGACGGAACAATTGCATAAACATGGTTGGCGATATTAGTATTTGTCTCCTTAAACCTGGCCATGTTCCAGTCAACATATTCTAATCGGCAAGAGATATTTAGTATAGATTCATTAAAGCCCAAAATAGGCTTTTTATAAAATGGTTGCACTATATCTAAAAAACCTCCATACTGCCTACTACCGTATTGTTGGGAGTATGTCGGAGGTATTTCTACATGAATAAGGGCGAATTCTGTATTTATGTATGTTCCCGTTATCTTAATCACAGTATTCATATCAACAGCAAACACGTCTACCCGGTATTTCTTATTTAATAGCAAGCCATCTTCTTCAAATTTATTGTAAACGCCTCCCATATACGAAAGTCCGATTTCAGCTACTTTACTGTGACTAACGGCTGCTTTAAGAGTTACCAGTGGTAGACCGTTAAAATTCTCCTCAAAGCGTTCTTCATTTTCTTTTGCAGCTGATAGTGAGGTTCTACCTTCACTATTATTGATAATTTTATCATTAAAACCGTTGGTCAGATAAGCCTCATAGGCAAACATAAAATCTTGTTTAGATTGCTTCCCATAGATACCAAACCCAACATTACTCCACGTAGCTGGTAGCATTTGGGTAGACGATATTGGCCTATCAATAAACTCCCATTTGGGGCCGTCATGGTTTTGGTTAAACGCTCCTATCGGATTTAGGATTATGCCACCTCGCATATTTAACAGTGGGTGAAACTCCATATCCAATGCGGCAAATTCTATATTAATTTCCTTGGTTCCATCTTCAAACTCAACTTCGGACAAAAACTTTAAACGGTCATATATTGTAGAAGCGACAAAAAGTGTGAACCTGCGCATTTGAAATTGATGTCCTTCTGTTACACCATCTGTGCCTAAATGTTGCCAGTTGGCTTCCACATAACCACCCAATGATACCGGTAGCCTCCCAATAGACAAAAAAGGTCTGTTATAGACTGCATCCATATTTAACAAAGTGTCAGAACTGTTTGCAGGAGCCTGTCGTAAAAGTGTACTATCTATCTGCGAAAAACATGGGCACGATAGCAATACGATGAAAGATGTCAGGAGTACTAATTTCATTATCCTTTCTTTTTCAGGTCAATAAAAAGTTGTTCGTTTTCAATTACGACAGGGAATTCACGTAGACTTTGAGCTGCCGGCCCTTTTGTAACATGACCGAGTTTATCAAATTCACTACCATGTGCCGGACAGGTTAGTTGGTTATCTGATACCTGTAATTCTGCACCTTGATGTGAACATTTAAGATATAAGGCATTATAAGTATTGTTATCGGTGCGATAAACACATATCGGGTATTGTAAAATCTTATTTCTGACAACTATATACGAACGGTATGAATTTTCTTTTGTCAAAAAGTCCTTTGTATCAATAAAGATTCCATCACTTTTAATCTCTCCGGTAACATACTTTACGGGAGTACAGCTTTCGAGTAACAAGCCCATTAAGCTAAGGCTGGTGCAAGAAATACAACTTGCTTTAACAAAAGTTCTCCGTTTCATGAGTTATAAACTTTCAAGAAATTTTTCGATTTGATTCCTCTGCTCTATAGACAAAGAACTATACTTATTACGGCTGCTTGTTGCTTCTCCACCATGTAACATAATAGCCTGATGAATAGAAGTCGCTCTGCCATCATGCAATAAGTAATATGTTCCACCTTGCGAATTTTTAGATAATCCCATACCCCATAACGCAGGTGTTCTCCATTCACTACTTAGTGCACTCCCCTCTGTATATCCATCGTCAAGGCCTTCACCCATATCATGCAAAAGCATATCCGTATAGGGATGGAATGTTTTAAATGACAGCGCCTCAACTTTTGAATACCCTGTTTTTAGTTCGGGTATATGGCATTTTGCACAGTCTGATTGTATAAATAATCTCTTACCCTCTTCTACATTTTCGTTATCGGTATTTCTTTGTCGGGGTGTTTTCAGAGTTTGTAGATAAAATACTACATCATGAATGGTTTGATTGCCGACCTCAGGGTCTTTTTCCAGTTGGTCATAGGTGTCATAAGGCTCATAAATAGATGTGATGCCCATATCCTGATTATAGGCCAGTACTGTCTGGTGTAATAAATTGAATGCGGCTGCTTTTTTCCCAAACCGTCCAATATATTTACCATTATTACTAATACTATTTACAGGTATATCAAGATATGTAGCTGGAATTGTCCAATTAGGCCTTCCACTGATACCGTCACCATTTATATCATCAGGGTCAGCCAGGGCAAGAATATCAGCATCTGTCACCGCTTCTAAATAGCCTAATCCGGTGTTTGCAGGAGGGATGATTTTTGAATATGTGGCACCTGAAGGTATCTGTTCAGGTATGTACCCTGGGATAGCTCTATTTTGTAATTGTGGGCCGCCTAAATGTAAAAACTTGTTACCTGTACTGTCATGTTGCCCGAAGCGTGTTAAAGTAGTAAATGGGTGCCCTTTGCCGTCTCCTGCGTGGCAGCTTCCGCATGATGTTGATACAAATAAAGGACCTAATCCTGTCTCTACCGTAAATATGTCATCATTAAAAGCAATATCCCCTTTCAAAAATTGCACTTGCTCTTCATAGCTCAAACCTTCTACCGGCCCGTCTAATATTTCTTCGTCCTTTGGAGGCTTGGGCTGTAACTTGGTACATGAGTGAATAGACAAAGAGAGCAGCAGAACTATGGTCAATATTTTTTTCATTTTAGCGTAATCAAATTAATAATTTAGACAAATCTAAAAATATAATTTCATATAGCCAATTTATAATTGTAAAGAAAAATTAGCCTAATATTCAGTAAAAAAGGATATGTGAACAGTTTGTATTACTATTCAGTGTGGTAATGGCGACGTGTAATTAGTAATTACCGTCTATCTTTTCGAAAAACTCAGTAAGTGTTATATCAAAATATTCGCAAAGCCTTGATATGGTGCTTACGGAAACATTGACCTTTCCTACTTCAATGCGCGCGATATGTATGTCCAATTCATTGTAGACCTTCTCTTGGGACAAACCTCTTTCTTCACGTAGGTCTTTCAACCTCGCAGCTATTTTATCCAATAATTTCTGGTCTCTGAACTGTGCCATTTACAGACAGCAAAGTCCAAATCATTAGCGATAATATTAATGACATATTTGTCAGCGTTTGTTATATTCACGACTTAAATCTGTTAAATCATGAACAAACTACTTATTGGAGTATCGACTTTAATATTATCATTAGCAACAAACTACAAAGCCGATTGCCAGGTAAATAACATTAAGGCTCTTGGGTCAGTTGATGTAAAGGCAGGCTCATCTATATTGATAAATAATCCATCAATAAGGCCATATTCTGGAATTCCCAAATACCAATCAGTCTTTACTAAAGTATATAAACTCCATGGAGTAAATGGTAGCCTTTCAGGTGATAATCCATTAGTAGGCATTGTAGACGGATTTATAGACTATAAAGGTTACAATCTCACAAGAGTTGACTTGGGAGAGAATAATAAACTATATATCAACCTCAATGAAGCGTTAATCAATCATGAAGTTGATTTGATTCCGTCTCCCATAATATCCAAATTCAGTTTATACGCAACCTATTTATCACAGATTGAAAAAGTAACCTTGCAAACACAAAAAGATTATCTGTATACATTTAAAAGAATGCCTAAGGGGCTTGATGAATTCGATAAACAAGCTTGGTTTGAATCTGCAGACAAAGAGATTAGTAGCATCATAAAAGCACCTAAAACAAAAGAAGATAAAGTTATTGCTGCAAAATGTATAGTCGACAAATACGACTTTAATAAGAATGCTTTTATAGTAAAGGAAATGCCTGATTATTTGTCCTATTCCGTTAGTCTTGAAAATGATGTCTATGAGTTGGGGTTGATATTTGAGAAGTTTGATGGCAAGCCATTAATTAAGATACCTAAGGAAAAGGCGGAAAAAATTGTCAAAGAAAATTGGAAGAGTGATTTTAGTGAAAGAGTGTTTTATTGTATCTATCACTTTGACCTTACAACATCTGATTACCTAAAACAAAAGTATACAGGTAAGCAGGCATACGTTCAGTACGCTAAGTTGACATCGATTGAATTCTATACAGATACAGAATTTACCAACTTAGTACATACACTAACTTTTTAAACTATTACTATGAAGCTGTTAGTGATATGGTCATTTCTAATAGTAGGTTGTACAGCGAATAAATACCAATGCTATGAGAGTAATTTGGCAAATAACTTCAACCTACCTGAAATTCCAACAACAACCGTATGTGTTGATGAAAAGAAAAACCAATACTTTGAACTAATTCATTTTCAGGGTTCATATGAACTCACTCACCCGAATTTTGGTAGTCAATTCAATACTCATATAGAAGATGCTTACTATTTCTATGACGGCAAAGGGTATAATGGGTATGATTTTAAGAGGCCTTTTGAAAGTATTACCAAGGCTATAAATCAAGTTGAAAAAAGTGGCAATATCTATTGGTTCAGAATGAACAGTAAGTATAGGATAACAGGTCATCAATTATTAAATGTTTACTCTAACGAAATCCTTCATAAAAGATGAGACAACTAATAGTATTACTGCTATGTACCCTGCTATATAGCTGCAAAACAAAACCAACAAAAGACAGTGTAGACAAGTTTGATATGTCTGAATTTTGTTCTGACTATCATGTTTTAACTCCTGGTAATAGCGAGGATAATATTTTTGTTTTTATAGATAGGAAGGAGTTCAGTCAACGATTTTTTATTTGGAAAGATAAAAATATGAGAGAGTCTGGATACGGCTATCTATATAGTTATACATTAAGTATTGATGAAGCTATAAAAAACGGAGTATATAATACAGCTTCACAAGCTGTTGCTACTGCGGAGAAAAACTTACCTGAAAGAATGATACTGCTACTTAATAATATTATACCTGTTATGAATAATAAGTGGTCAAGTGATGGTGAGATATTGTATGAAATCTGTATCAATAAAACCCCCAAAATTGAAAGACCTGATTTTACAAAAAAAATAGAATCTGACCTCATTGGAGTGTGGAAGGGAGATAAGAATTGTGAAGTTGCCGCAGGGTATTTTAATATAGGAAAACACAACCCGATAAGTATTGAAATAAACAGCAATCAAATTTATATTCTCGCCAACCTTTCAAAAGTATCTGATGGCAAATATCAAGTATATTTCAAAGAAACAGAAGAATTAGGACGAGGCGGGATGGCAAGACCATGGAGTGAGTATTCAACTGATAAGCCAATTGCTGAAATTGTTACCAATAAAAACAAAATAAAGTTAAGGTGGTTCGGGTTTTACAATATCAAGTCTAACGAATATGAGTGGACAAGAGAGCCTGATTGGCTTACATCAGGAATTTTCGATGGTAACTTGTATTTCTGTCAATAAATCTATCTCTGGTGCAATAAAATATTAGGTGGGGGGCACCTGAATATAGTGAAGCATATACCAGAATTGAGGTGCTCCACACTTAAAAATACTCTCGTCTGTGTATGACCATTAGCACCAGGTTTGAATTATATCTGCTATACTCGCTTTAAACAGGTAACAATGACCGAAGAACAATATAAGGAGTATAACCAGGCAGCATTGAATGGAACTATAAAAGATGAAGAAAACCCCATATTTGTTTTCTCAATGACAAGTACTAAGCTGTTGACTGAAATGCTTGCTGGAAAATATGATATTGAATCCATGATGAAAAAGGAGCTCAAAAACAGGGGGTTAAATGAAAAAGGAGAGTATATCGGTTTTAGTAATAGATAGTATATATTTTCCCAATGTATTAACTTAATATCCTGAACCATACGATGAAGCAAAGCAGAAGAATAGAAGTAGTGATAGCAAGCAGATACTTGATGTATGCCCATACATTCGCATCACTTGTTGAACAGGAAAAACAATATAAGGTAACCTGTATGACGGATTCTGTAAAGTTTCTCAAATCCTATCTAAAAGAAAATTCACCAAGTATATTAATCACAGATATAAGGTTAAAGGAATCTGACGCATATACATACCTGAAACAGGTACAGAGAAAAGGCATTAATATTTTGTTTGTCACAGACAAATTAGAGACCTATGCTATATCCTATATTTTGAAATATGGTGCAAAAGGTATAGTCTCTTTACATTCTAAGCCTAAAGAATTTTTCAAGGCTCTTGAAAAGGTCGCAGTGGATAAATACCATTACAATAAATTTGTTAGAAAACAGTTTGTTACAGACGTGACAACAAACAATTTTGAGGTCTACGAGTTCGACAGGAAAGAGAGACAGTTCTTAAGGTTAGCCATTAAGGATATGTCCTACGAAGAGATTGCAAAAAGAATGAAGTTGCCCCTTAGAAGAGTTGAGATATACAGAGGAGAAATATTCAAGAGATTCTCACTTAGGAACCGAACAGCACTTGTTTTATTTGTTCTGAGGTCAGGGTTAGCTGAGCTATAGTCCAAGCGGAAGTATTAGTGTTATTTTTGCATTTTAAGCTCTATTCTTATGTATAGTTGGATATTACTAATAATAGCAGGATTGTTTGAAGTTGCATTTGCTACATGCTTAGGTAAGGCTAAGTCTGCAACAGGGGTGGTAGCTACCTATTGGTATATTGGGTTTGTTCTTTGTCTATGTTGCAGTATGCTATTACTCATTCAAGCTACTAAACAGATTCCTATAGGAACAGCATATGCAGTTTGGACAGGTATTGGTGCTGTTGGTACTGCATTGGCTGGAATTATTCTATTTAAAGAGCCAACCAATATTTGGAGATTGTTTTTTATTACAACATTAATTATATCAATAATAGGTTTGAAATTTGTCTCTAATAAGTAGTTAAGCCTTATCCTCTTATAATATGGTCAAGAGAAATATCATGACTTTCGTTAGGTACAGCTTCGATGATTTGAAAATTATATGAAACCCCAACCTTATAACCGTTCTTATTAGAAGAAAAGAACTTGTCATAATAGCCTGACCCATACCCAATCCTGAACCCTCTTTTGTCAAAAGCAAGTCCTGGTACGATAAAAAGGTCTATGTCACCATTGTATTCAATTTCACCAGCAGGATGCTTTGTGCCATATCTGCCATCTTCCAATTCTTCTAACGACTTAAGAACCAGATTTTGCATTTCCTTTTTAGGCAATGATTTAGGACAAACAACAGTTTTATTCGTAGCTATCAATCTCTTTATTAGGTCTGTCAGGTCAATTTCACTCCCCATAGGAATATAACTATGGATGACATTGTAATCATTCTCTTCAATTAATTTCTCTAATTGCTCACAAATTATTACATCTTTTTGTCTTTTTACCTCCACAGATAATGTATCACGCTTATTCAGCATCGTCTTTCTAATATCAGCCTTATTCATATCGTTTTATTTGAAGCAAAAGTAATAATCATAAAAATATTAAAAGAGTAATTTGTCTTTTATTATTCAAATATCATACCTTTGCATTGAAAAATTGATTCTATGTTTTCCAAAACATGTGAGTACGCAATAAAGGCTATAATATATGTAGCACAAAAATCCAGAGATGGTTCAAAAGTCGGTATAAAGGATATTTCAAAGGGTATTGATTCTCCGGAGCATTTTATTGCTAAAATACTTCAGGACTTAAGTAAAAAAGGCTTAATCCAGTCACTTAAAGGGCCTAATGGTGGATTTTATCTTGATGAGGAATCTTTAAACAGGTCTCTTGCGGATATAGTACGAGAAGTAGATGGGAACAAGATTTTTACAGCATGTGGTTTAGGCCTGAAACAATGCAATGCACATAAACCATGTCCTATTCATTATCAATATCAGGAAATAAGAGAAAAAACTCATGAGATGTTAAGGGATGCAAAGATAGGTGCATTCTCAGAAAAGCTTGAACAGAATACAGTGTTCCTAAAACGATAAAAAATTTAATAAAATAAAAGATAAAAAGGTGTTTATATCTTACTCTAATATCCCGCTGCATATATTAAAGCTGTTTTCTTTGTTGTTTGTTGGTTTATTCCTGCCTGTAGTGTCAGTAGCCCAAACAGTAGAACATACCCCAACGGACTTTAGTCTGAGTTCGTCGAATGGTCTTTTATTGTTGTTATTCTTAATAGTCTTATTTGTATTTCTGTTGATAATTGTATTGAGGCAGAAAGCAGCACAAATAAGAAAGGAAAGTTCTAAACAAAGGGTAAAGAAAAGCGGTAAATTCTATAAAGTATATATCAATGAATTAACAGGAGCTCAAATAGATAAAATTCTTAAACCACAAAAAACGAATACAAATGCACTGGTGGTATTAATGACTGCGTGTCTTTCCCTATTATCCCAAACAGGTTTCGCACAAAGTAGTACAAACGTGTCCAAGTCAACCTTATTTAATGAAGGTGGTATCATTATAACAATTATACTTTTAATGATACCTATTTCCTTGGGCATCATTATCTTGATTGTCAAGCTAAATAAAGCATTAAAGCAATATAGGAACAAGAATAATATACAAGATGCGGAAGGTCTTGCCGAGTACATTGATTCGTTAGATAAAGAATCAATTATGTTGTTAGAACATAGGAAAAATGCTTTGGATTTTACGCTTAGAAACGACGAATTGTCCGGCAAAGAAAACGCATCAGATGAGAAAGGGTTGATAAAGATTATCCGTGAAAGTGCTATTCCTATCGTTGCAGTTAAAAAACGAGCACAAAAGCCCCATAATATTGATGGTGAACTAAAAAAGCTGATACTTTGGTTTATAGGTTCGGCTACGTTTTGGTTATTGTTCGGGACTACCATTGGTGAATATTTGGGTATTAAGTTTGCCGCGCCTGATATAGACCATATAAGTTGGTTAAGCTTTGGTAGGTTACGGCCTGTACATACGAATTCTGTATTTTGGGGTTGGGCATCATTAGGAATGATTGGCCTTGCATATTACATAGTCCCTAAAGTAAGTAATACGAAACTTGCCAGTATAAAAAAGGGGTGGTATACATTATACCTGATTAATGCTGCCGTTATTTTGGGGACAATAAGTTTAATGGCTGGTATCAATAATGGAGGTGGTGAGTACAGAGAGTACATATGGCCAATAATGTTGCTTTTTGCAATAGCACTTATTCTCACACTGGTTAACTTTCTTCAGACAGTTGCTAAAAGAACAACGAAAGAAATCTATATATCCAACTGGTATATTATTGCATCAATAATTTTTACAATTGTTATTTCGTTAGTGGCATATCTTCCGTTCTGGCAGAACGGATTGGGAGAAACGATAGTGCAAGGCTACTATATGCACCAGGGCGTTGGTATGTGGTTCATGCTCTTTACTTTGGGTATTGTATATTATTTTCTTCCTCAGCAATTAAACAAGCCTATATATTCTTATAGTTTAGGAATTCTTGCATTTTGGGCTCAAATATTGTTTTACACTTTAATAGGTACGCATCATTTTGTTTTTAGTTCTATCCCATGGTGGCTACAAACAGTTGCCATAGTAGGTAGCGCAGGAATGGCTATACCCGTGGTAGCCGGAACTACTAATTTCCTATTGACATTCAAAGGAGTATGGTATAAAATAAAGGATAGCTATACATTGCCATTTTTCCTTGTTGGGATTGTTTTCTACTTCACCGGCTCAATGCAAGGTACTGCAGAGGCGTTCAGGTCAACTAACTTACTGTGGCATTTTACAGATTTTACAGTAGCTCATTCGCATCTGACAATGTATGGCATAATCAGCTTCTTCCTATGGGCATGTATATATGCGATTGTCCCTCGATTAACAGGAAGAGAAGCGCCACAGTTGACGATTGGAGCACATTTCTGGTTAGCTCTGATTGGCTTATTGTTCTACACAGTACCGTTGATGTATGGGAGTACACTTAAAGGTTTATTATGGATTGAGGGCAAATCATTTATCGATGGCGTAATACTGATGGCTCCATATTGGGTATGGCGAGCGATTGGCGGAAGTCTGATGTGGATATCCCACCTGGTGTTTGCATATAATTTATATAAAATGTTTGTCAGTGAATCTAATGTAGATGTAAAGGAAACAGCTGTAGAATTATTGCAGACAAAGAGTACTCCAAACAACTAATAAAATAAACATGGAATTATTCGATAATCATAAGAAACTATTTGCTACTGCTACATTGTTTTTTGTCGGACTAACAATATTAGTCGCTATACTACCCGCGCTAAATAATCAGAAAAACAATGCTCCATTACCAGGTGCGATGCAACTTACAGATGCAGAGATGAAAGGCAAGGCAATTTATATAGCTAATGGATGTGTCGCCTGTCATACACAACAAGTCAGGAATGTGGATATGGACAATGTGTGGGGTAAACGACCAAGTATTGCAGCAGATTATGCGGGCATATCAAGAACAGACATTTTTCGGAATACTGCTACGTTAATGGGAACTGAGCGTACAGGCCCCGACCTTACTGATATAGGCAACAGGCAACCAAGCAAAGACTGGAATCTCGTACACTTATACAATCCGAGAATAGTTGTACAAGAGTCTATTATGCCTGCATATCCCTGGTTATTCACTATAAAAAAGGATACTGATTCTACAGATATAGTAGTATCTATCCCCCAAAAATATAAACAAGGTATTGACGGAGAAGTAGTAGCCACGGAAGATGCACTGTTCCTGGTAGCATATCTACAATCCTTAAAACAAACACCATTACCTGGTAATACAGCTGTACCGGAGTTCTTGTACAAACGTAAAGAAAAAAATAAGCAATCGAATGGTACGGCAGAAGTTCTGGACGGTAAGATGCTTTATACAGCTAACTGTCAGAGTTGTCATCAAGCGGATGGTCAAGGCTTGCCGGGAGCATTCCCTCCATTGAAAGGTAGCGCTGTTGTAGAAGATGATAACCTGGAATTGTATGTTGATATTATATATAATGGTTATGATGCAAGGCAAGAGTATGGGGTTATGCCTTCAATAGGTAAAAATATGGAGTTCACTGAACATGAAATTGCTGCAATAATAAATTATGAACGTAGTTCATGGGGGAATAACGGTAAGCAAATAACTCCTGAAGAGGTAAAGAAAGTGCTTGACTTTATTAAACTAAAAAGTGAGTAAAAGGCTTATGTTAAATGATTTTGAAACTGTTACGGAAGCAATAGAACAACTAAAGGCCAAAGGCTATGAGAAAGATTTTAACCTTCTTGCTGAACAAGAATGCTTGATATGTAATAATAATGAACACATTCTTACTCCCGAAGAGTTCGATATTGATTATGTCTTTCGTTTTGAAGGAATGTCTGACCCTGCCGATGAGACTGTTCTATATGCTATCTCCTCAAGTAAACACAATGTAAAAGGAATATTAATAAATGCGTTTGGTGTTTATGCTAATGAAACAGCATCAAAGATTATTCAAAAACTAAATATGCACCGCTGATGACTTTAATTAGATTCTTGTTGTCTGTATCCATACTTATATTAATTGGTCAGCAAGCTATTTGTTGTCCTGTTTGCGAGCGACAACAACCCAAGTTGATAAGAGGTATATCACACGGGGTCGGGCCCAATAGCAATTTAGATTATGTAATTATTATCACAATGGTGATAATAGTGCTTGCAACACTGTTCTTTTCTCTAAAGTATCTTTTTAAACCGGGTGAGAAATCTGTACACCATATTAAAAGGTTCATCTTAAACACTGAAGAAAATGGGTGATAAAAGTAGAATATTGATTTTCATAGATGATGCGCCAAAGCCTATTGCAGAAGTAGAGTCTCCCATTAATTTCGAATTAGATACGACTAAGCTTATTGATGGTGAGCATACTCTTAAAGTTGTAAGTAAGGACCCTGACGGCAAAGAAGGTATCAGGATGATACCGTTTATCGTACGGAATGGCCCGGCTATTGATATAGAAGGTATTAAAGAAAATTCTGTCGTAGACGGTATGGTGCCAATAATGGTTAATGCCTATGGCAAAGGCACTCAGAAGTCATTCTATATAGAAGGCAGTGAAACTCCACAAAGTATTCCTGCTTGGGTATGGATATTGATAATAGGTTTTGGTGGTTGGGCAATGTTTTATCTATTCTCTTACCTCTCAATCTAAACACAGAATCATGAATAAAAAAGACATAGCAACAATGGATGACATTAGACTACTTGTTGATTCATTTTATGGTGATATAAGAAATGACACGTTGTTAGGCCCGATTTTTAATAATATTATTCAAGATAGATGGCCGCAGCATTTAGACAAAATGTATCGTTTTTGGCAAACAGTATTATTAAATGAGCATACTTATTCAGGGAGCCCATTTTTACCGCATGCAAAATTAGAAGTACACCAGTTACATTTTGATAAGTGGCTTGAGCTATGGCATAAAAACATTGACAGCCATTTCGATGGGGAGATTGCAAACGAGGCAAAATGGAGGGGAGATAAAATGGCTGTCATGTTTCTTTCGAAGATTTCATATTATAGAAATAACCCTGCTAAGCCTTTATTATGACTTCGGCGCTGTCCAGCAAAATATCAATCGCTGTCATTTTTATATGGACCGGTGCAGTGCTTGCCATCAGTTTCCTTGAAGCATGGTTAAAGTTCCGAGCTCCCGGGGTAACACTGCCTATAGGACTCAGTATAGGTAGAATTGTATTCGGGGCCTTAAATAAAATAGAGTGGGTGCTTTGTCTTACGATAATAGCGATAGCTATATTGCAAGGCGCAAAAGTGTTTACATTTAGTTTTTCAATCATTGCTTTCATTACAATGATATTGTTGCTACAGACATTTTTATTGTTACCAGAATTAGATGTCAGAGCAGAATTACATATAACCGGGCAACGTGTCCCCAGTTCAAATTTGCACTTTTATTTTATTACTGCAGAAGTTATAAAAGTAGTCTTGTTAATCAGTTTCGGAATAACTCAATTAAGAATCATTAAAATATGAATACAAACGAAATAATAAATCAGATTGAACATAAGTATAAGGCTTTAGGAGAGAATCCTGACACATACTTACAAGGACTGCTGCATGCGAAACCAATTACCTACTGGGATTATATATCGGTAGATACATTATTATCACTTCAAAAGACAAGAACAAACTTCAAAGATGAAGAGATATTTATTTTATATCACCAGATAGTTGAATTGCTTTTAAAACTTGTACAGCACGAAATAAAACAAATAGTTATTGGCGACAATATAGCCCAACCAAAATTTGTTGACAAAATCAAACGAGTAAACCGTTACACAGAAATGTTAATTACCTCGTTTGATATTATGAAGGTTGGAATGAGTTATGATGACTATAACACATTCAGAGCTACATTAACACCTGCCAGTGGTTTTCAAAGTGTTCAATTCAGATATATTGAACTCTATTGTACTCGTGTAGAAAACCTTCTAAGTAAACAGGTTTTAGGAAATCTACCTGATAATCCTTTATTGCAGGATTACTTTGACAATATCTATTGGAAAGATGCAGGATATGATAGAAAGTCCGGGAAGAAAA
Organism: uncultured Flavipsychrobacter sp.; assembly: GCA_964531655.1. Lineage (GTDB taxonomy): Bacteria > Bacteroidota > Bacteroidia > Chitinophagales > Chitinophagaceae > UBA5543. The sequence continues at coordinate 21,759 of CAZHDM010000019.1, forward strand.
CAATAACACTCCGGCTATTTGAAGAGAGATATCTTGACGAGCTTATACAACTTGCTGCAAGCGTAAAAGGAAAAACAATTGAAGAGCAAATCCTGAATTCAAATGACCTTTTACCGGAACTAAAAGAAGGACTTAAGCACTTTGATAGATTATATAATGTGGAATGGCCACTGGTCCATTTGAATACAGCTCAACATTATCTTGACTCACGTAATGAGAATAAAGATGCTACTGGTGGTTCTGAATGGAAGAAATATTTACATCCTAAATACCAAAAGAGAATATTCTTTCCGAGCTTACTAACTGAAGAAGAGAAACAGAATTGGGGAATATAAAAAATAAGTAACATGAGTATAAATGAAAATGACACATTAGGCACTATTGTAGCCAATAATATAAGTACATCCAAAGTCTTCGATAAATATGGCTTGGACTATTGTTGTGGGGGTGAAAAGACATTACAAGAAGTATGTGTAGAGAGAAATATTGATATAATGAACCTTATAGAGGATTTAAATAATGGAGACTCACTTTCTAATGGTGTTGATTATAACTCCTGGCCATTAGACTTGCTGATAGACTACATAGAAAAGAAACACCACAGATATGTAAGAGAGGAAACTCCTCTTATATCAGAAAGACTTGTGCGTTTATGCCATGTTCATGGTGATAAACATCCTGAATTGCATCAAATAAAACAATTATTTGAAGATAGTGGTAAAGAACTTTTCATACATATGCAAAAGGAAGAGACGATATTATTCCCGTACATTAGAAACCTTGTCAGAACGAAAGGTGTTAATCCGGCAATTATACCATTCGGTTCTCTTAAAAATCCCATTGCGATGATGAAGAAAGAACACGAATTTGAAGGAGAGAGATTCAACAAGATTCGAGAAATTTCAAATCAATACACTTGTCCTAAAGATGGATGTAATACATATTTAGCTACATTTCAGTTGTTAAAGGACTTTGAAAGGGATTTACATTTACATATCCATTTAGAAAACAACATTCTGTTTCCTAAAGCTATTAAACTGGAAGCCAAGAACAATAAATTATAAATTGTGTTTTATGAGTGATAAGCCACTTAAACGAAACGAGAACATACAACCTCTATCGAGAGAACATCATTATGGATTGCTTTTTTGCTGGAAAGTACGGACAGGTTTAAAAAAGGAAGTTGACGTAAATCGTATAAAACGATACGTTGAATACTTTTATCATTCTCATCTAAAACCACATTTTAAGGAAGAGGAGACATTATTATTCAATAAGGTAAAACATGAACTATGTGAAGAGGCACAAAGAGACCATTGGGAAATCTCTGAATTAATTACGAAAGTTTTATCTGAAGAAGGTGATATGAAAATGTGGCTTGAGGAATTATCAGACAAGATAGACAACCATATCAGGTTTGAAGAAAGAATACTTTTCCCATTTTTAGAAAAAACATTAACAAGCACAGAACTAACGAAAGTAGGAGAACGCTTGAATTTACTTCATATGTTGAAGCCTGTTGAGCAGTTTAATGACCCTTTTTGGGTGTGATGAATGTATAGTGCTTTAACATTTCATTATTCTATTTCCACATACATTTGTAAGAGTGAACTTGCATAATACATATTTCTCTTATTTAACCGTTCAGGCGACTAATAGCTCACTTAATAAAATGCAGTTCATTTGTTTCAACAACAGGGTATATTTCTACTCAAATTATAAAGACTTCAATAGTTAATCCCCGAGCCACCAGAATATATGGCTTGGGGTTTCCGATTTCCATAGTGTGTATGTAACCTCGAAAAAACAAGAGGGTATCAATACAAGACTTGAGCACATTCGATATAAATGAAAAGTCAACACTTTTTATATTGATAAAATCAAGTGAAATTAAATACGTGGCATGTATAAGACCTCAGGCTGGTATTTAGAAATGTAAATATGTTTCAGATAACTTAAACTATTATAATTATGACAAGGAAGAAAAATGCAGAAAGAAATCCGGTTGTTTTAGCGTCAGATGATTACAATGTGCTTATTGGTTTAGTGCAAAAACTACCTGAATCAAATAACGATATGACATTGAGTGCAGAATTAAAAAGAGCAGTAGTTGTTGAGAAGAACGCTTTACCTCCTAATACTGTTCGCATTAATTCTAATGTGACAATACTAAATCTTGAAAATCAAAAAATTTATGAATTTAAAATTGTGATGCCAGATGTAGCCGATATTAATAATAATAAAGTTTCAATATTAACGCCTATGGGAACAGCATTAATAGGATTCAGGAAAGGCGAGGAAGTTGAGTGGCAACTACCGGCAGGATTAAAAAGATTCAGAATCCTGGATGTGAGGTAAAATATGAAATACGCCTTCCCTCAATTTGGTTTTTCTTAACATATATTAATTGATTTATCAATATCTTCGCAACGATTGATTATAAATGAATATTAGAGCATACAAACAGATACGTTTAAGTGTATTATACTTATTGTTCTTATGCAGTTTGTATGTATTGCCACAATTATGTACTACCCAATTACTATCAACTGAAAACTGTTTATTATCATGCGATAATTGTGATGATGTATCAGAACACTTAAATATTTCTCAAAATAACAACCTTGGTGTAGATATCATTTTACAGAGACATGGCAGGCACGTTTCAAGATTCAAGTATAAAATAAAGCCAATTGGTTTGGCTTTTCCATCTATTGTAAATAGTTTGGACGAAGGTGATGTTATTTCTGATAATATAATTATTAAAAAAGCATCAACTGTATTAATCACACCTTATTACTACATCTTCCTCTTTCGTTATACTCTTTTCTAATTACAGAATAGGACATAGATTTTATTGAAAATACAGCAAAGTTTTTGTTGTATGAATTATTTATTTCTGTATTCCTAAAGAATACAACAAGATAATCTTATTCTGAATGATGAATTTATTCCTTGAACTATTTAATAATCTAACAAACCCCAATTGGATTATGGAGCATGGGGGATTGTACATAGTTGCTTTTATTGTTTTTGCCGAAACTGGTTTATTTGTCGGTTTCTTTTTACCGGGTGACTCAATCCTTTTCATTACAGGTATGATAATCGCCAATACATTATTGCCCGGCTCTGGTGGAATAACTTCGTTATTATACTGGATAGTAGTAATTTCTTTAGCTGGGATATTAGGTAATTACCTGGGATATTGGATAGGAAGAAGATTTGGGGTTCATTTGATGAAGCGGAAAGACACCTGGATATTCAAAAAGAAACATTTAATAAATGCCAAGTCTTTCTATGACAGGAAAGGTGGTGGTGCTATTATCATTGCACGATTCCTTCCTATTATCAGAACATTTGCTCCTGTTATAGCAGGAATGGTTATGATGAAGAAATCAAAGTTCTCATTATACAATGTTATTGGTAGTTTTATTTGGGTGGGAAGTATTGTTTCAGTTGGTTATCTGCTTGGTGAAAATAAATGGGTTCAAAACAATCTCGATTTGATAATAATTGGCATTGTTATTTTAACCGCTTTGCCAATTCTCTTCAAGATAGTCATTCCTAAAAAAAGGCGATATGCAGAGACTATAGCTTCATCAAAGGACATCAATACTTAAAACCTTTCTAAATGGATATTCTATTACCGGATTTTACTAACCCTGCTATGTGGGTGAGTTTGCTGACACTGTGTTTTCTTGAGATAGTACTTGGAATTGACAATCTTATATTTATTTCAATAGTAGCCGAGAAACTACCTCAAAGTCAACAGCGGAAAGCAAGAAATGTAGGTTTGTTACTTGCTATGGTATTCAGGATAGTATTACTACTATTCATTCAGGTAATCATTAATTTGAAAGAACCTGCATTTATAATACCTGTACTTTCGGGTATACTTGATAGCCCAATATTAGTTAGTTATAAAGACCTTATATTAATTAGTGGAGGGTTATTTCTTATTATTAAAAGCACCTTGGAAATACATCAAAAAATACAAAATCGAAATCATGCGAAAAATCAAAGGAAGAAGAGCGTGTCATTACCATCAGTGTTGCTCCAAATAGTTATGGTGGATGCAGTGTTCTCTTTTGATTCAATCCTAACAGCAATTGGACTTGTAGATTATGTTGTAATCATGATAGTAGCTGTTGCTATTTCTATCGGTGTAATGATGCTTTTTGCCGCACCTGTAACAAGGATTATCAATCGTCACCCAACCTTACAGATGTTGGCATTAACCTTTCTTGTAGTAATTGGAGTAGTTTTGATTGCAAGTGGATTACATCAGGAGGTAAGTAAAGGAATTATATATTCTTGCCTTGCGTTTTCTTTAACAGTAGAACTATTAAATATTAGACTAAGGAAGAGTCAGTCTGAAGCTTAAGGGCCTTAATATCTATTATTGGATACTGTGATTATCTTATTACATATGCTGTAATCAATATTGACTCCGCACGATAGTTTATACTCATATAATTTAGATTGAGGCATCTTCATCTTGACCATACATGTACCACAACTTCCCATACCACTACAAATCCCAAAACACTCAATCATTAGGTTTTGAGAAATTGCATCCATTAAACTGAAATATTGACCAACTCTTGTTTGAATTATATATTCTTCCTTTCTATAGACCAGAGTAAATATGATATTATTTCTTTGATACATGCGCCACTAATTAAATTTGCCTTTAACTATCTAATTTATGTATTAGAATTTGTTAGGAATGGACATCTTTTTATCGATTTAGGACAATGAAAAGGAACATTCATTGTTATTTGTAAGTTTTACATTTTAAAGAGAAATAATGGGATTGATTGCTTCTTTGCCTTTTATTGATACACATCCCTCATCGGTTTTTGTTCTGCATGAAAAGATTGAGAAGTTAATTCCTATGCATGCACATACAAAAGGTCAATTGAGTTTTGTTGAAGGGGGTATTGCATATCTTACAATAGATAAAAAGACTTTCGTAGTGCCTGCCAAACATTTTTTTTGGATACCTAAAAATGTAAAGCATATACTGAGAGTGGGGCACACCGCTACAGTACTACGTTCGTTGTACTTTTACTCAAAAGATGACATATTAAGTCCCTATTACTCCTCATTTGGTATATATCCAGCATCTGATTTGTTAATTGAGATGATTAAGTACACCGAACGTTGGGACAGTATTCACATAAAACCGAAGGATGGTAATTTTGAATTTGTTTGCTCAATTAAGAAGCTCTTACCTCAAATAAGCGCTTCTACAGTATCATTAATATTACCAGTAATAAAAGATGATACACTTAAAGCAATAGTCAATTACATGAACAAAAATATTGAAAATAGATTAAGTCTTGAAAATGTTAGTTCCTACTTTAATATGAGTGAACGGTCAATGTCACGTTTGTTTCAATCCAAGGCACAAATTACTTTCTTACAGTACCTCAAAACATTAAGAATAACAAAGGCAATAGAGCTAATTATCAAAACTAACCTATCTATAAATGAAATTTCCAGAAAAGTAGGTTATGCTTCAGTTAGTTCATTTAGCAGAGTTTTTACAGAATTAACAAGGTCAACACCAACTGATTATCGAAAATATTAATAGCCCATGAAGGATATTACAGTGACAATAATAGATAATGAGGTTGAATATAAAATAGTGACACGTTATGGCGAGTATAGGAATTTAATGGAATTAATAAGGAACAATCATTATGTTGATTACTTTGGAGAGTGCGGAGGAATGGGTAGGTGTGGAACATGCTTAATTGAAGTCCTTCATAACAAAACTGAATTAACAAATATGGAAAGAAACGAAGAAACTACAATGTCTAAAATCGGCGAAGAGAATGATAAAATACGGTTATCATGCCAAATATTAATAGACGAGTCTATAGATGGATTAGTCATTAATGTACTTAATGTGTAGAGCTTAAAGTTACATTTTAATTAAGAGCTTCGTTTTGCCAGCCCTTGAAAATTCGAGTATCAGTTGCGCTAATTATTATCAAGGAGAATATGCCAAGAATTATCAATAAAGAGATTTCAAACGAGGAAAACACAAGCCGGTTGTTAACTATACTATGGCTATCTTCTAAAATATGATGGCCTTCTCCAACCTGAATGTTACTTAATGCATCAAGATATACTATCGTCGATTTAAACTGTGAGATTGCTGATATATAGTTTTCCTTTGTTGGACTTATTAACCATTGCTTTTCCAAATAATTGTACTCGGATAGGCTATTTTTAAATGATAACCACTTTGTCTTCTCTTCTTTGGTTAATACAGTTTTTTCATACTTTTCAATTAGTTTGTTGATATTGATATTATGGATATTAACTTCTGTATTTATTGCTCGTGTTACGACATTCTTTTCTGATAGGATTAATCTTTTTTGGTATAATGAGTTACTTATTTCGTATAAGAATTGAGAAACCTCAAGCCTATCTTTGTAAATTGAAGCTATAGAGTTATCAAGAATTGCATAACTATTTCTTTCTACAAAGTTTCCTAATAATACCACCAGTAAGATTGCCGCAAGAAATGCAACAGTTCTTATTTTATACTTGATATAATACGCCCATTTCATAACTAAATCATTTACTTTAAAGTTACGAATAATATAAGTGTGTTATCTGGTTTTAAAGGCATATGATGCTTGTTTTATTAGGTACTATGTTTGACTTTAGTCGTTAAACGTAGAATTAAATAGCCTGCAATACCTGCAATCATAGAACCGATTATAATTCCAACTTTTCCAGAGTTAATTCTTATTAAATCTCCTGCAAATGCTAAATTGTCAATAAATATAGACATTGTGAAACCTACACCTGCGATAGCGGCAATGCCTAAAATATGCTTGAATGTTACACCAGCAGGCAGGTCAGTAATCTTAAGTTTTAAACCTATATAAGAGAATAAGGTAACGCCTATAAATTTACCTACTAAAAGACTGATAGTTATACTTGTTAATAGTGAATAGTCGAAGGGATAATTAGTGTTAATTGCAACCCCGGAATTGGCTAAAGCGAAAACAGGCAGGATAAAATACGCAACAAAACTATGAAGCCTATATTCAAGGTTTTGTAATGGAGAACGAACTTCTGATGAAAGCTCATTTATGTTATCTATGTGTTTTATCTCATCTTTAGTAAGCAATAGATTTTCTTTGCTATCAGTTGTTTCTTTTATAGTATTGGAAATAGAACCTACTTTCTTTGAAAAAGATTCTACATTAAGCTTTCTTTTTATTGGGATTGTAAAGGCTAAAAGGATACCAGCGATTGTAGGGTGAACCCCTGATTTTAAAAACAGGAACCAAACAATCACCGCTAATATAATACCTGCTGTAAAAGTGTACTTTCTTTTGTAATAAACGATTCCTAATAAGGAAATGAGAATAATGCCATACAGGATAAACAGCCAATTAATATTAGTACTATAAAAGATTGCAATAACAATAACAGCTGCTATATCATCAATTATAGCAAATGCTGTAAGGAATATTTTTAGACTTAAAGGCACTCGTTTTCCCAATGTACTTAGTATAGCAAGAGCAAATGCAATATCAGTTGCCATAGGTATCCCCCAGCCTTTAGCTGTTTCTGCATCTTGATTCAAGGTGAGGAAGAATGCTATAGGGACAACAACACCTCCTAAAGCTGCTATAAGTGGGAAACTTGCTTTTTTTGCAGTATTTATTTCACCTGTTATTAATTCCCTTTTTAATTCAAGGCCAATCAGAAAGAAAAATATGGCCATCAATCCGTCATTAATCCACAGAATTAGAGACTTTTTAAATTCGAATTGTTCAAAAGAAACTCCAATTTTCAATTTCCATAAATCTTCATAATATTCGCTGTAGGGAGAGTTAGCCCATAATAGTGCGATAATTGCTGTTCCAAAAAGCAACATACCTGCTAAGCTACCGGTACTAACAAACTTCTGAAATGGCGTGAGGAGTATTTTCTTTATCATCTAATAAAAATTATCAGGGAAATAGTATGCAAGCAATATGGCCTTATCAGGAATATTAAATCTTCTTGGACGTGTTATATACACACTTTTATTTGAAGAATTGCACATTCTTCATAAGAACAAAAAGTTACAGTAAATTTACGAATATAATACGTGCTTATTCTCTTAAATATACTCGACTCGTGAAGATGTATTTATGAGTTAAAGTTAGAACAAGTAAATACCAGAAATTATGTTTAGCAGACTTACGTTTTCGCAAAGGTTACAGACCGGCCTGATTATGGGTATGGCACTTGTTTTGATTCTTGGGGCTAATCGTTTGAACCAAAGATATTATTCTGAAGTTAATAGTGCTGTGAATTCAGTATATAAGGACAGGGTAATTGTACAAGGGTATATTTTTGAACTAAATAATATATTCCATGAAAAAGAAGTACAGTTCTTGCATGAGGAAATCGTAAATAGTACTGATAGTACAAGAATAGCAATGTTATTGAATGATTTTGGTAATACAGAACTTACAGAAAAGGAGTCCCGTTTATTAAAAGATTTGAATAAACAAATTCATGACCTAAACCAAATAGAAAACAGCGTAGAATTATCACAAAATTTACTTAATAAGGATACTCATATAAAATATTATGAAGTACTAAATAATATAGAGCAAACTTTAGTTGGGCTTGCTGATGTACAACTTGACCAAAGTAGCAGATTAAATATATTCTCTCGAGATTTATTGGGGATGATAAATGTATTGTCTAATATTGAAATTGCTTTCATGATTCTGATTAGCATAATAATATTAGCTCTAATATTTTATCCTTTTAAATCCTAATGTGTTATATCAACACATCATACACTAACCTTTATACCAAAAATTAATTTGACATCTTTCTCAATCGCTATTAAATCTAAGTAAAAGTTAAGGTAGGCAGGTAACAAGTCAATAATGAGCTCCTAAACAGCTATTATGATTGTTTTATGTGGAGTATTCAAATAATCTTCTGAAATAGAAGATGGAAATCCATTCTCTGGTATACTGCGAGTAAAATCGTTAGTATATGAAACAACAAGTGAAGGTGATTTTGCCGACGAAGCTCATTGAGGCAATAGACAAACTGGAACTCTCAAGAATCATGAGGTGGAAATGCTATAAGCTATGTGACAGAATTCTATATAAACAGTTCGTAAAAAAAGAGGGAGACAATGGTTTTTTGCCTCTTTCTTCTCAATACCTCCAAATGGTGTTCGATAAAAGCTATCACAAGTTCTTCAAGCCTATGAATGAACATGGTATTTTACAAAGCAATGGTTTCTATTCAATAGGTCAAGCAAAACAATACAGGATTAATCCGGAGTACATCAACGAGGAGTTCAGTGAGACTGAATATGAAGAAAAACAAGGGGAGTCTGATGAATATATTGAGATAAATGATACGAAAATATGTGTCAACTCCCATTGCAACCTGTCACCAGGTGCATCCTGTAAGCATCACTCACAACAATCCTCAATTCTATCTTCCCAATCCACTTTATCTTCCTCTTCTCTATTCTCACTATCTTCTTCCCACCCTACCCATAGTTTCCCCCTCGTTTTTGAGAAACAGCTCATTATTGATGATTTGGACAGGTTGAAATATGACTATGATTCATTCATGAAGACCATAGAAGAAGAGGTGTCCTATATTATCCCCCGCAATTTCAACATTAATGAAAGAGTAGAAAGAAATGGCTTTAAAGTAGTTAATAGACAAACAGGTAAGGCCTACCGTACAAGTAAGGTTAAGGCATTAAAATGGAGCAAAGAATACGGATGCGACTTGATTGAGGACAACCGAAAATACTACATTGATAAACTTGATGACTTTATCAAGCAGAAACGTTGGTTTAAAATCAGGAACTATCTTTGGCAAATAAGTAAGCTTGAAAATAAGCACTATTATTCCAAGAGGAATAGCACTAACTATAGACTTGACCACAACCTGTCTACTATACCTAAGACACTATTGAAAGTGATTATAGAGAATAATGACCTTATTGAAATTGACATCAGAAACAGCCAATTTGCCTTTCATGCTTACTGGATGAAAGATGTAGGTTGGCTACAATATGAAGATGTATATACTTTCTATGACCTTGCAGTCAAAGGTAAACTTTATGAAGAGTTGGCCGGCATATTCAATGTGACTCGTAATAAAGCTAAAGAACTGATGATGGAGCTTGCATTTTCCAGTCATAAACATTCGAGCACATTAAAGAAACAGTTTCGAGGAGTTTTTCCAAATGTATTACGTCATATAGAAGAGTTTAAAAGAAATGCTGAGTCTTCAAAGAAGTTTTCAATTGAATTACAGAAGAGGGAGTCAGAGTTCATAATCGACCATATTTATCCTCGGATAAAAAGTGAAGGTGTTTTCTGTCTCACAAGGCATGATTCATTGCTGGTAAGAAGAGATGAATTTGATGTTGCATTAAGAGTATTAAAAGAGTGTTGTATTGAAAGGGATTTTGAGTGTACTGTAAATGCTGAAGATGAGTCTGTGTATATTGGTGAGAGCCAAATGGACAATGAGGAAAATACTTTAGCCTGGCTTGATGAACATGAGGGGAGGCAAAATGAATTAAGGAAAGAGAAGGAATTCTACAAACAGCTTTATCCCAACAGACTGATATAGTACCAGACATGCCATAACGGAGTTCTGGATAGCCTTAATCGTCACTATTGAGGAAATGAGTATGTATCCACGAAAATTATTAACCAGTCAAAAAATGAGCTCATTTGGCCTCATTATTTCTGGACTTTCAGAATAGTTATTGATTTCAGGACTATTCAAGGAATACTCGGCTACACTTGCTATAAATCAATAATTATGCAAGTAACAACATTTACAGACTACGAATCACTCCTCAACCTTTTTAAGGAGAATAACCAAGAAGATGCATTTGACATAATCTTTAACAGTGGACAGCAAAGTGAATCAGGTTTAACCTTCTCATTGACAGACAAGGAATCCGGATATGCCATTGATTATGATGTCTATTTAATATTTGACAGCAAAGCAAACAATAAGCATACTGATGATAATTTCTACCATAATCTATCAAAACAACAGAAAGACTCTTTAGAATATAGTCTCCTCAGAGTATTGATTAGTAGCAAAAAGTTTGAATGGAGTAATGGAGAAACATCTTTCATGACCATTCAGCCGCCTTTATTAAAAGTTAAAGGCTTGATTGGCACTATGATATTTATGTCCGCTAAAGGCAATGATAGAAATGCGGCATTCAAGAGTTATACCTTTTTTGAAGTGTCTCGTCCTGACATTTCTGGAGAATGAAAATAAATTTTGTTTTCAAGACTTTTCAAGGAAACCTCCTGCAACTTCACGACTATTAATTAACCATTTAAAAACAATTTATGAGATTTACAGATGAAATTACACGACACCTTGTTGTAAAATCAAATGCGGCTCCTTATCCAGCATACGCGGTAATTGACTTATGGGATGGGTTTGTAAATGACTTATTAAAAGCACATACTGCATTTAAAGAGTTGATAAGTATCAGTGATTGGTTTAATATAGAAATTCATGCAAGAGAAGATATAATCTGGATACCTGAAAATGTTTTTAAGGATACTCTCACAAAAATTGCATGGGAAGAATATGGCAATGGCACCTTTTGCTATGCACATATTACCGAAGAAGAGTTGAACGGATTCATTGATGGCGGAATTAACTTAATTAATATAGAGATATGTTCTTTTAGCCTAACTCAACGAAATGAGTTCTTTTTTCATACTGAAGCTTATAGTCCTATTACAAAATCCAGAGAAACATTTATTAGTCAGCATGTAAGTGTTGATGAAGTCTTAGAGCCTTTATTAGGTAACTATAATGAATTAGAACTTTAATTGTTGATGTTCAAAAAAGGATTGCTATACAATAATCCTATCTGTCCTATTACTGCTTAAGCTTTATTTTATAACAATCAATTAGTATAACAATGGAAAGAAAAACAGTACTGCATGTATTGATTAATGCAACAGATTCCTCCAACCGATATGTAGCTATATTAGGAGTTGACAATGACCTGATAGATAACATTAAGTTGGCTTTAAAAATGCTTAGTAGGGATAATAGCTTCAAGGGTGTAAGGAGTATTTCATTAAATGACATGTTCTATGTAGCCTGGCTCAAATCTGACGTCTTTAAAGTTCTTATTGATTCGAACCTCAGTCAATTAAATGACTTTAGCATCTATCCTATGCCTCAAATGCCTGATGAGGAAATAATGAGCATAGTGAATAAGTACAGAGTAGAGGGTGAAATGCAAACGTGTGACCTGACAATAGATACAAACTATTCGTTTGTTTTTTCCTCGGACGTTGTTGATATGGATTCTCATAGCATATCTAAATACAAAACCCAGCCTATAGATATAACTCAATTAATTGAAGCTTGGGATAAAGCGCAAAAGGAGAACTTTGAGTTATCATGCGCTACTTAAGCTTATACATGTTGCCATAGTTGAACTATATTAGATTGTAAATCCATCCATTATGAGTAGTCTTGAGCAAGATTTTGTTAGGTTAGCTTTTGTTGAGAGTAAGAGGTACACTGATATTGAAACTATACTCCAAATTAGCCGGCAAACAGTAAAAGAATTATGGGGTAAGCTGTCGGATGAAAGGGAAAAGGTAAATAAGGTAAAGAGGCTATATAACAGGAAGAAGAAACTTATGAATGGGGTGTCATTCCAAGACTTCTATACAATGTATACTGGCCAAGAGTTGTACTGCTGTTATTGCGGTATTACTCAAGAAGAGATAAACCAGTTGTTTGCACAACAGCAAGTAAAAACAAAGCGTAGTGGAACAAGAGGTCGTTCATTAGAGCTGGAGAGAGTTAGGCCAAATGAAGATTACGGTAATCTTGATAATCTTAAGTTGGCATGTTACTGGTGTAATAATGCAAAGTCCGATGAATTCAACGAAATGGAATTTAAACCAATAGGGATAGAGATTGGTAAAGCCTTAAGAGCAAGACTGAAATCATGATTACTGATAACGATACAAACTTTGTTTACCTATTCACAAGGAGATTGTGGCAATAAATTGCTGTGAGCTCGCTAAAGAAGGTGGTGTGTTAAACTGTATTTCTTGGAATGTTCTTCGATAATACATGGAGTAAAGAAATGTATATCTAAACAAGCCAGCGAATTTAACAATCTGCTATCTTCGGAATGTATAATAAGAAGAATATATGAATATTAAGGTTGGAGATAAGGTAACGTTTGATACAGATAATATTGAGCTTTTCAAAGAAGAGACAAGCTCACCAGAAAAGGCTGTTCAGGAATATAGGAATTTGGTGCTTGCTGGTGTTGACCAGGTTGGAACTGTTAAAGAGGTGGGTTTAGACCTTACTACTGTTTTATTTGCAGATGGATGGGAGCTACCTATTCCTACAAAGTACCTCATTGTACTACCACCTATTGAGGATTAATAATTGAGGCCCGTTTTGTATTTTTCAGAAAATCTAATGTAGATGAACCTGAAGAACATAATTGGGAATCTTCCAGAAAAAAGTGATTCATTTATTCGGAGAATGAGGTTCCACCAAGGATGGTGGAGGGCATTTGTGCTTGATATGCCTCCAGGTGAATATGTTAATCTGAGAAAGGAAATAGCAACTGTTTGTAACAGAATAAATGAAGGAGATAAGAGCAACGTGAATTTTCTAAATAACACGATTATTTCTGTTGTTAAAGGCCAGCTTGGTAGCAGGGGAAGTAAAAGCAAAGGAATGGTTGAACAGGTTAGGCTCTATAACAACCTACTATCCAGCCAACCCTTAGCATTTAACTTCTTTGGCTACCTCGCAGGTAATCTTGATTTAGCAACCAGATTTATTAAGACCATAATACTTGAAATTAGCACCGTTACCGAGATAGTGTTTGAGTTTGCTCCTGAAAAATCTCAGGACAGCTCTGCATTTGATATTGGTATGTTTGTCACAAAAGGGAAAGAAAAAGGGTTTATTGGCCTTGAATGTAAATACACTGACCTATTTTCATTTAAGAACTCGAAAGGTGTACTTTACGGAAGTAAAGAGTCTAATAAGTATGAATATTACCGTGAAGTCTTTGAAAAGAATAAATCGTCATTTAATGAAGAGTATGACTATTATGTATTAAGCCCAGACTATAATCAGCTATTCAGGAATGAAGTATTAGGAAAGCTTTTATTAGATGAACTTGACTTTGTTTATACAGGTATATTCTGCCATGAAGATGATGAGAAAACAATAAACGCGGCTAATCACTTTAAAGGCAGCGTATCACAAGAAACTTTCGTTATCATCACATATTTTGATTTTATAGACAAAATCCAGCAATTACAATTATCTAAAGAGGAAAGGGAATGGACAATGATGTTATGGGCAAGATATTCAGGGGAATTAAGTAAGAGAATTTACACCTAATAATTGAGTAAATCTGAGGGAGATACGCCACATGCTTTGGCTATCTTTCTAAGGTTCAATATAGATACATTTCTCCCGCCTCTTTCTATACTTGAGATATAAGTTCTGTCCAGCTTGCATTTGAGTGCGAACTTATCTTGTGATAATCCTGTTTGGTTTCTGTACTTCCTGATATTCTCACCCACCTTTAAAAGGTAGTTTTGTTCTTGTTTTGTCAGTTCCATTATTGACAGTTTTGTCGAATATAATAAGTAACCGTATTATGAGTCACAAAAGTCTTGCAAATATTCTTTCCCGTGAGTATGTTTAGTTTCTTAATAAATAAACATGGACAGTAAGAAAGTATTAAAACTAATCTCAAATCTCAAGAAAGACATTGCATCTTTAGAAAGTGAATTGAATGGAATTTTAGAAACAGAGAATAAAGCAACTATACGAGATACATTCAATATTGAATATGCAAACACTACATATGGAGGTAAAAATGGATTTTCGCAAAGGGCTGTATTTGCTTTTATAATTAAGAACGAAGCAGAATCAAAGAGTCTAACACAGTTGAATAAGCTCTTTGATAAGTCACAATTTCCAAAGAAAGGTGGATTTGCAGCGTACGATTATATAATTGATAGAAGTGTTGAGAAGTCTTTAAGTAAAGATTTGAAAAAAAGATATTCTCCTGTAGATGTTTTAACTAACGATGGGAAAAGTATTATGATTTTTAATCAATGGGGACAGCATGAAAATAAGGAGAATCAATCTCCAGGTAATTTTCCTGTACTTATAAAAATTGCAAAGAAATTAGGATATAGAATCAAAAAGGTTCAGAAATAGCAATTGAGATATTAAATATTATGTTCTCAATTCCTGTTTTCAAGAAAGTTAATTAATGTTTCAACATCAAATAATATTTCATCGAAGTCAACACTAAGGCCTTCTTTACAGTCCCGTAGGTAGGAAAAGAATAGCTTCCTGACAGTTCGGCTCATTCTATCAAGATTAGAATTCTCAAGGAAGTATTCAAGTTTATCTTTTACCTCATCAGGATAATTGTCCAGCTTGCCCATAAACTGAATTTATCAGGCTTGTCTAACATTTTTATATATTTTGTAAAAGTTTAGCGATTATAATAGTCAATGTTATATGCAGGTTATTGAACTAAAAGATTTAATTCACTTTATAGATGATTTTACCAAGCTTGAGACTAATATAAAATCAGCGAATATTACTTCTGAACTTGATAGCTATAATACCTTCTTTAGGAAATATGACAAGTTGGAAGTAAACCTTGAGAAGATTTTGAAAGAGCAAAGTCCCTATTATAATGTTTTCTCAATTTTAAATATCAGGCATTATGAAGCAAGAGTTCATACGCCCTTTTTGTGCAACCTTTTTGACCCAAATGAATCTCACGGACAAGGATTATTATTTTTTAATAAATTTCTAAAAAAGATTCTGAATAACTGTAATACAAATGATGTGATTGAGAATGTAGAGGTGTATGAAGAGTTATCCATGAAATATGGTCGACTTGATATACTGATTGATTACCAGATAAATAAAAAGAAAAAAACACTTGTTATAGAAAATAAGATTTATCACCATGACGGCGAACAGCAGTTATATCGCTATTACAATTATCTAAAAGATGAACGTGGGTTGAGAAATGATGATTTTCAAATAATTTACCTAACAGTTCATAAGTGTATTCCTTCGGCACATTCAATTTCCCGTAGCTTATATAATGAGTTAGAACATGACAATAACATCATATGCTTAGGTTATAAAGAAGATATAGTTAATTGGCTAAGCGACTGTATTCCGGAGGTAAGTTCTGAAAGAGTCATAGGCCTATTGAATCAATATATTGAAACCATCCAAACCTTGTAATATGAATAATTACGAAAAAGAAATATATCAATACTTTACCGAAGAATCTCATTTTCGGAAAATGATAGCTATAAGCCAGCATGCCTTAGTTGTTAAGAGACAGTTGATGTCGGAATTCTGGGAGTCATTATTAAAAGAATTAGAAAATAGAGTAAGTGAAAATTATAAGGAATGGGAAGTTAGTACTTATGGGGATTTTACAATTTCTTGGGGTAAAATCCTAATACATAAACTACATCATAAAGACAGAGGTGAAGATAATTTGCCATTATTAGCTATAGGCATTCAAAGGATAATGGACAGACAATACCCATTCTATGGAATATTTCTTAATAATAAAACCAAGAAGTATAATGTGGAGGATGTAATAAGCTATATAAGGAATATTGAAGTAATAAAAGATTGGAGTCAGGATAATGATAAATGGTGGCCAAGATGGAAAATGGCAGAATGCGATTTTAGAAATGAAGACGATTATGTAAAAATCCTCCCCGAGAAAAGAGAAGTAACCATTAATTCTATATGTAACTCGTTAGTGAATTTGATAGAACTCTTGAGCGATGAAATGGATAATATTTATACAAGAAAAAAGTAAGGGTTAGCCCCTTACTTAATCTTGTAACCGAGTGTCTTAGCCACCTTTAAAAACGGCTGGATGTTTGCTAATGTAAATTGATTACATACAACTATGTGCCTGTCTTTTAGTTTTATCATCTGTTCAGGTTTCTCAAAGTAACGCTTACCCTTAGGAGCGATTTCTTTCGCTGTTTTCTCGTCCTGAAATATCCCAAAGCGTTTCAATAGTTCATCAGGGAATACCTCTTTAAGTTGCTTATAAGTTGTCTTGGGGTTATCCTCAACATACTTTGAAACTACTGCTCTCACAAGCGGCCCTTTGCCGTATTCTTCACCTTCAAACTTATACTTAGAACTGTCCCTTGTTGTTGCTTTGGGTTTAACTGTAGGTGACTTTGTTGTTTGTTGAACAGGTTCTTGTTCTTCAGTACCATCTATAGTTGCGATACTATAGGTTTGGTTAGGGTGCTCAACTATTGTTTCATCCTTGACGAGCTTTCTTAGAAGGTTATACATTTGTAACCCTTTTAGACCGGTAGCCTCTTGAATTTCGTTTTTTGTTGATTTAGGGTTCTGCTCCAAGAACGTAAGCAGCTTTTGATTTGTCTTTGCCATAATGAATCGTTTTAAAAGCGAGTATAGAGGGAAACAGTGGAAACGGGGCAGGGAAAAGGAAACGTTTGCGATTCTTTAGCGGTTCTGTGGCAATATGATAGATGTCTGTTAATGATAGACTATCTGTTTATTCGTGTAACTCCTTAACTTGAGTAAAATAATTAGAATGAAAGGCTACGAAAATACCCAAGCGCTCGGGGATTTTGTCTCTGTACACGATTTAAGGGATGATAAGACGGGCAATATTATTTTTAAGGCTATTGTTACTGTATCAACCGAAAAGAATAAAATAACGAATCAACAAATAACATGTAGAATTACATTCGATGGATATAATAATGCAGGTACTCTGACATTTGTTGATGATAATTTAGACCCACATTTTTACCCAACAGAATTTGACGCAAAATGGCAATTATTTAAACATGTGGATGAAGAGTTTTTAACTATTGAAGGGAAACACACACAAAATCAGGACATAGGTTCCTACGTGGTAAAAATCATACCAATCCATTAAAACGATTATTTAATTAATTTCTTTACTGCCCATCTATGTTCAGGAACTAAAGTGAAATCTTCACCATATTTTAAGAAATGTAAATACACAGTCTTTTCCCCAATATTTGTCACTCTAATCAAAGCCATCCCGTCTTTTAAAGCATCATGGCAGGCTAAGCTTGATACTTTTAATTTCTGCCAAGAAATTTTAGTGTCCGTAGTACCCTTTATCTCATATTTATCAGTCACTCCATCACGTACAACCTCAATATCAGCCCCCATGTTACCTGATAGAAACTCTACGTTGTTGTTATACTTGACTTTGAAATAGTACTTAACAATTTCAACCGCAGAGTGACCAACATGGCTGTTTTTACCTAAGTTGGGATAACTCTCATTAATTTCCTGAAACTGCTTATCGGATAATTCAAACTTTATTGGTTGCATTTGACTAAGATAAAATTTTACGTAGATGATTTAGCGAAATGTTAGCGAAGTAAATATTTCACTTACAAGAAACTTCTTCTACACTCGCTTAAAAGAATCTCATTATGAATTCGAATGACCAATTAAAGGAGTATACCTGTACTGAAAGCTACTATAGGTATTTATTAGGAATGTTATTGACAGATGGAAGTATAGCTCTCTGTGAAAAGTTTGAGTGTTTCTGGTTTATTGATATTGTCTGCTCCTACCAACCTGAACTTAAGGGTGAAGATTTCCAGGTGTGGACTTTGAGAAAGAACGAAGATGGTTCAGGTAAAGTGGTTTGTACTGATGGTAATAATAGAGTACTAAAAAGCCAGGCTATACCATTTATTATGTTTGAGGCCGACAAAGCTACAGTATGGGTTGAAGGAAATGTAATATTGCTTCCCAGCGAACATTAATCTGATTCTTTGAGTGTACGTTCAACCTGTTTAGAAAATTCTTGTGTCCTAAATTATCTATTGAGTTGAGCAGTGGGTATAAATGCCCTTTAGGATTTTTTATATTCTTGATAACCTTTGTGACTCGTGTCTGTTGATTTCTAATAATGTTATTTTGTTTTCAATACTCATCCTTTCTAAATTACTTCGTCGAATGAGACTTATTCCGTTGGATTTAGCAAGTATTTCTGCTGATGAACTATAATTATTGTTCGAGACAACCATCAAATCAAATTTTTCTTTGAATTTATCCTCATAATATTTTTTCGCAGTGAAAATTTCTTTAATTGCGTCATTTCCAACCAAAGATTTTGACTGTTTTACTTGTATCAGGACATTTTCTCCATCTTTCAATGCAACAACGTCGACTCCTTTATCATTTGAATATGGGGTTAGATAGGTTTGAAAACCTTGTTTTACAAATAAGCTGGCAATACAGGCCTCAAATAAGTTAGGATGAAGCTTGTCAATATCACTTATCATCAAATGGCGGGGGGTACTTTCTGTTTTTCTACCAAAGATGTTTCCATATAGTTCATCTGGAGCAACCTCTGCCTGTTCGGAAGGAAATAATGTGTTACTTGCTAAAGCTTTTTTGTTATTCAATAAGGTGTCAAGAATCTCATCAAAGGATTTTAATTTGTTACCATGCTCATCTTTCATTTCATCAGGAAATACTGCCATAGGATAGTATACAAATACATCATGTTGTTGACCAATTCTATACGCCCTATCTGTAGCCTGTTCTTCTTTTGCGGGATTCCAATGTCTTGTATAGTGAATAATATGATTCGCTTTTGTAACGTTTAAACCTACACCAGCAGCAATGGGGGACATGATTATTATATTGAAGCCTTCTTGCTCTTGAAAACGGTCTATTGTTTGTTGTCTGCTTAGGTTAGATTTTCCCACCTTCTTTTGAGATGTTGGGGTATCCCCGTTTATTATACTTGAGGAGATGGCGAATGTTTCATAGAATACTTTCTGCAGCATCCTTTGTGTATTCTTTCTATCAGCAAAAACAATAACTTTTTGATTTTTTTGCTTGATTTGAAATGAAATATCAATTGTTCTTTGCAGTTTCGCAGAAGTCGAAATGAGTTGCTCAGATGTAAAGTTTAGTATTTGACTATCAATTAAGTATGGGTGGTCTGATATATCACGTACAGCCCAAAGTGATTTGAGTTTTTGATTCTTTTTATCAACTCCTGTAGTTTGACCATCATTTGCAAGTTCTATTTCTTGTTTGTAACGTTCTAATTGAATTGAAGGCATAATACTCCTAATCCTTGAATTAGAGTTGTCGTGTTTATTTGGCAAATCTTTTGCTACGTCACGTTTTAGCCTACGTTTAATAAATTCACCTATAGTTTTACGAAGTTGTTCAGTAAGACCTTTTATATCAACATTTTTGTCATTTAGAGGTTTTTGATATTTTTTTGCAAATTCTTTAGCATTGCCTAATAAACCAGGCACAGCAAAGTCCATAATGCACCATATATCGACCAGTGTATTCTCAACAGGAGTGCCGGTCATTGCGACTTTGAAATCAGCTTTTAACGCCTTGCTTGCATTTGTGATTAATGTACCCGGGGTCTTTATTTTTTGAGCTTCATCAAGAGCAATTATTGCAAAATCGACCAAGCCTAAACTTATTTGGTATGACCTTATGGTTTCGTAATTCGTTAATATTATTTGTTTTGATTGTAAGCTTTTTGCATCCTGTAAATTTTGATTTTTTTTATATTCTTTAGTCAATCCAACAGAACCGTAAAGTTTATTAAGCGGTAGATTTTGAGGGTTGAAAAATTTAAGATATTCATTTTCCCAGTTCTCAAGTAGACTAACAGGTGCTACTATTAAATATGGTTTGGTGTCATTGCAGTGTTGGCTATGCCATTCAATAAAATAAAGTAGCTGCAAAGTCTTGCCTAAACCCATATCGTCAGCAAGTAAACCACCTGGATATTTTTCAATAAATAACGATTGCAGCCATGACACACCTTCTTTCTGGTGCTCTTTCAAATCAATACTGTCTATTAGGTTGTTAATTCCATAGAACTTATGATGAATTTTATCAGGAAGTTCATTGTTAAAACTATATTCAGTTAATTCAGCATTTTCCTTTATTATTAACACTTCATTATCTGACTTGTTATCTTGTTTTTGTGGCCGACCAGTGTTCTCAAATTGTTTTTTTGCATTTATAATTAATTTATCTGCCTCTTCGATTGGTATTTCTGTATTTTCCCAATCTACGGTCTGCTTCTTTTCTACTACTGCTTTATCTTTTTCTTGAATAAAATCATGTAATACTTCTTCAGACTTAAAATAAATCCTTTTTTCACCGTGTATTTTGTCTTTTACGACTATACCAGGTATCCACTCTGATTTATATGGACTCGCAAATGGATAAAATTTTGGATTGTATATGCCTATTTCTTTTACACGTTCGCTAAAGAATACACTAAAATCACTTTCTTGGAAATAGAATTCAGGATGTTCAATAATATTTTGAATTGTTTCTTTGTTCGTTACTTTTCTAAATTGCTTTACTTTTCGCAAATCAGACTTCTGGTTTTCAGGAATTAATATTCTTGTAGTTTTTCCATTGCTGCCAGAGATAGGATAAACATTCCGTATTATTGGAAGTTTGTCAAATGAATTTGTAAAGGCAAACGAATTCTCTATATCAACTGTGGGGAATATTTCAAGAACACCATTTTGAAAATCAATATCAAGCTTTATTTTTTCAGGTGTATATAACTCTTGGTTATTTAGGAAGTTATCTAATATAATGCCACTTTTCTCAGATAGTTTTTTTAACTGAGTTAACTTTTTCAGGTTGATTAAATTCCCTTTTTCACTATCAGCAATACCATTAAACTCATCTATGGCCTCGCATATGCTGTATTGATTTTCCGACAGTAAATAATCGCAGTTGTCTATAGTGATAATACCTCCATTTCGCTCTGCTATGAGTCTTGTACCATTCGGACAAAAATCATAAAACCCATATTTGAATTTGAATGAATTATGTGTTAATACCCCATCTGATTCAATATAGATTTCAAATGGATAAGAATCTGGAAGTTCTAATATCTTTTTGTCAATTTGACTAAGTCTTAAAATTTCTAATGTTTCAACATCACAAGTCTTATCAGTGAATTCGGCTAAGCCATTTTCATTTAATTCATTTAATATAGAAAGTTGGGATAAATGCTCTTCATTCAGCTCCGCCCACTCTGAAGTTGGGATAATAGTTTTTGATTCTTTGTTGAAATTAAATGAAAATATTCTTCCAACTTGTTTAAACTCAAAAATCATTTAAGTACAATTTTATTAATCCATTTGTAAAACTTATTCTCCCATTTTTCATTCCCGTCTCGATGTGCCAACCTGCCTTCTGGTTCATAGTAATCATATTTATCATCACTATGAATAAGCCATGGCATAGATGGGTTCCTTAGCTCGTCTATACTATTGATTTGATGATTAAGGTTCGGTCGTTCTAAACTGTTAATTTTATATGCTTGAAATGCATACCCATCCTTGCTAAATTCAATTAACATGTAATCGCCTATGTATAGTATAAATGCAGAAATATCCCTCCTTCCTGGGATTATTTCAAACCGTGCATTTACATATTCAGATATTCTTTCATCCTTTTCTAATTTATACTTAGTATGTAGTGGTCCATAAACCTTAAATGATAATACATGTGGCGACAAGTTTAACCAAAAGGTCCTCCTCCTGTTATCATTAATACAGATATTGAAGAAAACATTGATAAATTGTTGAGTAATCCATTCGTTTAATATTTTTCTTGCCTGATTGATTTCTTTACTTTCTGATTCGGTTGCGTTATCAAAAACAACCCAGTTTGAGGAATTATTTGGGTCACCTATGTGTTTGAAGGCGATATTTTTGATTTTATCTTGCAAATATTCAAATCCATGCTGGGTAGTTTGAATTATTATTTTGCTGACAAGTCTTTTGTAAGTAACTGAATTATTATGTTTTCCGAGAGCTAAAATCAAATCATCAATTTTTTCGACAATTTGGTTTTTATTTCTTTCATAGTATGTTGTAATTACTTTTGAGAAATATGAGTAACCAAACCATGAATTAGGAAGATTTAAGAACTTTGTTATTTCAAAAATCTCAGCGTTTAGCTTTGCAGCAGTGTCTCCCAATATCAAATCACCATTGTTTACACTAAAGAATCGCTTATTTTTCTTAAATGATATAAGTGTAGTTCTGCCACCATTATATGAGTCAATCTTTTCAAAAATGTATTGTTGTAACCTATTTAGGGAATCATTTTGAGTAGTTTCCCAGTTTTTTAATAAGCAATCTACAAGACCTATTAAGTAGGCATCCTTCCAATTTGTGTCAAGTAATGTGAATGCATGGTTCAATTCTTTGGTATTATTAAAAATTGATACGGAATTTCGTTCGGAATACAATAAAGAGTATGTTAGAGTTCTGAGTTCTTTTCTTTCGAAATAAATATTAGAATCTTCAGTGTGCTTTTTAAATTTTCTGTACACTTCAGGTATTTGGTTGTGGCCTGAAAATATAAACGCACTTGCACCAATCTCTTCTGTTATCCTTTGGAGTTTGTCAATATTACTTTCTTTTACCTCTTCAAGTGATTTAGGTATAATATTTTGAGCTGACAACTTGAGTGATGATGTCGAAAAGTAAAATTGCAATATGTCTTCTGCAACTGTCATTTAGTTATTCCTTAAGTTAAGTTTACTTAATTGGTCAGTGAGTTCTTCTAAAATATCTTCTTGTTTTGCTGAAGCACCAGCGAGTGATTCTGCAGTTTTTGTTAAATGTTCAGTATATTTTCCTAAGAATGTTTCAAGGCTCGAACTGATAGTTGCCTGATAGTCTGTCAAGCCTGTAGATAATTTAGCAAATATGTCTTGTAACCCTTTTTCGATAATCGAAAATTTGTTTGCGTAATCATTAGAAACGCCTTTAGCTGTTTCTAACGCTTTTTGTATTTCATCAATAGCTTGACTGTTATTATTTAAAAAGTCATTTGAATATCTGGAAAAAACGAGCTGTGAATCTCCAAACTTATTTGAAGACGTATTTAACTCTTGCGATACGTTTCTGAAAGTTGAAATCACCTTGTCCAACTCAGTTTGTGCTTGATTCAGTTTTGTAATACTTTGAGTTACTTCTGAAGACAAGTCGTTCATATTCTCGATACTTGTATTGAATGCACTCAAAAGACTTTCTGAAACTTGTAGATTCTTTGTTTGTTCTGTTAATAGTACTTGCTGTCCTGATTGCAGGTCTCCAACCTTACTACGAAGAATGTCGCTCATTTCTTCAACTTGCTTTTTCATTTGAGTCGTAGATTCTTCAGTCTGTGATAGGGTTTGTCTTGATATTTGCTGGACAACATCTTGTAGGCCTCTAAAGTTTTCATTTAGATTATCTGTCATGCTCTGTAATTTCGAAGGGAAGTCAGTTAATGAACCTCCGGCCTGGCCGAGCAATTGAGCCAATCTTTCCATTTCATTTTTTGTATCGCCACTCATTGAAGACTTAAACTCTTCAATCATTTTGCCCATAGACTCTTGTAACTCTTTGACAATATTTTGTGTCATATCTGTGGCAGGGTCTTTAAGCTTATTGCCAAGGTTCTCAATTTCAGTTTTGACTAATTTTAATTCTGCAACAACACCTTCACTCGGGTCATTTAATATTTTCTGAAATCCTGCCTCAATGGTAATAGCAAGGTCTGACGAAAAAGATAGTAACGAATTAGATTGTTTTGCGGACTCTTTGTATAAATCTCTAAGAACGTTACCTGGCGCTATAATATTCCCATTATCGTCAGTTGATGTAAGGTCGCTCCTTAACTTTTCAATTGATTCAATGAGTTTGTTTATTGCAAGTGTTTCTTCACTTAGCACACCTTCCTCTAATTTCTTCCTCTTGAAATTAGTCCAGAAAGAAAACCCTACTAATAAGGCAACTCCAAAAATAGATACAAGAAATGCTGTTTTCAAGCCATTCATCAATTCGGGAATGCTTTTCTCAATATCATTACTGTCAAAATTCCATAATCCTATCGCAATCCCAAAAAATGTAAAAAGAATACCTAAAGTCGGGAATAAATGAGGTATGAAATCAAATATATATTCATTGTTATTTTCCTTAGTTCTTCGCCAGATATATACTCCAGCCCAGATGGCGAATAACAGAATAATAGCGATTCCAATTAATATTTCTAAACTCATTGCTCTTGGATTTTTTTTAGGGCTTCATTTATAATTGCTTCACTTGTAGTCACTATTCTAAACTCAACTCTCCTTGACTTGTCATTGTCAATGTCTTGCTTGCTATCGAACGATATTTTATAATCTTTGTCAACAGTCCTTCCATACGAAAGCCCATTGGCGGTGAGCCAATATTGTAAGTTGTCCTTTTCTGCGCGCTGCAGATTAGTAAAGCAACTCTGGGTGCGCAAAAATGCAAGTACATTTCTTGCCCTGTCTTGAGATAATTTCATATTGTCTATATAGGAGTCTCCTGTTAGTCCAATTGGTTTTGTATCTGTATGTCCCTCAATTCTAATTTCAGCAATTTTGTCATGGTATTTTTTTTGAAGAACTACTGACAAGTATTTGGGCCAGAACTCTGAAAGTACTGATTGGAAATATGAAGTAATTTCTGCACTACCAGTGCCAAATAACACTTGAGGGTTTGTGAATTTTATGGAAAGGTCTTTATCCAATTTTAGGTTCCACTTGGCAAAATCTTTTTTAAATGCTTCCTTTAGTTCATTATAGAGGGTGATTTTTGATTCTTCGTAGTCCTTGAATATCTGATTTTGTTCTCTTTGCCGTTTTTCTACTAATGCCATATATGATATAGACATGAAAAGAAAAATAACCATTAATACTGTCATTAGGTCTGCTAATGGTATCCAATGACTTTCTTTTTTTGATGTAGACATTTATTTGGATGCCTTTAAAGTTTAAAGATGATACAAGTTCAATCTCAATTTGAGAAATATTGAATTGTCAGAACAGTTTTGATATTTCCAATGGGTATTTGGCCCTGTAGATGCGTTCTGATTGTAAAATTAATAAGCCAATATAGATAATTTCGATTTATTATAACAGGGTGTTTTTCTGCTAAAAATATATCTTGCATTGTACTATGTTATATTGTTAATCAATATACACACCAATGACTATTACAGACCCATAACATCTAAATGCCAATATTCATTTTTTATGTCGTTACCTCTGATAGAAGAAATGGATTTTGTTGACTTTATTCGATAAGACACGGAAGTTTGGTGTCAATATATTAAGCTCATTTGGCCTCATTCGGAAGTTTAGAGTCGTTAATGCAACTTTCAAGTAGACTTTCTCAAGATTCTTTGTAGCGGTATGGTCTAATTCTAATCAGTTAGAACCTAAAAAAAACTCACAATTAAAATAGCATTTTCTTTGACAAAATCAATCCGTGAAAAACACCCTATACTTTTATTAGTAAGATGTTTAATTTTAATTATTAAAGATAACTTTCTTAATAATATGCTATATACCTAAAGCAACATGAATAAATATCTTACAAAATCAAAGTTTAAAATTGGATTAGAGTGCCCTACTAAGCTTTTTTATGAACATAATAAAAGTCGCTACCTAAATACAAAAATTGAGGATTCCTTTTTATTAGCACTTGCTGAAGGAGGGTTTCAGGTTGGTGAGTTGGCAAAACTGTATTATTCTGACGGAGTAGATATTCAGACTTTAGACCATGATGAAGCGATTTCACAAACTGAAATGTTACTTAAGCAAGATGAGGTAATTATCTATGAAGCAGCATTTAAGAGTGAAAACCTGTTTATACGTGCTGATATTATTATTAAAAAAGGCAACCAAATCCAGCTAATAGAAGTAAAAGCAAAGTCTTATAATCATGAGAAAGATAGCTTCTTAGGACGAAGTGACAGTATTAAGTCAGACTGGAAACCATACTTGTATGATGTCGCTTTTCAGAAATATGTTATATCAAAATCTCATCCAGATTTTAAGGTTAGTGCTTTCTTACTACTTGCCGATAAAACATCAAAAGCTACAGTTGAGGGGTTGAATCAAAAATTTTTACTTGTTAACAAGGAAGGAAGAACACGGGTTGAACTTGTCGGTGACGTAAGTTTAGATAAGTTAGGTAACAGGATATTGAAACAAGTAACCGTAGATAATGAAGTTGAAATTATATATAATTTAAAACCAGAAGAAGCTGATTCATTTGAAGATTTAATACAGTTATATTCAAAAGCATATAAACAGGGAAGGAAACTCATTAATGGGATTGGGGCTAAATGTGCTTCCTGTGAATATATAAACGATGACGTAGCAAATAATGAGAAACTATCAGGTTTTCATGAATGTTGGAAAGAACAAATAGGTTTTACAGAGAATGATTTCAAGGAACCTTCAATACTTTCGCTATGGGATTTCAGAAAAAAAGATGAATATATAAATGAGGGTAAGTATTTTTTAAAAGACCTTGTTAGAGAGGATTTAGAATCCAAGTCAGGTAAAAAGAACTCTGAATACAAAGGTCTTTCAAGAGTAGACAGGCAAGAACTCCAGATACAAAAACATACAATTGCAGATGATAAAGGCCATTATATTGATATTGACGGTCTTTGCGAGGAAATGAGTACGTGGAAGTATCCTTTACACTTTATCGATTTTGAAACTTCTGCTGTTGCTATTCCATTTAATGCAGGAAGAAAGCCATATGAACAGATAGCTTTCCAGCTTTCGCATCATATTGTATTTGAAGATGGAACAATTGAACATGCCGGTGAGTGGATTAACACAAATAGAGGGGTGTTCCCGAATTTCAATTTTGTTCGAGAATTAAAGCAACAATTACAAGAAGATGAGGGAACGATATTTAGATATGCACCTCATGAAAACTCCATCCTAAATGCTATTTATAAACAATTGATAGAATCAATAGAGCCAGATAAGTCAGAGCTATGTGAATGGATTAAAACTATTACAAAGTCTACCGGTTCAAATGCAGAGAAATGGGAGGGTCAACGTAATATGGTTGACCTCTGGGACTTAGTAAAGAAATATTACTATCACCCTTTAATGGAGGGTTCTAATTCGATAAAGGATGTATTGCCCGCGATACTTCAAGAGAGTAATTTTCTACAGTCTAAATATTCAAACGCGATTTATGGAAGCGATATTAAAAGTTTGAACTTCAAAGACCATAAGTGGATTACATTTAATAATGAAGGTAAGGTCATCAATCCATATACTTTGCTTCAACCTGTAAATGAAGGTTATTCAAATCAAGAATTAGATGGACTTATGCTCAGCGAGGATGGAAGTATAGCTGATGGAGGGGCTGCGATGATTGCGTATGCAAAAATGCAATTCTCAGAAATGTCTGACACTGAAAGAGAGAATGTAGTGAAAGCACTATTGCGTTATTGTGAACTCGACACATTCGCAATGGTCATGATTTGGGAGGCTTGGAATCATTGGTGCAATAAATAATGAATAAATGGAACAAAAAGACAATAAATTCCCTAAACAATTAGACCATTTAAATAAAACTTTCCTCGAAGAACTTAATTATAAAATGTGGGTAACCAAAGGAGCTCGCTTTAACGCCAGCAAGAGGTTAGCTTTAAGGGACAACTGGTCAAATAAGGCCATGGGATTTCTTTCTTCATATTTGATAATTATAGGATTGTTGTCAGTTTATCAAATATCCCAGGCTCCAATAATCAGTCCAAATGTAATAGCATTTGGGTCAACGGCTATTTCGATATTACTATTAGCATTCAGTCAAATGGAGGCTGCTCAAGATTATAAGATGAGAGCACATCGCCATATTGATTGTGCTCTACGAGTATCAAAACTATATAATGATTTGAGAATTTTTAAAACAATGAAAGAGCCAACCAATGAAGAGAAAGTCTCTTTTGCAGAGGAGATAGGCAATAAATATCAAGAAATTTTAGACCATTATGCCAATCATGATAGTGTAGACTTAAAACTGTTTAAAGCCAAAAATAAAGGTTACTTCAAATTAAATAAGTTTGATGTATTTGCTTATAACATAAGATTTTATTTTAGTTCTATTTTTTTATACCAACTTCTTATTGCTATGCCGATAATCATAGGCGTAATCATTTTCTTGTAATAATAAATAGGAAATTGACATTAGTGGTACTCAATATGTCAAGCTCATTTGGCCTTATATTTAAGTGTTATTTGTATATCAAAATCTAATAGTTACCACTGCAGATATTGAGTATATATTACTATTTTAAGCTTACAATAATTGAGTTATGAAAAAATGCAACCTATTAACTTGCGGAGATGATAGTAAAGAAAAAATAATTTTTATTCATGGCAATACGACTTCTTCAAAAGTCTTTAAGCCTTTTTTTGAAGGTAATCAACTGCCTTATAGACTTATTGCTATTGATTTGCCAGGTCACGGTGGTTCCTATCATTCTAAAAACCTTGAAGAATATACTATTCGGAACTATAAATCATTAGTACTTGATTTAATAGATGAAGGGGATAGAGTAATATTGGTTGGAAATTCAATTGGCGGACATTTGGCAATTGAAATAACCGAAAACAATGATGCTGTAAAAGGACTTGTTATAATGGGTTCGCCACCAGTTGAGTATCCAATAAATATTGAAGAAGCCTTTCTTCCGAATGACATCACTCAATATTATTTAAAATCAGATGTGAGTTATGGTGAATTAGATTATGCTCTCTCAAAAGCGGTCTACAATACTAACATAATAAAAGTTCTAAGAGATGATTATCTTACATGTGACCCTTCTGTAAGAACAGTAATAGGAAAAGAGTTATTAGAAAATCAATCATTAAATGATGAAGCAAAAATTTTTAAAGGCTTAAAAATTCCACGTTTGATTATTCATGGTGATAACGACCCTACTACAAATTTAGAATATCTACATAAGGTTAAAGGAGCAAGCAATGGTGATGTAGCTATA
Organism: uncultured Flavipsychrobacter sp.; assembly: GCA_964531655.1. GTDB lineage: Bacteria > Bacteroidota > Bacteroidia > Chitinophagales > Chitinophagaceae > UBA5543. The sequence continues at coordinate 51,780 of CAZHDM010000019.1, forward strand.
GAGGTGGTCGAAAATTGTGGTCATTATCCATCTTTAGAACAACCAGGAAGGTTTGCATCTTTAATAAATAACTTTGCAAATAAAGTTTTTCAGTAATGAGAAATTCGTTAAATAAACTTACAGAGAAAGAAAGTATAGTATATAATGAAATCCAGGTTTACAGGCTTGCAGACTTATTCAAAAAAAATGAAAAGCTTTTCTATGAAGTTTGTGAGATACTCCCTTCTTATGTAAATATTAATGATAAAGCAAGTTTAGATACTTTGTATTGTAATTCCACAATGGAATATCTCATAGAAAAAGATAAGAGTGATATTATTTTGGAAGGTTTACCGTTGATAGAATCAATTTCCCATACACCAACTTTACAAAATGCAATCAAGCATATTAGGACGTATGAAGCTGTAGGAGACAATAATTCAATATGTTCTTACTTTCAATACTTAAACTTTAATCAAAAATGGCAATGGATATATACTCACAAAGCCTTTTTAAGTGATTATTCTTACTTAAACGTCGGAACTCAACTATTGCAAATTCAGGGCTTGTATAAAACTTTGAACGATATTTTAGGGGAAACTTTCATCAATAACGATGGATGGCAGAAATTTAATTTATTGTCTAAAAGAGAAAAGGAAATAATGAAGATGTTTGCAGAAGGCAAAAGCAAAAAAGACATTAGCGAACAACTATTCATTTCAGAACATACGGTAAGAACCCATCGTAAAAACATAATGGGAAAAATTGAGGCTAATTCTATTAGAGATATTATCAGGTTCACACAAGCATTAGAAATAGTGAACGAACTCTAAAATACGCTATTTGAGGTATTGATTTCGCTTGTAAGCACTTTTACCTTGCAAGTAAATCAATACTTAAAAGATGAATAAAGTATCGCCTTTCATATTTGCCATATTGCTAATTATGGCAGCTTGTACTAAAGATGAAACAGAACCTAAAGCTACTCTAACTGATAATACTCCAAGTATTCCATCAGAGTTAACTATAGAGAATAGCCCTTCTGCAAGAGCAGAAGATGATAATAAATCCTCAGGTATATATAAAGGTACTTTCGTAGGGTCAAGTGGCAGCTTTAAATTAATAATTCAAAATGACCTTGTTGGTGGGGTGATATCTGTTGATGGTGTTAGTCATCAGCTTACACCCAGAGACTTTGACAAACACAATATTTCTCGCGGTTTAACCAATCTGGGCTTCATTGACGACTCAGATACTATCATATTATTTTTTTCGGTAGATGCTGATGGTAGTAACCCCGAGGTAACTCTCCAAATTACAGGTCATGGTAGTATTCATGCTGCGGTATATAAAGAGAAATCAGGTTCTCTAATAAAAAGTTTTGAAGGTAAATATTATATCAATTTGCCAAATGCCGGACGTAAAGAAATATGGAATATGAATCTATTATTAGGTAATGACTCTTCAGCAACAATGGTAGTGAATTTAGATTCTACGATGCCGCTTAATAATGGAAATAATGGTGGAAACTATAATACTTTTCCGGTTAATGTAATGCCTGATTGGTTCTATAAAATTAGTAATGATAAAATAATTATCCATGAATGGGGGCAGGAAACTGGAAATCCAAATTTGGTATATAGTCCATTCATGGAAGAAAACACTACTCTGAAAAACAATATAATTTACGGTGAAGAAAGTTATACCAACAACGGTAGAATATATGTAGATAGCCTTAGGTTAATAAGGAAATTATAGCATCGTCTAAATAAAAAATATATGCATTTAAAACTATTTTCAATTGCACTTGCCAGTATTTTATTCTTAAAACCTAACCCAATATCAGCAAGAGGTGAGATTACTCATTTTGAGCATAAAATACACAAAGATAAATATGGCACAACCAAACTTACTATTTATCCTGTTGCTTTCGACGCAACTAAAACTGGAGATAATAAATGGGGTGTTTTAATTTGTTATAAATTATCGGCAGTAAATCAGCCTATAAAGCAAAAAACTTTACGACAAGACATGTCTTATCAGTTAGATGAAAAGGATAAATACGAAGTTGCAATAGCATATTCAGAACATTCTGTTATATCAGATTTAAGATTGGAATATTTTAAGCTAACTACAAAAGAATCTACCTGGCCGAAAAAAAACGAGTGCTTTCATTAATTAGTAATAGTTATTCAACTAACAATGAAAATATTACTTACAATTATCTTTTTAATATCTACGTGCCAATATTTATTTGCTCAATGTCCCGGAGCAAAAGCAGAACAATACAAGCGAAAATTAGAAGCACATAATAAGAAAAGCTCTCAGGAAAAATCTACTCTACCTGGTATGACTGGACAAGCGTATTCACAGGCCGCTATGTACTATGCGTATAAATGTATGTGTGAAAATGGTTATGCTAAGAATTCACAAGGCATAATTGAACTTGTCAATATGGCGAATGCTTCTGCTGAGTACTTTAACTCTGCTAAAATTCCAGGAGAGAGTTTATTGCCAATGATTAGCAATAGTATGTGCAAATTAAAGACCAACGAAAGTGTAAGCAATGGTATAGATAATATACAAGATATTAGCATGCCTACAGTAGATATGAATAGTGGATTAGTTGTAAAAGATGAATATCTCAATTTATTAAATGCTATTGCAGTTGATTCAGAAAATCCACATTTCAAGGTTTTAGTTGAGGATATTAACAGAAATAGAAATGCAATGAATATAGGCAGAAGTTTTGCACTCGAACTGGGAGCCAACCAAAAAGATATTGACTATTATAACATGACAGAAAATATTGCTCAAGCTATTTCAATTGGCAAATTTCTTTTTAATTCAATAAGTAATAAGCAAAAGGATATTTTAAGTCAGGAACAGGAAAATGCAAAAAAGTTAATCTCCAACCTAAGTAAGGAGTTAAGATTTGTATATGACGAGGTAAAAACGGTACCGACCTATTATGAATTTAATGCCAATACCTTAAACGAGGTTCAGAAAATTGAGCAGCAAATAGTAGACTATGAAGAGTTGACTGCAGTTAGAAGGCTTGTTTGTTTAGAATATATCATCTCAGATGAGTATTGGTCTGATTCATATCTTATAGAAAAAGTCAAAGAATTAGAAAATTTAAAGAACAATAAAGGTGTTGGTCATATTCTTGCTCAAATAAGTAAAATGTCTGCACCATACAAAAAGGAAAACATTCTGCATTATGTAAATGCAGAAGAAGCGTTCAGGTTAACTAATAATAAAATTTCGCTTATCAAAGCTAAATGTTACGCTAATACTGGAAATAAGAAAAAAGCAGATAGTTTATTGGCAACAATAGATTATGATATTAAAAATATTGAAGCATGTGCATTATTGTATCAATCCATGAAAGACAAAAATTATTTCAGCGCTATAAAATATTATGAACAAGTAAAGGAGTATATATTATCGTTGGACGGTAAAAAGACTATTAGAATGGTATATGATGATATAAACGGAGTATTCTATAACAACGACTATATAGAAAGACATGATATTGCATTTTTATTAGGTTTAGGTGTTGTGGCATACGCTCAATCTGGACAATTAACACAGGCATCTGAAGAGTTGAAAATTTTATCAAATTTCAATTATAGAGCTTCTGTTGTAAAAGATAATCTACATAAAGAAATTTACTATAAATCTAAAATGGTTGAAGATGTTGTAAAAGCATCATACTTCACTAAAACTGGAGACTATATTAATGCTGAAAATACACTTGATAGTGCTATAGCATTGAACAAGAAGTATATGGGAGTAATCGACCCGTATAATTTATGGATTAATCAAGTGAAGTTGAAGCTACTAATATCAAAAAATAGTTTTGAGGAGGCTGAAAAATTAGCACAACAGATGTATACTAAAATGTATGTTGGTCAAATTGATAACTCAAGACTGGTTGATTTATTAGAATATAGATACCTTTTATCGTATATGAAATTTAAACAAGGTAAAATGAATTCGTCATTAATCGCCCTTAAAATTTTAGAAAAGGAACATCCAAATTCTCCAAGAATATTACAGTTAATAAGTGATGTTTATGCTGAAATGGGAGATACTAATAATTCAAATATATACTATGACAAATACATCGAACAGGTTAATGAAACTTAGTATAAAAATCTTCTTATTGATATACTTATGTATAACCTTATCGTGGATTTCTAAGGCGCAGGATAAGACAAAGAATATTTTCATAAATAATTTACATTCCAAGTCCGTAGCATTAGTTGATTTCTATTCTGGTAACATTATGAATATAATCACCTTAAAAGAGTCTCCAGTAATTTATTTTAAAGAAGATAAGAATGGTAAAATAATGTATTTCATGACAAGACATTATTGTTATGCACTTTCAAAAGAAAATGGAGAAGTTATATCAGAATATAAGTATTATAATTTTCTTGAAAAAAAATACTATCATACTTATGACCCAAATTTGAATATTACTGGATTAGGAATTGATGAGAATGGCTTTGCATATTTTTATCTTGCAGGTGTTTCAGATGAACTTGAAGAGGAAAACTATAAAATTCAGCATTCTAAGTCTTCATTAAGTTTAGATGATATGCCTGATTTTCTAAAAAAATATTCCAATAGTGTTAAAAACATAACAATAAAAAAAATCGATATTATTAACCATGTAGAATCTGATTACATGGATATTAACTTAGATACAATTCATACATCTATTCCAACAATACATCAGAACAATTTTTCAATTTTTAAGGATTATGATTCATTAAGTAATGATATAATACTT
>CAZHDM010000020.1:0-46171 GCA_964531655.1 uncultured Flavipsychrobacter sp.
CAGCAGCAGATATCTTCCTGACCTATGTTGGAGAAGGAGCTGATGGTTGTTCTACCACCACAGAATATAAATACCTACTTACTGTAGATGTATATAGAGCGTGTGAAGGAGGCGCTGGTGCACCTACACAAATCACAATAAACTGGCAGTCTGACAACGAAGGATCAGGTAGGCAATTTAGAAATATTGGATCTCCTGAAGTAGATACATTAGAGGACTTGTGTGAGGCCTTTGTACCAGCAAACTCTTGTATCATTCCTGCGAATAGTGATCTGTATCCTGCATATATTAGAACAAGGTTCACAGATACTATCATACTACCTTCTGCTCAAACAGACTGGAGGTTTTGGTGGACGAGTGGCGCCAGAAATGGAGGTATATTGAACCTATTAAATAATGGACAGGTTTATGTAGAATGTGGTTTGAATAATGTGTTTAAGTATAATAATAGTACACCAAGATTTTTGATTGAGCCTATACCATATTTATGTGCAGATCAACCATCTAAATACTTAAATGGACCATTTGATCCAGACTTGGACTCTATATATACAACCTTACAGGAGCCATTAAATGGTCCAAACTCTCCGGAACCTTACTTCCCTACTCCTCCATATTCAGTTAATGATCCTATCGGTAGTAACGGTCCATTTATATTTGATCCAGCAACTGGCTCAGCTACTTTCTCTCCGAGAGATGCTGGTAAATATGTAATGGGATTCATCGTGAGAGAATATGATCGTAAGACTGGGACTCTTTTAGGTTATGCTATGCGTGATGTGCAAGTGTCAGTATTTGATTGTGACGCTCCACCACCATATGTAGACTCACTCCCACCAGCTGTAACCGAAGGTGAAATAGTAGATATCAATGGTCAAGATGGTATTATAGCTTGTCCTGGTAATGATATAGAGTTCTCTATGTCTACTAAGTCTGAGAACCCAACCAGTCAGGTATATTTATCTGCTAATACTAATATGATACCTGGTTCTCAGTTTACACCTACAGGTAACGGTACCTCTAGTGCATCAGGTGTTTTTGAGTGGACACCTAATGCCAATCAAATAGGTGAATATACTTTAATCATAGAGTCAAAAGACTCGACCTGTTCAGGTGCTAACTTTGCGATTGTACTAAGAAATTATACGGTAATTCTATTAAAAATAGTAGAAGGTTTAAACGCAGGACCTGACCTTCCTTTTTGTGAGATCAATACAAAACCGACACAGCTATATGTAAACGGGTCAGAAGATGTTGATGTTACATGGAGTATTTTAGGCCCGGGTTCATTATCCAGCCTTTCAGATCCTAACATTGGTAACCCTTTAGCTAGCCCTGATTATACAACTACTTATTTAGTACAATCAGAACAATTGAAAGGCCAGTGTAAATCCAGAGATACCATTACTTTGTATGTAGATACTTCAAATAGTGTAGATATTACACCTAAGAATCCTGGTAATCCAAAAGATGCAATGGTATTGTGCCGTCCTGGTTATGTTCAGCTAGAAGCATTATTAAAAGGTCGTCCTCCTAAGAATAATACTACATGCGGTATCGGTCAACCTACTTTATGTAATGATCCTGATTCTGCAGTTGTATTTGGTTCTTCTTTATTCGGAGAGGTTTCTTATGACACTGTTGATAAATCAAGTCCTGTGCTTTTTAACAACCTACGTTCTACCAAGCAACAATTCTTAGTTCGTCGTAAGGATATGGAAGATGCAGATATCGCAGCCTCAACTATCCGTAGCTTGAGCTTTGTAACTGCGAATACTAATAATCCTACTTATGAGTATAGTAACTTCAGAATATTAGTGAAATGTACTGAGAAAGATGGATTGAGAGCTTCTGATGGTTTTGAGAACTTTGGTATGACCCAGGTGTTCTCTGCTCCTACGATTACATTTGAAGATGGTCCACATGAGTTTCCTTTTACTCTGCCTTATAGCTGGGATACTACAAAGAACCTCATTGTTCAGATATGTTACAGCGATAACGTAGATGTGGACACTAACTGTGGTACTACAAGTAAGCCACCTGTTATAAGGTTCGTTGCTACCAGTTACTCTTCAGGTTTGATACTTGCAGCTGCTGATGAAACTGTAGCTAGTGTGTGTGGTGCTGTTCAAAATCCTAATATAGAAGAAGTACTGGCACGTCCTATGTTCAGCTTCAAGTATTGTGAAGTAGATCCATTACCGTTTGAAATATCATGGGATGGTGAATATATGTCAGATACTACGATAGAACAACCATTGGTATATGTACCTAAGACAGCAAGATATGTAGCCAGTACCGTAGGTAGAAGTGGCTGTATCATGCGCGATACTTTAGATATATATGTACCACAACATGACTTCAAACTAAGTCCTGAGGATACAGCAATATGTTTTGGAGAAGGTATGCCACTATCAGTATACAACGGAGCATTCTACAAATGGTATGAGTATGATGCAGACCTTGATGAGTATAACTCAGCAGAGAACAGTGTAAGTTGTATTGATTGTGCAGAGCCATTCGTTAAGCCATCAAAAACTACTACTTATCGTATAGTGGTATCAGATTCAGTATTCTGTTATGATACACTACAGGCTAAAGTAAGAGTGATGCCACTACCGGCAACACGTATCCTGAACAGAGACACTACAATTCAGTATGGTCAAAGCTTCAGAATATTGGCTACAGGAGCAAGAACATATAGTTGGAGTCCTGTATCGTCTCTTAACAATCCGAATATTGCTTACCCTATAGCAACACCTAAAGAAGACACTCGTTACATAGTGGGTGGTATAGGAGCTAATGGTTGTAAAGCATTGGATACTTTGAATGTAACAGTAAACGGTAGAGACAACTTGTTTGTACCGAGTGCATTCAGTCCTAACGGAGATGGTAAGAATGATGTATTCAGAGTTACCAACCTGACCTTCCAGAGAATTATGGAGTTCAGAGTGTTCAACCGTTGGGGTCAGGAAGTGTACAATACCAGCAGTAGTACTACAGGCTGGGATGGTACATGGAAAGGAGTACCACAGGACGTAGGCAACTACAGCTACTTGATAAGAGTGGGTTATCCTGATGGATTTGTAGAGACCTACAAAGGAGAAGTGACACTGATTAGATAATTATCAAATAAGAACTAAATACCAAAAAAAGACCTCGCTTTTGCGAGGTCTTTTTTTGTTTAACTATGAAACTATAATTTCAATTTAGATTTAAGGCTACCAGGAATTGCATTTTTATTCAATAAAAATGCAGTGGTTTTATATTCTACATATGCTTTAGTAACGTAGATATATCCTTCGTAATCATTCTTTTCACCCCAAGAGTTTTTTACTATATAATACTCTTTACCATTCTGGTCTTTAGCTAAACCTACGATGTGCATACCATGATCATCAGTAGTTGTATAATTATCAAAAGCTTCTTGGCGCATTACCTCAGTAATTTTTCTGTCTGGCTTAGGACCATTGAAAAGCTCCTCTTGTTCTTCATCTTCCATATCAGCCCAGTCTTTTTCAGGAACAAACGCTACCCCATTCTTCCAGCTAAAATATTTCTCACTAACATCAGTAGCCCAAGCAACTGTATAACCATTTTTCAAAGCATAATCAATGGTGCTTGTGATATCCTGAAGCTTAACATTATAAACCTTATCAAGGCTCCAGTTATCAGGGACCATTAGAACTGAGCGCTCATAATATGGTTGGTAGCTGAAAGATGATAACTCAACATAGTTATCAGGATCAATACCTACAACATCTCTTGCAAAGCTTTTTGCAGTATACAACTTACCATTGTAATTGAATGTTTCAGGTACCTTTCCTAAATAGGCATCCAATACAGCTTCAAAAGCTTTTTTCCAGTTAGGTGTGATTTTCCTGTTCGGGTTCTTTACCACAACATCAAGCATTGCTTTTAAAATACCCTGCATTTCGCCAAAAACATTCTTGTCTGTACCGTAGTTAAGTCCACTATATACGCTTTGTGGTAACGCACCATGCTTAGCATACATATTTATTACATCATGACACGCTCCCCCATCACCATAAGAAAACTCACCATGCATACGCACATAGTTTTCAGCACGCTCTTTGTATACACATCTTGCAGTGTATATTTCAGCAAGGTCTACAGGTTCTTTACCAAGCTTTGCCATCTCACTTTCTAAAAAAGAGTTGGTTGAATAGCTCCAGCAAGTTCCAGACTTTCCTTGGTTTTTGATATTCGTTTTTTCCAGATCAATAATGTGTGTGAAGGTAAACTTCTTCTTTGCACTGTCACTTTCGTTGCCATCTAGCTTTTTGATGAGATCATCTTGAGCATATGACATATACGGTAAAGCCAGTGCACATAATAATGCTACTTTTTTCATTGTATATATTAATATTATTAAAAAATGAAGGTTGCTAATATACTTAAATAATACTTGTAGTATTATCACTCATATAGGGTGAGCTTTTACAAAGAAGTGCAGTATATAATTACATTGAAATTTATATTATCCTTGTGATAGAAACTGATAACTACTATTAGAAGTAAGGTAATAAAATAAACCTATCGTTAATTGATGCTAAAACTTATTAATAGAAATACACTTTTACTGCTATATGTAATAGTTGCATTTATTATAAACCTTGTCGCATACTACCCAGGCTTTATGTCTCCTGATACTCTTGATCAATATGAACAAGCAGTAACTAATAATTACCATGACTGGCACCCTCCTTTAATAGCATATGTTTGGTCAATATTAAACAAAGTGAAGAATGGACCATCACTGATGTTGGTCATACAGCTATTTTTTTACTGGGTAAGCATATTCCTAATTGCTAAAAGAGTACAGCCAAAGACAATAATAGTAGTTTTATTATTATCATTAACACCTTTCATACATAACTATTCAGGTTATATCGGCAAAGATGTACAAATGTCATTTTCTTGGCTTTTAGCTATTGCACTAATCTTCTCCAGCAATAATAAAAGTAATGAACCACTAGTTGCTAGTCTTGCATTATTCTTTATAGCCTACGGTACACTATTAAGAATAAATGCGTTAACCGGCGCAATACCACTGATCATTCTATATAGTTTTCATTTTCAAAAATCGAAAAAGTTAATAGTAAAAGTATCAACTGCTGTAGTTATTATCATAGTTATTGGACTAGTACAGCATGTTGTCATACCTAAAGCTCTTAACGTGACTAAAAGGTATCCGCAATCTAAACTATACTTACACGATATAACAGGAATATATAAGGAAACGGGGATTAGCTATTTTCCTGAAAAGTTAGTGCAGTCATCAAAAGTAGACACAGCAGAATATAAAGACCTATACCACACAGCTACTTTTGACAACCTGTGGTGGGGAGAGCATGCTAGTGTAAAGTTTAAAGATTTTACTCAGGAGGAAATAAACAACTTAAGGTCTTCATGGTTGAAAGCTATTAAGAACAATCCGAAAACTTATCTACAAAATAGATGGAATGGATTTTTATATTATTTAAGGATCAAAAAAAGAAGATCTGATTATACGCCATACTATGTATGGATACATCCTAATGGTTATGGCTTCAATATTAATGAAGATGGGCTATATAAGTTCGTTACGGGGAAAGTTAATAGTGCTTCAGGAAGCTTTACTATGAGACCATGGTTCTGGTTGCTAATGAATATCTTACTATTTATACTTATTCCATTTCTTAAAAATAGTATAGAAAAAAATCTAGTGGTTACGTTACTCTTATCTAGCTTAATGTACCTTATACCCCATTTTTTTGTTTATCAGGTTGATACAGATTTCAGGTATTTTTATTGGACATGTATAGCTGTTAGCTTCTCCTTTATGTTTCTAATAAATCGTTTCTTAAGAAAACACTTTAACTAAAACGTATATTTTTCGGGCGCTAATAACTGAATAGAAACAAAAAGAATTATTGTTTAGCTTCTATTGATGAAAACATTCTCTTAAACCCTCTATATACAGCTAGATGTAAAATATTGGCGTGGTCGTGATCCTTAATACTCTCAAAGTTGACTAATACCTTGGACTGGTGCTCCTTTAGCTTTTGCGTTAATGTTTTAGCAGTACGAATCATAATATCATCTTCCTCTTCACCTACTGCAATGAAGACATTTTTTTGACTTTTAAATTGTGGAATTTTCCTGTCTAATAAAGACTCATTATCCCACCATAGGCTGGGACTAACAATTATATAGTTACTAAACAGCTCTGGTTTGGTAAAAAGCACCTCAGCCGCAAGTAAGCCTCCTAATGACTGACCTATGATAATACTGGTATCATTATTAGAATAGTACTCTTTTATAAAAGGTTGTAACTCTTGCTCTATAAATTCAATGAACACACTGGAGCTGCCAGCTGTAGGAAATGCCTCTTTGTCCTTTAAGTTTTTTGTAGGATAAGTAAAGTCTCTTTTTCTGTCTACATTTTCAATACCAATCAGTATGGCTTGAGGGGCATCAGCTACCCAAGGATAATTAGCAAACTGCAACAAACCTGCAATATGGATAAAATCCTCATCTTTAGAGCCGTCTAACAAATAGATCACAGGATAGCTTCGTGAATCTTCTTTTTGATAATCATTTGGAAAGTAGAAGTTCAACTTTCTTACTTCATCTAGCTTTTTTGAATATACTTCGATGGTTTCTCCTAATATAAAAGGTTCATTAGCTTTTATTTTTAAGTGATTGTCCTGTGCTAGTGCTAATTCGGCAACTTGCAAAAGGATAAATAGTAAAAATAACCGTTTCATAGTAAGGCTTTAGTTTACCAATTGTATAAATATACAACTCGTCACTCATATCAATTAAGACACTTCCAGACTCGCATTGTAGACCTATATTGTACCTGAAATAAAAAAAGCCTAGCTAGTAAATACTAGCAAGGCTTCCTATTCCTTTGTTGTGACCCCGTCAGGATTCAAACCTGAAACCTTTTGATCCGTAGTCAAATGCTCTATTCAGTTGAGCTACGGGGCCATCCCTTAAAATTGGGATTGCAAAGATAGTTTCTATCTACGATTTTACAAAACAAACTTTACACTTTATTCAAAAGACACTTAACTAATTGATTCTTATTAACTAATATCGTGGTATGAATATCGAAATATGGTCAATAGGAAAGGCTAATGAAGCTTTCATCGCTCCAGGTGTTGAGTATTACTTTAAGAAGATAAAGCCATATATGAATATATCTTTAGAAGTAATGCAGCTACCTAAAAAACAGATAACACAGGATATTCAACAGACTAAAAAAGCCGAAGGTGAAATGATAATGAAAAAACTAACGGCTAATCATCACCTTATATTATTGGACGAAAACGGTAAGCAATTAGACTCAGCTAAGTTTTCAGATCAGCTACAACAAGTAATGAATACCGGAGTAAAGACGATTGTTATATTAATAGGAGGTGCATATGGCGTTTCAGAGGAAATAAAGAAAGAGGCTAAGCAAACTATATCATTATCTAAAATGGTATACCCACACCAATTAGTAAGGCTTATAGTTGCCGAACAGATTTACAGAGCATTCAGTATCTTGCACAACACACCTTACCACCATTCATAATCAGAAGACTACATGAGCATTACATTAATCATTATTATAATCACAGCACTAATATCAGTTAGTGCATTTAATAATCACGAGCTAATGGGTAAGCTACTACTTTGGCCGGCCCGCATGGACTCTCCAGCTGAATATCATAGACTACTAACTTCAGGCTTTATTCATAGTGATTGGAACCACTTATTATTCAATATGCTAGCCCTGTTTTTCTTTGGCAGGCATGTTAATGCTTTTTTTGAAATCACAGGCCATCCTACCCTATACATATGGTTTTACCTATCTGCTATCGTATTTGCATCTCTACCCTCTTTCTTTAAGCACAAAAATGATTATTCTTATCGAGCGTTAGGAGCATCAGGTGGTGTATCAGCAATATTGTTCTCTTTTGTATTTTTTGCTCCATGGCAAACAATATATGTATGGTTCATACCTATTCCGGGTATTATTTTTGCAATAGGCTATCTTGTATACTCAGCATACATGTCTAGAAAAGGGATGGATAATATAGGACATGATGCACACTTTTATGGTGCTGTTTATGGCTTTGCATTCACCTGGATATTCGACCCCAATAAAGGGCATACATTTATACAACAGGTGATACACCCACACTTTAATTTCTAGTAGTAATTCTGGCTTCTAGTACGTGAGTTGTACCTGCTGTGACCTTAAAGCGTTCATCCATACGGTGACCTACTACCCAAACAATACGTTTATTGCTCTCTAGTATCCAAATGTTATCTTTTTCGTGGAGAGGTATTTTTTGATCTTTAAAGTACTTGCTTAGTTTCTTTTTCTTCATTCCCATACCTAATGGGTAAAAATAATCTCCCTGTCTCCAAGTACGCAACTTTAAAGGGAGCTCTATTTTTGCCATATCAAGGCATGCAGTATCCATACTGGTATTGATATCTGTATTAACTGTTTCTGTTAAACTTATTGAGTGATTATTTACATCTACATTATACGGTAGTGATTCAATAACGATAAGGTCAGAGTTTTTAGACGTTATATCAGTAATGATAAGAAACTGTCTGTCTTTTATGATGCGATTAGTTGGCGAATCTATATAATGACCACTCTCTGAGAAACACAATGCTATTATCTGAGGAACCTGCGCCGAAGTAAAACCAAAAGGCTTACAAAGCTCATAGCAAATAGTATTTAAAGCTTGCTTTTTCAGCAGCTTGCGAATAGGGATATAGTAATCAGCTCCTCTCTTTTCAATCAGTTTCTTTTTCTCTTTAAGGATAGTGGTATTATATATGATTTCAACTTCAGATAGCCTGCCGATAGTATCTGTCAAATTATCAACAACTGTTGGTATTACCTTTTCCACCTCTGGGATCACATTCAACCTAATAGCATTACGCAGATACTTGTCTGTAGCGTTAGAGCTATCATCTCTAAACTCTACATTATTTTTAGATGCATATTGAAGCAGGTCCTCTTTTTTAGCGAATAATAGCGGCCTGATAATACTATTGCTTTTAGGGTTTATACCATGCAAGCCGCTAATACCTGTACCTTTAAAGAGGTTGATAAGCAGGGTTTCTACATTATCATTAGCATGATGTGCTGTTGCTATATACGCTGCATCTATTTGCTCTCTTATGCTCTCTAACCAATCATAACGCAAAATTCGTGCAGTCTCTTGTATCCCTTTTTTCCACTCTTTACATTTCTGTTCTGTATCAAACTTTGTATGATAGTATTCAACCTTATTGATATTGCACCAACTTTCTACAAGCAGTTCATCTTTATCAGCATCCTCACCACGTAGTTGAAAATTACAATGTGCCACTGCAAACTTGTAGCCAGAGCTTTTAAACAAGTCAGCCATTACCATAGAATCTACGCCTCCGCTAACAGCTAATAAGACCTTGCTCTCTTTATCAAAAAGAGTTCTATTATTTATGTTATTCTTAAATGTTGAGAGTAACTGCATAATTTAAAAAGTAAGCTCTTCATAAGCACTGCGCAACTCACTAAAGGTATGGCTGTCATTAGCTTCTTTGCTCTTCTCCATACCTTGTTCGTAGATCTTGATGGCCTCATCCTCGTCACCTAACCGTTCTAGTAACTTGGCATAATGATAGTAGGTGGCTAAATAGGTAATATCAGTTTCCAGATTTTTAATGAACAACATTTTTGCTTTTTCATCATCACCAAGCTTAATATATTCCAAAGCAAGAGCGTGATTTAAGAAACTGTCGTCAGGAGTTTTCTCTAAAAAGTCTTGTAATTTTTTGATTCTATCATTCATGTATACAACAAAGTTAAACAAGAAGAGGCTATCAAATTGATAGCCTCCCTATAAATATTTGTAATTTATTATTTAGCTAACACTACTTGCTGCTGTAGTTTAACATTGTTAGTATTGTCTACATATACCACTGTATAAGTACCTGAAGAAAGCTGTGTGGTATTAATAGCTGTGTAACTACTATTAACACTTAACTCTTTCACTAGTCTGCCCATTACATCAAGTAGTTGTATTTTACCATTAGGTTTTTTAACTCCTTTAAGACTAACATTCACTTGGCTAGTAGCTGGGTTTGGATGAATTTTCAATTCAGGAGTTTCTACTTCTATTTCTGAAACTGCCGCCGGCCAATCAACATTAAAGTATTCAGTAAACCCACAACCAAAATCAGCACCTAGATAACCTTTTAGAGCTATTGGAACTTGGGTACCTTTTCTTTTAATCTGAATACTACCCCTTCCTTCTGCTGCATTTGCCCACCAATATAAGCCATTACAGCCGCCATCTTCTACAACTAATTTATACATACCAACACCTAACTCAACTGTATCTGTATAGGTAGTGTTAGGAGTTGTGTTAATACGCTCATAATAAGTCTTATCATTAAAAACATCTACAATCTTCCAGGTAGTCTGACTCATGCCATTTGACATTCTACTTGCATTAGTCTTTAATTCAACATATATGGTCATTGGATATTTAGGTGCGTTCTCAAACGTTGAAGACATTTTATTGTTAGTCGCATCCTCATCTTGCTGACCGTTTACTTCTATAATTTCTACATCGAAACCGTAAGTACCTGCACTCATTGTTCTAAAGTCAAAGAATACACCAAGTTCTACATCCGCTACATCTAAAGGAGCTAAACTACCCAGCCATGTAAACTCTTCTGTTTTCCCCGAACCTGCTACACCGTATCTAAACTTCACCGATGTAATAGTTGTACCTCCTGTATTTTGGATAGTTACTTTAGGTCTACCTGTTACAGGGTTTTCACGAAAATGCGTCTCGTGATCAGACGGTGCAATTATGTCATCCAATGATGCATCAATTGACTTATTGAACTCTGCATAATAGAAACTATTTGCAGCTATAATATAGCTAGCCTGAGAACCACTAGAACTAGGAGCACCAGTGTAGGCTTCAAAGTCGATATCGATATCATAGCTATTACCTCCTGTGACATTAGCTAGATTATACACATTCTCAAAAACTTTATCTCCAGGACACCAGTTAGCACGGTCATATACCCATGTTCCATTCTGAGGATACATGTGGTTAAAACCACAATCATCTCTCCATATATCTGTCTGTGCTATTTGGGTACTGTTAAGCTTTACTTGATAGTACTTAGAACAAAACTCAGAACAGTTATTGATATCACCACCATGACCTGTAATAACAAATTTCATATCGGTAGAAACAGTGTTTGAAGGTGCTGTTTTATTAAGCACTGTTATGTTACTATCTATAGGTGTAGCACGTCCATAGCCGAAACTTCCTGTCCATAATTCATCTACACCTAAAACATCTCTTGGAGGTACACCTTCTATCATATCAAATTTCACATTACCGGTAAAACCCCATGAGTATCCCGAATAGCGTATTCTGACGGTACAGCTATCTTTGAGTAAAGGATAAAAGTCCGTTACATCATACACATATCTTTGAGTCCATGCTGTAGAAGTACGAGGCCAACCATCGCCGGCATAAGGAGTAATTAATCTACCAAGCTCATAAGTATCACCATTCTTCGGGGTTACAAAAACGCTCACGGTATAATCCCAATCACCACAGTATTGAGGGTTGCCCGGACATGCATATCTACCCAACTTGAACGTCATTAGTATTTTCCTGTACTTAGTACTCCCGTCAGGAAATTTCACTGTAGAATCAAAATTCCCAAAATGGTCCATCCAAATATCATTTTGTACTTGCACGGTAGTAGTATCGCCGGGAGCAGCCTGCACAGCAGTGGTCAATGCTCCCAACATCATAATCATAAACAACTTCTTCATACTCTGAAAATTAGCTAGTAAAGGTAAAAAATATATATGGTACAGTTAATTTATGCATCTTTCTCCACATACAGTATATATATAGTAACTTTGCGCCCTAATTCATTTTTATGCCCGGATATACGGTAGCCATAGTAGGAAGACCTAACGTAGGCAAATCAACACTTTTCAACAGACTGCTTGAAGAGCGTAAAGCCATTGTGGATGATGTAAGCGGTGTTACCCGTGACAGGCAATATGGTATTGCTGACTGGAATGGCAAGAACTTCAACGTTATTGACACTGGAGGTTTTGTATCTAACTCTGAAGACGTATTTGAAAAAGAGATCAAGAAACAAGTAATTATTGCTCTTGAAGAGGCTGACCTATTGGTATTCGTAGTAGATACGATGACCGGCATTACAGACCAAGATGCAGAAATGGCAAAAATGCTTCGTAAGGCAGAGAAGCCTGTCTTGCTTGCTGTAAATAAAGTAGATAATGCACAAAGAGCTCTGGAAGCTACTGAGTTTTATTCACTAGGTCTTGAAGAGACATTTTTCATTTCATCTATATCCGGAAGTGGAACAGGTGAGTTACTAGACAGAATAGTAGAACAAATACCTGATGATATTGAGGAAGAAGAAAACACTTTACCAAAGTTCATCATCATAGGTCAGCCAAATGCTGGTAAATCTACTCTACTAAATGCTTTAACAGGCAAAGAGCGGACTATAGTATCAGATATACCCGGTACTACAAGAGACACTATACACACGCATTACAAACAGTATGGCAAAGAGTTTATCCTCATAGATACTGCCGGGCTTAGAAAAAAGAAAAATGTACATGAGGATCTTGAGTTCTACTCAGTCATCAGAGCAGTAAGGGCGATAGATGATGTAGATGTATGTCTGCTTGTAATAGATGCCGAGAAAGGTGTTACCTCTCAGGATATCAGCATATTCAGCCTGGCAGCAAGAAAAGGGAAAGGCATAGTTGTTCTTATTAATAAATGGGACAGCATTAGTAAGGAGACGAATACAGCTCGTGACTATGAAGAGTACATTAAAAAGAAAACAGCTCCGTTTACAGACATCCCTGTAGTCTTTATTTCAGCACTTGAGAAAACGAGAATATTTCAAGCTTTAGATAAAGCTCTTGAAGTATATGACAACAGAAGCAAGCGCATATCTACTTCTAAGTTTAACGATGTGATGCTTAAAGAAATAGAACGCTACCCTCCTCCAATGACAAGAGGGCATGCTGTAAAGATCAAGTTCGCACAACAAATACCAACTGTAGTGCCATCATTTGCTTTTTATGCTAACTATCCGGATGCTATAAAAACACCATACAAAAACTTTTTAGAGAATAAAGTACGTAGCCATTTCAACTTTACAGGAGTACCTGTAAGAATATTTTTCAGGAAGAAATAATTGATATACTGTGCAGACGAAGAAATTAAAAAAAGATAAGGTAAATATCATTACGCTAGGTTGTTCAAAGAACATGGTAGATAGCGAAGTACTAAGCGGACAGCTTAATGCTAATGGTATCAATGTGAAGCATGAAAGCACAAAACCAGATCACAATATAGTTATTGTAAACACTTGTGGCTTTATCGACAAAGCCAAAGAGGAAAGTGTAAACACTATATTGGATCAAGTAGAGATGAAGAAAGAGGGCTTACTTGATAAAGTATACGTTACAGGGTGTTTGAGCGAGCGGTACAGAGGCGACCTTACAGCCGAAATACCTGAAGTAGATGCATGGTTCGGCACAATGGAACTACCCCTTATTTTAAAACAGCTCGAAGCTGATTATAAGCAGGAGTTAATTGGCGAAAGACTACTTAGTACCCCACAACATTACGCTTACTTAAAAATATCTGAAGGCTGTAATCGTACCTGCGCGTTTTGCGCAATACCTCTTATGAGAGGAGGACATATATCCAAGCCGATAGAAGAAGTAGTAGCTGAAGCAAAGAAACTAGTGAGCATGGGTGTAAAGGAGATCATGCTTATTGCTCAGGAGCTTACTTATTACGGATTAGATATTTATAAAAAACGAGCACTTGCCGAACTATTGAAGCATTTATCTGATGTTGAGGGTCTGCATTGGATAAAGCTACACTACGCTTACCCTACCAAGTTCCCTCTTGATGTGCTTGACGTCATAAGAGAACGAGATAATATTTGCAACTATCTGGACATGCCGTTACAACACATCTCTGACAATATGCTCAAAGCCATGAAGCGCCAGATAACCAGCCAAGAAATATATGAGCTAGTAGATACAATAAGGGAGCGTGTACCAGGTATCTGTTTACGTAGTACACTCATTGCAGGCTTCCCCGGAGAAACCAGAGAAGATGTAGAGGCTCTTAAAGAGTTCTTAGAAAAAACAAGACTAGACAGAGTTGGTATCTTCACATACTCTCATGAAGAAAACACTACGGCCTATGACCTTGAGGATAATATACCGCAAGATGAGAAGGAAGCTCGTGCGCAAGAAGTAATGGAAGTACAACAAGAGATCTCCTATGAAAAGAATCAGGAGAAGATAGGTAACACTTACAAAGTGCTTGTTGACAAAAAAGAAGCAGGCAGATACTTAGGACGTACTGAATTTGACAGTGTAGAGGTAGATAATGAGGTTATTATTAACACAGATGACGAGTTACCGATAGGCGACTTTGTAAACGTTCATATAGACAAGGCTTACGACTTTGATCTTGAAGGTCATATCGTTTAGTCTAATCGGTATAACTTACCAGGCAATGCCTTAACTAATCCTTGCATTTCCATTTGTAACAGAGTTGCAGCAAGCTTAGTGTTCGTCATATTTGTTTGCTGCAGAATAGCATCGGCATGGAGATTATCTTTTCCATTCAGCAAATCATAAATAGACTTCTCGTCCTCTGATAAGTTTATAAACAGTTGCTTCTGTACAGGTTTCTTATCCACGTCTTTCCAGTTCATCAATTCCAGCAAGTCATCTGCAGAAGTGATCATTGCAGCTACATTTGTTCTTATTAACTCATTACAACCAGAAGATTTACTATCAAATATTCTACCAGGGAATGCAGCTACATCCCTGTTATAACTATCAGCTAAGCGTGCAGTTATCATGGCACCTCCTTTTATATCGCTTTCTACAACTATGGTAACATCGCTTAAACCTGCAACGATTCTATTACGCATAGGAAAGTGATTTCTATCGGCATTAGTACCTGAGCAATATTCAGATAATAGCCCTCCATTCTCAAGCATATCTTTTGCCAATTTCTTATTAGAGGCAGGGTACATCTTATCTAAACCATGACCAAGCACACCTACAGTTGACAGATTATTTTGTAGCGAGGCTTTATGTGCAATGGTATCTATACCATGAGCGAGACCACTAACTACAAGAATATCACTGCCAGACAGTTGTTCCAACAGTTGCTCGCAAGCTCTTTGTCCATAATCAGTATACTTTCGTGTACCTATTATTGATATTACTTTAGCTTGATCAAACTTAACATCTCCTTGCTGATATATCAGGATAGGAGCATCCGTACACTGCTTTAATCTTTTAGGGTAAATTTCGTCCTGTATCCACAGCACTGTAGTATTGTTGTCATCTATGAATTTGAGTTCATCTTCCGCCTTACTAAAGATGTCCTTATCTTTAAATCCCCTCGCTCTAACCTCTCCTAATCCTGAAACAGCTTTTAAGTCTTTTAGTGATGACCTGAATATTTCAGAAGCTGTACCAAAATGATGAATCAGCTTTGTTGCTGTAACAACACCAACATCCTTTACAAAAGTTAAAGCAATCCTATAAAAGAGTTCATTTTGATTATCAGGCAACATATTTGTATTAAGTAGTAAGAAAAGCTAAGCTATCACTTATCTTTGGCAACGAAAATATATAATGATGAGAAATTACATATCAGGATTTGTAGTAATGGTTGTATTATTAGTAAGTGCATGTGCACAGCAAAAAAGTACAGCCAGTGCAAAAAATAAAGGCAACACCACAAAAGCAGGAAATAATATAACACAGATCGTTATGGATAGAACTGCCTGTTACGGTACTTGCCCTGTATATTCTTTAGAGATCAATAGCGATGGTTCCGTTAAATACACGGGCAGGAGTTTTGTTGACTATGAAGGTGTATATACTACTACTATCAGTACAAAGAAAATAGAGGAAATATTCACCGCTTTTGAAAATCATGATGTAGATACCTGCAGCAATGAATATAATAGTATGATGCAGGACGTTCCCGGCATTTTCTACAACATCAGATATGGCAAGAAGAAGCAGAATATTACAAATGCCCACTTTGGTCCGCAATTCTTAATAGACCTTGCTAATAAAATAGACAGTGTCATAAAAGTAGATGATAGCTGGACTAAGGTAGAAACTGAAGAAAATAACAACTAACGATGTTTATTTTATAAATAAGAAAGGCGCCAATGGCGCCTTTCTTATTTATAGTATTATGGAACTGACTATAAGTGTAACTTTTCTTTCTTAGTTAAAAGCTCTTCAACCGTTTCCTCATACATTTCATCTGGAACACAACAGTCTACCGGACACACAGCAGCACATTGAGGCTCTTCATGAAAGCCTTGACACTCAGTGCATTTATCTGGTGTAATATAATATACATCAACTGCTACCGGCTCATGCCTAGCTTCAGCATCAGTCACTTCACCGTTCATCAGCTTAAACTCTCCATTCACTGCAGTACCATCGGTAATAGCCCATTCCACACCGCCTTCATATATAGCATTATTAGGGCACTCAGGTTCACAAGCTCCGCAGTTAATACATTCTTCAGTTATTTTTATCGCCATAAAACGTAAATGTTTCGTAGTTTTTTAAATCGGGAATAAAGTTACAATTTCGCAGCCACAAATTTGAAATGAAAATGACATCAATTAATGAGCGCATAGATTTACTTGATAAGTTAGGGAATTATATTATTTCTGATGATGAGCAGTGGGAAAGTGCAAAGATCATAGCTGCAAATATGAATGCTTGGTTCACACCAGAAAGTATAGAGATGTCTATTAACAATGTTGCAGATAATTATCTACCAAAAGAAAAGCTTGCTAACTGGATAAAAAGCTACAATCTTCCTACAAATGCTAAAAAAGTAGGTATAGTTATGGCAGGAAATATACCGCTTGTTGGCTTTCATGATTTCTTATGTTCATTCATTTCCGGACACTACACTAAAATTAAACTATCATCTAAAGACAGTGTTTTACTAAAACACATGATCGAAAAACTCATATCATGGAATTCTTCAGTATCAGAATTGGTAGAAATAGCAGATAACCTCAAAGGCTGTGACGCTTATATTGCGACTGGCAGTAATAATACATCTAGGTACTTCGAGGCATATTTTAGTAAATATCCTAATATCATACGTAAAAACAGAACATCTGTAGCTATACTAGATGGTGCAGAAACACAAGAGGAGATAAAAGCATTAGGAAAAGATATATATAGCTATTTCGGGCTGGGCTGTAGAAACATATCAAAAATATACATGCCTGAAAATTATAGTGTAAAGCAATTCCTCAATAACCTAGATATATATAAGGACATAATACATCATAATAAGTATAAAAATAATTATGATTACTACTTAGCTATATATCTTTTAAACAAAGTTCCATACTTAACAAATGACTTCACATTAGCTATAGAAAATAAAGAGTTATTTTCTCCTATCAGCACATTACATTATGAATATTACTCAGATAAAATTGATGTGGTTGAAAACTTACAAAAAAATGACAATGTGCAATGTATTGTTGGCGAAGGACATATAGCATTCGGAAATGCTCAACTTCCAAGGCTGGATGATTACGCAGATGGTGTTGATACTATGCAGTTTCTCAGTGGTTTATAACCATTTATGCACATTTACAATTTTCTGTTGATATTTTAACAATTTGCTTTGTCGAAGTCAAAATTATTAGTATTTTGACCTTAATTTTTATTATTAGGCTGGTAAAGCTTAAAAAACAATTAACTAACCAACTAATTCAACTAAATCCGTGTCTTTAGCTGTAATCACGGTTTTATAAGATTTGAAAACTAATAACATGACAGGAAAGTTACTCTTAAAGCGCTTGTTGCTGACCTTGGCAGTAGTGGTTACCGTTAGTAATTATACTAAGGCACAAACTTCGACCACTACTATTACTACTAATTATACACTTAATAATCTTGTAGTTACATTTCCTCCAACGGGTAGCAACCAAGCTATTTCTTTTCAGGTGACCAATAATTTACCTAATCCGATTAGCGTATATGAGGTACTGAACTTTCACATTGCGGAGATAATTTGGACAGTTACACCACCACCTCCAGCAACACCGTTCAATTTCACTCAAACTGCTAACAATTCCTTATACGAGGTATATTACAGCTCTACCTCACTTATCGGTCCATCTGTTGTATCAACTGCTACAGGATGGGAAAAAGCAGGAGAAGGCACAGTTAATACTGCTTTAAATGGGATAACACCAGTAGTACAGGATTTAGATGTGCTAATTCCTTCAGGACAAAGCTATAGATTTGCGTTAGTATTACAAGATACATTAGCATACGGAGCTACTCTCGGAGGTTTTCCACCTAATACTTACCCTACTCCTCCGAACCCAAGATCTTTTACGACTAACTTTGTAACACTTACTTCTGTTGACTCTAACCAGTTCAGAGGTAATAATTACGCGCTAAACAGACACAATGATAGTATGGGCTTTTTTGGCGGTATATCATTCTTACAAGTATTCCCTCCAGTTTTCACCTCTGTTACAAGAAATGTTTGTTTAGATGGTACAATCAGAATTACAGCTTCTGCACAACCATATTATAAGAATCCAACTTATACATGGTATAGAGATGGTGTCCAAGTACAACAAAGTAAGTCAAACGTACTAGAAATACAGAATGCTACATATGCTGATGGTGGTGTTTATTGCGTAGAGGTTCAAGGCGATGGCAGTAACTATATTTCAGAGCAAACTTGCGCTAGAGTCAAAATAATTGATCCTAAACCACCTGCTGTTGTGGGTAAGTTTGATTACTGTTTAAATGAAAGATATGAGCCAGTTACTGTATTAGGTACAAACCCTAAGTGGTATTATGTAGACACTTTAGGCTCTCCTCTTCCAGTTTTACCATCAATAAATACATCTACACCTAACGTTCAATTCTACTATGTATCTCAAACAGATCAGTTTGGTTGTGAGAGTACAGAAAGAACAAGGGTTAGGTTAAGTGCTGCTCCAAAACCAGCACCACCAATAGTTAGTACTCCTATATACTACTGTGAGAATACAACACCGGAGACGCTAACTGCTGTAGGTGATACTTTAAACTGGTATTTTGATGCTACAGGTGGCTTCCCTTCTAAAGAAGCACCTACACCAAACACATCTGTAAGAGATTCATTTGACTACTTCGTAACCCAAACAATTGATGGTTGTGAAAGTGATAGAAGCAGAATCGATGTAGTGGTTACATTCCGTCCAAACGGTCAAATTCTCGTTGATAAATATAGAATATGTGAGAATGATAGTATTGAAATAGGATATTTCGGTAGTGCATTCCCAGGAGCAGCATATAACTGGACTCTACCTGATGGTAGTGTGAGGTTAGATGATACAATAGGCGCAGGACCATATAAAGTGCAATTAACTGAAGCCGGAGAATATGAGATTAAATTACGTGTAGGAGCATCTGGTTGTTTAAGTGAACTGTATTACCAAGAAGTAGCCGTTAAACCAATACCTGGTGGCTCTATTCTGGCAAAAGATGATGTTTGTCTTGGACAAGATGATCTTATTATGATGGGTACTTATGACGAGACAATCGATACATTTGAGTGGGATTTCGATGGTGGTATCACAACTCACTTTGCCACAGACCAAGGTCCTTACGGTGTTTACTGGCAGACTCCTGGTATTAAGAATATAAAAGTTACTTTGTACGATGAAGGCTGTACTGCAGAAGTTGAAGATTCAGTTATTGTACACGATAAGCCTAATGCAACTATTACTGCTGAGTTAATTGGTGTAGACGGTGTTGGTAATACTATTATTACACCATTCTCTGATGGCGATTCTATATGTAGCAGTGATAGTCTGAAGATAAGTGTTGAAAGCGTTGACGCTAGTGCACGTTATACTTGGTCTCCTACTAGGTTCTTTGATACTTATAGTGACCTACCAGTAACTTACGCTCGTGTTGATTTCTCCAGCCCAATATATCTTGATGTAGTTGATGAGTTTGGCTGTATCAACAAAGACACTATTCTTGTAAGAACTAAGTCTTGTTGTCAAATTACATTCCCTAACGCATTTACTCCAAACCAAGATGGGAGAAACGATCTATTTAGACCAATAGCTGTAGGTAATAGACAAGTCGAGTCATTCAGAGTATTTAACCGCTACGGTCAGGTTGTATATGAAACACCAGCTATCTACAGAGGATGGGATGGTTCATTCAACGGTAAACCAGCTGACTTGGGAACTTACTTCTACATGATCAACTTTGAGTGTGAGGGTGAAACTAAAACTCAGAAAGGTGAATTCATTCTGTTACGATAATAACAGATTAACAATACACAACAAAAGCCCGTACAAAGTGTACGGGCTTTTTTATTATAGTGATAATTACTTTCTCATCAATAAAACATAGCCGTTTCTTCTATCTACTTCAACTAGTTGAGGATATTTTAGGTATTCGTCGAGCTTTATGATCTTACATACAAAATAAACAGGCTTATCTACCTCACCTGTTAATAGCCACTCTTCATCATAGTAGTTTTCATTAGTTGGCTCATCTTTCTTAGTATAAAAGAGGTGGGCATAGCTTTTATAACCTAATACCTGCACATATGCATCTTTATCTTTTAAACTCTCAAAGTACTCAATAGCAGCTCTCTGTGAAATGTGCTCTATTTTAGGTGTAAAGTGTAATACTGTTACCTGAATGATAATGATTTGAATAGCAAAAAGAACAACTAGACCTTTTTTGAACTGCTGACGAAGTAAACCGTATGCTGTTATAATAGCAACAAGATATACTCCACCCCACAAGGCTTCAGAATAGCTCCAAGAGACATCTGCTTCAAGATTAGCCACAGCAAAAGGATCATTTATAAGAGGAATAAGCACATCTTTATTTAAGCCGACTATAGGTAATAGAGTAATAGCAATTGCGATTAGTCCCCCAATTGATACAAGCATTACTTTCTGAAGTTTATTCAGCTTAACTGCACCACCTATACCTATATGGTAAATGTTATAAGCAGCCAAGTATGTAAGCGGAAAGTAACAAAGAGATGAATAGTGCACGATCTTAGTCTTAACTATTGAGAATAAGATTAACACCACCCAAAACATGATCTGCATCCATCTGTTGAAGTGTTTTGTATCATCAGTAGCAGGCGCCATCTTCTGTAACAAAAAAATTGATGCAGGAAAGCAGCCCAGTAACAGTATAATAAAATGGTAGAAGAACGGACCTCCATGACCAGCATCTTCTGTACTAAAAAGTCTGATCTGATAGGTAATGAACTCATTCACCATCCACCATCCATTATTAATAACCTCTAAACCGAACCAGATACAAGTGGTGAGGAATGCGGCAAGAGTAACAGTGATAATGTTAGCTAACTTAATACCTTTAAAGCCTCTATTTACTATTACATACACTAATAGAGAGAGAATAGCGATGAGTATAGCAGCTGGCCCTTTAGTAAGTACGGCAAGTCCAAGGAATATACCAGCTAATACAGAATGTAATAGCTTTTTAGCATTTATAGTTATTAGATAAACCTGGGAAAATGCCAAAAATATAAACAGGTTAAAAGTCGGATCTATTATACCTGATTTGAAATAAAAGTGTGGTAACCAGGATGCTGCATAAAGCCCTACCCACCAAAGAGCCATTCTCTCATTAACTACTCTCTTACCTACATAAAACAATGTTAATAAGGTAACAACACCTATAAATGCATTTGGGAACCGAGCGGCATACTCATTTATACCAAACAGCTTCATTGCCACTACCTGCATCCAAATAAATAATGGTGGCTTCTCCCAGAAGGGTTGGTAATCGACCTGAACTTGCAGATAGTTTTTAGAAACTATCATTTCACGCGCACACTCGGCAAAATTGATCTCATCCCAGTCAAAAAGGTGTACTTGACCTAAAAATGGGAAAAACAGAATTGATGCACCTATGGCTATCAGTATATATTTCAAAGAAGAAGACATATTATGATCTCTTAAAGAAAAAGCGTTGATATCTATTCATCAAAGCTATAATAATAATAGTACATAGTGTGCCTATGATACTACCTACATATACATCAGCGAAGAAATGTACTGCTAAATACATACGTGTATATGCCACCAATAAAGCTAAAAGGAAGAAAACAATTCCCCAGAATTTATACTTTGGCTTGAGTAATATGGCTAAGAAGGTAAACAACGTAAATGCACCACATGTATGCCCTGAGGGGAAACTGTTCTCCATCAGCTGTGGCCAAATTGGTAAACTATGTACCCAGTCTGCTTGCTCGAAATACTTTAAAGGTCTTGGAGCACCTACATTTCGTTTAATTACCTGTGTAAGTATGCTGGGCAATATATTACTAAAGATAGCAGCTGTAAAGTACCACCAGTTTCTGTAGCTAGATATAGCTAGCGATATAAGTAAAACCAGAGCTATTACTGCTCCTTCGCCAAGCATGGTCGCACGGTACATAAATACATCTAAAAAAGAATTGTGCGTACTATTGACAGCCTTAAACAGTGTTTGCGTATCGAATGAGAGCAACAATACGCCACCAACAATAACCCATATTATAAAAGGGATAAGAAAAAATGGATTATAAGATGTATATGGCTTTTGCAATTATTTGCTTTTTGAGAACAGGCTCTTAGTAACTTTCCAAGCACGAAGGTACCACTCCTTACTAAATATTTGAGAATCGTTCCTGGCTTGTATGATCAATATAAAGGCTATTGGTAACAACATCGCGGTAGCCATCCACATACCTACCCATATATCTACAGCACCACTATTAGCTAGCTTTTCTCCTGTAACAGACATAATATGGAATACCACGAAAAACGCAATCGCTACTACAAGCGGCATACCTAAGCCACCTTTCCTGATAATTGCCCCAAGAGGCGCACCAATTAAAAACAGTAATACACAAGCAAAAGATAATGTGAATTTTCTATGCCATTCTATTCTGAATGTATTGAAGTTCATACTACGCAACTTCTTATCAGACACTGTTACTTCTACCAGATTCTTACCGCTACGTACTTGGCTGGAAGCTAGTTGTGTCACTTTTATTCTAAGAGAATCTGGAACTTTATTAATAAAGTTATCAGAGTAGTTAAAGCCAGAAGTGTTGCTCTTAAGAATAGTCTTTTCTAATGAATCAGCATTTTCTTCAGAAACAATAGTAAGGTATGGGCGAAGATATCTATATATTTTTTCCGGTACTCTTTTCATGTATCGGTTAGAGCTGTCTATCTGATAGTTAAGTTGTTGCACATTCATCATCTGATATGCATTCTTAAACAAATCTTCATTAGTTCTAGTCAGCTTAAATGATGAGAGATCAAAAACCTTGTCCCACTGACGGAAGTACATCCTAGCCTGCTCATTATTGGTATTATTCTTCTTATTATCGTATTCTTCATACCTCCATCCATCTTTTAGCCTGAATACCAGGAACTGTTTATCCGGTGAAGGTATCATCTCCCCCTCTTTTGCAATGATTACCTTATCATTACCCATCTCAGAAGTGTGATCATAAATGATGATATCTCTTATGGTACGCCCATCTTTATCTTTCTGCCCTACTCTAATAGAGAAGTTATCAATGTCTTTATTGAATTGACCAGGTTTAATATTGAATGCCGGCTTAGAGTTTCGAAGGTCATAAAGGAGTGATAAAGCTTTTAGATTGGCAAAAGGAATAACATTATTATTGAAAAGGAATGCCAGACCACCTATAAATATAATCACTAGTAATAGGGGTCTCATAAACCTAAGCAAGGATATACCGGCAGACTTAATAGCTACTAACTCAAAGTTCTCACCAAGATTTCCAAATGTCATGATTGATGCCAATACAATGCCTAAAGGCAAAGCAAGGGGAACCAAAGTAGTAGACATGTAAAATAGTAGCTGGATAATCATCCATGCACCAAGACCTTTACCTAAAAGTTCATCCATATACAGCCAAAAAAACTGCATTACGAGAACGAATAAGGTAACGAAAAAGGTTACTATAAAAGGCCCGATAAAGCTTTTAATAATAAGTATGTCCAGCTTCTTGATCAATACGGGAAATTTTGCATAAACCTACGTAAAAGCATAGCAATAGTTATGCAGATACAATAAACTTAACCTTTTGTTAGATAGGTGTACTTAGCTACCTATTCTATGCTTAAGGTCGCTTACTTGAGAGTCCCAAAGACTTTCCTGATCGCTTATTTCATACTTTTCTGCGAAGTCGGTAATAGTAAGAATAGTTTCATTGGTTACAGGGCTTTGTTCTATCCTGAACTCAAAGAACTCATCATCGTCATAATGATCCCAACGATACCTGATATATTCATTTTCGATCTCTTCTATCAGGTAAGCTATATCTTCAGAGCCGTTCCATGAAAAACGGAATGTAGTATCTCTTTGATCTACTTTATCCGCAAACCATTCAGACAATCCCACGGGGGTTGATAGAAACTCATACAGTATTTGCGGGGAGCATCTTATTGGGAACTCTAAAGAGTACATTATTTTGTTCTTGTTCATCTAACACGTTCTTATGGTGCAATAATATAAAAATGGCTGAATTATCAAAACGTTTTAGAAGATATTGTGATAATTATTATCAGACAAATATTCAATTGCAAGATATGTGCTGTTAAGATATCCTTAATTTTTTTTGGGTTGAATTGTCTATACCCTTAGATTTGCCATACTAATGTCATTACATACAGCCTCTTAAGGGCTATTAATCTAAACTAAATTAGTTCTGCCTATGTCTATGCGTCAACTCAAAATCACGAAGTCGATAACGAATCGTGAGAGCCAATCCTTAGAGAAATATCTACAGGAGATCGGTAAAGTAGATTTGATTACCCCCGAAGAAGAAGTTCAACTAGCTATCAGAATTAAACAAGGTGACCAGATAGCTCTGGAAAAACTGACTAAAGCCAACCTACGTTTCGTAGTATCTGTTGCTAAACAATACCAGAACCAAGGTTTATCACTAAGCGATCTAATTAATGAAGGCAACCTAGGTCTTATCAAAGCAGCACAACGTTTTGATGAAACACGTGGTTTCAAATTCATCTCATACGCAGTTTGGTGGATACGTCAATCAATATTGCAAGCTCTAGCTGAGCAATCACGTATCGTGCGCTTACCGCTAAATAAAGTTGGTCTATCAAATAAAATCAGCAAAGCATACTCTCACTTAGAGCAAGAGTTTGAAAGAGAACCTTCTACAGAAGAGCTTGCAAATGTTTTAGAAATAGGCACAGAAGAGGTGGAAACAACCCTAGGTGTTGCTGCAAGGCACGTATCTGTTGACGCTCCTTTCGTAGATACAGAAGATAACACACTACTTGATGTATTAGAGAACCCTAACTCTGATGCAGCAGATTCTGAGCTGGAACACTACGACTCTCTACGTTGTGAAATTGAACGCTCTCTGGGCACACTTACAGATCGTCAGCGTGACGTTATCAAATTATACTTCGGTATAGGTGTAGAGCACCCTATGAGCTTAGAGGATATAGGTGAAAAATTCTCTTTAACTCGTGAGCGTGTACGCCAGATAAAAGATAAAGCAATAACTAAGCTACGCACAACATCTCGTTGTCAATTATTAAAATCATATCTAGGTAACTAGTAGATATAATGCATTACTAAAAAAGGCACTCTAGTTTGAGTGCCTTTTTAGTTTAGTAGCTATACTGTAAAGAGCTTTCTTACATCATTCAAATAGGATCTGCCTAGCGGAACTTTGTCTCCATTCATTAAAAGAATATCATTAGTTGTGATAGTTTGTATTTGCTGCAATGGCACTATATAAGACTTATGAACCTGAATAAATGCACCCTGCGGCAACTGATTTAAAATATCTCTCATAGAACTGCGGATCAAATACTTCCCGTACTCACAATGTATTGAGACATACTCTTTCGCACTTTTTATCTGAATTATCTCCTCCGGAACTATTTTATGCAACTCAGCGCCTGACCTTATTATAATCGGCAGTTTCATATCATTCTTTACAGGCTGAATATTTAATACAGACTGTTTATATCGATCTATAGCTTTTGTAAAACGCATAAATGATATAGGTTTTACCAAATAATCTAAAACACCATATTCAAATGCCTGCACAGCATAATTTCTATATGCAGTTGTCAATACAACTTTAGGAGGATGAGTAATATTTTCTAAAAACTCTATACCTGTAATATCAGGCATCCTTACATCCAAAAAAATCAAGTCTACTTCAACTGACTGAAGCACTCTAATAGCCTCCTTTACATTGCGACATTTTCCAACAATGCTCAACGAATCGAATGCAGCAATATGCTTAGTCAAAAGCTCTATTGCATATGGTTCATCATCAACTATCAGGCAGTTTATCATTGCTTAATATTTAAAGTCAACATTACTCTGAATATACTATTGCTCTCCTTCGATATATTCAGCTTGTAGTTCTCACCATATACCAAATCAAGCCTTTTTATTGTATTATCCAGCCCAATACCTTTATTAATATCAATGTTCATCTTATTCTCTTTGTAACTATTTACTATTACCAGGAGTAGCTCATCTTCAGACAGATTAATATTGATATATATATAATAAGCCACATCATTAATAATCACTAAATCATTTGCATGCTTAAAGGCATTTTCTACAAAGTTGAATAATATCAAAGGCTCTACTTCTGCTTCGCTTTCTCCGGAAACATTATATTCTACTACCTGATCATCACTCAATCGTAGTTTCTGCAGATCAATATAGCTTTTAATAAAGTCGAGCTCTTTCTTTATATGTACTTTACTCTTATTACTTTCATAAATATTATAACTCAGCAGGTCAGACAACATAAGTATAGCACCAGGAGCTTTATCAGACTTCTTCAATACAAGCAGGTACAAATTATTAAGCGTATTAAATAGAAAGTGAGCATCAAGTTGGCTTCTTAATAGTCCCAATTCTGCTTGTACTTTTTCATATTCCAGCTGTTTTGTTCTTTTAGCTTTTAGGTACCATTCTTTAGCGGCTTTGTACATTGACAGCACCATGAACTCTGTTATATACCCTATTATTGAGGAAAGAGTCTTCTTAATGAAGAACTTTTCTTCAGGAGGATAATCAAGTATAAAGGCAGAACAGCATATCAGTAAAATACCGAGTAGCATTAGTGAAATGGCAGAAAGGAAATACCTCTTATACTTTTCAACCAATAGATACTTAGGCATTAGCCAATATATATTAGCATATATAGTACCCATTAGTATCACTACATGGGCTAAATGGTATAGCTTTGCTGTTGTACCACCTTTTATGAGTACTGGTAACAGTGTAAATGAACAGTAGGCAGCCCATACTAATGTATGAACTACCCACCTGTAAGAGCTATATGGTCTTTTGCCAGTTGACATTATAAAGTTTAATCAAGAACTGATATCTGCTTACGTATTGCACCTTCTTTCGTGAGAATTTCAGCTATATAAGTACCACTATTATCTATTTGCAGTTGCTGTACATTACCTCGCGAATTATAGATACGATGCTGTACTACTCTACCCTCTAAATTAATGAGCTTGATCTCATAAATAGGATTATCATATGATGTTTTTATCATTACATTGTCATATGATGGATTTGGATAAATCTGTATATCTATCTCTTCTTCGATAGATTCTACATTAACTGAAGAAACATCAAACTTTGTGATGAATATATAACGAATGGGGTTTGCAGGTTTATAGAGTGCCCCCGTAACGATCCAGCCACCATCAGAAGTAGCTGTTATAGCATGAGGAATGTAACTAGTGTCAGCATCACCATAAGCAGTGTCCCACGTCACGTTACCGCTATTATCTGTCTTAACTATATATAATTGCTGGCTTTGTACTGAAGGTTCTAGCCTATAGCCACATATAACGAAGCCACCATTGCTTAACTGAGCAATATCTATCCCCTCTCGTCTCCAGGGAGTTCCAGAAATGGTTTTGTTCCATACCTCATTGCCATTATTATCTACTTTCACAAAGTGTAAGTCTCCGCGTACATTGTCAGGCTGGTTTTCTGCAGTATTACTCACACCTACAAACACAAAACCATTTCCGGCACTACTTTTATCCTCTACCATAGCCCAACCCCAATCTACCTTATCTTTGATACCATAGGTCTTTTGCCAAAGTTGTTGTCCTGATTTATCCAGCTTTACTATCCATGCGTCATCGTAATTTCCGCTAGCATAACTATAAGTACCACCAGTAACCATATAACCATCGTTTACGGTTACAATATCCCAGGCATCGTCTACCGCTGGACCGCCAAAAGTTGTTGTCCATATTGAGTCTCCTGAAGTGTTGAGCTTTAATAGCCATCCGTCTGCATTTCCTGCACCATAGCTTTGAGTAATACCACTTACTATCAGATCTGTACCGTCATACTTTACAGCAGTAGCATAGTCCTGAGCATTCCCCCCGTACTTTTTTTGCCATAATAAGTTTCCTGCATCATCTGTGCACATTATAAGCGCATCCATGGTAGCAGCATCCGGCGGTATATTAATACTCCCTATAATAACAAGATTATTATTAGGCAACTGTATCATTCCGTATGATAGTTCCCTATCTGTAGAGGTTCCCAGCTCCTTCGTCCATAGTGTGTCTCCCTTACTATCTATCTTGAATAATAAGATATTTCCTATATACTGCGATGAACCTACAGGAACACTACGAATACCTGAAACAAGGTAGGAACCATCAGGTTGTTCTATCACTTTAGTACCCAGGTTAGATGGGCCTGTAGTATTATATGTTTTTTGGAATGATACGCTCTGAGCAGTAGCAGTATATCCTGCCAGAAGCATCAAAATAAAAGTCAAAGTAAAACGTTGCATAACATATTGATTTTAAGGTTAAAGAGCCTCAATATCAATAAATCATACACGTTAATTGTCACAGAAAACTTTCATTCAACTAAATGCAGCTATGAGCAACAAAAGCCTGTTATGTGCAAGGAAAGCTATGCTTTTATAGCCTGAAGTTCATTAATGAAAGCTTCTAAATGTTCTACTTCTACGTGATCCATCACCACAATTTTATACCAATCAGGGTTCTTGCTATGACTATCCGGAACCAGGCCGTGCTTCGTGGCTACTGTATGAGGAACGTGTTCGGACTTAATGGTAATGATGTTCATTTTTGGATATCTATAATATACAGCACCTATCTTATCCAATTGATGGCAACACCAATCTGTACGATATAGCAGTTTGTTGATCTTTTCGAACCAGCCATGAGGGCCGTAAGTCATCAAGATCATCCATATGGCAATAGCGTTAGAACCAGAACGGCTACCGCTTAAGGTAATGTCCATACCATTTACATACTGTGCTTCTTCAGTAAACACATATTGCATCAGGTTCTTTCTACATAAAAATATACCTGTACCGTAAGGTGCCTGCAGCATCTTGTGCGCATCAAGCGTAACAGATGAAACATATTTGTTCTTAAAGCTTACATGTGTATCTCCGGTACTGGTAGGATAGATGAAGCCTCCAAAAGCACCATCTACATGTATCTTGTACTGTACTTCATTAGCCTCTAATGTAGTAGCATATAAGTCAGGATCATCTACACTACCGAACATGGTTGTAGCCATATTAGACACTACTATAAAATACTTAACACCATCATTTTTAGCTTTCTTGATAGTATCATTTAAACCATCTTTCTGTATAACACGTGTATTTTCGTCTACAGGAACTGTATAGTGGCTAATATTTAGCAAGTTGGCAGCCTTTGTAATAGAATAGTGTGTATCAGCAGAACCAATAAGGGTAATTTCACTTTGCTCAGCATTGAACTCTTTTTTAAAATAGTTCCTGTATATCCATGCAGCTTGTATGTTAGCTTCAGTTCCCCCACCTGCTACATACCCGTCACAACTATCTTCTTCAGCTCCTAGTATATCTACACTTAAAAGTTCAATAAGCTCTCGTTCTATATCCTGTGTACCTTTAAAAAACTCTTCAGACTCGCCGATAGTATGGCAACCAATATGATTAGGGTTATGAACATAAGTACGTAGAAGAGGTGCCTCTTTTAAAAAAGGAGCTTGCTCATAAAACACATTACCATCTAAGCGAGATGCAGGAACACCAAGAGAAACTTTCTCTCTGTAATCAATATTCAGACTTAACGCTTGTGTAATACGCCTATCCTGCTCAGCATGAGATAACTTCTTCCAATACTTCATAACCTGAAATTTGCGGCAAAAGTATTCAATTTAGCAGACTTATACGATATCACTAAGGTTCAACCTCTATAGGCTGTATAATATTGACAAGCTTTTCAGAGAATTCCAACATTGCTTCAATATCCTTTACTCTTGCCAACCTCAGCTTCTTAAATATCAATATTTCCCTACGATTGCTCTCTACGTGATACTCATCATTATCATTACGCTCGAAGAACTGAATCAATTCAGGAGTAAAAAACTGACGAACTGCGTCCTCATTAGGTCCGCTTAAGATCATGTTATTAGAGAACTTATTAAATTCTTTGAAGTCAATATCACGTCTGCCACGAAGTGAAATCACCTTATCAAATATCTTATCAAACAATCCTTCAGACTCTACCATGAACTCAGGAATCTCAAAAGGCAGATGAATTACTTGTATAGTCGTATGATATACTTCTGTAGCCATTAAAGCACCTTCATCAAAGGTAACGTCACTTATCTCCCACTCAATAGATTCGTCCTTAAAAGCACCTGTAATTATATTCTCTTTATACTCTATAGGCCTACTTTCAAAAAAATGAAACCGTAGCAAATCATACACTTGCCATTCAGCCTCGTGGCGAAAAGTCCAGTCGTTATCTACTGCAAGTTTTTTAAGCTCCTGCTGACGTGGTGATAACCTTTGTGGCAAAGGCGATGTTTGGCTTTTTAAAGCTAGTGGGTGACTTGTAGATGCAACATGATGGTCTAACCCAACATAATGCATTTTACCACCTGTAGAGCGATGTATTCGCCTATACTCTTCCAGATGCTCTAAGACAGTAAAGTCAACCAGACGAGCTGTAGATATATTTACTTTCAAATTAGCACCCTGAGGCACTTGATCCAGATACTTATTCAAAGTAAGAATAGATAAGAAGTTCGCCACTCCTTTTACTCTAAGCTCATAGTTCTCATCATCCTTCTTGAACATCTTAGTACCGGATTTGAATATCATGGTAAAGAATATCTGTATAGGAACTCTTGCTAATAATAAATGAACTCCTAATGTTAATACAATGCCGCCGATCACACCCCCCAAGAGATTGGTATAAAGAGTTATTATTAAGGTACCCATAAGAAAGAGTAGCTGCTCCATACCCTGCTCATATGCATGAGTATATATACGTGGGGCTGTTAGTTTGTAACCGCTAAAGACAAGTATTACCGCAAGTGCAGCCAACGGGATCATCTTGATGACCGGTGCCAAAACCATTATGAATGCAAACAGTAGCAGGCCATGAAAGAAGTTTGCCCAACGAGTTTTACCATTATTATGAACATTTACGGTACTACGTACAATTACAGTAACAATTGGTAGTCCACCAACAATACCAGAGACTACAGTACTAGCCCCTACAGCCATAAGATCTCTGTTCAGCTTAGTCTTACGCTTGTAAGGGTCTATTTTATCTACTGCTTTAGTACTAGCTAATGTCTCAACTGTGGTGATAAGCGTGATTGATGTAACAACCAACCAGAAAGAACCTGTCCCTATCTTTGAAAAATTTGGGAACAGGATACCATCCCAAGGATTATCAGGAATAGATATTAAATACTGTGGTCCTACGACATACTCTTTACCAAGTAAGTTAATAGCATGCTCATCAAAAAAGCCGAATAGAAAAACAAATGGTATTGATATGATGAGTACCCACATTGGTGCAGGTAAAAAATGAAATAACTTATAGCTGATACGATTGTGAAATATCAGCAGTAACATACCTAAAGCGGATATAATGACCAGAAAGGGATTCGCATTGGGGATATTTTTGAACACATCAATCAATACACCTACCATATTATCAGCATCTGAAGACGTACCTAATGCTACATGCAGCTGTTTAGCTACTATAATAATACCTATAGCAGCCAAAATACCTTGTATAACAGAAGATGGTATAGCCTCTGCAAACCTGCCAAGCTTAAGAAAGCCTAATACAACCTGTATAGCACCAGATACTATGAATGCTGATAACAAGTAGCTAAAAGTCTGCCCGCTGCCATCATCCAAAGCAGTCATTCCTACCAATACTAACGCAATCAAAGAGTTTGCAGGACCATTAATAGCTACGTGACTACCTCTTAGAAAAGTTGTAACTACCCCACCTATAATAGCAGATATTATACCTGACATGGGAGGTGCCCCGGCAGCTATCGCAATACCAAGGGCTAGTGGTAAGGCTACTAGTGATACACTAACAGCTGCAATCAGATCACTCTTCCAGTTTTGAGCAAACCCTTTAAACCAATCTGCGGGAGTAGCGTATTGTGACATGTACTTTTCTAGGCTTTAAAAATGGATATACAACATGATAAGGTTGGATTATTATATTATGCAATCAGAATATACTAATTTTTTCCAAAAAAAGAAGACACATAAAAACATATTTACATACAAATCTTATTGTAGATTAATTAAAAACGAACATTCATACATATGATATTGTTCTTAAACAGAGATAACTAACTTTAATAAAATGGATATTAAGAAGACATCCCTACCTGCTATAATCATTACAGTTGTGATGCTTGGCATCGCTGCCTTTGCGGTAGTTTCATTCATCAAAAAGTCTAACGAAAGCGACAAAAAACAAGAAGAAAAAGGTGCTAAAAGTGAAACGAAAGAATCTAACAGAGCTATAAATATCCCGCTAGAAGAGCTAAGCAGTCGTACCTATCCGGAAATTGCAGCAGACATGGTGCAGAGGATAATTTTAGACGAAGATATCAGTAAGCATAGAGAACTATTAAAGAACTGTGATGCCGAGCAGCTAAACCAACAATTAAATAATGATGAGTTGAGACTCTCATTTTGGATAAATATCTACAATGGTTATACTCAATATTTCTTAAAAACTGACCCTACCTTATATAAAGAAGACAGGAATGAATTCTTCAAAAAAGAACAAATATCAATAGCAGGATATGACCTAGCTATGCATGATGTTGAGCATGGCGCATTAAGGCGCGGTGCAACTATATGGAGCAAAGGTCATATCAGAATACCCTTCAGAAATGACTTTGTAAACAATTTTAAGCTAGATGCTGTAGATTACAGGATACACTTCGCTCTTAACTGTGGTGCTAAGTCCTGTCCTCCGGTAAGTGTATACCTACCTCAAACAACTAATGGCCAGCTAGATAGGGCGACAAAGTATTACCTGAATAAAGAGTGTGAGTATGATAAAGAAAAGGATATCATTATGGTGCCAGCATTAATGACATGGTTCTCGGACGACTTTGGATCCAGAGATGATAAACGTGACATATTGAGGAACGCAGGTGTAATATCTCAAGAGCAAGATCCCAAGATCGAGTATAAAGAATATGACTGGACCATGAAGGTTAAAAACTACAGACAGTTTTAAGCCTTGAAACTTTAGACCCATTTATTACGTAAATTGTAATAGTCCAATCAACAGCTATAATCAAATGAAGCATTTCATAATAACAGCATTATGCTGCATATCATTCATATCATGCACTGCAACTCCTAAGGGAACAGGTATAACCCCACCATCTCACGCTACATGGAATACATTACTAAAAAAACATGTAGACAACGAAGGTTTTGTTAGCTATAAAGGATTTATAAAAGATAAAACTACGTTCGAAGGTTATCTTAATACTTTAAGTAAAACACCACCTTCTGACAATTGGTCTAAAAACGAAAAAATGGCTTACTGGATAAATGCATACAATGCATTTACTATAAAGCTGATAATGGATAACTATCCTGTTAAAAGCATAAAAGACATAGGTAGTAGTATACAGATACCATTTGTAAACACTCCTTGGCAGTACAAGTTCTTTAGTATTGGAGGTGAAGAAATGAAGCTAGATGAGATCGAACATAAAATACTTCGCAAACAGTTTGAAGATCCTCGTATCCATTTTGCTCTAGTATGCGCATCATACTCTTGCCCAAGACTGTTAAATGAGGCTTATACTGCACAAAAGCTAGATGAACAGTTAACTAAACAAGCCAAGCACTTTCTAGCAAATAAAAAGAAGAATGAAATATCAGCTAACAAGCTTCTCCTTTCAAAATACTTTACATGGTATAAGGGTGACTTCACTAAGAATGGCTCACTAATAGACTACCTTAACAAGTATGCTCCAGTTAAGATCAACAAGGATGCTGATATTGATTATAAGGACTACAACTGGTCGTTAAACGAGCAGAAATAAGTTTATAAACACAACAAGCTTATGGAACATGTAGTTATAATCGGCAATGGAATATCAGGTGTTACATGTGCCAGGTATATCAGAAAGCAGGATAGCGATATCAAGATCACTATTATCAGTGCAGAAACAGAGCACTTCTTTTCTCGCACAGCATTGATGTACATTTACATGGGGCATATGACTTACGAGAACACTAAGCCATATGAAGATTTCTTTTGGGAGAAAAACAGAATTGAACTCATTCATAAGTATGTAACTAAAGTTGACACTGATAGTAAATCGTTGACATTTGCTGACAATAGTACTTTACGATATGACAAGCTAGTACTGGCTACGGGATCCAAGTCGAATTTCTTTGGTTGGGAAGGTCAGGACCTAAAAGGAGTACAAGGACTTTACAACTTTCAAGACCTACAGCAGATGGAGTATAACACTACCGATGTAAAGCATGCAGTAATAATTGGCGGTGGACTGATTGGTGTAGAAATGGCAGAGATGCTTTTGTCTAGAGACATTGAAGTGACCTTCTTAGTAAGAGAAAGCAGGTTTTGGGATAAAGTCTTATCACCAGACGAAGCAAAACTTATACAAGCTCATATGAACGAGCATCATGTAAAATTATTAACCAACGCTGAGCTTGATAAAGTTATAGGTGATGATACAGGTAAAGTAAAACAAGTAATTACAAAAGATGGGAAGACAATTAATTGCCAGTTTGTAGGTATTACAGCAGGTGTTAGTCCAAATATAGACTTCATAGAAGATAGTGCAGTTAAAACAGATAAGGGCATACTTATTAATGAATACTTTGAAACGAATATAAAAGATATATATGCTATAGGTGATTGTGCACAGTTCACAGAGTCTCTTAAAGGCAGGAAACCAATTGAACAAGTATGGTATACGGGTCGTATGCATGGACAGGTGCTAGCACAAACCATATGCGGTAACAAAACAAAGTACCAGCCGGGACCGTGGTTCAACTCAGCAAAATTCTTTGATATAGAATATCAGAATTATGGTTTAATACCTGCAGAACCAGAAGAACATGAGGATGTATTTTTTTGGAGAGCAGATAAAGCCAATGTTGCAATCAGGGCTCACTTTGATAAAGAAAGTAAGCAGTTAATTGGTATTAATTCATTTGGACTCAGGTTACGCCACGAACTATTTGACAGATGGCTCGCAGAAGAAAAAAGCATTGAATATGTGCTTACACACCTGGCAGATGCCAACTTTGACCCTGAGCTTTACAAAAACTATGAAGCTGAAATAATTAACTCATACAATGAGAAGTTTGATACTCAATTAAAACCCAAGAAGAAAAGCTGGAGCAGAATATTAGACAACTTAAAAAAACTACAACATGCCTGATAATGATTTCTCGATAGCTCAACCCCATCCACCTAACACTGATATTGTTCAAAAATCAGGTCTGGCATTAGCAGGTCTTGGAGTACTTATTCTGTTGCTGTCAATAGCTAATTTAAATTTACAACCTGCAGTCTTATATCTATCCTTATCTATAGGCAGTATTTTTGCAGGTACTATCATATACTCAGTAAGAACCTACTTAACACAACCTGCAGGAATTAAAAATAACGGAGTATGGTTCAACTCTATGGTGAATAGAGGTATACTTGGTTGGACAGCAGGCATCATACTTACAGGATTTTATGTTTTATTATACTGGTATCCTCAATTTCTTGGATTAGGGGGAGAGAACCAGGAAAACACAGGTATTGTGGCACTATTTGATCCGCTAAGTAAGTTTTTTAGTGGTAAGCCGGCGTCCCAATGGTTTGTTTATGGCACACTATACACTACTGCTATATTAGTTATGGGTGTAAAGTTCATGCTAAAATATAGGCATAATCGCTACCAGTTGATACGTACAATCGTGGTTATGTTTTGTCAGCTTTTCCTAGCCTATCTGATACCAGAGATACTTAACGCACTATATACTGAAGGCGGTTATTTCAGCAAGGACATAAAATACTTCTGGCCGCTGAATTATGAGTTTTTTAATAGTTGGAGTTTGGATGCAATGAGAGAAAGCGGGGCTCTGGGTATGTTCTATCTTATAGTAGGCATTGGTCTGTTTACATTTATAACACCGATATTATCCTAC
Source organism: uncultured Flavipsychrobacter sp. (assembly GCA_964531655.1). GTDB lineage: Bacteria > Bacteroidota > Bacteroidia > Chitinophagales > Chitinophagaceae > UBA5543. The sequence continues at coordinate 36,780 of CAZHDM010000020.1, forward strand.
TTTGTAGGTAAAAGATGGTATTGTAGTTGGGTATGCGGTTGCGGTGGTTTGGCAGAAACAGCAGGAGATCCTTACAGACATTTATCTTCTAAAAAACTATACTCTTGGAAAATAGAACGTTGGTTGATACATAGCGTATTAGTACTCGTAGTTATTATGACCATTGCTGTGCTATATGGATATTTCTCAGGCTCAAGCAAGTTTCTTGGGTTAGACACGTATACTTATTTCAGTAGACCATATGGATTTGTCATAGGTGCTATATTTTCGGGTATAGTTGGAGTAGGCTTCTACCCCATAATGGGCAACCGTGTATGGTGTAGATTTGGCTGTCCTTTAGCTGCCTACCTGGGTATATTCCAACGCTTTAAGTCGAAGTTTCGAATTACTACAAATGGCGGACAATGTATATCTTGCGGCAACTGTTCTACATATTGCGAACAGGGCATAGATGTAAGATGGTATGCACAGCGCGGACAAAACATCGTGCGTTCCTCTTGTGTAGGTTGTGGAATTTGTTCTGCAGTATGCCCTAGGGGTGTTTTAAAGCTGGAGAATGGACCTGAGGAAGGTCGTATCAATGAACACCCTATACAAGTAGGAAACAATGGCATTGAGGTAAAGGCTTAAGGAAAGAAACAAGAGTTGGATACAACAGGAATATTTATAGTAATTGTATTAGTGCTTTATATAGGGTCGTTACTATTCATTTTTATGTATAGTATAGCACAAGCATATTTAGCATATAGATATGTATCTCTAAAGAGGCAACCAGAAAAAGATGACGAGCATTTACTAGTTTCTGAAAAATATCCGCTAGTTACGATACAGTTACCCATATACAATGAGCAGTACGTAACAGAAAGGCTCATAGATGCTGTAGCAAATATAGAATACCCTATAGATAAGCTCGAGATACAGGTGCTAGATGACTCCACCGATAATACTACCTCTATAGCTATTGCAAAAGTTAAAGAATGGCAAGAAAGGGGGGTAGACATTAGTCACCTCCACAGAACTATACGAACAGGATATAAAGCAGGAGCATTAAGAGATGGCCTCAAGACTGCCAAAGGTGAATTCATTGCTATATTCGATGCTGACTTTGTACCAGACAAGTCATTTCTTATAAACACTATCTCGGCATTTACTAATGAGCATGTGGGGATGGTACAAACACGCTGGGATCACTTAAACAGAAATCATTCAATACTTACCCAAACACAGGCCTTTACTATTGACGCTCACTTCCGTATCGAGCAAACGGGTAGAAATAAATCTGGCTGTTTTATCAACTTCAATGGCACTGCTGGCGTATGGAGAAAAGATTGTATCATAGATGCAGGCAATTGGCAAGATGATACGCTCACGGAAGATCTTGACTTGAGTTACAGAGCACAAATAAAAGGCTGGAATTTTGTCTATCTGGAAGACACTACTGCTCCAGCAGAACTACCTCCTGTAATGAGTGCAATGAAGTCGCAACAATACAGATGGAACAAAGGTGCTGCTGAGACCGTAAAAAAACTATGGCCTAGCTTGATCACTTCGTCATTACCTTTTAAAGTGAAATGGCAAGGAACTTTCCATTTATTCAACTCAACTGTATTCATAGCTATAATACTATCCGCAATATGTAGTATTCCCCTACTCCATTTCAAGCAAATGTTTCCTGAATACAAAAATCTGTATGCAACTCTAAGCATATTCCTGACGAGCTTTTTCATAGTTGCATGGATATATTACATCGTCAGCAAAACACTATTCAAAAACAGAAAGGAACTATGGCTTAACTATATTAAGAACTTTCCGCTATTTTTATCAGTATCTATGGGTATGTCTTTACACAATGCTGTGGCTGTGCTAGAGGGATATATTGGTAAAAAAACACCTTTTATAAGAACACCAAAGTTTAGCAATAATATTACCAACAATAACTATGTATCCAATAACATTAATATCTTATCCTTAGTGGAACTATTCTTAGTTTTCTACTTTGCATATGGTGTTTACTATGCTATTCAAACACTCGACTTTACCATGCTACCTTTTCACCTAATGCTAACTATAGGTTTCGGCATAGTTAGCTACTATACACTTTTCTCAAACAGAGGGGCTATTTCTGCTACTTCATTAAGCAAACCAAGTACTATTGGAAGCTAAAACCAATATTGTTGTTATTATACCTGCATTTAATGAAGAGAATGCTGTAGGAAAAGTCATTAGAGACATCCCAAAATCATTGGTCAGTGAAGTGGTGGTGGTTAATAACAACTCTAATGATACTACTAAAAGTAAAGCTGAAAGTGCCGGGGCTACTGTTATAGACGAACCTGTTCAGGGTTATGGCAATGCCTGTCTAAAAGGCATTAGCTACTTAAAGCATCTTACTCCGGAACCCGATATTGTTGTATTTATTGATGCCGACTACTCTGATTATCCTGGTGAGATGACTGAGCTTGTAAAACCAATTATAGATGATGATTATGATCTGGTAATTGGTTCCAGGGCTTTAGGCAAAAAGCAAAAAGGGGCTATGACTCCTCAACAAATATTTGGTAACAGGCTGGCAACAAGGTTACTAAAGCTACTGTATAATGTAAAATATACTGATCTGGGGCCATTCAGAGCTATCAAATACACATCGTTGTTAGAGCTAAAAATGCAAGACAGAACATATGGATGGACTGTAGAGATGCAGCTAAAAGCTGCAAAGCATAATATGAAAATCACCGAAGTTCCTGTAAATTATAAGAAGCGAATTGGATTCTCTAAAATAAGTGGCACAGTGAAGGGAACCATATTAGCAGGATACAAGATCATCACAACTATATTTAAATATAAATAACATGAAAGCGTTATATGGACTAATTACATTAATGATTGTTACTGGTTGCCAAAATAAAGACACCATAGATAAAAGCAATACAGAGGAAAAGCAGTTTGAGTCACCATATAATAATGATCGGTTCTCAAAATATTGGGATCAAGGTTTAGCCGAGATAAACAGCTACGAACTTAAGCAATCAAGATATGGTGAGGAAAGAGATGGAGAAGCTGTAATCATCTTTGTAACAGAAGATTTCTCAAAAGAAAAACAAGTTAAACTAGATAGACCAGAGCAAGCAGGTGATGATAAAATGCATACTCTTAAAATGAACTTTACCAAGAAATTCATTACAGGTATATATCCATATTCAATGATGACATCTGTATTCAGTCCTTTAGATGAGCACTTGAACCCTATCAAAATAACCACGAGCTCTCAAGAATGGTGCGGACATACTTTTACTCAGATCAATCATAGAAAAGACAAGTACGACCTGCAACTATTCTCCTATTTTGAATCTGAAGGTGACAAAACAATAGAACTGCAAGGCAACATATATTTTGAAGAGGCTATATGGAATAATATTAGAACCAACCCTACCTCTTTGCCGAAAGGTGAAATGAGAATATTTCCCGGGAACTTGTACTTAAGACTATCTCATAGCGACTACACGCCTGGCATAGCCATGTGTACTTTAACGGAAATAAATAATGATTTATACAGCTTTAGTGAGGCTAAAACCATAAATAAATACAAGGTCGAGTATGGAAGAAATCACAGTTTGATTATTCATTTCGAGAAAGATTTTCCATATACAATCCTAGGGTGGGAAGAGCGCTACCCTGATGTAATGCAAGGTAAAAACAGACTAACAAAAGCTACTTTAAGAAAACAGCTTATGATAGATTATTGGACAAAGAACAATTTAGCTGATACTACATATCGTGATTCACTAATGATAAAATATTAGTATGCCTTTAAGCAGGCAGCATATAGTATTTTTAATGTGGGCTATTAGTTCTCTAGTATGCTACTTAGTGATAGCATACCTTATCCCGCGGACAGCATCATTAACTCTACTTGCCTGTTGGAGTGTTTCATTTGCTTTATACTTTCTAGTAATAGCAGATAATAGATTAAAAGTAAACTTTAATCTACTTCTGTTTTCAGCCATAATCTTTAGGTTGATATTTATAGTTGCAGTTCCCAGTTTATCTGACGACTACTTCAGATTCATCTGGGATGGTCACCTTTTAAATGAAGGACTAAGCCCCTACTCTTTTCTACCAAGTCAGCTGAATAGAGATACACAGTTGGAACAATTACTTTACAATGGATTAAACTCGCCTAACTACTATTCTGTTTATCCACCTGTAATGCAGCTAATCTTTTGGCTCTCTACCTATATTACACCAAATAGCATTATTGATCCAATCGTTATTATGCGAACAGTACTGATTCTCGCAGATATTGGGTCTATATTTATTATCCTTCAACTATTAAAAAAATGGAATATTCCTAAACAGCGGATATTCCTATATGCACTAAACCCTCTGATAATTATAGAGCTAGTAGGCAACCTTCACTTTGAAGGCTTAATGATTTTTTTCTTGCTCGCATCAATTTATTTGCTTTTATACAAAAGAGTTATTTTGGGTGGTATACTCTACGCTATTGCAATTTGTACTAAGCTGATACCACTATTGTTAGTTCCTCTTCTTTTCAGAAGGTTGAACATTAAAGAACTAATTGCATTTGGCATATCTGGTGTAACGACTACAATACTTTTGTTTTATCCATTCCTGAATTTATCGGAGCTTAAAAATATATTTCAGAGTATATCTCTCTATTTTCAGCATTTTGAATTTAACGCGAGTGTATTTTATGTCATTAGAGCAATCGGTTATTATGTAAAAGGCTATGATATTATAGCTATAGCCGGGAGAATCTTACCTATTATATTCGGAGCTTATATACTAGTTGAACTTATCCAATCAAAAAAAACGAGCTTAATAACATTCTGGGAGCGTAGTCTTTGGATACTGTTTATTTACTACCTGTTAGCATTAATAGTACATCCATGGTACATAAGCGTTCTGGTATTATGCACTGTTTTTACCCAAGTGAGGTTTGTGATACTCTGGTCTGTATTAATCGGGTTTACCTACCTTACTTATAGTCAAACACCTTATGCAGAGAACATATGGATAGTATTAGCTGAATATGTTTTGGTCATCTGTTACATGATCTATGAACTAAATCAGACCAAAATTCGTATATCATTATAAGTAACCAGTATATTACCTTAGTATATTCATGCAAATAAGTATCATCATACCTACTTATAACGAGGCTAAAAATATCTCGAATACTATAAGCCACTTGCAGGCTCACAATGGCAAGTATCTAAAAGAGATCATTGTAGCTGATGGCGGTAGTAGTGATGATACATTGCAACTAGCAAAGCAGTTAGGAGCACGGACATTATCATCTCCTGTAAAAGGTAGAGCCGGTCAAATGAACTACGGTGTGCAGCAAGCAGAAGGAGACATCTACTATTTTGTACATGCAGATACAAAGCCCCCTGTAGATTATGAAGATGATATTATTAGAGCTGTAAATGATGGGTATGATTGCGGTAGCTATACCACTGCATTTGATAGCGATAAGCTACTTTTAAAGATCAATGCATTGTTTACGAGGTTAGATCATTTGTTTGTAAGAGGTGGCGATCAGAGTATTTTCATTACTAAAAAGCTTTTTGACACAGTAGGTGGCTTCAAAGCGGAGATGCTTATTATGGAGGATTATGACTTTTTACAGCGGATTTGGGAAGCTGGAAAGTTCAAGCTATTTCAAAAAAGCACACTTGTGTCCGCAAGAAAATACGATGAAAATTCATGGCTTGAAGTTCAATTAGCTAACTTAAAGGTGGTGAGGATGTATAAAAAAGGAGCATCACAAGAGGAAATGCTTAACACATACAAACGCATGCTCAACTATCGTAAAAATGCATTTTAAGGATAAGATTATTTGGATAACAGGTGCTTCGTCTGGTATAGGGGCTGAGCTAGTCGATAAGTTTGCTACATCAGGTAGTAAATTAATATTGACGTCACGGAGAAAAGACGCCTTGGAGAATATTATCAACCAACATTCATCTATTAATAAAAATATTGTAGCTCTTCCTGCTGACTTAACTCAAAATGATTCTTTGCATGAATTAACTCTAGAAGCTATAAATACTTTTGGGCATATAGATATAGTAATTCACTCTGCAGGAGTTAGTCAACGATCCCTTGCTATAAACACTACTGAAGAGGTATATCGTCACCTAATGGAGATAAACTTCTTTTCAGCCGCTACTATAACCAGATCATTATTACCACACTTTGAAAAAAGAGGAAAAGGACATATAGTAGCTATTAGTAGTATGGCAGGACTTATGGGCTTCCCTATGCGCACCGGCTACGCGGCAGCCAAACATGCACTAAAAGGCTTCTTTGAGACATTGCAAACAGAGCATAATATACCTGACTTACATATAACAATAGTTAGTCCCGGTAGAATCAATACACCTATATCTCTATCAGCCCTCACAGATAAAGGTGTACCTCATGGTGCAATGGACGATGGACAATTAAATGGAATACCAGTAAGCAAATGTGCTGAAAAGATATTAGATGCTATCACACAAAAAAAGAAGCACATACTAATAGCTAAAGAAGAACGAATACTATGGTGGCTATGGTGGTTTGTTCCATCTTTATACTACAAGCTGGCTAGAAAGAATGGACTTAAGAAATAAGCCCACTTATAATTTAGTATATTCAAAGGATAATCAATTATATGCACAACTATATTTCAGGTATTCAGCAAATAGGTATTGGCGTCACTGATGCTCATGAAGGAATGCAAGAATACAAGAAAGTATTTGGCATGGACACCCTTATATTTGATGACGAGGCTGAGGCTAAGTTAATGACTCAATACACAGGTGGTGATGTTCATAACCGCAGGGCAGCCCTTACCATGAACTTAAGTGGTGGCGGTGGTTTTGAAATATGGCAATTTATTAGCCGACAACCTCAGACTCCTGAAAAACTCCCTGTTTTAGGTGACTTTGGCATCAATGCCGCTAAGATAAAATGTAAAGATGTAGCTGCAGCTCATAGACACTTAAAAGCTTACAATTCACTAGAGGTTTCAGATATATTGATTAACCCTGAAGGTGAACCTCATTTTTGGGTGACGGATAGTAACAATAACCTCTTTCATTTAACTCTGGGGCTACATTGGTTCCAGTCTACTGATAAACATACTGGTGGCGTTTCAGGGGCAGTCATTGGAGTAAGCGATATGAACGAGGCGTTAACATTGTATAGAGATGTCTTGGGTATATCAGAGCTAGTATATGACAAAACCGAAACTTTTGAAGATTTAACCGGTCAGTCAAATAATAAGTTTCGTAGAGTACTGTTACGCAAACCATATTCAGGTAAAGGCGGGTTTGGCAAACTACTTGGTTCTATAGAAATAGAACTACTAGAGAGCTTAGACAGACAACCAAAAAAGATATATGAAAACAGGTATTGGGGTGACTGTGGATTCATCCATATATGTTTTGACGTATTGAACATGAATGCCCTAAAAAAGCTTGCTAAAGAAAAGGGGTACTCATTCTCTGTAGATAGTGAGAACTCATTCGATATGGAAAGTGCTGCAGGTAGGTTTTGCTACATAGAAACAAAAGACGGAACACTAATAGAACTCGTAGAAACACATAAAGTTCCTGTACTTAAAAAGCTAGGTTTATACATCAACCTAAAGAAACGAAACCTTGAGAAGCCGTTGCCAGACTGGATGATCAAAATGCTTGCATTAAGCAAAGTAAAGTAGTTATGATGACTTGTACTGCTTGTAAGACCAAGCTGCAAACGGAAGCAAAAAAAACAGACTTAAGAAAGCCATGTTTCCCGTTAATATCATAGTGATAACAGTCAACAGTAATACTATTATAGGGTATAATATCAGCATGCTGGCAAAAAGTACAGAATCAAAAAAGACTGTCCCTTTTGTTTTTGACCAGATATACTTACGCCATACATTATAAAAAGGCTTATGAGTTAACCATCCTATAAATGCCGGCAGAGCAAGTAAGACTTTAAGAAAAAGCCTTTTAGTATAACTATTAAGCTTGGCGTCATTTTCTAACAAACTGAGAGGAAGTAACCTATCTGTCAATTGCTCATTAAAGTCTTTGTAAAATGAGGATACATTATCCAGTATGAAGTTATCTTTTTTCAACACAGTAGTATGTTCTACATACACTGTCTTAGGCACTTTGGTAAAAGTATCATAGTTTATACCAACTGGTTGCACTACCATGTCTTTTATATCATGGTCTTGCCAGCACATGTGTGCAAGTCTAGCCGTTCCCTTTTTTAGCTTTCGTAGCTTCCACTCATTTATTGACACCCCTTCTGAAAAAATAAGAACAGCACCTCTGCCTTTTAATATATCTATACAGTCTGCAAATGTCTTGTTGTTATTCTCTAGATTTTCTTTGCCTTCACTAAGCCTATATATGGGTATCATATTCAGCATTCGTAAAAGCGTGGCAGCCCATTTCTTTTTAAAGGCATCACCTCTTGCTAAAAAGTACATCTTACGAGGATGATATGCACCTATAACTAGTGCATCAAAAAAAGAGTTAGGATGAGTACAGGCTAATATTAAAGGTTCATTACCAGAGTGTATCTGCTGATAGTTAAAGTCAACCTTTCTACAGTAAAACTGAAGCGCTACCCTAACCCATATTTTCACTAAAATGTACATCACAGGGAAGTAAGATAATGCTTATAACCAGTTTTCGGGTACATCTTCTTTATGATCAACATCGTTTAGCTTTGGCAGAACGCTATATGAAAGACCATTCTCATCTATAGATCTAATGGTTTGTTCAAAAACACTTTCTGTACTCCAGTCTTTCCCTGTGAACAAATCAGCATGTAACTTTTTCATTCCTATTAAATAATATCCCCCATCATGTGTCGGTCCTAGTACCACATCGTTATCATCAAGACTATTAAATGCTGACTGAAGTATTTCTGTGCTAAGTTCGTTACAATCACTACCAATAATCAAAACCTTATCATGCTCTCTTTCATATAACTCGCCAAAAGCATGTATCATTCTACCACCAAGATCTTCCTCTACCTGAATTCTTTTACTATAGACATCAAGATCCCACATATCATTCCAATCAATATAGCCACCATAATACACATACTTCTCTACAGATAGTTCATTAGTAATATTAAAAGTATGTTGTAGTAGCTTTTTATAAATATCTACAGCCTTTTCATCACCTATATCTTTTGCCAGCCTTGTCTTCACTTTCCCTTTTTCAGGGTTTTTCACAAATATTATCAACGCGGGGTTACTCATATACTATTACATCTAATTATTCAGTTGGCGATAATACTTCATCTAAGTTGTAAATACAAAAAAGGAGCAGTACAGAAGTACCGCTCCGTTATAACGAGAGAGACAAAATTTC
>CAZHDM010000021.1:0-42098 GCA_964531655.1 uncultured Flavipsychrobacter sp.
ATAAAAAAGGAAGACCTCGCTTATAGCGAGGTCTTCCTTTTTTATTTCTGATAAGCAGTATTGAACTATTTAATATTATCTGATCTTCATACCCCTAATGTATCAATGTTTGGATACAATCCTGATGGTAAATAAATTAAGTATTATTCTATTAACGAAAGGATAATAAACCTTCACATATTAAACAATACTGGTAACAAACAACCTCAATCATTGTTATACTAAACTCTATAACAAACATAAAGAACGATTAGAGATCGCCAAAATTTAAAATTAGACTAAGAGTTAAAACGAGAATATCTTATGTCATAGCACAGTAGCTCCTTATCATAATTTGCCCTTCTAATTCTGTCTAAAGAGAAAAGAATATTACCCTTTTATCATAGAGAATCCATCTCTATCCTAAATATAGAGGGTTCATACCTTATATCACAAGTAATCTTCTCTAGCTTCTAATAACTATCATGTAAAACTATAAATGGACGTAGAAGGATAAAATATCTTTTATAAATAAAAATGGGCTTGCTAACTAGCAAGCCCATTTAATATAAATTCCAATATAATTATTAATTAGTGTGCTTCTTCTCCCTCTTTTAAAGGAACTGTCTGAGGTATAAAATCGTTACCGTTACCATCATCCTTATAATCATATGGCCAACGATGCACTTCAGGAATCTCACCAACCCAGTTTCCATGACCAGGATTAATAGGTGTAGTCCACTCAAGTGTTGGCGCCCCCCAAGGGTTCTTAGTAAGCACCTTGCGTCCGCGGAATATGCTAACAAAGAAGTTTACCACGAATAGTAGCTGTGCAAAGAATACGACAATTGCAGCAATACTGATGAATGCATTCAGATCGCTGAATTGGCTAAATGATTCCCATGCGCTGTAGTCATAATAACGACGTGGCATACCAGCAATACCTTCATAGTGCATTGGCCAGAATATCAAATAGGCACCAGCAAAAGTCAGGAAGAAGTGAATATACCCAAGTGTATTATTCATGAATCTACCAAACATCTTAGGGAACCAGTGATATATACCGGCAAACATACCAAAGAACGCACTCACACCCATTACAATATGGAAGTGTGCCACAACGAAGTATGTATCATGCAAGTGAATATCTAATGCAGAGTTACCTAAGAAAAGACCTGTAAGACCACCTGAAATGAATAGTGATACGAAACCAAGTGCAAACATCATTGGCACGGTAAACTTGATATTACCTTTCCATATAGTAGTTAGCCAGTTAAATACCTTAACAGCTGATGGTACTGCGATCAATAAAGTAAGTAATACGAATATTGATCCCAGGAATGGACTCATACCAGTAACAAACATGTGGTGTGCCCATACTAAGAATGCAAGAACAGAGATACCTATCAACGATATGATCATAGCAAAGTAACCAAAGATAGGCTTACGGCTGTGACAAGATAGTACCTCTGAAGCCATACCCATACCTGGTAGCATGATGATATACACCTCAGGGTGTCCTAAGAACCAGAATAAGTGCTGATATAAGATTGCAGAACCACCGATATGTGGCAATGCTTTACCTGCGATGAATATTTCTGATAAGTAGAAACTTGTACCGAAGTTTCTATCAAATATTAGTAATACAAAGCCTGATAATAATACAGGGAATGATAATACACCTAGTACTGCAGTAAAGAATAGCGCCCATATAGTAAGTGGCATACGAGTCATCGTCATACCCTTAGTACGCATATTCAATATAGTAGAGATGTAGTTAAGACCACCTAATAATGAAGATGCAACGAACACCGCCATACTAGCTAACCATAGATCCATACCAAGTCCGGAACCTAACGATGCTTCCTTAAGTGCACTAAGAGGAGGGTATGTAGTCCACCCACCTGACGCAGGACCAGTCTGAACAAATAAAGAGATGAACATTAAAACGCTAGCTACAAAGAATAACCAGTAAGATAGCATGTTCATAAATGGAGACGCCATATCACGAGCTCCTATTTGAAGAGGAATGAGTAAGTTCGCGAAGGTTCCACTCAAACCAGCTGTCAATACAAAGAATACTAAGATAGTACCGTGCATGGTAACTAATGCATAGTAAAACTCAGGAGACAACTTACCACCTTTAGCCCATTCTCCTAAGAACTTCTCCATGATTGGGAAAGTCTCGTCAGGAAAACCTAGCTGAAGACGGAAGAATACAGACATTAATGCGCCTATTACAGCCCATATAATACCTGTTATTAAAAACTGCTTACCGATCACTTTGTGATCTTGGCTGAAAATATATTTTGTTATAAAGTGCTGCTCATGGTGGTCGTGGCCATGATGCTCACCGTGCGCTTCGTGTGTGTGCGCTACATTAGGTCCTTGAATGATAACGTCGCTCATTTTTTTTCACTTTTTTGTTCCTGCTCGTAAGGAACGATTACTTCATCGTTATTGCGTTAACACCATCAGTTTCTTGCTCAGGTTCTGCACCTTCTTCTGCACTACTACCCTCATCAGAGTCGGATGAGTTGTTGATAGCATAATATGATTGCTGCTCAGACATCCATGCATCATACTCTTCTTGCGTATGGACAATCACAGTACCACGCATAGAATAGTGTCCTTTACCACACATCTGATCACAAGATATTTCATATACAAAATCAGGGTTACCTGTAATTTCTTTCATTTCAGCTGTAGTGTACAGTGGAGTAAACCATATAGTAGTTATGATACCCGGCACTGCATCCATCTTCATTCTGAAGTGTGGAAGACCTACATCATGTATTACATCTCTTGATCCTATAACAAGTTTTACCGGCTTACCTTTTATTAAATGTAGCTCACCATTCTGTAAAACGATATCGTCAAGGTTATTTTTATCTTTCCAGTCCTGACCTAAAACATTATTTACGTCATTAGTCAAACGGAAGTCTTTTTTACCTAAAACACCGTCAGTACCAGGATAACGTATAATCCAGTTAAACTGTTTACCAACAACTTCTACTATCATTGCATCCTTAGGAGCAGGGTCAGTCATTTTACCCCAGTTCTTCAATCCGATTATTACAAGAACAAACATCGCAATCGCAGGTATAGTAGTCCAAACGATCTCGATCTTGTTATTGTGAGGGTAGAAGAAGGATGTTCTCTTTTCTGTAGACTGGTAGCGGAATGCAAACCAGAATAATAATGCTTGAGTGAGTAAGAATACAATACCTGTAACTACTAATGTTACATTAAACATTTTATCGTATTGCACGCCATGCTCTGATGCTGATACAGGAAGCATGCTATCAATCAAATACATGTGGCATTCGTAGATACCATATAGTCCAAGTACGAAGAATGCTACCAGCAACCAAGCCATCAAGCGGTTAACCTGTGCTTTAGACTTTTCTTCTCCACGTAGAATAGATGCTAACTCACTAGCCTTTGCAATCTGGTAAATGATAAAGAATACCAGACACGTTAATAATATTGAAGTAAATCCCGACATGGTCAGTTTATCTTATAATTCTTTATTTAATTAACAACTCAATTTCCAACTACTAGCTCTCGTGTATTATAGCTTCTTTCAATAGTGGGTGGTTCATCGGCACAAGCGATGCTTTACCCAGTGTATTGTAAACTACAAACATCAATAAACCTGCGAACCCTGCAAAAATACCGATTTCATACCAACCTAGAGACCAGTGACTACCTAGAGGACCAGGCATCGTCATGATATAGAAATCAAGCCAGTGGCCAAAGATGATCACCATTGCCATGAATGATACTGTAAAGTAGTTACGCTTACTAGGGCGTGACATCAATATCAGTATAGGCATAATGAAGTTGATAATGAATACAGAGTACCAAATCAAAGAGTAAGGCCCCTGCTGACGTATTTTAAAGTAAGTTGTTTCTTCCGGAATGTTACCATACCATATAAGCATGTATTGAGCAAACCATACGTAAGTCCAGAATATGCTGAATGCAAATAAGAACTTACCAAGGTCATGTATATGCTCCTTTGTTACAAGCTGAAGGCTACCGTGATTCTTAAGTGTAACTGTAAATAATAATACTACAGCCATACCGCTTACAAATGCACTAGCAAAAGTATACCAGCTAAACATTGTAGAATACCAGTGAGCATCAATACTCATGATCCATAGCCATGGAGTAGTACTCATTTGAGTAAGTGCGTATACAAGTAAGAAACCTGCAGACCACTTAACCATAGTCCAGTATATCTTAGTACTGTTCTTTGGTGCATTTTCCTGCGCTAATGATAAAGAGCGGAACTTACGACCGAAGAAAGCCCATAATACGATAGTTACAATTGTAAATCCTGCAAACATTCCTTTGTTCAGGAAGCCTGACTTACCTTCTAAAACTTCATCTCCTTCAGGGTGTACCCAGTGGTAGATCGGATTGTGTCCGCCTATGTCAAGACCAAAAGCAATATAAAACAGTACTATTGCAGCAATTACACCAAATATCCATACGTTATGGCCTATAGCCTCCGGTACTCTTTTGTATGCTACTATCCAACCACCTTGTGCCAGAGATGCAGCAGCTTGTATAAATATACTTGCAACTGTAAGCATAAGGAAGAATACACTGTTTTGTAACAGTACTAGCCAAAATCTTGTCTGCGCATGGTGATCTCCACTTCCAAGAAGTGTTATACCACCGATAATAAGTACCAGCACGCCAACAATCATTAACGCTAAACTTGTTGTTCTTAATCTTGCCGGCAGCTCAAAACGTTCGTTCATTGTATCTACTAGTTAGAAGTACGTTTAATTAATGTTTTTCAGTTGTTTCGTGTTCTTCACCTTCGTGCATATGCTCTTCGCTATGCTCTTCTTCACTATTCATATGGTCATCAGCCATAGCCATTGCCTCTTCATCGGCACCTAGTGTAAATGGTTGACCACCATTCTCTGATTGAATTTTCTTGATGTATGATATAACCATCCAACGTTGCTTGATATCAAGTTGGCTGGCATAAGACCCCATCATATTCTTACCATATTTGATAGCAGCGTATATCTGCCCAACTGGCATATTCAAGTATTTTGCATCTTTAAGGTTCGCAGGCATTGCTACAAACTTACCACTTGTATAAAGTGGTCCCTGACCGTCTAACTTGCCTCCGTGGCAGATGCCACAGTATATAGCATAAAGACGACCTCCTTCTGCAACCTCAGCTTCTGTGAAACGTAGATCGGTAGTAAATGACTTGTATGCATTAGTATCACCTTCTACTAGATGATCCGGTAATTGATGACCTCTTGCAACAGTACCGTCAACAGGCAGGCGGCTTGTTTCACCATCTGCAAAGTTGGGGTTATGCGTATAAGCATCGTAAGCTCGAGAATAAGTCATATCCGGAGCATATGTTTTACCAGGATTACGACGAGTAGCACCTGTGTTACAAGCAGATACCCCTAAGGCTATCGCTACTGCTGCAACTACTATGCTTTTGGTCTTATTCATATATTCTTTATTCAAAAAAAGCTTTATAATGTTATTACTAAACCGCTGGATTTAGCTTTTCATATTCTTCTTCTTTATCAAAACGACCATACCACCACTCACTCTCAGCCATTTGGATGTTCGTTTCAACTGCACCTGTAGACTTAAAGAAATCCATAACTTCCTGCTCAGATGTCTGCTCGCTGATCTCTAATGCTACTACAAATAGATCATCAGTTTGACGAGGATGGAAGACATGCTTCTTAACGCCCGGCATGATCTGGTTAAGGTAACAGAATGTAAGCACCATACCTACTGCTGCAAATAGTACCGTTAACTCAAATGTTATCGGAATGAAAGCAGGCAGAGAGAAGTGAGGCTTACCCCCGAAGTTGATCGGCCAATCGCTAGTGAAAATCCAGCTCATAAAACCAACCGCGGTACATGTACCTGTTAAACCATAGATAAAACCTGCAACGTGCAAGTCAGTATCCTTATGACCTAATGCTTTATCAAGACCATGCACAGGGAATGGTGTGTACACATCGTGCAGCTTGTAGCCGCTGTTGCGTACTTTGTCGACAGCCGGAAATAATACCGCCTCGTCATCATAACACCCTATCGCAAATTTCTTTATAGCCATTTTTAATTAATATTCTTTATCTATTAACTATCTACTATTTATTAGTGATGTGATTGCTCAGTTACAAACTCTTCTGTGCTCTTCTCATCAATCACTTCCATTTTCTTCTTATAGCTTTCACCTGAAGTCTTCAGTACAAACTTGATCTCAGCGATTGCAATTACAGGGAAGTATTTAGCAAATAAGAAGAAGCATGTAAAGAATAGACCGAATGTACCAAGATAGAAACCAATCTCAGGCCATGTTGGGCTATAGTAAGACCAGCTACCCGGTATATAATCACGATACAATGAAGTAACGATGATCACAAAACGCTCAAACCACATACCTATGTTCACTACAATAGACATAATGAATGTGAACGGTATATTACGACGTAGTTTTTTGAACCAGAATAACTGAGGTGACACCACGTTACAAGTCATCATTGCCCAGTAGCTCCACCAGTATGGACCCATGATACGCCAGTGGAAAGCAGCCTGCTCATACTGAAC
Source organism: uncultured Flavipsychrobacter sp. (assembly GCA_964531655.1). Classification (GTDB taxonomy): domain Bacteria; phylum Bacteroidota; class Bacteroidia; order Chitinophagales; family Chitinophagaceae; genus UBA5543. Next base: position 6,595 of record CAZHDM010000021.1, read on the forward strand.
GCCACTGTACCACGCCATGAATAGCTCAGTAAGGTATGCAACACCTACTATAGAACCTGTAAGTACGATTACTTTGTTCATCGCCTCGATGTGACCGATGGTAATGTAATCTTCAAGTCCCATTATCTTACGACAGATAATAAGTAGTGTCTGCACCATTGCGAAACCAGAGAATATCGCACCCGCAACGAAATACGGAGGGAAGATGGTAGTATGCCATCCGGGAATCACAGATGTTGCGAAGTCCATTGATACTATCGTGTGTACAGAAAGTACTAGAGGAGTACTTAAACCTGCAAGTACTAGAGACAATGCCTCGTGACGCTGCCAGTTTTTAGCTGTACCAGTCCAACCGAAAGAAGCAAGACCGTATAAACGCTTACGTAGTTTAGTTTTTGCACGGTCACGTACTGTTGCGAAGTCAGGAACAAGACCTGAGTACCAGAATAGTAATGATACCGTGAAGTAAGTAGATATCGCGAATACATCCCACATCAACGCTGAGTTGAAGTTTGGCCATAAAGGACCACGAGTATTCGGATAAGGTAATACATAGAATGCATTCCATACACGTCCCATGTGGAATATCGGGAACTGACCGGCACACATTACGGCAAATATTGTCATCGCCTCAGCAGCACGGTTCACACCTGTACGCCAGCCCTGACGGAAAAGCAACAAGATCGCTGAGATAAGTGTTCCGGCGTGACCGATACCTACCCACCATACGAAGTTGGTGATATCCCAACCCCAACCTATGGTGCGGTTGATACCCCATACACCGATACCGAAATAAACTTCCCAGAATACAGAGAAAACTCCGAAAGCAAGTAAGACCACCGAGAAGAAGAAACCTACGTACCACATACGGCCCGGTTTCTGCTCAATAGGACGAACAATATCTTCTGTAACCTGGTGATATGTCTTATCACCATCTACCAACGGTTCCCTTACAAACGATTCGTACTTTAAATGCATAGCACGTTATTAGTAATAGTTCTTTTAAAATATATTAATAGCCTGAGCTATATTATTCTTAATGTTTTAATTAAAACATTAATGGATTCATCATTTCGTCTTTCTTCTCGTCACCTGCAACAATCTCATCTGTGTTACGTATTACAGACAAGTAGTTGATGTTCGGTAATGTGTGGATAGACTCCAATACATAGTGAACACGCTCTTTTTGCTGGCTGTTACGTATTTTATAGATCTCGCTGCTCTTATCATTCACGTTACCAAATACGATAGCATCTGTAGGACATGCAGTCTGACAAGCTGTACGAGCCTCACCATCCCTCATTGGACGACCTGCTTTCTTAGCCTGAAGTTTAGCATCCTGAAGACGCTGAACACAGAAGCTACATTTTTCCATAACACCGCGGCTACGAACTGTAACATCAGGGTTCAATACCATACGTGTAAGGTCAGAGTTCATATCATCACGACGGTAATCTTCGTAAAGGTTATCATCGAATGAGTCAGCTCCGTTCCAATCCATCCAGTTAAAGTGACGTACTTTATAAGGACAGTTATTTGCACAATATTTAGTACCGATACAACGGTTATAAGCCATTTGGTTCAAGCCCTCGCTACTATGGTTGGTAGCAGATACAGGACATACATTCTCACAAGGTGCATTATCACAATGCTGACACATCATCGGCTGGAATACAGTCTGGATAGTATCAGGATCATCAGGAGAACCACTAAAGTAACGGTCGATACGGATCCAGTGCATTTCCTGTGATTTGAGCACGTGTCTCTTACCTACTACAGAAACGTTATTCTCTGCCTGACAACCTACAATACAAGCACCACAACCTATACAGCTGGTAGTGTCAATTGACATACCCCAGTGTATTCCAGGAGAATCGTAAACAGGATATAGTGTACCATTCTTTCTGAAGTCTTCCTGCCAGTTATCATTATGATTGCTAGCCATTGGAGCTTTAGCATGACCTTCACTACCGTGACCAGGAGCTGCAGCAGCATCATGACCTTTTTCATGCTCCCAAGGCAGATTAGTATAGTGCTCTAACCCTTCTTTACGCTCATTTAATAAATGATCAGGGTCTTTGCTGAACTCATCAAGAGTATACTCATGTATAATCGGACGAGCCTCATAACTATGGTGAGTTTGCGTTATTGCAATCTCATGAGTATAACCTGCATCTTCAATAGTTACAGGAGTACTGTAATCAAAAGTCTTACCGTTATAGCTAATAAACGGATAAGCATTTCTACCACCTATATGAGTGCCGAATTTATCTTCGCCACTTCTAGCAGCCATACCTACTTTCGCGTCGCGACCGTAACCTACTGCGATAGCTATAACATCGTTATGTAAACCAGGAACTACTACTAATGGTAGTTCAGTTTCAAAGCCTTTAGCTTTTATTTTTAATACTTTCTTGTTAGCGTCAACCTCTGTGATACTTGTTAACTCAGCATCAAGGTCTTTTGCTGTTTTTGGAGACACACAAGCATAGTTATCCCATGTAGCTTTTGTTATCGGGTCAGGCATTTCCTGCAACCATGGGTTGTTACTCCATGCACCACCGCGACCTAAAGATATTTTTTCATAGATAACAAGCTCTTTCCCACTAGCCGGCTTAGCTTTAGCAACAGACAATGCTCCTGCAGCGTTTCCTGCAAAGCCGATGCCTGATACAGACATTTCTTTAGGCTCTATAACACCATCCTGTAAAGCTGCGTCAAAGTTTTTCTGACCACCAAGCTTGTTAGTCCAATACTCTTTCCAGTAATCACCGTAAGTAGTACCTGCATCCGCCCAAACTAAAAGACTATCCTGAAAAGCGCGTGTTTTGAACAATGGTGCTATACCAGGCTGCATAAGGCTGTAATAACCTGTTTTAGGTTCTGCATCACCCCAGCTTTCTAAATAGTTATGATCAGGAACTACATATTTACATTGCTGAGCTGTTTCGTCCATACGATCTGCAAATGATACAGATGTACGTACTTTTTTCAGCCCGTCAGCAAATTTCTTGCCGTTATAATAATCATACACAGGATTAACACCGTGTATCATCAAAGCACTAACACTGCCTGAACTCATAGCATCTGTAAGAGCTACCATGTCAGAGTCAATACCTTGTTTATAGTTACTTGTAACTGCCCAGTTGATAGTAGTACCATTCGCACCGATATTAGCATTGATAGCATTTACTATCAGCTGAATATCCATGTTGTTAGAGCCACATACTACAAGACCGTTACCTTTTTTCAGGTCAGCTGCTGCTTTAGCTATAGTCTGGTTCAATTTAGCAGAACCAAGACTTGGTTTAGCACCGTTAACTACAGCTTCATATAGCGCAGCTGCTACCTGACCCATTTCAGAAGGTCTGCAAGTAGCGCGCATATCAGCTTTAGCACCTGATATTGTATGAGTAGGCTCTACATGATAATGCTTAGACATTTTCAAGTTACGAGCACTTACTTTACGTCCTTTACTGTATTGTTTTGCAAACTCAATAGGAGATAACCATGTCCCTAAGAAATCTGCCCCAAGGCTAACAATAGTTTGCGCCTTGTCAAAATGATAAGAAGGTAGCGCACGCTTACCGTAGCTAGCCTCATTTGCTAATAACATACCAGAGTACGAAATCGGATCGTAAGTGATATGCTTAGCATTAGGATATTTAGCAACAAATTTTGCTATAACATCTTTAGTAGTAGGACTTATGATCGTAGAAGTAAGAATGTAAGCCTGTCCGTTACCGTTAGACAAACCTTCTTTCACACCACGGTCAATCGCCTCAAATGTTGCTTCTTTACCATCAGCGTAAGGCTGGCGTAAACGAGCGTTATCATACAAGTTAAGTACAGAAGCCTGCACACGTGCAGATGTACCACCCTGTGTAATTGATGATTTTTCGTTACCCTCTACTTTGATAGGACGTCCGTCACGAGTTTTAATTACAACCGCACAGTAATCTCCTCCATCAACAAAAGTAGATGCATAGTAGTTAGGCACACCAGGAACGATCTCCTCAGGCTTGATAGCATAAGGTATAGCTTTACGAACCGGCATCTCACAACTTGCAGCAAGAGTAGCAGCAGCTGTACTGAAACCTAAAAACTTCAAAAAGTCGCGGCGAGGTGTTGTTGCATCCAATAACTTACCGCTGAAATCATACGGCAACTCTTCTTTGAATTCGTTTTCAACAACTTCCTGATGAGCTTCCTTATTGTTTAGCTCTTCAAGACCCTTCCAATATTGTTTTTGACTCATATGGCTTTAATTCGGTGTAATTAATGTTTCCGAATAAATTTTATTAGTTATCAAACAATTAGTAGTGACATTTTTGACACTCAAGACCACCTATATCTTCAACAGTCACAGCATCACGCTCTCCTGCTTTGATCTCTTCGTGATATTTCTCAAATATGCTATAATAATTGTTATCTGCAAATTGTACTTCTGTCTGGCGGTGACAGTTGATACACCAACCCATTGATAGTGGCGCAAACTGATACACTTCGTCCATCTCCTGTATAGGACCATGACAACGTTGACAAGCAATCTTACCTACAGCAACGTGCTGAGAGTGATTGAAATAAACGTGATCAGGAAGGTTGTGGATCTTAGTCCACTCTACAGGCTTAGCTGCGATATTACCTTCAGCATCACGGTTATAATCTTTCTTCTCAGGATTCCAGCCAGCGTATTCGTATAGTTTTTGAATCTCACCAGTACCGCTAACCTCTTTACCTTCAAATGTTACCAGCGGATGAGTTTCAGCCCCTGTATACTCGTTGATCTGCTTGTGACAGTTCATACATACGTTAGTAGAAGGTATCATAGCATGCTTACTCTTTTCAGCACCGGCATGACAGTATTGACAGTTGATCTGGTTGATTCCAACGTGTACTTTGTGAGAATAAAAGATCGGCTGTTTAGGCATATAGTTTTGCTGACGGCCCATCTCAATAGAACCATTAGCTACCCAATAACCTGCACCTATAAATAATATTACCGCTCCAATAGCAATAAACACTTTGTTACGATATAAAGGAACTTCTTTCTGGTTAGGAATACCTTGCTTTTCGAAAGCTACTCTGCGTAAGCTATGGTTGATTCTCCATAGTATCAATGTAAACACTAAAAGAATCACTGTAATGATAGAGTACAACCAATTGTTATTCTCAGGCTCAGCAGCTTCGCCGCCACCCACAGGTTGAGCAGCTACCGGAGCTGTATAGTTCTCTACATAACCAATGATGGCATCGATTTCTTCATTGCTCAAAGAAGGGAAGGCAGTCATCGCTGTTTTACCCCACTCGTTGTAAATATCATTAGCGTACTTATCTCCGCTAGCGATCACAGCAGCTGAATTGTGTATCCAGTCGTACAACCACTCTTCGTTTGGAACACGACCAGACACTCCTTGAAGTGCCGGACCCGTTGCATCCTTAACAGGGTTATGACAGCTAGCACAGTTCGACTTAAATAACGCTTCACCGTCAGGCTGTGCATAAGACGTCTGTACACAAGTAAATATTGCAACTATTATAGCGAAAACGCTGTGAGCAATTTTCCGTAGTGTCGGCCTAATTGTTTCTATCACAGAGGTTAAATTTGAAAATTAACGTTACTTTTAGTTAAAGTGTTCGCAAAACTACAACAGAAACTGCAAAGTTTATAACCATTTTTTAAAAAATGTTTTGCAGTGTTCATGCGGGTTTCAGCCTATATTTGAAATGTGACAATACGTCTGTGTCATATTTTTGTCATTCAAAAAACAGCGCCTGTTTAACCCACTTTTAATATTTCTGCCATAATTCTTGAACATTTTCCATTATAGATTCTTATATACTTCCTGTTCTGCCACCATCAACAGGTGTACTAGTTCCATTGATATACGCCGCAGCCGGAGTAGCTAAAAATGCTATCATGGCTGCTATCTCTTCCGGTTTACCAAAACGCTTTGCAGGTATCTCCGCAAGCATCTCCTCTTCCACTTCCTCTTTGCTATTACCAGTCTTAGCTGATTTATTATTTATAATAGCGTCTAAACGTGCTGTACCCGTTGCTCCCGGAAGCACATTATTAACAGTTATACCATACTGTCCCAGCTCATTAGCCATTGTTTTAGCCCATGACGCTACCGCTCCACGCACCGTATTTGATACACCCAAGCCCTTCAAAGGTATCTTTACTGATGTAGATATAACATTGATGATACGACCGTATCCTTCTTCTTTCATCTTAGGTACAACTGCTGTAGCTAAAATGTGATTACATATCAAATGTTGATTGAAAGCTATTCTGAAAGCATCAGCTTCTGCATTTACAGCCAAACCTGCTGGTGGTCCTCCACTATTGTTCACTAATATGTGAATAGTATTTTCTTTTACAAACTCATTAATGGTTTCTTCCACCTGATCAGGGTGCTGAAAATCGGCTACCAGATAGCTATGTTTCTGTCCTCTGGAGCTATCCAGCTTGGCAATAGCTTCTTTTAAAGACCCCTCATTTCTCGCTATAAGAACACATGTGGCTCCCAAAGATGCAAGTTCTGATGCTGCGGCAAATCCTATGCCTTGTGTACTGCCAGCTACAAGTGCTGTTTTTCCTGATATATCTAGTGCTAACATGCTAGTCAATAATTCAGTGCTAATATAGTTATTAGGCAATAGTTTAGCCAACAAACAACGATTTTTATTACCTTTACCATGCGTACCTCGATAATATGTTTCAACCCTCCTTTTTCTGAAACAGACTTATCACATTATTTTCAATCATTACGCACTTTCGAACTATACACTCTAGTGAGTGTTTTCTTTTAACTTTTATTACAATAACCAATATGGAATATAATACTACGCGCAATCAATTATTGATGGCTGAATATGGCAGAAATGTTCAAAAAATGGTAGAGCATTTACTGACTATTGAAGACAGAGACAAGCGCACAAAAAATGCAGTAGCTATAGTTGAGCTTATGGGCATACTTAACCCCAGCCTTAAAGCTGTAGAAGACTATAAGCACAAGCTATGGGATCACTTACATCAGATAGCAGATTTTCAGCTGGATGTAGACTGCCCTTACCCTGTACCTACTCGTGAGCAGGTAATGGAAAAACCAAAACCACTTTCCTACCCGCAGAAAAGGATCAGAAATCGTCACTTTGGCAAAAACCTCACAATGCTGATAGAGCAAGCTCTAGAAGAGAAAGATGACGAGAAGCGCCAAAGTATGACTCAACTAATCGGCTATTACATGAAGCTGGCATATATCAACTGGCACCGAGAGCCCGTGCATGATGATATGATCAGAAGTGAGCTTGCTGAACTTACCGAGGGCAAACTTATGTACGAGCAAGGTGGTTATAAAGTGTACTTTGACAACAATAGAAACTACAAAGGGCGCAACAACCGTAAAGGCGGAAACAACAACAATAGAGGCAATAAGGGTAAGCGTTACAATAAACACAGAAACAACAATAAATAAGAAACAACTATGGGCGCTTTTGAAGTAAGAGGTGGGAATAAATTATCTGGTAGCATAACAGCACAAGGTGCCAAGAACGAGGCCCTTCAGGTGTTATGCGCTGCATTGCTAACCAATGAGAAAGTAGTCTTTCATAATGTTCCCGATATACTCGATGTAAACGCACTGATAGATATGATGGTAGACATGGGTGTGACCGTAACACGTCCTGAACCCAACACTGTTGTATTACAGGCAGAAGACATAAACGAGAACTATTTTGCAGACCCCCAGTTTAAAAAGAAAACTGGTAAGCTACGTGGCACTGTGATGCTTGCCGGGCCTATGCTTTCCAGATTTAAAAAAGCACACATACCACAACCTGGTGGTGATAAAATAGGCCGAAGAAGACTTGACACACATATACGAGGTTTTGAAAAACTGGGTGTAAAATTTAACTACGATACTGAGCAAAGCTTGTTCGTACTAGACGGTGGCAACATGAAAGGTGCTAATATTCTTCTTGGAGAACCATCTGTTACCGGTACTGCTAATATTGTAATGGGCGCTGTACTTACAGAAGGAAGAACAGCTATATACAATGCAGCTTGCGAGCCTTACGTACAGCAGCTATGCCGAATGCTCAATAAGATGGGGGCCCAAATATCTGGCATAGGCTCCAACCTGATAATAGTAGATGGCGTGGAAAAGTTGAAAGGTTGTGAACATACTATGCTAGCTGACATGATCGAAGTAGGATCTTTTATCGGCTTGGCAGCAATGACTCAAAGCGAGCTTACCATTAAAAATGCAGGTGTTGAGCACCTGGGTATTATACCTGAAGTCTTTCAAGACTTAGGTATTCAAATAAATATTTCAGGCGATGACATACACATTCCTGAGCAAGAGCAGTATGAGATACAGAAATATATAGATGGTTCTATCTTAACAGTATATGATCATCCATGGCCTGGCTTTACACCAGACTTGCTGAGTATAATATTGGTTACTGCGACACAGGCAAATGGTACTGTCCTTGTACATCAGAAAATGTTTGAAAGCCGACTATTCTTCGTTGATAAACTGATTGAGATGGGTGCGCAAATCGTGCTCTGCGATCCACACAGAGCTGTTGTCATAGGCATGAACAGAGAACAACCTTTAAGAGGCATTACAATGACAAGTCCTGATATACGTGCCGGTGTTGCTCTACTCATTGCGGCACTATCCGCAAAGGGGAAAAGCACTATACATAACATCAACCAAATCGACAGAGGTTATGAACGCATTGACGAGCGTTTAAATGCACTGGGAGCAGATATCAGTCGTGTGGACTAGAGCCACCCTACCGATTGTCAACTACCTTTTATAAAAAATTATTAATGACATAATAAAAGCCTCGCATAGCGAGGCTTTTTGAATATAGTTATGATTGATAAATATTAGAACATTAGGTTGCCCTGGAACTTACTTTTAAAAAAGTAAGTAAAGCCTGGCATCATGATCCACTGGCGAACAGAACCGTCAGGTATAACATCTCTGCTCACTACAGGGAAAGCAGCAGTAAAGTCTAGCTTATACTCGCCATAGCGACCGAAACGGTAAAAAGCATTACCTGTAAGGTTTACTGTTAAACCCTGAGAACCAGGTATTTCGTACCAAAGACCAGTATTACGGTCTTCATACAGATCATCTTTCAAATGGTAGATACCAACAGCACCTGCAGTAATACCACCACGATCAGCATATAGGTGACCTTCAAGACGTAACATAACATCACCTTGGCGATATAGCTTACGTGCTATTTGATAGTCATCATTGCTATACACAGTATCGTTTATTTTATATGCTGCGAAGTAATCATTCTCGTTATATCTGTAGAATGGCATTTGGAAACCTACAGCTGCGGTGATGTACTTTTTCCAAGTAACGCTACCACCAGCAATAACGTCAGTAGTACCAGAACTAGGCTGATAAACCATTGGTAAAGGACGTGTTTGACCATCAGTAACGTTCGCAGTACCCATACCTAGTTTCAAACCGGCAGTTCCTTGTATTGTCCAGTCTTCCACACCTAAGAACATATGGCTGTATGTGGCTGTGATGTCACCTAACCCCCATGTTCTTGATAATGTACCTGTTGCTGCATATACAGGCAAGCTGATATCAAAATATCCTGAACTAAAACTACCTGATAGCGGTATTCTAGCTTGTGCTTTAGAGATATATAAACGCGTATCCTGATCGCCCTTAGCGAATGTCTGGCTTAGCGTTAGAGATGGTCTGAAGTTTTCCAGCTCATCTTGAATAAATAAAGCAGAACCTGTGCGCATAGCCCCTGTAGTAGTAAAACCAGGGTCAGACTCACCTTGTGCATAAGCACTAAAAGCCATACAGCTAACAACAGCAAACAGGCATAGAGAAGAAATATATCTCATGTTAAATGTTTAACAGTAAGTGTCAAATATACTTTTTACGAACTTAAAAATACACGCCTACCTGTAGAATTGCAATAAAAAAGCCCCTTTTCTTCAAAAGGGGCTATCTGTATAGTGTACGTTATTATAACGGTTGCTTGTCAGGAGTGACTATTTTAATGCCTTTCTGATCTTTTAGCTTACCATAGCCTCCTAAAACATTCCTTAAGTTATGATAGCCCTGCCTCTTTAATAATGATGCGGCTATAACTGAACGATATCCACCTGCACAATGGACGTACAAGTTTTGTTCGTCATTTATCAATGCTACATTCAAAGGATCTGTCAAGCCACTTAACGGATGACTCTGCGCACCTTTTACATGGCCGCCCTCAAACTCACTCTCTTTACGCACATCTATAACCGCCAGCCTATTATCATGAGGCATATCCATTGCCATCTCGTCAGGCTCTACATCAATGATCATATCTATCTGCTCGCCAGAGTTTTCCCATGCACTATACCCCCCGTTCAGGTAGCCGTGTACATTCTCAAAACCTACTCTTGCAAGCCTGATCACTGATTCTTCTTCTTTTCCTTCTTCAGTTACTAAAACGATTGGTTTATCAAAAGGCAATAAGCTTCCAGCCCATTCAGCGAAACGTCCTTCCAGTCCTATACTTATAGAACCTGGCACAAACCCATTAGTAAACTCAGTTGCCTTACGCGTATCCAGTATAACTGCACCATTTGCTTTTCTTTCCTTAAACTCTTCAACCGTTAAAGGAGTGAGCCCTACCTCTTTGATATTATCCATGCTCCCATACCCTTCCTGATTTATTTTAGCATTTACAGGGAAGTATGCCGGAGGAGTAGACAATCCTTCTGTAACTACTTTTATAAACTCCTCTCTGGTCATTTCTTGTAGTGCATAATTGCTCTCTTTTTGCTCACCTATTGTACTGTAGGTATCAGTACTTAAGTTTTTACCACAAGCAGAGCCTGCACCATGAGCAGGATATACAAGCACATTATCAGGCAATGTTTTCAACTGTGTATTTAGAGAATCGTACATGAAGCCAGCCAGCTCTTCTTTACTCATATTACCGCTGAATAGGTCAGGACGACCAACATCACCTATAAACAAAGTATCTCCTGTAAATACACAATAAGGTTTACCACTCTCATCATGCAGCAAATAGCACGTACTTTCTAGCGTGTGCCCAGGTGTGTGTAATACTTTAAGTTTTAAGTTACCAATTGAAAACTCATCGCCGTCAGCTGCCAGATGGAAATCAAACTTAGCGTTAGTATTAGGCCCATATACTATTGTAGCTCCCGTTCTTTTTGCTAACTCGAGATGACCACTAACGAAATCTGCATGAAAATGCGTTTCGAAAATGTATTTGATCTTTACACCCAGCTCTTCAGCTTTATTAATATACTCATCCACATCACGCAAGGGGTCTACAACCGCAGCCTCACCATTATCAGCTATAAAATATGCTGCTTCACTCAAGCATTTTGTATACAATTGTTCTACTATCATTCTAAATTTCTTTTTCAATTAGTCTCTACGGTTCATAAAAACCATGATATAATACAATAACATAGCAACTGAACTTATAGCCGCTACTAAATATGTTCTGGCTGCCCACTTCAGTGCATCCTTTGCCTTTTCATGCTCACCAGCAGATGTAAGCCCAGTTCTATCTAACCATTTTAATGCTCGATTACTAGCATCATACTCTACAGGTAACGTCACCAATGAAAATAGTGTAGATATCGCAAACATAACAATACCTGCTAACAGTAACCACTGGTTACCCCTGCCAAAGAAAAGCCCTAACCCTGCTAACAAAACCCACTGACCTAATGTTGTACTCACCTTCACGATTGGCACCATCGCACTTCTTACTTGCAGCATACTATATGCAGTAGCATGCTGTACAGCATGACCACACTCGTGTGCAGCAACAGCTGCTGCAGATATGCTACGTCCACTATACACATCCGGGCTAAGATTTACCGTTTTATTTGCAGGGTTGTAATGATCTGACAGAAAACCATCAGAAGCATGTACTTCCACATCGTATATACCGTTATCACGCAGCATTTTTTCAGCCACGTCCTTACCGCTCAAGCCAGAGCTCAAGGGAATCTCTCCGTACTCCCTGAATTTACTTTTCAGCCTATTGCTCACCACAGAGCCTATCAGCATGAAAATGATCGTTAATAATATGTACCCCATACTATTTTTCTTATCAAATTACTTACCAATGTAATATTGGCAGATGAACAAAGGTATTTGTTACATATAAACTGACCATTATGCAGCTATAAATAAAAAATGTGCCCAAACCAGATGGTTTAGGCACATTAAAGCATGACCCTATTGGCATTAGAATTTCATATTAACACCAAATAGGAAGTTGATACCCGCTTGCGGATAATAATAGTTGAATGTATTTAGTTGTCCTCCCGATCTGTAGCTAAAAGTATAACCGTTACTTACATATTTTCTATCAAGAATATTATTCACCATAAGATTAAAGCCCAGTTCTTTAAATGGCTTAGTTTTTATAGAATACCTAACCCTAACATCCATCAAAGTATAATCATTGATCTTTCTGTCTTCATTACTGGTATTGTCTAAATACTGCTTACCAATAAATCTGCCTAAAAGGTCTATTTCAAATACCTGCTCATTTTTCATATATCTGAACGGGCTTAGCGTAACACCACCTGATGCTATTACATTCGGCGAAAAAGCAATATCAGTAGTACCATGATCAATTACATCTTGTGCTCCTGACGGACTATCGTAGTTATCTACGTACTCAGTAAAGTTCTGGATCTTATTTTGAGAGAATGTAGCATTAGCAAATACTTTTAACCAGTAATTAGGCACGTATGCTCCCTGTAATTCTACACCTGTTCTAAAACTATTAGGTACGTTAGTGCGTGTATATGCACCTACATCATTTATAGCACCTGTTAATACCAACTGGTTGTAATAGTACATGTAATAATAGTTCAGACCTAAACTTAGCTTGCGCGTTGTTCTTTCGTACCCTGCTTCAACATCATATAGCTGTTCAGGTTGCGGCTGGCTGATCGGAGAAGCCTCAAAGTCATTTCTGTTGGGCTCTTTATTTGCTACCGCTACTGACGCATATAGTTTTTCTTTCTTGATGTTGTTATCTGACAGTAAGTAAGTAGCACCTGCCTTCGGGTTAAAGAAATGGTATACAGGCTGAGGCATCACTGTTGGATTATCTCTAAAACCATATATATTGTATGCTACATTTCTGTATTGAACGTCACCAAACAAAATGAACTTTTCTCCGAAACGTTGTTGCAGTTTCGTGTATAGATTGAGATCATTCTTTTGTGCATCGAAGCTGTACCAACGGTAATCATTAGGCACTCCACCATTCATTGTCCATATAATATCTCCGTAGTGCTCTCCTGTATATTGGTTCCAACCACCACCAAAAGTTAGTTGTGTTTTATTTTTCTCGTATATCAATGAGAATACAGAACCATAATAGTAGTTATCCAACCATAGTTGTCTTATCAGGTCAGTAGATGTAATGGTATCGTTACCAGTAATATAGTTAGACAATCCATAGTCTGTGTAATCCTGACCTTGTCTATATTCTTCATAATAACCTCTTCCTCTGGTCATAAACAAAGCTGCATGACCTGTTACATATTTTGAGAACTTATGATCAACAAAAAACTGATAATAATCTTGCTGATAGTTATCGGTTTGATTATCATAGAAACCACCGCCAGTCATGGCTCCCAGCTCGTTAAAGGTTCTGTTAGTTGCTAAAGAATCTTCAGGCACACCATTCCATGCCTGCTCGGTTTTCTCCTTACCAGTCATCAACATAAAACGGAACTGCGTTTTCTCGCTGGCTTTCCATCCTGCAATGAATTGCATTGCCCTAAGGTCACTGTTAGACCTGTCTATGTAACCACGAGAACTGATCTTTGATAAACGTACATCAAACTGAAGCCCACCTTTCAGCATACCTGTACCTGCTTTTATGGTATTACGGTAGGTATCGAAAGAACCATAGCTGCTGATCACCTCACCGCCGGCTTCCTGCTGCTGTTGAAGGTTACTTATACTCATAGTTGCACCAAAAGCGCCGGCACCATTAGTAGATGTACCAACGCCTCTCTGCAACTGGATAGAACCTGTAGATGAGGCGAGGTCGCCAAAGTTCACAAAGAATGTTCCTTGAGACTCTGCATCATTTACAGGGATACCATTTAATGTAACATTGATCCTTGTATTATCTGTACCACGCACTCTCAGTCCTGTGTAACCCACACCAGCACCAGCATCCGATGTAACTACTGCAGACGGTGTGTATTGCAATAAATAAGGGATATCCTGACCAAGGTTAGCCTTTTTGATATCCTGCTTACTAAGCTCCGTTTTAGCAAACGGTGCATTATCACCTGCGCGTAATGCTCTTATTTCAACAGGTTGCATGTATTGCTGTTCTGTTAGTAGAGAGCGTTGTGCGGCCTCTGTCGAGTCGCTTTGTGCATAGGCGGCGGTTGTCGCCCCTATGGCCATCATTGTAAGTAAATGTTTCTTCATGTGCTGCATGGCATTAATTAATTATTCACGTTAACGAATATGGGGCGCCATGCATGTTTGGCTTCTGCGTACAATCCCATCACGATGTGCGTATAAGCACAATACAGATGGATGCAACAGAATACTAGCTGAATAAAAACTCCCTAACCGGCATTACCCGGTCCAGGTTCAGCGGGTATAATCTCAGCCCTTGTATTAGGCACCCCGATAAATCTTTCAGCGGCAAAGGTAGGTCAGCAATAATGGAATTACAATACCTATAGCCTATTGATTAAAATATTTGATCACACACTCTTTAAGTAGCAACTCCTGACCTATCAAACCAGGCACATCAGGCTCTTTCAATTGTTTGAAGTGTGGCCATCCGTCACCATCTCTTCCTGTAAATTCAAAAAAGCCTTCATCACTCAATAAGGTACAAACAGCCACGTGCATAAAGTCCTGCTTCTGCTCTTTTGTGAACTTACCTCCGGGATGTACACCTACTTCATTAATACCTATAAGAAATAATATACCTTCCAGATCAGGTATTTTGCCAAAACGGTCAAGCATTATCTGCTCTACATTCTTCCAGCGTTCTACTATACGTTCCATTACCATAACTGGCGCGAATTTAAGTGAATTTGGTTTAACGCAGTTTTAACAGCCTTTGTAAGGCTCACATAATATTTTTGAGGTTTAATATATAAATGCAACTTTCAGTTTTCGTAAATTGAATTTTTATATGACTGATATGGAAACACCAACTTCTAGTTCTGTAGATATACGCGAGTTAAATGAACGTATTCATAACAATAGTTCTTTCATAGAACTATTGAATATGGAGCTCAATAAAGCTGTAGTAGGGCAGAAACACATGGTTGAACGCTTAATGATTGGTTTGCTGGCTAATGGGCACGTATTACTTGAAGGTGTACCCGGCTTGGCAAAGACCTTAGCTATTAAATCTCTTGCCTCTGCTATACATGCTGACTTTGCTCGTATACAGTTCACACCAGACTTACTACCTGCTGATGTTCTGGGTACTATGGTATATAATCCACAGGAGCATAAGTTTGAGGTACGTAAAGGACCTGTATTTGCCAACTTCATATTGGCAGATGAGATCAACCGTGCACCTGCAAAAGTACAAAGTGCATTACTTGAGGCCATGCAGGAAAGACAAGTAACTATAGGTGATCAAACTTATAAATTAGCTGAGCCATTCCTTGTACTAGCTACCCAAAACCCTATTGAGCAAGAAGGTACTTATGAGCTACCTGAAGCTCAGGTAGACCGTTTTATGCTAAAGGTGGTTATTACATATCCTAAGCAGGAGGAGGAAAGACACATCATCCGTACTAACCTAAACCCGGGCGGTATAGCTAAAATAAATCAGGTAGTTGCTCCGGAAGATATACTTAAAGCACGCCAACTAGTACGTGAAGTATATATGGATGAAAAGATAGAGCAATACATACTAGACATTGTGTTTGCTACACGCTATCCTGATGAGTTCAAACTAAAAGGTCTGAAACCTTTAATAGCATACGGTGGGTCTCCGCGTGCCAGTATCAACCTTGCACTAGCAGCTAAAGCATATGCATTTATAAAGCGTCGTGGTTATGTAATACCGGAAGATGTACGTGCCATATGTCAGGATGTAATGCGCCACCGTATTGGTATCACATATGAGGCTGAAGCAGAGAATGTGACCAGTGAACAAATATTGAATGAGATCCTTAACGCAGTAGAAGTTCCATAGAAAGAATTTCTCATAATATATTAATCCCGCCTTGAGCGGGATTTTTTACTTTATATTTATTCTCAGAGCATATGTAAATGGTCAGACTACCTGTAAAACTACAATTCAGAGAATATGAACCAGGCGAGTTCGAATCACCTGAAGTTTTGAGCTATCAAGAAGCGACCCAAGCTGTAATTGACTTTCCTTGGCATGAACAAGATTTCAGATTGCACAACATTACAGGTCCATCAGTTACAATAAAACGTACAGAAGGTACTTACCTTAAAATAGGCAAAGCATATGACGATTCATTTCTTGCTTACTATTGTAATAAAAGAGGTAAATTATATTCTCGAGGATTCGATACAATGGAAGAACTAAGCCTATGTATAAAAGAGTTCTATGATAACTCCTTTGATATAAAAACCTTTAAAAAGAATTTTTGGGTATTCTCTGCTACTAAACACTTTAGAACAAAAAGCTTTATTTACAAGCTAACGCCAAGGCGCATATTATACAGACTATCCTTCCCTATCATCTTCAGTTGTATGCTTGTACCAATGATAATTACTACAGCAAACAGCACTTCATATTTCCCACTATCTCTCTCATTAATAATGCTTAGCATATTCGTACTTCCTAGTATTGCTTTATTTATTAATTATTACCGTCACTCGTATAAAAGGCAACTGATTTTATCAAGGGGAAAAGATTTTTTCTACTGGGGGAAATTACATGACATAAAGGAATACAAAAAAGAAGATATCACTTCTATAACAGAATATCATGTGGCAAACTTGCGCAATCCATGGAGTGAGTATGTATATATAAAAATTACAATAAGCACAAAAGAAGAAATTTTTATCCCAAACTTGTTATTAAATGAATCCGACATTACTTATAAGTTGAGGTTGCCTAACATTATATCACGCGAGGAAAAATATTTACCATTTATACATTCTAAAATATAGCTATACACTGAAAAACTGTACCAACTCCTCACACTTAACTATATTTGCCCTCATAAATAAATACAATGCTTCCGATACAACTTTTCAGGCAGGATAAAGAGCTGATAGTCGCAGGTCTAACGAAGAAGAACTTTAAGGAAATAGAACTGGTTGACCAAATCATAACCATGGATGAGCAACGCAGAGCTATCCAGAGTGAGAATGATGCAATTCTTGCCAGTACCAATGCTGCCTCTAAAAATATCGGTAAGCTGATGGCTACCGGTGATAAAGAAGGTGCAGAAAAAATAAAATCGGAAGTAGCACAGAATAAAGAAAAGACGAAGGAGCTTTCTGCTAAGCTGAATGAACTGGAAACAGAATTGCATGACGCTATGGTAAAGCTACCTAACCTGCCACACGCTAGTGTACCGGCCGGCAAAACGCCTGAAGAAAACGAAGTGGTAAGAGAGCATGGTACTACACCAGACTTATCTACACAAAAGCTAGCTCACTGGGATCTGGCTGAGAAATATAACCTTATTGATTTTGAGCTAGGAAATAAAGTTACTGGTAGCGGATTCCCAGTTTATATAAATAAAGGTGCAAGGCTACAACGTGCATTGATCAGTTATTTTCTGAACTATAATATCGATGCAGGTTATAACGAGTATTATGCTCCATATTTAGTAAATGAAGACAGTGCCTACGGAACAGGTCAGCTGCCTGATAAGGAAGGACAAATGTACCTTACACAGGATGGCTTCTACCTGATACCTACTGCAGAAGTACCATTGACCAATATACATAGAGATACTATAATCAAAGAGCAAGACTTGCCTGTAAAAATGACGGGCTTCACACCATGTTTCAGGAGAGAGGCTGGTTCATACGGTAAGGATGTTCGTGGTTTGAACAGGGTACACCAATTTGATAAAGTAGAGATCGTTCAGCTTACTCAGCCTGAGAAAAGCTACGAAGCGTTGGAAGAAATGGTGGCGCATGTAGAAGGCCTGGTTAAGTCTCTAGGCTTACAATATCGCATACTGCGCTTGTGTGGCGGAGATATGAGTTTTGCTTCTGCTATCACTTATGACTTTGAGGTATACAGTGCAGCGCAGGAACGTTGGTTAGAGGTAAGCTCTGTTTCTAACTTTGAGGTATTCCAGACCAACAGGATGAAGATCCGCTACAAGGGCGAAGATGGAAAAGCTCAGTTACTACACTCGCTTAACGGTAGCTCTTTAGCGTTACCACGTATTATGGCATGTATCTTAGAAAACCATCAAACTCATGAAGGAATAAACATTCCTGCACCATTACAACCATATTTTGGTAGTAATGTTATTAACTAAACAACTTTTACTTTTACACTCATTATGATACAGAGAATACAATCGGTTTGGCTATTAATTGCCGCTATAGTTAGTGCGGGCTTGTTCGTGTTAAACATCATGCACATAGAGTATATGATAGATGGCGAAATGATATCTAAAGGGATAACCTTGTTAGAATACAATCATTTCATCGGGTACCTGCTAGCTATACTCGCCGTAGTATTAGTTGCGCTGCCACTCATTGCTATATTCATGTTTAAAAACAGGAAGAGGCAACGTAGTATGGCATTGCTTGCTATTGTACTGAATATCGGATTTGTAGCTTTTTATATCATGAGTATGGATGCTTACAAAAATGGCCATAAGCCTATAATACAAGAAGCATCATTTAGCATAGCTGCTTTTCTTCCGATAATAGCCATCATATTCCTGGTTATGGCTATGCGCGGTATTACAAAGGATATAAAAACGGTGAAGTCTTTAGACAGGCTACGCTAGCAACTACTTCTTATCTTCTGTTTTCTCAAACAGATCTATTGAGATACCTACATTGATGCCCACATTGCTGAAAGGTACTGATGTGGTAGGTGCAATATTATTGTTACCCGATGAGGTGCCATCTACTTTGTACTGGGTAGTACGATCTTGCGGCTGCAACAGAGACAACACACTCCTGCCATCCTGTACAAAATCTGTTATCTCAGATTCTTTGTACATCAGATTCATAGATAGTAGACTCACTTCTCCAAACAAGAATACACCTTCGCCTATATTGAATTTAGCACCTACGGCACCATTGAAGCCCGGAGATAGTGTCAGGAAATAGTCTTCACTAACATTTACAGTGCGTGTTGTAGTTACATTTGTTTGCGGGTCGAAAGATTGCTCTATAAAAGAGGCAGTTTGCTCTATTTTAGTTTTTGCAGGAATAGTGATACCTGCTCTTGCATATACGTTTACTTTGCCACCAGACTCAATAACCAAAGCAGGAGATACCAATATCGGCAACTTCGATTGTTGTTCAATATCTAGTGTTTGCGTTACAAGAGGATCTTTATAATCAATACTTGTAGTTTGTTTTCTCGTAGCTAGACCAAGATTTGCAGACAATTCTACACCGATATTTTTTGTAACCATGATACCCATAGCTACCACACCTTGTACACCCGCACTATACGATGCATTTTTAGCACTGAAAGACTCTGATGAGTTAGAAGGATCTTCTACTATCGTATAATTACCGTTAATAGGATAAAAAGCACGGTTGCTGATAGTATAAACAGGATTGTACAGCTGTCCTGACTGGGGAACTGCATAACCAACGCCACCTCTGATAAACAGATCTTGTGCGTTAACACTAGCCATAATTAAGCAAAGAGCAACAGTTGCTAAAAGTATTTTTTTCATTTCGTATCGTTTCTGTCTACCAAATATAACGGTAAAAAGTTCGGGTGGCAATTGCCACCCGATGTATTTGTATTATTTCTTATTTCCTTTCTTCATGCAGGCTTCTATCTCCTCTACAGTTATCGGAATACCTTTGAAGAGGTCAATATGTCCTGTTTTTGTCAACCATATATCGTTTTCTATACGGATACCCATCTGCTCTTCCTCGATGTATAAACCAGGTTCTACTGTAAATACCATACCTGCTTTTACAGGCTCAGTACGTGTACCCAGATCATGAACATCAATACCCATGTGGTGAGAGATACCATGATAGAGATACTTACGGTATGCCGGATTCTCAGGATCCTGATTCTTAATATCAGCTTTTGTTATCAAGCCCAGCTTCAAACATTGCTTCTCTGTTTCTTTACCTACTTTCTCCGTATAGTCTACTATAGAGATACCAGGCTTCAATATTTTCTTAGAGTAATCGTGCAAGTATAATACTGCATTGTACACTTCTTTTTGACGCTTAGTAAACTTACCATTCACAGGTATAGTACGTGTAAGGTCAGATGCATAGTTACCGTAAGATGCACCAAAGTCCATCAACAATAGCTCACCATCTTTACACTCTTGGTTGCGCTCTATATAATGTAACACTCTTGCTCTATCGCCGGAAGCTACGATGCAGTCGTATGCATGACGTGTAGCACGGTTACGTAAGAATTCGTGTGTGATCTCTGCTTCTATCTCATACTCCATCACACCTGGCTCTACAAACTCAAGCACTCTGCGGAACGCTTTGTGCGTAATATCAACCGCGCTTTTTATTACGTCTACTTCTTCTTTAGTTTTTATACCACGCAGATCTTTCATGATACGTGCAGCACGCTCATAGTTATGAAGCGGATAACGATTCATGAGGTCGTGCACAAAATGAAGATCGGTTCTTATTAAAGAATGATCCAGTCTGTCATTTTCATTACTATTCAGGTATACATTATCTGCATGGTGCATCATCACTTGCAATACAGGGTCTATGCTATCCAACCATTGTACATTTTTGATACCTGATATCGCTGTAGCTTCTTCTTTGCGCAGCTTGTGTCCTTCCCACTTTTCAAGATGCTCATTAGGTCTTAACAGCACTAATACTTCTCTTGCATCTTTATCAGGATTATCAGGAAATAATATTACCATACTTTTCTCCTGTATCACACCAGACAGCCACACAACATCAGAGTTGGGCTGGTAGGTATACACAGCATCTCCATTAGTTTGCAAAACAGGATTGCCGGGGAAAATGGCGATCGAGTTAGGCTTCATATTCTTTACAAAACGTTTTCTGTTGTTTGTAAACAGCTTCGACGGTATTGGTAAATATTTCATTTTAAATCTTTTGTTGAAAGAGCGTGAAGTTAACAATTATAATGCAATCAACCTTCTGACCATATAGACGCTGTATAATAAAACATAATGACAAAATCAACGTGGAAAACACCCATAGTATAAGCAAGTAATAGTCAATACCTTTATGCGTTCAGCCCACCCCCTTTGGAGCATTTTTTCAACTTGGTATTTTTTCATTAACTAAATAAAAACAAACATTATGTCGACTACACACGGAGCAGAAGTATCAGTTAATATCGCAAACGGATATATTAACGATTACTTAGCCGACTTTTTTACGCCGGGTATTACACCTACCAAAGCCATGATCATTGATGCCGATTTGATAAGAAACTACCTAGCTAACGAGAACATAAAAAACGTTAAGTTTATGCTGGGTAAAAAGATGATCGATAACAACGGCACCAATATGGAAACCTTTACATTGATCGTTGCAGGGTATGACAGCAACAACAATTATGTACTTACTAGTGACGGAAAAGTGCTAGATGATTCGGATGCTTGTCCTCCTAAATGCCCTACAACTGGTACCGCATCAAACGATAACATTTAATTTTTGCTAGCAGTACGATACATAATATATTTTCCGATCTTACTGTATGCAACACTAAGTGGTCTTATCCTCTATAAAAAAGCGGATAAGGCCACTAAATATTTCATCTTATTCATAACCTTAACAACTATCGTTGAGTACACAGGAACCTATTGTGCGCATATCTATCACTACAGCGCACCTATATTTAATTTAAGTGCTCCCATAAGATTCATTCTTTTAGCGTCATTTTACTATGAACTTGGATACATTGGTAGAATAGTTAAGAGGCCATATATGATGTATATTATCATGGCTGCTGCAATAATAAATTGGATTACATTTCAGAACCCTTTTGATACAACTTGCACGAACTTCTTAACATTCGAAAGTATTATTATTACTGCCCTATCTCTACATTATTTTTATTCAATAGTACTCGACGAGAAAGTATCTAAGTATGATAACATATTTTTCCTTCTCGTATCAACAATGTTATTATTTTGGAGCTTTACATTGTTTAAGTGGTTACTATTTTTAGATATATATACTGCTAATATCGAGAAAGCAATTAACCTAACTTCTATAATGACATACACAATTAATGATATCACATATCTTTCTTGTGCTATAGTATTTACGTTCTATCATAAAATAGCTCACGATGAATGAAAGTACAACCATTATAGTCCTTGTCTTCGGGACATTGTTGTTCACGCTATTTTCGGTGTTCACCATTCTATTTGTAGCACTGCAAAAGAAAAAGCAGTATCAGCATAAAATAGAAAAGCAGGGGCTGGAGCTGGAGAAGAAGGAACTGGAACACAAGTTTGCATCTGAACTCATGCAGAGCAAACTGGAAGTACAGGAGCAGACCATGAAGCAATACTCTGAAGAATTGCACGATAACGTTGCACAACTACTGGGCATAGCCCAAATGAACCTGCATGAAGTAGTGACCCAAAGCACAGACAGCACCAAGATAATGGCAGAAAGCAGCGTAGAAATGATAGGAGAGGCCATAAATGACATCCGCAATATGAGCAGGGTGATGAATAGCTCCTTTATTTTGAAAAAGGGCCTGAAAGAAAGTATTGAGTATGAATTAAAACATATTTCTACATCAAAAAGAATAGAATGTGATTTCAATTATACAGGGAGTTTCTTTAGCTTAGGGGAAGAAAGGGAACTACTTACATTCAGAATAATACAAGAAGCTGTAGGCAATGCAGTAAAACATGCATCTGCAAATAGAATCAATGTTACCTTATCCTACACACCGGAACAACTCACCGTATCCATTAAAGATAACGGTCAGGGATTTGATGTTGCAGACAAACTGTCTACAGGTGGGTTAGGGTTGAGTAATATGCACGAACGCATTGAGTTGTTGGAAGGCACCTTGAAGATCGAGTCTGCAGAAAATGCAGGAACAACCATACAACTACATATACCCGCAACCAATGCATAAAGAACAGACCATTAAAGTAGCTATAGCTGACGACCACACCATGTTTAGGGAGGGGCTCATACGCATTCTTTCAGCTTATAAAAACATTGAAGTACTCTTCTCGGTAGAGAATGGCAAAGACCTCCTCAAGCAACTCGGCAATGCTGTGAAGTTGCCGGACATTTGTATTATAGACATCAACATGCCGGTAATGAACGGCTATGATACTGTAAAGCGTATCAAAAAAGACTATGCAACGGTCAATTGCCTGGCGCTATCAATGTATGGAGATGAAGAGAACATCATAAGAATGATACGCTCAGGTGCCAAGGGGTACATTTTAAAAGGAGACCAGCCAAGCAAACTCGTCAAGGCACTAGAAGAGGTACATGAAAAGGGTTTTTTCTACTCAGAGCTCATCACATCTTCTGTGATCAAAAACTCTAAAAAAGAAGACGTAGTACAGGAGTCTGACTTTACCGAAAAGGAGCTGATATTCATCAAATATGCGTGTACAGACATGACCTACAGGCAAATAGCCGAGACTATGGAACTATCTGAAAGAACCATTGATGGCTATCGTGACAGGCTATTCCATAAATTGGATACAAAGTCCCGTATCGGGCTTGTGATACAAGCTATACGCAACGGGCTGGCAGACTTATACTAGTGCTATACATTGAAGCGGAAGTGCAATACATCTCCGTCCTTCACCTCATACTCCTTACCCTCTATTCTTAGCTTACCGTTCTCTTTACAAGCAGTTTCGCTACCGTACTGTACATAATCATCGTAGGCAATTGTTTCAGCTTTGATGAAGCCTTTTTCAAAGTCTGTATGGATAACACTGGCAGCTTTAGGTGCTTTCCAGCCTCTTTCAATCGTCCATGCACGTACCTCTTGCACACCTGCTGTGAAGTAAGTGATCAGGTTCAATAATTTGTATGTAGCGCGAATAAGGCGGCTCAAACCTGGTTCTTTCAAGCCATACTCTTCAAGGAACATTGCTTTATCGTCAGCATCTTCCATTTCAGATATCTGGGCTTCAATGTTATTATTCATAACTATCACCTCAGCACCTTCCTCTTTCACATTAGCTATCAACGCTTCAGAGTACTTGTTACCTGTAAGCATAGCAGCTTCGTCTACGTTTGCTACATATAGTACAGGCTTTTCAGTTAGTAAGAATAAGTCAGCAATAGCTTCTCTGTCTTCACCTTCCAACTGTAGTCCACGGATATTCTTTCCTTCAGACAAGTAATCGTGACATTCTTTTAGCTTATCATATACACGCTTAGCTTTAGGGTAATTCTTCGCAATCTTTTCAAAGCGCTGCATTTTCTTCTCGATACTTTCTAAGTCTTTCAACTGTAGCTCAGTATCAATTATTTCTTTATCGCTCACAGGATTGATCTCGCCTTCTTCTCTAAGTACGTTCTCATCTTCAAAGCAACGTATCACGTGCACTATAGCATCAACCTCACGAATGTTGGCTAAGAACTTGTTACCTAAGCCTTCACCCTTACTCGCTCCTTTTACTAAGCCGGCAATATCCACAAACTCGATAGTAGTAGGCACTACGCGCTCCGGGTTTACCAGCTCAGCTAGCTTATCAATACGCTCATCAGGCACATCTACCTGCCCTACGTTAGGCTCAATAGTGCAAAAACGATAGTTAGATGCCTGCGCTGTAGCGCTATTGCTCACCGCGTTGAATAATGTTGATTTACCTACGTTAGGTAGTCCTACAATACCAGCCTGTAATGCCATAATTACTATAAAATTTGCGCAAAGGTAAGTTGTTCTGATGATTTATGCCTCTTTATTGATAGCTAAGCAATGCCTGCTCCATTTGGGCATATACTTTTTGCTTCAGTTCGGGCAAGTCCTTCTGTTCCATTCCTGCTGTGGATACAGGCTCAAGATACACTACTCTGTTACGCCCCGGCTTAAGCTTCCAGTTGGTACTATAGTGCCACCTGTCGACTGTATCAGGAAAGATCATAGGCAGAATAGGCGTTTGTGTATTAATGGCGAGCCTGAACGCTCCATCATAGAAGTCTTTAAGCGGCTTATCTGTTTCATTGAAAGTACCTTCGGGAAATATAGCAATATTGCACTCGCGCTTTAGCATACGCCACATCAGCCTCATACTCTTTGCCCTGCTATGAGCACTGGTGCGGTCTACCAATATCGCCAACTGCTTATATACAAAACCAAATACAGGTATCTTCACCATCTCTTTCTTAGCTAAAGTTCGGAAGTAGTAAGGTATTGCAGCATATATAAGCACCGTATCCAGATAGGACACATGGTTAGCTACGTACACATACCTTTCTTTTGATGGGCGTGTACCTCTTCTACTCACAGGCATACCCATACAGAAGAGCCAGCCTATAGCCCAATAGTGGACTATATTCCATATTATCCGCCTCGCAGACGGCTTATCCCATAAACCGACAATAAAAAATATGGGGAATGCCAGCAGTAAACACACCAGAAAGGTTACGATCACCGATATTGTGTAAAATGGCTGTAACAGCTTTCCTAACATACAGATTACATACCCGGGAACAACCCTCTGCCTACAGCCTCACGGAAAGGCCACGGAAGAGTTGCCAGTATTACAATAAGCCCGATAAGTGTGAACCAAAATACTTTCTTAAACTTAGCTCCGTCGCTAATATCCTTCTTAATGGCACTATAGCCTACATGTATCAGGATAATACCTATCAACATGCCCACCAGGTGCTCCATAGCCCAGAAACGCTGAGCAGGCAGCTTCATAAAACCACCGCTCGTCAATACATTCCACCAGCCTTTGCCTACATACAATATCAGGCCTAATAAAAGCTGCACATCTGCGGTGATCATCAGCAATAAAGCAGGACGTTTATCTGCCTTTGTGAAAGCTTTATTACCACTCATGCCACCCACACTCTTGATGATCGTCCATAATGCGAAGAAAATAACGAACCAACGTAAAAAGTTGTGCATGTGCTGTATTCCTGTAAGCATGTAGATTGTTTTTGAGATAGCTAAAATACTACCTAATCATTTAAAAACCTCATTTACTGCCAGCCCATTCTATCTCTTAAGTGCCTGATCTGTTCCATATGATGCCTGCCATGCCATGCATATGTATGCACAGAGCTCCATATTGTTGCTTGCTTATCATCTACAGGGTGATAATATGTTTTGCTTAGCTGTTCAGCTGTGAGGTTGCGTAGCATAGTTACCCATCTGCGATGTAATGCATGCAAGAAGGTAATAGAAACGTTTACAGGCTCTAGCTCAACATCAGGCAATTGTACCCATGCATTTTCATCATAGGGCATGATAGTAGGGTTGCCTTCTGTTAGGGCAAACTTTTGACGTATGTACCCATTTATATGACTATCAGCAATATGGTGTATCACCTGTCTGGTATTCCACCCGCCAGGCCGATAAGGTACTTCCAACTGTTCTGCATCAAGGTTCTCAATACATATATCCAGCCAGCCAGGTAGTGCAGCAATAGCATCTATCCATTCATCCAGCTTATCGGCCGTGTACTCCGTAGGTGTTTCACAACGACCAATCGGATAAGTAGCTTTTTCCAGATCAAATTCTGCACTCATAGTTATGTAGTAGCTATTATACCCATGCGTTTTTTAAAGTCAGGCTTAAGCATGGTCATCATTTTTGAATATGGAATGAATAATGATATTTCACCTTCAGCATAAGAAGCTATCTCATAGATACCGTACACAAAAGTTATGCCCTTATTACTGATATAATAGTTCTCAGGAATGTGCAGATCATCAGAGAATAGGAATGCACTCAAAGGAGTTTTATCACTTACTTTATACAGCTTTCTTACTCGAGCTTTTAAGTCTTCTGTAAGTTGCACCGTATCAATAGCCATTATATCTGACAGAGCTAATACCTTTTTATTTCTTACATCAATATTCTTGAAGTTGCTACCATAGTTCCCGTGCGCTCCACCTGAATATTCATAATTATGGTTATTAAGTACCACAAAGCCCTTCTCATTATACATAATGGTATAATCAACGACTGTTGCCCAGTTATTAAAAGATGCTGTCAACATCTTCGGATCTTCATCTTTTATCATTGAACGATAATTAGCGAAGTAGTCCGCTTTTGTTTGCTCTATACAGTTGTATATAGTAGCCTCTTTAGGGGCACAGTCAAATCCTTTTTTAATAACCGACATTAAGTATTCTGATTGCTCATCATTATCATCAGGAATCAGCAAACTATATGACATGGTCGCTTTAGGCTCACTTAAAGAGTCTATTAGTCTGGCAGAATCTTCAAGTACCACTATGCTAAAGTGCACCATTTCAGGATCATTCACCTCTTTTAAAAGTACAGGATATGTTCTGGCGCTATCAGCACTTACCCAAATCCCTGTCATACTATCAGCACTAATATTTACATACCAAGTAGCGGATTGTTCTGTCCTTTCAGTAGATGGATATTCCGTGAACCTAAGGGCGTAGTTCTTGAGATTACTTTCACCCCAGCCCATTAGAGATAATGTCTGCCCGATATTCTCATAATAATATTCACCACGTTGTGTAGACGCATACTGAGAGTAGTTCAGAACTACCGGCTGACCTGCTATTGTACCTCTATATTGTTTACATACACCTTTAGCTGCATTTTCACCCCAGTTATCGTGCTGCACAGTTTCAGGCTCTTTCTTCTCTACCTCGGGCTCACTATCACAGCTAGCAAACAAGATGCTAACGAAAAGTATCCATACGGCAATCCGCATAAAATATTATTTAGTATCCAAAATTACGTTTCCTCCTTTACCACTTCCCATCAAAACAACCTTAGCATTTTGAGAAGTAGCCAGCTCTTTCAAGGCTTTTATTTGCTCGTATTGTAATTGCTTTTCCGTTAAGTTCAAGCTAATAATACGTTGATAATCTGCAATACCCTGAGCTTCTACTCTCTTACGCTCAGCCTCTTGTTTTTCTTTCTGTAATACGAACTGCATTTTCTGTGCCTCTTGCTCTGCATTTATCTTTTGCTCTATTGCTTGTTTTACAGACGTTGGCAATGTGATATTTCTTATAAGCAAGTTTTCTACTACTAACCCTCTTTTATTAAACTCTTCTTCTATACTTTTATATATCAGATCCTGAAACTCATCTCTCCTACTAGAATACAACGCTACGGCGTTATAGTTCACAGCATTATCGCGAATTTTAGTTCTGGCTATAGGGCGCACTATCTTATCCTCATAGTCCAAACCTATCTTATCAATCAGCTGAGGGGCATCAGTAGCAATAACACGATAAAGCACTGTAAGGTCTATAATTACCTCCAGACCATCTGCCGATAAAGTACGAATGGCATCATCTCCACTCTGGCGACCTTCACTATGCACACCACTCATTGTATAATTCATAGTACGTATATCCACCTCTATTATATCCACCAATGGATTCACCATATGCAACCCACTCGGTAATACAGAAGGCTGTACTTTACCAAATAGCTTTTTAACCCCTATATGGCCTGCTTCTATCTGAACTATACTCGCCGTTAACGCACCCAATAATATGAGAATAAACCCTAACAGTCTTGCTGCCTTTACGAACGGTAAAACTCTTCTTGCTTCCGGTCCTGCTTTACTAATTACAAACGATACGAATAATACAATTACGCCTAATACTACAAATGCCATATCTATCAAATTTTATATGTCAAAAGTATAAAATTGAGACTGCAATATCGGTTTATTCCACACCTATCGCACAATCTTTCTTTATCCTAAAATAAAATAGCCGCACAATATTGTGCGGCTATGTATAATCACTAAAACTAACTATTAACTACAACCTGTTGTGGTACCACAGTTAGGACACATATAACATGTACCATTTCTTAAGGTAATATTACCACAACTTCTACAAACCGGAGCATCTGCACTAGTACCCATCATCTTCTTTACATCATCAGTTTTATTAGCAGACACAGCTACTGGTTTAGGAGAAGTATTTGCCTTTTGCTTCTGTGCCGATGGTGGAGTAACCCTCACCTGAGACAACTCTTGCTTGATAGTATCCTCTTCTTCTCCAGGTAGTCTTGCAGGGTCTTGTACATGCACCAGATCAGTACGATCAAGGTATTCAAATGCAAGTAGGCGGAAGATGAAGTCTAATACTGAGGTAGCTGACTTAATATTCGGGTGCTCTACCATACCAGCCGGCTCAAAGCGTGTAAATGTAAATTTATCTACATACTCTTCTAACGGCACACCATACTGAAGACCTACAGACACTGCAATAGCAAAGCTGTTCATAAGGCTACGCATTGTTGCACCTTCCTTCGCCATATCCAGGAATATTTCACCCAGAGTACCATCATTATATTCACCCGTACGAACGAATAAAGGCTGACCTCCTACTTTAGCTTTTATAGTGTATCCACGGCGTTTTGCAGGAAGCTGTTTACGTTCTACGATGCGGCTAAGTTCTCTTTTAAGCTGTGTATCAGGGCTAGCCTGTACTCTTTTGTTTACTTCTTCAAGTAACTCTTCTACAGTCAGCTTACCTAAGTCTACTATCTGGCTATCTTCTTGCTCCTCCTTTGTCTCTTTCTCTTCTTTGGTATCTTTTTTCTTCTTATCGCTCTTGTTGCTTAGAGGTTGGCTAAGTTTAGAACCATCACGATATAGCGCACAAGCTTTTATACCTAGCTCCCAGCTTAAGTAGTAACAATCTTGTATTTCCTCAACTGTAGCTTCGTGAGGCAGATTAATTGTTTTAGATATAGCACCACTAATGAATGGCTGTGTAGCACCCATCATGCGGATGTGACCATGTGCATGAATATAACGCTCACCTTTCTTACCGCATTTATTTGCACAATCAAACACAGGAAGATGCTCGTCTTTCAAGTGAGGAGCTCCCTCTATCATCATTGTACCGCATACATAATCATTTGCTGCATCTATTTCTTCATCGCTAAAGCCTAGCTCTTCAAGTAGGTTAAAGTCCGGAGCAAAATATTGCTCAGGCTCAAAACCTAAACGCTTCAAACATTCTTCACCTAATGTATAAGAATTGAATACAAAGCCTATTTCAAATGCGCTTTCAACAGCAGCATCTATTTTCTTAAGCTCTTCTCCAATGAAGCCTTTTTCACTTAATGTTTGATGGTTGATATAAGGCGCACCTGCAAAAGTTCCATGACCTTTAGCATAGTTCACTATATCCTTTACTTGCTCAGGAGTATATTTTAAATGTTTAAGTGCCTGAGGTATAGACTGGTTGATGATCTTGAAATAACCACCACCAGAAAGTTTTTTGAATTTAACCAGTGCAAAATCAGGCTCGATACCAGTAGTATCACAATCCATCACAAGACCAATAGTTCCTGTCGGCGCAATAACGGTAGCCTGAGCATTACGATATCCATGCTTTTCACCTAGTTGTACTGCTTCATCCCATGCTTTGGTTGCTGACTTAAGTAGGTAATCAGGACAATATTTTGCATTGATACCCATTGGTTTGATTTCTAAGTCCTCATAAGCATCAGTTGCATCATACGCTGCTGCACGGTGATTACGCATTACACGTAGCATGTGCTCACGATTTTCTGCAAAGCGCGGGAATGCTCCAAGAGCTTCTGCCATCTCTGCTGAAGTACGGTAAGCTACACCATTCATAATAGCGGTGATAGCACCACCTATAGCACGTGCCTCTTCACTATCGTAAGGAATACCGCTCACCATTAGCATAGAACCAAGATTTGCATAACCTAAACCAAGCGTACGGTAATCGTAACTAAGTTGTGCTACTTCAGGAGAAGGGAACTGAGCCATTAATACAGATACCTCTAGAACTACTGTCCATAGACGTACCATGTACTCAAACCCTGCAACATCAAACTCACAAGTATCTTCGTTAAAGTAACGACGGAGGTTTAGAGACGCCAGGTTACATGCTGTATTATCTAAGAACATGTACTCAGAACAAGGGTTAGATGCTCTGATAGGACCTCCTTCAGGACAAGTATGCCACTCGTTTATTGTAGTATCATACTGTGTACCCGGGTCAGCACAACGCCATGCTGCATAAGATATTTTTTGCCATAACTCTTTTGCCGGGATAGTCTTCATAACAGAACCATCTGTCCTCGCTTTCATTTCCCAATCCTCGTTGTTAGTAAGGCGACGGAAGAACTCGTTAGGAACACGAACAGAGTTATTTGAATTTTGTCCTGAAACAGTGCGGTAAGCCTCCCCTTCATAATCAGAAGCATAACCTGCAGCTATCAATGCAGCAACCTTTTTCTCTTCTTCTACTTTCCAATCTATAAAATTAACTACTTCAGGGTGATCAAGATCAAGACATACCATTTTTGCTGCACGACGAGTAGTACCACCACTCTTTATGGCACCAGCTGCACGGTCACCAATTTTCAGGAAGCTCATCAAACCACTTGAGGTACCACCACCACTTAGTTTTTCACCTTCTGCACGAATGTTAGAGAAGTTGGTACCTACACCTGAACCATATTTAAATATACGTGCTTCACGTACCCATAGGTCCATAATACCACCTTCATTAACCAGGTCGTCATCTGCACTTAATATAAAACAGGCATGAGGCTGTGGACGCTCATATGCATTTTTAGAACGCTCCAGGTTACCTGTAATTGGATCTACATAATAGTGACCTTGAGCTTTACCGTCAATACCATAGCTATTGAATAATCCTGTATTGAACCACTGAGGAGAGTTTGGAGCACACCCCTGATTCAGGATGCTATATATCAACTCATCGTAAAATACCTGACCATCTTCTTTACTAGCAAAGTATCCGTATTTTTCACCCCATGAGCGCCAGCAATCTGCTAGCCTGTGAGCTACTTGTTTAATAGAAGTCTCTCTACCAAGAGAACCATCTTCTTGCGGCACTCCAGCCTTACGGAAGTACTTCTGTGCTAATATATCTGTAGCTATTTGTGACCATCTCTTCGGCACCTCTACATCTGTCATTTCAAATACCTTCTCACCATTCGGATTACGTATTACCGAAGTACGGTAATCATATTCGAACATATCAAAAGGATTTACGCCCTCTTTTGTGTAGTGACGAGAGAAGGATAGCCCTTTACCGGCTTTTGTCTTTGTAGCTGCCATGGGTATTAAATATTATGCGTTAAGAAAAAGTTAATCGTTTATATCAAGTGAGATAACGAAAGTATCTAAAAGATGGCTTCCACTGAAAAATAGAAATACACTAACTGTGGAAAAAACGAAGTGATATATTCAGATGATTGATTTACAGTTTATTCGATAAAAAAGACCTCACTACGACTAAAACAACACTTGCTTTTTTATGTTTTTTTCACTATTCTATTTAACTGTAAAAATACTGCAATTCTGCAACACCATAAAGTTAAAAAGGGTGGTCATTGACCACCCTTTTGTATTATAAAGTTGTTATAGTTTATTGTAAGATCAGCTTTCTGATAAGCTGCTGTCCATCTGCCTGTAACTCTACAAAGTATACTCCCGATGGCTGACCCTCTATGCTCAACTCCTGGCTAAAGAAGCCACCATTGTGACTACCATAGTCCTCACTGTATACCTCCTGACCTGTAAGGTTTGTTACCCTTACTCTGAGATCAGATACCTTATCAGCACTGCTGAACTGAACCATGAACTTACCATTCGTCGGGTTCGGATGTAGACCGAAGCCATTCAGACTTACAGTATTTTCATTTATACTTTGAGGGACTTTCTTCCTAAAGATTACAATATAATCTTCAGTTTCCCCAGACGTATAAGTACCACAACCTTCATCTGATGGTACATTCGGTCCTATATCATTGTTCAAGATTACACGCATACCCGTAGGTACATCTACTATCGCCGTCAACGGTACTACTACATTATCGATAACAGTATGATTACCTATCGTTGTAAAGCCTGTATAAACTCGTTCATCAGGGGTATTGTACTCCTTATCATTATTGTAATCCAGGAAGATCGTGATCTTTGCATCTCCGTGAATAGCTGAACGCATCGTATGGTATACCGTGAACTGATAGGCACTGTCTCTTACGATCTCTATCGGTTGTCTGTCCGTATAGTCCTGACGCTTGTTCTTAGCCATAGGATTCAATACGTGTGGACCGCCATTGTAGGTGAATACTCCTGCAAAGTCAA
Source organism: uncultured Flavipsychrobacter sp. (assembly GCA_964531655.1). GTDB lineage: Bacteria > Bacteroidota > Bacteroidia > Chitinophagales > Chitinophagaceae > UBA5543. The sequence continues at coordinate 40,097 of CAZHDM010000021.1, forward strand.
CACCACCGATATCACTTGTATCCTTATCTAAACCATCTGCCTGACTGAAGCAGTAACATTTGTAGCTTGGTTTAAGGTCTACCAGTCTACCATTACTATATGCTGTATCATCCGTGTTAGGACACACAGTCATTAGTCTGTAGTAGAGTGGCTGACCACCGAATACTCTCTGAAGTGTATCTTTCTTATTTGTATTTGGTATATCAAACCATACACTATTATCTCCTGATACCTGCCAACTCCAGTTATAACCCGATACCGTATCTGCATAGGTAGTATCGGTAACCAAATAATCATAACCTACACACATCGTTGTATCTGCAGCTTCTGCAATACCTGCAGGAACAGGACCGTCACATGGACGGTAACATATCTCTACTATATAATCTTCTACCTCTCCACTACCGTCTAATGTATCACATGGTACTGACTGTAAAGTATCTGATGATAGCACAAAACGTAGACCTGTAGGACCTACATTAGCACTTGCAGGTATCGTAAAGTCCTCATCTACGATCTCAGGGAACTGACCGGTACCGTCTATCGCTTTGATCAAAATACGCTCTGTCGCAGGATCATAACTTCCGTTCCTGTCCAGATCTAAATAGGCCTGCAATACGCCATTCTGTAAGGTATTACCTGCATGGATCTGTGTGATCAGGAATTGGTAAGATGTATCTCGATACATACACGGGAAGCCTCCTAAACTATCATGGTAAGATGTGTATGAACGATTAGCATTATTATTATTATAAATCGGGTTACTATTACCGTTATCAAATACGGTATCTGCTGTCGGGGTATTCTCTATTACCGTTATACTACCTATATCAGGACTACCGTCATTCCTTACACGTGTATCACAATAACAATAATAAAATGGCGCTAGTTTCACTTTATGAATAGGTGTAGTAATAGTTCTATTATTATCTGCAGCACACCTAATCACACAACGATACCACCTTTCAGCAGTTATTATACTATCTGTTATTTCACCACCTCTTGCAGCGTTTGGAACACCAGTAAATTGAGACCAAGTCTGACCTTGGTTATTCGAGATTTCCCATGTATAAGTCAATCCCGATAAAAATAAATTTTCAGATAATCCTACTACCAAGTTGTAAGGTTTTCTTGGACATACTTCTGTAGGTCCAAAAATCTTAGCGCTATCAAGTGTATCTTGACAAGGGATCGAAGCAGGTTCAAACGTTACAAAACCAGTAAAAAAACGGGGATTGTTACCAACTGCATAACCAACATTCTGACCTCCTATCTGATAGTCTCCTGTATACATAGTCATACCAGCAGCTGTGAAATTATTAGGAGTAGCTGTGCCCAATGTGTAGTTATTTACCCCTGTGGTATGTATTGCTACACGGTATATCGCACCATTAGGTATTGTAAAATTAGTGATGTTTGGTAAAACAGGATAAACACCAGGTGCAGTAACACCTGCTACAACATTAGAGGTAACACTCGTCCATACCGGCGCAGATAATGTCACAGGTCCACTTAATGAAGTAGGGGAATACCAAATAGTACTCGTTGTACCATTGTGACCGGTTGTTGCCCAACTCCCGGCTGCTGTAATTTTCATTTCAACACCTGAGTTATTCTCTAATACAAACGTTATAAAACCATTTGTACCTGAACTATTGTTACCATTATAACCTGTACTACCTACTGTTGTATTAATAGTAGTGCTTTGTGCAAAGCCTTGGGAAGAAAACATCCCCAACATGCAGATACTGTATACTGCAATTTTCAGACTGTGTAATAATTTTCTCATAATCAATCACTTAGGTTGTTAACTACCAATTATATACATATAATTAATAATATATAAATAGATAATCTAGGTGCTTAGTTTTAGACATGCAAAGATGGGGTAACCGTTGGTTACCCCATCTTAAATTCTAGTTAAATTGTTATAATTATTGTAATACTAACTTTCTGATGATTTGCTGACCATCTGCCTGTAACTCTACAAAGTATACTCCCG
>CAZHDM010000022.1:0-36091 GCA_964531655.1 uncultured Flavipsychrobacter sp.
CAAATACACTTATTAGCATATTTATCACAAATATTTGCTTATTAGTAAATAACATTTTTACCTAAATAAAATATAATCTTAGTTTTTGTACTTGAAGGTATAATTAGCTTTTGTGTTTTTAAAAACTTGTGTCCAACATGTTGTACAGAAACGTTATACCTACCTGCAGGAAGTGCAATCTCAAAGTACCCATTACTGTCAGTAAATGTTCCTTTTTTTATACTCTTTACTGATACCTCACAACCCATAACAAAATTATTTGTTTCTTTATCCCTTACCTTGCCATAAATCATACTTTCTGTTTGGCAGCACGTTTCATTGACACTAACAACATTATACTTACCTGTAATAGTATACTTATAGTGGTTGCAACTAGAACAATAAAATAATAAGACTACTATAACTGGCAACCTTTTCATTAGTCAGTAATTTTCACTCTTTTGTTATTATAATTTACTGGTGCATTACCAGTCTCGCTGATAGTACCTTTTGCATCGCTATTTTGCTTTATTGCATTTTTAATAATAGCCTTAATATATGATTTTAGAAGTGTTGAACTTCTAGTAGGGTCATTACTTGCTGAGGTCATCAAACCAGCTGCAAAATGTTCTAGCCCGAGAGTATGTCCAACTTCATGCGGACCTGTATCAGAACTCGATCGAGACTGTTTCACACTTACATGATTACCTCCTGCAGTTACGCCATTTATATCTCTTTGTTCAGAGTTACTATTGAATGCAGGGTCATTATCTGGCAATACAAGATATGCGTTGCTAGATTTATCAGGAGTAACTTTTTGAGATGCATCAATGAAGTCAGCTCTATCCATTGTAGCTACACCAGCAGGATTATCTACTTGCTTTACACTCAAATCAAAATTTACGGTATAATTAATAGCATCTTTTCCTTTTCCCACTTGATAGTCATATACACCACTTTGCCCATTCCAAAAATCAGCCGCTTGTGTTGCTGAGTTATAAGCTACATCATCTCCTATTTGGGTATAATATACTGCTTGAATTGTAACCGTTTTTGTTGTATGATTAATTGCTACAATATAATCTCTACCATCTGGATCTATATATATTATTGGATTATTATTCACAGATGCATACGGACTAATACTAGGGTATTTTGATGCATGTGGATCAACAGACCAGAACCTTGCAATCCTGGTATCGTACTCTCTAAATTTAAATTGATAATGGACATTATACTTACCTAGGTCTGCAGACTTTGACTTGTAAATATCCTGCTCTGCACGTTGCCCGTTAAAACCATATTTACTCGGCGTATCATTGTTCAATATTCTACCAGGCATCTTCATGCCAAATGGATAATAATCGCTAACATCTGCAAGGTTTGGCTGCCAATAATCGTACAGCGTATCCCCAGGGCTGGCAAGGTGCCCACTTTTACGGTCTTGTACTACGGCAAGCACATTACCTAACTGATCACTTATGTGAAAGTGTTTCACACCTATCTTACGTGAGGTGTAGTATTCACCGGTATGAGTGTTACCCCATGGTTCTGTAGCCCCAGGATATGTAGATACAAGATCACCAAAACCCATACTATACCAAGGGATATTAAGAGATAGCGTTCTTTGTGTCGTACCATCAGCATCATCGTAGTTATAAGTATTCATCAACCCATCAGAAACACCATAATTTTTCACAGCTAGCTTCTGGCTTCCGTATATGTGATGCTCTGCCAGCATAAGAGTATCTTCAGCAATAGGCACAAACCCATCTCCAAATGCTGATAATGGTCCAAGTGTACCGTGTTGAACAACAGCGTCAGCATATGCCATAGGATCTATACCTTCAGTATTACATATTGACTTATCTAATGTAGCAGCAGCATCAGACGCATTATCTATAAAATCTTCCAGCACGGTTCCTTTTAACGCATTATAAAGAATGGTCATTTTCTCCTCGAGTGTAACATTTGCATCCAGCAATGACTGACTGCCCATCCACTGATCAAAGAATTCAAATATCGGACCAGGATTATTAGAATTATACAAAGCGTTTAAGATTGTTTCTTCAAACATGGTAAACGGTGCTACACTATTTGGAGTAGGCGTTCTCAGATCAGGTGAAGAAAATATAATCGGATCAAAAACTACCGCATTTAGGAAGTTCCCTGCATTGTTCTGGGGAGGTGGATCATTGTTAATAGCATTCACAACTTCCATTATTGCCTGCATTTCGGCACCCGGCATTTGCCCCTCAATAGATGAAACGAAAGTAAATAGGTTTGTAGAATATGTTCCTGTAAGTCCTACAGCCGTCCACAAGTTTTGCAAATCTCCTGCCGGCATATTATTAAAGAAATGTTCAAAAACCTTTTCACGTTCCGCTTGGAAATCTAATATCTGATCAAACAATGTCATCAAATCACCACCTACCAAGGCTGACGAGAATAGATGATCAATACTTTGCGGAGCCATCATATTCATATCAAAAGCTACCATATCATCAAGGTAGTCTACTGTTGCAAACAATAATAACTGGAATACATCATTATCGTTCTGCATATAGAAACCCGCGCCATAAGAGTTGGTAATATTCACTGCCCACGTGTTCTCATTTGCTATTGACAAGTCTACAAACTGGTTGGCAAAATCCCCGTATATATCAACATTATCTAAAAGAAACTGTATAAAGTCCGTCTCCCCATAAAGCCCTTTATTAGCCTCCGAAATATACAAACATGGAGACAGGTTGGTTCTAATACTATATGTCGTTAGTAAGTTGCCCGATGCGTCGTAAACATAATACTCCCCGTTATTAACTATCAAATCGTTGCTAACAGTATCTATTACATCCTTTCTTACTCGATTACCTAACCCATCATAGTCATAGTGGATGATCGTGTTAGTTACAGTATCTACTATGTCTGTAATTTTTCCGAAATGATCCCATGATATTTTCTGATTACCATAATAGTCACGTACCATGTTACCATTATTATCATATTCATAGTTAATATCATTAACAGGTGTATAAGGTTCCTGTTCCAGATCATGAGGTGCTGCGGTAGCTCCAATATTCTCTTCTACAATATTTAGCTTATTAGTACCAGATTCATAAGTATATACTAAGCTATCCATATGATTGCCGTAGTTATCGTACCTGTTTAGTTCATTAATATTACCCATCGCATCGTATGTATAACTACTCTTGAAAATATTTGAAGGACTTGCAACAGAAAGCACATCTTCATCTACCTCAGCATATGTCGCCAGCTTGATTCTCTGAACTTGATCGTATCTGTAGTCTCGCTGAAGATTACCAATAGAGTTTAATGATATGGTTCTTCTTGGGATATTACCATTATACATGCTTTTATCCCCTTCAGGCAAGTATGTAACGGCTACACTATTATCAATAGGCTTGTAATCGTTCTTATAGTAATTAACAGCCATTGCCATAACATCTCTTGCATAACTAAGGTCGCCTGGCAGGCCGTTTTGCCCCATATCTTTTTCAGGCTTTAGTATATCACCATTCACTGCTTTTAACCAGCCTTGTATAGCATAAGCATAGTCAAGGCTTTGTAACTGATCGTCACCTAACTTTAAGTTAGCTAATGGTCCGTGCTTGTAATAAGTATATTCAGCATCTCTGTTCCAGAGCATACCATCATTACTTGTATATACCTGTGTAATCCGGTTATCCGCATCATACTTATATTTTTGATAGAATTGATCTGCACCTCCTCTATTATATGTTAGCATATTCACCTTACCACTCACTTGGTCATAATCATAATCTACACGCTTATATTTTTGATTTATACCAATCAATTGATTTGAACTGTAGGTTACTGTTTTAACATTCCCTAACATGTCGTAGCTATAATAAATGCCAAAGTTTGGCTCAGCAAATGGAGACCAATAATCAGTGCCTTTAGATTTATAGTATGCGATTGTAGACACCCTACCCAATAAATTCTCCTGCTTACTTAAGACATAACCTGCTTGACTGGTAAGGTCTACCTTTTCTTCGTCATAATAAGTCTGCACTACTTCGTATCTTACTTTATTACGAATATAATTCTCAAGCTCAGCCACTGTATATTCAGAAGCATTTGTTATCTGATTGCAACCCGATGAACAGTCAATTTCGACCTCGCCTGTTTCTTTAATCCTGCCTTGGGCATCATGCATCACATATGAATAATTGTTTTCAGCCTGCTGCTTACTATCCTGGGAGAAAACTACTCTACCGGCCCTATCATAAAAGATTTTTTTAGTACCGCCGTCTGGTGTTTCAGACTCTACAATTTCGTTCCATGAGTTATAACGATATGTTGAAACTTTCTCAACAGCAAACGGGTCACTTCCTGTTGGTGGCGGTGCTGTTTTGACAAGGTTTCCAGCAAGGTCATGGTAATATCTCATTATGTGATTTTTCTGTGCTTGCGTGCATAACTTTAGAGAGTCATTAGCATTATCTACAAGAAACGCAAGCATATCATCTGTCATAGCATTAGTAGTAGAATCATAATACTGCAGATACCTGATTTTCCCTGCGTGTATAGCATCTTGCAACATCCAATATTCACAATCTATAGTATCAAGACAGTAATCCTGACCAGGTCTTGTGTGTAAAATCACATTTTCTACCTTACGTCCATAGCCTATTATAAAGTCGGTATACCCTCTACACTCAAAAACAACAGCAGGAATACTCGGGTAATGCATATATGCAGTAAACATGGTCACACTATCCACACCAGGACCTATTTTGATTGAATCCAGGTCTAACTGATCTATACTATATATAGGATTTTCAGGAGGTGCTAGATACACGTTGTACATAACATTATTATTATCGAAGTACCTATACCAATGCACACCATTCGCTTTTCTGAATATGGTTAGTGATGAGCCACCACTTTGGATAAGATCATCCTCCTCAAGAAATAGTTGATTAGTAGTTAATGCACTTTGCACTCCTGAAAGTATAGTGTTCTCTAGTAATGTTTGCCCCCAATGTCCGCTTTGCGAACCATTATATATGTAAAGGTCTGTTTTTCGTTTTGAGCAATTTGCATCTTTATAACTTAAAGTGTTACTACCATAGCCTGCAATTCTCAAAATAAGGTTTGATGTACCTATAGAATCAATAATATCATCACCCGTAATAGCTGTGAGGCCACTAACGTAAGCAAGATAATCCTGCTTATCAGTTGTTGAATAATCTGCGCTTCTCAATACTGCAATATCTGAGACGTAATAAGAACCAGGGCATTGTTGAGTATAGGTGGATAAAGCCTCTACAATATCAGAATGGTTTTTCGCATCAGTATAACTTCCATTAAAAGTATACATGTTATATGCATACTGCTTACTATTGATATAAACAGTTACAGAGTTGGAAGTATATGGTGTCATATATGTTGAAAGGGAAGTTCCGGGAGAACAACTTGTTCTATCAAACACTATAAGTGGCTTATCTGATAAATATGTAAAGTTCGCCGGAGCTACTAAGCCTTCAATAAAACTCTTATAAGCTAGTAGTGAATTATCTGGTACTGTACTTAGGTCTATACCAAAATGAGTTTCTCCGTTACTGTACAAAATCCTTGACTCAATGATATCTCTCGTTGTATATCCTTCAACAGCCTGAATAAAAGTAGCTGTATCTGTTGTACATGTTACTTCTATAGTTGCAAAATGTTTATTTATTTCTGTTAGATCCGTTACTGCACAACCACTCATCAAGGCTTTATATTCAGCGTAAGAATGGTTTTCATTAAACTTGAAGTTAAGATAGTTTGTTAGTGTAGATTGATATAATGGATGATTATACGCATCATCATACCCATATGTTGCTTTTTCAGACTTGAAATCATCTATTGCATTCTTTATGTCTATACAAGTTATTGCCCCAGCAATAGATTCGTCAGAAACAGGCTCCATTATATTTATACCATTACTCCACATATAATATCGGTTTGTAGCACCAGCACCATTGATATACATGTCTAATATAGCTGTGCTTCTAGCTACATAACCTGTATATGCAGCATCATTATCTTCGTTAATACAGTATACTCCATCAGTATTTAGAGAAGTTGCACCGTCAAGGTGTGGTGCTGAGCCACTTTTTCTCTTGATATATAGTTTTACAGTATCACTACTACTTGCAGAATATATTTTCAGTTTGATATATTTTTTAACAACTACATTGCTGGCATTTGCAGGGTCTACATATTTTACGGTATCTAAAAAACCTTTTATTGAAACAAGCGAAGAAGTGGACACTCCTAGCTTTGTCGCTATTTTATTCTCATATAGATTACTACTATTGAGATTAAAAGTATAAACGCTACTACCTGTTAATATCGCATTCATCGTAGCATTCTTTACTTCTGTACGATTTATCAGGTCTTTCAAGTCATCGTAGATGTCTGATTTTGCACAAGTGAAAGGCACTTCTTTTTCGTTGGATATATCGTAACTAGTATACCCAAACAAGAATGGATGGCAAAGATCATTTAGCGATAAGTTAGCTCCCGATGGGTTGGTAATAGCATCTATCACCACTTGCGGAGTAAGAGCTGCAAACCCGTAAGTACTACAATACGAATTGATCTCGGAACGTATAGCATTAAGCTTTGAACCTACAGCGCTACAGTTATTAAGTTTATCCATAACAAAGTCAGTAAGAGCGGCTGCTTCAGCAGCTCTCCAACTATCAGCAGTATCTTGTATTTGCGTTGGTGGAGGGTTCAGGCTGGAGTGATCTGAATTAGGATCGTTAGCGTCTGTATATACATCCTTTATCCATTGTGGCACATCTGCTGAATCCAATAAAGGGTATAATACCGAAGTGTCTTGTATATTAGGTGGATAAGGATCAAATACAGGAGTACCTGTTAACCAGATATGAGCATCCTCTCCATCCCAACCAAGACGAGGGCAAAAGCAATTATATTTTGCATAGCCAAAGTCAGCAAAAGCCTCATCCTCGCTATATATTGATGCAATATACTTAGACCTGTTCATCAGATAAAAAGACTTTAACAGCTCATAGTAGGCCTGCTTCACATTATCATCAACAAATGTCATGTTCTGTATTTGCTGAGCATATAAGAACTTAGCTACGGCTACCTCTTCTTCCATATTTCCGGCATGCGCATAAGCTAGCTCTATGGCGATGGAATCAATTCGTCTATTATAATTCACAAAACGGATCAGCTTATCCTCAATTAATGGTTTATCGGGCGCTGATGCATTTTTATATATAGGGTCATTAGCTAATATAGAGTCCAAGATAAAACGGTTGTTATATTCAGCTTGTAAGAAGGTTGTATATCCTTTCAACTCATTCTCATACTCTTCCAAACTACCGTCGCAAAGTAATAGTTTGCAATATTCCGGGTGTAAAGGGAGTAGTGCTTCTGCAATGGTATCATTAAATATATAGATAAAGGAGTCTAATGGTAAACGTTGAATATTGGTATACTGTACTCCATCCTTCCAGACTGAAGCAGGTAAGTTTACTAAACCGACCGTATCTTGATATGGGTGAACATAAGAATAGTAACCATGGTCTGGGAATGACCTAACACTCCCAGGATCCCATTGAGGGTAACCACACATTGTACAGCCTAACATGTATGCGCGAAATATGGAGTTACTATCAGCTTTATCTGCTCTAAAAGATTTACTGATAGCTCCATATGAATTCAATGACGAATTATTAAACCCTCCGTTAGCCAAATATTCAGCTATGGTACCATACTTAGCATACTTGCCACCTGGAGTAAGATCATCCATCATTTGTCTTTTCTTAGCTTCACAAGGGTTAGTAGTATCTACATATTTAAGATCCTTACAAGGGAAGGCAGCGGCTTCTACCGTTTCTCTTACAAAGTAATGCTCATCGTTATAACAGTCAGGCTCATTGTCTTTTACAAACTGTCTGACATTTACATTAATTTCAGGGCGCGAGAAACTCAACTTCTTACTGGCCAGATATTTACCCTTCTGTAGCCAGCTCTCTACAGCAGCGCCGGACAAGTCCATTGCTACATTACTGTTTAATACACTATCCTTCCCTATCACACCTGATGTAGCAGGTATTTGTGGTGCTCCACAATCATCTGTAGCAGCATATGTGTAGTATGCTTTTGCCCACAAGTATTTACCGTCGCACCCGGTATTATATGCAGGAATGTTAACCTTATACTGTAAACTGTAAATCCCGTTTTTTTCTCCGTAAAAAGGGCTTTCAATGAATAGAGAATTGCTTGTTTTGTTTTGATCTGTAAAAGCTATTGAGAAACAGTCTGCAAAGCCTGTATCATAATCAGGTAGTACATCTATCGGTGTTTCTAATGTATCAGGAATACCAATAAGACCACTAGCTATAGCTTGTCCACGGGGATTATGTATCGTAAAGCTTGTTTGTCCATTAGGATCTGTAGTAACCTGTTTTGGATAATGGACAAAGTTACCTGCCTCACTACCAAAAAGGCTATTAAGTTCGGACTGTGTTGCTCTTACATATTCATGTCTTGTGCTATGCCCGTTCCATAGTTGATTCTCATACCCTGCACCACCTTGCCATAACAATAAATTATCCGGGGAATAAACACTTTGGATAAAAGGATATCCTTTTGCATCAGGTACAAATCTTTCATATACTCCCTTATCAGGGTTGAGAGGAGAATAGTATTTTTTAGCTAAGGCCAAGTCAGACAATGGTGCTATTGAGTCAGGAGTTGAGCATGCGATACCATCAAAGTCACTGCTTTTGTAGGGGTTTCCAGTGGCAGTATTTAAAGACAAGTTACTATTATAGTTCAAAACATCTTGCTGAATAGGAGTAGGTAAGGTTTGGATAGACTCCCGTCCTTCTTTATCGTATATCTTATCTACAGCTATAACATAACCATTGTCTGTATTTATTTTTGTTTGTGACTGCCTGCTACGCAATGTACCATCAAAGTAGTTGATCACATGCTTATATTTACCTTCTTCTGCAAAATTGATCGTATACTGCCAGTTTAGATCATCATTGGCGTGTGGGGTGGAGATAAAATAAGCATGACATTTATGGCTTAGGTTTACGGTACCAGTATTAGGCAAGTTCCACCCTCCATAAATAACTGTTTTATAATCGTTTGAATAGTCTGGTCTTAATGCCCTTACCCTGTAAACAATAGCACCATGCTCATAAATCAGAGGAATATCAAAGGAATTCTCTGTAAGCCTTACACGTGTACTATTATGTTCAAAATTATATGATATAGTACTGCTTCCATTAAAAGAGAATCCAGGCGTACCGTCTACGCCATTATTATAAATATTATACGTATAATCATCTATATATAACCACTCTAATTCAAACTCCATTGGCTTTAAGTTATTTGAAGTAACAGTGCCTGTACAACCTAATGAAGAGTTAGTAGACGTACCCCATGTAACATTCAAAGTCTTACCACCATTAATTGTTGTACCCCATGGATATATAGTAAAAGCTACATCATCATACCTTTCTACAACAACTGTAGACATAACATAAAAATTCTTCGGCAAGTCTGATCTCAGAATCATATTATTCGAAGTATCCTTAATACTAGTAACTTCTACGATCAATTTATGATAGCCTGAAAATTTATAAATGTTTGCATCTGTATATGATACACCGGAATCCGGATCATATGATACTTGTAGCGTAATATTTTTAGCTACAGGTGTGCCTGGACTAGCATAATTAAAACACCAGACCGTAAGTGCAACGTTATATACATACGCTGAGGGAACGACAACATTTGTATCATGATTCACTCCTACAAAAACATAGTTTTGTACGCTTTTAGTAAAAAAGTGAGACAAACTAGGGTTACTTACCAGCTGGTCGTACTCATTACTTTTAGTTATCAGTAAAGAGTCACTATAAGCGTTATTAGGTTTATAGCTACCGTTATTTTTAATATCATAACTATATAGCCTTTCACTTTTTTCATCAGGCAGATATTGAAAAACCTGTGCAGCTGATGATAAGGAAATCATGATTCCTATGCAGAGAAATAATATTCGGTTGTACATAGTATATAAGCTTTATTCGGTTATTGTGTATAGGTGATATCGTGCATACTTATCAGCAAGTAAAATTTTATCCTGTTTCTGTTTAAAGAACCTGTTTGTCAATAATTTTTTCTCATCAAAATCATATTGAAAGTCTTCTATCACATAAATACGACTATAGCCCGCAGACTCTCCATACTTATTCTTTTCCTCAACTTCGAACACTATTTTCTGAAGCAATAATGACTCTTTCTCTATCTCTGCGGTAAAACCTGAAAAATCGTGGTTTTTAAAATTTACACTTATCTCATGGTTCCCATTAGACAACACTCGTGAAGAGAGTCTCCCTTGCTTAGTTATCATTGAGTCAGTTAAAGCAATGATATTAGGTTCTACAATATCAGACGGAGAAAGTCCAAGCTTTTGTTTTAATACCTCAATTGTAGATACTGTTACAGACTTTGATGAAACATCAACTTTACAATAGTGTGTATTATTCACTAGCGATATTGAGAAGGTATTACTATCAACATAACCTAGAGAATCTTTATAAAAATGACCTACGATACTGTCTTCTACTCTATTCTCGTCAGTGTTTTTCAAGTAGACTTTATAGTCATAAGAAAGCACAGGCTTATCGTTCGCTTTTTTTATTTTATCAAACAAACCGCTGGCAAATGTCTGGCCGTATAGACCATTAAAACCAAGCATAAGCACCATACCTAACAAGAAAAAATACTTGCACATCTTACTTTAGTTTTTGTGGTTCGAACGTCTACTTTCACTTACTGTTACTATTCCTCTCTCTGTTTCTTTTTTCACTCTTATCAACTGACCTTCCTGGTCGTACTCATAAAATGTTGAAAAGTTATTGTCATCTTGTTCGGCGATCAACTTGAATGAGACAGGGTTGTACACAAACGATTTCATACTTGCATCAATTGGCACAAACCTTACATCGTCAAAATAAGCGCCTGCTGGTAGCCGAATAGCTACTCCTGACCAAGCTGACATATCCACTTCACATTCGGCTTTATACCAACCGTCAATATTTCCTGTTTTAAGCTGGAAAGGATATTCGTTAGCACCAAGTACCATCTTAGTATTAGCTGCTATAGTAGAGGCGCTACCAGAGGTAGGCTTAAGCCATAAACTCACTATATATTTCCTGTATCCATCAAATGAGAAATTCTTTGTATTCCTCCATTCTGTCGGTGATAAGTATCCCGCATCCTTTGCTTCAGGCACAATTGATCTTACGCCGATATTAAAATCTTGACTGTAGTTACATTGTAATGAGTATAAACCTGAATGACTCTCATTACTGGTAATAGCATTCCCGGATGATGCAGTTAAGTTTAACCTAACATAGTCTTGATTATACCTTGTAAGGCTGCTTTGAACACTGTTAAACGAGTTAGCAAACGGAGTAAAATAATAGTACGATCCTTGATAAAGAGCACGTAAATATTTTGGCACCATCATGTCATAATCTTCAAACCCTTCAAAACAAAAAGCTTTTTGTCTAACATTAGAAGCAACCGCTACAGGTAGAGACTTATTGTATCCATACTGAGCACTCGAGTATTTACCTAGTGCGTCTACCTCTTCTATAGCATTGCTAAACACATCATACTTTAATACCTCACTTTGTGCAATCCAACTTGATTCTTCATCAGGCTGGATGCCACTCATTATTGTTCTACCTGCCTGTGAATAGGTCCAAAATGCATCTCCACTAATGCTGTATGTTCCGTCCTCACTAATATTATTCTGGGAATAATCTCTATCGGTTTTATAAGAATAACTTTTGACTGGTCGATAGTTACCCTTATGACCAACTACATATCGATTTAGTATTTTCATATCCTTGTCTGTTATTGACACAGGATATATGTAAGGGTTATATACCCCTTTATTAGTTAAGTAATAATCCCCTGAATCAGAGCTAAATGGTGCTGCTTTATCTGAGAACTCGTTAACCGATAAGTTTAATACTTTCCCGTATGCCGTACCTGTAGCTATTAAGTCGCTAATATTCGTTGTATATGGATTAGACGTTAGCGTAGATGATTGCACATGCTGATCTAGGTTATTCCTCCTCCCCGATCGTAAAACCTTCACGTAGACATCACTCACAGAGCTACCAGTAGTAAGCGCACCAGGCCACAATACATTATCATTAGCATCTTTTAAAGCCCTTAATACCACTTGACGAAATGGTTCTGCCTGAACATAATCTACAGGATCAGACGTGTCACATTGAACCCTGTTACGGGGATATGGTTCATAATATGAATTACAATGAGGTCCGGGACTTATTACGAAATTCCCTTGTAGCGGATTGTTATCTTTCCACTCATCTTCATCATCAACTACCCAGGCTTTTACTTTGTGCGTTGTATTGTCTATGGTATAGGTCAGCAACAACTCATCGCCAGGTGTAAACCTATCTCTATTAACAAAAAGACGGCCATAATATGAATCGTAGAGTTGATGAGTTTCTATAACTAACGAATCTGCTTTCTCCTCATAACCAATATTTGTATACGCCGGCTGCATACCTTCATAAGCCCAATAAGCAGGAATATTCAGATTATAATTTCCTTTGAACTGATTGCCAGAGCTGTATTCGTTGTTGGTCTTAGTCAATAATACTGCACCTGTCTCACTATCATACAATAAATTCTCGGTTTTAATTTTCGCACCGTGGTCATATGTTTCAATAGAGTTCAGTATCCCATATTTTTGAATAATCTTGGTAGATACCATTGACCTGAATATTGTTTTTTCTTCCTTATCGGGGAAGAATGCTGTAGGTATAGGTATTGGAACGAAGACGAACAGTACCACATTAACATTTATATCAACATTTCTACGGAACGACCTTATATCTCTTTCCCTGCTATCAATGGTAAAATCCATTTCTTCTCCCAATTTCACAGACTGCACAGCATAACCACTATTAGTACCTCTTGTTCGCACTACTGCATTAACATTATTATCTAGCTTACCCTTGTTATCTATTTGGTATTTATATGTCATTCCAGAGACTCTCTCCCTTTTGACATTTGAACCATCAGTATTGAGAATGTAGTAGCTGGTACCTTTAGGCTTACCATGCATATCGTTAAACTTCAATGCGTAACCTTGCATTACTTTCACCTCTTCATATTTCTTTCTCAACGTTTTAGTCTTAACAGGAGATGGTGCATCCTTTTCAGTATAGTCGATTTCTATAGGAAACTCTTTAGCTGTATAGAAAGTGTGCTCTTCTTCTGATTGTGCTGAACGTGCATCATCTATATGTATACTTTTTACCGTCACTTTACTATATCCCACAACTGGAGGAGGGAAGAAAGACTCTCCAAACGGCTCTTCTTGGAAAAACTTTATTGCCGGCAATAACCTTCCTGCACTACTTGTATATGGGACTGGAACTTTGAATGGGTTTTCATCTCCTCCAATCATAGGTTCATAACTGGCAACACCGGTACTAACGTATTTACCCCAATTATCATCCCACTCTGTATAATCATAAGCCTTACCATAATTTGCATCAGCACCTCCTACTAGAGAACTCCAATTATCATTAAGTGTTAATTCTTTAACCCTTAGACCTCCGCCTTCTTTAGTAAGCCCCGGAACATTAAGTCTTACCCATGACTTGGCAATATTTATATTTCTTGCTTTTTTATCTTTTTCTACAAACCTGACTATTGGGTTCTTAGCAATAGTCATCAACTCTGTTGCTGCAGCTTTTAACCCATGAAGTATTTGTATAGGACCGCCTCCACCACTATAACCGGGGTATATAATATGTGGCAGATAGTGCCTGCCGATATTGATACCATAAATAGTAGCCGGATGCAATAAACGATTGCTATTATTACCCGGACGTTCTTTTTTAAGCCTCACATAACCATAGTCACTATCATTAGGACAAATACCAACCTCTTCTATTTCTGCATAGCCCTTAATATGTTCATATTTCCCCTTGCCAGATATATCTAAATTAAAGCTGTAGTATAGAGTGTTCGTATTTTCTAAATAGTTATCCTTCATAGATCGGCTTGAATTTTCCCGATCTAATCTTCTTTTGAAATAGACATAGTTATTTACATTATCAACACTTTCATAAAGCTTATTCTTTTGTTCATAATTAGCAGTATTCCCTACTCCTTCAACCATAAACATCTGCATACTCCGCTTATTCTGCACATATGAATAGTCATCACTTTCATAGTCCACGTGTATCTTACCACCAGATGGTAGTTTTATATCAGTTAAAGACCATGCACTAACATTTGCATCAGCACTTCCATCTTGTCTCACATACGGGTATTCAAAACTACCTAGCGCACCACTTGCTGGCTGGTAGTTTCCCCATCGGTCTTTCGATGCAAATTTATATTGAGGGTTAGCTCCATTATAAGAAAAAACATACGGGCTAAGCAGATTCTTATTTGAATTACCATACTTAATATAGATCCTTTCAAGTGTTAACTTACCGCCATCATATGTATTAGCTTCGTTGCTATTGGGAGAAAACGAATTAGGAATACCCTTACACAACCTGTACGAATACCTGAAAACAACTGTTTTGATAGGTACTGCTGAGTTTCCTGATTCATTAATATACCTGTCGTGTTTATTATATAGTTTAATTGAATCAAGCTTGTAAGAACGTTGATTTTCAGAACTAGAGCCCGCATATAACCCGCCAACATCAACACTACTACCTGATGGTAAAATTGCACCAGTAACGCCTTTACCATCCTCCCTATTAGAAACATAAAACTCGGCTACATAATTTTTGGTCTCTATAGAACGTATATGCCATATTTGTTTAGAGCCTGCTATATAGCTACCCTTGTCATCATCATTATCTGACCAAAATCCTGGATTGTATTGTGCAGAATCAATACTATATGGAGCACGCCATCTGTAATCATCATGCATTTTGGTATAGTTTATTTTCGTAAAACTCCCTAAGTCATCATCAGTAGGTCCATCTCCTAATACGTCAACATAATCTTTGGAAAGTACTGATGTTAAAAGATAACTATACGCATATGCCGGTGTGCCTGTATGAGAGTAAAAATTCTCTTTACCTTTACTATTATTCTTAGTATCGTCTCCATTATCAATCTTCACTAACCCATTAGAAATATTTGCATTACCTGAAGAAACATTGAAAGAGACTTCTCTTGTTACATGATTTAATGCAGGAGTTCCGTATATATACCGGCGCCCGTCAGGAAGAGTTTGGGTAAACTCAGAAAGGTGGTGTCCCTTAGCATCATTAGCATCTGAGCCATACCTATCGTCCTCATTCACAACAGGATTACTAAATGGCTGAGAAACGCCATCACTAAAACTTACTATTTTTTTATGTTGAGCCACGTCGTCAACATCGGCCTCACCAGCTGTTATATAAGATAACATATTAGCCCTGGTTGTTCTATCCGCTTCGCTACCAGTATATACATAGCTGTTACCAAACTTACCCGGCATTGATCCTGCACCTGCACGGCCCTTAGTATATAAAGAGGTTTCATTCTCTCCTACGTATAATGGCTTATCATTAAATAGATTGCTTGTTTGTTGCTGGTTATTATATGTTAGCTCACCTGCTTGTTTAAAATATACCTTTTCATAAAAACTACCTGTATCCTCTGACCTGAACGGCAACATTTTCCAAGGACCAGATTTATTCTCGTTATCATAAAAAGTAAGGTCTGTACCTAGCTCAAAAAGATTACCAAGGCCTGCCTCAAGCTTCACATCAAAACTTGTACTCTTAGGTGGATTGACGAAAGGATCAAAAACAGTGCCTATATCATTTCTGAACGGACGGAACATACCACCTGTTCCCTGCCCACTTATAGAATACACATCGTAGGTCATTGATGAGAGTGGTAGATTTTTTAAAGTATTGTTATAATAACCATCCTTCTCACGACTGAAATCCATTATACCCTCTTTAGGGGCATTTTCTGAATACAAGTATCCATAACCCGGTCTTGATCCATCCTCTCCATACTTAAGTGTTGACTTCATTATGCTTAGGTGTGCATTGGGAAATGCATAAAATATCTCGCCGCCAAAACGCGTTTGAAATTGAAAGGTCTTTTGCACACTCTCGTTTGTTATTACAGGCACATAATTTTGTAGGCCAATTGGTATTGTAGAACCAAATGACGCGCCGGCGATACTTTGCGAATGACTCTTTTTCTCTATATCTCCATTCTTATTTGTTCTTTGTCTTGTATATGACTGTGAGGCACTTGCACTGATACCAAATGATAGATCTTTCAGACCTGTTCTTGAGTTAAAGCCAGTTCCTCCCGACACACCAATGCCTGCACCAACATCTTGAGTGAGACTTTGTGAGATACTTAAGCCTGCATTCACATCAATATCTGCACCTGCCTGAGAACCTATCCCCATATCTACACCGGCACTAGCAACAGGAGTTGATACAGTCACACCAGCATTCACACCAACACTTACTCCTTTATAATTATTAAAGGCAACATAATTACCCACACCAATCGAAAGGTTTAAACCATACTGATTAGGATTAAATCCGAACAACTCTGCAGACACACTAGCTCCTAAAGAAAACCTCCAGTCTGTCTCTTCGTTGATATTCAGCTTTTTCTCAATGGTTTCTCCATTAAAATCATCTGGTAACCCACGCACAGAACGATTTATCTCCCCTGGATTAATATTCCAACCTAAGCCTACCCAACTAGCCTCTTGCTCTATACCGCTTCCTGCATGATAGGATATATTTATAGGGAAACCTTCTACATCCATTAAAGGTATATTGTAAGTAAAGTCTCCGGTGAACATATCTACCATGTCGGTAGTTCCAATCGGCTCAAAGCTTTGAACTTCAGGTGTTGTTGGACCAGCTGTTAAGGCATAGACATAGTTTGGCAAAAACAGTTGATAAGCTAGTGATAAGAAAAGCACTTTTGCTGTTGCTTTTATGAGGGTCTTTTTCATAAGTCAGCTATTTTGTTCCCAAAGTGGGTAGGTTTTCTAATGTGTTTTTGGAATAACTTGCTTGTATAAATAGGTTATTGTTATATCTATCATTGAACACCAGTTTCAAATCGGATTCCAACTTGGGCACTTTAAAACCGGTAATTATCGTATTATATGGAGCAAGCCCATAGTTATCTTCATAATGGTAAGTAGCAGGGTAAACTTGAGTATCATCGCAATACAATATTATATCGTTAGCAGCTGCAGATTGATAATACATTATCATCTCACCTGCTTTATGCTTTTTTTGAATATCTTCTATGACACTACTTTCTTCTTTGCGTTGTCCTATATTAATTATAAAGAACACATAACCTTCTAGTTCTTTTGCTCTACTTCTTATTGGCGCTAAATCAGACTCTTCAAGCTCTTCACTTAACTCTCTACAAGCCATATAGTCAGGCGTTGCTAACTGAATTGAATATATAGAGCCTCCTGTTTCAATGGTCTGTCGGGTTTTATCATTATCCTCCATGAACGCTACATACTTATTAGGCTTCAAATCACTATTTGTAGTACAGCCAAATAAGCTTAAGCAGAGTAGTATTTTAATTACCTTTTGCATATTTTCTATTTACATAAGCAGTTAAGTCAGCAGTTAAGTCTCTACCCTTGTCAGCATAAAGCAGAGACCCCGCACCATTTGCACCAATTAACAATGTCAGTTTTTTCTCATTTCCATACTCTTCGATCAATGGGTTAAGACGTTCCCATATTTTTTTATTTATCTCTTGGTTTGATTGTGCATAATATTCATTGAATACTTGCTCAGCATGTAATAATTGTGAGTCTACTCGTCCATTATTAGTACTTGCAAGTTTTTGTAACATTTTTAAGCTGTCGATAGCACCTCGGATTTTGTATAGATTTTGAGAGGCTATATTTTCTAAATCCTTTTTCAGCTCGTAATCTTCTGTAAGCTTACTAATGTCTATGTATGCGACTTCTTTCTTACTCAACACAGTACTAACAGTGTAGATAGTTAACAACACTACTACTATGCTCATCATGTATAGAAGTACCTTATCCAACTTATGTAGTTTATTCGCAGTTTGCATTATCTAGTAAAAAGAGGGTTATTGTAAGTAAATGGGATAACGAATAGCTCATTCAACTTCGTTCTCAACTCCAGGTTATATTTACCCTGATGCTTTAAGCTCACTTCTTTGTGAAGCATTACAGTGAACCAGTTGTAGCCGTTTTTAAGAGGAATGTGATCATCATTGAATGAAATCTCTTCTCCTTTATCATTAACGATCCGCAGAAACAGTGTATCATTGTTTATATCGGTCCGGTACTTCAATTTAATCTCCCCTGTGATATCCAATCTTGTATCACCTATGTGGTTTTCAAACTCGTAATATGATTGGTTGGGAGTAATTTCTTTGAATAGTGTATCCTCAATAATCGTAAATCTCCAAGGTTCAGCACCACCTAAAAGGATGTGTTTGTAGTAGGCATCAACGGTCCAGACATATGGTTGATACTTCTGCAGAGGTTTGCCAGTTACAGGATATAACTTACTATACCCCATGATATTTTTCTCCTGATAAATTGGATTGTTCCGAGCAATAGCTGCTACATTATTCTGACCTTCTTTAAGCTCTACAAGCCTTAATTTATAGTTTAACTGCGATGCAACAGGGTGATTTACCACCCATGACAAAATAGGGTTAGTTTCGTAAATTTTAGCATCGTCTATAGGTTCAATTAAGTTAATAAGAAAAATGTCATCTACCGATTGATAGATGCACGCATCAAATAATGCTTCGTTATGATTCTCTGCATGTATAGTATTTAAATCTAACTCTACACAATACTCATATGTGCCTTGAGGTAGCTTTTTATAATTGAAAAACAACTCTCTAAACTCATTATCAGAAAAGTTCCAATTAGGGTTAATTACTTTTTCCTTAGATAACATATTAACCCCTACTTCTAAAGTAGTTCTGTATGTATACGAAAACCTTAGAGTTGTATTCTTATACCTCAAGGACCCCCTAACTAGTGCATCTATTCGTCGACCACTGTTATTTAGTACCTGATAATTAAAGACATTATCCGGAGTTATTTCTATCCCATCCAGTAACCCAAGGTTAACAATAATGTTATTTTGTGCACTAGCAGTATATGTAATACTTAGTAGAAGTAAAGCAAGTAGGAAGCTTTTTTGCCAGGGTATAAGTAACGTTTTCATAAGATATGTTTGTCTCAGTTAACTATTTTATTTTTTGACAATTCTTTTTCATTTTAAACCGCCAATCTACACCTACCAACCCTGCCCACAAGTTGTTTTTATCCAAGTAAAGACTATCTGTAAAATGAGTATACCTTACCTGTAGTCTTAGCCCAATTGGCTTCTTTCGAAACAAATATGTTACTCCTGCAGTAGCGGATATTTTTTCTAGTTTATTTTTACTTAGTGCAATATCAGGACCTCCACTCAACGTAATGTGCTCATTAATACTTTTACTCAAACTACTATTGATAAAATATAGATCTCCACTCAAAGCACTATCAGTAAAAGGCACACTCATCCAGCCTGCATTAACACATAGCATGTTTATTCCGGAACTATATATATATCCCACTTGAGTAAACCGGCTTTCATAAGTAATGGTATCGGCAGTGTTTTTGTTATTGTTATACATAACCATAAAACGATGGGAAGACTTATTTTTTCTAAATTGATAAGTTAATCTCGAGGTAGTTACCTCCCCTAGTATTGGCCTTTGAGCAATAGAGAAAGTATCGTTATAAGCTCTGAACGTTGTAAATGGCTTATACGAAACATACAAGTTGGGATATCTTCTAAAGTTGGTTTTCACATCAAAGCCCCACCTTCTGTTATAACCGGTAGATGCAAATGATAGCTGCTTGATGAAGTTATACTGTACTCCAAGTGTAATTAATGATTTGACAATTGTTGCATTACTTCCCAAGGTGTACCTTTCTGTACCATTTCTCTTGATAGGCATAGCACTATTTTCAAACTCTTTGCCCATATGCTCCCACTCCCCGGTAATTGATGTATTTATTGACGTCAATAAGTACTCTGCACCTATTTTAGCCGCAGTATTGTCTTTACTCACCTTCGAAAGTTTTGATACCTGATCATAAGAGGTAGCACCTTCTGATTGGATTATTAACTTCTTACCGAATTTGCCTGAGTATACAAATGATAACACATGGGTAGGAGACATAAAGGATTTTGAAATAACATCTTTCTTAAAGTTCTCACTCTCCAAAACATTTTTAGTCGGTGAATAAGTATAATAGATCAAACCTACATCCTGTCCGTCGCTAACTCTTGAGTCAGCTCTGACCATGTATGTATTATAAGCCTCAACATTGCCGTCTCTTGAGATATATTCAGTTTTACCCATTGCAGCACGCGCTTTAAAAAAACCAAAATCATACCCAAAGCCACCGCCTTTCAATACTTGTCCCGACATTGTATAATCGGACTCATATTGATTTAAAATACCTAAGTCAAAGTTTGTGATACCTCTGATAAATTTTGACGTATTATCCTCCGGAAGAAGGTCTGCTGCTGCACTAGCCAGCTCTTTGTAAGATGCGTTACCCTCATTGAGCTTTTCTAATCTGGCATATGTAAGAGCAGAGTCTAAATACATTTTATCGCCATACTGCTCTAATACTTTAGAATATTTATTTATCCGATCTTTATTCTTCTCATACTTCGCATACATTTCTTTTGCCTCTGCTGTCGATTTTTTTGCTTTACCATCCCCTCCGAGTCCAGTAGTATCAACCTCAACATGAGATAAAAATGTTTGCTCATCTATAGTATCTATATCTAAACCATATTTCTTTAAAAAGAGACTTTTAATATTGCTGTTTTCGGAATTAAGACTACTTAGCAGATGCATATAAGATCCATCCATGCGCATATTCTTAGTCTCATTATATTTGGACTTAAACGTGTTTATCTTCTTCTTAACTTGATTTTTGGATTCCTCTACGTCATAGTGAATACGCAAGTAACTAGCTTTTGCCTGACGACCAATATCCTGTGTAGTATAGAAACCCTCTATCACTACAGGTATATTCTTAATTGATGTGTGTATTACACCATTAACTTCTTGATAATAATTTTTCTGTTGAGAGTTAGGCTCTTGTCCATTTCCAAAGCCAGTTGTAAAACCTATATTCCCGCGAGTTTCTTGATCGCACTTATCTTTTTTGTGTAGCCTTTTTGTCTGAGAGCTAACAGTTGAAAAGTCTGAAATATCATTGTCTACTAATGATATTGACTTATTCTTTAGCGCTTTTCTTTCATTTTCGACCTTATCTCTCATTGCCAGTCTTGACACAACCTCATACCTACCCAAAAACCATTGTTTATAATATAAAGCACTGTAAGACTTACCTTCAATTGTTTCAGGATTTGCAGTAACACCATTTTTAAATCTTCTGTTGATGCGAGTATTCATTCTTGTCAACTCAACGTTAGAAGGTTTACCCTTGCCTCTGTTTCTATTATTTATTTTTATTCTGACCTTTTTAGAAGAAGGCGCAAAAAGCCCATTAATCTGATTTCTCATATCAGAATTGTAAGGGAGAGTGCTGTCTACATACCAACTAAAGTCTTTTTTAAACACTAGAGACCCATCAATGCTAGACATTGTTAAAAATGCATGGTAGGTACCTGGCGGCACTTCTGACGTTTTTTTAACTATATCAAAGAAGTCTTTATTCTTATATTTTGTACTGTCGTTCTTCTCAAACCTTAAGGTAATTGAATTAACACCTTCTTTAAATGACTTTTTATTAAAAGTAAGGTGGTACAATTCAACACTATCGAGTTGTCTTAATTGAAAGCATTGAACATTAACGTTGAGCTTAACAGAGCTATCGATTTCGTACTTAACTTTTTGAAAAAACTCCCCACCCTCCGTAAAGGGAATACCTAGAGAAATAATACTATTTGAAGAAATATTCTGTCCATATGTATTAACTACACAAACAAAACTGCTAATAAGCAAAATAGTTATATGGAATACGGGTTTCATGTGGCAATAGGAGGTACAGTAGTACCTATGGTGTTTGGTGCATCTTTGGTTTAATTGTAAATACTAATCTATAAAAAAAAAATGATTTAACAACATTTTCACAGAAAAATATGAACAATTATTTTTTACATGTTTCAAAAAGAGCTCACGAACAATATTATGCAAAGTCATTCTATATCTACTGAAGCTTATACAGCATATTATATATCCGCGAATAAAAAAAAACAAGATATCTGTAGACTAAGTTTCATAATAAAGATCTTGATACATAGAAGTAGCAATACTTCTAGACTACTCACGCATATTGTATAATGAATTACCAGTGCACTCCCAGAACTATAGAACATGTCACCGCATACAACAAGCTAGCTTTCTCAAACCATCAAAAACATATAATAGTTTTAGGGTAGGAAACTCTTTTAAAAGATATTTGCCATTCCATACAATCTGCTATAAGATTGATTATATCTTATCAATAGGTGCTTCATTAAAGGGTCATACACTTTATGTATGACCCTTTAATGACACAAATTTTCATTGCTGTTTCCTCTTCAAATTAATGTACAGTTGACTATAGCAAAGTATACAGGCATGCCGATTGTAATATTCACAGGAAATGTTACTGCCAGCGCCATAGGCAAAAACAGTCCCGGGTTTGCTTTTGGTACGGCAATTTTCATTGCTGCAGGCACAGCAATATAGGATGCACTAGCAGCCAATACTGCAAAAATAAACCTGTTGCTTACATCTTGAGTTACTAATCCACTCGCTACTGCTACTACGGCCCCGTTTATTAAAGGTATTAGCAATGCGAACACAAAAGGGAACCAGCCGTTCTCTAATAGCACACGTAGCTTCCTGCCACTTACTATACCCATGTCAAGTAAAAAGATAGCTAAAAAGCCTTTGAAGATATCGTTAGTAAAAGGCTTGATACCCTCAGCCTGCTCTGCACTGGCCATGTAGCCTATGATAAGACTACCTAATATCAACAAAACACTACCATTGGTTAAAGAGTGCTGTAACGCCTTGTTACTACTTAGATCATTATCACGCTCATTCTTTCTATGCAGGGATATCAATAATAAACCCGCTATAATAGCGGGTGATTCCATCAAAGCCATAATGGCTACCATATGACCGTTTAGTTTTAAAGCATTTGCCTCTAGGTAGCTGGCAGCTGTTATAAAAGTAACTGCACTCACCGATCCGTATGATGCTGCTATAGCACCCGCATCATAGCTATTGAGCTTCCTCTTAAGAATAAAGAATACATACAATGGTATAATTGCTGCTATCACCACTCCGAAAAGCATAGACCATAATATTTCTGTACTTAATGGTTCATGAGATAGCTCTTGACCACCTTTAAACCCTATAGAGAACAGCAAGTAAAGTGATATAAACTTTGAGGAGCTTGGAGGTATCTCTAAATCACTTTTTAGAAATACTGCTATCGTACCAAGTAAGAAAAACAGCAGTGCAGGATTAGTTAGATTTTCTATTAGTAAACTAAAGTTCATCTTTATTATTTAATAAGCTCGATTTTTATGTCAGCATAAATTTTCACCTTTACGTTATTGTCACATTGTTTAATGTAGCTGTTAACATCCTCTTGTGACTTTCGTAGTTCTGGTATTCTTTTTTCTGCGTGAGGGTCGGGCACACCATATCTTTCGGTATGCCCAAAATCTTTGTTTTTATGAAAGCGAATCTTATCGGAAAAGAGGTTAGATAGTATCTCCTTTGCCTCCTCTACAGTAAATGTTCCGTTTATTAAGTTAAACTCACTTGGTTGTGGTATCATTTTTACAGTTTTTTTGATTGATTACATTTCTTTTTTTTAAAGCTTGTATTGTATCACTCGATATAGCCAGTGCATACTAACGAATACAACCTACTGACCCTGTCCGAGAGAGTAGGCTCTCTCTCCATCAAAGCTGTAGAGGTTCTCAGTCTTTACTACGTCTATTCCGCTTTGCTCTGCTGAGGTTAGCAGGTCTATAATGTTGTTATTGCCTAACTTTTCTTCCGAAATTTGAGAGAATCTGCACCTCCAGTGATCTGTACAAAAAGTCTCTTCAAAACCTTCCGGCCAAACTTTCACCCCTCTATTGGTGATCATCTGTAATTTCAGTCCGTTGCTGTTTAGCTCATTTAACATTGTTGCTAGCTGTTCAGGCTTGTCTCCGCTCCAGTGTACAAATATGTCTATACCATTCAGCTCTTTTTTTGATTGTGCTCTACGCTTATAGACTGGCATAACGAATGGGGCAGTATTTTCCTGAGTTGCGGCAATTAATACTTTTGGCACTTTACCAAGGTTGTCTATTACAGCAGAAGTAAACTCTTTTGCACCTACCTTTCTACTACTTACTCCTTCTTTATATATATCTGCTGTATGGATGCCGTCTTCAAGAGTTTTTAATAGTGCGTTTTGGATCTTAGTAGCTATTTCAGCTTGCCCTATATGAGTCAGCATCATGACAGCGGCATTCAACAGACCGGAAGGGTTAGCTAAATCTTTACCAGCTATATCGGGTGCAGACCCATGGATGGCTTCAAACATTGCACATGAGTTGCCGATGTTAGAACTACCAGCCAAACCTACCGAACCTGTTATCTGCGCGGCTATATCAGATAATATATCTCCGTAAAGATTGGGCATGACTATTACATCAAAATGTTCAGGCGTATCTGCAAGCTTAGCTGCACCAATATCTATTATCCAATGTTCAGTTTCAATTTCAGGATACTCTGCAGCTACTTCTTTATATACTTTATGAAACAACCCATCAGTCTGCTTCATGATGTTGTCTTTGGTAAAGCAGGTTACCTTTTTACGTCCGTATTGTTTTGCATATTCAAAAGCATATCGGATTATCTTTTCACATCCCGGTCTGCTTATCAACTTAAGACACTGCACCACCTCATCTGTTTGCTGATGCTCTATACCTGCATACAGATCCTCTTCATTCTCGCGTATGATAACAGTATCCATCACAGGATGCTTAGTGGCTATGAAAGGGTGGTAACTTCTACATGGCCTAACGTTAGCAAATAAACCTAGCGTTTTACGCATGGTCACGTTCAGACTCTTGTAGCCTCCTCCTTGAGGTGTTGTTACAGGAGCTTTTAAGAACACCTTGTTCGCTCTTATGCTATCCCAGGCCTCCTTAGATATTCCAGAGGTGTTGCCGCCTAAGTATACTTGTTCCCCGATAGCTATTTCCTCTGTTTCAATCTGTGCTCCCGCAGCATGAAGAATAGAGATCGTAGCATTCATAATTTCTGGACCTATTCCGTCCCCTTTTGCAATTGTAATTTTTTTCATCTTTTTTATTTTTTTCTGGCACAAAGATGAATTCAATAATTCATTTAATTACATTTATACTTCATATCTAAATCATAAACTATTTTTATGAATTACACGCTACACCAGCTTCAGATATTTTTAAAGATCTCTCAAACTAATAGTGTAACTAAGGCTGCTGAAGAGCTACACCTTACTCAACCAGCAGTATCAATACAGTTGAAAAACTTCCAGTCACAATTTGATATTCCGCTTACTGAAGCTATCGGCAGGAACATATACATTACTGATTTTGGGCGGGAGATAGCCATTGCAGCAGAGAAGATTTTAGAGCAAGTACATGACATCAATTACAAGATGCATGCATATAAAGGCGAACTGATCGGGAAGCTGAAAATATCTGTAGTATCTACAGGCAAATACGTTATGCCTTACTTTCTTACAGACTTCATAAAGCAAAACCCTGGAGTAGATCTTGTATTAGATGTTACGAATAAGGGAAAGGTGATCGAAAGCCTAGAAGCTAACGAAGTAGATTTTGCCCTTGTGTCTATCTTACCACGGAATATTAAAGTTGAAAAAATAGACCTGATCTCTAATAAACTCTACTTGGTAGGCAACACTCAAACTAAACTAAAAAGAAAAAACTACGACGCTAATATATTCAAGGAGCTACCACTGATATTCAGAGAGAAAGGTTCTGGTACTAGGGAAGCAATGAACAGGTTTTTTAAATCGAAAAATATATCCGTGCTTAAGAAAATGGAGTTAACCTCTAATGAAGCTGTTAAGCAAGCTGTATTAGCAGGCTTAGGCTATTCTGTAATGCCATTAATTGGAATTAAAAACGAACTATTCGCAAAGCAACTAACTATCATTCCTGTTAAAGGTCTACCTATACAAACAACATGGAGTTTGATATGGCTAAAGGGTAAAGAACATACCAGTGTAGCTGATGCGCTGCAATCCTTTATTACAGATAAAAAATCAGGGATCATCCAAAATCACTTTCAATGGTACGAAGAGTACTAATGCTGAAATAAGGCTTCTCTCATAAAGCTATTACCTTGTGGCTATTAATCACAAGAGTATTTATCTCAATAGATATTAGGGGTAATATTTTCAAAGTTCAACTTTAAGTATATTATTACCACTTTCTAATAAAAAGCAATGGAGTTGAACAACTTTAGCTTACAAGTCACTAATAGCTATATTATTGAGTATAACACTGAATCGATAAACTATCATATCGGAGTAATAACACTAATCTGGCTTTGGGTTTTGATAATGCGACTAAAGCACAATTAATACTTAAAAAATCAACTTACTTTTTGATGTAGTCCATAATTTTTACTTTCATCTCAAAAGCCATTTCTCTAGTCATTGGAACTGTTGTCTTTAAATCGGAACTTTTAGAATAAAATACTAGTATTGTATTTTTTCTGTTGCACATCACGCTCTTTTCTTTAGATTCCACAGCTGTTGGCAAAAAGCTAACTGTAAGAGAATCTGTACTTATAATACCTTGCTTTAGCCTAAACAATTTATAATTAAGAAAAATCATTATACTTGATTTTCTCAATTCGATTTCTTCAACTCCAAAGCTATCCCACAATAAAATTCTCAAAAAGTAAAAGCCGACTAACCAAAAAACAATAATTGAAATAAAAAAGCTCTTACCTATCTTCTCTTGAAATAATATTAAAAAGCAAACAGGTAATAATATTGAAACCAGTATTAAGAATGTCAAGATTACTTTAGTAACCTGTCCATGTTTTTTTTCAACATGAATACTAACCATCTTCAACATATCATCATCTACATTATGACTATTAACTTTTTGTTTCATATTCTGTTTCTAAATAACCTGTAGGTATTGATAGAGAAACACCTTCTTCTTGCAATTTAGGTTATCCTTGTTTATAATTATTTTTACTATTAATCCAGAATAGTTTATACAGTTTTGTGCTTTTAGTTTGCTTTTGAAATCATTCCTACTTTTAGTACCTAATTTAAATCTAACACTTATTTCGGGGTTGGGAAGATTATTGACAAGTCAATTATTACTTCTTTCTAACTACTAACCATGTTTATTGCAGGAATAAAATCACCCATTTCTTCATCATAACATCCATAAATTTAGGTATTACTGTAGGTGCTTTTCTGTAAAGTATTTCCAATAGCGTCTTGGTACATGCTGTACATGCAAGCGCATATTCTTCCGATGAGGAATGCCTGTACTTTTAAAGTAGTCTTGCCACAACTTCTGATACCAGCCCTCTTCAGGAGTAAACACTTCTGAAGATTCATTACCGGGTTTCACACCTTCATTCCAACTAATAGTTACTTCATTTACTTTATGATCATTACAATTGTGCTGTATACCATATCTGCGTTTGACATCATATATTAGCCAATGTTGGTCAGCATAACGATTTTTGAAATGCGGCGTGATGATTGGCAGCACATTGAAATCAGGCTCAACTGCAGCATAATATAAATTCTCTTTAGTCTGCCTGAACCTTACAAAAGCCTCCATTCTATGTTTTTCTCTACCTACCTTTCTTGTGATATCAGACAAACTAAGTACCACAGGATTACCATAGTCATTCTCGACATTCCCACCTGCTGCAAATACTAAGCGAATAAAACTCATCATTGCATTTTCCATATCTGGCAATTGGGATAAGTAGGTATAGTATATCCACTTCAGTCCCTTACTGGATAGCTTTTTTTGCAAACCTTTCCACACACGTGCTGCTTTAGTTGTATCACTATCAATACTAATCGTTGTAGCGAATGCATCAGGTTGAAACGAGCTATACGTACATATACGCACTATACTAAGCTTCCGTTCGTATACAGCGAACACACTACTTAACAGCCCTGCAAAAGTACCATCGTAGAGTAACCAGGTCATTAGAATAAGCTCAGTTGTGTTTTTTGTTTTGGTAAAAATTTACTGTTATACCCTTTTAGTATATGCTCTCTGATGATGTGCGGTTGTAAGTCTAAATATGTAATAGCCGCACCTTGGTAAGTAATAAAGTACTGCGCTCTATTCATAGCTATACCTATCTTGCGAAGGTTATATTCACCCAACTTACTGAAGCGTCTGGCAGCTACAATTTTTTTTGCTGAAGAGATTCCTATACCCGGTACACGTATGATCATTTCGTAGTCAGCTTTATTTATATCAATTGGGAACAAATGAGAGTTGCGCAACGCCCAAGCCAGCTTAGGGTCTACTTGCATATCCAACTGAGGTGTATGTTCGTCGATGATCTCATCTACACTGAACTTATAAAATCGCATCAGCCAATCTGCCTGATATAATCTGTGTTCACGAAGTATAGGCACTTGTACACTAGTACCCGGCAATCTATTATCAGAGCTCACAGGCACATATCCTGAATAAAACACACGCTTCAGGTTATAACCTTTATACAATGAGTTTGCCGTATGCAATATTTTATTATCAGACTCAGGTGTAGCACCTACTACCATTTGTGTACTCTGTCCTGATGGCGCAAAAAGAGGCATCTTTTTTTTATACTTTACTAAAGCGCGCTCTTCTTTATTTTCTTTTATTGCAGAGTTTAAAAAGGACATCGGTCGAATAATGTCTTTGTGTTTTTTTTCAGGTGCCAGTTTTTTCAGGCTTTGCTCGCTAGGCAGCTCTATATTCACACTTAACCTATCAGCATACATACCGGCCTCTCGTATCAGATCATCAGACGCACCCGGTATAGATTTCAGGTGTATGTAGCCGTTGAAATTATGCTGTGTTCTCAATGTCTTAGCTATTCTCACTAGTCGCTCCATAGTAAAGTCAGGATCTTTAAATATACCTGAGCTTAAAAAGAGTCCTTCAATATAGTTTCGTCTATAGAAGTTAATAGTGAGATCTACCACTTCTTCTACTGTAAATGCCGCTCTTTTCACCTGATCATTACTACTACGGGAAACACAATAGGCACAATCGAAAATGCAGTAATTAGTTAAGAGTATTTTTAATAAGGATATGCACCTTCCGTCTTCTGCATAACTATGGCAAATACCCATTCCCGTAGCATCGCCCAAACCTTTTGTTGTATTCTTTCTTTTACTCCCACTACTAGAGCAGCTCACATCATATTTCGCAGCATCTGAAAGTATATTTAGCTTTTCTCTTACCCTATCCCAATTCATAAAGCACAATTTAAACAAATGTACATATTAATATACACAAAAGTACAAATAGTGGCAAATAAAAAAAGCCCTGACTATTACATCAAGGGCTTATATAAATTAAGGCTATCGTCTTTTAAAAACCTGCTCTTAACGATAATATGAAGTTTCTACCAGCAGCAGCAATACCTGAGCTATATGGTCGGTATCGTTGATCTGTAATATTCTCCAGTCCAGCAGACACTTTCAGATTTTCACTAAGTGAATACAATGCTTTGAGGTTAAGTGTATACCATCCCGGAGCATATGGATTACCATTTGCATCTACTGCATACAGGTAATCTTTACCTTTTTCTTCTTCCGGCATATCGTCAAAACTACGTTCGCCGTTGTATATCACATTTGCCTCTATAGTGAGTTTTTTATTTGTATAAGATAGTCTTGAAACGCCAAACCATGGAGCTGCATGACGTGAGGGGCTAGTAGTACCATTATCTAACTCTTCCTCACCTTTTTGATAATTAAATTTAGAGTAGAAAGTAAAACCTTCATACAGCTTTAACTCTATACCGGCTTGCAATCCATACACTCTGGATACAGCAGCATTTTGTATAGCCTGCACCTGACTCAATTCTCCATCATATACGATACTATCCTGACCATTCAGTATAAAGTCTCTTCTTACCAAAGCGTTATCCAGCAATGTATAGTAACCTGTTACATCTACCTTCAACCTCTTGCCAAATATCTTAGCTATACCCACCTCAGCATTGTAAGCATACTCTGCGGATAAGTTAGGGTTGGGCACCACTACAGAGCCAGGCTCTGAATCGAACACCTTGCCTATATCATCTATATTTGGCGATCTGAAACCTGTAGCTACATTAGCACTTATCGACCATGTTTTAGCGGGATGATATACCATACCTAAGCTACCGGTAAGCGCTCCTTTATTAAGGTTAGCTTTCGAGTAAGGGAAAGGATAGAATGTAGTATCGAATGTTGCATCTATTACATACTGATTATACCTGGCACCACCTTGCACTGTTACTTTTTTAGAGAAATGGTGTTGATAGGTAGCATATAATGCATATGAACTCCACGTAGACTTCGGGTATCTTGCAGGCCCTGCATTTACCTGACCTGTTGTTATATCCTCATTGGCACCTATAGAGCTAATATCGTTAGCAACAACTTCTGCACCATAATACAAGTTATGCTGCCCTTTATTACCCAGTTTTTTAGTCAAGTCTATATTAGCAGAGTATGCATTCACCGTCTCTTCTCTTGTTCTTCTTTCTACATCATTAAAGTCCCTGTCCACCCTGCTTTCTTTAAACAATTGATGTGCAAGACGTACAGTAGCAATATCATAGATACCACTACTAGCTTTATGGGTAATGCTTAAGTTATTCATCATCCACACTTGTGGTCCGTAATACCATTCAGCACTTCTGGGCGTTCCTCTTCTTAGGCGTATATGCCTGTCGTACCTGCTATAGTCAGATGTTTGAGAATAATGAAAGCCGTACTGTATGTCCACATGCTTAGACGGGGCATAGCGAAACTTTTGCATCATATTGGTTTGCTGGTAACCCGAAGGCACTTGTACTAATGGGTCATCATTTGCAACAACTCTATCTACACCATCTATGGTTTGTACATAGAATGGTCTTTTATACTCACTCGGACCTTTAGTGCCCATACGCAGGTCGCCATAGTTGAAGTAAGAGAAACTTGTTACAGACGCAAACTTCTTCCAACCTAGATTAACATCGAAGTGACCGGTACGTTCATTATTTGCAGAGGAATACCTAGCTAATGCATTACCCGTACTTAACACGTCTTTCTTTCCGGAAAACTGTGGCGTTAGTGTTTGAAAGCTCATCACCCCTCCTATGGCATCACTACCGTATATAACAGAACCTGGTCCGAAGAAGACTTCTGTTTGCTCTGTAGCAAAGGGGTCAAGCGAAATAACATTCTGTAGGTTACCGCTACGAAATATGGCTGTATTCATCCTAACGCCATCTACAGTATATAGTAGCCTGTTTGTAGAGAACCCTCTTATCATAGGGCTACCTCCACCCTGTTGGCTTTTTTGAATAAACACCTCACCTGACACACCTAATAGGTCTGCTGCAGTTTGAGGGTTTTGCAATGCAACCTGCTGTGCGGATATGGTACTAATTCTAAAAGGTATATCTTCTGAAGACTGTGTTTGCCTTGTGGCAGATATGACCACATGATCTAATGATATACCGTCACGACTCATGTACACAGTAAAATTATTGGCACTTATTTCATCATGATCAACTACCACTCTTTCGTAGCCAATACTGCTTATCTGTATCATATCATCAGCACTAAATGCTGAGATGTCAGCTTCCCCTTTATCATTAGTTGTTACGACCGTAGCAGGGTAGCCTCCTATTATATTTGCACCAACTAGTGGTGTCTTATCTTTCTGGTCTAATACAGTTATTTTCTGAGCAGATGAACATACGTACACACTCATCAACAACCATAAAAAGATCATCTTTTTCATTATGGTTAGTTATGTAGTTAAGTAATAAATATTATTGCGAGAATATTTATGAGATCTGCGGAGGGCGATCTGCTGAACTACTAAACACGAAGTGATAAAGTAAACTATAGAGGCTATTAACTTTAGTCTCTACGAGTATATATACATAACTATCTAAACACTCTTGTGTGAAATAGATAGTTTTCATAAAGTCTATCAGGTTTTCTTTCTGCTTCTTATGATCAGGGTTATTATCTAATAGATCTGTTACTAGCTGAATAAGTTGTTGATTCAGTTTAGACTCTTTACTATCCAACCAACACCAATAGGTTTGCACTCCATTCTCTTTAGATGAGTACACCACATCATACATCAGTCCATCGTACTCAAACTCTTTGCTATGCTCCCAGTCCAATTTGCGATCCGCATCATAATCAGTAAAAGACAGCTTTACTAGTTCATCTTTACTAACAGTATGTTTTAGCTGTTGCTTTACCGACTTCTTAACTTTATAACGCTCATACTTAAGCCATCCATATGTACCCAGTACTGGAACAATGAGACTACAAAACAGTAATATGGATAGCAGCTTTTTCATTTAATGATCAGGAAAGATACGAATTAAGATAGCTAGTTATTATCCTTATACAGCTCGATCTTTAAGTCATCTACATACATTTCATGCTGGTGTAAATTCCATACATGCAGGTTAAGCGTATCACTATCACGAATATCATTAGGTAATTCTATAAAATAGCTTACCTCTCCCCACTTACCTAATTCATAATGCTCTAACTGTAGTTTTTGTGTATTATGCCCACAACTACTATCAGCCAACCCAATTTTATTATTGATCTTACATCCTCTCCACATAACTGTCTCCCCATTTCTCTGAACAACAAATGACAGTATATTCTTGGGCACATCGGGCCAATCGTCTACTTTAAATAGGCCACTACATTTTATCCAATTAGCATCACCAAAGTCCTTTTCACTATAAGCTGTTTTTAATGCCGCATCAGGAAACTCTTCCCAATTAGCTACAAAATACACGTACTCGCCTTCGCCTCCTTTATTGGGTTTATAATGAAAGCTCACTGAGTCTTCAAAGCTTCTCATAGCCAGCGTCCTTACCTTCTCAACCTCATTATCCTCGGGCTGTATCACCCCTATATCATAACATACCAGATCATCATAATCCAAGTAAGACTTGTACAGCACACTGGAACAATACTCAAAATTCGCTTCCTCACTATAAAGCATTCCTCTACCTTTCAGCATACTGAATGAATAGTTCGTACTAATAAAAAACACAAAAAGGATAGTACATAATATCTTCACTACCCACCCTTTCTTTGCCACATAATTGATAAATGCTGCAAGAGGTATAGCAAGTAAGGCGTACAAGTGTATCATAGGCCTCGAGCCTAATCCGTTGATATAGTTAAAGCAATACCAAGAGTATATCACATACACATATATCGGCAATATTACTACTGTAGGTAGCAACCAGGGCCTTATATGTTTGTAAAGAAACAAACCTACTATGGCGAACAGCATAATAGGTGTATAGGCAAACCAACCGTTTGAAAAATAGAATAACCCTTGAATAATTTTCGGGTCGGTCCACGTGAACCCTTGCTCTCCGTAACTATAAAATATGAAGCTACCTGTCAGGCTTTTCCAATAGAATAGTTGTGGCAGTATGGGTACTATAGCAACACACATAGCCAGCACTATTTTCTTTGCATGAGTCTTAATAAACGTGACTCTTTCCCGAAGCGTGGCTTTATTAGTTATCCCGTATAATAGCGGTATTAGCACACACATTATGTCTGTGGGGCGTATGACTGTAATCAACCCTACAGTAAACCCTAAGATTGCAAAGTACTTAACCAAAGGTCGCTCATATACTTTTATACTGTAGTATATGATCGCGGCAAACAAAAAGAAAAGAGGCACATGACTCATACCCGCCTGCGATACGGTAAACCAAAATAAATTTGTAGCCACAAAAACTAAGAATGTGGTAATTGCAGCAATGCTTGTATTGAAATACCTGATCAGTATAAGGTAAACAAGCAGTAAACCCAGCACAGCATAAAAAATGGTTGACACCCTGATCATAAACTCATAAGTATCAGAATAACCATTTCCCGGTTTACCTGTCACCTTTTCATAAGCATGTGCTATGAAAAAGAATGGTGCTTCTAATAACGCTATACCATAAGTATATTGATTAACAGCTTTACCTGAATTGCTTCTAACTGCATCTGTGCCTAAGCTATTATAATAGCGCTGTGCATAATCCGGGATATTATATTCCTCCGGCACGTGCTCTACGTGCTGCAAATTCTGGTAAATAAATGCTCCAGGCAGATATAAGTAATAGCCCATAATATCTCCACCCATCAACCGTCCTTGCTTAACGTGTTCATGGATAAAAACTGTAGACATTACTACAGCTATAACAGCTAGTACAATGATATATATCTTATTCCTCATTATCAGAAGTGCTGTTAAAGTTAATAGTCTTAAAATATATTCAGGATATATTTGCATATACTTTACTCAAGAAAAACCAGTAGATGAAAGGATTTGCCAGCGATAACTATGCAGGAGTATTACCTGAAGTATTTAAAGCTTTAGATGAAGCTAATATTGACCACGCAGTATCGTACGGTGCTGATGAAATAGGGAAACGTACACAAGAGTTAGCCAAGCAAGTATTTGGTGCTGATGTAGACATACATTTTGTTTTCAATGGTACAGGTGCCAACGTTCTAAGTATCAGCAGCGCAACACAATCATATAATGCCGTTCTCTGTGCTGAGACCTCACATTTATATTGCGATGAGTCATCTGCACCTGAAACATTTACGGGATGTAGATTCTTTCCTCTTAAGTCTAATGAAGAGGGAAAAATAACGCCACAGGCAATTGAGCAAAGACTTATCAGAAAAGGTGACATACACTACGCTCAAACGCAGATCATATCCATAACTCAATCAACTGAGTATGCCACGGTGTACAGCTTAGATGAAATAAAAGCTATTAGCAAGCTGGCGAAGCAACACGGTCTCTACTTACATATGGACGGAGCAAGGTTTTTCAATGCGGCGGCCAGTTTAGGCTGTACAGTAAAAGAGATGAGTACTGAAGCTCGTATAGACATACTATCACTGGGAGGTACAAAGGCGGGCATGATGTTTGGCGAAGCGGTGGTAGTCTTCAATAAAGAACTAAGTAAACATATCAACTTTAAACATAAGCAAAGCATGCAACTGGCTTCAAAAAGCAGGTTTATAGCCGCTCAGTTTGAGGCTTTACTAACTAATGACCTCTGGAGTAAATATGCGATGCATGCTAACAATATGGCTCAATTGCTGGAGCGTTCTATTAGAGATATTCAGGGAGTTGAGATAACTAAACCCGTACACGCTAATGGTGTATTTGCGATACATCCGCCTGAATGGAATGAGAAAATGTGGTCACAGTATCCGTACTATGTATGGGATGAACATATTAACGAGGTAAGACTCATGTGTTCATGGGATACAACCGAAGAAGAAGTAGCTGATTTTGCACGCTTAATGAGGCAGGTAGCTAGCTAAACCTAGTCTTGAACAGACAAGTTCTGATAAGCTAAAAAAAATCTAGACTAAACTTTTTGAAATCTGCTTATTACCCCTATCTTTGCAGTCCCCAAATAAGCGGG
Source organism: uncultured Flavipsychrobacter sp. (assembly GCA_964531655.1). Classification (GTDB taxonomy): domain Bacteria; phylum Bacteroidota; class Bacteroidia; order Chitinophagales; family Chitinophagaceae; genus UBA5543. Next base: position 35,878 of record CAZHDM010000022.1, read on the forward strand.
GATAGCAGTTTCGCTTTATACACACTGGTGAGGTGGGTGAGTGGCCGAAACCATTAGTTTGCTAAACTGACGTACGCTTAATCGTGTACCGCGGGTTCGAATCCCGCCCTCACCGCTCGGCAAAATAAACGCTGATTTATCAGCAACCAATGTTCGGGGAGTAGCGCAGGCCGGTAGCGCATCTGGTTTGGGACCAGGGGGTCGCAGGTTCGAA
>CAZHDM010000023.1:0-32798 GCA_964531655.1 uncultured Flavipsychrobacter sp.
GAAATTTTGTCTCTCTCGTTATACTATTGAGCAGCCCCGTAAGGCTGCTCTTTTTGTGTTATACACATTTGCACATATCACTAATAGTTTTCCTTTAATATTTAGATATTTGTATGCAGTACAGCATTCTTGAGAAAATACTGCTTGCTGACCCCATAAATGATATTTAAACAGACATACAGACATTCGGGCTGGAATATAATTTTATGTCTGGCCATTCTCTTATTTATGTCTGTTTCTGCTAAGGGACAGCTTAGCAACCGTATCTACAGAACAAAGGTGCTTTATGACACTCTGAAAGCTAACAATAACAGAGACTTCCTATATAATAATGTTACAATCACTAACCTAACATCAGACTCTATTAGTGTCTTTATTAAGATAACCATGCCCGAAGGTTGGACACTTACTACGCAAAAAGTGCTTACCGTAAGCTTGCCAGCCTATCAAAATACTATAGTAAACCTGAGACTATTAGCATCAAAATCTAAAACAGCGAACTGGCAGAAGGTAAAGCTAGAATATAGACTTAATACGGGTTTAGAGACATTGGAAGATACTTTTAGGGTAAAGGTAGAAGAGTTTACGAAGTTCAAGGCCCGGTTGGAGTTGCCTAGTATTGTACTCGGGGCATACCAAAAGGACATTACTTTCCCTGTATATGTAAAGAATAATGGTAATACTCCTAAGAAGTATATACTTGGCTTTTACAATCAATTGCTCAACCTAAAATACAAACAAGAGATATTTCTAAACCCTCTAGAGGACACCACATATAGGATACCACTACGATTGTCGGAGGCTCAATTCAGTGCTTTGAGAAGAGAGGAGATAAAAGTGCAGGTAAGCGTAGAAGATGGTGAGACAATTAATCTGCTACAAGAGTTGTCTAAGATAGGTTATATGCTGAAGGAGCACTCCTCAGCTTATTTAGATATGCCTTTACAAATAGAAACAGGTACCACTTATCAGGGTAAAGATGATATTCAATACTATGGAGCTTTACATGGACGGCTTGATATAGACGTAGATGAACGTGTATCGTTTGATGTAAGGAGTAAAACATTCACGCAAGGGCAGGTGCTTAATAATGACATCTATATGGTGGACTATGAGAGTACTACCTGGTATGGTTCAGCTGGTAATGTAATGCAACTTACAGATTTTGTGATGGATGGTTACGGCTTTAAGCTGGGAAGGAAATGGAAGCAAGAAACGAATAACATTGGTATATACGGACTATTAAAAAGTCGTAATAATGATAACCTTTTGTTTGGTGGTGACGCAGAGTTTTTGGTAAAAAATAAAATACACCTCACAGAGAATGTTACTACAAACTTTGACAGAACGAATAATATTAATAGCTATCTCGTAAAGCAGCAGGCTAGTATGAAGATAAATGAGGAGATGGAAGCCAAAGTCTTGACAGGTATTGGGATGGAACAATACACAGGTCAGCTATTAACGTCTTCAAAACGTTCGCAAATAGGCACATCTCTTGGATATAACTTTTTATGGAATGCTAAGCACATTAACGTTACCTCTAATGTCCTCATGAATAGTAATTCATACCCTGGTGTGTTTAAAGGGCAGAGAACACATACTCATGATGTGAGAGGTATATATGAAAGAGTCTTCTTAGGTGGCTTTTATGAATATAACCTTAGGAAGCAGAATGTGTATGTAGACACACAATACTTTTCTGATGTATTCAACCTTCGCACAGAGAGCTATGGAGCAAGAACGGGTATCAGTTTTAGAAACTCTAATATTACATTCTCAGCCGGTCAGCAAAGACAACAATCTAGTGAGTCTGCAATTGACTCATCTTATATATACTCTTTCTTGAACCTGAATGCTTCAGTGATGATGGGCGGTAAATCATATATCAGTGTTAATAGTTACTACGGTCGCGGGCATTTAGATGGGTTTAAAGAGTCTACAGAGGTTCCTGTTATGAGCACACAAGGTGCTGTACAGGTGTTCTTTGCGGGTACATCTGTTAGGTATGATAGAGGGCCTTACTTCTATCATGAGTATCTGAAATACCTGGAAGCTCCGGCAAAATACAGAAGGGTAGTAGTGAGCCCTTATGCAGAGGTAAATCTTTTTAAAAAGACATTTACATTAAGAGGGCAATACAACTATAACAAGTCCGAACCTACAGGCACTGAAACATCAAATGTATTGGGAAACTTAGTCTATCATAATTATAGAAGAGGATTTGATTTTAATATGACTGGTATTATGCCTATGGGCAATACCACGTTGGAACCATACTTTACTGCATCTTTAAGAGTAAGAGTTCATGTGCCATTCTTGCCTGTAAGAAAGTACTATCAGCTAAAGCTCATATTGTTTAAAGATGAGGATACTGATGGTAAGATGGGTGATAATGAGGAGCCTATAGAGGGCCAAATGCTGGGCTTGAATGACGATTTGTTCGTGTCTGACGAGAAAGGTTACGTAATATTTAAGAATATAGCTAAGCAGGACTTTAAAGCAGACTTTGGCCACACCAGTAAGGTTAAAGGTTGGATACCTCAAGGTGGTACTATCCAAACATTTGCAGTTACAGGAAACAAAACGATCTACATACCATTTAAGAAAAGTAAGATATTGCAAGGTAAGCTGGAGCTTGATCAGGATAGGATGTCATTTGCAGATTTTAAGTTATCGAATATCAAGGTTACTGCCATAGGTAATGATTCCCTTCAAACCTCCTATTCAACTCTTACCGACCAAAATGGAGAGTTTTACTTCAACCTTCCTGCAGGGGTCTATACGGTTACCCTTAGCAAAGTCGCATTTGATGATCAGTTCAGTCCTACGGAGTTTGCACAGCAGGCTGACCTGATAAATAATGATAGCAAAATGCTCTACTTCCAGATAAGAGAGAAGAGACGTTCCATCAACATCAGAAAGAAAACCAAGAAGAAATAGGTTTGTTATCGGTTGGTTAACAGGTTGTAAACTGATAGTTAACTAGTCTCGTCTTTTTCTGTTACAGCTGCTTGTTTTCGATTTTTATACCAGCAATTACAAAACAACTTACAAACGAAATAAACAACGAGTTATGAATCATCAAGTAGCAGTATTTTCTCGCATAGCACAGTACGTAGAGTACAAACAATTACAAAGAATTGATAATAAAAACTCTGCTGAGTATATGCTTATGCTTATGAACTATATCAGTGATATGAATGATGCATTAAGGTGCGTTGCAAACAAGATTATTAACAGAGTGCAGCCAACTGAGCAATTAGATAAACAGCAGTTAGAATCTGAGTTGAACTACATAATCACTAAGTCAGTAGTGTCATTCTCTCAAAGAGCTTAATAATATTTTACCATAAAAAAAGAGGCTATCATTTGATAGCCTCTTTTTTTATTTGAATGAATTACTATTTGTTAACATTAAATCTCAATGTTCTGATTGAGTTGTCAGCACTCAATCGTAACATATATACACCGCTAGGTATTGCAGCATTAAGGTTGATCACTTCGTCAATAGTGCCGTTAGCTGCTTTTATCTCATTGTGATAAACAGACTGTCCAACAGCATTAATGATATCAAGACTTATATCTCCTGAATACTGAGTACTACCAGAAATGGTAAATGTACCTGTATTCGGGTTTGGATATAATTGTAGTGCTGATAAACTATTGATGTTACCTACGCTAAGAGCAACTTGCATTTTTATTTCATTACTGCTAGCTGTTTTAGGTTGTGCACAAGGATCATTACTGATCAAGTCTACAGAAATAACATCTCCATCGGTAAGAGTAGTAGTACCCCAGATATTACTAGTTGCACCCAGTACAGGATTGCCATTTATTTTCCACTGGAAAACAGGTTGTTTACCTGCATAAGTTGCATTAGCAGTAAAGGTTACTAATTCGTCTTCTTTTATATTGTTACTTGGATCTGCTGTGATTGACAATGTCGGTGCAACAATAGGTCTTACCACCATTGTTATCTCAACACTTGTATCGCTAGCAGGGTCTGTACAAGTAGTATTTGATGTGATAGTACAGAAGAAGATATCCCCTGATGTCACATTTCCTGTTTTGTAAGTAGTATTTGTTGCGCCTGTTATCGGAGCATTGTTTTTCCACCATTGATATTGAGGGTTGTTACCTGCAAAGTTAGAGAGTGAAACGAACGTAACATCTCCACCTACGCAGATACTATCACCAGGCGATGGATAAACAGATATATCAGGAGCATCGTTAACTACAATAACTACAGAATCTTGCCTAGATTCACAACCATTTACTATTGCTGTTAGATAGTAAGTACCGGCACCATTTTTAGTAATACCAGCGATATCATTGGTCAAGTTAGGTGTTGTGTTAGAATAGTTATTAGGACCTACCCATTTGTACGTAGCATTGTTGATAGTTGTTGAAGTAAGCTCAACTGTTTGCTTCTCACAAACAGGGCTATTACTACTAGCTGAAGGAGTTGGTGTTGTAATAGCAACTGCTACTGTAACACTGTCTTCTTCAGAAGTACACCCATCTTTAGTTGCACTAACATAATATGTACCGGCCATACCGTAGGTAGCCGGAGTTAAAGCAGGGTTTTGATTGCTTGATGTGAAACTATTAGGACCACGCCAGTTATAATTAGAATTAGCTGTAGTACTAGCTGCAAATAAAGTAAGTGTTGTGTTAGGACATACAACACTGTTACTGCTTGCTGTTGGTACAGCCGGTATAATGTTCACAACAACACTAGCTGTGTCTATACTAGAACATTTGCCTGCAATAGTAGCTGTTAATATATAGTCTCCTGCATTTGTTAAAGAGGTTGAATTAATTACCGGGTTTTGTGCACTAGATGTATAGCTACTTGGACCAGTCCATGCATAAGTTACTCCCGAAAGTGGGTCATGATCTCCAAATAGTTTTAGAGTATCTCCCACACATATGGCACTATTACTACTGGCCACCAGCTGACTAGGTGGGGAATAGATCTTCATATCAAGTTGATTATCTGCGGATACTCTACTTGGGTTATCTGCTATGATTCTAACTCTATAACCTTCTCCATTAGGAATGTTAGTAGGTATAACGCACTTGATTGTACTGTCAGACGTTGCTTCAATAGAGCCGATTATAGTAGTACCGCCAAAGCCGCCATTAGCATCTGATAGCTGAACTTTAAATTCATTACCCGCCTGGAAGTCAAACGTAACACCATAATCTATTTCTACGGTGTCTCCTGCACAAAGTAGAGTATCATCAAATGGGTGCTTTACATATGGTAATGTATCTACCACAAAGCTTACTAAGAAAGCATCATAAGAGCCGTTTAGCTGTGTTTGGTGAGCATCTGGTGTATGAATACCAGTTTGACTCCATGTTGCACTTGACATGTATAATTTACCGGCAACGCTGGCATCCAAGCTGTGGCTACCATTGCTGCCCCAGCCGCCGCCCCAGCCCCAGCCGCCGCTGTATTCATAACCTGGTCCGCCATAGTATGTGCCCCATGTTCTGTTACCTGCTTGATCAAACTCAACAATAAATGCATCATAACTACCTTGAAGTGCTGTATAATGTCCGTCATTAGTTGCTATAATGTTATTGCCGTTGGGGCTCAATGTTTGACCGTTTATGTATATTTTGCCAAGAGGGCTTACTTTAACTGAGTTACCCCAGTCGTAGCTTGACCCGCCATAGTATGTAGCCCAAAGTCGGGTGCCTGATGGGCTGAATTTTGCTAAGTGAGCATCGTAGGTGTTAGTGCTACCTATTCTAGGTTGGTGCCCGTCGCTAGTACCCATCCAAATATCGTTTATAGTAGTACCTGTTACATAGATATTATCACTTTCATCATGATCAATACCACTTAACCAGTCCCAAGATACACCTCCATAATATGTACCCCATTGTCTTACTCCATTCGAGTTAAACTTAGCAATAAAACCATCGCCTCGATCTCCCGCATTTGTACTTGCTATACCAGCATGTAGTGTCTGGTGAGCATTAGGAGGAGTAGCGATACCTGCTGTATCGAATGTAGTTCCTGCTATAGCAAGATCACCACTATTATCAACACTTATTGATGTAACCATGCCTGGATAGTATGTAGCCCATTGTCTTACACCGTTAGTGCTAAATTTACCAAACCATCCACTATTGTAGTAACCATAGTAGTAATAGTTTCTATATGGGGGTAGTGTATCTAAGTGTACACTTGGTGAAGATGCAATATTGTTCCTACTAGATGTATGACCACCTACGTATAAGTAGCCTGATACAGGATCTAGCGTAATAGCATTTGCACCGTCTGTACCTTCCCCACCATAAAACGTACTCCATACACGAGAACCTGTAGTGGTGAACTTAGAAATAAAAGCATCACCGTTATAATAGTAATATGTATAGTTACGTCCGCCGAATGTATCCTGATGAGCACCAGGTGTAGCCATAGATGGTATACTATCTGTCCAGCCTGTTACGTATAAGTTGCCAAAGCCGTCACATACCATAGCATTGATAAAACCAGGGTAATAAGTACCCCAAAGTTTTTTACCCGTGTCGTCAAACTTGGCAATGTAACCGTTGTAGTACCAATATCCTGTTAATACGTTTGGATGCAGAGTATCCATATATACATTTGATGAACTAGCTATATTGTTCGAGCTATATGTCCAACCTCCTAAGTATATATTACCTAAGTAATCTGTAGTAACTGTACTACCCCAGTCATAATTATTACCACCATGATATGTTGCCCAATCCAAGAACGGATCGATTACAACAGTACCATCATGTTCTGCTATTTCAAAGCTAAGTACATTACCGTCAAGCTTGAAGCTTGAGTTTATTACTTCTTTTGTTTCAGCGTTATATGAGTATGGAGCTTGCTCTGTAATGCTACCTAGTGGTGTTTCTACTTGAAGAGAACCATTTACAAGTTTTATATTTTCAGTACCACCATACTGGATTTTGATATTATTCACATCTCCGCCTTCACGTACAATGAAGTCGTATTTTAGATGGTTGTTTTGTGTATACAGTACCCAGTCAATATTCGGGTATATATCCTTATATGTTACTTTACCGTAAGTATTAGTAATTACCTCATCTTTACTATCAGCTAAATAGTGTTTTTCGAAATAATCATGTTTGTCGCTCTTGATAAGCTTTGCGTCTTTATTAGCTCCTATAAGCTTTACATCAACTCTAGCAAGAGCAATAGGGGTGGACATGACACTTTTCTGCGCACTAATAGGGTCTACCCTTTCACTTTCACCAAGACTATTATCGTTATTTAAAGGTTTTGACCACTGGTATTGAATAATACCATTACCAATGTAAAGGTTTACACCGCTACCACTCAGAGAAAAATCTATATCATCTCTTTTCTTGCGGTCTTGATTTCGTATCCGTCCATTATTCTCTAGGAATGATAGAGCACCAGCCTTATTCAAAGAAGTATTTACTACGTCTTTAGATTTATTTTCACTTTTAGAGAAAACTAAGAAGGGTAATGCTACAAATATTACGGCGACAAAAAAGTTTTTTGACGTGTACATATATTATATAGTTTTTATTTGATATTCTAATATAGCGATTTTGTATATGATTTTAACTTTTCTTATTTGCTGATTTCAGATACTAATTGGATTATTAGAAAATTTAATTTCATTTTTAACTAACTAGTAACTATTAGTTAATAATATCATTGCGCACAGCTAACTCAATGTAAACTTTGAGGCATTAATAGAATTCTTTTTACAGGTATTTCGGCACCGCATTTTTTACATTTTCCAAAATGCTCATCATCAATTTTAGACATGACATGCTCTAGTTGTAGCAGCTTTTCTTGACTCTGTCTTAGTCCTGCTTCCATAACACTTTTATTATTAATAGCATCCATGCGAGTAAGTCTGCCGATAGAGTTTTCTGGACTTATGGGTTTGGTAGCCTCTTTATATTCTTCAATTCTAAGTTTAGTTTTCTCTATCTCTATTAATATCAAAGACTCTATCTCTTTTTTGTCAAAATCCATAGCTTACTTGTTTATCAAGGGTGTTTCTCCAAATTAGTATATTCTTTTATGTGAAAAAAGCCTGTTATCCAGCCTGTGTTTCCATATCTTTGCCCGTGAAATAGAATTTATAACTTTAAAATAGATTATTAATGAAAGTAACTGTTGTAGGTGCAGGTGCCGTTGGTACTACATGCGCTGATAATATCGCACGTAAAGAGTTGGTTGAAGAACTAGTATTAGTAGATATCAAAGAAGGTGTAGCTGAAGGTAAGGCGTTAGATATTACACAAACAGCATCTTTGCTTGGTTTCGATACAAGAGTTATCGGAAGTACAAATGATTATACTAAAACAGCAAACTCTGATGTTTGTGTAATCACTTCAGGTATTCCTCGTAAGCCGGGTATGACTCGCGAAGAGCTTATCGGAACTAATGCGAAAATTGTTGAGACTGTAGCTAAGAACCTATTAGAGCACTCTCCAAATACTATCATTATAGTTATATCAAACCCTATGGATACAATGACCTATTTGGCATTGAAATCTACAGGTCTGCCTAAAAACAGGATCATTGGTATGGGTGGTATTCTTGATAGTGCAAGATTTAAGTGTTATTTACAGAAAGATCTACAGTGCTCACCAAACGACCTACACGCAACTGTGATCGGTGGTCATGGTGATACTACAATGATACCTCTTACACGTCTTGCTACATTAGCAGGTATCCCTGTATCTGAGTACTTAAGTGCTGATCAACTAGAAGCTATATCTTCTGCTACTATGGTAGGTGGTGCAACGCTTACAAAACTACTTGGTACATCTGCATGGTATGCACCAGGAGCAGCAGGAGCAGCATTAGTAGAAAGTATTATCCGCGACGAAAAGAAAATTTTCCCTTGTTGTGTATATCTTGATGGTGAATACGATCAGAAAGATATTTGCTTAGGTGTACCTGTAGTTGTTGGCAAGAATGGTTGGGAGAAAATAATTGATTATAAGCTGAATGATCAGGAAAAAGAAAAGTTCAATGCTTCTGCAGATGCAGTACGAAAAATGAACGGTGTATTAGATACACTAGTTAGTAACTAATATTTCTTAGATATCATTAAAAATAAAAAGGAGGCGAAAGCCTCCTTTTTATTTTTATAAGTTTTATCTGATTACCAGATCTTGTTTCGAGAATTCTCAAAACCCTTGGGGCGAACAATTGTAAACACTCTGGAGATGTTGAAGCCAAAGTGGATATCACCGTTACCCCAATTGCCAAGAGTTTGACCTATAAGTGCACGTTCTGTCATGGCTCTTGAGTTAGATAACATAAGCTGGAATACGTGCCCGCCTGTTTCAATATCTACGCCTACAGAAAGTACATTTCTATAACCATTCAGCTCAGTGCCAGGTACTCTGAAGTAATATTCACCGTTTAGTGTTACTCTGTTAGATATCTTAATTCTACCACCTAAGCCAACAGCTATAAGATCATTAGGTTCCGCAACTGTAGGTACAAGGTTGTAGTGTATATGTGTTGGTGTCAATTGTAATGATAACCACTGGTTGAACTTTCTTGCCACCAATATCTGATTTACATAATACAGCCTGTTACTGAATAAGTACTCTTGTCCCGGAGGGAGAGTAGGAGCCGGCATAGCTTGAATACTCATTGCTCCTAAATAGCTAAGTGTAACAGGAGAACCGTCCTTTTCTGCCTGACGTATCAGCTTAGCTTTAAAGAACCCATCATACTCTTTTTGGAAAGTATTACGGCCAAAGCCCACCATCAACCAATCTGTGACACCATAGTCAAAACCAATTCTGGTATTGGCATCATCAAGACCAAAGAAAGTACTAACGCCATTGTTTATAGCACCAAATCTATGATTAACTCTAAAGTCTAAAACACCTTTCCCAGTATTTTCAACGCTATGTGCTGTAACCACTCTTGTTGTTTTAAAGGTGGCTGAAACATAGCGTTTCTTTTCCGGCATATCATCCAGCATAGACATCAAGTCATCATTTTCGTCATCATTGACTTTGCTGGTGTCTATTTTTATGCCATCGTCATTTTTGTTATCCTGAGCAAGAGATGCTGTCTGTAAGAAAAGAGTAGCACCTATAGTAAGTAGTAGTAAGTGAGGCTTACGCATATGGGTAAATTATTTGCTTTCTAATATACTGTTAACTGTTACTTCAATGTTTTTTGCGATCTTATCTTGTACCAGACCTGGTATCTCAATTTTATAGTCAGCAGGCTTTACATTAAACACAGTATTTATTGTAACTGATTTTCCTTTCACAACTATAGTACCAGGTACAGATATGTTTTGAGTAACACCATGAATCTTCATTTTCCCAGTAGTGTTAACTTTATAAGTGCCGTCTTTAGAGAAGTTAACTTGATCAATATCTGTCACTTTTCCTTTATAATCAGCTTTAGGAAACTTATCGCTCTCCATGTAATTTTCATTGAAGTGTTCCTGCATCAATGATTTTTCAAACTTGAAACTTTTTATTGGTACTTGGAAGATAAATTCTCCACTTTCAGAGTCCAGCACACAAGCTACCTCATTATTAAATGCTTCGATATTTTCTAGTGAAGTACCTGAGAAGAATGTCACTTTTCCTGTACGAGTCATATACTTCTGTGCAAACGAAAATTGGGCAGAAGCCACTAATAGTATTAATACGAATAACTTTTTCATGTCTTTCCTTTTACTTAGTTAATTCAAAAATTATGCCTGAGGTTTATTGTGGTGTGCCTGCATTGATCCATGCAGTGATCTTAGAAATATTACAGTCAGATAATTTAGCCATACCCTTTGGCATTGGCGAAAAACCTGTGCTATGATTTATAGCTCCCAGAAAGCGCGCACTTTTTGCAGCAGCAGCACTACCAGTATACTCACTTAGGTCGTACCCTGATGATTTTGTAGTAGCATCGTGACAACCTGCCACAGCACAAGACTGGTCGAAAATAGGTTTAATATTAGTTGCATAGGTCATGGCTGTTGTATCACAACCTCCTCCTCCCGAAGGCGACGGGTAAAGCTCTTCTTCTTTGTCATAGTAGCAACTAGCCAATACAAGTAAACTAAAGAATACAATGTATTTTTTCATATAATTGATATTAATGTATTAACACTTATTAAAGATAATATTTACTAATTATTAGGTGTGCCTGAATTTATCCACTTAGAGATAATGGTGATCTCACAATCGCTCAATTTATTACCACCTTGTGGCATAGCAGTGTAGCCCGCCTCATGTCGGATGGCTCCTAATAGTTGCCCTGTATTTGCTGCATTTACAATGCCATTATAGCTATCTAGTGCTATTCCTTTAGGTGCGGCGCTAGACCTGTGGCAGCCTACACAATATTTATTGATCATCGGTAGTATGTCAGCATTATATGCATATTTAGTAGTATCACATCCCGTGCCACAATTTGTCGTGTTTTGTGCACCTTCATTGATCCATCTTCTGATCAGCATTTTTTGCTCCTGAGTTAAAGGAGAAGCTGGCGGAGGAGGCATTATCTTATCTGACCTATCCTCAGTTATTTTTTCATACAGCTCTGTTTGGTCAGCGTTACCTACAACAAAGTCTTTTGCTATTATAGAGTTGTAGTCTGTAAACTGATAACCATCCGATCTGGTTGCAGCATCGTGGCAACCTGCTTTAGCACAGTTCGAGATGAATATAGGCAGGATATCTCTGGTAAAGCATAAAGCTGTATCAGAGTTATTGCCACTGTTGTTACCTCCATTATCGCCCCCAGTACCATTATTATTGGCAGGTGTAGGCTCAGGTAGATTACTGCTGTGTTTACAACTTATCACTACTACAGTGATAAACAGTATTGCTAAACCTGTTAATGTTAGTTTATTCACGGTTGTTATTTTGAGATAACACAATCGGTCAACAAGACACCAAAGAGGTTAACACCACTACAGAACCCTTTGATGGTAACTTGCTCACCTGTAGCTACCGATGTATTACTTTCTCGCATGGTGCATTGCACATCCATCATGCTATTATCAGAGCTTAGTATTACCAGTAGCTGACCATCTTGATTGGTCTCAGTCTCAGAAGCTGTGCCTGTAACTTCAATAGCTTTGTTCAGAAACTTATCGTTAGCTTCTTGCTCATTGTTTTCAAAAGCGGCTGTTAGCTCAGCAACAGATATTTTTTGAGCATTAGCATCTTCAACTTTGTCATGGGGTTTATTCCACATCATGTATCCTACACCACCTGCTATTAGCAGACCTGCAAGGATAATAAGCAGTACTATTTGCCATTTTTTCATGTGTATACAGTTTTATGTTACTGAATATCAACATCAAAAGTAAAGGATTGGTTGATTACTTTATGACAAAAAGATGACGAATAGGTATATAGTATAGATGAACCGGCACAATAAAAGTTAATTACGCAACTCTCCTGCCAACCATAATTTGAAGCTGGCACTTCTTTCAGAACTAACGATCGGCGGCTCTTTTACCTCTGGTTTAAGCTTAACTATAACCCTTGCTTTGCTATGAGTTTTCATATCGGTTATAGCATTAAGAGAGATAATATATTGACGGTTGACTCTGAAGAAGTCTTCAGGATCAACTATTTGCTCTAGAGTGTCAAGGTTATTATCCATAGGATAGGTACGTTCACTGTGCGTTCTGGCGAAGGTTGCTTTATTTTCACTAAAGAAGTATGCTATGTCTGTAATGGGAATAGTTTTAATAGTATCTCCAAACCTTACAAGGAACCTTGTCTTGTATTTAGGCTCTTGTATTGATTCTAGTATTTTTTTCGGGTCTAAAGCTGTTTGCTGAGTAGGTGAAAGTTGCTCCAGTTTATTAAGAGCCAATGCTAACTCTTCTTTTTTGATTGGTTTTAGTAAATAGGCGATGCCTGATGTTTTGAATGCTTCTATTGCATATTGGTCGTATGCTGTAGTGAATATGACAGGTGATGTGATATTTAGCTCTTTGAAAAGTTCGAATGCTGAGCCATCTGCAAGATGTATATCCATGATGATAATGTCGGGGTTATCATTATTATCAAACCAATGTTTAGCATCTGTTATACTATCAAAGTGAGCAAGGATATTTAAGTCAGCTACTTGCTCCTTTAATAGCTTCACTAGCCTATTGTATGCCGGTTGTTCGTCTTCAAGTATTACTATATTCATAATAGAGGTATTGTTACAATAAAATCATCTTTGTATATCCTGAATGTTACTTGCGCTTTTGTAGTATGGCTATATCGTTTTTTGATATTTACCAAACCAAGTCCTGCACCTTTTTCTTTACTTATTTTAGGCTGGTAGTTATTCTTTACTGTGATATGATCTTCAACAGCAACGATTGATATAATCAGAGGTTTCGTATTAGAGACTATGTTATGCTTAATAGCATTTTCTATAAGTAGCTGCAATGCCATCGGTACTATTTTTTTAGATTTGATAATATGCTCAGGCATCTTTATATCAATCTTTAGTGCATTCCCAAACCTACTTTGTTGTATGTATATATAGTTCTTGATGATTTGCCATTCATCAGAAAGCGGTATTAAATCTTTATCCTTATGAGATAGCATGTTTCTATACAGGTCTGATAGTTGCTCTGTATATTTTTGAGCTGCATCTCTGTCTTCTTCTATCAGCTCGGTAAGTGTATTCAAGCTATTGAACAAAAAGTGTGGGTTGACCTGACTCTTTAAATGTTCATACTCAAATACCATTCTTTCTTTTTGTAAGGCTGACATTACTCTTATATTATCATCACGATATCTGATGATCATAATGGCAATGATAATGATGACAACAGTTAATAAAATTACAAACCACGCTTGCTCCCAAAATGGGTGGTATACTTTGAAAGCATAGTTGTCTTCACTATAAGAGGTGAATAGCTCGTTTAGTGATACCTGTACTCTAAATTCATATGTGCCTGGTGATAGTCTCGGGAACGTAACCGACTCATCTCGGGTATATATCCAATCATCGTTATAACCATCAAGTCTGTATCTGTAATACAATTTATCTCCGGCAGTGTAACTGATGCCTTCATACTTAAAGGTTAAGTGGTTTTCTGAATATTTGAATTCTGTTTTGTTTCTGGTCATCTCAGTCAACAAAACACTAATGCCACTTATATTGATGTTTGGAATGACATTCCGTTCAGTGCTTTTTTTGTGAAAACATACAATACCATCCTGGTACGGTATATAGAAGTTCCCAGAGCTATCAGTGGTGAATAGGTTTAGTGCTTTTGAAAAACTATCTAAGCCAATATCTGTTCGCTTATTATAGTGGATGAACTGTTCACTTTCTTCGCTCCATACATCTACACCTTTATTGTTGATGATGCAAACCTCTCCATCAGGTTTATAAAATACCCCATAAAGTATCAGGTCACTTAAACCATCTGTTGTATTAATAGACTCCCATTGTTTACCATTAAAGCGTAATAGCCCATTGTTCAGTGTTGCAGCATATACTAAACTATCTCTGCCTGATGTTATGCTGTAGATCACATCGCTTGACATGCCTTCTGAACTATCCCAATGTTTGTATGTATTACCATCGTACATGCATACGCCTGCACCGTCCGTGGCCATCCAGACATCATCCTTTGCATCTATATTTATTTGATAGACATAATCACTACCTATTCCTGATGCTTTATTGTGCGTTTTTCTTAGGCTATAACCCTCTTTAGTCTTATTTAATTCCCGCACTCCATTTAAACCTGATATCCAAATATTATTATCATTGCCTGTGATGTCCAGTATTGTTTCATTTGCGAGTATAGGTATGTTGGATAGTTTTTTTACTGCCGAGGAGAGCTCCTTATAATAAATTCCATTATTAAATGTTCCTATCCACAAAGTATTATGTTGATCATAAAACAGTTTAGTGACGGACTCCGGAGCCTTATAAAATAGTTTACTGTTGTTCCCTTTAATACTTGTCTGATATACCTCACTGCCTTGAGCGTAGTATACATATTCGTTGTCTGTGGTAATTGCTGTAACTGTCTTTAGAGAGTAGTTGCCAGCTACAGAAATACTGGCCAGATAATTTAAGTTAATGAGCTTCAATCCTGTTTTTGTTCCGCACCAAATATTACCAACTTTATCTATTAGAATATTTTGAAAGCTTTCACCTTCAAAGAAGTGGTCTTCGATAGTTATGTGTTCGGGGTCATTAATTATCAGGTGAAGTAAGTATCCTTTGTCTGTACAGCACCAGGCTTCTTTATTATTGGTGGACTTAACTCCTGTTACTTTTCCCCAGTTCCATGATTGTTCATACTCAGGCGTTATGACCTTGTTTTTTTTATTGCAGTAAAGAGCTACGCCCCCCTGGTGAGTGCCCACCATGCTCCATGACGAATGTTTAATATTACTGATACTGGTAACGATATTATCCGGAAGCCCATCCTTTGAGGTATAATGCTTGATGCTAATATTCTCCTGCTGTACTGATATAGCATTAATACCTTGGTCTGTTATTGCTATAAATAGCCCATTTTTAGCTTTATGGAGAGAGTAGATGTAATCATCTGAAAGTCCTGAATCAGAGGTATATTGTGTACAATAGCCATTGAACATTAAGAAGATCCCTTCCCCTAAGGTTGATACAATATATACATTATTAAAAATGGGGGTAATAGAAGATATAGTGACCTGAGGGATAACACCGATTAGCTTTTTGTTTTGATAATTATATCCGTCCCATTCACCGATCTCTCCATTTTTAAAACCGATTAGTAACTTGGAACCATATACAGAAAGAGACGTGACACTAGTAGCAGGTGCTGTTGATATTTTAGTAGCGTTATGGCCATCATACCTGAAAAGTCCTTCTTCTGTTCCTAACCAAATATAGCCTGTGCTATCTTGTAATAAACAATTGACCTGAAGTGGCGTGTTCGTTTCGTTTAACCATACAGTTCTTGAGAAATTGTTTGCATTAGCATTGGTAGAGCTAACAATAAATAATAATAGTATGATATTTAAAACGATAGTCCTCATTTTTCCAGCATCATGTTAGCACTTAGGTTTACATTGATAGTATTTGATAGTTTGTCATTAACTATCCTCGGTATTTTTATATCATGATCAGCCAATGCTACTACGAAGCTAGATTTAACTAGAATGTTGTCATCCGCAGATGTTATTGTCGCATTTATTATTCTTTCCTGAACAACACCATGAATTTTTAATTTTCCTTTAGCTCGTATTTCATAGGTGCCTTTTTTGCTGATATCTACATCTTCTATGATCTTTCCTCTGAATGTAGCTGTAGGATATTGAGCAGACTCCATATAGTTTTCATTAAAATGTTCTTTCTGCAGTGGCGAGTTAAATCCCTGAAATGAAGGTATCTCAATTTTAAAAGCAAACTGCTTTCTTCTAATATCAACAGCACCTTGTAGTTTGTCTGAACGTGCACTGATGATCTCAAATTCAGCACTTGATCGGAAGTCAATAGTGCCGTCCTCTACTGAATAGATCTCTTGCGCATCGCTATAGTTAATAGTAATTATAGAAATAATAATAATAAGTAAAAGGCAACGCATAACACCTGAAAATACAGCTTTATGTTATCATATCCATGCCTATTAGCTTACTGCTATGTTTTTACAAACACAGATCTGTTTACTTTGTTTTGAGAGTAGTGAACCTGAATTATATATGTGTCTCTGGTCAGAGTGCTGATGTCTATTTTTGTATGTGATACAGGCTTATTGGGGTATGTTTTGATGAGATTTCCATGCATGTCTAATATGCTGACAGCAATAAAGTTGTCATTAGTAAATATATTCAATTCACTGCCTGAGGATATAGGATATACAGTCAGGTTCTTATTCATTACAGTTGGCACACATTTTAATACAAATGTGAAACTTGATAGTGGAAGGTTCAATACCGTGAACTAGGTATATATTATCAGTAATACTGGGTATAGGAAAATTAGTTATCCAGCTTTATCTCAAATATGTAGGGCCAGTTTTTTCCTGTGATATATACTCTGTTGTTATCAACATCGTAAGCTATGCCATTAAGTACCTCAGGAGCTTCTTCATTGCCATATTGTGGCTCTGGTATGCCTGTTTGTCTTCTCAGGTTAGATAGGTCTGCTTGCCCGACAACCTGACCGCTTGAAGGGTCTATCTTTACAATGTAGTTCGTATTCCATTGGTTAGCATAAATGTACCCATTGATGTACTCCATCTCATTAATAGCACTTACGCTACCATACTTGTCCATTACTTCAAGACGTTTCACTTCGTTGTAAGTGTTGGGGTCTATATAGTAAATATAGGATGAACCATCACCGTAAATCAGATTAGTACCATCGTTGGTCATTCCCCAGCCTTCATTTGTTTTTAGCGGGAAGGTGTTTAATAGCTTCAACGTTTTTTTGTCGAACACAAACCCCAGTTTCGCTTTATAGGTGAGCATATATACTTTGTCGTTCAGCACAGTCATACCTTCTCCAAAATATTTATCCTCAAGCCTATATATGTCTACTTGCTCCCCTGTCTCAAGCTCATTTTTAGATATGTATGACTTGCCATACTGTCCTGTGCTCTCGTATATATATCCATCTACATATTCCAAGCCTTCTGTAAATGCCTGAGTGCTGTGTGGGTATTTATTGACAAGCTTGTAAGGTATGTTTTTAGTTAAAATAGTACTGCCTGAATTGCTAGGTTGCTCTGTATCTTTCTGAGAACTCTTAGGCTCCTCGCAAGAGAATAGGAATGAACATAAAAGGAGCGTGACTGCTAGCTGGCTATATCTGTACATCTAAAGAGAATTTCTGAGCAAATTTAGTTGTAAGAATTGTTTCTCCAAACAAGGTATTATTTGTCTAGTAGCTAACAGACGTTTTGATGATCTTATAATAGGGATATTGATAAACGGTTGCACCCGTACTATCTACTTGAAATGGTCTATAAAATAGAGTATCAAAAGAGGTAGATGTGTAATCTGGATTTGAGCTGGATAGTTCATACTTATCTGTTATTTCCGCAAGTAGTGTAAATGATGGTGAAGTATCTAGCAGCTCAAACCTTTGTAATGTAGAAGTATCTTTTGAAGTAGCGACAATAAAACGATGTCTTACTACGTATGATCTGTGTATATCAAATTTATGAGTCTTTTCCTGCTCAGAAAGCGAAGCCCAGACAGAACTGCCATTTTTATCATAGGCATCCAGTGTTTCCCAGTGTGAAGATTGCCCATTGCCATCAAAACATACCAACAGATCGTTTCTTTTATTATTGTCAATTACTATTGTTTTATTTGAGCTGTCTCTATAATAGGCAAAACTATAAGTGACAGGATTCCCATTTTTATATACATACCAGTTAGATAGTGTGTAGTTAGTATTATTCCAGCTATAAGTATACTGATAGTTGTTTTTTAAGCTATCAGGTGTGAGCTTTAGTGTGTCATTGTTTGTTAGCAAATAGCTAAGTAAGTGGGGCATAGTTCCTGAAGTAATGTCTTTGCCGAATAGTTTTATATTTACGTTTTCCCCTGTATTATTTACAATAAAGATAGTAGAAGTGCCAGTAGGAGTAGGGTTCTCAACTGTAGGAGTAGTACTTTTTTTACACGCAGTAGTACAAAGTATAGTCGAAGCAATAGCTAACAGTAAATAGAGGCGCATGATGTTAGATTATATAAAGTAAACGCTTGATCTATTGTTTTATTATTTATTTACGTAAAACTAAAGGGAGCTCTTAAGAGCTCCCTTTAGTTTATATTTTGTATTTGATAAGTCTTAGTATTTCTACAAACATATCAGGTGTAAATAGTTTCTTTTTGCAATGCAGTATTCTGCTAAGTATCTGTTGATCTGTTTTAAGGTGTGCGGCAAGCTCTGCCTGTGTTACCTTTTTTTGCTCCATGTAGGTTTGAAGACCTTCCGCAATAACCTCATACATGTTTTTAGGAGGTTTTTTTGTTGCCAGTATCTCATTGACGCTACCTGCTCTGGCATACTTTAAAAACTTATCTAAAAATGCTTGAGTAAGTGGGGTCTCTCCATTAATAACTTTTGAGTAGTAGTATGGAGTTACTTTGATGCGAGCTGCCATGTCTCCTTTCGTAGCAATGTTACGACGCTTCATAAGAATAGCTGCAGCTTGCTTTAGCTGTAAGGGCTTTACATCTTTTACATGTTTAGCTTTTGGTGGCATCTATGGATGATTGTATTTACGTAAATATACGTATATCTATCAGCTAATACAATATTTATTGTAAAATTGCTGCGTATGATAAAGTAGTATTACTATTGTCTTATCATTAAGTATAAGTACTCGCTGTTGGGGAAGAGAGTTAATACCGTATCAGTTGCTGAGCTTTCATAGTCTGGCGGCGTGCCGCTAGGTAAAGCGCCGCCGGTCATGTTGCCTGCATTAGCACCTAACGCATCTTGAAACTGAATGTACGGAACGTCTGATTGGTGTACTATGAAGTTCAGGTTTTCTGTAAGTACATTACCACCTTCATCTTTATATTCATAAGTAGCAGAGAAGTCTTTACGTACAGTTATTTGTCTGAACCTACTGTTTACTGATACATTGTCCCATTGGTTAGAGTAGCCTGTGCTTTTACTATATAAATATGCACCAATAGCTATCCAGTTACTTTGTGTGCTTCCACCGTTTAAAAAAGCTATTCTGTTAGGACCTTTATATGCCTGTTCTGTGTAGTAAGTGTTATCTCCCGGTTTTGGACTTATCTGTACTCTTTTCATGTCGAATACAGTTTCATCATTGAACCAGTTGTTATAATAAAAATCGTCAGAGTACCAGTCTACATAATAAGTGTTGCCTGATGTTACTTTGCTGTTTTCAAGCACTAGCTTTTCATTTGGTTGGAGTGTGATACGTTCATAAACATTTCTATTATTCACATAATCATCATAACTGGTGTATACATCGTATGTTATATTCCGGTCAATTCTGTTTACTAGTGTTATAGCAGAATTATCTTTGCTGTCTTTTTTGCAGCTGGCAATTATTGTAATAAACAAACTAACTACTACCAGATTCCTTACAAAGCTCATTGTCATAATATAGGTATTAAGCCAATCAAGTTAAGAAAAAAAAAGAATAGCGGACCTCGTTATCTGGAAATAGTAAATGGAACTTCTCTGACCTGACCACTCATTGTAATTCTTAAAAAGTAAACTCCGCTTGGTAAGTAATCTTGTATGTTTACTTCGGTTTCCATCTCAAGATCAACGGCGTTGGCCTTATCATCAAAGACTATCATCCCTACTGCATTTACGATTTCAAATGCCATGAGTTGATCGTAACGAACCTTAGCTTTTATTGTGAATCTACCTTTATTCGGGTTAGGGAATAATAATAACTCTTCAGGGTTCAGGCTTTCGTCTTCAATAACAACCAATATCTTTTCTGATGCCCTGCATCCATTTACTGTCATTGTTGCTACATATGCGCCCGCATTCTCAAGTCTCACATTATTAATTACAGGGTTTTGTACTCTTGAGCCGTAGTTGTTAGGTCCTAGCCATTGATAAGATGCACCACTAATAGGATTAGTGATCTCTAGGTTCAATATTTCACCAACTTTTAAAGGACTGTTAGAAGCTAACTCAGGTTTAGGTGGAGTAGGTTTGATATCCACAGATACGCTATCTGTCACTACACAGTTTCCTCTATTTACCTGAAGTATGTAAGTGCCGGCATTGTCGATACTTACCGGTGTTAAAGTCGTGTTTTTCAAAGGGCTGATAAACCCATTAGGCCCTATCCATGTATAACCAACATTATTAGCTGAATCACTTGTAGTGAGTGTTAATGTTTCTCCATCGCATACAGGCGAGTTGGTAATTATATCTGGCATAGTAGGGATTGGAGTAACTTCTATTGTCGCACTCGCTTTACCTTCACAACCTGTATTATCATTTGTCTCTGTAACTGTATATATGCCTGCGTCAGTTAGTGTTACATCAGTAATTGTTACACTCGCTTGGTTTGAGGTGAAGCTACCATTGTCTTTTTTCCAGTTGTAAGAGTTGTCAGCATTCTCCGTTACGTTCATGTTTAGGATATCTCCTTCGCATATAGGACTATTAGTTTGTATCTCAGGCTTAGGGCTTGGGTTGACAACTACAGATGTAGTAGCATAAGTTGACGGGCAGCCATTTAATATTGCCCGCACCTCATATAACCCTTGAGCATTTAATGCAACATTACTAATGACAGGATTCTGGTCAGAGCTGGAATAAGAGCCAGGTCCTATCCATTCATATGTTACCCCACTTGTGGCTGAATTACTACTTAGCTGAAGTGGAGTGGTCTCACAAACAGGAGAGTTACTACTCACGACAGGTGTACTCGGTTTAGGATTTACTGTAACATATGCTGTGTCATATGCTACACATCCTCCTGCAGATACCATTGATATGTATCTGCCATTGAAAGAGTTGTCAATGTTTCTTACTATTCGTGTTTTTCCGAAGGTATAAGATGAGTTATCAGGGTATGTAACCGTGAACTGGGTGATGTAAGGGTGGTTATTGGTAACAATTACACTATCTCCAAAACATACAGGGCTATTAGTTGTAAGAGTAGGCGCAGAGATTGTATCTACCACATTTAGATAAACACTGTCGGCACCGAAATTACATTGGTCTATTTGAACATTTATTTTATAATAACCCGAATCTGCATAATCCACATTGTTTCTCGTAACAGTACTGTTATTGCCAGTCCATCCACCCGGCCCGCTCCAGTTGTATATAATAGAGCTTCCGGTTTGAGTATGAGAAACATCAAACTGCATATCTGCAGTAGGGCAGACAGTTGTCCCCGGCGTTACTTGCAGGTTTAAGTTTGCTATAACAGTTTGCGTGATATCTACTACTGCAGTGTCTGAACGACTGCAGCCATTCAGCAGTGATGTCAGTATATAAGATCCTCCTTCATTAACAGATACATTTGGTCTGGTAACATTTTGAGTTGATGTACTAAATCCACCAGGTCCTGTCCACGTAACCGAACTACCAGTTGTAATGTCTCCTCCTGTTAGCTTTAATGTATCACCACTACATAATGGACTATTGCTATTTGCTATTGGCTTATCCGGTGATTGTAGCACATTTACATTAATTGTATCAGCTCTTTTACAACCACTGATATCTATTGTTATTATGTAGTCACCTGAATGATTTAGTTGTGAGTTTTGTCTTACAGTACTAGCGCCTGAAGAGCTATAGTTGGCAGGTCCTGTCCAGTTGTAGTTCACTGGTACAGGAGTTCCAGTGGTAGCAGTCAGGATAATATCGTCACCGCTACATACCGGAGAGTTACTACTGGCAAACACAGGGTCTGGTCTGGTGCTAACAGATATAAGGGCACTATCAGAGCTAGAACAACTATTTAGCTCTGTAGTTAGATAGTAATAACCACTGTCTGCTAATGAGACATTATATTTCGTAGGAGGGTTATTTTGGTTACTGGAAAATCCATTTGGACCAGTCCACGTTACAGTACTACCCGGAGTGATATTCACACCGAAAAGTGTTAAGCTATCATTTTCACACAAAGGAGCATTAGTAGCTATTGTTGGCTGTTGAGGTGCTTGAAGCACAGTTACAGTAACAGTATCGCTACGTATACATCCATTCAGGTCAACTGTAACATGGTATTTATCAGCTGATGTCGCTATCGGGTTTATTTGTGTTACATTTTGTCCAGATGCTATATAGTTATATGGCCCTTCCCATAAATATGTAGCTCCTGCACTACTGTTAGTGGAGTATAGCTTCAGTGTGTCATTACTGCAGACAGGTGAATTACTAGAAGCAACTGGCTGTATAGGTTTGGGTTTTATGGAAATATCGCTACCATTATCAAAGGATGTATCAATAGGAGTACTTCCTAAAATTCGGATCCGAAAACCATTGCCTGTCATATTAGTAGGTAGTGTACATAGAATACTTCCTGCTACAGAGCTATTTGTAGACCCTATAATTACGGGATTATTAAAGCTTCCACTTGCGTCAGACAGCTCTACGTTGAAGCTATTACCGCTACCAAATGATGATGTTACACCATATGGTACACTAAAAGTATCTCCTATACAGTGTACTATATCTGTAAAGGGTTGGAATATAAACACGCTGGTGTCCGGCGTGAACTTAGCCATAAAAGCATCGTTGAGTCCGCCATTAGAGTATTGAATATTGGTATTATATGCCACTCCCGTACTGCTTTCAGTTTTACCCACCACATATACATGCGAGGTATTCTGTAATAATATGTCTTGACCATAATCTGAGCCAGGTCCGCCATAGTATGATCCCCAAGTTCTGGATCCTTGTTGGTCAAATGTTACTATAAACGCATCAAAATCACTACCATTCAGCCCGCCTCCTCGTGTAGATTGATATGCATCATTTGTAACTATAAAATCATTGCTGGATGTGGAGCCTGTCATGTGTATATTATCAGCCTCATCAATCCAAAGGTTATAACCATGATCTGTACCGCTTCCTCCATTAGCGCTTGTACCCCCATAGTATGTACCCCAACTAATTGCACCTGTACTATCAAATTTAGCTAAGAATGCATCTGAAGAGCCTTTGAGGGAAGTTTGGTGAATTTGCACGCCATTCGTTGCAATATCTGCACTGCTTTGTGTAGAGCCTGATATGTAAATATTATGTAGCTGGTCTAGGCCGATGCCTCTTGGGTCTTCATCGCTTGTGCCACCATAGTATGTTGCCCAGCTGATGCTACCTGTTGCTGCATTGATTCTAGTAAGTAATGCTTCTTTACCACCCTTCTTAGTGCTTTGGTGTACATTACTGCTGCTGGCTACACCGCCTGAGCTAAACTCGCCAACCACGTATATATGTGTAGTACCATCAATTATAGACTTTTTGAAAATATCATCTTCGCTACCACCAAAATATCTACCCCAAATTCTGTCCCCGTTGGTATCAAACTTAGCAATGAACGCATCGTGCTTCCCTGACCTTGTTGTTATAGGACTTGTATTAGCAGCTATCCCGGTATCACTCTGCGTTGTGCCCACCAGGTAGATGTTGTCATTATCATCTATACAAGCATGAGTCTGATAATCATCTGAATAGCTTTCGCTGCTGGCTCCACCGAAGTAGGTACACCAGATACGTGAGCCATTGGTGGTACTCATCTTCATGAGAATACAGTCACTACTTCCTCCACCATGGTTTGTCTGATGTACTGCCGGTATAACAGATGGTGTGGCTAGGTTACTCGACGTATCCGTAATGCCGGATACAATAAGCTCTTGTTGGCTGTTTACAGTTGCCGAGTACAGTCGCTCTTGACCTTTACCACCATAATATGTTGCCCATACTCTAAAGCCTGCTTCTGTTATTTTTACTACAAACCCATCTTGCGTACCATCCAGCGTATCTTTGAATGAATTACCTGTTGTCGCAATGTTATTGGCGCTTTGAGAACTCCCGACCATATATAGGTTCTGGGATGTATCATTAGTTATAGCATAACCGTTATCTATTGCAGATCCGCCATAGTAAGTTGCCCACTCTATAGTTGGATCAATAATAATATCTTGCTCTGCGTGCCTATCAAGGTTAAAGGTTAAGATATTCCCTTCTAGAACATACTCAGATTGTATCTCTTTTTTTGATACAGAGTTATAAGTGTACGGTGCAGGTTCTATTACTTCGCCTGCAGGGGTGGTTACATGCAAGTCGCCTTTGTTTAGAGATATATCTGTAGCTCCATTGTATCTAATCTGTATATCATTTGTATTGGCTCCCGGGTGGATAATGAAATCATATTTTACTTTACCCGAATTGGTATACAGTACCCAGTCAATATGAGGATATATACTTCTGTAAATTATTTTTTTGGACGAGCTGGCTTTATTCTCTGATGTTGTGTGTGCTAGGTAGTACTGCTCAAAGTAATTTGATTGCTCTAATACTTCAGGTGAAATGTTTCTATTACTACCAATCAGTTCTACATCTAGTCTGTATGAAAGGATCTTATTTGTTTGGCTTTTACTATCCTGTTGTAGTTTACTGATCCACTGATAATGCATATGACCACTCCCAACAAATAGCTGTACACCACCATTACCAACTTTATAATCTATATCGTTTCTGGTATTGTAGTGTTGATCTGTAATTTGACCAATATTTTCTATGAATAGTAATTCCTGGTTTACATTAAGCTCATGAACACCTTTTGTAACCGGTTCAGCGTTAACGTAAATAGTTGGAATAAGAAATATTAAAAGGGCTAGTACACAGAAATGTATACTTTTCATCATATCTAACTATTTGTAATTCTAATGAAGTTAAATAAAAATTAACTGTCCTATAAATAATTAAACCCTTTTTACTGCACTTTTAATATTAAACGCATTTCTAATAACCACGGGTTAAAAACAAGTGCATTTTGAGCAGTGCAGAATTATAGTTTTTTTATTAGGTCTTCAATAGTACCCTTAATTATTTGATGTATGTCTTCGGTAAGGTCTGTATCCTTACTACTTTGGTCATGATTAGTTTGCTCCAGAAGGGATACAGCTTTCTGAGTAAGTTCTTTTTCAATGCTTGTCAAGTGAATCATTAATTCTTCAAATGACAAGCGCTCTCCCTTTATTGCAGTTTGAGTAGTTATCTCTGCAAGGTATTTTTGTGCAATAGCATTAGCAATAGTCTGATATAGCTCTAATGTATTGATCTGTTTAGTCATAAGCCACTAGGGCAGGGGGTAATGTAAACTTTAATATACTAAAAAAGCAGTTGTTTGATAATTCAACAACTGCTTTTTTTATGATTTATAAAGATTGTAAGGGTTATTTTATCTCACAATTATAATCTCTTTTTTCAGCTATACTGAGGCGCACTCTGTTTTCATAATCATTACATAACCTGGTAGCATGACTTTCATTATTAGTCTTAAATACCAACTGGTTTGTTTCTTGCGCATTCTTTGATTCGCAACTACAATTGTAATCTTTTGTGCAAGAAGTGAAAATAACGCTCGCAACAACTATGTAAAAAAGTTTCTTCATCGTTCTCAATTAATTTGAAACCACCAAAATAGGTAATAATTGGTCAAAAATCTAGAGTAAAGTTAATTTTTGTTTCTCTAAAAACACAGATTTAGACCTTAATAACATATATAAAAATACTGCTAATCTATCTCGCAATTGTAATTAGCACCGTACTTGTTGGCTGTATCCTGATGATCCTTGCACTTGTAGTAAGCTTCTCCTGATGTAGGTAGCCTCAATGTAAAAATTGTGTCATTATTTGAAACTTTATCCTTACAGCGGCAAGTATACCCATATGTGTCCTTCTTTTTACATGAATAAAGGCTGCAAAGTATTACGATTACCAACGTGATTTTTTTCATAATTCGTCTTATTCATGCAAATGTAATACAGTCATTACATACTAACTAACATCAAAAGTCTACAATGAGTTTGGCATTAATAAGCCTGGATGTAAGTCTGTTAGGTACCGCAAATACATTACCGCTAGACTGGTCTTGTATCCAAGAGTAAGAAAGAGTGTTTTGTATGCCCAGCAAGTTAAAGACCTCAGCACTGAACCATATTTTCTTAATAGAGCTGTATAATTTTTTGTCCGGGTGTTTAGAGCCATCCAGAATAAGGGTAGAGAACCCTATGTCAACACGCTTATAGTCTGGTAGTCTTAAAGTGTCACCGTACCTTTTCTGATCTGGCGGCCCAAATGGTAGCCCTGATGAATAGATAAGGTTAAGGTGCATCTTGAAGTTTTCATTACCCGGTAGGTAGTCTTCAAAGTACATACCTAACATGAACCTCTGATCTGCGGGCCTTGGTATATAGCCAGGGAATATGGTTGCACTATCAGCCCCACTTACATCCTTGTAAGTGATCTTGTCATCATTGAGATCTTCTGCAGCTTTCAGCAAGCCTATGCTTATCCATGAGGTTGCATCTTTTACTATATCACCATATAGTCTTACCTCTCCACCATATACATACCCACTGGCATTGTTTCTTCCGAAGTATCTAATCCTTACATTGTCATATTCATAAGGTACAATATCCCATAAGCCTTTGTAGTATACTTCTGTAGTAAGCTTAAAGATGCGGTTTGCCGCTTTAAAATTATAATCGGTGCCAAATACTATATGATATGATTTCTGAGCAAGCAGGTCCTTATTTACATTCCCATTAAGATCTCTCATTTCACGGTAGAAAGGCGGTTGCTGATATAGTCCTCCAGCTAGTTTAAATACCCAATCTCTTTTCCATCTAGGCTTTAATGCAAGCTGTCCTCTTGGGCTTATGAGTAGTTCTTCATTTAATGTACTATAATTGAACCTGGCACCAATAGAACCTGTAAATGTAGTCGTGTCACCGATCTGGAAGTTATCTTGTAAATAACCTGTGTATCTAATGTAGTCAAATGTAGAGGTTGATCTATATACGCGAGTAAGCTCTAGCGTTTGAGGGTCGTATGGTTGTGTGTATCCTGCTGAATCTCTGCGCTCCCACTCACTAAGTTTATCGCTGATGTTGGTAATACTACCACCAAGCCCCCATTGTATAAAGTGTTTGCCTGCATCATAGGATCCTATGTGGCCTATATTACCAACATTTACTTGCAGGTAGTTTCTTGCATAGGTATGTATTACACCTGTGCCCAGGAAAGTTTTTACTTGACCGAAATTCTCCTTGCCGAGATCTGTTTCCAGCTCACCTAAAAGGTATTCGCCTAATATATCATAGGTCTCCTGCTCATTTGTTTGAAAACCAGAAGCCAGGAACTTAAGCCTTAACTTCTTTGTGGGTTTATAGGTGGTAGATATCCCTCCAAAACGAGAGTCGAACTGGTCGATTTCACCACCATCATAAAATACTCTTAGCTGAAAAGCCTTATTGATAAGTCCAAAGCTACTTGTTTGCTCTTCAGGTATGAATCTGAATCTGTTTCTGGCGTAGTTCCCTATTATATCAACTTCCCATTTATCACTGGGTTGGTAGTTTAAGTTTACCTGTGCATCTGTAAATGATGGGTTGTATATACCTTTTGTCGGTTGAGAGCGTAGTAGGTACTGGTTACTCTTATGTCTTAATCCTGCCAGCCATGTTAGCTTCTTATTCTTAGATGCTCCTTCAAGCGCCACACTTGCACCTAATAAGCTAGCAGTAACACGACCACCAAACTCTTTTGGGCGCTTGTAGTTTACGTCAAGCACACTAGACATCTTATCACCGAACTTTGACTGGAATCCGCCCACGGAAAAGTTAACACCGGAAACAAGGTCAGAGTTAATAAAGCTCATGCCTTCTTGTTGCCCGCTACGTGTAAGGAACGGCCTGTATATTTCAAAGTCATTAACGTATACCAGATTCTCATCAAAGTTACCTCCACGAACGTTGTATTGCGATGTAAGCTCGTTGTTGCTACCCACATATGTCTTAATAATAGACTCTACACCGCTACCAAAACCTGTTGTGGGTAAGAGTGACGCTTTGCTGACATCTATTTTTATGTTACCGGCCTCGTCTCTTCTTTCAGCAGTTTTTACCACTTCAGGCAAAGCGTTTGCTGACTCTTTCATCTCTGTGTTGATCTCCTTAGTCTGACCGGGGATGAGTGTAAAGGACTGCTTTTGTGTTTCATAACCTAAAAAGCTGAATACAACTGTAATATTACTATTGGCAGGAACCTCCAGATTGTAGTAACCTTTTCTATCAGTTGTAGTTCCAATCGCTGTGCCGCTTACAGCTACGGTCACTGCATCAACACCTTTACCTCTAGCGTCTGTTACACGGCCTTTTAAATAAGCAGTCTGCTGTGCATAACTATGCATACAGATAAATAAAATAGCAACTACTAAGGTGAGATGTCTTAACATTATAAAGAACAACGAAGATTGAAAAGATTTATTTTCCTGCTTGCTTTAATTGACTGATAGTATCAGAAGGGTTTGAGGATGAAAATACGGTGTTGCCTGCTACTAATACATCAACACCGGCATTTACAAGAGTAGTAGCATTGTCAACTGTAACGCCACCGTCTATTTCAATCATAGCACTACTACCACTATCATTTATCATTTTTTTGAGCTCCTTAACCTTATCGATTGCGCGTGGAATGAATTTTTGACCGCCAAAGCCAGGGTTTACACTCATTATAAGTACTAGGTCAATATCTGTAATTATATCTTTAAGTACATCAACAGGCGTATGAGGGTTAAGTGACACACCTGCTTTCATACCTAGTGCTTTTATAGCTTGCAGGCTTCTGTGTAAATGAATACTAGCTTCGTAATGTACCGTAAGTACATCTGCGCCTACATTCTTAAAGTCTTCAAAGTACTTTTCCGGCTCTACTATCATTAAGTGAACATCAAGAGGCTTTTTAGCAGCTTTTTTAATAGCCTTTATCACAGGCATCCCAAAGCTGATGTTCGGTACAAATCTACCATCCATAACATCTACATGAAACCAGTCTGCTTCACTATTATTGATCATATCTATATCTTCCTGAAGCGATAAGAAGTTTGCAGACAATACAGATGGAGCTATTAAAGGCATTTTATTTATGTTTTTCTTGTTGAGTTGTATGATAAATTGTTCTCGCGATGCAAGATAGTAATAATGTTAATTGTGGTGCAAGAACCGCTATAATCATGATATTACCGCATTTTTTTCTACATATACCCGCGAAATAATATTTAGTTATTACTTTTGCACGTCTAAAAAATAAAAATTATATATGGCTTCTCAGAAAATACAGGAATTGTTAGGCGATAAGGCCGAATATTATCTTGATCACAAGTGTACTACTATTGACAAGTCAATGTTGCATTTGCCATCTGCTACAACTATTGATGATGTATGGATGGGATCTAACCGTAATATACAAACACTACGCAGCATACAAAGCATATTAGGTAATGGTCGTTTGGCTAATACAGGGTATGTGTCTATTCTACCTGTAGATCAGGGTATAGAGCATAGTGGTGGTGCTTCTTTCGCTCCAAATCCGGTATATTTTGATTCTGAGAATATAGTGAAGCTTGCTATTGAAGGTGGTTGTAATGCTGTTGCCTCTACTTATGGAGTTTTAGGTTCTGTAGCTAGAAAGTACGCGCATAAAATACCTTTCATAGTAAAGATCAATCACAACGAATTTATTTCATACCCTAATGGTTATGATCAGATTATGTTCGGTAGCATTAGAGATGCATGGAACATGGGTGCTACAGCTGTAGGTGCTACTATATACTTCGGTAGTGAAGAGAGCAAGCGTCAGATCATCGAAGTAGCTGAAGCATTTGAATATGCACATGAGCTAGGAATGGCTACCGTTCTTTGGTGCTACCTGCGTAACAGCGATTTCAAGAAGGATGGTACTGACTATCACACTGCTGCTGACCTTACAGGACAGGCAAACCATCTTGGTGTAACTATACAGGCGGATATCATCAAGCAAAAACTACCTGAGTTGAATGGCGGGTACAATGCGATTAACTTCGGTAAGACGCATAAGAAAGTATACGATGAACTAACCACAGATCACCCGATCGATCTTTGTCGTTATCAAGTAGCTAACTGCTACATGGGTCGTTCAGGTCTTATCAACTCTGGTGGTGCATCTAAAGGCTCTGTATCTTCTGATATGGAAGAAGCAGTAATGACAGCTGTGGTTAACAAGCGTGCTGGTGGTATGGGACTTATCAGTGGTAGAAAAGCCTTCCAAAAACCAATGAATGAAGGTGTTGAGTTGCTTAATAATATACAAGATGTTTACCTTGACCAAGGGATTACAATAGCATAATTGCTATTTTATAAACTAATGATTAATAAAAGGTTGCAGTTTATACTGTAACCTTTTTGTTTTAATTCTAATTTAATTAGTTGATCGGATTTTAATGGTTTTATGGCTTTAGCTTTACAGATATTAGAAGTATTTAATGTTTGTTAATCTGCATTTCATACTTATTTAATAACCTTAAAACACCGAGTATGTATTTCAAAGCTTCTATATATAGAGCAATCTTCTCATTGACATTTTTACTGGCCAGTATATCTGTAACGTCCTTGACTGCACAAACGCTGATGCCACTTCCTAATCATTCTAGTGTTTATTCAGGACCTTATGCAAGGGGGTATTGGTTTACAGCACCTACTAGTTTTGTAATTACCGGTTTGAGGGTTGCAAGCCAGGCAGGTACGAGCCCGCAGTATATTCAGGTGGTAAAGCTGAATGTTACTCCGCCTATCTCTTCTGGTTCGCAAACAACTAATTTCACGACGCTTGTTTATATTTCCAGTGCACCAAATAACGTGATCCAGAGTGTTAATATACCTGTGACGGCTGGTGATGTAATAGGTGTGTTGGGTACATCAGGTACTAGTAACTCATACGGTAATGGTGCATACACTACTAATATTTATGGTAATAGTGTGACCTTGCAGAGGTTCGGTTATCAAGGTGATTTGACAGGTGGCGCAACTACACAGGTGTGGGGCGTTGGTCAAGGTTTGTCAGGAAGTATTGGTAGGGTAGAGTTATATTATGGTTCTCCATGTGCTGGTGCAACAAATCTGGCTGTAAGTAATGTTTCTTCTACAAGGGCGAATTTCAGTTGGTCTGCAGTCACAGGGTCGCAAGGGTATGATTATATCGTTGATCAAAACCCGGTAAACCCTACAGGTACACCAACATTTACTAATAATACTAACGGTTCTGTGACTGGTTTGACGCCGTCTACTTTATATTATTTACATGTAAGAAATTATTGTACCTCAACAAGTAAGTCAGCATGGGATACTGTTTCATTTACAACCTTACCTCCTTGTGCAGAAGCTCAGAACCTTACATATAATAATATAGATAGTACTAGTGCTAATTTTTCATGGACGGCTCAAAGTACGGATCTTTCATATGTGTATGCTGTAGATACTAACAGGACCCCTCCATCTTTGAATAATACGACTGCTACAACTACTGCGTTTGGTGGTGCTAGCAATCTTACGGAGGGAATGAAGTACTACGTTCACATAAAAACTTATTGCGTAGAGAACGACAGTTCAAGTTGGTATCTAGATTCTTTTTATACTCCTATCGTATGCAGAGCTCCACAGGTGGCATTCTCTAATGTAAATTCAAGTAGAGCAGTAGCATCTTGGGATCCTGTACCAAGTGCTCTAGAGTATGAGTATGTGTTAAGCACAAATGCTACTCAACCATCTACTGTGGGGAGTAAAACGATTAATGACTTTGTGTTGTTGCCATATTTAAAACCCGGTACTACTCATTATCTATATATTAGGTCTAACTGTTCAGACAGGGGAGTTCTGTCTAGCTCTAAGTGGGATGTATATCAGTTTAATACTCATGCATTATCAATTGGGCGGGGTGTTGTAGCTGAAGATGTTTTAAAGGTGTATCCGAGTCCTGCAAAGGATGTCTTGTTTATAGATAATGTTGCAGGTATTAAGCCTCACTATGAGTTGTTTGATGTTTCAGGTAAGCTGGTAAAAGTTGTTGATGCGGATAGCGGGCAGCAGACGTTATCAGTTAATGTTAGTGACTTGCCGTCGGGTTTTTACACTGTCAAGTATGAGTCTGAGCAGTCTGGCGTAGGTTATATCAAGTTTATTAAAGAATAATTAATAGGCATGAATTTGTTGTTGATTGTCTAACTAACTGATATTCAATATTTAGTAAAGAATACGATTGACTGATATTAAAA
>CAZHDM010000024.1:0-32560 GCA_964531655.1 uncultured Flavipsychrobacter sp.
ATATAATACATTATATTGTAATTTCCAAATAAAATGTATAGTATTTTACCTATAGGGCTATAGGTAGTATTTATATTATAATGTAATTATCAATAGGTACTCCGACGGCTTTGCACCATAGGCGCAATGTATGCGAAGCCGCAACTGTTTTTGTCGCGGGTGTTATTTCCGTTTGTGTTGACTTTTTTGTTGACCTGTTGACAGTTATTGTTGTTACTTGAAGTATAAATGTAATAGGGGCGCGGCTTACAGGGTGTTGATTGTTGATTTTTTACCTGTCTTTTTTGTGCAGATGTGCAGGTATATGGCATTTGCAGTAAGGGCAAATGTAAACATTTAGATGCCTGTTATATATTGCATGAGGGTGGCGAAAGTTGCCCTGCTTGCCGACTATGTACGGCTGATCTTTGGTACAGGTGTAGTGCGCAATGTCTTTTAGTATACGCAGGTTCTTATGTAGGTTGTTGTGTTTTACAATTACTGACATTTGCGCAATGGCTGATATTGGTAGCTTATTATCTACAGCTGTATATAGTTTCTTTAGTGCATCACTGTAGTTATCAATCTCATGAAAGGCAATAAGGTTATCATATATTTTTTTTAAATCGGTGAAGCTGTAGCGGGTGGTTTGTGCTTTTTCGCGTAGCAGCTCAATAGCGCGGCTGTATGTCATAGGGGTGTTGCTCATATACGTGCTATGCTTTTATATAGTGCTTCAGTTTGATCTAATACATAGCGCTTGTTGTGTGTGTTATCATTCCAAGCGTGTGCAGTATCAAAACCTATAACCCAGTAAAGAACATCTTTAATGGTTGCATATCCTGAATAGGTAAGCGGTTCTTTGCATAGTTGACCGTGCTTTTCTTCAATAACACTGTATTGAAGACCGTACAGCTTATGACCTTTTGGAAATGCTACATAACCATTACCCCACCCAAACTGAAACACCCGGCTACGTGCTGCCAGCTTTTTCATATAGGGGTCTTTGTGCAGATATGATTTTATAACAAAGGTGCGAAGGTTGCCCAGCTTCTTATTGATATGTATAGCGCCTGAAGTGTCCAGCTCATTTTCAGTAACCCTTTTCAGTAGTTCGTCTACACTACTAATAGTATCGTCTATGGTTAAGCTGTGTTTTGATGCGTCCATAAGGGTGTGTGTTAGATAGCTAGAGAAAGGCAATAGTACCAGCGTGTATGTGGCGTACAGTGCTGGTACTGGGTAGATACCCTAATTGCCTTTTTACTATAGCTGTGTTATAATATTTCAAGTTTGAAAAAAGTTATGATAGCTGGCTGTCTTTTAGTGCTTCATTGTATTTGTCTATACCACCAATTTCATAGATAAACTTTGCCTTGTCTAAATCAAGTTTCTTATTTACTAACGCAAACCATGCTGTGAATGAGGCGGCAACTAAAAGAAATATTGCAGTAAGAATTGCGTATATAGCCCAGCTAATATTTTTTTCAACAAAGAACTTTATAGAGAAAAGAAAATTGAATGCTGAAACTGTATACAATATTAAGTGTAGTATTTTCATAATTACTGTTTAATTGTTATCAGTATTGTTTTGTGTTTGATCTTTATACTTATTTATCCTTACTTCAAGTTCTATTTCCTTAGCTGCAATACGTTCTTTTTCTTTACGATACTCTGTTGCTCTATACTCTATGTAAAGCGTTGAGAGCGCAATAAAAATTGCACATAATGCAGCATGTATTGCCTGTATGTATGATTGTTGAGAATTAAAGAATATAGAGCAACCAATAATGAAAAGAGAAAGTAAGTAAGGTATGATGCTTAGATGTCTCATAACGCATTTACTTTTTGTTTGGAACAAACTTTATAGTGTCGGGATGCGTTAAAGCATATTCAACAGAGGCATTAATAGTAATAAATATCAGCTCGTTTTTTGTAACAGCGCCTGACTGATCTACTGCGGCAATAGTTTCTAAATACGAGTTACATTTCAATTGATCTTGCTTTCTAATGCATATCTTCATAAGTGCTTCAGCCCTTTCCATAGTTATACCAAGCATAGACATATTATTTGTTTTTGAAGTATCTAATATGACCTTAGTATAATTTTGCTGTGTAATAAACGTAGTGCAATGATGTACTATTAGTGCCAGCTCGTTTGTGGTTTTGGCTAATTTGCTTGCTTTAGCCATTACTTTAAACATGTCTTTTTCATTATGAGCTATAAACATTACTTGTGTTAATAATAATGCAGCACGTAAGTTGTCTATATCAAAAAATTCAAAAGAAGTGCTGGCCCTGTCGGGATTGTATTTTATTGTATAATCCATAGTTATTTGTTGTGTTTTTCTTTAAGTGTATCTAGTGCAAGTTTTTTTATAGGTTCGTGTATCAGCTTTAGTAAATCTTGCCTGTCTTCAGGTATATCGTCTGAAGTAATAGCCAAACCCATAATTAATTGTGCTGGCATTTTAAATGCATTACCCAGCTGCTGTTGTACGTCTTCAGGCGGCAATGTGTCTTTGCTTTCAATAAATTCTAATTGAGCAACAGATATGCCAGCCGCTGCGGCTAACTGTTCGCGTGACATGTCTATATGTTCACGCATGAGGATTATTGTTTTACCGTACTTCATAATATGATAATTGAAAGTGTTGCTTAATATTTATATGCTATCTGTATTAGTATCTACAGGTTACTTATAGAGCTTGCTTTTTAATGCTTCAGTCATAAGGTCTAACATGTCACTTTCTCTATTCACCCTATTAGTGTAGTCTATTCTAGTGACGATTTGCCCCATGTAATAACCTACTAAAAGCAGTTCGCTATCTTTGGTACAATTAGCAGCTAACTTTTTAGAAAGCTCAACAGCGTGTATACCTTTATATTCTTTTTCATGTGCTTGGATAATTTCCCTTGTATTATCTATAAAGTCTTTAGATACACCGATCTTTTCATAAAACTTATCGGTGTCTATATCTTGCTCAATAATTGAGTATGTTCTTTTTTTCATTGTTGTTATAGTTTTATAATCACATCAACCAGCTTGTGAGCTGTTAAAGCGTTGCTATCCGATATTATAGATTTTAACCTACCGACATATATCATACTGTATGCAAATTCATTGTCATTATTGCATACACTAGCCAGTGACTGACTAAGTTTAATTACATTAATACCATTGTGTTCTTTTAGGTGTGTTGTTGCTATGAGCTTTATTTTTGCAACAAACATGTCTGACAAATTCAGCAACAATGTAATGTCGCCTTTTGCAGCTTCACCAACTATATTGTATTTACTCATGCTTCGCCTTTTGTTTGTGTTACTATCATAGTATTGCGGGTCTTTTCTGTTTTGGCTTTTAGGATAGCTTGAATGACTGGTATTAATTCGTCGGGTAGTTGGCTTGCATGCACTTCAACATATTTAGCATTATTGTGCTGTGAATGAAAAGCAGCTGCAAAGCCGTAGACTAAAAATATCAGCTCGTTAAAAGTTTCTGCTTTTGCAACTACTTCAGTAAGTGCTGTGGGTATATACATTTTAGGTTTGCTTTTTTCTATTAAGTCAATAGCAAAATCTGCAAGTACAGTGGCCCTATCCTGACTAATACCTAAAGCTGTATGCAGTTCATTATTATTGTCGTCTTTAATGTCGAGCGTGAATTTTTGATTATCCATTTTTATGATTTTCGATTGATTGTTTATAAATGTTTTTGCCGTATTGTTCTAAGTTTTCTATAGCTACCATTAGCATGGTTTTGAGTTCGGGCGGTGGTACGTCCGGCAAATTGTTTTCGCCAACAAGATCAGCAGCTGACTTGATAAGTATTACTGTATTGCAATAAGTGATGTTGCTAAGTATAGACCAGTATTCGCTATCGCTTTTACAATCGGCTAACTTTTGCTGTAGTTCTTTTACTTTATCTGCTATCTCTGTGTTTGACAGTTTTTTTATGTCGGGTGTGTCTATGTTGGAGAGGTCGCCCGTGATTAGTGAATTTACTAACGAGGTAAAGCCTTTGGGCGCGCTTATATTGCTTAATGCTTGTTGTAGGGTCATACATGTTTGTTTAGATTTTGGTATCAATATTTGTTGACGCTTTAATTGCCAATAAGTCGAAAATGTTATTAGTACAATCGCTCATTAGCTTTGCTATCCTGCCAGCAATTACTTTGCCTGTTAATGCTTTTTGTGCTGCATGCATACCCAAGTTCATTGATAATAAAGACAGCTCGGCAGGTGTTTCAACAATCTTTGACAATTCAGCTGCAATAGTGTGCAGCATTTCGTGTTTGTCAATAGTCTTATGCATTTGTTCAACTAAATAGTCATACCGTTTTTCAGATATACCAAATTCTAACCACGGCTCATTATCCTTTACATTGTCATGTACTTTAAAACTTAAATCTTGCTTCATATAATGTTTGTTTAGTTTTTATCTGTTTCTGATTTTTCCACCTTCATACCAGCTTTAGCAGGTATATTCAGCAGTTCAAAAGTTTTATCTAATGCGTCGGCGAATATCTCTGT
The DNA here is from genome assembly GCA_964531655.1 of uncultured Flavipsychrobacter sp. Lineage (GTDB taxonomy): Bacteria > Bacteroidota > Bacteroidia > Chitinophagales > Chitinophagaceae > UBA5543. Next base: position 4,513 of record CAZHDM010000024.1, read on the forward strand.
TAGCTTTATATGTGCTTTAGACTGTGTTACGTCATTTTTCACAACTGTACCAAAGGCAAAACATAGTATGGCTAATTCAGCAGGGGTTTTCACTTGTGTGCTTATATATTGTAATGAATGGTGGACAGTATCGTATTTCTCATATGCATACTCTATCAGTCCTTTTAAATATTCATACCTGCTTTCATCAATAAAATAATGTGCAAACATTTCATGTTTGCCGTCCAGGTCCTGTACTTCAAAACTTAAATCTTGTTTCATTGTAGTTCGTTGTTTCTGTGTTGTTTTTATTAACGATATATCGTTATAAACATACAAATAAAACAATAAAATAGCATAATATAACATAAATAATACATGTTGTAGTGCTTTAAATATTGTCCACAGATTGTGGACATAATTTTTAAGGGTGTGTGTGTGGTAATAGTTTGCAGGTCTACAAGCAAGAGATTAAGCGTTTCAAAACAAAACAAACACACACAATGGCAACACCACAGGAAAGAATATCACGCACGGTTGGTTATACTCTGAAAAAGGGCTTTTTCAATCCGAGTTCGCCCAACTTACCCATGCGTATAGCCATATTAGCTGAAGCCAATACAGCCAATCAAACAGGCATAGACTGGGACGAGCCAAAAGAAATAACCAGCGCCCAACAGGCGGGAAATATTTACGGCTTTGGTTCGCCAATACACATACTATATAACATACTACGACCTGCAACGGGTGGCTTACTTGGAAGCATACCAACCGTAGTATATCCACAAGAAGAAGCAGGGAGCGCGGCGGCAAAAGAAATAACTGTAACGGTAACAGGAACAGCAACACGAAACGGTACACAGACCGTGGTAATTGCAGGGCGTGAAGGTGTGAACGGTGAGCGCTACGATATAAATATTGAAAGCGGCGATACTGCAACTGAAGTGGCCGTGAAAATAAAGAATGCTGTAAACGCTGTACTGGGTAGCCCTATGAGCGCCGATAATACAGACGGTGTGGTAACACTAACAAGCAAGTGGGCTGGATTGACAGCCGACGACCTGCAAGTAAGTGTAAACACTAATGACATAAGTACTGGTATGAGCTATGCAGTAGCCAGCAGCCAAAGCGGCAGCGGCACACCTGCTGTAACTACAGCGCTTACCAACTTTGGCGATCAATGGAATACGATTGTAGTAAATAGCTACGGTACGGTATCAGCAGTATTATCAGCGCTGGAAGCACATAATGGAATAGCAGACCCAGACCTGCCAACAGGGCGTTATCAAGCAACTGTATGGAAGCCATACATAGCGCTTACTGGTAGTGTGAGTGACGACCCAAGTGCTACAACCGACGCTAAGAAAAACGAAATGACCGTTGCACTATGTGTAGCACCAGGTAGTAAAGCATTGCCGATGGAAGCAGCAGCCAATGTGGCCGTATTGCTGGCAAGGCAAACACAAGACAGCCCACATAGTACAGTGCATGGTAAACTATATCCTGACATGCCAGCACCTGCCAGCATAGGCACAATGGGTACAAGCGATAACCGCGACATAATTGTAAAGAAAGGCTGTAGTACTGTAAGCCTTGATAATGGCAAATACAAGATACAAGACCTTGTAACTACCTACCACCCAGCAGGGGAAATACCACCTGCATACAGGTATGTACGTGATATGTATCTGCATATGAATGTGCGTTACGGTCACTTACTACTACAGCAGCAGTATGTAGTAGATCACACCATAGTTGCAGACAATTCGGACGTGGACGTTGATAAAATAGTGAAGCCGAAAATGTGGCGATCTATACTAAGCGAATACGCGCTCGATCTTGCCAGCCGTGGTTTAATTGCTGTAGCTACCACTATGCAGCAAAGTATACAGGTAAGTATCAGCCAAGCCAATCCGGCGCGCCTGAATGATAGCTATGATTATCAAATAACCAGTACAGCAAATGTTGCTGACAGTGTGGTAACAGGCGGCTTTTACTACGGATAATAACAACTAACAATAACAAACAATAAAACACTTATAAGATGGCAACAGGCGGCGACGTTTTAGAAATAAACACTAACCACCCGACGGTGGGAACTTTCACTGTGTTTCCTATGGCTGAAGAAGACAGCACATTTGACCCAGGCGGCTTTATTAGTGAAGACAACGCAACGGGCGTGGATGGCAGCGGCGCAATGGTAGATGTTATGACCCGTAAAAGATGGATGCTTGAATGTGTAGTGAGCTGGGACATGAACGATAGAAAAGACTTAGAGAAAATGAAACAGGTAGCAGAAAGTGTGCAACCTGCAACATTTACCATAAGCCATGTAAACGGTACTGTATGGAAAGGTAAGGGCAAGCCAGTGGGCGACCTGCAAGGGTCGGGCAAAGGTACATTTACGCTGAAGCTGTCGGGCGGTGGCAAGATGGAACAGCAAGTATAAAGAACATAACAAAACACAAACATAATGGACGTAGAAAACAACAACCACAAAAACGTGGCGGCTACACCTGTAGCAGCTACTGCAAAAAAAGAAAGCCTGTTTAAAGAAAAGCTGGACGACGAAAGGGCAATGGCCGACGTTGAAACATGGCTGGAATTTAAAAGGATTTCGCCAATAGTTAGGGAGCAGCAAATAGAAAATATAGAGCTGATAAAAAGCTATATAAAATACGGAGTGCTGACACTAAACCAGGACCATACTATAACACATAAACTGCTTTTCCCTTTGGAAAGCCCAAGCGGTGAAACTGTACTTAGTGAGCTGACTTACCAAGCGCGTGTGTCTATAGAAAAGATCAACCTGAAAATGAAAGGCTACGGGCTGAAAGATTTAAACGGGCGTATGCTAGGCTATGTGTATGCGATAACAGGGCAACCACAAAACATGCTGAATAAGCTGGACACTGAAGACCTGAAAATAGCCCAAGCAATCAGCGCTTTTTTTACATAACAGATAGTGAGCTAGACACTATGGTAATGGCGCTAGTACACTGGTATAAATGGCCGCTATGTGAGATTGAAAAATTGTACATGGACGAAATGGATTATAAGGGGCTGATATACTTGTATAAAGATGTGCTGAAACAATACGAAAAAGCAAAAGGCAAAAAATAAAAAACACCCAGCCGTATGGCATTTGTAATACCTACTATATACAAAGCAATAGATCAGCAAAGTGCTGTGTTTGTGCGTATGGGTAGGAACATGCAAAACTTTGCCTACAAAGCAGAAACTAGCATGTATCGGTTGGAGTGGCAAATGCGACGTGTGCAAACACCCGTGAGGGGTCTTATAAATCAATTGTCGCGGCTGGGTGTTGTGCTTAGTGCAACGGCGCTAATTGGCATAGTGGGGGGTGCTATATCTATCTTCAAAGACTTTGAGCAAAGTAATGCCAACCTTGCCGCGGTGCTGGATATAAGTATTGCACAAACAGCAGCTTTGGCAGCACGTGCAAAAGAGCTGGGAGCTACTACAGCATTTACAGCAACACAAGTATCTGACCTGCAAACCGAATATGCAAAGCTGGGATTTAGTGAAAGAGAAATACAGGGTGCTACGGGTGCAACACTATCACTTGCAGCTGCTACCAAAACAGAGCTGGCACAAGCAGCCGTACAGGTTGGTAGTGCTATACGTTCTTTCAATCTTGATGCCAGCGAAGCAGCAAGGGTAAGTGATGTGTACGCAGCTGCGATAAGTAAGAGTGCATTAGACATGGAAAAGCTAGACGCTGCCATGAGTACTGTAGCGCCTGTAGCTGCGAAATTCGGATTTAGTATAGAAGATACTGTTGCCTTGCTGGCTAAACTTATTGACGCTGGTTTTGATGCCAGTACAGCGGCTACCAGTGTACGTAACATCTTGCTAAACCTTGCAGACAGTAACGGTAAACTAGCTAAGTCTTTAGGTAAACCAGTAAAGGATTTACCAAGCCTTGTAGCCGGACTTGTGAAGCTGGATAGCAAGGGTTTAAAACTTGCTAAGACATTAGAGCTTACCGACAAAAGAAGTGTTGCCGCGTTCAACACATTCTTAACAGGTGCTAAAGGAATAGAGCAGCTAAGTATAGAGCTGCAAAATGCTGAAGGTGCAGCCGACGAAATGGCTGAAAAAATGCTTAACACGTTGGGTGGTAGCTTGACGATATTACAATCGTCTTATGAAGGTTTTATACTAAGTATGGAAGACGGGCGCGGGCCATATTCGGACGTGCTAAAAGATATTGTAGACGTAGCAGCGGAAATGCTAACACTTGCCAGTGGCAGTGCAAAAGCTGCTGAAGAACTTAGTAAAAAAGAACAGCGTATCAGATCACTGGCAACTACGGCGCTAGGCTTTGTTAGTGTGCTGCTAAAACTTATCAGTGTATATGTAGCGCTAAGGGTAATAATATGGTTAACCCGTGGTGCAATGGTAGCGTATAACGTGGTGTTAGGTATCAGCATGGCACTGCAAAATAAGAGCGCCTTATATCTAATAGGTAACACACTTGCTTACAAAGCATACAGGGTTGCAATGGTGACTGCTACAGCAGCAAAAGTGGTATGGAGTAATGTAGTAAAAGCAGCAACAACAGCACAACTACTATGGAATGCTGCCATGACAAACAACCCTATAGGAATAATCATTGTAGCTGTAGGCGCTTTAATAGGATTGATAGCGGCGGTTATTACTCACTGGGATAGTTGGGGTAAAACGGTGTCACTCTTTTTAGGGCCACTAGGTGCAGTTATCAACTTAATACAGTCTTTCCGTAGGAACTGGGATTTAATCAAAAAAGCATTTACTGAAGGTGGGATAATTGAAGGTATCAAGATGATAGGTAAAACCATACTTGATAGTATGCTTTCACCGCTTCAGCATTTGTTGGAGCTGGCAGCGAAGTTACCAGGCAAGATGGGAGACTGGGCAAGTGCAGGTGCTGAAAAACTTAACAACTTTCGCAGCAAGCTGGGTGTAAACATGGACGACGAAAGCACCGACCCTGCAAGTAGTAAAGACCCTGTAAGTATAGCAGGTATAGATAGCGGCGGTGAAGGTGTAACGTCGCCTGAAGTATTGAACAGTAAAATACTACAGGAAACAATAACCAAGCAACAGCAGAATGTAAAAATAGATATAGCTGATAAGACAGGCAGGGCAAGTGTAGAAAGTGATAATGACCTTGCCAGTGTGAATGTAACACCTACAAACGGACTGTTATAAAATGAATTATGACACATACATAGTAGAACACGGCGACGGCGGGGATATGTATCTAGCAGGTAACGATGTGCGTGGCGTATTCGGCATAGAGAATATGCCATACTTGTGTATGTATGGTGGTACTGATAATGCAGCTGACTATTGGGGTAATGACCTGCTGCAACCCAACAGAGCCGACAGGCAATTTAAAAGTGAAACTACAGCTGTAGGTAACAGCATTGCACTAAACAGTGCTGGCCGCTTGAAGGTAGAGCAAACAATAGCAAAAGACCTAAAGCGTATCAGCGATAATATACCAGGGTTGAAGATTGAAGTAATAGTATATCTGAATACGCTAAACAGGTGGGATGCTGATATAACATTTACAGGTATTGATCTAACAGAGCTATGGGATATAACAAAGGTTATTAAGCCAACCATACCAGCTGGTATAGGCTATTGGTCAATAGGTATTGACTTCAGAGTAAGTTAAAAACAAAAGGTAATGAGCGTACAAAGTAAAGCAACACTATATACATATTTTGAAACTGAAGACACGCCAACGCAGCAACAATTTCGTGACTTGATAGACACGGGTTTTAATGCATGGCAGCCCGACGGCAACGCCTACGGTGAAGTAAAAAAAATAGGTAGTACAGATAACTACGCTGTGTACTTCATTACTAATAATGCCAACATAGGCGCTATGCATGGCAGTGGAAACTTCAGCTTTGGTGGTGTGGTAGATAACGGCGAAAATGTTTTTGTAGACGGGAACATGAAAGCCACAGACCAAGTGAATGCAGAAACTTTGGGCGTGGCTGCTTTGGTGGCTGGTGACTTTACCAGTGTAGCCAGTGGTTATTATGCTTTCCAAGTGGGCAACCCAGGAACAACATACATGACCCGTGTAACATTAAGACCAAGCTCAAACGCAATAAACTTAGACCTTAACTACTGGGGGAAAATTGAACATACGAATACATACACCTTAATCAATGGTGCAAACTATGGTTTGCTATCATTCGGGCTGGGATATTCAAGCCATAAGCAAGCATTTCAAATAGGCAGTGAAAGCGGTACAGGCATTGTAAATGCTTCATTCGGTCATGGTGTACATAATGGCTACACTGTGGACATAGCCAATTTAGACAGGGGTTTTTTGGTACGTAAACAGATCAACTTCGGCGACGGTGCAAACCGTACAGCAATAGAAGCAATGAAGGTAATTGATACCTACGGTACGGGGTCGCCTGAAGGTGTAGTTGTAGCAAATATAGGTAGTACATACAGACGGCTAGACGGTGGGGTTGGAAGTACATTTTATACTAAAGAAGCAGACAACGGACTGTCAACAGGCTGGCAAGCATTATAATATAACAAGACAAAAAATAAAAACATGGTAGCTAGAAAGATCAATGACTATACTAATGACCTGCTAGGTGACAAGGTGGGAAAATACATACATGTAATTATCACAAATGATAACTGCTATGATTGTGCCATACTCACATATATGTTACTGGACGAAAACGGGCAACCGATACACAGAGCCAGCATAAATGTTACTGGTAACACTTACCAAAACTGGGATGGTAATAATGATTTCCCTTACGAGCATGTTGCCAGCGCTGTTGGTTTTACACTAGTTGTAGAAGAAGAAGAATAATAAAAAAAAGACATGGCAGTAATACCAACATTAAAACAACTTTCTGAAGACCTTGTTGCAGGTATAGAAGCCCAGCTGCAAATAACATTGCCGACTAATGGCCCTGTATTTTTACGTGCATGGTCTGCAACGTATGCAGCTAAATTAAAGCTGCTTTACTTGTACATAGGCAAGGTGCAAAAGAATGTGTTTCCTGACACAGCAGAAACAGAATACCAGGGCGGTACACTTGAAAGGTTTGGGCGTGGTTATCTCAACCGCAACCCTTTTGAGCCTGTAGCTGGTACGTATACTTTCGGCATTACTGGCACTATAGGTGCAACCATTAACGCGGGTGTAATATTCAAAGCAGACGACAGCACAAAAGCAGCTGGTAAACTGTATGAATTGGAAAGCAGTAAAACACTTACCAGTGAAAATGATACGATCACATTAAAAGCACTTGAAGCAGGTGTTGATAGTAAGCTGACAGTTGGCGACACGGTGACTGCTACGCAGCCGTTAACTAATGTTGACGACGTAGCAACTATGCAAACTGAAGTAACAGAGCCTAAAGCTGCTGAAGACATAGAAGACTACAGAGCTAAAATATTACAGGCTATTCGCTTGGAAACACAAGGGGGTGCAGCAGGTGATTACAGGCTTTGGGCTGCTGATGCACAAGGGGTAAAAGCTATATACCCTTATACAAAAAGCGGCGCACCCGGTGAAACAAATATTTACGTCGAAGCTGCTACAGCTGACAGTACAGACGGTAAGGGTACGCCGTCGAGTACATTGCTTACAGAGGTAGAAGAAGTTATTGAACTTGACCCCGACACTACACTATCGTTAAACGAAAGGGGACGTTTGCCATTAACTGTATTGAATACAAATGTACAAGCTATAAACCCGCTGGATATTGATATAGTTATCAGTGGCTATGAAGATATTACCGACGATAAAAAAGACTTAATACTAGCAGGTGTAACAGCTGCAATAAATAAAGTACGCCCTTTCATTGCTGCTGCTGATGCTGTAAGCGACAGGAACGACAAGGTAAGTGTAAACACCATTACATATATGATACTGCAAGCAGTACCAGGTAGTGTGTTTACTGATGTGACACTAAAGGTTGATAATGTAAGTATGTCTTCAAAAACATTTGACAACGGAAACATACCATACCTAAACAGTATAACTTATGACTAAGGAAGGGCTAAAGCGTTTAACACGTTCTTTGTTTCCACGTGGACGGGCTTTTAACTTTCCACGTTTCGGAGTACAAGACAGGCTACATAATGCAATGATAGAACAGGAGCTGGAAGTAATAACAGCAGCTGACGATGTGCAAAATAGCCTGTTGCCCGACAATGATAATTATACTGCTGAAAATGCAAGTACTTGGGAAAGGCGACTAGGGTTAATTAGTAATTCTAATGTGGCCCTGTCTGTAAGAAAGCAAGCTATATTAAGAAAGCAGACACACCCAGGCACAACCAAGCCGCGGCAAAATTATCGCTTTATAGAAAAGCAATTGCAAGCAGCTGGATTTGATTGTAAAGTGTACCCAAACAGATTTGACGACGGGGGTACGAATATTACTAAAACACCAGCTGAAGTTTTAGGATCTTCACCTGCAACACTTGCAGTACACGAAACAGACCTGCAACACGGACAGGTACAACACGGTTCAACCTTTAAAAATATTGTAGCCAACTACATTGAAGAAACAAAAGATTTTGCTTTTGCAATTGGTAGCAGCTATGCGTATACGTTCTATATCGCAGGTGATGCAATAGACGAATATGCAGACATTGACGCTGACAGGAAAGATGAATTTAGACAACTGATCTTAACATTAAAGCCGCTTCATAGTATGGCTTTTCTGTTTGTAAACTATGTATAATGATTAGCTTAGAAAACAAAACAAACGTACAAGCACCAGGCGGGGATTATTCAAGCTATGGAACTATAAAAGACGATAGCGGTGCTAATGATGGAACACCCGTAAATGTTGAAGTATACGGCGACCTTCACCAGCTGTTGCAACGCATGGCTACTGAAGCCGACATTACTATAAATGATTTGCCCGACAATGATACAAACGGGTTTCAATTATATGAAGCACTATTGAAAACATTTGTGCATCAATATGGTAGTGCTATTGCTTTAAGTGGCGGGGGTATCACATTGCCGATAACAACAGGTAATGCTTTTGAAATAACTGGTACAGGTGTGTTGCAAAAAATGACAACACGCCCAAATGGTAGTATTGTATTACTAACAAAAACTGATAGCGGGGAGCTGTATATCGGTGCAAGTGTTTCGGGTGGTAGTGGTTTTTCAAATGTACAAAGTGACGACAACGGCGCAAACGGTATAAGGCTTGTACAGAATGACACAGTAGTATTAATGCACGTCAATGACGAGTGGCAGGTAGTTGTACGCCCGTCGCGCCGTACTAGACACTGGACAGCAATGCTTACACAGGGTGGTACAAGTGACCCCACGGCAAATGTAATTGCAAATGATATGGTGGGTACTATATCACTTTCGCGCTACGCTGTAGGGCGCTACTCTATTGATACAACCAGCCCTGAATTTATTGAAAATCTTACATGGGTTATGGTTTCAGGTGTAGGTAACGGAGCAACGGCGGTTGCATACTGGAATGACACAGACCAAATATATATTGACACATACAACAGTGCCGGAAGTTTAGCAGACGGTATTCTTTCAGATACTGCAATTGAGATAAGAGCGAAACAGTCATAATGCATATAAGTATTGACCAAAAGGAATTTTACAAACATGCAAACAGGTTGAAACAAGTACATAAATCTGCTTTGCCTGTTGCAGTGCGCAATACTTTAAACAGTGCTGCTTTTGATACAAAGCAAAAAACCATGCCAGCTGTAGCAAAAAAGACCTTTGAAGAAAGGAGAAAAAACTTTTTTAAAGCTAATAGCAGGGTAGAAAAAGCACAAGGCTTTAGTCTTGCTCAAATGCATGCAAAGGTTGGCTTTATTCCTATAGGTGGTACAAACCAAGCAGTAGAAGATTTAGAACAACAGGAGCGCGGCGGTGTTATCGGTGGCCGTTCTTTCATACCATTGAAAATGGCGCGTGTTGGTAGGAGCTGGGATAGGAATGTACGCCGCAATGTTCGCATATCTGCAATAAAGCACAAGATCACAGATAGTAAAGACAGTAGGGGTAAAAACAAAAAAGAGCGTTTTACTAAAGCTGCTTTGCATGCTGGTAAAAATGGTTACGTGTTAGGTAATAAAGTTAATTCACGTGGTAACAGAATACTATACGACATACGCAGCGTGAAGCGTAAAGGTCGTAAAACAGTGGTGCGTTCTATGCCAATATTTGCTGTGAAAACCAACAGGAAAGTAACAGTAAAAAGAACAGATTTTATGCGTGAAGCGTCTAAGTTATCAGCTCATAAAATGGAAATGTTTTATAACAAGCATGCTAAAAACCAATTGAAAAAATACAGGTTATGAGTTGGCTAGAAAAATATAAAACTGAATATGTAGTAACTACAGGCGACGGTCAACAGTTCTACCCAAAATGGTTTAACGCTCGTAAAGCTGTTGAATACAATACAGCTATATACGAATACTTGGAAGTGCCAGGCAGTGAAATTATAAGGGGTCAACCAAAAGGGACGCTATACAGTTTTGAAATAGTATTTGACGGTGAAAACCATTTAACAACGGCTGATACATTTGATAAGGCAGCAGCAGACCCGCGCCCGTGGACGATAGCACACCCGCTGTATGGTTCTATTACTGTACAGCCTACGGCGCTGTCATATGATAATTCAGTATTGAGCCTGACTAAGATAGTAGGTACTGTTATTGAAACTATAACGGAAGACGGGTTAAGGGTTTCGGATAATCCAGCTAATGTTATAGCTGCTGAAGTTGATAATACAAATACTGTATTTGCAGAAACATACGCGAACACTACAATACCAACTGCCAGTGATGCCAGCAGCTTATCAGCTCAAACAACTACTATATATAACCAGGGTAAAAAAGCTACAACAGACGCAGCCAGTAAACAGAATTATTTAAACCTGTTCAACAGAGTCAGCAGCAAAATAACCAACTTGGTTAACGAGCCGTTGGAAGCTATGCGAACTGTACAAGCATTGATTAATTACCCTTCGCAATTCACCAATAATATTAAGAACAGGCTAGATACTTTTATAAAGCAATACGAGCTATTGCAAAATTCCCTTACTGGTATTTTCGACAGGAACGGTAAAAAGCAATATGAAAGTACAGGCGGTGCTATCATTACAGGCATGGCCGAAACTACTGTAACAAACATAGCAGCTTCAGATTATCAAAACAGAAATGAAGTACTGGCTGTAGCACAACAGTTATTTAGTACATACGAATTGTATGTAACTGATCTTGACAGCTTGCAAAGTGAAGACGGGAACGAACTTGAAAGTTATATACCCGACGCTACAGCGCTACGCACATTATCGCAGCTAGTAAGCTATACACTTTCAAACCTGTTCATAATTGCTGAAGGTGCGAAGCAACAAAGAACAATAATACTTTCTGAAGATACCGACGTTGTACAGCTGGCACATAAGCTGTACGGACTAGATCAGGACGACAGCACTATTGACTATCTAATTGAGACTAACAGTATAGGTAAAAATCAACTTATGCTGTTGAAAAAGCAAACTAAAATAGTGTACTACGTATAATGGAATTGACCGTAAATAATGCAACTATTACAAGGTTTAGAAAACTGAAAGTTACGCTGTCTTATAATGCAGTGTGCAGCCAGTTTTCATTCAACTTTACTTTCAATCCAAATAACCAGGACCATAAAGCAGTGTGCAAGCCTATAGAGTACCCCAAAGCACTGGTAAGCTATAACGGCAAAACAATAATTACTGGTACGTTACTTAAAAACACTTTTAAATCATTACCTGCAAGGGCAACAGTACCTATTGCCGGCTACAGTACACCAGGTGTATTGGACGATAGCAATATTGATGTTGATTACTACCCTTTGCAGTTTAATGGTCTTAGCCTTAAACAGATCACAGAAAAGATAATTAAGCCTTATGGTCTTTCCTTAAAAGTAGCAGCCAGTGTAAGCACTAGAGCTGCAAAGGTGTATGATAATGTAGAAGCCGACGCAAAGCAAAGTGTAAAAGATTTTATTACAGAGCTGGCACTGCAAAGAAAAATTGTAGTATCTCATGACACAGACGGCAATCTGTTATTTACTGAAGCTAATACACGCAGCCAACCAATAGCACATATTGAAAAGGGTGTACCTGTTGAATACATGACATTGGATATAGACGGGCAAAAGATGCATAGTAAAATAACTGTAGTGCAGCAGCAAAGTATTGAAGGTGAAAATGTAGGGCAATACTCTGTATACAACCCTTATGTTAGCGCCTACAGACCAAAGATAATAACACAAAGTGCAGGTAATGATAACGATACTGAAGACGTAGCAAAACAAGCACTAGCCGACGAACTGCGAAGTATACAGCTAGAGATAAAAATAAATGCTTGGGAGTTGAACGGTAAATTATTGCAGCCTAATAATACAATTACGGTAATAAATCCTGACCTTTACATATATCGCCCCGCGACGTTTTTTATTGAAAAAGTAGTACTGGAAGACAACAACCCAGATAAAGTAGCAATACTTACTTGTGTGTTGCCTGAAGTGTACAACGGTAATAATCCTAAAATGATTTTTCAATAGAATGTTGCAAGTAGTAAACATACTATCCAGTTTAATTAAATCGACACGGCGACGTATCAAAGTACTTGGTTTGGGAAAATCGGACACACGCGAATTATACGAGTGTGCGCCCTTTGGTGTAGATGCTACACCACCGAAAGGCTACAAGGCTATTTATGCTGAAACAGGTGTGAAGGGCAAGGGTGTAATTATTGGCTATATCAATACTAACCAAGTTGCTGCAATAGGCGAACACCGTGTATACTCAACAGATGCCGACGGCAAAGTAAAAACATATATACACTTAAAAAATGACGGTACTTGTGAGCTGGCAGGTAGTGTTGATAATGCTGTTAGGTATAGTGAGCTTAATAAAGAGTTGCAACAATTCATACAAAAAGTAAATACAGAGCTTGCAGAAATATCACTTGGTATTGGTGGCGCGGGTGGGTCTTATACGCCTACAGTATTTACACTGGATATAAGTAAAGCAAAAATAACAGAAATAAAAACACCTTAATCATGGCAGTATACTACGACAGTACAGCGCTATACCTGCAAAGTAAAAAATCTATTATAGCAAAGATTGAAGCTATAGAGCTGATTATAGCACAGCTTATGGTTGTGGCCGCTACTGCTGCTGAAACAGACCATATTACTGAATACTCACTGGACGACGGGCAAACTATCATTAAGGCAACCTACAGCGGCACAGACCATGTTCTAAAGTCTATAGAAGGGTATGAGAAATTACTTAACCAATATCGAAGCAAATTAAATGGTCGCCGTCGCCGTTTAATTGACCGTAAAAGTTTTAGATAATGTTTACTATACAGGCAAAACAAACAAATAAAAAACAGCTGGTAAACCTGCAAAGCAGTGTGCAAAAACTGGAACAGGAAAATACCAAGCTAAAGAAAAAGGTAGACAGTACAACTGCCTATCATGGTCATGTAGTAGCTGTTAGTTTTGACGGTGAAAAAAGCCACGGCGGCATTGGCCCAATAAAAAAATATTTTCCCGACAATCATGCACTGGCATTAAGAGCGTGGCAAGCTATATACGAAAGTGAGGTAGCGCCTACCATTATTAACAAATTTACTATGTGGTTAATTGGTAGCGGCTTGAAGCTGGAAGCTCAACCACTAAAGAAAATATTAGAGGCTGAAGGCATAAAGATTGAGGGTACAAACTTTGCTGAAACTGTAGAAGCTAGGTTTGGATTATTTGCAAAGTCAAAGCGTGCAGATCACAAAGGCTTGCAAACCTTGCACCAGCTTGAAAAGGCTGCATATAAAAATGCCTGTACAGCAGGTGATGTGCTGGTAATACTTAGAGTTGTAGACGGTGATGTAAAAGTACAGCTGGTAGATGCCGAGCATATACGCACACCATTAGGTGTAAAGCTGGCTGAAGGTAACAGGATTTACCAGGGTGTAGAAGTAGATGCTGAAGGTAGACATGTGGCCTATCATGTTGCTAAGGTGGGCGGCTTGTATGAGTTTGAACGTATTGAAGCTGTAGGCGCTCAAACAGGTTTCACTTTTGCATACTTGGTATATAAGAATAAGCAGCGTATTGATGACCATAGAGGGCTAACAATACTGACAACAGTATTGGAGACTATGAAGAAAATGGAGCGCTACAAAGAAGCAACTGTTGGCAGCGCTGAAGAAAGGCAAAAGATTGTATACCAAATAGTACACGGTATGAGTTCGTCGGGTGAAGACCCGCTGGAAAATGTTACTGCTAAAATGTTCACGCAGGGTAATAATGAAGATATAGACGATAACCCTAAAGACGTGAACGGTGTACAGCTCGACGATAATGTAACGGCAACTACTGAAAAGACAACTTTCAATATGCCGATAGATAGCGAAATGAAGACACTGGAGAGTAAGAACGAGCTTACTTTTAAAGAGTTCTACATGACTTTATTCGACATTATTTGTGCTGCTATAGGTATACCACCAAATGTGGCCCTGTCACGTTACGACGATAATTTTAGTGCATCACGTGCAGCAATCAAAGACTGGGAAAATACTTTAATGGTTGAGCGTGACGATTTCAGCACACAATTTTGGCAGCCAATATATCAGCTGTGGTTAACACTTCAGGTTATCAATAATAAAGTGCAAGCACCAGGTTATTTAAAAGCGATAATGCAAAAAGATGCCTATGTAGTAGAAGCCTACCAAAACGCACGATATGTTGGCGCGCCTGTACCACATATTGACCCAGTAAAAGAGGTAGAAGCAGAGCGCCGCAAACTTGGTAAGCATGCCGAAAATATACCACTTACTACACTGGAAATGGCAACAGAAAATTTAGGTGGTGGAGATTATAAGATCAACACAGAAACATTTGCTAAAGAACTGGAACAAGCAAAAGCCGTAGGGCTTGAACTGCTAGCAAAAGAGCATATGAAAAATAAGCCGGACGACGGCAAAACACAACCAAAGGAAAAGGATAAATAGCATACATACTACGTCCTGTTATCCTTACAGCCTGACATTTACATGTCGGGCTGTTTTCGTTGGTCAATGTTACTTCATCGTTACTATTGTGTTTATATCTACTCATTATTAGTATTAATTAGTTAAATAATGTTATTGTATGTATTATTTATGTTTTATATCTTGTTGCAAAAATAACGATATGGTAAATCTGATCACTCTATTTAAAAGAAAGCCAAAGCGCAAATTAACAATGGTTGAACTAGGTGTATTGTGCTACATAGTTAGTAACGAGCATTTGAGAGTACAAAAAACTGATACGGTAAGTATCGACATTATCAGCTATTTACAGGATAATGGATATTGCCAAAACACTGCAAAAGAAACTGAAACATTTATGGATTGCATTGCTACTGATAAAGGGCAAGAAATTATTAGAAAAGAACTAATGCCAGTTTATAGCTAGTATGCCAGCCCCAAAAGATAAAAAGAAAGGCTACTTGCAGCCTGAAAACTGTAATAAAGCTATGTGCAAAACCTGCATTTTCAAACCTGAAAATGCAGACATAGTAACTACAGAAAGGTTGAACGAGATAAAAGCGTATTTACTTGGCAGTTCGTCGCATGAGTGCCACACAACAAACAAAACCTGCTACGGTGCATTAGAGTTTCAAGCTACGATGTTTTACAGGCTTGGTATCATTACAGAGCCTACAGTAAATTGTTTTTTAGACACAGCAGCACAATATATTAACTAGTATGGACGCTAAACTAATACCCTATTTAGAGAGCTTAATAGAAGCTATAAACAATCAAAACCCCAACCTGCAATGTGACGGCTTTTGTAGGTGTATGAATTACTTATTAAGACAGGTAGGCATTGAACATGAAATATGGCTTGGAATAGCTAAACCACTTGTACAGCCCGAAAACATAAAGCAACACGTAGTGCATTACTGGATTGAGATAGACGATTATATAATTGATGCAAAATCAAAAATGTGGTATGGTGAAGATGCTACACAAGGTGTGTTTAAAAAAGATACCAGCAACTTAGAATATATTAAGCATGGTAAAATAACTACATGGAATACAACAATACAGGAATATAAAGTATTGGTAAGTGCTATCTAGCTTTTGATTTTAATATCATTGTTACCCATTCGTCCCAAGTTAAAGATTTATACCCTGCCTTTTTTGCAAATGCCTGTACCACTATATCACGTACAACCATGTTATATATTCTAACGTCCCAAAAGTGGTTTTGTGCATTCGCTGTTGTTTTTACCCACCGTGCAGCTACCTTTTGCCCGTCTGTGTTTTCTGTATACTCTTTCTTTTCAGCTTCAAAATGTTCAAAATAATTTTTCCAGCTGTACTTACCGTTTGCAGGTTCGGGAAAATTTAAAAAGCCTGTTGGTTGGTGTGTATCATTCCCACTATCCCAAGTAAGCTGCATGTATTCGTGCAGTGTATCTTTTAGCAGGTTTACTTCAACCAAGTATAAATTTTTCCTTTCTCTGGCTGGTTTAAATGTCGGGTTATCAGCTACCAGTCTAATAGCTTTGTCTGTGTCTTTACCCTTCAGCCCTAATACAGTATGATTTGTTTTGTCAATATAACTGTATGCATGACTTGTAAAGTGTCCAGTATCTATGCCTGTTGCCAGTATCGGCAATGTAATACCGTCTTCAGTTTTATACTTTCTTTTCAATATATCTTCTAGCACGGGCCACACGGAATTTTCTTTGTTCATTTCATAAGTCCACCTTTCGCGGTCTTCTTTGTGTTTACGTGTGTTTTCCCGTGGTATGAAAGTACCAATACTGCCTTGATCTATACTATAGCTTGCACCACTTTCGGGCCATGCTACTATTTCATAATCTAGTCGCGCGTCGTCCAGCTTACCGTTTAAATCAGCCGCGCAAGTTATCATTAGTATTTTTCCGTTGCCGTCTCTTTCACTTAGTCTTTCAGGTAGCGTACCAATATCATAAGGGCGTATGTTTTTTTGCAGGTGCTTTGCTTCAGGTTTTTCACCTTCGCTTTCATAAGGCAAACCCAGTACCACGTTAACGAATGTTTTGTATTCATGTTCTTTAGTAGGTTCACCAGGCGGCTTTGCTTGCAGGTATTTATTTGCGTAGTATTCCCAGCTAAACATACCAGGCGGCGCGTACAAACTAGAAAGTTGGTAGCTTCGATATTCTTCGTCTGTATGGTCTTTTTTGGTAGGTTGGTAATACCCATCTAGTAAAAATTCATGTTTGTTTCTATCGTCGAAAGCATTGCCACAGCATTGACAAACGTACTCAACAGTCCCGCGTGTTAGTATCCCGTTTTCTTCTTTCCAAACCATGCCACCAAATTCTTTGCCATCCGTACCTTCAATTTCCACAGACCATTCAAGTGGTATAAATGTGCCACACCTTTGACAAGGTATTAACCACCTTCGCTGATCGCCTTTTAAGTATTCGGGGTATACGTTACTGTCTACCAGCATTTCGGGAGAGCTGATATAAAACAGTTTCATTTTATTGTAGTATGCAGCGAAACGCTGTTCAATCATACTAGTAGTTGACCCACTTTGCTTGGCGAATTTTTTTGCTGCGTCGTAGTCGTCTATAAAACCATACTGACAACTACGCTGTCTTAATAGTTTGTGATTAGTAGCACTACCAGCAATTAAAGACCCGTAGGGAAATTCTTTACCTTTTGTAGTATCGCCTGTACGGCTATTGCGTTGTTTCTTAACCGATGGCTGTATTAAATGACTGATGCCACACTGCGACAGCAAAGCGTCAATTTTTGCCATTGCTTCAGTGCTTAGGTCGGCGTGTCCAGTAAGTGATAAGATATGTCCGGGTGCTTCGCTTATAATCCAGCCAATACCAGCTTCGATAACACCCGCACTAAAGCCAATTTGTGCGCCCTTCAGTACTGCTACTTTTTTTACTGGGTTGCTAGGGTGTAAGCAGTCTACTATTTCACGCAGGTACGGTGTACGGTCATAGCTAAATGGCCCTTCAAAGGCACTACCTTTTGGCATTACGCGGCGTTGCTCAACCCATGCACTAGGTAGTATATCACTACGGGTTACTAGCCCCGCGTCTAATATTTCACACAGCCTTTCAACCATTAGTGTTTTTTATTTCCGTTCACCCTTGCCGCGTTGCTCGGTGTGTTCGTCTACCAGCTTTTGCAAACTGCCTTTTGCAATCTTCACAGCTTCAGCATTTGAGTTGTTTATTTGCTCAATTATTTTGCCTTTATAGTGTGCTTGATCTTTGCTACTCATTTTTGTTTTGTTGGCAATCTCTATTAGTGCGTTGCTCATGGTAGTTTCATAAGCAGTTGACATTGCTTGTGCAAATTGAGCTATCAAGTTTTTTACCAGTTCTACAGGTATTACAGAGCCTTCAATCTTTTCAGCTCGTAAGCGTAGCAGCCTTATTTCTTCATCTCTTTTTTCAATATCCCTTTGCAGCTTTTCACGTTCAAGCTGTGTGTATGAAAGTTGATCTGAAGTTGTAAGTTGTTTTACTGGTTGCTGTTTATTAGCTGTAGCAGGGGGCGGTTTGGCTATTGATATTACAGCTGCTTTTGTTTCGGTTTTTTCGGGTGTAATTACTTCACCGTCGGCAGGTGTTAGGTTTCCATCACTGCCAACTACAAGATTGTTTTTGTCTTTGTACTTATCAATCCAGCTTTTATTTATTTCGCTGGTATCGTCTATAAGACCATTCTCTTTACAAATGATTTTATGCCTTTTGATTAGTACACCTACATAGTTGTTTTTCTTGCCTATAAACCGCGCAAAATCTGCTTTGGAATATAAAGCCATTAATCACTATTGTGTGGTTTTTCCCGCATGTGTGCAGGGAAATTATCAATAATCAAATGCAAGTTTCTTTTAACAAGATCATTGATAGTTTGCCCTGTATGGGTGGAAATGTTTTTTAATTCTACTAACTGATTACGAGCAACGCCGCGCAATCGTAGTTCAGATGTATATGTGGGGCGGGGTACTGACTGCTTTGGAGTTTGTTTTTTATCCATGCCAGTACGTATTTGAATACAAATATAAATATTGTCCACAGATTGTGGACACTTTTTTTATCAGTTTTTATGTGGTGCTACATTGCACACATGGCAAAAGAAATACTGCTTTATACTTCAATCTTTTCTTTCACAGCTGAAGACTTTATAAACAAAGTTAATGAAGCTGCGGGGCAGGATTTAGTTTGTCGAATTAACGGACCTGGTGGCAGCGTGTTTGCTGGCTACGGTATGTTAGAAAAATTAGCGTCGCATGACGGTAATGTAAAAGTACACGGCGACGGTATAGTTGCATCAATGTATACTGCATTTTTCCTTTATGCAGACGAACGTACATGTTTAGACGTTACGCGCTTTATGATACACCGCGCAAATGGTTATGTAGAAACAGACGAAGATCGCCAAAGGCTTGTATCAATAAATAAAGACCTTAAAAAGAAATACAACGCTGTTGTTGATAGCAAAAAGCTAAAAGAAATTTCAGGCTACACAATCGACGAAATTTATGATGCTGAAGATGTTATTGATGTTTGGCTAACTGCTAAAGAAGCCAAAGCAATTGGTTTGGTAGATAAGATTATCAAGCTAACACCAAAGAACACAAGGGAGTACAAAGCACTATACGAAAGTATTGCTGCATGTGCTGACACATACCCAACAGCTACAACTGAATTACAACAAAACATACAAAAGCAAACAAAACAAAATACAGCTATGACAACATTAGCAGAATTAAAAGCACAAGCACCAGCGCTATATGAAGAACTTTTAAATAAGGGTATTGAAGCAGGTGTTAAGCAAGAGCGTACACGTGTTAATGCACTTATTAAGTGGGTAAGTGTAGATGCAAAATTTGTAACTGATTGCATTGCTGAAGGCAAGGAAATGGACGCTGAAATTATGAGTGACTTAGCTTTTAAAAAAGCTAACATACAAGCAGGTGTGAAGCTAGAAGAAGATAGCCCTGCCGGAGTACAAACACCTGAAGCGCAAAAAGGTACTGAAGATGCTAAAAAGACAAAAGAGCTTGAAGCATTTGTTGCAGGTGTAAAAGCAATGCAACCCAAAGTGAGTGTTGTATAGCGCTAGGCTAACAGCACATTTACTTTTTCAAAACAATATTTCAAAAAATAAAAACACACAACAATGTCAACAGGTGTAGAAACTTTAAATACTGGACAGCAAGCCATATTTAACTATGATACTTCAAAAATATTCATAGGGGATAATAAATATTTCAAAGGCAATGTTGCTGCCAGCGGTGCAGATATAGCACTAGTACCAGGCATGGTTATGGGGCGCATCACAGCTACTGGTAAGCTGGCTATTTGTAAAAGTGGTAATACGGACGGTAGCCAAGTACCAGTTGGTATTCTTAAAACACAGATCACAGTTGCCGACGGTACAAATGAAGATGTAAACGTGTGTTACCGTGGCGACGTTGCCAAAGGTAAAATTGACTTTGACGGTACGGACACATGGACAACTGAAATTACCAAAGACGACGACGGTACTAACACGCTTTCACTTGGTATACTTGAAGACCTTATAAGAGGTATCGGAATAAACCCAGTGCCAACCACTGAAAACACAGCTGCTGATAATTCATAATTGAATTGCACACAGCGAACAAACAAAACAAAACACACAACAAAACAAACAAATAAAAGATGCAAATATCAACTTTAGATGCACGGGGTATTTTTACAACCATGCTTGCCGACAGGTACAGAGAGCTTGCAGCTTTAGTGCCAACTAGCTTTTTGCAGTCTTTCTTTCCGGCTGTTGAATACTCAACCTTAAAAATCTCTATCGAGGTAGAAAGAGGTTTTGAAAAAGTAGCTGTTGACGTAGAAAGAGGTAGCGAAGGTAACAGGAACGACTTTTCTAAAAGTACGGAAAAGCAATTCATACCACCTTACTTTAGAGAGTGGTTTGATAAAACTGATCTTGACCTTTACGACAGGCTTTTTGGTGGTTCTACAATTGATATGGGTATATTCCAGCAATTGTTAGAAGATGTTGCTGAAAAAACAGTTATACTTCAGAAAAAAATATTGCGTGCGTATGAGCTACAGTGCGCACAAGTTTTAGAAACTGGTATAGTAACGCTTAATGAAGGTACTAATATTGACTTCAAGCGTAAAGCTGCAAGTAAAGTCGATGTGGACGCAGCAGGTGATTACTGGACTGTTTCAACAGCCAACCCGTATAACGACCTTGAAGATGGTGGTAATTTCTTACGTCAAGTAGGTAAATCACAAGGTGGTGTAATTAATGCAATATATGGTAGTGAAGCATGGCGCGCATTTGAGGCTAATGACGAAGTACAAGCAAGGTCGGATATTCGTAATTTCTCAATGGACAGTTTGCGCATGCCACAGCGCAACAGTGTAGGTGCTACGCTGTTAGGCGTTTCTGCTGCTGGTTCATTCGAGATACGCCACTGGGTTTATAACGAATACTACGACGATGCCAGCAACACAAGTACACCGTACCTAAACCCTAAAAAGGTGATACTGTTGCCTGAAAACCCGCGCTTTAAAATGGCGTTTGCTGCTGTACCACAGCTGATAGACGAAGAAAACCCAACCCCGAAAAAAGGTGCTTTTGTTCTTGACGATTATAAAGACAAGAAAAAAGCTACACACGAATACCACGTAAAAAGTGCAGGTGTGCCAATACCAACGGCAGTTGACCAAATATATACAATGCAAGTTGTTGCCTAACCAGGCAGCAACTTGGTTGCTATTTTTCAAACAGGCTATTGCAGCCAAAAACATAACACATGAGATACTTTAAAGTAATAGCAATGTCCGTTTCAGGTGGTATTGTAGGTAACAAAGTGTATGAACATGGCAGGGTGCTACGTGAAGATATTTTTACTGAAGGTGTTGCAGACGAAAAAGTAGCTGAAGGGGTTTTGATTGAGTGGGATAAAAAGAATAACAGAGCTGTAGAAACTACAACAAAAAAAGAACCTACAGGTGCAACAGTGGAAGTGAGCGCGAAAGATTATGATAGCTACACAGTGAAAGAGCTACGCGCAATTTGTGATGAAAAAAACATTGACCATTCAGAGGCAAGCCGTAAAGCTGATATTATAGCCTTGTTAAAATAATAGCATTAGCATGAACTTAGTTGATGCCGCTAAAAGAGACGCAGCCGCTATACTTGGTAACAAAAGTAGCGGCTTTGCTGTTGAGCTGAAATTTACAGCGCCCGACGATACTACAGCCACAATTAACGGACGTGCATATAAGCACCATTTAGCTGTTGATGGTGACGGTAATACGGTAAAAGCCAATTCAGCAAATATGCATATAACATTTGCGGAAAGTGCTTTAACGGCTGTTGAATATGAAACGCGCAATGCTAATAATGATGTGAAGCTGAAAGGTCATTTAGTAGCGTGGACTGATAGCAGCGGAACAGAAAAGACTTACAAGATCAAAGAAGTACTGCCAAATGAAACTATAGGCATTATTACTGCTTATCTAAGTAACTACAATAACGGGTAACATGGCACTAATTACAGAGGCGATACCACAGCAAAATTTTGAAAAGATACTTGACAGGTTGGGTAGTGTATTAACTGTTGAGTTTGCAGGGCAATTTACGCTTACTAGTGACGACGACCTGAAAGTAAATATTTACAATGAAAGGATTATACCGTTTGAGCCTGAAGAGTTGCCGGCAATAAATATTTGTTTAGCACGTGGCGACTATGAAAACAAAACAATCCGTGAAGTGAACGGGCGCTATTTGTATCATATCTATGTAGTTACTTCAGCTGAAAATACAGACGATGCCAGCGGCGACCAATTGGCAAAAATTAAGCTCAATAAAATTGTAGGTGTTATACGTGCAATACTTGCCAACCGTGTATATGTCACGCTTGGTTTTGCTCAACCTTCAATACAGCACCATAGCACGCTAAATTTTGATGTGCTGCAACCACCCTACGAAAGAGACACAGACCATATTACTACAGGTGTGTTAGAACATGTTGTAAGAATAGAAGAAAAGACACAGCTAGAAGACGGTACGCCGTGGGCTGAAAGTAATACAACAGTAACGCTAATTGATACCGAAAAAGGATTTAAGTACGAACTAAGCCAATCATAGCCATGACAAAGAAAATGAAAGTAGGATTAAGCCAGGTAAATAAAGATGCACCTAAATGGGTGCAACGTACAGCTGCTGTATTGGCTTTGCTATCAGTGTATAAAACAGCATTAATTACAGATATGCCGTTGCTGGGTGCTGCCAATAAAATAGTGCTTGGTAGCTGGTATGATTATTTACTAGGGCTTGCAGATTTTTTAATAGCAATACTACTGTTATTCAGTGGTAGGCGCGAAAATAATGTAAACCGTGAAAGAGCTACAGTATAAAATTTTATTAGCTACTGGTGGACAGGTGGGAAAGTTAATTGATCTATTTCTAGGCGGTTTAGCAGACCAGGCATTTACAATAATACTTCTAGTAGTCATTGTTGTAAATAATCATTTCGAGAAAAAAAATACTGCAAAAAAACACGAAAAAGAACGAGCTGAAGACAGACAGGCATATAACGATGCTATTGCAGAATTGAAAGCAGAAAGAGCCGAAAGCATTGCAGAATTAAAGCTGGAACATGCCGCAACAGTTGCTGAATTTAAACGCGAAATGAAAGAGCTACGCACCCAGCTTGAATACTACATTACTAATGATAATAGGCTACTGCGTGAAGTGATAGACAGAAATACTAATGTGATGCAACAAAGCGTATCTGTTTTAAATATGGTTGATATGCATATTACTACCATTATAAAAAATGATTTGAACACTAATAAACAGGCGTAATGAAACTATTTAAAATAATGGGTTGGGTTATTCTGTTTCTGCTGTTTGCTATAGCTTGCTCACTAGGGTTTACCAGCTGCTACACACCTAAGAAAGCAAATAGACAGCTTTACAAAGTACATTCAAACTATCCTGAATTAACAGCCCCGTTTTGTGTTGATATATACCCACCAATAGACGCTGTGAGAGACAGTATAATATATAAGCAGGGTGAAACAATTTACAAACAAGGTGCTACAAGCTATGTGTATGTAGACTGCGATAGTGTAGTTAAGGAAACTAAGAATAACGGTAGTGTAGTTTCAGGCAATAAAGTAAAATTACCATGCCCACCGTGCGACAGTTTACGTGTAGATACATTTTATAGACACACGAAAATTGAGAAAGTAGATAGAGCCACTGCAAAACAACTAGTACAAGCTAAAGAACGAATAGCGGAAATAAACAACACAAAAAAACTACTATGGTACGCCGTCGCAGTCCTGGCATTTTATACTCTGTTACGTTGGGTGCTGCGTATGGTGTGGCGTATAAAATTACCTTAATATGGCTGATTTTAACATTGCTTATCAGATCACAAACGCAATTGAAGGCGGGTACGTGAATGACCCTGACGACCCAGGCGGCGAAACGTACAAAGGCATTTCACGTGTGTACAATCCTTATTGGAAGGGTTGGGAAATTATCGACGACTTAAAACGTGCAACTGGCTTTCCTGAAACTGCATATAAACATAAGCACCTGAATGAACTAAAAAGACAGCTTTATAAAACTGTTTACTGGGATGTAAATAAGTTGGACGACGTGCATAATCAAGCAATAGCAAATGAAATGTACGACACAGGTGTAAACATGAGTACTGGACTTGCAGCAGATTATTTACAACAGGCAGTAAATGTTGCTAATGACCGTGGCCGACTATATCCGGATATTGTTGAAGATGGCAAAATAGGTAAGCGTACATTACATGCTTTGCACCAACACCCCAACCCAGCTGTAATACTAAAAATACTGAATGTGCTACAGGGTCACAGATACATACAGCTGGCCCGTAAAAATCCCAAGCTGGAAAAATATATTAATGGTTGGTACAAAAGAGTATTTGAAATTGACCTGAATACAGCAACAGCGGCTTAGTTATTCTTTACTTTCCTTTTCCAAAATAGACATTATAGCGTTGCTAAATGCGTCGTTGATCTTGGTTATAAAATCATGGTCGTTAAAGTATGGCTTTGGGTCGCTGACAGGTGGGATATTTTCAAGCATTGGTTTGCCGTCTAATACATTAGCTTCTATTATCTTCAGCGCTTTAAATCTTAATATATCATAAGCGTGAAAGTGTGGCCCTGTACAAATATCAACTGGGTAACATATAGCATAACCCAGCACTGGGTCGTATTCGCCAATTCTCAACCTATAGCCATACATGACCCTATATTTAATCATTTCCAAAGTGCCGTTTATTAGCAGCCTATCAGTAGTGTATTGATCTACGTTGTCGGGTAATACTTTAATATCCAGTTTAAGTGTATCGTTATTCATAGCAACGGTAAAAGTATTATTTATTCATTTAATTGTTGCTTTGATATTGCTTTATTGTTTGTTTTGTGTTTTATTTGTTAGTAAATAATACAATAGTCTGTTTTATGAAAATAGTTAAGCAACGAATAACACCCGAAAAAGCTAGGAAATATATCGCTAATCAAGTTAATAACCGAAAGGTTAAAAACAGGCGTGTATCACAGTATGCAAAATCTATGAGAGATGGGAAATGGAAAGTAGACACTGGTGAGCCAATAAAATTTAATAAAGACGGTCAATTGTTTGACGGTCAACACAGGCTACAGGCATTAATAGATGCTAATATAGAGCTTGATTTTTGGGTGGCTTTAGATTGCCCTAACGATGCTTTTCAATACGTAGATCAGGGTGCAGTACGTACACCTGCTGATATGCTTAGTACAATGGGTGTTGCCAACAGGCAAGCTATTGCAGCTGCTATAATTAGATACCTTTCTTTAAGAAAATCTGTACAAACTGATGTTACGAATAGGGTTGCTTCAGGCATTACAAATGAAGACATAGTAAAAGCCTATCAGATAG
This sequence comes from uncultured Flavipsychrobacter sp., assembly GCA_964531655.1. Lineage (GTDB taxonomy): Bacteria > Bacteroidota > Bacteroidia > Chitinophagales > Chitinophagaceae > UBA5543. Next base: position 30,550 of record CAZHDM010000024.1, read on the forward strand.
ACCCGAATTTTTGGCAGGAATTATATAGCCTGTCTACTTTTTGGTATAATGAAATAGGTTACGCATTAAGCAAAGCTGATATTGCGGGTCTGTATGCTTTTATGATTGATATAGACAAAGACGAAACACACAAATTTTTCAGCATGCTTTGTACAGGTGATGGCATACCAAGTAAAAACCACCCCATACAGCTGCTAAGAGAGCGTTTGTATATGTTGTACCACCAAACGGGAGTTAAGGTAAAATACAGCTATAAGAAAGCTATTATATTCAAAACTTGGAACATGTACAGGAACAACCAAAAGACTGTGAAAGAAATAAATTATGACGCTAGGGTTGAGGATTTCCCACAGCCGATATAAAAAGCCTATGGTTTAGTAAGCACATGCATAGGTGCTGTTTGGTATGACAAAAGAAAGCCCCCTAATTTTAGGGGGCTTTTAATATTAGCTTGACTTCTTATTAAGTGCTTCGTATGTGAGTAAATGCCTTTTCTCTGTATTGTCTTTGGTATAACCTTTAAGTGTTTTGTAAGACTTAATACCTGCATTTTCCATTACCAATTCTGTTGGTAGGTCGGCAAGCTGATTTGTAATAGCTGTATTTCTTGACATATGATAGTTGATAACTTCGTATAGTGGTTTGTGTTCACGTATAGTTTTGTTACCAATTGTACGTACAATTAAACATTCCCTGTCCAGCTTCAATTTGTCATTTTTGAAATATTGCTTTAGTATTCGTGCAGCAGTGTTTCGGTCTTTTAAATGAAATACTGTTTTTTTATCGTCGGTAATATCTTCAGCGTATTTATTCCATATGGCTAAAGCCTTATCACTTAGTGCCATTGAATTAATGTGACACGTTTTTATCTGTGACAGATTAAGTATAGGGTATTCCTTGCCACTTATTTTTTCATATTGCAAATTACCTTTTGTTAACTGCGTAACGTCCGAGTGGCGAAGTGTAGTATAGCAGCTAAATAAAAATGCATCTATGCATAAACGGTGCAGTGGTTTATTGGTAATTATCTTTTCTACTTCAGCAACTTCATTATCCCAAAGTGCAAACCTTGCAGCTGGACTTTCTTTTAATTTAAGTGCTGCTGTGTAGCGGCTGTTGTTTGTCAAACCTTCGTCTAATCCAAAGCGTACAATCTTTTTAATACGTCTTACTTTTCTAAGAATTGTATTGTTGATATTTCCCTGTTCGTTTATACAGTATTGTGCAAACTTGTTGTAAAACGATAGGTTAATATCGTCCAGTAAAACTTCTTTATTTTGCTTCTTTGAAATTTCTGCAATATGGTCAACAACTACTTCATATTGCTTAACTACTGATTTTTTTACTTTGTATTCTAAGCTGTCTAAAAAGATAGTAGCACATTGCGCAAATGTGGTTTTACCTTCATTAGTTTTTGATATACTGATCTTTGTAGCGTTTACAGAAACATCTTTGCTTTTACCACTCTTATGACCTTTTAGTAAGGTGGTAATTTCAGCCATTGAAAATGCTTTATTGAACTGCTGGCAGTGTTCAATATAGTTGTTAAAAATAGCTTCAAAAGAACTGATAACAGCGTTGATTTTTAAAGCGTCTTCATGACCCTTTGCAATACGCTTTTTGCTATCCCAAAATTTGTAGCCGTCTTTTAATTTGTTAGTTGGTAAACTGTACCCTGTATTTACTGGTACTTTGTTGCCTTTGCCTTGTTGAATGATTGCACGAACTGGCCCTGTAGCGCGCCCTTTGTTCTGCAATTCAAAACGAATTGATGCCATAGTTTTTGTGTTATGTTTAAGTTTCTAAAATATGGGGTGCGCTATGGGGTGCGCTTTGTATATATCCCCTTTGTTACTTAAATATAACTTTTTTACTACAAAAAACCAAAAAACCCGCACTGGGCGGGCTTATTGTGTTACTTTCTTGTTAGAACTTTGTTTGTTCTTTGTTGGTTTTGCAGTCCGACCAGGATTCGAACCTAGACAGACAGTACCAAAAACTGTAGTGCTAC
>CAZHDM010000025.1:0-26753 GCA_964531655.1 uncultured Flavipsychrobacter sp.
GTTGTTTGACTTTGTTTGTTTGTCGTTGATTGTGATACAAAGATGCGACCACAACCCAAACAGGGGAAATTTTCGGCCTCGGTTAACCATGAATTTGCAACCGCGCAACATTTTGTTAACAAAATAGAAGTTGACTTTTATTTCTAAGTGTTTGATTTTTAGCAGTTTACTAACTGTGCAGGTTTGCCTGTGTGCTTATTTGACGATAGTTGGCTAGTTATGTTAACAATGTACCTACGAACATAATATGTGATACTTGTGTTTTATGAGTATTAGCCAAAACGATAATTATGAAAAAGGTAATCTATATAATAGCAGCGCTACTGATACAGCTAAACGTAACTGCACAAGATATAACTGCAAATGATATGCTGGTGTTGATACAATGTAATGAATACGACTGCTTTGCTAATGATGTAATGGATAAGGGTTTTGAAGTGGCTCTAACAAAGGAGCAAGATGGATATAAACTATATTCTTACAAGACTGAACAGGTGTATGTGAACAAAAGCAACCCCGATATTGCGAAACCCAATTATATAGATTTCATATTACATAACAGCGATAAGGCTATTAAAGTAAAGTATACTGTTGGTGCAGAAGAGCAATATAAAGAGCTACTTGAAAGCTTTAAGAATACAGGATTTAAGTACGTGAAGACAACGAAAACTAATAGTGTATACGACAACACTGCTGTTATATATAATTGTGAAGAGCATAAGGATCTTCAGTTGCGTATCACATTTTACATGAAAAAAGAGCAGGGTAGAGAATATAAAGAGTATGAGTTTGAGCTCATCAGACCTATGGCTTCATAAGGTCTGCTCATCAGTCTGTTATTTGTTAAATATGAATTAGCATTGGATTATTATCTTTGCGGAAATTATTAAATAACAGATATGAGTTTTATAACTGACGTAATAGCCCGCCAAATACTAGATAGCCGCGGAAATCCAACAGTAGAAGTAGACGTACATACCAGTGATGGGTACATGGGACGTGCTGCCGTGCCATCGGGAGCATCAACAGGTAAGCATGAAGCAGTAGAGCTTCGTGACGGTGCGAAGAAAATATACATGGGTAAAGGTGTGCTAAAAGCAGTGGGTAACATCAATGATAAGTTAGCTGAAGAGTTGTATGGTTGGGATGTTACAGATCAGCGTGGTATAGATGCTATGATGTTGGAGATGGATGGCACAAAGAACAAAGCAAAACTTGGTGCGAATGCAATACTTGCAGTTAGTATGGCTGCTGCAAAGGCTGCAGCACAAGTAAGTGGTTTAAGCCTGTATCGTTACGTAGGTGGTGCAAATGCTAAGACTTTACCTGTACCAATGATGAACATCCTTAACGGAGGTGCTCATGCTGATAATAAAATAGACTTCCAGGAGTTTATGGTGATGCCGGTAGGTGCTTCTACATTTAGTGAAGGTCTACGTTGGGGTGTGGAGATATTCCATCATTTAAAGGCTGTATTAAAAGATAATGGCTATAGTACAAACGTAGGTGATGAGGGTGGTTTCGCTCCGGATATCCAAAGCAATGAAGAAGCGATCGAAACGGTATTAAAAGCAATTGAAAAAGCGGGCTACAAGCCGGGCGAGCAAGTAGCTATTGCTATGGATGCTGCTATCAGTGAGCTATACGATGCTAAGAAGAAGAAATATGTTTTCCATAAGAGTGATAACAGGAAAATGAGTAGTGATGAGGTAGTAGAGTATTGGGTGAACTGGTGCAAGAAGTATCCGATAGTAAGCATTGAAGATGGTATGGATGAAGATGACTGGAAAGGTTGGAAAAAACTAACAGAAGCTATTGGTGATAAAGTACAGCTTGTAGGTGATGATTTATTTGTTACTAATGTTGACAGGCTAAGTAAAGGAATACAAGACGGGGTAGGTAACGCACTATTGGTTAAGGTAAATCAAATAGGATCTTTAAGTGAAACTGTTGATGCTGTAACTATGGCACAACATAGCCGTTACAACACAGTGATGAGTCACCGTAGTGGTGAAACAGAAGATAATACTATTGCTGATCTGGCTGTTGCACTTAACTGCGGACAGATAAAAACAGGTAGTGCTTCTCGTAGTGACCGTATGGCTAAGTACAATCAGCTGCTTAGGATAGAAGAGGAACTAGGCAGTAATGCTTATTATCCGGGAAAACAGCTTATATTTGGTAAGTAGTATCAATCACGATTCTGATGAAAAAAATATTGCATATCATAACAAATAAGTTTCTCCTTACGGGAGTGGTATTTGTAATATGGGTAGCATACTTTGATCAGAATGATTGGTTTACTCATCAAGAAAGAAAACAAAAACTTGAGGATACAAAAGAGAACATCACGTATCTGAAATCTGAAATAGCAGAGATGAGGAATAAGCGTGATGGTATCAAAAATGATCCTGCTATTCTTGAAGAATATGCACGTGAGCATTATCATATGAAAAAAGATAATGAAGACGTGTTCGTGTTTGAATAAATAGTATCCACAATAAATTTAAAAAGGCTGTGCATTTGCACAGCCTTTTCTGTAAATGAAATATGTAGAGGTTACGCCGACTTGCGTCGTTCCAATTCCTTATTGATGAGTGAAAGTTCACGGCCTGTTTGTCCTGCTACCGATGTGTTCTCTTCGGCTCTACGCATCAAGTATGGCAGCACGTCTTTTACAGGTCCATAAGGTAGATACTTTGCTACATTATAACCACTATCAGCCAGATTGAAAGATATATTATCGCTCATGCCATATAGTTGAGAGAACCATACCTTACTGTCTGCAGGTGCAATACTTTTCTGTGCCATTAGTTCTGTAGCCAACATGCACGAACTTTCATTATGTGTTCCTACAAACACTGCTAAATGGTCGATGTGATCCAAGCAAAAAGTAACTGCGCTGTTATAGTCACTGTCAGTTGATGCTTTATCGGGTTGTATAGGAGAAGGGTAACCTTTCTCCTCTGCACGAGCACGTTCTTTTTCCATGTAAGCACCACGCACCAATTTTGCACCTAGAATGTAGCCTTTCTGTTTAGCCTCTTCGTAAGACTCTTTTAGGTATGGTAAAGCTAAGGTAGTATATAGCTGAAATGTGTTGAAGATTGCAGCTTTATTTTTGTTATACCGCTCCATGACGGTATTGGCCAGCTCATTTACCGCATACTGTATCCAGGTTTCTTCTGCATCAATAAGCACCATCACATTAGCCTTTGAAGCAGCTGCGCAAATGTCATCTATTCTTTTGTGTACTCTTTTCCACTCTTGTTGTTCAGGTTCATTTAGCTCCAGCTTGTCGTGGATCTTTTCTAAAAGGGCGAACCTGGCAAAACCTGTAACTTTTATGGATATAAATGGGATTGTTTTTTGAGAGCCTGCATATTGAATAGCTTTTATAAACTCCGGAACAGCTTTGTCAAATTCACTTTCCCCGTGCTTGCCTTCTACTCCGTAATCTAAGATGACCTTCACATTGTAAGGTTCTAGTTTTTGAGCAGTTGTAGCAGCTTCCTGCATGGTCTCCCCTCCACAAAACTGCTTAAATATGGTGCTTTTAACAATGCCTTTTATCGGCAGGTTCCAGCTAAGCGCCCATTTGGTAAATAGCATTCCTACTTTTGTTAAAAAAGGAGAACCCATAGAAGAAAATAAGAACCTAGCTTGTTTTAACTCCTTATTGGTACGGTATTTGAATGCTATATTAGTGTTATTGAACTGTGGAAGCATATTCTAGTAAAACTGTGCAAAAGTAACAGCAAATAATGATGTGAGGAAATAAATGCAGATTTTGTCATGAATATGTATAAAAACACTTTTAAATAGTTAAATAGCAAACGAATAGGGTAAAATTATTTGTCTACTTGTATGTAGAATACTTATCTTTACGACTCTAAATTTTTAATATCAAAATTCATATGATGAAAAAGTTACTATTATTATTAGCCGCAGGTGCAGTTGCAACTGGTGCAAATGCACAAAGGTTAGAGGCTTCGTCTTCAATGATGACGCAATCTGCTGTTGGCGCTCAGCAATACGAATCTTCTAAAGAGTTGCCTACGGCAGCTGAAATGAAGAAATTAACTTCTTGGAAATACGAAAATAATTCAGCGAAGAAAGGTACTATCAGTGGTACTCGTACATATAATTATGTAGATCTACTTGGTGACGTACTTAACAAGCCTGTTCAAAACGGTTTCCCGTATTTATGGTCAACTGGTGATGCAATAGCAAACTTTACATCTGGTTACGATTCTTCTAGATTTATGGGTTTTGGTAGTGTTTTACACCCATGGTATGAAGTGTGGAATGATGGAGCTGTACCTGATTATGCTGGTAAAGTTGGTATCCAGTTCTTCAGCCCATATACTGTAGATTCAGTTGGTATCTATACTTCTTATGGTCAAAATTCAATGAAAACTAACATCGTTGATACATTGAGAGTTACTTTCGTTATGGGTAACGGTGCTACTGGTAGCAACGATGTTCGTGTAACAAGATTCTGGGGTGGTAACTTATCATCTGCATACGGTGTAGATACAATCCGTGTACCGGATGTACAATATGACTTCTCTCTAAGAGGTGCTGCTAGCCCTAGTGGTTCTAGAATTGTAAGAAATGTACCACTAACTCAAGCAGTATTGAACGATACATTACCTAATGGTATCAACCGTATATCTATTCCTATTGGTGCAAACGTTCCTGCAGGTTACCTTACAGCAGTTACTGCTACTGTAATCACAGGTGATGCTACTTACCAGCCTTTAGATACAATCTTCCACGGTTCTAACCGTCCTAACGAACCATTTGCTTTCAACATGGCTCGTCCTTTGATCTATGAAGAAAATCCTGGTCAGTATGCTACATATCAAGAAGAAAACTACAACGCTGGTCTTGGTTTATTAAATATCCTTGATACTAGTAACGTATTCTATGGTAGATATCTTACTCAGTATGGTTGGACTGCGGAGAGCTCAAATGAGTTCCCTTACATTGACTGGATAGTATCTTGTGCTGATTGTCCTCCGGTATCTGTTGCTAATGTTGACAATACTGTAGCTAGCCACAAAGCTTATCCAAACCCAGCTAACAACGCTCTTACTATCGAGTTTGGCTTAGATAAAACTACTAATGTTGATGTTAAGTTATTAAACGTAGTAGGTCAGCAGGTTGCTGCTGAGAGCTTCAATAATGTAACTAAAGGTGAAGCTAAGTTCAATACAACTAACATACCAAGTGGTATCTACATGTATGTGATAGATGCTGATGGTCAGCGTAGTTCTGGTCGCGTGACAGTATCACACTAATAATAATATTATATATTATATATAAAGGGCAACATTTGTTGCCCTTTTTCATTTTTACGAAACAATACTTTATTATTGTGCAGTCTGAAATTTTTCGGGCATAAACTCAATAATTACAGGTAAAGGGAAAAAGCGAATGGCTAAGAACTTGTTGATAGTCGAGTCTCCTGCTAAGGCGAAAACGATTGAGAAAATATTAGGAAAGGATTTTGAAGTAAAATCCTGCTATGGTCATATACGTGATCTGGAGAAAGAAGATATGGGGATAGACGTAGCAAACAACTATACCCCTAAGTATAAAGTATCTGACGATAAACAAAAGGTAGTAAAAGAGCTAAAATCACTAGCGAAGAAATCTGAAGAAGTATGGCTAGCAACGGATGAGGACCGCGAGGGAGAGGCTATATCCTGGCACTTATGTGAGGTGTTAGGGCTTGACCCTGATACTACCAAGCGTATTGTTTTTAGTGAGATCACTAAGCCGGCGATAAAAAGAGCTGTTGAGAAACCAAGAACAGTTAATATGAATCTTGTAAATGCACAGCAAGCAAGAAGAATATTAGACAGGCTGGTAGGTTTTGAGATATCTCCTATACTATGGCGTAAGATGAGCATGCATAACAACTTATCTGCTGGTCGTGTACAATCGGTAGCAGTAAAGTTGATAGCAGAGCGTGAAAGGGAGATCAATAAATTCCAACCACAGAGTAGCTTTAAACTAGAGGCATTTTTCAAGGCTGCTGATCTTAATAGTAAGCAGGTAACCTTCAAAGCAGAAGGTGGAGATAAACTAAAAGATGCGAATAGTGCTAAGCAGTATCTTAATGATTGTGTAGATGCTACTTACGAAGTAAAAGACGTACAGGTAAAACCTGCTAAGAAATCTCCCGCAGCGCCGTTTACGACCTCTACATTACAACAAGAGGCGAGTAGAAAGTTGGGTTATTCAGTGTCTAAGACCATGTTGCTGGCGCAGAAGCTGTATGAGAGCGGTAAGATTACCTATATGCGTACTGATTCTGTGAACTTATCGGAAACAGCTCTTGAAGGTATAGCTAAAGAAATATCAAATCTGTATGGGGATAAGTACCATCAGGAAAGAAAATATAAGAATAAGAACGAAAGTGCTCAGGAAGCACACGAGTCTATCAGACCTACGGATATGAGCGTGACAGATGTTGAGAATGCAGATGCACAGCGTTTGTATGATCTTATTTGGAAGCGTACTATGGCTTGTCAAATGTCAGATGCGGAGCTGGAGCGCACTACCGCTAAGATCGCTATATCTACTAAAGATGATCTGCTTACTGCAAAGGGTGAAGTGCTAAGGTTTGACGGATTCCTAAAAGTGTATACAGAAGGTAAAGATGACGAGGATGAAGAAGAAGATAACAGCGGTATGTTACCGCCTCTTTCAGTTGGTATGAACTTACCATTGGTAGAGATGATAGCTACAGAAAGGTTTACAAGGCCTCACCCACGATATACAGAGGCATCGTTAGTAAAGAAGCTTGAGGAGTTGGGTATAGGTAGACCATCAACATATGCACCGACTATCAGTACCGTGCAGAACAGAGGTTATGTAGAGAAAAGAGATAAAGAAGGTACACCAAGGAACTTTGCAGTATTAACGCTAAAGGATAAGAAAGTATCTGAGGCTGAAGAAACAGAAAATACCGGAGCAGAAAAGAAAAAATTATTCCCTACAGATCTTGGGTTAGTAGTAACAGACTTTTTGGGTGAACACTTCAAGAAGGTGATGGACTACGGCTTTACTGCAAAAATTGAGGAAGACTTTGATGCCATTGCTCACGGTAAGCAAGTATGGCAGACAATGATAGATACATTCTACGGGCCTTTCCATCAGAATGTAGAACATACTCTGGAACATGCGGAGCGCGCTAAAGGAGAACATCACTTAGGAGAAGATCCTGAAAGTGGTAAGCCAGTCGTGGCTCGTTTAGGCAGATATGGCCCGATGGTGCAGATAGGTACTACAGAAGATGAAGAGAAACCAAGGTTTGCTAAGCTAAGACCTAACCAAAGCATTGAGACCATCACTTTCGACGAGGCAATGGAACTATTCAAACTACCTAGAAAGATAGGCTTGTTTGAAGGTGGAGATGTAGTAATCAATATAGGTAGATTTGGTCCTTATGCTTTACATGACAGTAAATTCTATTCTCTTAAGAAAGAGATGGATCCGTATACAGTTGAGTTAGATGAAGTGGCTCCACTTATTGAGGAGAAGCGTAAAGCTCAGGCGGAAAAGACCATTAAGATATTTGAAAAAGAAAAGATCAAGATACTTAAAGGTCCTTATGGTCCTTACATAAAACAAGGTCTTAGAAACTACAAGCTACCTAAGGAAAAGCACGATACAGCAAAAGATATTACACTGGAAGAAGCCAAAGCAATCATTGAAGAAATAAAGGCTAATCCACCTAAGAAAGCTGCGAGGAAGAAGAAAAAAAAGTAAGGAAATAGTTGTAACTTAATGTGTAGATGATGCAGCGGAATAGTGAAATATCAGCTCTCTTGAAGTTGGTAGATGACCCTGATACGGAAGTTTTTGATACAGTTGCTGAAAAGCTTTTAAACTACGGAGCAGAGATAATACCCAACCTGGAAGAGTTATGGGAAGTAACGGTAGATACCGGTACTCAAGAGCGTATTGAAATGCTGATACATCGTGTGCATTTTCAAGATCTTCAAAAAGAAATTCTAGATTGGAGTAAGGCTGAGAAACCAGAGTTGCTGCGTGGTGCTATACTAGTAGCCAAATATCAGTATCCGGAATTAAATATTCCATCGATACTGACACAGTTTGATCAGATGCGTAGAAACATCTGGCTGGAACTAAATAATTACCTGACTCCGCTTGAGCAGGTAAATGTTTTAAACAGTATACTATATAATTATTACAAGCTGCAAGGACACGAGCTCACAGAGCGAGATCCTAAGTTCTTTTTCGTCAATCAGGTATTAGAAAGCAAACAAGGTAATGCTTACTCTATAGGAGTGCTTTACCTAGCCTTATGCGAGCTTTTGGATATACCTATATTTGCAATAGACTTGCCTCGTCAGTTCGTATTTTCTTACATAGACTCTGTACAACATTTTTTTCCTATAGATGAGGAGCCTGTTCAGCAAACACAGTTTTTTGTAGATCCGCTGAATGGGATGGTATACACTATCCAAGATGTAGAAACCTACCTTAAGAAGATCAAAACGTCTAGTGAAGAAAACTTTTTTAAGCCTTTATCTACGAAGAAGGTGATCTATAAAATGATGGAAGAGCTAGCTCTTTGTTATCGTTATAAGCATGATGATGAAAGAGCTGATGAGTTACAACAACTCATGAATATAATTGATGATAGTATTCAGGACAATCCTGTTGAATAATAGATTTAGATAAAGCTCATTAAATAATAAAGCCGCTCATTGAGCGGCTTTTGTCTTGTTATATTGTTGAGTAATATTATAACTCTAATAAAGTTTGTACCGGATCTTTACCCATAAGTAATAGCTCAGGGTTTTCTAATAGCTCTTTTACTCTTACTAAGAAGCTTACAGACTCACGACCATCAATAATGCGGTGGTCGTAGCTAAGTGCTACATACATCATCGGGCGAACTTCTACTTTACCATTAATGACCATAGGGCGCTCTTGTATCTTATGCATGCCAAGTATCGCGCTTTGAGGAATGTTAATTATAGGTGTAGACATTAATGAGCCAAATACACCACCATTTGTAATAGTAAATGTACCACCTGTCATTTCTTCAATCGTCAACTTATTATCACGTGCTTTAGTAGCTAAGTTTTTAACTTCTGCTTCAATCTCATGCATACTTAAGCTTTCTGCATTGCGGATAACAGGTACTACAAGACCTTTAGGAGCAGACACTGCGATAGAGATATCACAATAGTCATGGCTAACAATCTCTTCACCATCTATATAAGCATTTACAGAAGGCCACTCCATAAGTGCATAGCAACATGCCTTAGTGAAGAATGACATAAAACCAAGGTTTACACCGTGTTGCTCTTTAAAGGCATCTTTATACTGCTTACGTAGCTCCATGATTCTAGTCATATCCACCTCATTGAAAGTGGTGAGCATTGCAGTGCTGTTCTTAGCTTCAACTAGTCTGCGGGAAACTGTACGACGAAGATTGCTCATTTTCTTGCGGTCTTCGTTTCTTGTTTTTTCTCCGCCATTTATTTTCCCCGGATTTTCTAAAGCAGCCAGTACATCTTTCTTTAAGATGCGACCACCTTCACCGGTGCCTTTAACGTCAGATGCACTTAGCTTATTCTCATTCATCATGTTTTTAGCTATAGGCGTAGCCTTGGCATCTTTATTGGCATCTGAAGATTTAGATGCTTTATCATCTTTATCTGAAGATTTGCTTTCTTTTTCTTCTTTTTTCTCTTCCTTTTTAGGCTCTTCTGCAGGCTCGTCAGCACCTTCAGGGCGATCAGCTTCGTCATCAATTTTACAAGCCAGATCTCCAATGCTGAGGTCTGAACCTTCTTCGGCAACTATATGCAGTATGCCTGCTTTTTCAGCACTTAATTCAAAAGTGGCTTTTTCTGACTCTAGTTCACATAACACTTCATCTCTTTCCACCCAGTCGCCCTCTTGCTTTAACCAGTTTACAAGAGTTACTTCGCTAATCGATTCGCCTACTGTAGGCACATTTATTTCTATCATGAAAATTTCAGCATTTGCAGACTGCTAAATTAGCAAACCAACGTGGATTAATCAAAAGCGAACCATTTATCTCTCATACTGTTTTTATTTAATAGGTATGGAGCTATATAATGAGGAAATACAAAAAGTATTGATAGCAGCACTATTAGGCGCTGTTATCGGGCTAGAGCGTGAGTGGAGCGGTAAGCCTGCGGGGCTGCGTACAATTGTACTGGTAAGTGCAGGTGCCGCACTTTTTACTATGATATCTTACCAAATAACAGCTCTAGATGTATTCGAGGAGACTGATATCAGTCGCATAGCCTCAAATATTGTTACCGGTATAGGTTTTCTGGGAGCAGGAATTATTTTTCAGGGTAGGAATAATGTGCATGGGCTTACCACAGCAGCAACTGTATGGATAGGTGCAGCAATAGGTATGGCTGCAGGAATCGGAAATTATAATCTTGCTGTTGCTACAACAGTTATCGTATTAGCAGTTTTAGTATTGCTGCACAAAGCTGAGTTTTTGCTTTTGAGGTTTATAAAAACTATGACTTATAAAGTGAGGTTTCAGGAAACAGAGCAAAAAAAGGATGTCAGTTATGAAGACTACTTTAATGAAAAAGGCTATAAGCTAAAAGCCACCAAATATGATAAATATGAAGGAGCTGTAATAGTTTACTGGACTGTAAGCGCATCGCAGAAAAAGCATGAGATTGCTGTAGATAAGTTGCTCCATGATGATTCTATCATTGAGCTTAATTACAATTAGCTGACAGCTTGAATACCCAGTCGGCAAAGCACAATACCTACTACAAGACTTAGCAAAGTGTATACCAGCGCAGCTGTTGATTGCTTATCTGCAAAAAGAGTGTTGTTCTCCAGCGCAAAAGTGGAGAAGGTTGTGAAGGCGCCACAGAAGCCTGTAGCAAATACAAGCCAGTAATTGTTACTTAACTGACCACGCTGTACCAAGCCGAATAACATGCCGATAATAAAGCAACCAACAATGTTAACTAGAAATGTAGCGTAGGGTAGGCTTTTGTCTATGTACTTAGTGACCATCAGGTTTACAGCATAGCGTGAGATGCTCCCGATAAAACCACCAATACCTACCAATAAAAAAGCGCGTAACATGAATTAAAGTTACGCGCTGTATATGAAATATCTAAATCTTAATTATTCTACCCAGTCTGCAATGAACATATTGGTCTCTCTGGTGCCGTGGTTATTTCTGTTTGAGCTGAATAACAAACGCTTGCCATCTGGCGAGAACATAGGGAATGCATCAAAGCCACCATCATGAGATATCTTTTCTAAGCCTGAACCATCTTGATTAATGATATACAGGTTGAATGGGAAGCCTCTCTCATACTCATGATTTGAAGCAAAAATGATACGTTCACCATCAGGCATCCAGTTTGGAGCCCAGTTGGCATTGCCAAGATCAGTTATTTGCTTTACGTTGCTACCATCAGCATCTGCTACAAATACTTCCATGTTAGTAGGCATTACTAAGCCTTGAGCCAATAAATCTTTGTATTCTTTTATTTCCTGTTCAGTTTTAGGGCGAGAAGCTCTCCATACGATCTTAGTACCATCCGGTGAGAACCATGCCCCGCCATCGTAACCTAGCTCTGTAGTGATCTGCTTTACGTTAGTGCCGTCAAGGTTCATTGTATACAGGTCTAGATCTCCGTTACGTGTAGAAGTGAAAATTACTTTATCACCTTTAGGAGATATAACAGGCTCAGCATCATAGCCAGGAGTATTCGTTAGTTGTTTTGTGATATTGCCTTCCAGGTCAGCTATGAAGATATCGTAGGTGTCATAAATTGGCCATACATACTTTTTTAGCTTTTCTCTGTCTGGTGTTGGCGGACATTCTTTGCTACCCAGGTGTGTAGAAGAGTACATCACATGTTTGCCATCAGGCATTAAATACGAACATGTAGTACGTCCTGTGCCAGTACTTACCAACTTGTATTCAAAGCGGTCTTCTTTTGTTTCAGGAAGCTTACCGTAAAATATTCTGTCGCACTCTATACCCTCTGCAGGATTAGTACGCTGGAATACAACATGCTTGCCATCGAAACCAAAATATGCCTCTGCATTATCACCACCTGTAGTTAGCTGAATAACATTCTTGAAGTGTTTCTCATCAGAGTATGTAAGTGTATTAGTATCGACTACATGCTCTGGAGCATTGCTGTGATGAGCATGTGCATGCTCGTCTCCGTGTCCTTTTTCTTGCTGCTCACCTTCTGAGTTGCCACATGCTGCCACAAAAAGTGCTAAAATAATCGCGCTATATTTTTTCATCAATTCCAGATTTGTGGGCAAAAGTAATTCCATTGCCTTCAAAATCTTTTTAAAATTGGTAAAGTATTGTCACGCAATTGTCATTGGTTGACTGTCTAAAACGTATAAGGTACTCAATTAAGATACTGTACTCAGGTCGAAGGTGTCTTTTATACGAATACGCCCCTTGTCATCTTTGTGTAGTGAAGCACATTCAATTTTAGGGTCATGTTCAAAGATGAGTGTCCAGTTTTCTTCAACAGCTTTGCCTAAAAGTCTTTGTTTTTCGTCTAGTGTATCCAGCGGGCGCATATCGTATGACATGATCCATGGCATAGATACATGTGCTGCGCTAGGCACAAGGTCAGCACAATAGAGGAATGTATTATTATCTGTTGATAGCTGTAATAGCATCATTTGTTCTGTATGACCATCAACGTAGTGGATACGAATCCCCGAGATCCATTCTTCCCCATCTTTTACGTCAATAAACTTTAGCTGTCCACTTTCCTGAATAGGGAGTATATTCTCCTTTAAGAAAGACGCTTTTTCTCTAGGGTTAGGTTCAATAGCCCAGTCCCAATGAGATTGATTGCTCCAGTAAGTTGCATTCGGAAAAACAGGAACTAACTTATCTCCTTCTCTTTTTATGGAACCACCGCAATGGTCAAAATGAAGGTGTGTAAGAAAAATATCTGTAATATCAGCAGGTGTGTAGCCATGTTTAGCAAGAGAGCTTTCTACTGTTTCTTCCCCATGTGGATGAAAGTGACTATAGAATTTTTCATCTTGTTTGTCACCCATACCATTATCTACAAGTATCTTTCTGTCACCTGTTTCGATAAGTAAGCATCGCATAGCCCAGGTGCACATATTGTTATCATCAGATGGGTTGACCTTCTGCCACATACTCTTTGGAACTACGCCATGCATAGCACCGCCATCTAGTTTGAAATATCCTGCTATTATAGTACTTACCTTCATCGTCTACTAAATTACTGATTGTTGTATTTTATTCTTTTTTGCTATTGATAGAGCAATGTACAAAATGATGCCTCCTATAACAAAGAACACCAACACTGCCAATACGGAGCTACGCATACTACCCGTTATCTGCTCTATAAGACCGAATGAAAATAACCCTAACACTATAGCTACCTTTTCAGTGACATCGTAGAAACTGAAAAAGGAAGTAGTGTCTTTGGTTACCGGCATCAGTTTAGAGTAGGTAGAGCGGCTAAGAGATTGGATACCTCCCATAACTAACCCCACAACACTGGCAATTATGTAAAACTGCATCACGGTTTGTATCGTGTATGCATAAATGCATATTCCTATCCAAATGATAACGACACCGATAAGTACACTTAAGTTGCCAAAACGTTCAGATAGTTTGGCCATCATATAGGCACCGGCTATGGCTACCAGTTGTATGATGAGTATAGTAATGATTAGTTGGCTGGTCTCCAACTGAAGTTCTTTAGCTCCAAAAGCTGCGGCTACCAGCATGACCGTTTGTACACCCATGCTGTAAAAAAAGAAAGCTGTGAGGTATGTTTTAAGTACAGGCATTGTTTTTACCTGTGCTAATACTTTTTTCAGTTCGTGAAAGCCATTAGTAAGGACGCTATACTCAGGGTGCTGCTCCAGAGGCTGACCTTTAGGCAACCTATTAAATGCAACTTGAGCAAATATGAACCACCATATACCTACTAGCAGGAAAGATAACCTTGGTGGGAAGGTGCCATCAGTAATGCCAAAAGTTTCAGGACTTAGTACAAACACAAGGCAAATGATCTGTAGTATCACACTACCTATATATCCGTATGCGAATCCTTGTGCGCTTACCCGGTCTCTATCTTTTTCAGCAGCAATTTCCGGTAAGTAGGCATTATAGAATACCAGACTACCGCAGTACCCGACAGCAGCTAAACCGAATAGTATAATGCCTAACTCCAAACGTTCAGACGTGAAAAAGAAAAGACCACTACAGCATATTGCCCCCAGATAGGTGAACATTTTCATATACTTCTTTTTATTGCCTCGATAATCTGCAATAGAAGAAAGTATGGGCGACATAAAGGCTATTAGCAAATAGGCTATTGATAGCGTGTAATCTTGAAGTACTGTATTGGTAATGTCTATCCCGAAAAAGGAGACCTGATCGCTAGGTGTAATATTTTCATTCGTGGTGATAGCTACGTAATAAGCAGGAAATATAGTTGAGGTAATGACTAGGTTGTAGGCAGAGTTGCCCCAGTCATACATAGCCCACCCACGGTGGACTTTTTTCTCTTGTTTAGTAGCATCCATGCAACTAAAATAGAGCTTTTAGGTTTGGAATTTCAGTCTTTGCAGAAAGTTAATCATTCGGTTTCATGATAGGAGTGATGGGTTCTGCTCCAGCACATTGTCCAAGTGTATATTCTTTCAGCCCATATGCCTTACGCGCATTATTCAGCTTATCTATAATGTTCATATCAGTAGGCTTTAGAAAAGATACGTACAGGAAATGAGCCATGTCTATATCGCAAAGAGGAAGATTACCCTTTTCTACATCTTGTTTAAAAAGTGCTACTATCTCTTCATCATTAAACCAGTGAGGCCATGTTTTAGACCAATGTATCATGACTATGCCACCCATCGGGCACTTGACATTTTCACGACCGAGTACTCTCCTAAAAGGATAGCCATACTGTCTGGTGATGGCTACAAGCGTATGAATGTTTTGGCTGTCTACAGACTTACGCCAATTGATCATAGAGTCTGTTGTCTGTTTATCGCCAGATTTAATGTGGCGCTGTATTTGCTTACTTATTTTATTGGTTCTTACGTGTTGGTCAGCATCCAGTACTTTACAAGTAACCTCTACAAGGCTGTCTGTAAGCTTTTGATCATATAGCTGTGCATGCAGCTGGTTGCTGCATAATAAGGAAAACGTAAAGCAGAGGTATTTCCACATACAGTGAAAATACGAAATCTACTGAGCCAACATATAGTTACACATCTTGTATAGTGCTCTGGCACCTACAATGCTGTCTATACCATCGTGATTATGCTCTCCGGTAGAAACTTCATTCAGGTCGAAGCCTACAAGCTGACGACCACTTGCCATAAGCGTTTTGAATAAATAGAATATTTGCTCTAACTCAAAACCTCCAGGTACAGGTGTGCCAGTGTTAGGACAAAGCTTTGGATCAAGACCATCTATATCGAAGCTGATATATACTTTTTGAGGAAGGTCTTCTATTATATTATTACAAATAGACTTCCATGTAGCTCCTTCAAATTGGCGCTCTTTAATGTCTTTATCAAACCATGTAGCAATACGGTCAGGGTTTTGTCTGATCATTACCAGCTCCTCATCGCAATAATCACGTATGCCTACTTGTACCAGCTTAGATACCTGCGGTACTTCCTTCAGTACATTATACATGATAGATGCATGCGAGTAGGTAAAGTCTTCGTATGACTCGCGAAGATCAGCATGAGCATCTATTTGCAGAATGCCAAAGTTGTCATGCTTTTTAGACATGGCTTTTATGAGCCCGAAAGGTGTGCTGTGGTCACCACCCAACAAGCCTACTTTTTTACCATTATCCAATAGTCTGGTAGCTTCTTCCTCTACCCAGCTATTCATCCATCTGCAGCTTTCGTTTACCTCTTTTAGCTTTTCGGCAAGCTGTTCGTTTTCAGACACTCTGCCACCATCTTCTAAGTGTGCAATAACAAGCTCCGCACAGTGACGTTTGTAATCACTTTTCATGAGTAGCTCTTTGTTCACTTCGGGCATAAATATTCCTTTCTTCCACACATCATTAGTGTCAGGGTCATAAAGGTCTACCTGTAAAGATGCTTCATGTACATGTTCCGGTCCCCTTGAAGTACCATCGCGATAAGATATTGTTACCTCCCAAGGAACAGGAATAAGTATCAGTTCTGCATCTTCTTCGGAGAATGGTAGTCCGAATATGGTATTTGACTTTAAGCCTACTGAGTTGGGGTCGAAATTTGATAGATCAGCCATGTCCAAAAAATATTTCAGTTGGCAAAGGTAAGTTTTGGATATATACTGCCAAAGACAATATTTTGAGTGCATATGAAATGATGCTATATGTCATATTTATATCATAATTCGGTCATTTAGCCTTAACTTTGCACCCATAAAGGAGAATAATTACAATTATGAAAAAGTCTCATATTGTATTGTTGGTTTTAGTTGCTGCTGCTGTTACTATCATTGTAAGCATGTTCGGCGATTTTAGTACTTACGAAACATTTGCTTCTGCAGCACAAGATGAAGGAAAACAGTACCATGTAATTGGTGAACTGGCAAAGGGGAAGAGTATGGAGTATGATCCAGAGAAAGACCCTAACTATTTTAGTTTTTACGTAGCAGATAAAAGTGGCAGCGTAAGCAAAGTTGTTTTTAACGGCGCAAAACCTACTGATATAGAAAAGTCAGAACAGATAGTAATGACCGGGTACATGAAGGGTGAAACTTTTCACTGTTCTAAGATTCAAATGAAGTGCCCTTCTAAATATGAGAACGACCAAATAGCAGTTGCTAACAATCAGGGTTGATTCATGCTTAAGCATTCAAAATATACTTACAATTGGATACACAATATATAGGTGAACATTTAGGACCCGGGCAACTGGGTCATTTTTTTGTAATTACATCATTTGTAGCAGCACTATTAAGTGCGTTTAGTTATTTCAGATCTGCTCAAACTGAAGTTAGTGATACAGGTGCCAGTAATACTTGGTTGCAAATAGGTAGAAATAGTTTTGTGCTGCATACTGCTATGGTAGTAGGCATCTTTGCAACACTATTCTATATAATTACTAACCATCTTTTTGAATACCACTACGCGTGGAAGCACTCTGACAGAAGCTTGTCGCCTAAGTATTTACTGTCCTGCTTTTGGGAAGGGCAGGAAGGTAGCTTCTTACTCTGGACCTTTTGGCATTGTGTACTTGGTCTAGTAGTGATGTTTACTGCTAAACGTATGGAGAGCAGAGTGATGACCGTAGTATCTGTTGTACAGGTAGCACTGGCTACTATGGTACTAGGTTTCTACTTTGGTCAGGATATAAGTATTGGCTCGTCTCCATTTATACTGTTGCGTGATAAAATGCAGAACGCGCCAATATTTGCGCAAGCTAATTATCTTGATTTTATAACCGACGGTAACGGGCTTAATGTACTACTACAGAACTACTGGATGGTGATACACCCGCCGGTGTTATTCTTAGGTTTTGCATCTACATTAATTCCTTTTGCATATATCATTGCTGCACTTTGGAAAGGTGAGTATAAAGAGTTTATTAAACCTACATGGATATGGAGTTTGTTCTCTGGTGCAGTATTGGGCACAGGTATTATGATGGGAGGTGCATGGGCCTATGAGTCATTAACATTCGGAGGTTACTGGGCCTGGGATCCTGTAGAAAATGCATCGCTTGTACCGTGGCTGACACTAATAGCTGCGCTACATACACTTATTATATATAAAGTAACAGGCAGGTCATTCATTATTACGATCATACTCTTTGTAGTTACTTATGCATTGATATGGTATTCTACATTCCTTACGCGTACAGGTGTGTTAGGTGATACATCTGTTCACTCATTTACAGGTGAGGGCCAGTCTTTATACTGGCACTTGATCATAGTATTGGGTGTGTTGCTGATAGCATCTATACTTGTTATGGCAAGAAGATGGAAGATGTTACCTCGAGTACAGACAGAAGAGCAGGTAAATTCTCGTGAGTTTTGGATGTTTATCGGGTCTTTTGTGTTGTTCTTATCTGCAGTACAGATAATTATCAGTACATCTATACCGGTATGGGCACCTCTTGCGAAATGGATAACCGGAAAAGAGATAGCTCCACCAGTTGATCCTGTAGCACATTATAATAGCATACAGATATGGGTAGCTGTTGTAGTAGCTATATTATCCGCATCTATACTATACCTTAAGTTCAAGAAGACTGATAATAAAGTTTTCTTGAAAAGAATGTCTATAACGGTTGCAATAGGTTTATTATTGACAGCCCTAATAGGTTTTACTCAAGATATAACCGGTGTACAATACCTGCTATTGTTATTTGCAGCTAGCTTCTCTGTAGTCGCGAATGTGTATTATGCTATTACTGTACAGAAGACCAAGCTGAAGAAGCTAGGAGCGGCAACATCGCACTTAGGGTTTGCATTATCACTGTTAGGCATACTATTATCTTCTTATAATAAAGAGGTGATCTCTCTAAATACAACAGGTATAGTGATACCATATGGTGAGGATGAGATGGAGAATGTGAAAGAGAGTATGGAGAATGTTATACTATATAAGAACGTCTCTATGCCTATGGGGAAGTATGATGTTACTTATATAGGCGACTCTGTAAATGAGAATGACCCGCGCACTTTTTATAAGGTTAATTATGTATTGAGAGACTCTGCAACTCAGGAGATAAAAGAATCATTTACTCTGCACCCTAATGCGTTTGTAAACCCTAAAGGACAAGAAGGAGGCATGAGTGCAAACCCAGACTCGAAACATTACTTGACTAAAGACATCTTTACTTATGTAACTTCTGTAATAAATCCGGAGAAGAAGGCGAAAGCCAAAGAGTATGAAACACAGATCATACAAATTGGTGATACTATTTTTGTGAACAGGGGCTTCATCACTTTTGATGGTTTCAAAACAGATATCAGTAATCCTAATTATGATGCTCAACAAGGTGATATAGCAGTAGCTGCTGACCTTACTTTACGCGACCTGCAAGGGAATATTACAAAGCTGGCGCCATTATATTATATACGTGATAATTACGAGTATAATCTGGAGGATACTATTACAGAGAGAAAGCTTTATGTAAAGCTTTCTAAGATCATTCCTGACCAGAATGCTGCAGAAATAATGGTGAAGCAAGCAGGTGACGATAACGACTATGTAGTGATGAAGGCGATCATATTCCCGTACATAAATGTATTATGGCTAGGTATTATCGTGATGGTTATCGGGTTCTTCATAAGTATGGTGAACAGAATAACTAAGAAAGAGAAAGTAATTAAAACTGCATAGTGTATACTATGTAGTTTTAATTATAGCTAACTGAGCTTAAAATGATAAGTTTTTCCCAGAATAGATTCAGTATTGTGTTCATTCTAAGTACTAATCGGTGAGCTCCATTAGTTTAGTCCTAGCTGCTGTACAATATCAGAATGAACATAAAATAATAAAGCCTCGCATTGCGAGGCTTTATTATTTTATAATGAATAAGTTTAATTATCTATTCCATTTAGATGGCTGACCAGAGTTGATACCAAAATCATCGGTCTTACCATCAGAGTTAACAACTTTGTAATACATAGTGATTTCACCATGCTCAGGATAGAAGTTGTCATCATCTTCCCAGTCTAAATAACCCCAACCTTCAATAGTGTTGTTTTGGAAAGTTTGTTGTGGAATGAATATTGAATCTCCTTTTACGCGAGCGTTAATATCATTTCCAGGGAATTTATTGTAAAAATTAGAGATAAGTAAGTCAGTGTTTCCTTCACCAAGAGAGAATCTTACCTCATAGTTATTAGGCATTGTAGATGTGCCATCTTCAAAAACGGTCCACACACCTTTATATTTTTCTCTGGTCACTATCTCACAATGAGTTCCCTCATATCCTGACGGACAATTACACTCACCTTCAATACATGTACCACCGTAAGCACAAACGATTGCTTTACAAGGGTCATTATTACAAGATGTATAGGTTACAGCCGAAAATATAGTTAAGGCTCCAATTGCCGACAAAGCGAAAGATTTAATACGGGCTTTCATTAGCACATTAAGTTTTTAAACGAGTTTAAAGATAATTTAAACTATTCGAATTTGCAACCAGCAAAATAAAATGTGAAATATTGAAAAATAGGTCGTGATATGACTGTAAAGGGGGGATGTAAATATTAACTATTGGCTGAAATTCTATTTTTCAACAGCCTGAATATATGCTAAAATACCTTTATAAATAGCATCGACAACTTCTTTTTGTCCTTGCTCAGAATTAAGGTACTCTTCTTCTTCAGGATTATTAATAAAGCCAATCTCTACTAATACTCCCGGCATCACAGAACCTGCAAGTACTTCAAGACCTTTTTGCTTTACACCTCTGTCAACACGCTTCTGGTCAGCAAACTGCTCTTGAATTTTAGAGCCTAATATTACACTGTTCTCTAAAAAGGCACTGGTGTATTGGGCTATGATAATAGCAGTGGTAGGGTCACTCTCGTCTAGGAGTGCATGACCGCCGTTAGATACATTATCGCTGTACTCTCCAATAGCCTCTTCTTTTTGTCCATTGCGGTGTAACCCTAATACATAACACTCTGTACCACTAGCATCTGTAGTATTATAATACTTGTATCGGGCTTGTTTGTATTGTTTACCTCCTTTAGTAACGTATCTATAGCCTTCTTGCACTCTCACTCGCTTTCCTGCAGAAGAGTTAACATGTATAGAAATAAATAGGTCTGCCTGAGCTTTGTTCGCTATTTCATGACGCTTAGCCAGCGGTACGTCAAAGTCAGTTGTTCTGGTATAGATGATCTGTTTGTCCTGAAGCTTCTTTTTCAGCAGTTCCCCAAGCTTCATGGTTACACTTAGTGCTATGTCTTTTTCTTTGGATATTCTTCCAACGGCACCTGCCTTATCTCCTCCATGGCCGGCGTCAAGTACGATCTTATTGACCTTTTTGCCATCGGCATAGGTATAAGTGGTTGTCAGACAAAGAATTAATATGGATAAAATAAGCCTGATAGGCATAAGCATGCTAAATGTTAAATGTATGGTCGGTTAGTGTTTACTATCCGAATAACTATACTATTTTTGTCGCGTTAATGAGCTTGAGTTATAAATTCTATGCAAAGATACAACGCAATGGCCTCTACTTAAGAGTAGTGTTGGTAATTTTCACATTTGCATTAACAAGTTATGCACATGCTCAGGAAAACCCACTAAGAATCAATACGATACCAACTGATAGTATTAAGATAGACTCTTTATACCTCGCGGACTCTTCAACAGCAAATATAGACAGCACGCTTGCAGACAGTACGGTGGTAGATAGTGCAAATGCCGTTACTAATGCTACGCTAGAGGAGCGTTTGGGTATTAAGATATCTCCAGATGCATTACCATCAGAAGTTACTTCCGAAGCAACAGACTCTGCTGTGCTGAATATGAAAAAGAACATATTTTACCTATACGGAAACGCAAAGGTAAAGTACGAGGATATGGAGCTGAATGCGGGGAAGGTGGTATACGATCAGTCTAATAATATGGTGGTAGCACAGCCATTGTCGGATACGGCTGTTAAGCTAAAGAACAGACCGACATTTACCCAAGGGCAAGAAAAATTCACATACGATACCCTGAAGTACAACTTTAAGAGTAAGCGTGCCATAGTCAGAAACCCCAGAACGCAGTATGGTGAAGGTTATGTCTACAGCAGGCAGGTGAAACGTAACCCTGATCAGACTATTTACGGTTTGTATAATGTATATACTACTTGCGCATTGGATACTCCACACTTTGGTATCAATGCAAAAAAAATAAAGGTTGTGCCTAATACTGTAGTCGCATCAGGTCCTGCCAATATCATGATTGAGCAAGTGCCTACACCTCTGTTTTTGCCTTTTGGCCTATTCCCAATTAGTAAGGGGCAGCGTTCAGGATTCTTACTGCCTACATATACTATTGAGGAAGCCAGAGGAGTAGGGCTTATTGGTGGTGGTTACTATTTGTATCTAGGGCAGAATGTTGATCTGGAGATGAGAGCTAACACCTTCTCCAAAGGAAGCTGGCAGGCTAGTGGTAGAAGTAGTTATGCGAACCGATACAAGTATAATGGAGCTTTAGCATTTACTTACGCTTATGATAAGCTTGGGGAAGAATTTGAGCAAGGGGCAGCTATACAAAAAAACTTTAATGTACAGTGGAGGCATAACACTGACCCAAAAGCAAGACCAGGGACACAGTTCAGTGCTTCTGTAAATGCTGGTACATCTTCGTTTAACGCTAATAATACCTACGATGCTGAGCAGATATTGAATAACCAGTATACTTCGAATATTACATTTACAAAGAGCTGGGCAAATAAGCCGTATACTTTGGCTATCGGTGCAAGACATAGCCAGGAAGCAAGTACAGGAAGGGTAAATGTTACACTGCCAGAGATGAGCTTCTTTGTTGCACAGTTTAATCCGTTTCAAGGTAAAAATAGTGTAGGTACAAAATGGTATGACAAAATAACCCTTAGCTACAACTTTACAGGGCAAAATCAGCTAATGTTTACTGATACATTATTCAGCCTTAGTAGGCTGAGCTTGGCTGATTTTAATAATGGCATGAAGCACAGCATACCTATTAGCGCTACTTACAACGTGTTGAGGCATGTGAACTTAACTTTTAGTGCGAACTATAATGAGTACTGGAATACCCAGCAAATGTTCAGAGCATATGATTTTGCTACTGATCAAATAGATACTACTATAAACAGAGGCTTTTATACTGCCAGGGACTATAATGCCAGCATCAGTGCCAGTACCAGAATATACGGTTTGAAAATGTTTAACAGTGGCAAGTTAATGGGTATCAGGCATGTGCTTATCCCGAATGTATCATTAAACTACATTCCCGATTTTGCAGCAGATCCATATAGGTTTGGCTATGAAACTATAATAGACCCGAGAGGAGAAACTCAGTATCTTTCTCCATATGAAGGCTCCGTCGTAGGCGCACCAACACAGTTGGGTAGATTTAGCAGCATTGTAGGCTTTGGTTTTGATAATAACTTACAAATAAAGTTACGTACCTCTAAAGACAGTACCGGTGAAAAGAATGTGAAACTGATAGATAAACTAGCATTTAATTCAGGATATAATCTTGCTGCAGACTCTTTTAATTTTCAAAATATAACAGCCACATTTGCTACAAGGTTATTTGATGTTGTTAACATGACTGCAAATGCCAACTTTGACCCATATGTTTTTGATTATGAAAAAGAGCGTAGAGTAAATAAAACCATGTGGCAGAATGGAACAGGTATCGCTCGCTTTCGTAGCCTTGGGGTTACTCTTGGCGGTAGTTTAAGGCCTAAGCAAAGAGAAGAAAGTGAAAACAGAAGACAGTCTGAAGAGTATAGAAGGCTGATGCAGTATGGATATTACGATGATTATGTGGACTTTGAGGTGCCTTGGAACCTTACGCTTACATACGTTCTTCAAATACAAAAGAACTATCTACCAGAGTCTAAAAAAGATACTGTGCAAGTTAGCACACACAATATTGGTATCAGCGGAGACATTAATCTAACCTCTCGCTGGAAGTTTGTAGTGAATACAAGCTATAATATTGTACAGAAGCAGTTACAACTTACACAGTTCAACATATATCGTGATATGCACTGTTGGGAGATGCGTCTGACTGCGGTGCCATTTGGTCCGCGTAAGTTCTATAGCTTTACTATAAATGCAAAAGCATCTGTCCTTCAAGACCTGAAACTATTACGAAGAAGGGAGAGTAGACGTCAATTATAGGAGCTATCTAACAATAATTTTCAAACATATTATTAAGATAAAGCATACCGATTATGCTATGAACGGCTATTTGACTATTTTTGTACTCCTTTTTAAAATACAGCACTAAACTATATATATGGCGATAGTAGATCTTGTAATGCCAAAAATGGGTGAGAGCATTATGGAGGCCACCATTTTAAAGTGGCATAAACAACCCGGAGATTCTGTAGAGATGGACGAAACTATTTTGGAAATAGCTACAGACAAAGTGGATAGTGAGGTGCCTTCTACTGCAGAAGGAACAATAAAAGAAGTATTATTTAATGTGGATGATGTTGTTCCTGTAGGTGAGGTGATAGCCAGGATAGAAACTGAAGGTGGTTCTGCAGCTGCTGAACCGCAACAAGTTGCTGAACCTGAGCCAGCACCAGCACCAAAACCAGTAGCAGAGCCTACTCCGGCTCCTCAAGAGCGCCCTGCGGCATCTGCTTCTACAGTAGCATCTACAGGAGGTAACAGGTTTTATTCTCCATTAGTATTAAACATAGCGGCGAAGGAAGGAATAGGTATGGCTGAGTTAGAAAGCATACCAGGTACAGGTGCAGAAGGTAGAGTATCTAAGAAAGATATTCTGGCGTACGTAAAGAATAGAGGTAATGGAGCTCCTGCACAGCAGCAGGCTCAACCAGCTGCGCCAGCTCAAGCTCCGGCGGCCCAGCCACAACAACCTGCGGCACCTAAACCACAGCCTGCTGAACAGCCAGCAGCTAACTATGGCGATAATGTAGAAGTTATAGAGATGGACCGTATGCGTAAGCTGATAGCAGACCATATGGTGCGTAGTAAAGCAACGTCTCCACACGTTACCAGCTTTACAGAGGCTGATGTTACTAATATCGTTAACTGGAGAAACAAGGTTAAAGGTGAGTTCCAGAAGAAATATGGTGAAAAGATAACATTCACACCAATATTTGTTGAAGCGATAGTGAACTGTATCAGACGCAACCCAATGATCAACGCCAGCGTTGATGGTAATAAGATCATTATCAAGAAAGATATCAATATAGGTATGGCTACAGCGTTGCCTAGTGGTAACCTGATAGTGCCTGTTATTAAAAATGCAGATACTAAAAATCTTCTAGGTTTATCTAAAGATGTAAACGGTCTTGCGAATGCTGCACGTAACAATAAGCTAAAAGCAGACGATACTCAAGGTGGTACATTTACATTAACCAACGTAGGTACTTTCGGTAGCTTAATGGGTACTCCAATTATCAACCAACCTCAAGTAGCAATACTTGCAGTTGGTACTATCAAGAAGCGTCCTGTAGTTATGGAAACTGAACATGGTGATGTAATTGCAGTACGTCATATGATGTATCTATCTATGAGTTATGATCATAGAATAGTAGATGGGTCCTTAGGTGCTAGCTTCTTGACTGAAGTAGCTAACGAGCTTGAAGGCTTTGATATGAATAGAGGTGTGTAATTTTACACTAAACGATAATAATAAAGGGTCTGCATTGCAGACCCTTTATTATTTGTATAAAAGAATTGAGATAGTTAGTTATCGGTTGCAGCCTGTTCTTTTTTATTGACTAACCTTAAGTACAAGAAACCTAGCAACCCGGCGACCAGAGACGCACCCATAATGGCCACTTTGGATGTAAGTTGTATCTCTTCGATTTTAAAGGCAAGGCTAGACATGAATATTGATATAGTAAAACCAATACCTGCGATCATCCCCATGCCAAATAAGTGTTTCCAGTTCATGCCTTCAGGCATAGAGGCAATCCCCATCTTTATAGCTATCCAGCTCACCAAAAATATGCCTAATGGCTTGCCTATTACTAATCCTGTAAATATACCGTGATGTACAGGAGACGTAAATATATGTGTGTAAGTATCCGGGAATACAATGGCGGTATTAGCAAAAGCAAATATTGGTAGTATAATAAAGCTCACAGGGTCGTGCAAAGAGTGTATCAGGTTCTCAATCTTATGCATAGGTATAGTAAAGGCAAGCAGTACACCTGCAATAGTAGCATGTACCCCTGAATTGAAGAACATATACCATAACAATAAGCCTAGTAGCATATATATATAATACCTCCTGACCTTTAGTAAGTTCATCATTGATAGTACAAATAGTATACCTCCTGCCATAAAGAGGTAGGTCCAGTTTATTTCTTCTGCATAGAATATAGCTATCGTCAGTATACCACCCAGGTCATCTATAATGGCAAGAGCCATTAAGAACACCCTTAGGGTAAAAGGTGCTCTTTTTCCCAACATAGAAAGTATGCCCAGAGAAAAAGCAATATCAGTAGCCATAGGTATACCCCAACCTCTGCTAAATATAGGGTTGCCACCTGTCCACAATAAATATATTAATGCAGGGAAAGCCATACCACCAATGGCTGCTAGTATGGGTAACATTGATTTTTTTACTGATGATAGTTCACCTACCAGCAATTCTCTTTTTATTTCTACACCCACCATTAAAAAGAAAATGGCCATCAAAAAGTCATTAACTATATGCAGTGGTGTATGCGGTATATGCACATTAGGTGCGGGCATACTCAAGTGAGTTTCCCAAAATCCAACATAGCCCTCACTCCATGGTGAGTTACTGATGATCAAAGAAATAATAGTGCAAAAAAGCAATGTGATACCAACAGCTCTACTGTCTCCAATAAATTCGAGAATAGGAGAAATAATATTTTTTTGAATGATCTTAGCTGGTTTGCTTTTTGGTGTCATGGTTGCAAAAGTACGTAAACGTCATGTATAACTGCATATAAAGAGATTACTAAAACTAATAGGGAGTGGGTTATTATAATATTATATTATTTATAAA
>CAZHDM010000026.1:0-25842 GCA_964531655.1 uncultured Flavipsychrobacter sp.
TCGGTTAACCACGAATTTGCAACCGCGCAACATTTCATTAACAATTAAAACCTCACATAATACTGACTATCAACAACTTGAATAAAAACCCGTATTTATCGTTAAGAAAAGTGGTGAGCTTGTTAACTAATAAAATATTGAGATAACAGATTGGTAAACTAAAAAGGGACGAGCAAGCTCGTCCCTTAAACAATTGATATTTAATATTTTAGTTAAGTAGTACTTGCCATGCTTTCTCTACTTCTCCGGCAACTATCAATTCTTTAGCATATTCGTGCTTCTTAATATCATTATTCTTTATTTCATTCAGCTGTGTATCACTGAATGTGCTATCCAGTTCCGGTATTGATGTGCTATTACCCAATATGCCCAGCTCGTTACCCGTTAGTATAGTACTGTTTTTTATATGCTCAGGAAGTTGGTCTACGCCAATACCTAAGTTAGTATTAGGTTTAGCTACCTCAAATACTGCATCGCCAGAGGCTCTGCAGTAGTAATCTCCACCCATACGCGCCACAAGATCTATCTTATGCGGGTCTATCTTTCCGTCTTCACCCAGAACATCGTCATTTATGTGCATACACAGCACTTCACATACTACAAGGTTACCGGCACCACCTTCTTCACCTGTATGTATCACTTCGTTTACCCTACACTCTAGTTGTACAGGAGACTCCTTAACTCTGAACGGTTTCACCATATCAGAAGCGATTGGCGTAAGCCCTGATTTTGTAAACTCGTTTACACCTTCGCCATACTCACAACTGGCAAGGTTCATTTGCTGTACGATATTGTAGTTAACAATATTGATAACTACCTCTTTAGTAGCCATAGCATTCTCAAGCGTATGCTTCAGTGTATTGTTACGTACTCTGCGAGCAGGTGAGAATATTAGTATTGGTGGCTTGCTACCGAATACATTAAAAAAGCTGAACGGCGATAAGTTCGGATTACCATGCTCATCTATAGTACTGGCAAAGCATATTGGGCGAGGAGCTACAGCCCCAAGTAAGTACCCGTGTAATTGTCCTGTCTTTATATCTCCTGGAATGATCTTCATATCAAGTCTCTTTTTACAATACTACTGCAAAGTAAATATCTATTCTCTGACTTGATAATGATTATGGTCTATGATGGTATAAAAAATAATTGCGACAAGCTAAATTAACTTGCCGCAATTGCCGTTTACCTATGTTTACTCCTATGCTCTTGGAATAGCGCCCTCTTAGAACGCACAGTAAATGTATATACAGGAATACATATATAAAACCGAAACAAGATGAAACGGGAAATAATATGGATGAAACCGTACTATATTTTGCAATGTTAACTCAACATTACTTGACACTATACGGAACAGAAACTCCGGTGTTGTCCCACTCAAAAACTACTGCCTCTTTTTTCACTGATATAGTGAATTTTTCCTGCTCGTTTTTCAATTTGTAAACAGCGGCATCAGTCTTTAGTACGTCATTACCTTTTATCTTATCGTACTCGTATGCACCCCACTGTTCCAGCTTGCTATTCAGGATAATGGTCCATTTCTTTTCACCTGGAATTGTAAATAATGAGTAGGTGCCTGCCTTCACTTCTTTACCACCAAACGTAGCGTCTTTCTTGAAGGTGATCTCTGTAGCTTCATTAGCTCCGGTTCTCCATACTTTATCATATGGTACCAACTCACCAAAGATCACTCTACCGTTTTTTGAAGGTTGTCCGTAAGTTACTTCTACGTTGGTGCCTTTAGCTGTTACTGTAGGACTTTTGCGTTTTTTCTCATCTGCAAATGATGTGGTAGCCACTAATAGTGCTAAACCTAATGTTAGTATACTTTTCATAAGGATATAAATTTAGAGCTACGAATGTAGGCTAAGCTGCCCTATGAAAAATCCAAGGTTAAGTTAAATTACGGTCATATTATGGTCTAGTCCATAGCTTCATACTTCTTCACGTAGAGCTCCAGACCTGGCTTATCTGCAGTTATGTAGGCTGTTTTCTCACCAAATAGATTGATGATCTGCTCGTCTTTAAGCCTTTGAGAAAGTGTAGCACGAGCAATGTATATACCTGGCTTCACATCATGTGCCACAAAAGTGGTCAGGTCTTCATTCACCTTCTTAGCCGGTATGATGTCTTTACCATTTACATTATGGAGTGTTACTATAGCTTTACTGAAACCTAGTCTTTGTAGTTCAGCGCGTTCTTCGTCAAACAAACCACTCAAATCGAGTTTCAGATCAATATCTACTTCTTTCAGCTCGTTATCATCATTCAGCAAGCTTTTATTTTGCTGCTGTTGTACCTTCTTAGGTAATGGCTTCAAGTTATCAAAAGACCCTTGTGCCTCTTGTTGCTTAGCCGTCTCTCGCTCTTTAGCAGCTGCTACCTGCTCTCTTATAGCTTGTAATGGATTTTGTGGTGCCTGTGTTTGCACCTGCTCTGTAGCTGAATAAGCTTCCTCCTCTTGTGTTGGCTTTGAATGTGTCTGTGGTATTATGGGTTCTTCGTCTGGTACGTGGGGTGGCGCAGATGTATAAGCTCTTGCCGAAGCCTCCTCTTTGTAGTTTTGGATAGTAGCGCCTCCTGTGCCCGAATTAAATATCACGAACTTCAGTCGTTCCATGATCTCCATGAACGTTCCTGAGTAAAACCCGATCAGGAATGCAAAAACAATAACACCCTCATTAGCATCTATATGTAACGTAGTACTTTTCTTAAAATAGCTGTATGCCAATACCAATGTTATAGCTACAAATGGTGCATAAAAGAACTTTGCTATCTGGTAAATGATCTCTCTGCTGCTATAACCATTAGCATCCATACCCTTACGCGCAATGTTTGCTACAGCATAAAGCATGCTACATAAAACTCCTATGATCACCCAGAAGATAACTTCCAGATACACCAACGGGCCGGTTAGCCAGAAGTAGGAGCGGACCTTTAGTCTTAGTTCAGATAAATACTCCTTCGCATCAATTCTTGAAAAAGTATTCAAATACTCTTTTATAGTATTAAACTGCTCAACATCTATCTCATCTTCATATTGGCTCTTAATGTAAACGATAGCTTTATCAATACGTTTTTGCCTGTCAGCTAAAAGGTCTGCTTTCGTAGGCAGCTTCACATTTCTTGATGTCTGTGTGTATTCGTTTTCAGGTTCTTCTGTAAGGTCGGGGTAGGAGTCAAGAAAACCGTCATTAATATTTACATCTCTCTGTTGCGATGGCTTGTATTCGTCTACCTTATCCAGTGTAGAGGTAGCCAGTATATTGTCTATACTATTGATGTCATCACTCGTAAAGCTGGTGTATTCATAACCACGTACCCCACGCTCGCTGTGTGATACTATATATACACCAATACATATAACCAATAGCACTACAAGAAGGGTGAACCATTCTTTAGAGGACCAGTTTCTGGCGTTTTGTGTATTCAATCCGTATTTAGCGGATGAACGGTTGGTCATAATTTAACTTTAAGAGATACAACGTTTGTTTTTCGTTCTTATCTCCCGTGTCTCTCTATATGGAAAACCTATGGGAAATTACTGTTTTGTTTGATTATCAACAGGATATGGATTTACCTGATCAGCAATACCTTCTAGGTTGAAGTATTAACATGTGAAGATAGATTTTTAGTATAAAATCGACAAATAATCTACTCTTAACAAGATGTTATTGAGTCTTAAAACACCTTTCACATAGAAATGTTCATAACATGTGCATTTCATTTTATAGTAACTTTCAGGTAAGAGTACCGTAACATTATTGTGGGTATCTTTAAGATAACTAATATAACCAATATGAAATGGCGAACATTTAGTGGAGAAACTATAAAACTACCCGTAAAGCAAGCCGTGGAAAACACGATCGTCCGGGAAACCAAGGCCGGGCATAAACTCAAGGTATGTATAGGAACAGACTCTCAGGTTTATGGAAAAGATACCGAGTTTGCGACCGTCATCGTTTTCTTACGCGAAAAACATGGCGGTTTTATGTTTATACAAAATGATAAAACGCAAACTAAGTACAGCATCAAAGAGCGTATGCTGGTAGAGGTGGCCAAAAGCATAGAGATAGCTTATGAGCTATGCGACCTGTTCACAGAGTATGATGTGGATATGGAAGTACATGCAGACATCAATACCAACCCGCAGTTTAAAAGTAATGAGGCACTAAGAGAAGCAATGGGCTACATTCTGGGTATGGGCTTTGCATTTAAAGCAAAACCTGAGGCTTTCGCCAGCAGTAGTTGCGCTAATAAGTGCGTTAACTAATTACTGGCCTCTCTGTTTCTTACAGCAAGTCACTTACTTGAGTAACTTGTAGTATACACGACTCCCTATTCCATAGTATTAATTATCGATTAATACCCTTATCCCACTTACCTTTCTTTCTTATATAGGCGTCTGTTTAATAGGTAAAAAATCCTTACATTTATACATACTACGGTATTCATAAAACGCTTATAATGAATTATAAATATCTGATATGTTATATCAGTTTTTTTATCCCATTTTTTGCTCTTGCCGATGCTAATGATTACAAGTCTATAGAGTTTGTAAAAAATCATGGGCAGTGGGATGGACCATTTGTGTATAAATCTACATTTGGGAACATTGATATTTTCTTAGAGAACAATGCCATCACCTACCTGATAGCAGATCAGGGCAATAACTCAAAAGTGCACGACTATAAGCTGGGCATATTAAAAACTTACCCAAAGCTTCCCTGCCATGCTTACAGGGTAAAGTTTCTAAACTCTAATACTACACCTGAAATATATGGTAGCAAAGCTCAGGAACGTTATTACAACTATTATTTAGGCAACGATAAGTCCAAGTGGAAGTCTAATATACATCCCGAACTAGCAGTAGACTACAAACAACTCTATCCTGGAGTAGATATGCATATTGCTTCCTCAATGGGTAATATGAAGTATGACCTGATAGTGAAACCAAACGCCAGTATAGAACAGATTGAACTTGCATTTGACGGCGTGGACGACCTGAAACTGGAAAAAGGAGACCTCATTGTAAAAACATCTGTAGGAGATATACACGAAATGGCCCCTTATGCCTACCAGTATATCAATGGTGAACGTGTAGAGGTGCCTTGCCGTTACAAGTTGAGAGGTAATACAGTCAGCTATGTTTTCCCTAAAGGATATGATAAAAGTGTTAATCTCGTAATTGACCCGACAATCGTATTCGCAACATTCACCGGCTCTACTGCAGATAACTGGGGCTTCACGGCTACATATGACCCACAAGGCAACTTTTATGCGGGTGGTGTAGCAAGTGGTAATGGTTATCCACGTACATTAGGACCAACCTATGCAGGGGGTGGCTCAGGCGGTGGCGATCCTAACCAACTAGAGTGCGATATCGCTATTACCAAGTTTGCAGCAGCAGGCGGAGGTAACAGTATTATATTTTCTACCTACATAGGAGGTGCTAATAATGAGCAACCACATAGTATGGTAGTAGCTGCAAGTGGAGAGCTATTCATTGCAGGTCGTACTTATTCATCTGACTATCCTAATACAACTACTAGAAGCTATAATGGTGGTGCGGATATTATTATAACTAAACTAAGCACTACAGGCGCAGTAACTTCCTCTACGTTACTAGGTGGTTCGGGTGATGATGGGGTTAATATTTCATCATTATATGGTACTACAAACTCTCTTAAGCATAGCTATGCAGACGATTCTCGTAGTGAAGTATTGACAGACAATAACAATAATGTATACGTAGCATCTTGTACTCGCTCTACAGACTTTGATGACACACTCCATTCAATAAAAACGAGCACTTCAGGTAATCAGGATGGTGTGGTGCTAAAACTGAATAATAATCTCACTACTCTATTATGGGGTACCTATTTAGGTGGTAGCGGTGATGATGCAGCCTATGTACTGGATTTCAATAATGATCAATCAGCAGTGTATGTTTCAGGTGGTACTGCTAGTGCCAACTTCCCTGCTGCTACAGGTGGGTTTTCAGGGTTGTGGCCTACTGCACAAGGTGATATAGATGGCTATATAGTTAAGTTTCGCAATGGCGGCAATTATGACGTGCTGCGCGGTACTATGATAGGTAGAGGATCTTACGATCAATGCTTTGGCATACAAGTAGATAATGAGGATAATGTGTATGTAAACGGTAATACTTTAGGAAACTCATTCCCTGTTACACCTGGAGTATTCAGTAATCAGGGGGCTACTCAGTTTCTTATGAAGCTGGATAGTACTTTATCTAACAATATTTACTCTACAGTTTATGGCTCTTTGAATGCTACAGCAACAAATATCACTCCTACCGCATTCTTGGTAGACACTTGCCAAAATGTATATATATCAGGCTGGGGTGGTGCTACCGCAGGTAATGGTGGTAATACCAGAAACATGTACGTAGACATTACTACTAACCCGCCAACACCCTCGGCAGTAATGAAAGGAACTACCAATGGTAGCGACTTCTATTTCATAGTCTTTTCCAAAGATGCTAAATCTGTTCTTTTTGCAGGGTACTACGGCGGTGGTAATACTAATGAACACGTAGATGGTGGTACCAGTAGGTTTGACGAGAATGGCGTGATCTATCAGGCTATTTGTGGTGGTTGCGGCGGTAACAGTAGCCTACCAACTACAAATGCACACTCTACTACAAATGGTAGTACCAATTGTAATTTCCTGGCATTGAAAATAGCTTTTAACCTGGGTTCAGTTTCTGCTAATGCAACTGTTTCGCCCGATGGTCTTATTTGCTTAGGCGAATCTGTAACTTTTTCTTCCCAAGGTTCTTCGAACGCTACACAGTATTTCTGGGATTTTGGTGATGGCAATACCAGTACAGCTGCATCACCTACTCATACCTATGCTGCAGGAGGTACTTATCAGGTGAAGCTTCGTGCTGAAAACCCTAATGCTTGTAATACAAAAGATAGTGCATCACTTACAGTGATAGTAGATACAAATAGGATTGTAGCAAGGTTTGACGTAGTACAGACAGATACCTGCGACCCATATGTTGCAACATTTACCAATACCTCCCAGGTAAACAACCCCAACAACGGTACTTACTTATGGGAGTTTGGTGATGGTACATCTTTCACAGGATCTAACCCTCCTGCACACACCTATGCTAGTAAGGGCACTTATACCGTAAAGCTGACCATGACAGATCCGGGTGCTTGTAACAGTCCTGATAGTACTTCTACAACAATTACATTTGATAACTCATTCGTAGAAGCAGATTTTGAGGGTCCTGAAAGTACTTGTGAAAAAACCAAGATCACATTCAACAATCAATCAGCAAATGCACAAAGTTTCTTATGGGAATTTGGTGATGGAAATACATCCACTGATAGTAATCCTGAGCACTCATACGATACGGCAGGAGTATATTCAATAAAGCTGTACTCTTATAACGACAACACCTGTAACCAGGTAGATTCTATTATTAAATCAATTACAATTAATCCAACACCAATAGCAGCATTCAGGCACACACCGGTAATACCGGTAACTAACGAGCCGATAAACTTCACAAATAACTCAGAAGGTGCAAGCTCATACGTGTGGGATATGGGTGACGGCACTAGTACAGAGAAAGAAATACCAGACCCTAAGTTTTATAAAAAAACAGGTCGCTACCTCGTATGCTTGCAGGCGCTTAATAGCTTTGGTTGTGTAGACACCGTATGCCGATATGTGGAAGCTGATGTATATCCATTGGCTGACTTGCCTACAGGTTTCACGCCTAATGATGATGGTAAAAATGATATACTCTACGTCAGAGGTGCAGCTATCGAAAGTATCGACCTGAAAATATACAATCGTTGGGGAGAAACTGTTTTCCAGACTACTGATATTAATACCGGCTGGGATGGTAAGTATAAAAACAAACCACAACCTACCGAAGCATACGGTTATGTATTGAATGTTATATTTGTAGACGGCACTACACTTTACAAAAAAGGTAATGTCACATTGATGAGATAATGAAGCGACTGAAAAAAAATATACTACTTGCATGTACAGCACTACTACTATCCGGTAGTGCTGCGGCTCAGGGCATACACTTTTCTCAGTACTACAATGCACCTATGCTGCTCAATCCTGCTAATACAGCACTCATGAGTGAGACTGATTACAGACTGGGGGCTAACTATCGCAACCAGTGGGCAGCACTACCTGTTCCTTTTAAGACATTCTCAGGCTATGCAGATTTTCAAGTGCTGAAAAACCATAACCTTACCAACTGGCTGGGTCTTGGTTTGGCCATGTTCAGTGACGAGGCAGGTGATGGACGTCTCTCTATGAATAAATATCAAGGCTTTGTATCCTACCATGTGCAGACGGGTAACTATACTATGATATCTGCAGGTATATCTGGTGCCTATGTACAACGTAGTGTAGATTTTAATAAGCTTTCTTATAACATGCAGTGGGACGGATTTAAGTTTGACCGTAGTCTGCCTAATGGAGAAGAAAGTAATGTTGCACAAACGGACTATATAGATGTAGGTGCAGGAGTAAACTTGGCCTACTATCCTAATGAATATACTTATATAAAATTAGGTGTAGGTGTGGACCATTTGAATGTACCTACAGAAAGCTTTTACAACCAATACAGCCAAATAAAAATGCGCCCGACAGCTAATTTGGACGCCATTTTCATCACCAGTACCTCTTTCACTATAAACCCTTCAGTGTATTACACGATGCAAGGTAAAGCGCAAGAATTAGTGTACGGTATTCAGGCAAGTGCTTTTATCAGCGAGGATAATTCAGGCAACCCTACAAATGTCATCTTTGGTGCTTATCACAGATGGAATGATGCACTTATTCCATTATTGGGCTTCCAGTGGGCAGGACTTAAGCTGGTAACCACTTACGATTTCACCTTCTTCTCAGACCTATCTACAGACCTCCGCTCCAACGGTGCACTTGAGTTCTCCCTTATTTATCAGGGTTCTTATACAGGCGAGCGTGACAAAATGAACTGTCCGCGCTTTTAACAAAATATTACCTGGGATTTAATACATAAGGATATTATTTTTGAGTATTGTTACACACAATACACATCTGACATTTATGGAAAATGAAAAATATAAAGTACTACTGGTAGAAGATGATAGCAACTTTGGCCAGGTACTTAAAAACTACCTTGAACTTAATGACTTCGTTGTAGAATTAGCAAGAGACGGTATACTAGGTCTTGCAGCTTTCCGCAGAGAGAAGTTTGATATATGCTTACTGGATGTAATGATGCCTAATATGGATGGATTTACACTTGCTGAAGAGATCAGGAATGTAGATCCTGATGTACCGTTGTTCTTCCTTTCTGCAAAGAGCATGAAAGAAGATATACTTAGCGGTTACAAGTTGGGTGCTGATGATTATATCACCAAGCCATTCGATAGCGAAGTATTATTACATAAAATAAAAGCTATTCTTAAACGTAATCTGGAGATGCAGGAAAAACAGCATTCTCAGGTAGAGTTTGAGATAGGTAGCTACCAGTTCAACAGCAAGTTGCGCACACTGGAGCATAACGGTGATACCAATACACTTTCTCCGAAAGAGAATGAGCTGTTACTAATGCTTTGCGAGTATAAGAATGATCTGCTACCGCGTGAGGCTGCATTAAAACGTATCTGGGGTAGTGATACCTACTTCAACGGACGTAGTATGGACGTGTATATTGCCAAACTGCGTAAATACCTGAAAGGCGATAGTGCTGTAGAGATCGTGAATATCCACGGTAATGGTTTCAGGTTGGTATGCCCTGAATAAGAAGTATAATGTATTCTGTATATAACAAACGGTCCGCTCTTCGAGCGGACCGTTTTGGTTGAAGTAAAATATAATATTCGTATATTGACGTTACCACTAGTACTAATACCATGTTACACAAAGTTTACAGCAAACAATTCCTGCTTGGGGTTCTTATTGCCTGCATCCTTCTTACTGTAGGAAAAATGTCTTATTCTCAAAACCTTACTTTCATACCTCATGGGTTTGGTACTCAAACTATTGGTAATAGAACTATAACTGTAAAGTACTTTAACGGTGCCCTACTACCCGTTACCGGACCCTGTAGTTTTGATACCAATACAATTGGCAGAGTTCATCAGTCTAAAAGATATATACTATCAGAACCTACCTCTCATATCAGGTTTAGGTTAGGTGTATTTAATGACTCAGAAGAGGTTACTATAAAGGTTAATGGTATAGTTTATCCACTTACTTTAAGTAATATTAGTGCTTATGCTGGTACCTGTAGTTGCCCGTTCTATGTCAATGTATCCAATGGCAATGCAATTTATTCAGGTCCTGGAGGGGGTAGTAATCCAACTTGCTTTCAAATAGATGTCCAACACCCAAGAATTGACAGTATTGACATTATCCACAATGGCAAAGGTGCTGGGTCGCATATTCTTACTTATTTTTCTACAGATACCATTTGCTATGTAGCAGATCCATATGCAGATACGGTGCACTGCCCTGCAGATAGCTTCGGGCTGGTGTATGGTACTAATTTCCCTTTCAAGACTGGTAACACCTTTGTGGCTCAATTATCTGATGCTTCAGGTAGTTTCAGCAATCCAGTCACACTGGGTAGCCTCTCTACTACTATGGGAGATACCATACCTTGCTACATACCTGCTAACACACCTACAGGCAATGGCTATAAGATCAGGCTGCTGAGCACCAACCCTGCCTATACCTCACCGCCTATGGAGGTGAGCACCAGAATAAAAAATGCTGCTGATAACTTCAGCGCCACCAGCAATACGCCTGTATGTACTGGTGATACCATCTACCTGATGGGTAATACCACCACTGCCTCAGGGCTCAACTTCAGCTGGACGGGACCTAACGGCTTTAACTCTGCAGCTCAGGATACTTTTGTAGTCAACCCCGGCTTAAATGCTGCCGGTAATTACATCCTCACCGTAAACGAAACAGGTACTGCCTGTACGGCAAAAGATACAGCTACCGTAGCTATGAGCCAGACACCTAACAAGCCTTCGGCTAGTTACAGTAGCCCTGCCTGTGCTACTAAGTCGCTCAACCTGTCGGGCAGCTCTACTACAGGTAGTGTCAGCTGGGGCTGGACAGGGCCTAACAGCTATAGTTCCTCTTCGCAGAACCCTACCGTAACCACTTTTGCTAACAGCAGCCATGCAGGAGATTATGTGCTCACTACTACACTGGGTAGTTGCAGCAACAGAGACACAGTAACTGTAGCCATCATACCTAAACCTGCTATGCCTGCAGCATCAGCGGTCAACACCACACTCTGTGCCAGACAAGACCTTCAGCTACAGGCCAGCAACATCAGCGGAGCCTCTTACAACTGGTTTGGTCCTGCGGGTTTCAGTATTACTGCACAAAACCCTGTTATCGGACAGATAGCTATGGGTCAGTCAGGTGTATACTCTGTATATGCAGTGGTCAACGGTTGCCCTTCTGATACTGATGATGTGACCATTTCTGTAAAAACAGATCCTTATGTCACTATCTTCCCGACACCGGGTACCAGCATATGCGATGGTCAGGAAGCAGTATTCACAGCAGTAGCCAACAATGCAGGCAGCAGCCCTCAATATCAGTGGTTGCTCAACAATACCATTACAGGTATCACTACCGCTACTTACAAAACATCAGCATTGAACAATAATGATGTGGTGCATTGTCAGATGATCAGTACAGGCGTATGTACGACACCATTTACAGATACCAGTAACCCCATCACCATGACGGTGCTGCAAACATTAGCACCAAGTGTGAGCATTACTGCTACACCTAATACCTCATTATTCCCTAATGAGCCCGTGAGCTTTACCGCCACACCTGCTGATGCGGGTAACAGACCCGATTATCAATGGCTGCGCAACGGCGTACCTGTGGGTGGCGCTACATCATCTACATGGGGTGCTAATGCTAACTTCCTGAGCGATGGCGATGAGATTTGCGCCATGATCTACAGCGATTATGAATGTCCTAGTCCTGACAGTGCTAAGAGCAACTGCATCAGGCTGCAGATACGTGTGAGTGTAGAGAACATCAACACAGCTAGCAACATTAAGATATACCCTAACCCTACCAGTGACCATCTGTTCATCAAAGGAGCAGATAAGGGTACGGCTATATCCCTCTACGATGTTACAGGGAGGTTAGTATACCAGTCAGTAACAGAGCAGGAGGTGCACAGCATGAGTGTGTCTCAGCTACCGGCAGGTCACTACATCCTCCAGCTTACAGACGCCAACGGTAACCGCAGCTACTCAAAAGTAAATAAGGAATAAACACATAAATAACGTATATTTGTTATAGAAAGAATATAGTGTACACTATATTCTTTCTGCTTTTAGGCAGGCTAGTTTGTTCTTCTAAAAAGGGTAAAAAATTGAAAACATCGTGATTTTGCAACAATTCGCAACAAAACACATACAATACAAAAATCATGATATAAGCTATTTCCACAATAGTCTATTATCTTTGCCCACACATGAAGCATTTACCTAATCTGCTTACGCTGGCCAACCTGTTCTGTGGTTGTATCGCAATCGCATTCATACTGAATGCACAGCCCTTTATATCTTCATTTAATGGTAATGAGTATTGGGTTGTAGGTACAGAGCAAGCTTATTGGGGTGCATTCTTCATCATGTTTGCCGCCATATTCGATGTGCTGGATGGCTTGGCTGCCCGCACGCTGAATATCTTTTCTCCTCTTGGAAAAGACCTTGACTCCTTGGCAGACCTGGTATCTTTTGGAGTCGCACCATCTATGATACTCTTCAAGATGCTATGGACAGTTTATATGAGCGAGCCATATGCATTGGATGTAAATATGCTGGCTATGACACCTGCATTCCTTATTGCATGTGCAGGAGCTTTAAGGTTAGCCAGATTCAATACTACTAATACACAGCAGGGTAGCTACTTTATAGGTATGCCGATACCTGCAGCAGGACTATTCATAGCCTCCTTCCCGTTGATCAACTGGTACAACCCGTTAGGTATAGGAGTATACTTACAAAACAAATGGGTGATCTACCTGATCATCGTTGTACTATGCTGGTTAATGACATCACACATACGTTTTATTAAGATGGTGCCTAAAGGTTTCAGCTTAAAGACCATTTGGCCTCAGTTGATACTACTAGTAGCTATCATCGTTGGTGGACTAACAATAAAGGTAGCCGTAATACCTGTAGTATTTATATTGTACATCATTTTATCATTTATATACAAGCCTTCAGAAGCATAAAATAATAGTAATGAAATATACAGCACACATTAATGTAATGCCTTTAAAAGAGCTATTAGACCCTCAAGGAAAAGCTGTAAACAGCAGTTTACACAACTTAGGTCTTAATAGTATTGAAAACGTACGTATAGGCAAGCATATTACTTTAAGCGTTGAGGCAGACTCTAAAGAAGCTGCAGAAGCAATAGCTACAGAGGCATGTAAGAAGCTGTTAGCTAATCAGGTAATG
Source organism: uncultured Flavipsychrobacter sp. (assembly GCA_964531655.1). Classification (GTDB taxonomy): domain Bacteria; phylum Bacteroidota; class Bacteroidia; order Chitinophagales; family Chitinophagaceae; genus UBA5543. Next base: position 13,521 of record CAZHDM010000026.1, read on the forward strand.
GAAGATTTTGAAGTTAGCATAACTGAAGGCTAAGCTTTGCAAAAAGATGCACAAATACAGTTATATCTGGTACCGTCGCCAATAGGCAACCTAGGCGATATAACATACCGTGCAGTAGAAGTACTAAAGTCTGTAGATGCTATCTTATGTGAAGATACTCGCACCAGCTCAGTGCTACTCAAGCATTACGATATCCAAAAACCCCTTTACCCTCACCATCAGCACAACGAGCATAAATCTCTTGAAGGGGTTATAAGTGAGTTAAAGTCAGGTAAAGTATTCGCTTTGCTCACAGATGCCGGCACACCAGGTATTTCAGATCCTGGATTCTTACTAGCACGAGCATGTGTCCAAAATGATATTAAAGTAGAATGCCTGCCTGGTGCTACAGCATTTGTACCTGCACTGGTACAGTCAGGTATACCAAGCAGCAGCTTTGTGTTTGAAGGCTTTCCTCCCCAAAAGAAAGGTCGTCAGACGTTCTTTAAGAAATTGGGCGAAGAACCCAGAACTATCGTTCTGTATGAATCTCCACACAGACTAGTAAAAACATTAAACGAGCTGGGTGAGCATCTAGGTAAAGATAGGTTGGCTGCAGTTTGCAGAGAGCTAACTAAGATGTTTGAAGAAACCAGAACAGCTTCTCTTGAAGAGCTTGTAGGCTATTATACAGAGCACCCACCAAAAGGAGAAATAGTTGTAGTCGTAAGTGGCTATAATGAAAAAAGCCGCTAAACTTTGAGTTGGTAGCGGCATTTTATCTATATACTATAACAGAATGTCTCTTATCTTTCAGTCTTTACTTTTACATCTCCTGCAGGGGTGTTAAGATCTACCTCCACCTCTGTATTAGGATCTTCCGCAGGAGGCGCTGGTGCAGCAGCCGGTGGGGCTTGCTGAGTTGTTTGCTCGGGCGCATCATTAGCGTCATTACTTTCATTGTTTCCGCATGCTACTACCATTGTAGACATAGCAACTGCAAGAATGCTTAATTTAATGTATTTCATAACTTTTCACGTTTAGATGAATAATGATTTCACTACTGAAACACCTGAAGTAAAGAATCGTTCATTGCAGTAACTAAAAAAGACTGCTAATAGCAGTCTTTTTTAGTTTTGGTTAATCACAATGTGATTAGTGAGTAGCTTCGTCGTGAGCTTCTTCGATAGCTTCTTCTGTATTTTCAGCAGCATTTTCCATAGACTCGCCTGCATTTTCCATAGCCTCTTCAGTGCCTTCAGCAGCTTCTTCCATAGACTCTTCTACTTGTTCAGTAGCGTCTTCCATGTTTTCTTCAGCTGTTTCACCGTTGTTACCACAAGAGATTACGAATAGGCTAAGTGCGAATGCGAAAATTCCGAATTTTACAAATTTCATAATAGTTAGTTTTTTTAATTATTTACAGATATATACCCGTATTCAAAAAAGGTAACCCTCTAAAAGAAAATATTTTCAAATAAAATTTATCAGCTACTATAATTGATTGTATATCAAACAATAAAGGCAATAAAAAATTATATTTTCCAATATTCACAAACTGTTTAGTAAAAGGAGTCTTAACTTTATGTAGATTGATGGGTTACCTTTTTAAATAAATGATATAAACTTTTGCAGCAAGAGCTACAGACAGAAATTGAATTACTACAGTTACTAGCAGACGGGCACCGCTCTGCTATCGAAAGGATATACAAACAGCACTATAAATATATAGCAGGGTATATCAGGAAGAACGGTGGTAATAGTGAGGATGCAGGCGATATTTGTCAAGAGGCTATTATTGTTCTCTATGAGAAAGCTCAAGACCCTGATTTTAGGCTGACATGCAAAATAAATACATACTTATTTGCAGTAGCTAAAAATCTGTGGTTAAAGCAAGTGAACAGTAATGATCTACCTGTGGTAGATAACAATACGATAGATGAGAGTAATGTAGCTTATGAGGATGATATTAAAGCTCATCATGAAAGAGAGTTATACTATGATCAGCTTGAGCAAGCTTTAGAGCAATTGGGGCAGCCTTGCAGCACACTTTTGAAAGCATACTATTATAAGGAGAAAAGCATGCAGGATATTGCAACTCTCTTTAAATATACCAATGCGGATAATGCTAAAACTCAAAAGTATAAGTGTCTTTCAAGACTGAAGAAATTATTTTATAACGCGCAATTGAAGTAAGAATTATAGATGTCATTGAGTAATAACATATGGGAAGTAGCAGAGGCCTATGTGAACAATGAGCTCACAGAAGAGCAACAGCTGATACTGCAAAGCAGAATAGCTACTGATACCTCATTTGCTACAGAGTTTCAGGACTGTGTGAGTATGTTGCAGACCTTAAAGAGTGCTGCAGCACATCAAAAAGTGCGTAAAGATGTTAAAGCTGTACATAACGAGCTAACAGCTGAACCTGATAACAAACAATCAATAAAATCCAAGTCATCTATCTGGCGTACTGCTTCTATAGCAGCGGGTATAGCTATCATTACTTCATTTGCTACTTACTGGGTAATGAATCATAACAATCAGAAGATAGCATCTCAGTATAGTTTGTTGCGCAGAGACCTTGAAAAGTATAAACGGAACCAGAACAAGATCATCAATGATATAAAAGAACAGGCTACACCTGTATATTCTCAAGCACAATACTCAGGTACCGGCTTTGCACTTACAAGCGATGGCTATATGGTTACCAGCTATCACGTAGTAGCAGGTGCTGACTCTATATATGTTCAGAATAAAAACGGAGACTACTTTAAAGCCGTTGAAGTAGCTTCTGACAAGGAGCATGATGTGGTGATATTAAAAGCCGAAGCAAAGGAGTTATCTTTTCCTAGCTCATATGTACCATACACTATTGCAGATAAGAAACGTCTGCTAGGGGCAAAAGTATTTACACTTGGTTTCCCTCAGGACGAGATCGTATACAATGAAGGCTACATTAGCTCCAAGAATGGTTATGGTGGCGATTCTTCTCAATATCGCCTGGAGATACCTGCAGGGCCCGGGCAGAGTGGTGCACCTGTAATGGATGAGTCCGGTAATATAATCGGTATCATCACAGGTAAGGAAAAAGAAAGTCAGGGTACTACGTATGCTGTATCTTCTAAAGCATTGCTGAGCTTACTAGACGGTCTTCCAAAAGAGCAAAAGGTTCAATTATCCAGTAGGAATAAGCTTGCAAGATTGAAAAGAGAGCAACAAATAGAACTCTTGGAGCAGTATACCTGTGCTATAAAAGTTTACAAACAGTAAGCTTTAAAGTCTTATATATTTCCTGTCTCGTAAGTCAGTAATATTTATCTAAATTTGTGCCTCGTAAGCAGATAGTTTGAGTAGAGTAAACAGATTTCTAGCAAAGAGGAAAAAGCCTACCAGCCCTACGGCTGAGATGACCTTTATTGACCATATAGAGGAGCTAAGGTGGCACATCATCAGGTCATTACTTGCTATTCTGCTAGGAGGTATCATAGTCTTTGTCAATATTGACTGGATATTCCATAATATTATTCTAGGGCCAGCACAAACAGACTTCTTCTCCTACAGAATGATGTGTGCACTGGGTGACCTAGTCCACATTGATGCTATATGTCTGGAAAAAGTTAATCTGAAATTTCAGAATACACAGCTATCAGGTCAGTTCATGATGAGCTTCTCTGTCTCTTTTATGATAGGCTTTATTGTAGCTTTCCCTTACATATTTTGGGAGTTCTGGAAGTTCATTAAACCAGCACTGAAGCCTGAAGAAATAAAACAGGCAAGAGGTATCGTGTTCTGGTCATCTCTACTATTCTTTACTGGCGTATTATTTGCATATTATGTCATTGCACCTTTCACCATCAACTTCTTTGCAAATTATCAGCTCAGCCCTACGTTTGAGAATATCATCACGATGTCTAACTATTATGACACATTGAGTGATCTGATATTAGGTATCGGTGTTGTATTTGAACTACCCGTAGTGGTTTACTTTTTATCTCGTATAGGCTTACTTACTCCAATGCTCATGCGCTCAAAAAGGAGTTATGCTATCCTTATCATATTTTTACTGGCAGCGGTTATCACGCCGCCTGACATGTTTACTATATGGTTAGTTGCAATACCATTGTTGATACTATATCAGGTATCAATTACTATAAGTGAGCGTGCACAAAAAGAACGTAAGAAACGTCAATAATAAAAACCATACATATGCAAGCAACTGTTTTTAATCAAGAGCTACCATTAGTTATAGGCGGAGACCATGCAGGCTTTGGCTACAAGCAAATAATCATTGAAATGCTTAAAGCAGGAGGCTGGAACGTAGAAGATAAAGGTACATATAGTGAGGACAGTACTGATTATCCTGATTATGCTCACCCTGTAGCTGATATGGTAGAAAATGGTCAAGCGGCTGTTGGTATATTGATCTGCGGCAGTGGCAATGGCGTATGCATGTCTGCTAATAAGCATAAAGGTGTCCGTGCAGCTCTTTGTTGGAATGAAGAGCTAGCATCATTGGCCCGTCAACATAACAATGCTAATATCCTGTGCATTCCGTCTCGTTTCATATCAATAGAAATGGCGCAACAAATGACAGATACTTTCTTAGGCACTGCCTTTGAAGGTGGCCGTCATGAAAGAAGAGTAGATAAAATTGCAGGTCTTTAATTAAGAGATAGCCTCAAAGACGTAAATACACTTCTCGGTAAGAAGCTAGCGATACCACCACCGTGTGCTCCTGATGATGCTCTACCACTTACGGTTGGTTGTTGTATGTCAAACAGATTCTTAATACCTGCTGTTACTTGCAACCTTCTGTCGAAGAACTTTTTCTCTATCGACACATCACATATATGGAAGGCATTTTGTGTACCGTTGTAAGAGGCACTACCATCTATATTGGCCTGTAAAAATGGCTGTGTACCATATAGTTTATAGAAGGCATTGAAGTTCAAGCCAGGTTTACGCCATGCATACTGCAATGTTGCTGTAGCTTCGCTTGCGCTAAATGCTTGGTAGTTATCTCCATCTGCAAAAGTGTAATTATAAGAGTAACCTAATACATAATGGAAGTCTTTTACTTGTCCATCAGCTTGGAGAGATGTGATCGTGTTTTGCTGATGGGAGAAGTTAGCATATGTATATTCAATACTTGTAGGGTCTTCAGGATGTATAGGTGCAAGAGTAATACCATCGTACACATCATTATAAAAACCACTTAATACAAATTGTAAGTAATTATCACCGTCTTCATATGCTTGGTAAGAAGCTGACACCTGTATATGTGAGCTATTCTCGGCTTTTAAGTTCTCGTTACCTATCACATAGTGGTTCAGGTCAATAAAGCTGAGATACATTTCTTTCAAAGATGGTGCTCTGTATCCACGCGCATAAGATGCTCTAAGCTGCACCTTATCTATCGGCTTGTACAACAGATTTACACTAGGTATTACCGGTGGTGAATATATAGAGTTGTAAGATGCTCTAAGACCTGCCTGTACTGTCAACTTATCATCAAAGAAAGGCATAGACAGGTTTGTGTATGCGGCATAATCCTGTATCTTTTTAGTAGTAGTATTTATTTTAAGACTACGAGCAAACTGAAGATTGATATCATAACCTACAGTATAGCTTAACTTGCCAACAGTATTATTATAGCTACCCCTTGCATACACATCTTCAAACTTAGAAGTATCCTGGTCACCTGTAGCCTGACTAAGTTCGCTTTGCATGGTTACAAGATCTTTTACATAGCTAGTACGCGTACGATAGTAGAGCATATAACCATTCTGACTCTGCCATGTACCCTTCCTACCTAGCTTACCACTCATAGATAATCTATTCATAGATCGGGTAGTATTGTAATACTCGTCTTGAGCATATGCACCAATGAAAGGATCCCATGTCTCTATGCTACCTTTATTCTCTATTTCTTCTTTTAAGAAATCGCTGGCAAAACGTAGGTTGAAAGAAGATGGTGCTGTGTAATTGTATGCAAAATTCCCCAGATACTGGTCTTGTGGTTTGAATAAATAACCACGCGAGGTGTAAAGGGTATCTGTTTTATAAGTAATTACTTTCTGTAGCTTTTGCCAGCCTTCAAAATAGTTACGACCACCGCCTATAGTCACCTGATGACGATCTGCAATTTTTTTAGTGAAGTTTACATCTGCCTTGTATCTGCCTAGCGATTCGTAATACCCGCCAACGTTTACACCAAGGTTTTTATTCTGGTTTTTGGTGATGATGTTTACTACACCTCCTAGTGCATCGGTACCATATACAACACTCATTGGACCTTGTATCAACTCTATTCTGTCAACATTAGTCATGTTGATCTGGCTCAAGTTGATGTTACCGCCTTCACGACCGTTTATTGGTAAGCCATCGATAAGTATTTTCACCTTATTACCTGATAAGCCCTGCATACGCATGCTTGAGCCAAGGATGTTATCATTATCTACCCTTACATTCAGTTGGTTCTTCATTACCTCATTAAGGGTAATAGCACCTTGCGCCTGTATCTGCTCACTTGTAATGACCTTATAAACAGAAAGTGCATCTTTTTGACGCTCTGGTCTGTTAAGACCTGTAACCACTACTTCATTAAGTGCTGAGAACTCTTTAGCTAAATGTAATACGAGTTTTGACTTTTCAGGAGCAGTGTAGAAAGTACGTTTTGCCTGCTCATAACCTAAGGAGTACACTTTTACGATACAAGGATATTGTGGAGTGATGGTCAGTTGACCATCAATATTGGTTTGTTCTTTTAATTGTATAGAGTTATCTGTACCGGAATATACCTCAACATATGCATAGCCTACAGACTCTCCACTGTTCTTATCGAACACGGAAATATTAATCTGTTGTGCATTTAGTACCCCTACAGACAAAAAACATACTACTAAAAAGAGTAACTGCTTCACTTGTATCGTTTATTAGTTTAAAAAAGTCTTGCCGCCCTTTAGTTCAGGATAGCAAGACTCTAATATTTTTATTCTATCCGTTCAATAGTCTTAGTGTTGTACTACAACTCTATCGCTGATAGTCCAGTTAGCATTTTTGATGTTAACTATGTATGTACCTGCTGCATATGCCGATACATCGATACTTAGACCATTAACACCTTTTTTGATATCTACATTGCTATACTGCATTACTTTACCTGTAATGTCAGTAACCATCAATACAGTATTATTATCAGCAGATGCTGCATCTATCATGATATTCATTTCTGTATGAGCAGGGTTTGGATAAACACTGTAGTTAGCTGCTTTTTGACCTTCTACATCATTCACACTTACTACTTCAAGTGTTTTTTGTCTGAATACTACTTTACCTGTGTTTGGAGGGAAACCACCATCAAAGCGAGTGAATTGTAAATGATAGTAAGCTTCTGCATGGTAAGAAGTATCAGGCTTGATGATGAAGCTGGTATTAGTATCCAACTCATACATGAAAGTAGAGCCATTAAAAACTTTCCAATCATCACCGATAGCATTTGTTTTTGTACTCATCGGATAGCTACCATAGTTGCCTACATTAATAGAGTTAGGGTCTACGCCTGTAACCTTAGCTACCTCTACTCTTACGTTAGAAAGTACACCAGTGTATGCTTGTAATTTATTAGGATTCTGTCCACCCGGCTGACCATCTTTCTGATATTGCTTAAATAAAATATCCCAATCAGCACGAGGAGGCTCATTATCAACTATTGTGCCTGTAGCAAGATCGTAGAATACATTGATTCTATCCGAATACGGTGCTACCCTTTTTACGCTATCAGTTTTATCACCAGTACCATCCCACTTAGCATATCTGAATTTATAGCCTATCTGCGGAGAGTTGACAGGGAAGCTGGTATATTCTTGTATCCATACCTGATAGAAAACACCATTAGCTTTTACAAGATACAGAGAATCACCTACTACGTTATGGCTAGGAGAACCTGCATACATACCCCAGCCAAAATCAACAGGGCTTGAACTACGATTCTGATAAAAAGCACCTGTACCCCAGCTAGTATCATTATTTACCAGCTGATCGCTAAGTGTAACCATTGTATCTGAAGGAGTCAGGTTACCAAAGTTTGTACTTGCTACTTTGTGTAGGGAATATACCTGAACATCACTTTTGATATGATTTGCACGTACACTTGCATTTAGTTGACCACCCGGCTCTGTAAACTGTGTCATCTGAAAACCTAGATCCCAGTTAGCTGATGGCTTAGGGTAGTCTGTTTTAGTTCTTACGCTGTAATACACATCATTTGCATAACTAGCACCCATTTCCACTGAGTCAGTTACCCATGTTTGTGCATTGGCTTGAAAACCAATTGCTGCTGCAATAAAAAGTAAAGTAGATTTTATATTCATCAAGAGTAATTTTTAGGGTGTAAAGGTACGCCCACCTTAGCCCTTAACATTACTTTGATGTAAGTATTGACAAATTTATGACATTGCTTTAATGCCTTCTTAATCTCCTATATCCAGCCATTATGATGCAGCACCTTTGCTATCTGTACAGCATTAGTAGCAGCACCTTTGCGTAGATTGTCAGCTACTATCCAGCAATTCAATGTGTTAGGTTGCGAATCATCCCTGCGGATACGACCTACAAACACTTCATCTTTACCCTCAGCATCCAATGGCATAGGGTATCCGTTCATTTCAGGATTATCTACAACTATTACTCCAGGGAACTCAGTCAGTAGTTGTTTTACCTCAGATTCATCAAAATCATTAAAAAATTCAATGTTCACACTTTCGCTGTGTCCACCACTTACGGGTACTCTAACTGTTGTAGCTGTGACCTTTATCCTGTCATCTTCCATGATCTTGCAGGTCTCCAGCATCATTTTCATTTCCTCCTTGGTATAGCCATTATCCTGAAAAACATCAATATGAGGAATTACATTCTTATCTATAGGGTGCGGATAAACGTTGCATTCTTTACTACCGTTGCGTTGAGCTGCCAACTCATCCATAGCTTTTTGCCCACTACCTGATACAGACTGGTAAGTGCTCACAACTACTCTTTTTATACGATACTTGTCGTGAAGCGGCTTCAATGCCATTACCATTTGTATGGTAGAGCAGTTAGGGTTAGCAATGATCATATCATCCTTCGTAAGTGCATGACCATTCACTTCAGGCACTATCAGCTTTTTTGTAGGGTCCATTCTCCAGGCAGAAGAATTATCTACTACCCTACAACCTGCTTCGGCAAACTTTGGTGCCAGCTCTTTAGAAAGTGTACCACCTGCTGAGAATATTGCCAATGGAGGTTTCATAGCAATAGCAGTATCAGCATTCACCACTTCCCACTCCTTATCCATGAACTTTACCTTCTTACCTACTGATCGCTCAGATGCTACAGGTATTAACTCACTAACAGGAAAGTTCCTTTCTGCTAATATTTTCAACATTGTACTGCCAACAAGACCAGTGGCTCCAACTACTGCTACGCGCATGATTTACATTTTAGGGGTGCAAAGATAAGCGGTAAAAGCATACTAAATAAAATAGCCCGCAATTGCGGGCTATTTTACTCGGCATTTGTAATTATTATTGTACAGTTATCTTACTACGATAGGTAGCCTCACCGTTAGTGATATGTACTAAGTAGATACCGCTTGGAATATCTGTTAAACTAACTGAAACCTTTGCAGTGTTTGACACTGTATTCTTATAGATCACTTGTCCGCTCAAGCTGGTAATTACTATTTGAGCTTCATCAGCAGATGGTAGCTCTACAGTAAAGTTACCTGAGTTAGGATTAGGATATAGCTTGATATCCGATGTAAACTCTTCAAGCCCTGCAGTAGAAGAGCCACTATTGCGTCCAGGTTTATTAGCACCACAAGGTCCTACATAACAACCATGAGCCAAATGCGTAGCTACAGCATTTGCTGATACACATATAGACTGCGGATTAGAATTGTTACCTGGAGGAATATGACAAACAAGTACCTTGTTATTGTTCTTACCACAACGAGCATCAACTACATTGATGGTTTGACTTACTGAATAAGTACAGCCATTGTCATCTGTTACAGTAGCAGTATATGTTGTAGTACTATTAGGACTAACTGTTGTAGATGATGTAGTAGCGCCATTTGTCCAACTATAAGTATAGCCCGGAGTACCTTCTGAAGCGGTTACTGATAGTGTAACTGATTGAGGACCATAACCCAGATATATAGTATTGCTTGCATGACCTGGTATAGTCGGCGAAGGACTGACTGACAGACTCGCCGTTACTGCTGTTGCAGGCTCGCTGATTGTAGCGGTAGCTGTATCTGTACAGCCATTAGCATCCAGGATAGTTACTGTGTATGTTCCAGCAGCAACGTTATTCAGATCTTCTATTGTAGCACTATTACTCCAAGAATAAGATACCGGCGAAGTAGCGTTGTTTACTGTAAGGTCAATAGCTCCTGACGCATCACCATTACACAGTACATCTGTAACAGTAGTGCTGCTTGTGATGTTACAAGGCAATACAGTTATTGTAAAGCTTTGTGATGCATTACCACAGTGCGTACCTCTGAAGTGATTAGCTTCATCTTCTATCTCGATAGTGATATTGTGATCACCACTATCTGCTAATGTTGGTGTACCACTAATTGTCCATGTACCGTTATTATTATCTACCATTGATAACCATGAAGGCAAATGTGCATGCTCTACATCTACAGCATCACCTTGAGGAATATCAGCATCATTAGTACCCATTACATAGGTAAATGTCTGACCTGCTGTAATAGTAGCATTACTTTGAGATGTAGTAAATACAGGAGGTGTATTGATGATATAAAACACTGTATCATCTTTTGTTTCTGAATAAGTATCTGTAGCGCGAATTACTACTGTGTTGATACCCCAGTTAGCTGCAGTTGTATTCCAGGTAAAGTTTGTAGATACCGGATTCGCAGCTGCAGTTGGTAACGATGGGCTAAAACTCATACCCGACTGCGATGTAGTGGCCAGAGATAAGATAACTCTGTCTGCTGTATCAGCATCATTTGCAGTGAATGTATTTGTAATTGTGGTACCTGGTGTATAACACAAGATACTACCATCTGTAGGTGATGGTGCTACAAAATTTGGTTTTAGTGAAACAGCTACATTAACAATTGTATTTGTTTGAATGCCTGCATTATCCTGTGCTACAAAATTGATCTGGTAAGTTCCCACACTTGCTATAGTTGGTGTCCAAGAGAAAGCCTGGGTAACAGGGTTACCATTTGCCGGGGCGAAAGAGGCACCTACCGGCACACCAACAGCACTTAAGGAAACATTATCTCCCGGATCTACATCTGATGCTTTCACATTGAAGTTTAATGTTTGACCCGGCTGTAATACGTAGTTTGTACTATTAGCAGGTGTAACGGTATAATCAAAAGCAGGAGGCGTAGATGGTGTAGCAATACGCAACATTAGGTCTAATTGTATGCGCGCACCGTTAGCATCTGTAACATAAACAGCAGTATTGTAGAACTGACCTACAGATTTACCTACAGTATTAAACGTTAATAAGCCTGATGAACTAACTGAGATACCTGAAGGCTGGCTGGTACCGCCACCAAACTGGCCGTTAGGTACTAGAGCAAATGATAAAGCATCATTATTAGGATCGGTAGCTGGTATCTGATAAGTAGCAGCAGGCGAATTTACCGGCATGCTGATAAATGGAGGTACTGTAGATACAGGAGCATCATTATTGTTACCAACTGTTACAATGGTACTCACATAAAAGTTTCCATTTGAGTTATTGATAAGTGGGCTACCTATACGACAACAGCCACCAAAGGAAGCAGTGTAAGTACCTGCTGAAGGATAAGTTTTTACATATGTAAACTCCCCATAAAACCAATCTTCAGCAACATTTACTGAAGTTACTGTTAAGTTGATACTAACTGTACTACCGCTACCTGGATTAAATGTACTTGTAGTTACTGTATTACCAACATTAGCACTACCATAAGCACTACGGCGCCATGCCTGTGTTATTCTAAAGCGGATCTGGTTGGGCTGTCCTGCTACTCTTTCCCAGGTAATGTTACCATACCTGAAGTGAGATGCCTGAACTTCATCGGGCTGCAACACCAGCAAGCTGATGAGCAGCGCAAAAACTTTAAAGACATTGGTTCCTTTTACGTAATTCATAATTGTGGGGTATTTGATTAAAAAATAGATGACCGTTTAAATAAATACATAATGCTTAGCATAACTATGCTAAACCTCTCACTTAAAACCCATTAAACATTGGAAATCGTAACCTCGTTACCCAGACATGCACTTATTATCACACAATATTGCATAATAAATATCATATATTC
>CAZHDM010000027.1:0-24074 GCA_964531655.1 uncultured Flavipsychrobacter sp.
CAATAGTTATGATGAATATTAATCAAATACAAGATAATATCATTTATACACAAGCAACTGGAACTTTAATTAAAGAAGACTACGAAAAATTACTACCTGTATTAAAGCTATTACTCGAAAAACATGAAAAAATCAGGTGGTTTTTTTCAATGGAAGACTTTACTGGCTGGGAACCGGTTGCCCTCTGGAAAGACCTGCAATTTGATATTAAACATGCCAATGATTTTGAGAAAATTGCCATGGTTGGAGAAAAAGAATGGCAAAAGTGGCTGACTGACATAATGAAACCTTTTACTCCTGCTGAACTTCTTTTTTTTGAGTTTGCAGACAAGGAAGCGGCATTAAAATGGATTAAGGAATAAAATAATAATAAATTTTCAAGAACTAAGAAATATTATGATGAACAGGAATAATTATACCAAGTTTGTGTTGATGCTCACAGCATCTTTTGTCGCTATGTACGTCACCATGTATCTTAATTCATACAAAATTGACCATGTATATTTCAGCCTTACAAGATTTTATATGAGTTGTTTGGGGATTTCTGCAATGGCTATAATAATGTTCGTAGCGATGCGTAATATGTATCAAAACAAGAAGAAAAATATTGCTATTGTAGTAGGTAGTATTACTCTCTTTCTAAGTGCTGTGGTATTAGTAAGAACTCAAGCCCCAATTGTTGGAGATGTGTTGTACATGAAAGCTATGATACCGCACCACTCAATAGCAATACTAACGAGTGAGCGTGCAGATATTAAAGACTCTGAAGTCAAGAAATTGGCAACAGAAATTATTAAAGCTCAAAAAAGAGAGATTGAAGAAATGAAAGCTATGATTAATCGACTTGAAAACGATTAAAAAGCGCAAATGGCAGAATTAAAAAAAGAGCTTGGAGTATTAAGGTTAACTTTTTATGGAGTAGGAACCATAGTAGGGGCAGGTATCTATACGGTCATTGGTGCGGCAGCAGGACAAGCAGGATATGACCTTTGGCTTAGCTTTATACTGGCTGCAATTGCAGCCAGTATTTCTGCTTTATCTTATGCAGAACTGTCCTCTGCCTATCCTCATGCGGGAGCAGAATTTTTGTTTGTAAAAAAGGCGTTCCCAAAGATTGGTTTGCCTTCTTTTCTTATAGGGTGGACAATTGCATTTCATAGCTCTGCGACTATAGCAGCAGTTTTGTTGGCTTTTGCCGGGTATCTAAATGTATTTTGGGAACTACCGCAACTGATGGTAAGCTATGGCATATTACTCATTCTTACTTTGTTCAACATAACTGGGGTAAAGAAATCCTCCACAGTCAATATCATTATGGTAAGCATTCAGTTGCTTGGGCTATTAATATTAATAGTCGTGGGATTAAAAGATACGGGAATTCAAGATGTAGGATATTTTAAAGTCGAATCGTTAAAAAATACATTTGCAGCCACTGCTACCTTATTTTTTATTTATACCGGATTTGAACATATGGCAGCACTTGGTTCTGAAGTAAAAATGCCTGGTAAAACAATTCCAAAGGCATTTTTACTTACAATGCTCATTACTACAATTATCTACCTGTTCATTTCATTCACGGTATTAAATATTGCCCGACCTGATGAATTGGCAAATGCAAATTCACCCCTCTCAAGAGCAGCAGATAATTTAAACTTATGGTTACCCGTTGTATTAGGAGTGGCTGCTTTATTTGCCACTGCCAACGCAGCATTTAGCGGAATTATTTCTATTAGCAGACTTCTTTATGGGATGGCATCTAAAGGTGAACTTCCGGCATTCATTGAGAAAACAAATAGACAAAAAGTTCCCTGGGCAGCATCATTGGTAGTACTTATTGTAGTTGCTATATTTCTTTTATTTGGAGATATTAAATTGATTGCAGGTATGTCTTCGCTTGGTGCACTACTGGTTTTTATCGCTGTAAACGTTTCTCTGATTATATTGAGATTTAAGGCACCTGAGCAAAAAAGGCCTTATAAAGTTCCAGTTGTAATCGGTAAAGTACCGCTAATGCCTATTTTTGCAATTGTGATTAGTGCGAGCCTGGTATTTCAATACGATTGGGAGGTGTATGCTGCCTTTGTAGGAGCTATAATTGCAGGTGTTGTATTAGATTACTTTTTAGATAAAAGGCAAAAAGATTAAACTCTGTAAAAGAAAAAAAATATTCAGGCATTATATAAATAAGATGTATATTTAATACTTTGAGGACAAATTAACAAACCATAAGTATCATACAAGAGAAAAAAACTATAAGAAAGATAGAAGTTTGTCCCAAAATGGAATATAATGAACTGAATATTCATATCGCATGGATTGAAGTAGGCAAAATGAATTTATCGATGAGTGCCATATTAAGACCATACGAATACTTAGATATTACCTTGGCACAATTTTTTTGAGAAAATAGATTTTTAATAACACATTTGGGTTAGCCCTAAATCAAAGTTTTTCTTAGTATAATTGATTACTCAATATTATTACCGTTATGTAAAAGCATGACTTTAATAAAACTCTTCACTTACTAACAACATTAGGAGTCAATTCTATTTTTCTTATATTTGAAACAATAGGCTTTTGATATTTTGAAACAATTACTTGTTACAATAATAGCTATCTGTTATGCCTTCGGCAGTGCCGAAGTAAGCTTGCATTTTCACTTTTGCGGCAAAGTTTTTCAATACATATCCTTATTTCAAGATGAAGAAAAAGACTCATGTTGTGGTGAATCAGATAATAAACAAGACTGTTGTAGTAGCGATGTAGTAAAAGGTGATGTTGATGACCATAAGCAAGCGCCTAAAATTATTCAGGTACTTATGCAATCAATAGATGATGCATATTCTCCTATTGCATATGACTTTTTTCAAGTTGTAGACAATGTAAGTCAAATATATAAATTTACCACACTACATCCTCCACCACTAATTTCCACTAAAGTCTATTTGGACAATTGTGTTTTCCTAATCTGATATTTATCACTGATATGATGGCTATACCCATCACTTATATTATTTAATGCTGCTGAGACATATCTCTCACAGGAATTCAGTAAATAAATATCTTAATATGAAAAAAGCTTTATTAATAATGCTATGCTGTTCTGGTATAGCAAATTACACAATCGCTCAAAATGCAATTGATAAATACTTAACTGGAACTAATAACTTTAAAATAGTTGGAGACGCATCAGATGGTTTATTAAACCCTCAAGATTTAGATTTTGAACCTGGCACTAATACGTGGTGGGTATTAAATTATGAGGGTAACACAGGTAGTGTCTCGATATTTTTTGATGCTAATAAGTCAACTCAGGCTTCAGAGTTTAGACGAGACTCTCATGCAGGACACTTTATGATTAGAGCTTCTGCCTTAGCGATTGGGGACAATGGGAACTTCGCAACAGTTCATGAAATACAAAATACAAACTCACAATCCCCTACTTTTATGGGCCCGGCATTATGGTCAACAGACACATCAATTTTTGCCCGATTAGAGCAAAGCAACTGGGACCCGTCAACATTATTAGGGAGTCATCTTGATATGCTACACCAAAGTCCTTTTGGAATGGGGATTGCCCATGACAATGCAAATGCATACTGGGTGTTTGACGGTTATAACGGTAATATATGCAAGTACGATTTTAAAGCACCTCATATTGTAGGTGGGGATGACCATGCAGATGGAGAAATATATAGATACAGTGACGTTTCAGTAAAAAGAAAAAATGGCGTACCGAGTCATATGGCTTTAGACAAGCAGAACAATTGGTTATATATTGTTGATGGTGGTAATAATAGAATTATAAGAATGAAAACCACAAGTGGGAATGATGTCGGAGGGTTATCTCCTGACCCAGGAGCAAATGAGCCATTAGCAAAATATAGAAAAATGACTGGGGCTACTGTAGAAGTTCTGGTCAGTAGTGGTCTGACATCCCCTTGTGGTATAGATTATAAAGACGACAGGATTGTTGTGACAGATAATGCCACAGGTGAGATTATCATCTATGATGTTAGCAGTGCACCAGCAACAGAAGTGGGGAGAATACAGTCTGATGCTGGGATAATGGGTGTTAGAATCGACTGGGATAATGGTATATGGTTCGTTAATAGAAGTAAAAGGCAACTCGTAAAAATAGAGAATGCCAACGTACCTACTGGCGTCAAAAACGTAGCTACTGAGAGTAAACTTGTAGTTTATCCAATTCCAGCACAAGATTTGCTAAATGTTGAGTGGGAAGGAAATGAGGCTACTGTTAAGCTAATTGACCTTAGCGGGAAAACGATGTATCAAAATAGGATAACAAGTAATAAACTAACTATTAATTCAGCAGTAATACCTGCTGGTATTTATACTTTAGTATTACAAGCTGAAAAAGAGATTATAGCAAGAAAAGTAATTATTGAGTAGAATGAAGCTGTATATAAAAAATATGGTTTGCGACAGATGTAAAATGGTAGTAAAGGCTGAGCTTGAAAAGCTTGGCCTTTATACTTCGTCAATACAGTTGGGTGAAGTTGAACTGAATATGGATAATTTACCTAAAGACGTTATAACTCAACTTGATAATAATCTTCAGCTTTTAGGTTTTGAGTTGATAGATAACAGACGAGGCAGAATGATAGAGCAGATAAAAAACATAATTATCGAACTTATATATTCTGACAAAGAATATCCAGCCTTAAAAATAAGCGAATACTTAGTAGGAAAAATACCACAAGAGTACAATTACTTAAGCCGACTTTTTTCAGAAACAGAAGGCATAACAATAGAGCAATATTTAATACATCAAAAGGTAGAGCGCGCCAAAGAACTTATTGTGTATGATGAATTATCATTAACGGAAATCGCTTATAAATTAGGATATAGCAGTCCCGCACACCTTTCTTCTCAATTCAAGAAAATAACAGGAATGTCTCCAAAGGTCTTCAGAGGCTTACAATCTAAACCAAGAAAAGAGCTGGATAGAGTTGAAAAAAAATAATAGCAGAAATTATGAAAGTTTAAAGCGTAATTGTATAAAAGCCTAACAAATACACTACATAGCTTTGCATTGAAATGCGTTAGTTATGTATCAAAACTCATTATTACAAGCTCCCGTAGCAATAACAAAAGATAATTTCCCTGTCCTTGATATGACCTGTGCATCATGCGCAGTGAGTGTTGAGTCAATGCTCAAGTCTATAGATGGTGTATCTAATGCAGGAGTAAACTTTGCAAATCGTGATGCATGGGTTGAATATGACAAGTCTATAGCAACTCCAACAAAAATGAAGGCGGCTATACAGTCTATAGGCTTTGACCTTTTGATTGAATCAGAAAACAAAGAAGAGGTAAAAGCAGCTGCCATTGCAAAGAGTTATGATGAGATAAAGAATAGGACTATTTGGGCTTCTATTTTATCTACTCCTGTGGTTATTATTGGGATGTTCTTCATGGATATGCCATACGGAAACTGGGTAATGATGTTACTCTCAGCGCCTGTAGTCTTCTACTTCGGTAGAAACTTCTTTATAAATGCATGGAAGCAGGCACGCCATAAGAAAGCAAACATGGACACCTTAGTAGCGTTAAGTACAGGAATAGCGTTCGTGTTCAGTATGTTTAATACACTTTTTCCTAATTTCTGGTTAGCCAAGGGGTTACATCCCCATGTATACTTTGAAGCATCTACTGTAATTATTGCATTTATCTCTCTTGGGAAATTACTGGAAGAAAAGGCTAAGTCTAACACCTCAACTGCCATAAAGAAACTTATTGGGCTACAACCCAAAACTGTGACAATTATTACTCAAGATGAAGTAATGAAAACAATACCTATTCACCAGATAAGTATTGGAGATTTAGTACTGGTAAAACCAGGTGAAAAAATTGCTGTTGACGGTGTAGTCGTGTATGGCTCTTCATACGTAAATGAGAGTATGATAACAGGTGAACCCTTACCTGTAGAAAAGACAAAAGGTGAAAAAGTATTTGCTGGCACAATAAACCAGAAAGGAAGTTTCCGCTTTAAAACTGAAAAGGCTGCATCAGAAACCTTGTTAGCGCAAATAATTAAAATGGTAAAAGAAGCACAAGGAAGTAAAGCTCCTGTGCAAAAATTGGTTGATAAAATTGCCGGCATATTTGTTCCGGTAGTAATAACTATATCAGTCCTAACTTTTCTGACATGGATGATTGCAGGTGGAGAGAATGCTTTTACTCATGCATTACTGGCTGGGGTTACAGTACTTGTTATAGCATGTCCTTGTGCATTAGGCTTAGCTACGCCAACCGCCATTATGGTGGGAATAGGTAAAGGAGCTGAAAATAACATATTGATAAAAGATGCTGAATCATTAGAGTTAGCTCATAAGACGGATGTTATCATTCTTGATAAAACAGGTACCATTACTCAAGGTAAACCTGTAGTAAGTAATGTCTATTTCAGTAGTGATTCAGACATTTTCTCGAAAATCCTCCTTGCCATGGAGATACAATCCGAACACCCCCTTGCTGAAGCTGTTGTTGCATATTTCAAATCAAACGGTGTTAAACCAGTTGATTTAAATAGTATTGAAAGTATTACAGGTAAAGGCATAATGGCAAAGTTTAACGGAACAACATATGTAACAGGTAATCAAAAACTGATGAAAGAATATAGTTTACATATTCCTACACCTATCCGATTAAAACTTGAGGAGTGGCAAAAAGAAGGACAAACAGTAATTCTATTTGGTGACGAAACTATTGCTATTGGAGTAGTTGCCATCACAGATATGATAAAAGAAACTTCAAGAGAAGCTATACAAGAGTTAAAAGATGAAGGTCTGGAAATATATATGCTCACAGGAGATAATAAAGCAACAGCAAGAGCTATAGCAAAAAAGGCAGGCATTGAAAAAATAAGTGCTGAAATGTTACCTGGTGATAAAGCAGAGTATATTAAAAAATTACAGGAGGAGGGAAAGGTTGTTGCAATGGTAGGTGATGGAATTAATGATAGCCACGCATTAGCGCAAGCTGATATTAGTATTGCAATGGGAAAAGGAAGTGATATTGCAATAGATGTAGCTAAAATGACACTTATAACATCTGACCTGAAGATGATAGCGAAAGCAATAAAACTATCAAGAAGGACAGTAAATACAATTAAGCAGAACCTATTCTGGGCATTCATTTATAATCTTATTGGCATTCCTATAGCTGCTGGAGTATTATATCCTATTAGTGGCTTTTTATTAGACCCTATGATTGCAGGGGCTGCTATGGCATTAAGTAGCCTTAGTGTTACCGCAAATAGCCTTAGACTTAAGTATTCTTAATAATTAATCTTTTAAAATTTAAAAAATGAAAACTTTAAAATTCAGAACAAACATCAACTGTAGCGGCTGTGTAAAAGCTGTTTCACCAACATTAGACAATGAAAAAGAGATGTTAGAATGGGAAGTGGATACGCTGTCTCCTGATAAGGTATTATCGGTCAAGACAGAAAGTATGACACAGGAAAGTGTAATAGCATTATTAAAAAAAGCAGGATTTAATGCAGAGGTTTACAAATAAAATCATAAAGATTTTAAAGTTCCTCTTTAAGAAACGTTGCTGTGAGTAAGAGGCATGGTATATTTCATTATTTAAGTTAAATTTGTTTAGGTGCATAAACTATTAGTAGTCATATTATCCATTTTTTATCTCTTGAGTTCTTCAGGAGTGGTTGTATATGAGCACTACTGTATGGGAGAGTTGGCACAATCATCTTTAAGTGACGATATTTCTGACATAGGTCAATGTGGGAAGTGTGGTATGGAGAAGAACAAGGATGATGATAATGGTTGCTGTAAAGACGAACAGAAGTTCGTAAAATCTGATGACCAGAATCCAGGTATTAAGTTAGTAATTATTAAATGGCTAACAACATTAGCTGACCTACCATCTTATAAAGATTTCTGCGATACAGGATATTCACTTTATTGCTCTAATGTCAACACGGGTCTTCCTAACGCACCTCCAGAAATTGTCATATTTAAACAGCCCATATTTATTAGGGTTCAGTCTCTGCTGATTTGATATAATATACTTTATAGCGGTAGTAGTTATTGCATCTGAACTATAGAGCATTCTATAGCATGTATTAACGTCTATCGCTTTTTTGACTCCTTCAATATTATATTCAATAATTTTTAAATACTTATTTAATGAAAAAAATATTTTATGGCGTGCTATTCATCAATGCTATATTGTTTGGTGCATGTAACGAAAGCAACAGCTCTAATGAAAAACACAGTCATGATGGTCATCAACACAAAGTTTCTAATAAAGATATTCCTGTGATAACTGCAGAATTTGAAACTGACTCTTTGTTTCAAAATCATGTAGATATAATGGTTCACTTTTATACACACATTCAAACCGCATTGGCTGATGATGATTTGGAAGAGGCATCTTTGAGAGCTAAGCAATTAAAAAATCTAATGCAGGAAAATGACACTATATCATATAGTGATAAAGGACAAGAAATGTATTCAAAATATAAGACTAAAGTAATTGAGCTGTCGAATGATATTCAAACCACAGACGACATAGAGTTACAAAGAGAGCGTTTTGAAAATTTATCAAATATTGTCTATCAGCTTGTTAAAGCTGCAGGTAGTGCGGAACCACTATACAAATCATACTGTCCAATGGCTTTTGACGGCAAAGGTGCAATATGGTTAAGTGAGACCGAAGATATAGCTAACCCATACTATGGGGCATCAATGTATAGTTGCGGCAGTGTTCAAGAGTTAGTAAAACGATAACTATAAATCGAAACACATTAGAAACTAATTATGCTGAATAGAGTCATACATTATTTCCTGCACAATAAGTTGGTAACAATATTGGTACTGGTCTTATTTGTGACATGGGGGGTGGTAACTGCTCCTTTCGGATGGAAAGTAGGGGCATTACCTTCAGACCCTGTTCCTGTTGATGCAATACCTGATATAGGAGAAAATCAACAAATCGTCTTCACTAAGTGGGCAGGACGTTCTCCCCAGGATATTGAAGACCAGATAACATATCCGCTTACCACTTCTTTATTAGGTATACCGGGAGTTAAATCAATACGTAGCTCTTCTATGTTCGGGTTCAGCAGCATATACATCATCTTTGATGAAGATGTTGAATTTTATTGGTCACGTTCCCGCATACTGGAAAAACTAAACTCTCTGCCCTCTGGATTATTGCCGGATGCCGTACAACCCTCATTAGGCCCGGACGCGACTGCTTTAGGACAAGTATATTGGTACACTTTGGAAGGTAGAGACAAAGATGGGAACCCCACAGGTGGATGGGACTTACATGAACTACGAACTGTACAAGACTTTTATGTAAAGTATGCGCTCAATGGTGCTGAAGGAGTATCAGAAGTTGCTTCAATCGGAGGATTTGTGCAAGAATATCAAGTAGATGTTAACCCCGATGCATTGAAAGCTTATAATATACCATTGCATAAAGTAATGCTGGCCGTCAAAAATGCTAACAAAGATGTAGGTGCTAAGACTATTGAAATTAACCGTGCCGAATATCTGGTTAGAGGGTTGGGCTATATCAAATCAATAGACGACCTTGAACTTGCAGTTGTAGATGTCCATGATAATGTTCCTATACGTATTAAAGATGTTGGCATTGTGACTATAGGCCCTGCCACTCGTAGAGGTTTACTCGACAAAGAAGGTGCTGAAGTGGTTGGCGGTGTTGTGGTTACCCGTTACGGAGCAAACCCATTAGAGGTAATCAATAATGTAAAAGAAAAAATAAAGGAAATCGCCCCCGGGTTACCTAAGAAGAAACTCGCCGATGGACGTGTAAGCCAATTAACTATAGTCCCCTTTTATGACCGTACCCAATTGATTTATGAAACCTTAGGTACACTGGAAGAAGCTTTATCACTTGAACTACTGATTACCATTCTCGTAGTAGTAATAATGGTGTTAAACTTGAGAGCTTCAATCATAATATCCAGCTTATTGCCAATAGCTGTATTAATGGTATTCATAGCAATGAGATATTTTGGTGTGGATGCTAACATTGTTGCCTTGTCAGGTATAGCTATTGCAATTGGTACGATGGTAGATTTAGGTATCGTATTGTCTGAAAATGTAATAAAACATATCAAAGAATCTCCTACAGGACAAAAGTTGATTGATACTGTCTATAATGCATCTGCGGAAGTAAGTAGTGCAATAGTCACAGCTGTCACTACGACTATTGTAAGTTTCATACCTGTATTTACTATGCAAGGTGCTGAAGGCAAACTATTTCGGCCTTTGGCTTTTACAAAGACCTTTGCGTTATTAGCCTCTTTGGTTGTTGCCCTATTAATATTACCCTCGGTAGCACACTGGTTATTTGGAATTAAAATCAATAAAGATAGGCGTGGTAAAGCACTCAACATAGTTTTAATTGTAACAGGGCTTGTATCGCTTATCTTCATAAATGCATGGGCAGGGTTAACACTCATGGCTTTTGGTATTGGTTGGTTTGTGACGGAATACACTACATACAATAATTTCTTGACCAAAAACCTTTCTATCGTCATTACTATTATATCAGTAACATGGATACTGGCCCGATATTGGATGCCGTTAGGAGCAGGGGAATCTCTATTCTACAATTATATATTCGTTGCTGTTATTGTATTTATAATACTGTTGTTCTTCTACTTACTGGAGCGATATTATGAACGTATCTTAAACTGGTGCCTGAACAATAAACGGAAGTTCTTGATGATACCTGCCGTAGTAATGTTTTTGGCACTTAATATCTGGATAGGGTTCAATACTACATTTGGATTCGTGGCTAAAGGGTTTGATGCTGTAAACTTGAACATAAGAACTACTAAAGTCTGGTCAGGCCTATCTCATGCATTCCCGGGAATAGGTAAAGAGTTTATGCCCTCTCTGGATGAAGGTAGTTTTCTGTTAATGCCTACATCAATGCCTCATGCAGGGATTGAGCAGAATAAACAGGTAGTTCAGCAATTGGATATGTTAGTAGCGAATATCCCGGAGATAGACCAGGTTGTAGGGAAGATGGGACGAGCAGAGTCAGCGTTAGACCCCGCACCAATCTCGATGTACGAAAATATCATTAACTATAAGCCTGAATATATGGTCAATACTAAAGGGCACCGTGTAAGGTACCTAATTGACGATGATGGTAGATTTGTGTTAACTAATGGAGATACCCTTAGTAATGAAGATGCTATTAAGCATGGAGTTAAACAACCTATGCTCATTGAAGACAATGGCGGGCAATATTTTAGGAACTGGCGTAGTCATATTAAATCTCCTGATGACATATGGAATGAGATAGTAAAGGTGAGTAATATTCCAGGGATGACCTCCGCACCAAAGCTCCAACCCATTGAGACAAGACTGGTAATGTTGCAAACAGGTATGCGTGCGCCTATGGGAATTAAAGTGTATGGGCCTGACTTAAAAACTATTGAAAATTTCGGTCTGAAATTGGAAGATATACTAAAGCAAGTCCCTACTGTAAAGACACAAGCGGTATTTGCAGACCGTATAGTTGGAAAACCATATTTACATTTAGACATTGACAGAAATGCAATTGCTCGTTACGGATTAAGTGTAGAAGAAGTACAGCGTTCTATTGAGACCGCCATTGGAGGAATGCAAATAACTTCAACAGTCGAAGGAAGGGAACGTTACCCTGTTCGAGTTCGCTACCCTCGTGAATTAAGGGATGACCCTGAAAGTTTATCGCAGATATTAATACCTACGCCGATAGGTGTGCAAATACCTTTAGGAGAATTAGTGGAAATAAAGTATGTAAAAGGCCCACAAGTAATCAAGAGTGAAGAGACATTTCTTACCGGCTATGTACTTTTTGATAAAAAAGACGGTCAAGCAGAAGTGAATGTTGTAGAAGATGCACAAAAAATGATACAACAGAAAATAGATAATGGGGAGTTGGTGGTACCTGCTGGTGTTAACTATAAGTTCTCGGGCAGCTATGAAAATCAGGTACGTGCTGAAAAAAGGCTGTCCGTTATTGTCCCTCTCGTATTGCTGATTATATTTCTGATACTTTATTTCCAATTCCGTTCTGTAAGCACATCCCTGATGATATTTACAGGAATAGCTATGGCTTTCAGTGGTGCATTTCTAATGTTGTGGTTGTATGGTCAAAACTGGTTTGTTGATTTTTCTTTTTTGGGAACTAATATGCGGGATTTATTCCAGATGCACACTGTGAATTTAAGTGTAGCAGTATGGGTAGGTTTTATTGCACTCTTTGGTATTGCAACAGACGATGGGGTTCTAATGGGTACTTATCTTGACCAAAGCTTCAGAAATAATAAAACAAATTCAGTAACAGAAATAAGAGCAGCAGTAACAAAGGCTGGTTTAAGGAGAATAAAACCTGCTATTATGACCTCTGCTACTACCATAATAGCACTATTACCTGTACTAACATCAACTGGTCGTGGCTCTGACATCATGGTACCTATGGCTATACCTGCATTTGGAGGGATGATTGTTGCTTGTGTCAGTTATTTTATTGTGCCTGTATTATATAGCTACAGGGAAGAGTATAAACTTAAAAAAGAGTCCTAATGAAGTGGTATTTATATAGTGTATTTCTACTGTTTTTAACAGGCTCGCACTTAGATATAAAAGCACAAATACCTGAAACATACCTTCAGGAAGCTGTCGCGAATAATCCTAAGGTTAAAGCTAAGTATGCGGAGTTCGAAGTTGCATTACAACGGGCTGCTCGTGCAAATGCATTACCAGACCCTACTCTTTCATTCGGGTATTTTATAATGCCTGTTGAAACCAGGGTTGGGCCACAAAGAGCAAAAATCAGCCTTTCTCAAATGTTCCCTTGGTTTGGGACATTAGCCGCTAACAAGGATGTTTTGTCCTTGCAAGCTGAGGCTAAATATCAAGAGTTTTTGGATGTTCGTAATGATGTATACTATGAAGTCAAAAAAGCATGGTATCCCTTGTATGAAAACAAGCAAATTCTAACACTACAGGAAGAGAACATTGAGATACTAAAAACTTATAAAAGGTTAGCTACAACAGCTTTTAAGAATGGTAAAGGGAATTTATCTGATGCTCTTCGTGCTGATGTTATGATAGACATAGCAATCACAGAAATAGAATTATTAAAAGAAGAGCAAAAACCGTTGATTATTCAGTTTAACTTAATTCTTAATCGTTCAGACACTACACTTGCAATTAATATAGAGTCTTTACCTGAACCGATTATTAAAATAAATTATCGTAGAGATAGCATACTACAATCAAGCCCAATCCTTCAAGCACTTGACCTTCGGCTAAAATCCGCTGAAGCCGAAGAAAAATTAGCACGAAAACAAGGATTGCCAAAGTTTGGAGTGGGATTAGACTATGTAATAGTTGGTCAACGTAATGATGTATCTATCACTGATAATGGCAATGATGTACTTATGCCTATGGTAAGTATGAGCTTACCAATATTCAGGGGTAAATATAAGTCCGCAATAAAGGAGGCACAATATACACAAGACGCTATATCAGCTAAAAAACAAGCCTTCACAAATGAACTACTTAGTAGATATGCAAATACAGAGTATCAACTAAATAAAGCTTACAAGTTAATATTACTGTACGAACAACAGGTTACAAAGACAAAACAGATTATTGACCTCCTACTCAATGAGTATAGTAATTCAGGCAAAGACTATGAAGAAATATTGCGCATGCAACAGCAATTATTGAAATATAACATTGCTAAAGTTAAAGCTGTGCATGAGTATTATAAAGCATTAGCTCAACTCGACTACATAACATCGAAATCCGAGTAAAAATGAAAAAATCATATAAAACAACTATATATATCTCTTTAGGGACACTTGCGTTAGGAGTACTGATAGGAGCAATTTTCTTTAGTGGCAGTGACGAGCCAAGACTACATGCTAATGAAGAGCAAGCAGAACAGAATATATGGACATGTACGATGCACCCTCAAATACGGAAGACAGAACCTGGATTATGTCCTATATGTGGAATGGAACTCGTGCCTTTAAATGCTAATAGTGGCGATATAGGTCCAACAGAAGTTCATATGACGCCTACTGCAATGCAGTTAGCAAACCTACAAACGACTCTGGTAAAAACACAAAAGCCAATAAAGGAGATAAGGATGAACGGGAAAGTTAAACCAGACGAAAGAAAGATTTCATCACAAGTATCACATATCTCGGGAAGGTTAGAAAGACTGTTAGTTGATTTTACAGGTGAGTATATAGCCTCTAGCCAAACGGTAGCATATATATATTCTCCAGACTTAGTTACGGCTCAAGATGAACTCTTAGAAGCATACAAAATAAAAAACACACAACCTGAACTTTATAATGCTGCAAGAGAGAAGCTAAGAAACTGGAAGCTAAGTGATAAGCAAATAGACAATATAATAAACACAGGGAAATTACAAGACCGCTTCCCTGTGATAGCCGATGTATCTGGTATTGTATTGAATAAGAGAGTTAATACTGGTGATTATGTCCAAAGAGGACAAGCATTATTTGAAGTAGCTATCCTGAATACGATTTGGGTTATGTTTGATATTTATGAACAAGACCTTGAATGGATAAACAAAGGCGACATGGTAAACTTTAGCGTGCAATCTTTGCCCGGTCATACCTTCCATGGTAAAATCGACTTTATAGACCCTGTTATAGACCCCGCCAGACGAGTGGCGAGTGCACGAGTCCAAATCTCAAATCATGAAAATAAATTAAAGCCTGAAATGTTTGCAACTGGGTTAATTAAAACATCACTAAAAAATCAAAATGAGGCATTAGTAATTCCTAAGTCAGCTGTTATGTGGACTGGAGAAAGGTCAATAGTATATGTAAAAATGTCTTCATCAGGTAGCGGATATAATTTTATGATGCGTGAGGTAATATTAGGGCCTGTATTGGGAGATAGCTATGTGGTAAAGAGTGGTCTTAAAGAAGGAGAAACAATAGTCACAAATGGTACGTTTAGTGTAGATGCAGCTGCTCAATTAGCCGGAAAGCCAAGCATGATGAACCCTGAGGGGATAGTCACAACAACAGGACATGACCATGGAAACATGGGGAATCAAATCAAAGAAAATAACGACCCTAAAAATGTAAGTAATTCAGAACGTACGGCTATTTATCAACTAATACAGCAATATGCATTACTAAAAGACGCTCTTGTAAATGACCAATTTGATAAAAGCAAGCAATTCGCAAATGGTCTATACACACAAATCAAACAAACAGAAATGTCCAAATTCACACGGCAAGAGCATAAAGTATGGATGCAACATAATAGTGATATACTTAGTATTCTCTCGCAAATACAGGAGGCTGAAAATATAGGTCAGGTAAGAAATTCACTGAAGCCATTATCTGCTCATTTTATAACCCTTGCGAGATATTTCTCACCATACAAGAGAGGCATCTTTGTCTTTCGATGTCCTATGGCAGATAAAAACAGCGGGGCAGATTGGCTAAGTTTTGAAGAAGAAGTAAAAAACCCCTATTACGGTGCAAATATGCTTACGTGCGGCTCCTTAATAGATACGATTAAATAAAACTAAAAGAACTGGTTATGGAACACAACCATCACGGACACCATCAACATAATAAAAGTGATAATAGCGGTCATAGTGATAATAGACATGGACACCACGAGCATAACCATAATGCCATGATTGCTGATTTTAGAAAGCGATTTTATGTCATTTTAGTACTGACCATACCTACGATATTACTATCTCCTATGATACAACACTGGATAGGTGTTGAATGGTCTTTTACAGGCAGTAAATATCTATTATTTATTCTGTCCTCTATAATATTTGTATATGGAGGATGGCCTTTCCTATCTGGGCTTGTCAGTGAACTTAAAGATAAAAATCCTGGAATGATGACCCTTGTAGGTTTTGCTATTTCAGTAGCGTTCATATATAGTAGTGCTACTGTGTTCGGACTTGAAGGTTCGGATTTCTTCTGGGAATTGGCAACGTTGATTCTGATTATGTTATTAGGACACTGGATAGAGATGAAATCTGTAGCAGGAGCATCTAAGGAATTAGAATTGCTTGTCAAACTTATGCCTTCTGAAGCACATTTAGTAAAAGGAGATACTACGGTGGAAGTAAAAACTAATAGTTTACAACCTGGTGATATAATATTGATAAAGCCTGGTGAAAAGATAGCTGCTGATGGAGTAATTATAGATGGTAATTCCCACATCAATGAATCTATGTTAACAGGTGAGTCAAAACCTATTTCAAAAGATGTCGATGACAAGGTGATAGCTGGTTCTATTAATGGCAATGGAGCTATAAAGGTTGAGGTCTCTCATGGAGCAAAAGATTCTTATTTGTCACAGGTAATAAAGTTGGTAAATGATGCTCAAAAAAGTAAATCAAAGACCCAGCTAATGGCAAACACTGCGGCAAAGTGGTTAACTATAATAGCTATTATTTCAGGTATAACTACTTTTCTTGCTTGGCATTTAACAGGGCATGAACTTGCCTATTCAATGGAGAGAATGGTGACTGTTATTATTATTTGTTGTCCTCATGCTCTTGGTCTTGCAGTACCCTTAGTAGTAGCACGCTCAACAACAATGTCAGCCAAAAATGGGTTACTTATAAAAAACAGAACCTCTTTCGAGAATTCAAGAAAAGTGACTACCGTAGTATTTGATAAAACAGGAACGCTGACAATTGGTGAGTTTAAAGTTGTCAGATTTAAATCTTACATAGATAGTTATAGTGATGATGAAGTGTTAGCACTTGCGTCAGCAATAGAAAGCAGTTCGGAACATCCTATTGCTGTAGGTGTCGTTAATAAGGCCAAAGACAAACAGCTGCCCATCCCTGAAGTAAATGAAGTTGAAGCAATCACAGGGAAAGGCATTTCAGCAAAACATAATGGGAAAGAGGTACATATAGTTAGTCCCGGGTACCTAAAAGAGAATAACATCAAAATACCTGAACAAGAAGATGATGCTACTACACAGGTTTATATTCTTATTAATAATGAACTTATAGGAACAATAGCCTTAGCAGATGAAATAAGGGAAGAATCATACGACGCAATTGGCCAATTAAAAAAAGAAGGTATAAAGAGTTTATTGCTTACAGGAGATAATAGTAAAGTAGCGAAAGCCGTTGCTGATAAACTGGGTATGGAAAATTTCATCGCAGAGGTTTTACCACATCAGAAGTTAGAACATATTAAAACGCTTCAAAATAATGGAGAGTTTGTAGCAATGACAGGTGACGGTATAAATGACGCACCCGCTTTGGCTCAGGCAGATATAGGAATTGCAATAGGCTCTGGTTCTGATATTGCTGCAGAGACAGCAGGAATAGTTTTGGTAAACAGTAATCCTAAAGACGTAACAGGTCTAATAAAATTTGGTAAAGCTACATACAAAAAGATGGTACAGAATTTAATTTGGGCTACAGGTTATAATATTATTGCTATGCCTATTGCAGCTGGTGTTCTTTATAGTTGGGGCATTATTCTTAGCCCGGCCATAGGTGCTATTCTCATGACTGTAAGTACTGTAGTGGTCGCTATTAATGCCAGTTTATTAAGAATTAACTAAATAGTCATATTCTTTAGATTAGAATTTTCTAATTTTATAGTGTGCAACGTTTAATAATAATACCAATATTATTCATTTGGATTCTTGGTTTAATACAACCTGGAGTTTGGTCAAACTCTTTTGATTTGCACAAAATGTATGAACGATGTAGTAAAGAAGACCCCGACATCACGCCATTAGATTTTGTATTCGAGCATTTACTGAATCTGGAAGAAGTAGAACACTTTTTTGAAGGTGAAGAAGAAGAAGAAGAAGGAGAGCTACCTCACCAACCATTCCAAATAATGCAATCACCATCACAGTTTGTTGTTGCATTACCTAAAATATTACAAATTGAGTTACAACCGTTTATTGAGTTAGCAGGTAATTCTGTTTATCCAATCAATAAAGGCAACTTCTATCATTACAATTACAACACAGATATTTTCCGCCCTCCAATAAATGTTTAATTTATTTTCAGAGCATTTTATTCTTTAATAAATTAAATATTTTAATAATGAGAACAACAATGATATTGTTGCTGGCTGTCATGTCATGCACAACAACAACGTCTGCCCAAACTATTCCAAATAATGTTAAAGGGGCATTTATGAAATTATACCCAAATGTAAAAAGTGTTAAGTGGGAAGTGGAAGATGACAAGTATGAAGCGTCTTTTAAACATAAGGGAAATAAAACATCTGTTTTATTCAACTCTGACGCAAGTATTAAAGAAACAGAAGCTAATATTTCGGTTACCGATTTGCCTGCTAAAGCACAGAAATATGCTTCTGCTAAGGGTGAAATAGAGGAAACAGCAAAAATAGTTTCTTCAAACGGGTCAATCACATATGAGGCAGAAGTCAATGATGTTGACTACCTATTTGATGAAACAGGAAACTTCATAAGTAGTTCTAAAAACAAGGAAGAAGACCATGATGATAGAGACTAATCTCAGTCTTCTATGAATTAACATAGCCTGGAATATCCCAGGTTATGTTTTTTGTTCACCTACTAAAACCAATACTTAGTAGTAACGATATATCTGTATTTCTTAAATCAAATAAAAAAATGGATAAATATATTTTAACCGTATTGCTTTTAGCAGTTGGTACATTCTGCTATGCGCAAGTTGGCGGCGTAACAATTTCTGGGCAAATTAAAGAGCAGAAAAGCCACAGTACAATTTCATATTCAAACGTAATACTCAAAACAATAAATGACAGTGTATTTGTTGCAGGTGCTTTAACTGATGAGAAGGGACGTTTCTTATTAAATAATATCAAAAGTGGGGAATATTATGTTGAGATAAACTTTTTGGGATTTTTGCCTAAAAAAATACCCGTACTTGTCGGGAGGCTGAATAAATTCCTTGATTTGGGTATAATATACTTAGAAGAAGACCAACAAGCATTAGATGAAGTAATAGTTAGTGCAAAAAGAGATGCTGTTAGCGGCAAAATGGACAAAAAGACATTTAGTATAACCGACAACTTGACCCAGACTGGAGGCTCTGTATTAGATGCGATGAAAAACCTGCCAAGCATAACTATCCAGGACAATAAAGTTCAAATACGTGGTAGTGACAAAGTAATGGTGCTAATTGATGGAAAGCAAACTGCCCTAACTGGATTCGGGACACAATCAGGATTAGAGAATATACCTGCTTCAGCCATTGATAAAATAGAAGTAATTAACAACCCATCATCTAAATTTGATGCAAATGGTAATGCAGGTATTATTAATATTATTTTTAAAGAAGAGAAAAAGGACGGATTAAACGGGAAGATGGGCATTACCGGCGGGCTTGGTGCGCTATGGGTAAAAAAAGAAAATTACCCTACCATTAGACCTCAATATCAATACACTCCAAAAATCAACCCATCACTATCTCTTAACTACAGAAAGAAAAAGACTAACCTGTTTCTACAAGCTGATAATCTATACACACAAACGCTAAACAAAAATGAGTTTGTGGAAAGATATTATGATGATGGAACTATAATCAGACAGCAAAGTAAAAGAAATAGAAACACGAATATCGTAACTGCAAAAACCGGTATTGACTGGTATGCGGATGATAGAAACACAGTTACTCTTTCAGGTTTATTCAGTAGTGAAAAAATAATAGATAGAGGAGACCAGCCATTTTTCAATAATAATTTATCACAAAGATTAAGGCTATGGACATTTATTGAGGACGAACTTAAAACGACCGTTACAGCATCTGCTTCATGGGAACATAAGTTTAAACAGCCAGGTAGAATAGTAAATACTTCATTGAATTATACTTATCATAGAGAAAATGAACAGTATTTCTTTACAAATATCTTACCGACATATACTGGTTTGGATTCATTTAAGCTTATATCTGATGAACAAGTAGCCGATATTAATATTGATTACACGCAACCGTTGAAATATGGTCGTTTTGAAACTGGATTAAAGTTTCGTTACAGGTACATTCCAGTAAACATGCAATTCATACCAGGACTTAACTCACCATTGGATGTGAATGCAGGGGGATGGGCAAATTATTCAGAAACCATCCCAGCGATATACGGAAATTATGTTTTTGAAAGTAAAAAACTTGAAGTTGAGGCTGGTGTGAGAGTTGAATATGTTGGTATAAGGTATGATGTTAATCCTAATCATAGTACATACAGAAGTGATGGATATAATTACACGCAGCCATTTCCAAATATTCGTTTTACGTACAAGCTAAATGACTTGAATAAACTATCACTGTTTTACAACAGAAGAGTTGACCGTCCGAATGAAGTAGATATAAGGATATTTCCAAAATATGATGATGCAGAAATAATAAAAGTAGGCAATCCTGCTCTTCGTCCTCAATTTAATAATAGTGTTGAACTTGGATATAAAAGAAGCTGGTCAGGGGGTTATATATACTCTGCTATCTATCATATGATGATGAATGCGACCATTACCCGTATTTCTACCATCGTTCCAAACAGCACTATAATTTACAATGTATTTCAGAATGCTGGAAAAAGTTACAACACAGGATTCGAAGCATTAGTATCTGAGAATATTAATAAATGGTTTACCTTAAATTTAAATGCGAACATTTATAGAAATATAATAGATGAATATTCTGTCATAAATAAGTATCCTGTTACTGATACATTCAATGCGTTAAGAGAAGAAATCATATCAGGGAATGTGAAGATGAATGGTTTATTACATTTTACTAATGGTTTTGATGGTCAAATTACAGTAGTCTACATGGCTCCTGATATTATCCCACAAGGAAAGATAGCCTCAAGGTTTTCAATAGATTTAGGATTAAAAAAAGTAATTCAAAAAGGAAAAGGAGAGCTTTTTTTAAATGCCACAGATATTGCTAACACACTTAGAATAAAGAAGGAAATTAATGGTGACGGCTTCAGATATAGCAGCACGGACTATTATGAAACACAAGTTATACGCCTTGGATATAGCTTTAAGTTTTAATATGGTTAATAATCTAATATTTAGTTTGAAAGTTTAATTAATTAAAACATGAATGATAATAATAAGGTTATTAGAGTAACCGCTTTTTTTTGGATTATGAAAATTCTCGCAACAACGTTGGGAGAAACTCTTGGTGATTTATTAGCTATGACTCTTAATTTAGGTTACTTAATAAGTTTGGGAATTACAGCATCTTTTTTTGTAATCGCTCTTTTTTTTCAACTAAAAGCTAAAAAGCTACATCCTTATCTATATTGGATAGTAATAGTCAGTACCACAACTGTAGGAACTGAAATATCCGACTTTATGGATAGAACATTAGGCTTAGGCTATTTGTACGGTTCAATTATTCTATTAACGTCGCTCTTAACAACTCTCTTTATTTGGTACAAAGCTGATAAAACATTAAGGATATATCCGATACATCTCTTTAAGATTGAAGTTTTATATTGGATAGCTGTCTTATTCTCTAACAGCCTCGGAACAGCATTCGGAGATTTCTTGAGTGATAATATCGGGTTAAGCTATCTTATTAGCGCGTTAGTAACTGCTGGAGTTATCGTGATAGTATATTTAGTGCATCAATTTGCAAGAGTTAATCAAGTATTTCTTTTTTGGATAGCATTTATATTTACCCGTCCTTTTGGTGCCACGTTTGGTGATTTGCTAACTAAGCCAACAGCAAAAGGGGGGTTGGATTTAGGTACCCTTCCTGCTACTTTAGTAACGTCTGTATTGTTGATGATATTTATTATCTACACTAATAAAAGAGTTTCAAATTAGCGTATTTGAGTTCCTTATTGACAATGCATTGTGTAATTAAATATGTTCAATATGTATACTAAGATATGAAACAACCTAAGTCTGATTTTGGGAATACTGTGAGTCCGTCAAAAGGGTGAAAGCTGAATTAATATTATCTTGAATCTCAACCAATGGATTTATTGATGCAATTATTTTTTACATTAAACGAGATGAAGGTAAACCCTTAAGTATATTTTGTTAATATGATATAGTTAAACTAATACAAAAGAATTTTCATGGTGATAGGGTTTATAGGGGCTCGCCTGTTCTCAGGCGAGCTTTTTTATTTATTTTTCGAGTTATATTTACCATAAAATAATAACCCAATGAACAATGAGAGATTTGATGGGTTCGAATACACCGCACAAGAACTTTCTAAATACTTATTTTCTCCTGCCTTAGGGCTCTTTACAATTTTATTAAAGCAAAACAAACAAACAATTCACTATACACCTGACCACCCTGAAGAGTTTAAACGTTGGCTCGAAGAAAACAATATCCCTACGCTTAATATGAGATAGCATTGCTAATCTTCCCATTCTTCATCTGCCCAATCCGTTTGATTCATTTCCTTAAATGTTACAGCATTGTCATGAAGCAATTGTTTGTTAACTCTTACAAATAAACCATCCCCATTCTGATTGGGAAATAATGCTCTCTGTAATATCTGATTTCTAATTGCTTTGTATAAACACTCCGTGGTGACTTTTACTTTAGAATATCCCAGGTCAACCATAACTTGTTGTTTCCCGATAACAGGACATTTTGCCGCTTCCTCTAAAAGTTCATATTTCTTCTTGTCAACACTTATGTTCACATAGTCCTCATTGTACCTGGCCAGTTTGTTTAGTTCTTTAATAAGAGCATCAAGAACAACATCATCGGTTGTTGGAGTATGTGAAGAGCCAAAGAGCTCATATTCATTATACGGTTCTTCGATACCATTTACCATAAGGTTAATTAACTCCTGTGTGTTCTTATCGAAATATTTGCTTTCTGTAATTATCTGCTCTATAAACTTTGACATTAACCTGTTTATTATTTAAATAGTTAAAGCATGGAAAATAGAGCTCAAATGAACCCGATTCAAATAAACTTTTTAGGCAGCTTTTTCTATAGTCATTTCACTTGACGCCTGTAAGATGTTCTCTTTTATATGTTTGAATAATTTTTCAGCAAATGAGACTTGAACCATATTACCTAAAAGCTTTTTCTGAAAGCCTTTACTTATACCTTCAAGATTCAGTCCTTCAAGTTCTGTTAATACGAGTCTTTCTTCAATTGTCAAATCGCGTCCTTTTCCATCATGACAATATACTTTTTCACTACCCGTAGCTGTCATAGTACAGAAAATATGCTTTGATGCGTCTTTAATAGAATCTTTAAATTGTCCAGGCGAAAAGTAGTTGACATGCGGAAGAAGACTCTTGACAGATACTTTAGATAAATCAACTGGTGAAGGAGTCGGGAATGAAGCAGGAACGCCTAAGTCTCGCCTTACCATCATAATTATGAGCCTTCTCCTCTTCTGTCTTGCACCATAAAGTGATGCATCCATAACCTGAAAATCCCAGATATAATCTGTCATGCTGTTGAGTACATACTTTATTGTACTCCATACTCTGAAAAACTTAGGGGTTAATAAATCCGGCACCTGCTCAATCAGACCAACTTTTGGTTTCGCCTCATTTATTATACGCAACAATTCAAAAATCAACATATTCCTATCTGACAGTTCAACCCTATGCATATTACATTTAGAGAACCCTTGGCATGGAGGTCCTCCATGAATTACCGCAGCTTCACCTCTTTTCAATTCTATACCAAGCTTGTCCTTTATAGGGTCGGCAATAGTATCAAATGATAGTTTTGTAATATCACCAGCATCTTTACCCACTGCATAAACTCCTTCGCTTCTTAAATGTTCATGAGGGTTGAAAGTGTTGAGTTTAAATGCAGTTCCGGCTTGTTTCATTATATCTGAAAGGAACAAGGAAGTAAAACCAGCTTTTTTAGCTCCAATATCAAATCCTCTGACCCCAGAAAAAAAACTGATACCATACAGACCGTTAGCATTAGGAACAACCGGATTACTTAAGATTTCATTGTACTGCTTTTTCATAATATAAATTATTGGAATTAATAAACTGTTTATAAAAGATAAATAATAAC
>CAZHDM010000028.1:0-20757 GCA_964531655.1 uncultured Flavipsychrobacter sp.
TCTGGTTGGTATAGTTCATTGAAGCTCCCGGTATAGCTGTCTGTAAGTTGTCTTCTAAAATTAATACCGCATCCGGATCAGAAGCAGTTACATCAAAGCAGAAGTTCAAGTTCTGACCTACACAACCATAATTCACACCACCTGTAGTATCGCCTCCACCAATAGTTACTGTTGTAACATCAGGAGCAGTTGCAGTACATTCTAGAATCTGCACCTGTACATCACGCATAATATACCCGAGCTCCACACCATTACGAAACTCACGAGTACGCATGGTCAGTGTAGCTGCGCCAAGCATAGTGGCAGTAAAGTTCATTTGACCATTAGCACCATTCAAATTGAAGGCATTATTTGTTTGCAACGGGTTACCCGGAACCGTTATAGGAGGAGTCAGGTTTGCATTAAGTGTTGATTGGTTAGGTGTCCCAGTACAAGTAGTAGCTATAAGCGGTATCGCTATCTCCGACCAGAGGGAGTCTCCATCGGCATCTAGTGCACCATTATTGTAAGCGTAAGGTGCATCCTTACATACATACGGTATAGGTTTCACAGAGAAATATGGTGAAGAGTTATCCCAGGTGACCCCGCTGTTAAAAGTCGTTTCTACATATAAATTACCACTTACACTTAAGTTATAACTGGCGTTCCGCGCACTGATACTGACCCCAAAGGTCCATGTATTACATGCAAGAGGAAGTGTTTCTATCCATGAATACCACCACTCTCGATAACCAGGGATATCTGAAGTAGGGTCGGTACAATAGTTTTCAGAGTTTGAACAACCTAAAGACACAGGGTCCCCGTTATCACGGTTATCTGGTGGCAACTTACCTGTCCACTTCTGCATAGGTCTGTTAAACGTCTGGTTAGAACACGATTCTTCAAAACACAATGTGACGTTAGGAGGTGCATCAATACCTGTACAGTCACGGTAAAATTTGAAGAAAAATTGATAAGTCGAATCACTGATGTGGACATATATTAATTCTCCACCCGCAGCATGGGTTGCATGAGCATCTTTGCTTGGCAAAATGGTTGAAACCAACATCGTGATAGCGAAAATTAGTAAAATCTGTAGCCTCTTCATATGGTTGCGTATTATATCTAAAAATCTATTTATTAACCACAAGTAAACATCAAATATGTTTTTTTTAACCTGTGAGTACATAAAGCAATAACATACTGTTAAAATTGACTTACATACACCTAAATAGACTCGTTTTCAATGCTTAAGGTTGGGTTTGAGACCAGTAGTTTTCTACATATTTTAAAAAACCATCTTCATTAATGTTTTTCATGCATTTAAAATGACCTCTAGGACATTTATCATAACCTATTTTACTGCAAGGTCGACAGCCAAGGCCCCTCACTTCTAAAATTTTAAACTTATTTGAAACTGTTTTATTTAAATTATTATTACCATAATAAGGGAACATTCCCATCTCAGGAACAGTATTTCCCCATAGAGATATAACATTCTTATTAAGTGCTGAAGCAATATGCATCAGGCCAGTGTCGTTACTGACTACAAACCGAGAGAACTTTACCAAAAGTGCTGACTCGTTAAGCGAGAACTTACCACAAGAGTTATATACTTTAATATTATCTACAGCAGCTATTTGATCTCCCTCCTCCTTATCGTCAGGACCTCCAAGTAAGATTATAGGATATGGCGACTTTTTACAGAAGTCAATCCACTTTTCTACAGGATATTTCTTCGTGTTATAAGACCCTCCTATCACACATGCTATATAACCTGCCCAATGGCTCATAGGAATATCTCTATTGTTTAGTTCTAGACCTTCAGGAATATAATAGTCCAGACCTTCTCCGTCGTTCTTTACTCCTAGCTGACGCACTGTATCTATATATCTTTCGACAATGCTAATATCCGGCAAGAGGTTTATTTTCAAGTTAACCAGCAGCCATTTTTGAATATTTAATTTATTAAAAGAGAAGCTTTTACACTTTAACGCTTGCTTTATTCTAAGAGAACGCAAGTTCTTATGAAGATCTATAATATAGTCGTACTTCTCTTTCTTCAATGAGCTTATCAGCTCGTCATAATTATCCTTTAAGAAATAGCACTTGTCTATATTAGGGTTGGCGCCAACAACACCTTCGAATGAGGCTTTGGTCAAATAGTGCACCTTTATATGAGGTACCTGAGCCTTCAAGCAACGTAAAACGGGGCTGGTGAGAACGATGTCGCCAATAGAAGAAAAACGTATAACCAGCACTTTCATAAGTGCAACATAGCCAAAGAAATGAAATTATCAGATTTCTAGTTATACACGTATGTTAATTAGTAGCAGGTGCATACCTCAACTCACACCAAGCCTTATCTTCTACTACCATAAGCTCTTTTTTAGCTCCACTGCTTATACCAATAACGCTATTATGATATTGTTTGGTTTCTGGTATTGTTCCTAAAACTTTTACAAATACTGTTTTATCTGTGCCAGGGTTGTGCACTTTAATGATCGTACCAACTTTAGCCTGATTATGAAAAGCATAGAAATACTCCTTATTGGCACTCACTTTACCCTTCATCTCGTAAAAAGTAGCAGTACCACTCTCTTCCACCATATTCTGCTCATTATTGGTCTGAGTAACATACTTTCTTTCAGTTTTGGTAAGAGAATCTCTCTTTTTTAGCACTATAACAGTCTGTCCATCAACAACTTTTGTAAATGTATCATATAATTGTTTAGGCTTAGCAATAACATCATCTTCTTCGTCATCAACCTCGTTTACATCTTCATTGTTACTACTAGCAAAAGGTTTAGAAAGCATATCATGCAGCACCCAACCCACAAATAATGATTGTCCGGGTTCAATGTAATTATCGGACATTCCATTCCAAGACTGTAGCGTCCTTTGCTTAACACCAGCCATATGAGCTAGCCTGAACAAATTATCAGACTCAGTAACAATGTAATTTAAAGGGCGGAGGTCAGTACGACCTGTATTGTTTTTCTTTACTTGGTTATATGCTCCCAGAGGAACGTATAATAGCTGTCCTTCTTTGAAACCAGTACTATAAGTAACTTTATTAACATCCGCTAGCATTGCAGGTGGCACATGATACTTCTTTGCTAGCATGAAAACCGTTTCACCAAGCTTTACGGTATGTTCTATTGCCCAATTATCCTCATAAAAAACAACCCTTAGTGTATCAGATTGAGTTCCTTCTGAGTGCACTTGTATTTGTGCTGTAGTCAGATTAACAGTAAAGGATAATATCACTAGAAAAACTATACTTTTCAACATAAAATTATTAGTACGTTATCTTCTTAAAATACAAATATTATGCCCAATCTACCTCATCGATATTCATACGAATTCGCCA
The DNA here is from genome assembly GCA_964531655.1 of uncultured Flavipsychrobacter sp. Lineage (GTDB taxonomy): Bacteria > Bacteroidota > Bacteroidia > Chitinophagales > Chitinophagaceae > UBA5543. The sequence goes on from CAZHDM010000028.1 coordinate 3,353, forward strand.
ATGTTTTGGTAAATAATTGTTAACCCTATTACCTAAACACTTAACCCAGCCTAACATATTGGACTCATATTCTACCAAATACCAGCCTTTATCTGATGGTAATACGCCAAAATCCTCTCTTTTCAGGTACTTTAACGCTTGTTCTTTGTTAACTACTATTCTACCTAAACTATTAGCACAATCGACTGACAGTGCAACATCATGTGTGGGCACCCAAGACTTCTTCATATAGGAGCCTAGCGCTATTCCAACTTTTCTGAGGTATAAGGTTTTATTCAAAACATTCAGATCAAACTCATGGTTAGGGTTTATCCCTACAAACGTATCATTAAGCGGTATACAAGAGTAATCTTTAATATTCAACAAATGAGAGGACTGCTCATGCATACTCTTATCGTGTTGTGATTTTGGAGCTTTTTGTTTTATACTACCTTCAGACTGCACCTTTCTAACTGCACTTATATAAAAACCCTCTCCTTTTACTTTATCAGGGAAAAACCTATACCCTTTCAAAGACTCTTTAGAAGCCGTTGTCTCTACTATACCCCAGCTTTTATCATAGTTCACACTCAAACCTTCCAAAAGAAACTGCTCATTCATCCAGTTGAGCATATCTTCATCTTCTGCTTTAGAATAACTACAAGTAGAATAGATTAATATCCCATCTTGCTTCAATGCAGGCCATACATTAGCTAATATCCTTTTTTGTCGTTCTACGCACAGATCTACATTTGACGCACTCCACTCGTCTATTGCATTTTCATCTTTCCTGAATAACCCCGATCCACTGCAAGGTGCATCTACAACTATCACATCAAAATAGCCGTTAAGCTTTGTAAAGTCTTTGGGGTCATTACACGTCACCCAGGTATTCATATAGCCCCATCGGGTCATATTCTCCTCTAATATAGAGGCACGGCTACGAATCACTTCATTACTGATCAGCAAGCTATCTCTACCTAACAATGACGCTATTAATGTGCTTTTACCACCTGGAGCTGCACAAAGATCAAGTACTCTTAAATTGTTCTTATCAGGCAACAGTTGGGATAGCATGTGATGCAAGAACATACTAGAAGCTTCTTGCACATAATATGCACCCGCATGAAAAGACGGATCAACTGTGAAGATTGGACGCTCTTTAAGATAGCGACCATTAACACACCATGGAACTATATCATCGCTAGTGATATGAGCATTGTTCTTAAGCGGATGTAAGCGTATAGAGGTAATTGGCTTTGTTGTATGAGACGCAATAAAAGCATCTTCATCAAACCCATCTACAGTAGATAGGCTACCTAATAATATTTTGGGAATTTCTTTCAATTAGAATACTCCTGTGTAGTTATGCGGAGTGATAGCTCTTAGTTCTTTTTTCACCTTACCTGAAACCTTCAAAGTCTTGATAAACTCATGAATATCGTCCTTAGTAATTGTCTTCTTACCACGAGTCAAATCCTTAAGCGCCTCGTAAGGCTTAGGATAGTTTTCTCTTCTTAAAATAGTCTGTATTGCTTCAGCTACAACAGCCCAGTTCTCATCAAGGTCTTCTTTTAGCTTGTCTTTATTTAGCAATAGTTTACCAAGCCCTTTTTCAAGACTTCTTAAAGCTAAAAAGCTATGAGCCATTGGCACACCAACATTTCTAAGCACAGTACTATCTGTCAAGTCTCTTTGTAGTCTGCTAATTGGGAGCTTAGCACTTAGGTGTTCATATATTGCATTGGCGATACCTAGGTTACCTTCTGCATTTTCAAAATCTATCGGGTTCACCTTGTGTGGCATCGCGCTGCTACCAACCTCCCCAGCCTTTGTCTTCTGCTTAAAGTACTCCATTGAAATGTACGTCCATACATCTCGTGCAAAGTCTATCAATATTGTATTGATACGTTTTAAAGCATCAAACTGAGCGGCAATATTATCATAGTGCTCTATTTGTGTAGTATACTGCATACGCTCCAGACCGAGCTTCTTCTCTACAAACTCATTACCGAGCTTTTGCCAGTCCATATCAGGGAAAGAAACATGATGCGCATTAAAGTTGCCTGTAGCACCGCCAAACTTAGCAGCATACGGTATCTTACTTAATAATGCTACCTGACCTCTAAGACGCTCTACAAACACCATTATTTCCTTACCTAGTGTTGTAGGAGATGCAGGCTGTCCGTGTGTTTTAGCTAGCATTGGGATACCAGTCCACTCTTCTGATAGCTTTTCAAGACTTAGAATAATATTCTCCAAGGCCGGTAAGTACTCTTCCTCCATTGCTTCTTTCCAGCTTAGCGGAATAGCAGTATTATTGACATCCTGACTTGTAAGTCCGAAGTGTACCCACTCTAATGTATCATCAGCAGCAAAAGCTTTTAACTGCTCCTTCAGGAAATACTCTACAGCTTTCACATCGTGATTAGTTACTCTTTCAGTAGCTTTTATCTGCTCAGCATCTGCTTCTGAAAAGTTCTTATATATGTTTCTCAGCTTTGCAGGCTTAACATCTGCAGGCAAAGAGAATATCTTCTTCTGAGCCAAGAACAGGTAATACTCTACCTCTACTTGTACTCTATAGCGCATTAAACCATACTCAGAGAAATATGGAGCTAACGATGCGAGCTGCTTTCTATATCGTCCGTCTACGGGACTTATTGCTGTAAGTGCTGACAATTCCATGGTGCAAAGATAGTCGGATAATCAGAAACGAAAATGTTGTAATCTGTTGCATATTGTTGCGAAATGCAAATTTTCTTAAAAATCCAGGTTCGCCGGCAAAACAACATGAAGAACTATGCCAAGTGTACGCCAGTAAGCACGAACCTAACTACTACAAATTTACATAAAAATCACATACTGGAAGTAATACTGTACAGTTTAAAGGCACCATCTTGTTTGATAAAAATCATGTCATGCGTTAGACCATTACTAAACGCTTTATTAGGCAATATAGTCTGAATGGAGGAATGGTATAAACACTGCTCTCCTACTCCCGTTTTAAGTCCTTCTACAGAGATATCATTATGCATGCTCAGCTTGTAACTACTACCACGCTTATAATAAGCATCCAATAGCGGACTACAAGCGCTTTTCCTACATATCTGTTTTATAAAATCATCTATAGAGACGAAATAGTCTGAGGGAGGCTTGCCATCGTTTGTTCTCCAGTCGCAAACAGTACATGAAACTTCATTTAATGTATTGGCTTTCAGATATACACTATCGCCCTGTTCAATAGCACTCATAAATGACAGCACACTCTTGCTGAGCAAAACAGAATCCTGAACACTTATTTTTTCAGCAACAGGTTTTTGAGGTTGCGCTATAGTACAATTGAAACACACAGCAAGTGTGAATAGTAAGAATAGTAGTACTCTCATTTAACTTTTCCATTTGATATTGCAGCCTATGCTCGGCTTTTGTATTCCTGAATATGTATCTCCTCTTAATAAGACGTCTAAAACAGCCCGAAGGTCAGTACCGTCTACAGGAATATTATTACCCGGGCGGCTATCATCTAGCTGGCCGTGGTATACAGCGGAATCATTTTTATCAAAAACATATAGGTCAGGAGTGCAGGCTGCATTATATGCCTTAGCTACCTCTTGTGTCTCATCATATAGATATGGAAAAGGGTAACCTAGTTTTTCCGCCCGGGCCTTCATTTTTTCAGGGCCATCCTGTGGGTACTTTTCCGCATCATTACTACTAATAGCTACAAAGCCTATTCCTCTGCTCTTATAATCATTTGCCAGGCGCACCAACTCATCATTAATATGCAACACATAAGGACAATGATTACATATAAACATGACAACCGTGCCGTTGTCTCCTTTAACGTCATCAAAAGAAAGCCGATTGCCTCTTATCGTATCGGGCAATGCAAAATCAGGCGCAATAGCCCCCTGCTTAAAGCTATTAGATGGTGTTAATGCCATAATATTAACTCCTTTTTTGAAAGACCAGTATAAACTGGTCGCTTTGAGGTTGATATGTTGCAGCAGCTTCTCCCCAAGAAAACTGAGTAGGTACCTCGTACTTAATATCTGCCGCGCCGACAAGGTCATAATTCTCTTTAGTATAACCAAAGAACCAGCCAAGAATATCCTTTGGAGATTCCGGACGAGCCAGCCAAGAGGCATCTACTTTACAGAATACAAGATATTCAGGTTGCTCTTCTGTTATCTCACCTATCATTTCCTGCTGCATCTTTTTATTATAGTCATGCAGCTCCATAAGCGGATAGGTATAAAGATAACCTGTTGCTGCTCGCCTGTCTGAATAGAAATATATCTCCGGCTCAGACCCCACAACAGCTACTTTATCATCTTTATTAGAATGCTCTTTGATATAATCAGCTATTTCTACTGCTTCAGTGAAAGGATTAGTACCATATACTCTTTTTGATATTTGTTCGGGCTCTTCATCAATATAGTACCAGCTATTCGTCATCACTGCGAATATTAAAGATGTCCCTACGATTAATATCGGCACCAGCTGCTTGCTTACATTTAGTCTTTTAGAAATATAATCAGCGCAAATACCCATAAGCAGTATAGCACCCGGAAGTAGTGTTATGAAGTAGTGTTTGCGAAAATAAAAGCCAGGGCAAATAGATAAGAGTGAAAAGACAGCTAAACTAATCGCAAATACTTTTTGCTGTTTAGTAAGCTTGCCAACAAATAATATGATAACCCCTGCAAAGAACAATAGCCATAACAAGAAGTACTCTTTAAACATCGGACCGAAGGATAGAGCGAACAATTCTTTACCACTTTCAAATGATGCACCTGATGCATACTTACTGGCATATTCGTACGTCCAGAACCAGAAGGTATCCCAAGCTCCTGCACCGGAAACAAATGCTATAGTAATAAGGTATGGAATAAAGACACCTATAGCATAAAGAGCTGCAGGAACCAGAAGCTTCTCTTTTTTATCACGAAGCACAGTGAACAACAATACGCCCGCCATGAGAATAAAGAACACAGCTTGTTGCTTCATTAAGAAAGCCATGCCGAATGATACACCTATCAATAATGGCAACCATACTTTTACAGAATCTCGATATGCAGTAAACAACCAAATACCAAGAGCTACGAAGAAAGACACAAACTGTGTAGCATGTGCAGCAAAGCCATACATTGTAGGACTTACAGACAATAATACATATGCTGTAGCAGCTACGAATGCTACACTGTCGTTAAACAGTTTCCTGAATGAAGAGAAGAACAACAAACCAGTAAAAGCATTAATCAGCAATAAACCAATGTGTATACCTACTGTTGTTTGCCCAAATATCATGATTATGATGGCATACATAAAGCTAACCCCTGGGAGCTTCATGTTATAAGCCTCTTTGTACGGTACTATTCCATCTAGGATGAGGCTACCCATATAAGCATACTCACCTTCATCCCTTTCCAGTGGTACATCAAGCAAGCGTAACCTTATCAATGCTACTATAAGGATCACTACAACTGTTGCAATCAGATAAAACTGTTTATTAATTCCTTTAGGGTTAGCGTCTACCTCTTTTTCTTTTTCGGAAGAAACCTTTGGCTTTCTTTCAACCTTTGGAGACTTATTTTTCTTTTTAGCCATCAATACAATTGTAATACCTAAATATATTTAATCTGCAACAAAACCCTTTAAATACTCATGGTTATTTAAATTGTGGGCGTAGAAGAATATATCTTTAGCAATCATGAATTTAGACTTCTCGATATTTCCGACTCTAAGATCTGAACGTTTAGTTCTTAGGCAACTTAATAGCAATGATGATGAAGAAATACTTTTTATAAGAGGTGATGAAGAAATGACAAAATATGTAGGTATCAAAAAAACTAAAACTATTGCTGATGCTACAGACTGGATAAAAAATATCAACAATAATATCTCAGCGAATAAATGTATCGTATGGGGTATCACTGAAAAAGACCATGATAAAGTGATAGGAACTATCTCACTGTGGAATTTTGAACCAGAGATACACTTGGCAGAAGTTGGCTATATGCTAAATAGCAACTATCAAAACAAAGACTATATGAATGATGCTATGCAGCTAGCCCTTGACTTCGGCATTTGTAACCTAGGCTTTAAAAAAATAACAGCTTATACACATCAAGACAATTCTGCTTCTATCAGCTTATTAACGAAAAACAACTTTAGTAAGAATAAAGAACTGGAAAAAGAGCATGTTGGCAAAACAGAGCCTGAGACAACTGTAATCTACTCTCTTGACCATACAAAATATAACTGCTAAGACTTTGCAACTGTGACAACTATGTTAAAGCTAGCTTAAGATATGCTATTACTCAACATTCATTAAAGCTGCTTGTTACAATTAGGTAACAAACTTTAATATTATGTCTGACAAGAAAGAAAAAAGCGGAGCAGAGAAAGCAAGAATAATTGATGATATAATTCAAAGTCCGACAGAGAAGGCCAGAAGTCATCGACATCGCCAAACATGGTCTAACACCGGAACGAATGTATCTTATGAAGGATCAACGGCACCTGCCGGTGGTGGTTCTGTAGGTACGGGTGAAGCATCAGGCCAAAGTGCTACAGGTGCTTCGATCAATACAACTGACTATGAAGCAATGAATCATAAAAGTGAAAAAGAGGAAAAAGAAGCCTCGGAGAATAATAACGAAAGTCCGCGGGTAGAACATAACAGGAACGACGAAACAGACAACGTTAAAAATAGATAATAAAAAAAGAGGCGCTGATCAGCGCCTCTTTTTTTATGCATGTTCTTCGATCACCTCCATCAATCTATCGATTTCATCCTTACTGTTATATATATGCGTTGATACTCTAAAGCTATTCAACCCACTTTCCGGCACCGCTCTAATACGTACGTTGTGCTCGTAACAATGATCATTAAACTCTTTAAAATCTGCTTTTTTAAGCTTAAATCCATTGATACCGCAATATGACCTTTCTTCTGTGGGTGTGATCAACTCAACCTTGTCACTATACCCCATCAGCGAGTCTTGAGTATACTTTCCTAAATGTTTTATTCTATTATAAACATTTTGCATGCCTATAACTTCCATAAACTCAACGGCAGCTATTAAACCTTTGGAGTGCCCGAGTGATTGTGTTCCCCCAAAGTACCTATGTGCCCCATCTACATACTCGGGAATATAGTTCTCCGAAGTTGTAACATCCCACTCTCCATTAACACTACCACCGCCTACAAAATAGGGTTGCAGCGTATTCTGAAAATCTTTTCTAACATACAAAAAGCCTGTTCCCTTTGGCCCCAACATCCACTTATGACCACAGCTTGCATACGTATCGCAGCCCATATCATGAAGATCAATAGGTAGCATACCTGGGCCATGCGCACCGTCAATACAGGAGAAAATCCCTTTATCCCTTGCTAGCTTGCACACTTCTTTTACCGGCATGATCTGTCCTTGTGTACAAGGCATATGAGGAATCGCAATCACACGTGTCTTACGAGTAATGAGTGACTCAATGCGATCAAGTGTCTCAGCTGCCGTAGAAGCAGGTGAAAATGAGACCAACTTTATACCATGCAGCTTCTGCCTGTTCAGCCAAGGGAGTGCATTACCCACATGCTCGTGATCAGTAACAATAACCTCGTCGCGCTTTTTAAGCGGTACACCCCAGCATGTAATATTGATTCCTTCGGTAACATTATGCGTTAATGCAATCTCTGATTTATCAGCATTAACAAACCTGGCAAGAGCTACTTTACTCTTTTCATAACCATTATACTCACCGTCAACATCATTTTTGATCATACCAGCCTTAATAGCCTCTATAACTGAATACGGAGAAGGCCCCATAGTACCATTATTCAAGTAGGCTCTTTTGTCAGTGAGAGGGAACAACTTTCTTGCGTTTGCCCAGTATTGTTCATCGTCGGGAGCTATTGTTTTGCCGCCAGTCTTTAACCTGTCTGTAGCAGCTAGTAAGTCAAGCTCACTTAAGGATAAAGCGGTGAGCATTGATGCAGATCTGATAAAATTTCTGCGATTGAAACTCATAGGGGTATAGATTATACCACCTAAGGTAATTAAAAGAAAATTAAATTTGTTACTTAGCGCGGATTAATGCATAGCTATAGCCATCCGGATAATTATCAGCCAGCCTAAGCGTGTCATTATAGATACCATCCACCTTCCATACATTCAAACTTTTAATTACGTAAGTAGAGTCTCCTGTAAAGATGTCTCTGGCAGCCTCCCATTTGAATTTTTGAGTTTTGCTAACACCTTTCTCTTCTGTTATTATCTGGTTCTGGTCGGTGAAGGTCACATAAGACTCATCATACTCTATCCTGTCTTTACCAGTAATACCACCTACAGCATATAGTTTTTGCCATTTCTGATTTTCTATATGTTCGCTTATCACAGCCAAAGGCTTATCATGGAGTGTGATATTAGATACAAGAGCAACACTCTTTGTATCGGCTTTAGCTGTAGCAGAGCTTGTTTTATTTGCGGATTTACAAGCCATACCTAAAAGTATTATAGACAGTAAAAAGACACTAGTGTACTTCATGATATTAATATAATTGAAGCAAAGGTAATCAAACTGTACGCATCTTACTTATTATAACGAGGGTGGAACTTTTCTAAGGTCTGTCTTAGATAGGTCCTGTCCAGATGCGTGTATATCTCTGTAGTAGTAATGCTTTTGTGTCCAAGCATTTCTTGTACAGCACGTAGGTCAGCGCCTGCCTCTACTAAATGTGTAGCAAAAGAGTGTCTTAATGTGTGCGGGTGTATATTCTTTTTGATGCCGCTTTTTTCCGTGAGGTCTTTTAATATCAAGAAGACCATTACTCTTGAGAGTTGCCCTCCCCTTCTATTTAAAAAGAGTATATCCTCGCAACCAGACTTAATCGTTTTCAGCTTGCTTCTAACATGTTCACGATACAGCTTAATATGTTTGATAGCCTGACTACCAATAGGAACTAATCGTTCTTTGTTTCCTTTACCTATTACTTTTATGAACTCTACGTCCAGATATAAGTTAGATATCTGTAAAGAGGTAAGCTCACTAACACGAAGCCCGCAACCATACATGGTTTCTAAAATGGCTCTGTTTCTCTGACCCTCTGGTGTGCTATGGTCTATAGCAAGGAATAGCTCTTCGATCTCATCAATGCTAAGAAAAACAGGCAACGCCCTTCTAAGCTTAGGAGCCTCCAGCAGTACTGTAGGATCTTTGGTGATTGCTTCTTCTAATAACAGGTAACGAAAAAAGGCTTTTATGCCGCTAATCACTCTGGCCTGAGTATTTGCTGTAAGCTCCAACTCATTGATGTAATTAAGAAACTGTTGGAGATGCTTTAGCTCTATTGAGGCAATGCTGATATTATTTTGTTCAGAGTAGATATACTCACCCAGCATTTCTACGTCGTGCAAGTATGCCTCAACAGTATTATCAGACATAGAGCGCTCCAGCTGTAAATATGCTTTAAAGCCCTTCAGATAAGCTCCCCATACTATACCGTCTTTACTCATTCCTCAATTCATCCAGCAATGATGCTACTGACTTAGCCTCGTCTACTGTGATGTTGCTACGCAATTTATTAAAGTAATCTTGAAGTGCAGGCTCTACGTCTTGTAATAACTGTAACCCTTTAGGAGTAATCGCTATATCCACTCTTCTTCTATTCTCCTTACTTTCTTTTCTGGTAACCAGCTTTTTGGCTACTAGTTTATCTATTAGTCTGGATACATTAGACATCTTTTGTATCATCCTGTTCTGTATCTCATACAGGTTCATGGCTTCACCTTTTTGCCCTCTGAGTATGCGCAAAACATTATACTGAGGTTCGGTGATATCAAAAGGTTTTAAATAAAAGCCCATCTTCTGCTGCAACCATACGCCGGTAAACATAATATTCAACAAGGCACGCATATGTTGGTCTTCAATGGGTTGAGTAATCAAATGTTCTTCAATTGTGGGCATAAACATTAAATTTAGGTAACGGTAATTGCAAAAATATCAATAAACTGCATTTTATTAATATTGTACTCAGAAAAACTATGCTACGCATTGCTATAATAAACGGTCCAAACCTGAATTTGTTAGGAGAAAGAGAAACTGATATCTATGGTAATCAGACTTTTGAGTCTTACCTGACATCTTTGAAGGAAGAATATAGTGATGTTTCTTTCACCTATTACCAAAGCAATGTAGAAGGCGAATTAGTGAACCATATACAAGAATGCAGGAATACTTCAGACGCTATTATCTTTAACGGTGCAGGTTATACACATACCAGTGTATCTATAGCTGATGCAATAGCAGCAATAAAGACACCTGTACTTGAAGTACATATATCAAACATATACGCTAGGGAAGAGTATAGAAAAATTTCACTCACAGCAGCGAACTGCGTAGGTTGTATTACAGGCTTAGGATTGACAGGATATGAGCTTGCTGTGCAATATTTCAAGCAAACACTAGGCTCTAAAACCTCTTAAAAAGTCTTCTACACTCATTTTCTTCTTACCCTCAAGCTGCACCTCATCTAAATAGGTCCAGCCATCTTTAGCGGCAAACTTTAAATAAGTTTTTCCATCAGTATCAAAAGAGCCTACTTCTGCATCGTGCTGTACTTCCTCATAATGTGCAGTGTATATTTTGAGAAACTTATCCTGAATATGTGTATATGCAGCAGGATATGGAGACATTCCCCTTATCAAGTTGTGTATGTCCTTCACAGCCATACTCCAGTCTATCAGTGTATCAGGCTTAAATATTTTGGGTGCTGCTTTTAATTCATCCACTGACAACTTAGCTTGTGGCACTTCTTCTAAAGCACCTTCTGCTAAGCCCTGTATAGTTTTCACAAGTAGGTTAGCACCTTCTTTCATCAACTTATTATACAAGCTACCAACATTGTCACTGTCTAATATGGGCACCTTTTTCTGCAGCAAAATATCTCCTGTATCTATTTCATGCTTCAGTTTAAACGTAGTTACGCCAGACTCCTTTTCACCATTAATAATAGCCCAGTTGATAGGAGCAGCGCCTCTGTATTGAGGCAATAAAGAACCATGGACATTTATAGTACCCATTGGTGGCATATTCCATATAGCCTCAGGTAACATTCTAAATGCTACTACTACTTGCAGATCTGCTTTGTATGCTGCCAGCTCTTTCAAGAAGTCAGGGTTCTTAAGCCTTTCCGGTTGTAATACCGTAAGCCCTTGCTCAACAGCATATTCCTTTACCGCAGGTTGATGTATCTTCTTCCCCCTGCCGGCAGGCTTATCGGGCGCTGTTATTACAGCTACTATATTAGCACCTGCCTCAACTAATGCTTGTAGTGAAGCCACAGCAAAGTCAGGGGTACCTATAAATATTATTCTTAAATCTTGAAGAGATGGCATGGCACAAAACTAATATGATGTTAAGACTAATCACAGATTTAAACCTTTAAAACTTAACTTAGTCTATAGTAATATGGCCGGTACCATACAGGAAACAGATGACAATATACTGTTGCAGCTTTTTGAGGACGAATCTGCCAGAGAAGCTGCATACACAGCCTTGATACGAAAGTACCAGCAGAAATTATATTGGCATATCCGTCGTATGGTGATCAACCACGATGATACAGACGATATACTACAGCTGGTATTTATCAAAGTCTGGAGAAACTTAAATAAGTTCAAAGGCAACTCCAGCCTATATACCTGGCTATACAGAATAGCGACAAATGAAACACTGACCTGGCTAGATAAAGAAAAAAAGAGAAAATCTATATCTATAGACTCTGACGAGGGCATGATGGCAGAGAAGCTGGAAGCTGAAAAAGGCTTTGATATCAACAAAGTGGAATGGCAGCTACAAAGAGCAATACAGTCACTACCTGAAAAACAGAGAGTAGTGTTTACCCTCCGCTATTATGATGAAATGCCTTATGATGAAATGGCACAGGTATTAGAGACTTCTGCTGGAGCATTAAAGGCATCTTACCATCATGCGGTAAAAAAAGTTGAAGAGTATATAAAAAGTATTTAAACATTTAAGCAATTAAATAGTCAAATAAGTAGTGAGTAAGAACAGTGACATATCAAAAGAGTTGAAAGCGCTAAACAGCATCCTGAAGGATACTCCTAAGACAATGCCTTATGATGTACCTCAAGGATATTTCGAGGAGTTGGCTAATCATGTTCAAAAAGAACTGTCGCTAAGCCATTCAGACAAAGAGCAGCCATTCTCTGTTCCTCAAGGTTATTTTGAGGAGTTAGCGGACAATATCAGCAAACGTATTGATGAGTCTGATGATTTACCTGAGACGACACAGAAAAGAATTTGGTTCCCACTAAGAATGGCTGCTGCTGCTGTTTTACTTATTTGCGTAACCATAGGCACTTACTTGATAATTGAGAATCAGACAACAAGTATTGGTGCACAACTTGCAGATATACCCGCAGATGAAATAAACGAATACTTGCAAAACAACTTTTATGAGTATGACCTTGCTACATTAGAGCAAGCTGTAGCAAGTGCAGAGACCACTCCAGTAGTTTCTGAGGAAGACCTGACTAGCAGTGAGATAGAACAATATATAGACTATCAGGGGTGGTAAGAATAATTAAACAGTAAAAATTACAATTATGAAACGTATTATAACCATATTCATACTCATTTTGAGTGTCTACTCGAGCATTGCACAGCCAAGTAAGTCTGACAGACACGAGAAAATAAGAGCGCTACACATTGCTTTTATCACTAACGAGTTGGATCTAACTCCGGAACAGTCTGAAAAATTCTGGCCTGTATACAATCAGTATCAGAAAGAACGCAGAGAGATCAGACACAAGTTCTTCAAAGATTATCGCGATGCTAACCCAAGCAGTGACCCCAAACTTGCCAAAGCATATATAGAGGATAATATTGAGTATCAGGAAGAAGAACTAGCCATTAAAAAAGAGTATAAAGACAAGCTACTAAAGGCTATTACAGCTCAACAGTTAGCTACTCTTTATAAGTCTGAAGAGAAGTTCAAAAAGATGCTACTGGAAAGACTACACCAGCGTAGTGAGCATAGAGGTAAATAACCTACAGCTTAGCTACAGCATTACCAACATCGTGATAGAATAAAAACTGCCAGTCTTCGTTCTTGCCTTGCTCAGCATATTTTTCTCTTAAGGCTAAAGCTTTTTTACCATCATAGTCGTACTTAGCTACATACTTTATCCTCATCTGCTTTAGTTGTGGTGCTTCATCCCCACCAAAGAATATCTTATCCTCACCATCATCTATCAGGAAAGTGATATGCTGAGGGCTATGCCCCCCAGAATGAGCATATGTTATGTAACCGTCTATATCACCTTCTTCATTATTCAACCACTGTACCTGCGATGAAGACAAAAGAGGATCAATATCTTCAGGATGAAAAGACGGGAGTCCCTGCTCCATAGCAAAATCTGCTTCAGGTTTATATATGTAATAATCTGCTTTGGGGAAGGTTGTTTGTACTAACCCTTTATCGTCTTTGTAGACCACACCACCCGAATGGTCTTTATGAAGGTGTGACATTAAAACTTTAGTTACATCTTCCGGGTTGTATCCATGCTTGGCTAAGTTTTCGTGAATTTGCAAAGTGCCGTCATCATTTTTATACCCAAGACCAGTATCTAAAACAATAACATCTTTATCTGTTACAACTAGAAATGGCTGTATTTCTACAAGCAAAGAGCCTGTAGGACGATCAGTTAGTTCGTCTTTTGAGGTGTCGAAAGGATGAAATTGCTTATCGTGCCCAACTGTAAATACGCCTTCTGATAAAGGAAAAACTTTTGCCATAGGGCTGCAAAGTTAATGCATCAACGTATCATAACATGCCTGTCTGCGTCTAACCTTAACAAAATAAAAATCAGAATACTAAAAGACAATAGCGATGTACCTCCATAACTGAGCAACGGTAAGGTGATACCAATAACTGGTGCTAAGCCGATGGTCATAGAGATATTGATAGCAAAGTGGAAGAATAATATAGACGCTACACAATAACCATATACCCTACTAAAAACAGATCGCTGCTTCTCTGCCAAAAATAGTATGCGCAACATCAAGCTCAGGTATATTAATATCAAGGCTGTACTTCCCAAAAAGCCGAACTGTTCACCGATGGCACAAAATATAAAGTCAGTATTCTGCTCAGGCACAAATTCATTTTTAGTAGATGTACCATTTAAGAATCCCTTGCCTGCAAAGCCACCTGAACCTATCGCTATCTTTGACTGCCATACGTTATACCCCGCAACACTATTCTTTTGCTTTTTACCTCTTTCATCTGGTGGCAAATAGTCATCAGGCACTTCTTGACCTAGCGTTGTGTATATACGCTGTATCTGGTGTTTTTGTAATACATTCTTAAATGCAAACGGCACTACAAACTGCGAGAAAACTATACATATACCCCAAATGCCTATAAGCAAGACTCTAGGCTTCATTTCTCTGGCTAAGGTCTTACGCATGAGTACACCTATCAATATAGCTAAGCCAGTCAGTATATATAACAGTAATGTCTTTTCTACCATTAAGGTTACAAGCGTTAATGCTATAGACGAGAATGCAATTATCAATATAGAGTGAGGCAAACCTTCCCTGTACATTACCAAGAAGAAGCAGAAGTACACAAGCGCCAAACCAGTCTCTTGCTGTAGGATAATAAGTATAGCAGGTATCAGGGCTAGTGCTGAACCGACAAGCCTGTGCCGCAGTGTGGCAAAGTTAGTTTCGGGGGAGGACAGGAATTTAGCTATGGCTAATGCGGTGAATATCTTACAGAGCTCACCAGGCTGAAACCTTGCACTACCTACACCCAGCCACGAATGAGAGCCTTTCACGTTCACACCCGCAAATATGGTAATAATGAGCAACCCTATACCTATAGTATAGGACAGAAAGGCTATTGAGGAGAAGAACTTACTATCTGTAAACATGATAATAACGCCTACAAATAATGATATGCCTAACCACATCAACTGCCTTGTATGACTTTTTCCACTTGTGATGATAGATGCATCTGTGCTTCTATACTCAACAGAAAATATAGCTAGCAGACCTATCGCAACCAGTACGAAGTATAGTAATAAGGTGATACTATCTATTCTTGATATCAATGGCTTGTTCCTATTCATTACTCATACATCTTTTTAAGCCATTTATTAATATATGTTGAATCTCTTACGTATTGTATACTATCCGCTATGCGCTCGCGCTCTAATCTTCTTTCGTAGTTTATCCTATCTCTTTCTCTCTGCTCCTTATCTATAGTGTATATGTATGGATTGATAAGATTAGCGTTATATAGCCTATCTTCCAGATATTTTCTTTTAGTAGCAACCGTATCATTCAAGTACTTCTCCATAAGCAAGCTGGCAACAGGACCTGCCCACGTAGCACCATAACCTGCATTTTCTACGATTACAGACAACACTATCTTAGGGTCATCCATTGGTGCAAAGGCTACGAATACAGAGTGATCTTTCATTTTTATCACCTCGCCGCCTACTCTGGCTTTATTCTCCACAGTACCCGTTTTCGCACATACGCTGATATTCTCCAGTTGTGCTACACGACCTGTACCATGTTTCACCACATCCTCCATACCCAGTTTGACAGATTTGTACGCATCGCCGGTTATATTGGTTACCACATGCTTTTCTAAGTATGGGCTCAGCATGGTGTCTTTTGCGTTACCATTGATCGACTTAACCAAGTGAGGCACATAATAGTAACCCTCATTAGCGATGATACACATAGCATTTGCCAGCTGCAGTGGTGTCAAAGCCACCTCGCCCTGCCCCATACCTACGAACATAATATTACACGAGTTCCACGGACCCGGATACATTCTGTTGTACATATTACTATCAGGCAACAGACCACCTTTCTCGAATGGAAGGTCAACACCAATAGGATGACCAAGCCCAAAAGCAGAATAGTAATCGTGCCAGAACTGAACACCCACTTTTACATTCTTGAACTTTTCAGCATCTACTATCTTCCTGAACAGGTGTACGAAGTATGCATTACAAGAGTTAGCCAACGCCAACCTTAAGTTGGCTGCGTGTCCTCCGCCGGAGTGTGTACACCCTACCCTTCTACCACAACTGTAATATCCACCACCACAAGGATAGCCAAATGAAGGTGTGATCACATCTATATCAAGACCTAAGAGACCCGTTAGCGGTTTCATAGTAGAACCTGGTTGATACTCACCACGTATAGCTCTGTTGAATAATGGCTTTTTCGCATCGAGGTAAAGATCTCCGAAGTTCTTGGCCCTGTTACTACCACTGAGCATGTTCGGATCATAGGTAGGAGAACTGACCATGGTGAGGATACCGCCTGTTTTAGGATCGATAGCTACTACACTACCTATCTTATTAGCCATAAGACGCTCGCCATACTGTTGCAGCTCAGCGTCGAGATATAGTTCCAGCGAACTACCTGCTATCTCAGGGGTATCTAATGCACCTTTTTTATACGGTTCTGTTGGTCGGTTGAAGTTATCGCGCTCCAGATAGTGAATACCACGCTGACCACGTAGTATCTCTTCATAACTGTACTCCAACCCTGAAATACCTATATAGTCACCCTGACGGTAGGAGGCGTATTGTTCTTCTTTAAGTTTTGAGGCTGATATCTCCCCAATATAACCTAGTAACAGTGCAGAGCTAGTGCCGGGATAGGTTCTGATATACCTCTCGCTCAGCTCGAAACCGGGAAACTCATATATATTCTCTTGTAGCTTGGCAGTTTGTTGTGAGTTGAGCTGCTCTACCATCACACTCTTTCTCAGCCTACCATTCTTCACCTCCGCCCTGTGAAACAGCACCTTATAACGCTCTTTATCAATATCTAAGATATTACACATCAGTGCAGTATCTATATCCTTAGGAACGTTATTAGCAGTGACCATGAGGTCATACACTACCTTATTGTAGAGCATGACGCTGCCATTTCTGTCGTAGATGACGCCACGCGGGGGATATACCACCTTTTTGTAGATGGCTATGTCGTCTGCAAGTATCTTATACTTATCCTCAAAAAGCTGCAGGTATAGTAGCTTACCCACCATAACGGTAGCTATACCTATGAAAATAGCCCAAATGACGTATTTACGAGGAGCGCTGGCAAAAGACATGCTTATAAACTAGAGAATTTCTACAGTATACAAACCTACTGTAAAAAGATGATTTTTGCATATGGTGCTCATATTTCTGATAAGGGGCAGAATGTATATAAATTAAAAAATATCTCAAGAAAGTTTTGAAGAATTGTCTTAGGTATTTACCTTTGCATCCCTGATTACAGGAAACAGTCCGATGGTGTAACGGTAGCACTACAGTTTTTGGTACTGTCTGTCTAGGTTCGAATCCTGGTCGGACTGC
>CAZHDM010000029.1:0-16158 GCA_964531655.1 uncultured Flavipsychrobacter sp.
CAATATAATGTATTATATTATAGTATAATCAAAAGACAATAAGATATGAGTAATACAAAATATGATTTAATGTTTGGCTGCTTAGGTAATGGTACTACAGTGTTTAACAAAGCAGTTGAGATAAGCGGCGACTATAAGAAGATAGCACACATAGCAGACTACGGCGCTATTACATGGTATGAGGAAAGAACACCTGCAACAGTTAAAGAAACAATCATTAACCATGCTTTTAACTCTCTTACAGACGAACTAAAAGAAAAGCTGATAGAGACTAGAGATACACACAAAACAATACATAAAAACATCAATGGTAGAACACCATATATATGTTACTTCCATTACAGTGTGTACGATAGAAACATTAAAGATAGATACGGTGTAAACTTCCTACCTATAGGCACGGACACTGGCAAGCTCTTAAAAGCTCCCGACGGTATCAACACAATGACAGTAGTAGAAAAGCTATTTAAGAACTAATAAAAAGACACACAAACCCATCACCAATTATTAACTAACATTTTAAAACTTAAACATAACATGACTAAGACAGATAACAACATAATTGCTAAAAACATTATTGAACTATTAAACAAGGGCTATTGCTTGGGCTTATTAGGTGCATATGACCTATATGCTATTGAAAGCGGTATCAGGTTTAAAATCAAAGGCAGCAAGGCTTATAACCTTATCAGGATAACATTAAATACAAAAGACCTGTACGACATAGAATATATAAAGTTCAAAGGTATAGAGATAATGAACACAACCAATGTTAATGACCTGTTTTATGACATGGTACATAAGAACATCAAAGAACATACAGGTTTGGAAACAATCCTATAATTTTATAACAACATAACAACTATACAATGGCAAAGAAAAAAGAAATAACAGCAGATATGATAATGAAGCGAATACGAACTGAAAGAGAAAAGAAAGGTATTAGCCAGCTGGACTTTGCCCACAGTATAGGTTTGTACCCTGGTCAATACAGCAACTACGAAACAGGCAAATCAAACCCTACACTGAAAACATTAATGCTTATATGGCATGCTCTCGAAATTGATCTATCAGCCATCAGCTAATTTTATACAACTACTTAAACATAACAATAATGGATAACAGCAGATTAGAATTTACATTGAACCATAGCAGCAACACAGTAAACGTGTACTATGCTACAGATAGCGAACCCAACACAATTAATACAAACGTAGCAGCTATTGCCATGTTTGATAAGCGTAGCGGCGCTATTACCACATACCAAAAGTTACCAGTTTGGGCTATGCGTAAAATACGCATGGTTGCCAAAACTTTCACCACCGATACAACCAACAGTATTACAGACGTAATACTAAAAGATAACGAATATAATGCAGAAAAAAACGGACTGATACCATACATAACATTGTACATTCCTGAAGACAAACCAGCTTACTACGACGTAGCACATTTTGAAAAAGGTACACCCTTTAATATTGATCTATCTGAAGACGAAAAAACCAGCATAATACCTATATGCTACCTGTTTACTAAAGAGAATAAACACCCAGTACAAAAGTATTTAGTAGATGTTGAAACACCTGAAGGTGTAGTGCATGTGCTGAAAGACAATAGAACTATGATACACGCCACTAATGGCAACCTAATTACTATCGAGCGTATTAACCGTAACAATGTGATTATGCACATGGCAGCGCCTAACAAAGATGTTTGGTTTAGCCGTACACATGACGCAGTAAAACGCATGGTAAAAAACGGACACGTAAACTTATAATTACTATCTTTGTATCAGTACAGATAAGTACTCGACTATCAATATATAAAAACAGCCCCAAAACGGGGCTATTTTTATTTTTACAGCACTATATACCAATTTACATTTTTAGGCGCTTAGACGGCAAAAGAACAGGCAAAGCGGGCATTTTATACCCTTTCTTACACTACAATAAATAATGCTTTTGTGTTTTCTTCTTCATATCGCAAAATACTTCAAATGCAGTCCTAGCTGCTGAATATCGGCGCGTAGCTTTTTCATAGCTCAACACTTTACTAGTCACTTTACGTATTGGTGTTTTAGGGCGCTCTTTACGTAAACATAGTTTATACATTACCTGTTCAATCATATATCAAAATTTACGCTTTTTATACTGCTTCTTTGCCAGTTGATCGGCGTACTTCTTAAACTTGTTTGGCAGGTGGTATATAGTTATCAGTACATCACTTTGAAACAGATAAATATAATGTCCGTATATCCTCATGTTATTACAGTTTTCATACTTCAGATATATAGCACTTAGATAGTTATTAAGCACTCCTTTTGCCCTGCTGTGAGTAATACCGTCCGTTAGTGCCTTTTGAGCCAGTGAGCGCAACGCACGGGGTTTTAATCCCATACGTTCACGCGCTCTTTTATATGCATGGTCTGTTATGTGCATTCGTCTTCTTTAAGCCATACAACAACGTCGCAATGCATGTCAAACGATATACCTAATTTAGTTTTGCAGCCCTTGCACTTTTTATAAATGAAACCTTTTTTACTGTTAGCATACTGTTTATAGTAGTCTTTCTCTGTATGTAGGTAAGTACACTTTGGACATTCAAAATCCAATTTTACTACAGTTATTAAAGCAGGGCCATACTGTATAGTTTTTGCCATCTTTTTAGTCTTTAAAACATTTAAGGGCCAGCCGTGTAGCTTCAGTTTTTACATGCTCTATTTCCGATTTACTACGGCGTGGTATTTCCAGTTCTACTTTATGGCTGCCTGGGTAATTCACATTAAAGTATTCACACGGGGTGTACACTAGAAATGCTTTAACCGGGTCGGCGCTTGCCCACTCCAACAGTAGTACATAATTGTGGTCCTGGTATTTTATATGCAGCTCCCAACGTATAGGGTACATTGGCTGTGATCGCTGCCACTTACTTACAATTTTTGCTTTGTTACTCATAATTATTGTTTTGAATATGCACATGTAATTCAGGTCTTTGTTTTGTGTCTGCACCTCTTATAAAAACATGTCCGTAACCGTCCATGCTGTCATAACTAACATGTAATACCACAGCATCACCGTATGCATTCTTGCATTGTATTACTTCAGTATAACCCTGTTCTTGCAGTATCATTGAGCGCCAACTGTAAGGCAGGCTAATACCAATTAAATTGAGATCGTGACCGTCTATTAAAAAGCCCAACACACTACCTTTAATTGCATTTAATATATTTCTAGCCATTAGTATTATTTCTTTTCTGTTGTAAATAATTCGTTTGCTAATCGTATAAAATTCACTGCTGCTATTTCAGCATTATACTTTGCAGCTGCTATATCTAATCTGCTATGCTTGCCTACATACAATGTTCTACAGATTATGTATGTTGGGCTGCTACTAAATACTATTTCAGCGTAGTAAAACATTCTTTTATAGCTTAGGTACACCGTATATTTAACTTCTTTATATTCAAGTTCCAGCTCTATTGGTGTATTATTGTTTTTCCAAAAGTCTATGCTTTCAGTCCAGTTTTTTACAAGCGTTACGCCGTATGTTTTTTTATCCATAGTTTATGTTGTTCCCTTGCTACAGCTGCGTTATCTATTGCAGTCTCCAGGTCTTCTTTTTTGTGCTTGCTGATACTCCAACCCTGCACTATTGCAATATTGTCGTCTTCACTTTCCGTACTGGCTTCAGCTGCTGTTATATAGTTGTGGCAGCGTCTGCATAATTGCAGCCATGTACACACCATTAGGTAATACATGCCGCGCCCCTTCATATGGTGTACATCAGTAGCTGTACATCTGCACCGTTCACACCGTGGATATAGCGCCAAAAATATCAGCCGTAGCACTTTATATACTTTGTCTTCTTTTATCTTCTTAGCGCTACGCTGTGGTATCTTGTAGGGCTTATTATTTATGCCTGTCTTCTTTATTGGCTTTCCGTATGTGATACGCCAACAGTTAAGACACAGCCCCTTACTAAACCTTTTCGGAAACCCACACCTTGTACACGGTTTACCCATTCACTTATATTTCTTCAAATAAATGCCACACATACGGGTGTGTCATTTCAGTACTCATTACATACTCCCAGCTGTCAGCAACCATATCACCTGTACCAAAAAAAGCAAAGCGGCGCGCCTGTGTGTTGGTTGTCTGTTTACGGTCAAACAAATACCAAAAACAAACCAAGCCTTTTTGTACATCAAACTTTACAATGTCTGCACCCTGTGGCAGTTCAAACAGTTGCTGTGTTTTATTCAGATCAAAACACTTTTTATGGATTAATTGCATACTATTTTTTTTCAGATTTACTAATACGATATAGTGGCACGGGCCATAAGAAGATCAAGTACAGGTATGCAGAAAAAATGATAAGCCCCCGTACTAGCTTTGTCTTTGTTTCAAATGTTATGTTAGGCTCTAATACAAAACACTGGTATAAGCCAAACAGTAAATAAATCGCTCCGGCTACAATTCCGATTATGATTAATACATTCATATTGGTTAGTTTATAATTTCTAAAAAGCAAGCTCTTACAGGCTCTATTTCAAGTATGCTACAGGCATCTTTTGCCCACTCATGCTGTTGTGCCAGTTTGCCATGTACTATATATTTCAATGTTGGTAGCAGTATAGTTTGTGTTGCTGGTTTTATTCCCCACTCGTAAGGGTCGGGCGTTACATATACTTTCAGTGCTACATCAAACTCATACTGTCTGCTGATTATAAAAATGTCACTCCCTTTAAGCACTTCTACAACCAAGTATTTTACATTTTCTCTTTTCCACGCCCTTAGCTTTTGTGTGTCCTGTAGGCAATCGTTTAAGAATGTCTGTATAACACCGTGCTTTTCCATTGTCATGGTTGTATTGTGTGCTTTTTCCTTCAGCTGAAAAATAGCAGTGCGTAGTTGGTGCATTTCTTTAGTCATACAGTATTTGCTTTACTGTCAAACACCATTGCTATTTCTGTACCTTCAGGCAATTGCGGCAACACTGCATTTCTAACACTTGCTAAAAAGTAGCTGGTTAAATCCTGTAAGGTCTTATACCGTGTTTCCATATCCCTTTCTTTCATTGCAGTGCTTACCGTCAAGTCAAACAATTTATTATCCAGCCTTTGCACAAACCCGTTGGGGTGTATCAGCTCTATTCTATTCATTGTTACTGTTTGTTATGTTATACAATAGCACGAATGCAGCAGCATGGCAGCGGGGTACTTGCCCGTTACCAATAGCATGCAATCGCTTATTTCTGTTATCTGTAGTTGGTAGTACGCGGGGTGTATTCCGTTCCCATTCAAAAGTTAGGTGCTTGTTTAGGTCATAGTCATTTACCCATTGTTGCAGGTCAATACGTTGCGGCTGTAAGCTAGTCCAGCCTTTAGGCCACATCATTAGCAGCTCTACCCAGTCGGGGTTTAAATATTCGCCTGGCTTCGCTCCCTGTTGCAACAAGTTGCCTGGTATACTCCCACGTTCTTTTTGTGATATTGGCAAGGTGCTGTTTTTTGCATCTTGTGCCGTAGGTGTTGCAAAGACGTTTACTATGTCAGCAAGATTAAGGCTATGTGTATTTTTCCCGTCTGCACTCACACGCCGCCCCTTTTCATTGATCTTTAGGTTTTGGTGTGTCATATCCTGTGTGGTAGGGGTCGGGAAAAACTGCACAGCTGCTGTAAGGTTATGTGCTACTGCTGCTTTATGACCTTTGCGCTCTTTCACAGTATTATAACCTTCTTCACCACTACTTCGCGGGGTGGGCCACTTATTTGTGTGAACTACATAATCAGCTAGATTTATTCCATACTTCTGTGAACAGTCTTTATTAGTCCTGTATAGCTTTCCATTTTCTGTTATCGTAACTAAGCGACCTGCAGTATCATCACTTTTTCTAGGTGTTGGTATGCTCTCTTTCGGCAAGTAACCATATTCGTTTTCTTTTATGGTTAGCGCCAATGTCGTCAGCTCCCAGCACACCCCACGAAACATGATACCCCAGTTTGGAAAAGTCGCCGAGTACTCTGTATAATCCCCTAGCAGTGAGCGCTGGGCTGTTTTCCACGTACACGTATGCGGGTCGTATCTCGCAAACCAACCTGTACATTTCTCCCCACAATCCGCTACGCGCGCCCTCAATGCCTTTGCCTTTTCCAGCCACTGAAATATCTTGACATGGGAAACCGCCGGATATAACCACTTTATTGCTTCTTTGCCGTAGCCATTCGACAACTTCGCTACACTCTGGGTTGTCGGCTCTGAATTTTCTAATGTCTTTAAATACTGGGTAATAATCTGTTGCCCTGTCGTTTTGTCTTTGCAGTAGTACCCCGCGTGGATAGTCTTCAATTTCCACGGCGCAAACTGTTTTCCAGCCGAGATGTTGCCCTGCAAGTATTCCGCCACCTGCACCCGCGAATAAAGCCAGTTCATAAAGCATTTGTTTGTTTTGTTTGTAGTGGTGCTACTTTTTAGGCTGTAGCACAATTCGCCTATCGTCATTACTTACATACTCCATACCCTTGTACCGTCCTAGATATATAGCACCATTGCCGCGACCCGTTAAAGGGTCTTTTGCGTCTGCATTCATTTCAGCATATGTTTCACCGTCGGGCGCAATGTCTATTCTGTCAAATAAGGGTAGTTTATTCCGCTTATCTTCAGGCTGAATGATACATGTGTTATCGTCAAGCCTCTTTTCTTCAATCACAAATGGCAGTAACCTTTTCACTGTTCAAATGTCTTTTTGTGCTTAATAGCAGCAGTTATTAAATCTGTATACCTGTAGCACCATTGTTTCACCATGTAGCGCATTAAACCCAGATCAGTACCTTTTGCATACAATCCCAGTATTGGAATGTTACGCGCCCACGCTGCACCCATTTCGGCGCATGCATCGTTACCAGCAGGGCCATAGTAAATAAAAAGGTCGCAGTTGGTAGCGCCGTGTGTATCAAAGTCAAAGGCTTTTTTAGCTTCAAAACTGTTCAACCATTTATCTACACCCATATGCTTTGCGCGCTCTCCGTAACCTTGCAAATAGCTGTTTTGTACCCAGCTGATAACGTGCATACCATTGCGGTGCAATTCAGCTGTTAGCATTTCAACGCCGTGCTGGTTTTTCCAGCTACTAGCTATGTATACTTTCATACGCATGCCTTACCTCATTTTGTGTGAAAGACTAACAGCAAAGCGCGCCATCTTCAAATACAGCCTGTTACCTTTGCGCGCCCTTGTTTGTTTCCTGTTATTCATTACTGGCTGCGTAGCTACGCGCAAACGTCTGTTACGCCTGTTTTCGTCCATTGCTACAGCTACCACCGTAGGTTTAGGATATTTGTATTTCGGTTTAAACTGTAGCTTAGTTTGCAGCTTTTCTTTACGTGCAATTCTTACTTCAGCCTGTGTTATTGGTTTGTTCATTTGTTATGTTTTGTTTGTAGTGTTATTAATGCTTTCTCCATACCCAGCCCAACAGTAGAAATAGACATACACGGCGAAACATGTTAGGTGGTTTACTAGATTTTAACTTGAACATATTATTAGCATAGATATAGCCACTGGTTATACTTTCATCAGCTGGCGATACATAGCTATTTCTGCAACTTGTCAATTGTGCTTTTGCCCTGTCTAACTCCGATTGTTTAAATTCTAACTCTTTATGCAATCGTATAATCTCTGGGTTATCTGCTGTATCTGCATTCAGCTTGTGTTGTAGCAGCTTATTTTGTAGTTTTTGATTATTAATTATTAATTGCTTGTGTTTAGCTTCAAGCTGCTGCATTGTATCTAATTCCATATTAGTTGGTTTTTATTTCGTCAAAAATGTTATTGATGTTGAAGTATTGTAAAGTGGCAAATACACGCATGCATGAAACAAACTGCATACTGCGTACTACACTAACATGCTTATCATATGGCACTATACCTGTACGTTGCATAGTGTCGTACAGCTGTACTTTCTTAGCACGTTCTTTTCTAGCATGCATGTTATTAGCTGGCATCATTTCAGCCAGCATTCGCAGCCGCTTTAACCCTGCATTATATCGGTGTAGCCATTCTTTTTTATCTACAAATTGAATAGCACCTATTTTGCGCAAATAGTAGTATTCTACATTCGATATAAATATCAGCTCGTACATTTCCTGTTTGAATAGATCGTAATGCACCTGTAGTATATCCTGTATGGTCCTGGTACTTGGTCTGTAAAGTTTCTTTTGGGTGGGTGGGGTTAATAGCGCCTTTACCTTTTCGTGTTGTGCATCTAGTGGCTTACGTATCTGCTGTATATATGCACTTAGCACGTCGCCTACAAATTCGGCGTTAAGTTCACGGTTGTAGTGCCTGTAAGTATCTTTGTATGCTCCCTGGTTATTCAGAAAGAAAGCATGCCTTACCTCGTTAACGGTAAGCATCATAAAACGGTAAGAAGACTGTATAAACATGTTCAATATCTGCACTTGTGCTTTCAGCTTTGCACCTGTATGCAGCTTTGCACCTGTCAGCATTGTTATTTCTGTGTATACGTCAATCATAGTATCATAAAAAGTGTCTGTGTCCAGCTCATTCAGCTTTTTAGAATTAAGCTGATTGCGTAACACTATAACATCATTTCTTTTTAAGTTTTTGTAATTCGTCAATAGTTCCGCTTTGGCTTCCAGCACCTGCAACATTTGCTGTTGGCTTACTCTCTGTATTTGCTTTTGCATCGAAATATTTTTTGGGGTCTGCTGTAGTGTCTGTTGATCTTAACCAGTTGCCGAAATGGTCGCACCATTCACCAAGCCCACGGCGTGTAACCAGTTTTTTTTGCTGTATGGCATTAAACACGTCGCACCATTCCGCTAATTCTTCAATAGTTGCTATGTAGTTATTCAGGCAAATAGTTTCGCGTACCTGCTGGGTTAACTTGTGAAATAGAAAAGCAGCTTTAAGGTCGTCCAGCGTCAATATGCTATGGCTATGCAGATCAAGTTCAATAATCTTTTCCCTCTCTCCGTACCTCTCTCCCATATCTTCAGTATTACTATCAATACCATTACCATTACCACGGTTTTGTTGTTGCTTTGTTGCAACAGGTGTTACAACACTTTCTTCAACAGGTGTTGAACCTTTGTTTTGCTGCTGTTGCCGCTTTGCCGCGCTTGCCTTGCCAGCTTTCACTTTTAGCAGTCGGTCTTTTTCTTCGCGTACCATTCGCCTGTTAATCAGTTTCACACGGTCATGGCTCAACCGTTCAATATCGCATATGTCTTTTTCTTCAAGCTCTTTAAAAACCGTTTCAACATCTGTTGCAACACAACCCAAAATGCGTTGGTAATCTGCTAGTGTATGTGTTATAACGCCGACCTCTTTACTGATATTCATGTAACATAAAATGTCAATCCAACACGCTTTGGCTGTATGGCTCAAAATGCGGGTATCTCTCAACCAGTCACCGACAAAAAATTTTATGTATGGTAGCTTTGCCACGTTTGTTGTTTTGTTATGTTTAAGAAAAAGTAGCAGCGTGTAGACACACGCCGCCTATGGTCAATCCCAATTACTAGATATAGAGACAGTTGTAGTTATCTGTTACCTCTGTTGGCAATGCTTTTTTAAACAAGTCTTCAGTTTGCTTTTCCAGTGCTTCTACCAGCTCTACACTTTCAAGCCAAAATCTTACGTCTTGTTCATTCACATCAAAACATAATTCAACACGTATGTCATGCGTACTTTCACCTTTGAATAATGGCAGTATCAGATTAAATTCTTTATTGAGCTGTGTAGTTACTTTCCTGTCAAAATTGTGTGTACGGTTGCCGCGGGTATCTTCATTGCTATCTAATTCGGCTTGTGTAGAAAACTTAGACGCTTGCACATTATCATATAGTTGTTGGGCCACTTCAGCATCTTTAAAGAAACGTCTGTTAAAACGTAGCAGCTTCAACAGCTCATTTTTAGAATAGTAATAATGTTCATTTATATGAAACTGCTCTAGCTCCGGCGACATGTACAACCTGCCAATTATTGTATTACCATACATGCTGGCAGGGTCTGTTTTAAGTGTTATACACCTGCTATGTTGATCTACCTCAATTATAGCAGCTGTAGGGTCAACAAATGTTGGCACTATCATTGCCGTGTCTAAGTCTTTAATTTCAGTATCGTCAGGCAGCACCATTGTTTTATTAAAGCCTGGTATCTGCGATACCCCCCACATATTTATGTAGCGCTTCACGTTGTTTAGTTCACCTACCAGTTTATACGGCTGTGGCTCTGGTATCATTTGCGCGTCACCATGCCTTACTACTAATTCATTACCTTTTAGGTCAATATTTAGATCAATATTTTCTTTCATTTTGTTTGCTTTGTTATGTTATAAAATGCAGTGCGTAGACACGCACCGCGATAAACGATGAGTAAAAAATTTGGTTGCTATATAGTTATCTAACCTTTTTCTTTTCTAAGTTGTCTTGCAGGTTTTTCATTACACAATTCAGCAGGCCAGCCAAGTAACTTCTTAATAGCATTCCCACCCTTTGCCGCATTTTCACAAGCTGATTGAGATTTACCAAAGGTTGTTACATGCTGTATGCCCGTTTCGTAGTTACAACCAACAATAATCACTTCGTCATATCCTAATTGGCTTATTTCTTTTGCTCTTTCTATTGGTATTGTTTTTGGTTTCATAGAATTATTATTAAGCATTAATTGATATAGTAGCTGTCAAAAAATCTTACTTGTTATTACTTGCTAATGATAATATGCTTGTTTGCTGTTCTTCAGGCTTCAGCCTACGTGTTCTTATTAAGTGACCGCGTTTGTCGTATATTTCCATCAAACCATTTTCATAGTCAGCAATTGAATATTGTCTACCGCTGCATTCCTGTTGCCCTGTTTTTATTTCAGTAAGCGTATCGGCTATGCTGGTATTTATCGGCTTCAGCTTGTCTTTGTATTCAGAAATAACCATTTTCATTTCTTCTTTAATGGTATTCTGTTTTATCATAAGCTCACCAAGCGTTTCACGTCGGCTATAAATTTCTTCTTCAGACAATGGCATTATATACATGCCGTCTTCTATCTTATCGGCGTTATTTTCTAGTATTGACAGCCTGTGTTGTTCGTCAAGGTCGCCGCGAAATATTTTTACTTCATTCATACTTATATGTTTTTATGATTTACGTTGTGGTGGTACTTGATGCGGTTTTAATCCAGCTTTATACCTAGCTTCATTACGGGCTATTTGCTGCTTTTCTTTATAATCTTTTATAGGGCTTTTATTCACCAAAGCCATGATTAATTGAATAAAGAATACCAAGCCGTATGACTGTCCAAAGCTGATATTGTTAGCAGCAAAAGCATTATAGCTTAACATTATTGGCAGTGCATACAGTAGCGCGAACCAAGCGAATGCAAACCATGAACCAACAACATTCATTGTTGCAGATTGTGTAAGTTTTACTACTTCGCTTAGTACGCTTTTTACTGTTTCTGTTTGTTTGTTTTGTTTGTTCATTATTTCAATGGTATGTTGTCAGTAAATTGATATTTCTTAATAGAAGTACGTTTGTCATGTAGCTTTTCCAGCATCAGCATACGCGCCCTTTCGGGGCTGCTGGCACGGGTGTATATATTTTCTCCATAGCAGCGGGTCACTGTCTCCCACAAGTCAGGTTTAATTTGCCGCGTTACAGCTTGTATTTTTTCAGCTTTTTTACTCATGGCAGCAGGGTATTAATTACATTTTGTGAGATCAATTTTAACCTGTACTTGGTGTACACTTTTACTGGCTGTAGAATGTAGCCACGCTGTCTGTATTCGCCTTGTGCCGGATAGAGTGCAATTTTATGCATGCACTCAATTATTTTGCCGTTATCGTCTGCTAGATATTGCGACCCGTTGCACTCAATAAATTTTGGCTCACCTGTCAGGTATGCTATACGGTTGGTTATGATTTTATCCAGCTCTCTTTTTTGATCTGCACCTATATACATAGTGCTTACAAAATCTCGTATGCGACTGTTAAGGGTCTGCACATCTGCAAACCTGTTACAACTAGCTATCCAGTTTTTAACTGTTGCAATATCATTACCTGTATTAGTTGATAAACTCATTAGATAAAAATTGAAGGGTAAAAAAAGCCCGCTGTTACACGGGCTGTTGCAGTCAAACCGCCCCCGCTGGTTTTTATTGCAAAAGTTTTTATACTCGACTTGGTATTTTTAAAAGGTCTTCAGTCTTATACCAGTTTTCGCCATTTTCTTTTTTCACCTGTACACCTTTCACACGCTTTTTAAATGGCACATCGTTTACAACTCTGTACCCTTTTTCTGTTAGCAGCTCTTTTGCCCTGCGTGTATTCAGCCATTCGTCTGTGATCTGTGGCTTGTTATGGCTTACATCTAAACCGTGTTTTTCAAGTACCCCTTCCAGTGCTTGTTGTACTTGTGCCAAAGTGCAAAACTGCATTTCGGGTTGGGTTGCATTTTCTTCAAGCATTTTGTTTTTGTTTGTTTTGTTTTAAAATGCAGTGTGTAGATACACACCGCGTATGATATGAATACACATTTATCACTACCGTTTTATTACAGTAGTATTCTCGTTTGTTATATCGTCTTTTAATAATTGGTAAACGTCCAAAGGTGGTTGGACTTCTATAAAGTCTTTCGCTTCAAAACCCACTTCAATAACACCTAAGCCTATTGGTAATTTTGGGTTTAATAGTTCTTCAAGCAATATGACTTGCTTATTTAATATTACACTTTCGTTTATGGCTCTTACTGTATATATCGTATCTAATTGCGGGAAACGATAATTAGCAGCTATCAACATTTTACATATTTCAGCCTCTAACAATTCGGGCTGGTCATATGCTGCTACAGGGCCACGTCTTTTTACTAAACTACCTACTTGCATTATACAATGTGTTTATAGTGTTATATAAAAGCAAACCGTATAAAACAGATAAAACACTTTTGTTTGTTTGTGTGTTATATCTTGTTACTTTGTTTATACTAATTGTGTATATTTGCATACACAATAAAACATTTAAGTATTATTATTCCTATAATGAAACAACAATGTTTAATAATAGAGAACAAATATAACACATTGTTTTATAAAACAAACTAAATAAAACATTTTAAACATCATCATATACACATGAAAAAAACATACACCGACACAGAGAAACTAAAAGCTATTATTGACACTGTTATTGAGAATAACGAAGTAGCCAACCCGTCACAGTTTGCAGGGAAAATAAACAAGTCGCGCGGCTACATATCAAACCTGTTGAGTGGTAATAATGACGTAACGTCCAAACTCAAAAAATCAATACAGCAGCATTTCGGTGTACCGTTAAAGTATTGGAATGATAAGAATTTATTAAGCCCTGTACCATTTGAGAAAAACATAATGCCCGACCTGCACAAGCTGGTTGGCAACAGGCTAAAAACATTTAGGGAAAAGTATATTAAAAAAGAAATATCTTTTATAGCAAACCAGCTAAACATTGATACAGCTGTATATGAAAAGATCGAGCAAGGCAAAGAGAATATAACAATACAGCAGCTGGTAATATTTGCAGACTTGTACGGCGTTAATATTAACTGGCTACTACTCAATATGGGTGAACCAGTAGCAAACAGCACAAGTGAAAAAACCAGTATTACAACTAAAGGAATACCAGTATATACAAAGCTGCCTACAGCTGGTATTGTTGCTGATTATATAGGCAGTAGCACCATGAAGGATATAGCAACCGAAACATTATATATACCTGAATTAAGGGCGCAATTTGCTATAAAAGTTTTTGCCGACAACATGACCCCAACCTATAAGACAGGGCAAATAGTAGCACTACAGGAAACTACAAAAGACATGGTATTTTTCGGTAATAAATATTTGATCTACCTAAAGGACGGGCAAAGGCGTATTGCAAAGGTGAACCAGTGTAATAAAGCTAACTGCTGGGTACTTTCTAACGATAATAAAGAATATCAAGATGTTGAAGTAAATATTGACAATATAACGTCATTATACACTGTTACAGGATATGCCAGCATTGAAAGCATGTAAACTTAGACATAACAAGCAAAATAAAAGCCACCTCGATAGGTGGCTTTAAGTTTTCCGCAAAGGCAGAAACTTAAACATAACTACTTATAAAAATATCTTATATAATGAAAATTACTATTTTCGTATTGTAACAAAGTTAACTAATGTTGCAGTCAATTCCTAGTAAGACCCCTATTAGCGTACATTCTGTACGACGTAAAAATGTATAGAAATGAAAATAAACATATTGATAGGACATGTTAGAAAATGCAGTGAATAATGACAGGCTGGACAGGTTTAATGAGATTGTAAAAGAACTAAAGACGAACAAAGTAATTAAGAGTAATAAAGAACTTGCAAAAGCGCTTGGATATAACAGACCTAACACTGTCACCGATATAATGAACGGACGACACACATTGCAAAATAGTGTTGTCAAAACATTTTGTGATACTTATAATGTCAATGATAAATATATACTTAATGGCAATATGCCAAAGTATAATGAAGATAGCCCCGACGTTGTAACTTCAGTAACTGATCTTATTAACAATAAAACATTAATACCTTTCTATAACAACACAGAAACGTATAATGACATTGAAGCTGGGTTAAGTAAACCTAAAAACCTGCTAAACCCTAAACAGCAGTTTATGATTGTGCCAGACCTATACGCACAATTTAGCATCAATGTATTTGCTAATAACATGTACCCGCTATATAAGCCCGGCTACAAATTGGCAGTACAGAAAGTAGATAAAGATATGGTGCTATTTGGCTTCCATTATCTGCTATGGTTTATTGACGGGCAAAAACATTTGTGTGAGATACGCAAAGGGTCACAACAAGATCAATGGCTAATGGTTAATCATAATGAACAGTTCCAAAGTCAGGAAATAAATATAAATAAAGTAACGCATGTATTTATTGTAAAAGGTCATGCAGTAATACAAACAAATTAGCAATATGAGTATAAATAAAACAGTTCCATCGAAAGGCTCTTTAATATTTACAGGGGTATTAATAATTGCAATAGCGGTTGGTATAATTGCATGGCTCAAACCCAGTAAAATAAAAACAGCAGAAAAATCGGAAACTTTTGCAAAAAGTTTCCAATCTTCTACAGTTCAATTAAAAGACAGGTTTAATAAAAATGCAGATAGTACAGGTGCTGATATAGCTATCAAAAGCATTTACAAAAATGGTGGTGTATACGAAGTAATATTTAAGGACGGCAAGCATAAAAACCTAGATATGTTTGGCGACCTTAATAATGATAAAAGTGTTAAGAATGTAATTGTACGGGCTGGCGAAAATACAGAATACAATAAAACAAGTTTTAATAAATTAGCCACTATATTATTAATGTCAGCTGATCTTTATTTAACTGCTGAAGATGCAAAAACGATAGCAGACCAATTAAATACTAAAGAGACAATTACACACAATGATATTGTAGTTTCTTACTCAGATTTTGCAGCTACTGGTAAAACACTAAAACTTGAAATGACTAATGACTAATTACATTTTAGCATTACTACTTTGCTCATTACCATGCATGATATTTGCACAAAAAAAAGGCATTGTTATAGGTGTTCATGACGGCGACAGTATCACCATTTTAAACGATAGCAACAACAAAGAAAAAATAAGATTAGCTGCTATAGATTGCCCTGAATTAAAACAGCCTTTTGGGCTGGCTGCACGTGAGCGCGTAAGGTGCTTAATTTTGGGTAAAAAGGTAACATATAAAGTTAGCAGCCATGACCGATACAATAGGTCAATATCAACCGTTTATTTACGCAGAAACCGTACAATAAATGCATTGTTAATTCGCGAAGGTTTAGCCTGGCACTATGTACAATATGACAGTACGAAAAAATATGAACGTCTACAGAATAGGGCTATGAGAAAAGAACGGGGGCTGTGGTCTGCACCTGCACAATATCCAGCCGAATACAGGCGCGAAAATAAGTAACAGCCCAAAAGCGCACCCCATAGCGCACCCCGCTTTTGCTGAAAGCCAATACAGTATTATGTTTCACGTGAAACACGGCAGTTCTGGTCGGACTGCGTTAAATCTTAAAAAGCCACTCAATGAGTGGCTTTTGTTTTT
>CAZHDM010000030.1:0-13270 GCA_964531655.1 uncultured Flavipsychrobacter sp.
AAAAGACCTCAACAGTTTACTGTTGGGGTCTTTTTGCATTTAGATAGGTTTGCACGAAATATTGAAACTAGTGTATATTACATAGCTATTGTTTCATAATGAATATATCTTACAGGATAGCTAATACAGACGATGCTCCGATAATCACTGTTTTGTCAAGGCAACTTGGATATGAGTCAGATGAGCTAGCTACTAAGGAGTACTTAAAGTTGTTAGTAACTAAGAGTAACAACCTGACATTATTGATACTAGTTGATGATATAGTAGTAGGGTGGATACAAGTATGCGATATGGTTCGATTAGAATCGGGTAGATTTTGCGAAGTTGTAGGTTTAGTTATAGATGAAAAATATAGGGGAAGTGGTTTAGGCAAGTTGTTAATAGAGCAAGCAAAAACATGGGCAGTTGCCAGATGTTGTACCAAACTCAAAGTAAGAACTAACACTAAGAGAATACCTACGCATAAGTTTTACGAATCTATAGGTTTTGCTGAGGTTAAAGAACAAAAAGTATATGAGATGATATTGTAGCTTGTATTGTTATCGGTTAACTAATTATTAACTACATTTATACGTTTTTATGTAAATAATATGTTATCGAACTATATTGATAATATGTTTTA
Source organism: uncultured Flavipsychrobacter sp. (assembly GCA_964531655.1). Taxonomy (GTDB): domain Bacteria; phylum Bacteroidota; class Bacteroidia; order Chitinophagales; family Chitinophagaceae; genus UBA5543. Next base: position 623 of record CAZHDM010000030.1, read on the forward strand.
CAATATCAGTTCGTAACGTTGTGTTGTATAATAGTATTTTATGAAAAGAGCTTTAGCGTTTTTCTTATTGATAGTTATTGTTGCTACTGCTTGTAGGAAGAATAAGGTTGGTAGTTTTGTTAGTCCTGTAATAGATCCTTCGTTCACGTATGATAATAGGTCTGTAGGAGCATCTGCTAAAGATATACTTGGTAGAGGTCTTTATAACTCTATAACGCTTGAGATACAATATGCCCCAAAGTATCGTCCATCAGATGCTGTAGTGAATGATGCTGTAGCATTTCTTGAGAAATATTGCATCAAGCCTGAAGGCGTAAATGCTATAGTTGAGGGTATACCAGTTCAAGGAGGAGCATTAACTATAAATAACCTAACGACAATAGAGGCTAGATTAAGAAATAGATATACCAATTACGATACCACTAACAATAAGGATGACATTGCAATTTATGTAATGATCACAGAGAGTACATACGAGAACCCTAACATCTTAGGTATAGCGTATAGAAATACATCTATAGGTATGTTTGGTGGAGCAATAGAAGCTAATTCAGATGGTGCAGATCAGCCTAGTAGAGATAAACTTACTGCTACTGTTCTAAAGCATGAGTTAGGTCATTTAATGGGCTTGGTTAATACAGGTACGCCTATGCAGACAAACCACCAAGATAATGCCCATGGTAAGCATTGCGATAACCCTGACTGTTTAATGTATCATACTATGCAGACAACTGAGGGCATCAGCAAGCTTGCATCGGGTTTTGAGCCTACACTTGATGAGAATTGCATGAACGACCTAAGAGCAAACGGGGGTAAATAATCCAATAAACTTTACGATATTCTGCTTGTTGTTATAGTCGTTCAGCTCTAAACACTGTTCTACTATGACATCTTATTTTAATTATACGCTTGAAGAGGTACTTAACGAACTGAATACTTCTGCAGACGAAGGGCTGTCTTCAAATGAAGCAAAGTCTAGGCTGAAAAAGTATGGGTTGAACGAACTACAAGGAAAGCAAGGTCGTAGTTGGCTCGTTATCTTACTTAGTCAGTTTAAGGATATTATGATCATAATTCTGGCGATAGCCGTGATCATATCTTTTGCTGTAGGCGAACATACTGACGCATACGTTATTCTGATAATAATAATAGGGAATGCCATAATTGGATATATACAGGAATATAACGCCGAAAAATCTATTGAGAAGCTCAAAGAAATGGCAGCGCAGGATGCCATAGTTATTAGAGGTGGAGAAAAACTTGAGGTAGATGTTTCTGAGTTAGTTGTTGGGGATATAATAATACTATCTGCGGGAGATGTTGTACCTGCCGATGCCAGGATAATAGAGAATAGCGGATTAAAAACTGAAGAAGCAGCTCTAACTGGTGAAAGTGAACCTATACTAAAGATAACAGACAAGCTTGAGGGGGATGATCTAATGCCTGGTGATAAACTGAATATGGTTTTCAAAGGTACTACTGTGAGCAAAGGTTCTGCAAAAGCTGTTGTGACTTATACAGGTATGAATACCGAGATGGGTAAGATTGCCGAAATGCTTAAGGACGATAATGATGAAACTCCACTACAAATAAGATTATCAAGGTTCAGTAAAAAGTTAGCCATTTTTGTTATTGTTATTTGTGCCATCGTATTTGGATTAGGTCTTTTAAGAGATGAGCCTTTGCTGAAGATGTTTCTTACATCATTATCTCTGGCTGTAGCAGCATTGCCTGAAGCACTACCGGCTGTTATTACCATAGGGCTAGCGGGAGGTGCAAAAAGACTGGTAAAGCAAAACTCGTTGATAAGAAAACTACCAGCAGTTGAAACCTTAGGGTCGGTAACTTATATATGCAGTGATAAAACGGGTACGCTTACACAGAATAAGATGACTGTTACAGAAACTAAAGCTGTAGAAGGCAAAGAAGAATTGTTGGAGCATGCCATGATACTGAATAATGAGCTGAAAGAAAAAGGTAATGGTGAATTGGCAGGTGACCCTACTGAGACAGGTATGGTAAATTATGTTATAGAAAAAGGATATAGTTACAATTCTTCTGTCGAAGAACTCCCGGTAGAAGAAGTTTTACCTTTTGACTCCGATAGGATGATGATGAGCACCTTGCACAAACACGGTGACAAATGGATATTACTTGTAAAAGGAGCGCCAGATAAAATATCGGAACAACTCACAACAAATAACGCTGAAAAAGAGGAATGGTTAGAGTTAAATAAGAGCTGGGCAGCAAAGGGACTTAGGGTACTCTTTTTTGCGTATAAAATATTTGATGCGAAACCAAAAGATATAGATGAATCAATAGAGAAAGATCTAAATATTTTAGGCGCTGTAGGAATGATAGATCCTCCAAGGGAAGAAGTGCTAGAAGCCATTAAACAATGTAAAGAAGCAGGCATAAAAGTAGTAATGATAACCGGTGACCAGCCTGTGACTGCAAAAGCAATAGCAAAAGAGCTACAAATAGCAGACGAGGACAGCGAAGTGTTAATGGGCGCTGATATGAAGAGTATGAGTGATGAAGAGCTGGCAGAACATGTGCTAAAAATTAGAGTATATGCTAGGGTGTCTCCGGAGCAGAAGGTAAGAATAGTGCAAGCACTAAAGGATAAGGGCCAATTCGTATCTATGACAGGCGATGGCGTAAATGATGCTCCTTCTCTTAAGAATGCAAACATAGGTGTGGCCATGGGACAAATGGGTACTGAAGTGGCTAAAGAGTCTGCGCATATGATATTGTTAGATGATAATTTTGCTACAATTGTAAAGGCGGTAAAAGAGGGTAGGCGTATATATGATAACATCAGAAAATTTGTGCTTTATATACTAGCTACAAATATGGGGGAAGTGATGGTGATATTAATAGCACCCATGTTAGGATTACCTATACCACTTTTGCCAATTCATATCCTTTGGATCAATCTAGTAACAGATGGATTGCCGGGGCTCGCATTAGCAGGTGAGCCAGCCGAAAAAGACGTGATGAAACGCCCGCCGGTATCACCGGATGAGAACCTGTTTTCAAGAGGTTTGTTGGTTCATACTCTTATAACAGGTGGGATACTCACTGCTGCAGCATTAATAGCACAGTTTTGGGCAAATAGTAATGGTTATCCGGCAAATACACAGCAAACAATAGTGTTTACTGTTTTGTGTTTTGGGCAATTATTGAATGGACTATCGGTTCGGTCTGCTACACGTCCTCTATTTAAGATATCTCTTATTTCTAATCCGCTAATGCTTTATTCAATAGCTGGTACTATAGGACTGCAGTTTGCACTGATATATGTTCCGTTCATGCAGCCTATATTAAAGACAACGGCATTACAGCTTGATACTATTCTTATAGTTGTAGGGCTTTCATTCCTTACTTTGATACTGATAGAACTGGTTAAATGGTTCTATTATCGAAGAGCACAAAAACAGTCTCTAGGCTAGAACTTATTTTCTTTTGAAGTCACCCCGTTTCCAGGCTTCGTAAAATTCAGCCCAGGCAAGCGGGTTGAATAAGTTACTAGGAGGACGTTGACCATAGTATACAGCTTCCTGCATTTTTTGTTGCTGATATACCGCCTGATTTTCTCTACCATCTTTAGGTAGCGTATAAGCTAGAGCACGAAGCATCAATGCTTCAGTATTTTTACGTGCTACTTCATAGCGATCATCAGGAATATCAAAGTATTTAAATGCATAATTAAACTGCTCCCTTGTAGGAAAAGGACGTATAACAGTTTCTGGTAGGTAGAAAGTGTCTTGAGTCATTAGCTGTACCATTGAGAAGTAGTGACCCGTAATATCTGTAGGTATTACAAACTCTTTAGTGCGAAAACCTATTTGAGAAAACTCAAGAGTATCTCCTTTATAGGCAACAACTGAGAATACCCCCCAATCAGTAGATACCGTACCTCTGGATTTACTTTTGACCATCACCACAACACCCGGCACTGCGCGTAGGCTATCTGCAGTCATAGTAACACCATTTATCTGAACTATTTTTTCTTGTTCCGGCTGTGCTTTTACTTTAAAAGTGGCTGTAAGTAACAATACCACAAGTAAGCTATAGTTGATAATTGTCTTATGCATTCATCTCAAATTTACGGTCTTTCTACTGTACACGGTAGTTTTTCTTTAAATATCAATATTACTAATAAAACTATCAGTAATGAATTGCAGATATCCTACAAAGAAAAAGATGTATGACGTACTTTTGTTTATATACATATTAGTTTAACAAAGGTTTAGAATGATCACGAAAGAAGCAGTACTGAAAGCATTAGGCAACGTTGACGACCCCGATTTAGGAAAGGATCTGGTAACGCTGAATATGGTAAAAGATATAGAGATCGAAGGTAATGATGTGTCTTTTACTGTGGTGCTTACTACGCCGGCTTGCCCGATGAAAGAGATGATTGAAAAAGCATGTATCAATGCAGTGAAAATGTTGGTGAGTAAAGATGCGAATGTAAAGGTGCATATGACCTCTAACGTTAATAGTAATCGTAAGGATAATATGCAGCTGCTACCTAATGTAAAGAATATCATTGCCGTAGCATCAGGAAAAGGTGGTGTAGGTAAATCAACAGTAGCTGTCAACCTAGCTATAGGGCTAGCGAATGAAGGTGCTAAGGTTGGTTTATTAGATGCAGATATATATGGTCCTTCTATACCTATAATGCTAGGTCTGAGGGATGAACGCCCAAAGATGACCGATGCTGACGGAAGTGGCAAAGGTAAAATTGTGCCTATTGAGCGTCATGGAGTGAAGGCAATGAGTATAGGCTTGCTGGTGGATGAAAAACAAGCTGTTGTATGGAGAGGCCCAATAGCCAGCTCTGCACTTAAGCAATTTATTACAGATGTAGAGTGGGGAGAGTTGGATTATCTGGTAATAGATCTACCACCAGGCACAGGTGATATACACCTGACCATGGTACAGGCGGTACCTGTTACCGGTGCAGTTGTAGTTTCTACACCACAGCCCGTAGCAGCCGCAGATGCTAAAAAGGCTATAATGATGTTCAAGCAGCCTCAGATAAATATACCTATACTGGGCATGGTGGAGAACATGGCATACTTCACTCCAGTAGAGTTGCCGGACAATAAGTATTATATATTTGGTAAAGGTGGAGCCAAGCAAATGGCAGAGCAATTTGAACTGCCATATTTAGGTGAAGTGCCGATAGTTCAAGGTATACGTGAAGGTGGTGATAAAGGAATGCCTGCAGTTACAGATATCGAGAACCCTGCAAGAGAGACATTCTTAGAACTAGCACGTAATGTAGCACGTAATGTATCTATGCGAAATGCGAACATGGAGCCTACTAAAATAGTAGAGGTTCAGGCCTGAGTATATTTAAAGAAGTATTTTAAAAGAGTCTGTATAACATATGCAGGCTCTTTTTGTTTGAATAAGTTTACTGGGTTAAACTACAATAAACCCCGTCAAATGTGGTTGGTGAAGATCCAAGCTTTTGACACTTAAGATGAGCTCTTTTTCTGGACGATGCTTTAACTGTTTCCGTGGCTTCATATCCACCATTCCATCCTCCTGAACAGTAGCATTGATATTCCTGTCTGCAAGAGGTAACTAATAATAAACTGCTAACGCTAGCGATCAATAAGGTTAGGTTTTTCATAGGGAATCATTTTCATGAATATATAAAAATAAATTATTGGTAACTGTTAAAGTACAGGCTACTTTCTTAACAGGAATATCTCCTGATGTTTGAAGGCATGCTTGTCTTTAACAGATTGAGCAATTGATGCAGAAAAATCTTTATGCTCAATGGTGAACCCTGGTGCCGTGAACCGATCAATGAAGTCTATACCGTAAATACGTACATGATCAAATTGACCAAAGTGTTTTCTTCTGTCTTCTTGCGAGACTATAGAAGCGTCTTCATATGTACTAGTTCTGTTTTTCTCGTAAGGTACTTGCAGTATGGCCCAACCACCTTTTTTCAGAACTCTATATAGTTCACTGATAGCTTTAGCGTCGTTTTGTATGTGCTCCAGCACGTGGATGCATATAATAGCATCTACAGTATTGTCTTTATAGGGAATATTTGTTATGTCTATATGCTGAGTCCCTGCAGGATATGTGTACACTTCTTCTTCAAACTTGTCTGCCGGTATGTAGTTGTCATTTAGTGTTTTAGAGAAGATATTATATAAACATTGCTCAGGTGCTATGTGTAGTAGCTTTGTATTGTTTGTTATTAACCGCTGCTCTTGTATGAAGTAGTATATTAATCTGGTGCGTTCCAGAGAGCTACAGTTGGGGCATATAGCATTAGCTCTATTGAGGTAGGGTAAAAAGGATGCATAACGGTGATTACAAATATTGCACTCGACATTATTACCAGAAAGTAATCGTGTCAGTAATTTTAGTTTTAGCTTTTTTCTTATTCGTGCTAATGACATTAGAAGTGTAAGTTAATAATTCGAATGCTACGAATACTTATTTAGCTTTGGAATAAGTAAGAGGTGTACTTCTTAATAATACTTATATGTTTGTATACGCAGTTTTACTTTCATTAGGTGCAGGCTTGGCAATAACGCTTGGTGGTTTTGCCGCCAGTAGAAAAATATTCAACTCTATATGGCTGCAAGAAGAAGTACGTCATACGGTAACTGCGGTGGGCGGCGGAGCACTGATATCTGCTATTGCTTTTGTGTTAGTGCCTGATGGAGCGCATAAGCAAAGTGATATAAGCACTCTCATCACCTTTGCAGCAGGTGGTATAACATTTATGCATATTGACAAGTATCTGGCCCAGTCGGGTAGTAATGCTTCTCAACTCATTGCCATGCTGCTGGATTTTGTACCTGAAGCAATTGTCTTAGGCGTAGTAATAGGAGGTAGTATAGAGCAAGCCATATTTATTGCTGCCGTGATCGTAGCACAAAACTTTCCTGAAGGATATTCAGCATACAGCGAAATGAGGTCGTCCGGTAGTTTTAGTAGAAAAAAGCTACTCACCTATTTCTTATTGATCGGGCTGACAGGCCCCATATACGTAAGTCTAGGCAGCTTTGTGTTTATTAATAGTCCCCAAATACTGGGAGCGTTAATGACCTATAGCGGTGGGGGTATCTTGTACTTGGTGTTTCAAGATGTTGCACCTAATGCACGAGTAGAAAAAAGCTGGCTGCCACCATTAGGTGCAGTGCTAGGCTTTATGATTGGTTTGGCAGGACATATTTTCATGAAATAGAGTACTAAAAAATATACTAACAATATGTCTAGCTTTGTATTAAGTATTTGTGCTCAACTGTGAAAGTATTAAAGTGTTCTTGTTCTTATTTAAGAACAGTAAACAACATATGTAATCATACTTAAGTGTGTGTGACTCTTGTAAGTAAAAATAATTAGGAAAGTGCGCTATTAATTAAAGCATTTGCAGTTTTTATAGCATTAATATATTCTTCTAGTGCTTTATAAAAGAGTTCTGTATACTTGACATTGCTAAACATGAACTTTTCATACAATCCATTTGTAGTTGATAATTCAACTTCTCCGTATAGAACAATTGGTATTTGGTAATTGTAACTAAAGCGTCTATCTGGTGTGCCATCCTTGTTGACTTTTAGCCAGGTTTGACCTACTACTTCAGAATCTTCCGGTACTTCATCTTCTTCAATAAAGCGTACAATATCAAACTTAATTTCTAGGTCAGAATAGTCTATAATAGCAAAATCAAAACCAGTATCATCCATTATGATAAAACCTGGATAAAAATATATATCTGCGCCATTTTTATTCTCAAGTTTAAGAGGAGTATGTTTTGTTAATATATAATCTAAAGCAGATAAATATACCTTGGTAGGTATTCTCTCAATTTCAGATGTTGCGGAAGTTCTTTGAGCGTATTGATTAGTCGATTTTGTCGTTGTTTTATCCCAAATTTTATCACTACGACTTATCAGCTCAAATGATTTCTCAACATTTTTATATAGTGTATAAAACGTATCATCTTGTTCTATATCAAGTTTTAAAATAGATAGTTCAAGCTGTTGTTTTAGCTCTATGATTTCATGGTCATACTCTTCAAGATGTTGGGCTAAAGAGTTGATTTTCTTTTTAAATAGAAACTTAAAGAAAGAATTTTGTTTTTTTAGTAGTTGATCTTCTACTTCAATCCTTTCCTCATATTTTTTACTTAGTATGTTATCTATTGTATTAGCCTCATCATGCGCAGCAATAATTGTACGTTTGAGAATGTCAAAATTGTTGCTAGTAAGCCTTATTACATCCTCACTTTTTATTTCTTCTGTATCTGCATATGTTTTATTTAAAATAGAATTCAACTCATCCACAAGTGATTCTGGATTGACTGTATTAAACTTATTATTATTAGGCGGTTCTAGAAGCTCACTTGAATATTTGCTGCCTATAGAAGTAGTAATCCCTTTAGTTGTTAGGTTCAGGTAAACGCCTGGAGTAACTTTTACTCTTTTTCTAAATCTCCACGACATAACTTTTATTTTTATTTATGTCTCAAATATTCAACAATTTTCAATGTAAATCAACGGGTAAAACACCCTAGTTAGTAATTTGTTAATACGTATTACTTCTTAGCTGAACGGAAGTTTATAAGTGTTCTTATTTAAGAACAAGAACAGCTTAGTATATTCTTATACACTACCTGAAACCCTGTCAATACATTGCGCCTTTATTCTCCACCCCTGTGGAAAACCTTTAACAACATAGGCCAAGCCTTTTCAGTAATTTTATAGTTACCGTAAAAAGAGGCTAAGAACAGTGCAGTTTTCACATCTACATAATCATACCCAGTTTTCGCTGCTCGATGGAGCATCGGCAATACCTCGTTTATTCAAAAAGGCTGAAGAGGACAAAATGCCCGCTATGGCTATTACCGACCATGGTAATATGTTCGGCGTGTTTGACTTTGTTGCCAATGCGTGGAAGAATACTAAAGTAGTAGGTAAGGACGAGAACGGAAATGCTATAAAAGAGCCTGTTGTAAAGCCCATAGTCGGTTGTGAGTTTTACCTGGTTGAGGACAGGCATAAAAGACAGTTCAGTAGAGAGGAGCGCGATGTGCGTTATCATCAGCTGCTGCTAGCTAAAGATGAAGTGGGGTATAAGAACCTGGTGAAGCTTTGTTCGCTTGGCTTCATGGAGGGTTTATATGGTAAATATCCTCGTATAGATAAGGAACTGATAGAAAAGCATCATGAAGGGCTGATAGCTACTACTTGTTGTCTTGCTGCTGAAGTGCCGAGAACCATTATTCGTAAAGGGAAGGAAGAGGCTGAGAAAGTCTTCAAGTGGTGGTTAGATCTTTTTGGTGATGATTACTACGTAGAGCTACAACGCCACGATATACCAGACCAGATAACAGCTAATGAAGCTCTAGTAGAGTTTGCACGTAAGTATAATGTGCCTATAATAGCATCTAATGATAGCCACTACGTAGAGCAGGAAGATGCGAATGCACATGATATATTATTATGTATCAATACTGGTGAGAAGCAGAGTACTCCTAAGATGAAGGACTTTGATGATGAGGGCAAGAAGTCAAAGGATACTCGATTTGCTTTTCATAATGATCAGTTTTTCTTCAAGAATACTCAGCAGATGAGCGAGGTCTTTAAAGATCTCCCTGAAGCTATAGATAATACGCAACAAATAGTAGATAAGGTAAAGCCTCTTAAGCTGGAGCGTGACATCTTACTACCTCACTTTACAGTTCCTCCCGAGTTCAATGATGATCAGGATGCATTTCTGGAGCACCTGACATGGACGGGAGCTAAAGAACGTTACAAAGAAATTACCCCTGAGATTGAAGAGCGCCTCAAGTTTGAGCTGTTCACCATTAGAACAATGGGATTTGCAGGCTACTTCCTCATTGTAGGAGACTTTATCAAGGCTGGTAGAGACTTAGGTGTGTTTGTAGGTCCTGGTCGTGGTAGTGCTGCAGGTAGTGCGGTTGCATACTGTATTGGCATTACGAACATTGACCCTATAAAGTACAACCTACTTTTTGAGCGTTTCCTGAATCCAGAGCGTAAGAGTATGCCCGATATCGATACGGATTTCGATGATTCTGGCAGGCAGAAAGTAATAGACTATGTTGTAGACAAGTATGGTAAGAATCAGGTAGCACATATCATTACCTATGGTACGATGGCTGCAAAGATGAGTATCAAGGATGTTGCTCGCGTACTCGACCTGCCATTGCAAGATGCTAACGCCTTAGCGAAAATGGTTCCTGACCGTCCGGGTATATCTTTAAAGAGGTTGCTCAACGCACCGATAAAGGGTGATAAAAGTCTGTCTGACAAGGAGGGGCTAGGGTCAGAAGAAATAGAAAGAGTTGAAAAGCTTAGAGAGCTACATAAGGAAAAAAGTGTACATGGTGATGTGCTGCGAGAAGCAGAAAAGCTGGAAGGTAGTGTGCGTAATACGGGTATACATGCAGCTGGTATCATCATTGCACCTAAAGATCTTTCTGAGCTGATACCTGTAGCGGCGAACAAAGACGTAGAACTACTCATTACGCAATTTGAGGGTGGTATCATTGAGGATGCCGGGGTTATTAAGATGGACTTCTTAGGCTTGAAAACCCTTACCATCTTAAAAGATGCACTGGAGCTGATAAAGCGTAACTATGATATAGATATAGATCTGGATACAATTCCTCTGGATGACCTGAAAACTTTTGAGCTTTACCAACGTGGTGAAACAAATGGTACGTTTCAGTTTGAAAGTCCGGGTATGCAGAAGTACCTGCGTGAGTTGAAGCCCGATAAGTTCGACGATCTCATCGCGATGAACGCATTGTATCGCCCGGGCCCGTTAGAGTATATACCAAACTTCATCAAGCGTAAGCATGGTGAAGAAGATATTAGCTATGATCTTCCTGAGATGGAAGAGTACCTCGGAGATACTTATGGTATTACAGTATATCAGGAGCAGGTGATGTTGCTCTCGCAAAAATTAGGTGGCTTTAGTAAAGGAGATGCAGATGTTTTGCGTAAGGCAATGGGTAAGAAGAAGAAGGATGTACTGGATAAAATGAAAACCCAGTTTGTAGAAGGTGCTATAGCAAAAGGTCATCCTGAAGACAAGCTGAATAAAATATGGACAGACTGGGAGGCATTTGCCCAGTATGCATTCAATAAGTCACACTCTACCTGTTATGCATTTGTAGCATATCAGACAGCATACCTAAAAGCACACTATCCGGCCGAGTTCATGGCTGCTGTACTTAATAACCAAGGTAATATTGATAAGATCAAGTTTTACATGGAAGAGTGTCAGCGAATGGGCTTGCAGGTATTAGGACCGGATGTGAACGAAAGTTTGAAAGGTTTTTCAGTAAGTGAAGAGAGTGTGATACGCTTTGGTATGAACGCTATTAAAGGTGTTGGTGAAGCGGCAGTAGAAGATCTGATAAAAGAGCGAGAAGAGAATGGTTTATATCAGTCTCCTTTTGATCTGGTATCAAGAGTGAATCAAAGGACAGTAAATAAAAAGTCATTAGAAAACCTTGTGTTAGCCGGTGCATTTGATAACTTCCCCGAACTGCACAGGGCCCAATATTTCTTTGCACCACCTACCGATCCCGTAACAGGTTTGGAGAGGTTGGTAAGGTTTGGTAATCAGTTTCAGGCTAATCAATCACAATCAAGCAATAGTCTGTTTGGTGATAGTCAAATGCCGGAAATAAAACCACCGGATATACCTATATGTGATACGTGGCCACTGCCCGAACTATTAGAGAAAGAGAAAGATGTAGTAGGCATATACTTGAGTGCACACCCATTAGATGGTTATAAGTTTGAAATGGATAATTATGGCTTTACTAACATTAGTGAAATAGAGAATAGTAAAGGCAGGGTGATTCGTATAGCTGGCTTTGTTACAGATGCAGAACATAGAGTAACAAAGAAGGGGAGTAAGTTTGGTAAGTTGGTGCTGAATGATTATTCCGGACATCAGGAGATAATGTTCTGGTCTAAGAACTATGTACAGTATGCTAACTTCCTGGATAATGGGCAGAAGCTAATGATACAGGGCGTGTATAAAGAGCATAACTATCGCCCGGGCGTAATGGAGTTTGAGATACAGAATGTGATGTTGCTGGATGAGGTGAAATTACGCTTTACCAAAAGGCTGCACATGCTTATACCAATTGATAAGATCAATGATGAATTGGTGAGCTTTATGTCACAAAACATCAGAGAGTATTCGGGTAACACCGAAATTGTCTTAAGTGTGTATGACCCATCTGACAATATGACAACTAAACTTAAGACGAATGGGCATAAAATTGCTGTGAATGACGATTTGGTAAATTACATAAGTGAGAAGGATTATATGCGTATGTCGCTGGAAACGCAGTAGTGATAGTGATTATGTGTATGAGCTATGTGAGTATTTGACGCCTCTATTGATGGATTAATATATTGGTCTTATTTTTGAACACTTAATATTGAAATAATAATTCTTTAAACAATAATAAATATTTAGATCAAGTTCAGGGCGACAGTAGTAAGGTCAGAGGTTTAAATTATTATGACTCTGTAACTTTTGAGACAACTATAAATTTTAAAGTTAAAAACAAACAAAATAAACTTGTTGATTTGGGCAGTGTAGCGT
>CAZHDM010000031.1:0-11255 GCA_964531655.1 uncultured Flavipsychrobacter sp.
GAACTATAGCTATAGGTATGAAACATGCTGTGTGAGATGAATAATGTATATTAGATGAATGGTATTTGACTTGCATGATGCGAGTTGTATGCTAAAGATCTGTTGCGCCAAAAGTATCACCTTGGTTGATATCTCCGCTAGTATATCCTCTTTTAAACCATCTTACTCGTTGTGCAGAGGTGCCGTGAGTAAAAGCATCAGGAACTACAGTTCCGTTGCCAAACTTGCGCTGTAGGTTGTCATCGCCAATTGCATTAGCAGCATTCAAAGCTTCTTCTATATCTCCACTTTCCAAGATGCCTTGCATACGATCTGCATAATGTGCCCATAGGCCAGCAAAGAAGTCTGCCTGTAACTCTTGCTTTACAGATAGCCTGTTAGCTTCACGACGATTTTGCTGCTCTTTCAATGCACGTACCTTTTCAGATATGCCGAGTAGTGTCTGTACATGATGGCCTACTTCATGAGCAATAACATATGCCATGGCAAAGTCGCCAGGAGCATTAAAACGTTGCTTTAGCTCATCGTAGAATGAGAGGTCTATATATATCTTTTGGTCAAGAGGGCAGTAAAAGGGACCGCTTGCTGCACTTGCACCACCACAGCCAGACTGTACCTGCCCACGAAAGAGCACTAATGTTGGTTCTTTATAAGTTCCATAGCCGTTTTTTTCAAATTCATTGTGCCAATAATCCTCGGTTTCAGCTAGCACTACTTTTACAAACTCAGCAGCTTCATCTTCTGCAGCAGTAGGTGTGTAGTTGCTTTCAGTCTGTTGCATACTTCCTGCCTGCTCTAATACTACTGTTGGGTCTCCACCCATGAAGTATACAATTGCTGCAATTACAAGTACTCCAATACCGCCACCTATTACCTTTCCGCCGCCACTACTACGGCGATCTTCTACATTTGAACTGGAACGTCTGCCTCTCCAACGCATAAATATCTATTTAAGCTATAAAGCTAAAAAAACTTGACACCTCTTATGAAGATATTATCTTTAAGGTATGGTAAAGTATAGCAGTCTATTAGCAGTATTATTATTCATTGGCATCTCAGCATCTGCTCAAAGGCAGGAGAAGGCGTTAGTTATTTCAGGGTACGGTGAGGTTTATTATGGTTATGACTTTAATCAGCCTGACGATAATACTAGACCAGGTTTCATTTATTCTCATAACAGGCATAATGAGGTAAATGTCAACTTGGCTATGCTGCATGCTGCATATGAAAAGGGTAGAGTACGCTCTAATATTGGTGTAATGATGGGTACTTATGCTAATGCCAACTTAGCTGCAGAGTCCGGAGTATTGAAAAATATATATGAAGCAAACGTAGGTGTTCGTTTACACAAGCGTAGAGATCTATGGGTAGATGCAGGCGTATTTCCAGCTCACATAGGAGCAGAAGGTGCTATCAGTATGGATTGTCCAACATTGACGAGAAGCTTAACTGCTGAAGGGTCTCCGTATTATGAAAGTGGTGTAAGGTTAAGCTATGCTTCGCTTAATCAAAAATGGTATATAGCACTAATGCACCTGAATGGCTGGCAGCGTATACAAAGACCTAACGGCTACACGACACCAGCAGGAGGTATGCAGATAACGTTTACGCCTAATAAGAGACTGCTATTCAACCTGAGTACTTTTGTAGGTAGTGATAGTCCTGACAGTTTAGATGCAAGACGTTATTTTATTGATCTATATACAGTTATACAAGTGGCAAAAAGATTAGAATTAACCGCTACACTTGATCTTGGTAACCAGACCAATAATGTATTTTACTTATCAAACCCGGGGGTTGTTAGTAGCTACCGTACTACAAGTGAATGGCTAGGAGCCAACTTGATATTGAAGTATAAAGCGAGTAGCCGTTCTGCAATTGTAGCAAGAGGCGAGGTTTTTGATGACTATTATAATGTCATCAATGGTAGTGGTACTCCTTTTCAGGTAATGGGTTTTAGCTTGGGGTATGACAGGCAAATCACCAAGAATGTATTGTGGCGTATAGAAGGTAAGACATTCCAAAATTATAATACAGGTTTCTCAGTTAACCCGGGAACATTTGAAAGAGATGGTGTAACTGTGCCTGATAACTATCTGATAAGTACATCATTAGCTATTAGGTTTGATAATGTGAAGAACCATAAATAGTTAGCTTCTTACCAGCTCCCAAAGCGTAACACCTAGGCTAACAGATATATTGAGCGAATGCTTACTTCCCCACTGAGGGATCTCCAGGCAAGTGTCTGATATATTCAGTATCTCATCGTTTACGCCTTGCACTTCATTACCGAATACAAGTGCCAGCTTTTGCATTTTGTCCCACTTGTATTCATTTAGCGGAATGCTGTTATGTGTCTGTTCTATAGATATTATAGAATATCCGGCGTTTTTAGCTTCTTGCACAGCGTCATTAGTAGTCTCAAAGTGCCTCCATGTAACTGTGTCTGTAGCGCCAAGAGCTGTTTTATGAATATCTCTATGAGGTGGTTGTGGGGTAAAACCACATAGGTACAATGCATTTATCAGAAAAGCATCACTTGTGCGAAATGCCGAGCCCACGTTATGCATGCTTCTTATGTCATCTAAAATAACTATAATATCATGCTTATCAGCTTGTTGCATCTCCTGATTGCTTAATCTATTTAATTCATCCATTGTCTTCTTTACGAACATATTCAGGATTTTTGCTGTGTATATGATGTGGATATAAAGGTAGTTGCAAAATAATTAGGTTTAAAATATTGTTTTCTTATTAATCTATATGCATATCCTTTTGTATATTTGCACTCAATAGCAAAAATTGCAAAACAATGAACACTTATAGTGAGCCATATAATAGTATACAGTGGCAAACACAAGAAGAGCTTGAAACTGAAGTAATTGCTGACTCCCTACACAACCTTGTGGTATGGAATGATGATGTGAATACATTTGACCATGTAATTGATTCCCTGATTGATGTGTGTGAACATAGTCCTGAGCAGGCTGAGCAATGCGCATTATTTATTCACCATAAAGGAAAATATGGCGTAAAAAAGGGTAGCTTTGATTTCCTGCGTCCTAAAGCTGAAGCTTTAATAGACAGAGGTATTCAGGCAACAATAGATTATTAATAACTATTATTCAAAAGATATTAAAGCCCTTGCGTAAGCAAGGGCTTTTTGTTTGAATATCACTCCATTAATACCCCAAAGTGTATAAAACATTATTTCCACCTATAGGGATTAGATGTTATTTTTGAAAAATACCTTAATTCAATAGAATGCGCTATTTATTATTAATTCTGGCTGCGAGTATCAGCCTTACTTCACTTGCTCAGAATGGTACTAAGCAAATAACCTTAGAAGATGTTTGGAAGGATAACACCTTTGATATCAAGTCTGTTCCCGGATTCAATGCCATGAATGACGGGTTACGCTATACTAAAATGGAGAAGAAAGATGGTAAGCAAACAATTAATATATACGACTTGCGTAACGGTAGTTGGCTAAAGACGATCTTTAATAACGAGCTTAATACAGTTAGTGGAGAGCAGATCACTGTAAGTAGGTATAAGTTCAATAAAGGGGAGAATAAGCTATTGCTGTTTACAAAGCGCGAAGGGATTTATCGTCGCTCTGCTAAGTATAAAGTATATGTTTATGATATAAATACTCGCAAAATAGAGGCTGTAGATGTAGAGAAGGTATTGCATGCAGAGTTTTCTCCGGATGGTAATAAAGTAGCATACGTAAAGAATAATAACCTTTACTTTAAGGATATGCTTAGCGGTAAGAGTTATGCCATAACCGTTGATGGAAAATGGAATCATATTATCAATGGTAATTGTGACTGGGTGTATGAAGAAGAGTTTGGTTTTACTCAGGCTTATCAGTGGTCGCCTGATAGCAAGCATATTGCATATTATCGTTTTGATGAGTCAAATGTTCCTGAATACACTTTACCGGTATATAATGATCTATACCCCGAGAACTATACCTATAAGTATCCAAAGGCGGGTGAGCCTAACTCTGTAGTAGAAATACATATTTACAGTTTAGGTGAGGCTACATCTGTAAAAGCAGATGTAGGTAAAGAAACAGACCAATATATACCTAGAATAAAGTGGACAAAGACTGATAATAAGCTATGTATATACAGGCTCAATAGGTTGCAAAATAAATTGGAACTGCTATTAACTGACGCAATATCCGGCTCTTCTAATGTCATCTACTCTGAGACAAATAAATATTACATAGATATCAATGATGATATAGAGTTCTTGAAAGATGGTCATTCAATGATATTTACCAGTGAGCGCAATGGCTATAATCAATTATATAACTGGGACTGGAGATCAGAGAGGTTGCAGGAGTTAACTCCCGGTAATTATGATGTTGCTTCTGTAGTAGGTATAGATGAGGCTCGTGGTAAAGTGTATTATACTGCGGCTGAGCAATCACCTTTACAAAGAAATTTATATGCAGTAAACTTTAATGGTAGCAGGAAAAGATTACTGACGCCAGAAAAAGGTACTCATAATATTACTACAATTAAAGGTCATAACTACTTCTTAGACAAGTACTCAGCACTAAACGAGCCGCCAATATATTACCTGAGAGAGAATAACGGTAAAGTAGTAAGAATGCTAGAAGATAATATTGCTCTTGCATTAACTATGGAGAAGTATGATCTTGGTAAGTTATCATTTACCAGCTTCAAAGGAGCAAGTGGTTATGACCTGAATGCTTGGATGATAACACCTCCGAATTTTGATAAGAATAAGAAATACCCTGTTCTTATGTTCCAATATAGTGGTCCGGGTTCTCAGCAGGTGGCAGACAGGTTTCCTATGAATAATTATTTCTGGCATCAGATGTTAGCACAGAAAGGGTACATCGTAGTTTGTGCTGACGGTGTTGGTACAGGTTACAGGGGAGAAGAGTTTAAAAAGAAAACCTACTTACAGCTAGGTAAGTTAGAAAGTGATGACCAGATAGCAGTTGCCAAAGAACTAGCAAAACTTAAATATGTGGATGCAAATAGAATAGGTATCTGGGGCTGGAGTTATGGAGGCTTTATGAGTAGTACTTGCCTATTTAAAGGTAGCGAGATATTTAAGATGGCTATTGCAGTTGCTCCGGTGTCCAACTGGAGGTACTATGATAACATATATACTGAAAGGTATATGCGTACACCCCAAGAGAATAAAGCAGGGTATGATAATAATGCTCCTGAAAAAATGGTGGATGGAATGGAAGGTAAGTTCCTTTTGATACATGGTACAGGTGATGACAATGTACACTTCCAGAATGCAGTAATGCTAACGGAAGCAATGATACAGGCAGATAAAGAATTTGAAAGTGAGTACTATCCTGATAAAAAGCATGGCATTTCAGGAGGTAATACACGCTATCATCTATTTAACAGAATGACAAATTTCATTCTGAACAATCTTTGACCGTATTTTGCAGCATGACAAAACTTGAGAAGTTAATACTGGAATCAAAACCGGTAACTGTCATATTCAATATTGCAAAAAAAATTAAGCTGCCCGGAAGGGAGCAGCTTTCGCTATATGAGATCGGGTCATTCTTTTTCAAGGAGTTAGGTAATAATAAGCTGTTTGAAAGTTGTGCTGCAGTGACCTATAACTTTGTGATGGCGCTGCCTCCTACATTGTTAGTACTATTCTCATTAATACCTTACTTGCACTTACAGAATGCACAGGATACTATATTGAATACGCTACGATTTGTAACACTTGATCAGGATCTTTATGAAAGTCTGCGAGGAGTGATCTTAGACTTTATGAATAATCAGAGAGGAGAGGTGCTTTCTTCAGGTATCTTATTAACACTATTCTTCTCATCTAATGGTGTAATGGGGTTACTGCGTAGCTTCGAGCGTAAACACTTATCAGTATATATAGAAAAGTCTGAACTGGCTCAAAGGTGGAAAGCCATTAGGTTGACATTGTTCCTGTTATTTGTGGCGATACTCAGTATAGTTGTACTCATCTTGCAGACACAGTTTGTAGATGAAGTATTGTTGATGATATTTGAGAATGTAATCATTGTAAGAATATTGAGTGTGGTAGTCGTGGTTATGATCATATTCACCTTTATATCTATTATATATAGGTATGGCCCGTCACTGCATCAGAGAGCTAAATTCTTCTCGCCGGGAGCTATTTTTGCTACTATATCATCTGTAGTAACATCTGCAGTGTTCTTCTTTCTAGCCAATAACTTTATACATTATAATAAGGTTTATGGCTCTATAGGAACGTTGATGGCCTTTATGGTATGGATATGGTTGAACACATTAGTGATACTAATAGGCTATGATCTGAATGTAAGTGTTCTGCAAATAATTAAATCAAGAAGAGAAGAAGGTGAGGAAGAAGAAGCTACATAGTATTATAACCGTATTTAGTATATGGCTATTAGGCTGCGGAGAAAGTATACCTACACAGGTAAACTTTACAGAGCATGTTGCTCCAATATTATTTGAGAACTGTACAGTTTGCCATCGTCCTGATGGTATCGGCCACTTTGATCTGCTAACTTATGAGGACGCGAAAAGGTACGCCTCAGGTATGGCTTTTGCTGCTAAGGAAAGGATGATGCCGCCTTGGCCTGCTGATCCTAACTACAGAGAGTTTGTAGGGCAGAAGATCATGAGTGATCATGATATAGAGATACTAGAAAAGTGGGTGAAAGATGGTTTAGTGAAAGGTCCTGAAAGTAAAATGCCTGCTGTGCCAGATTATCCTTCAGGTTCATTAATAGGCGAGCCTGATATGCGTATACCAGTGCACCCAACGTACCTTCCTGCCAACAGCTTCGATAAGTTTTTGATGGTAAAGGTGCCTTTTGAGTTACCTAAAGATACGTTTGCCAGCCTGGTAGAGTTTGTGCCCGGAAAATATAATGTAGTACACCATGTAAATGGTGATATGGTAAAGTATAAAGAAGGAGAGAAGCAAGATGTATACGAAGGAGCAAGGGTGACAGATATGGTGCTGGATAGCACTATCGTACAAGCATATGAGAAACTTGGGTTGCCAAATGATGATGGTTCTTATCCTGTATTACAAAAGTCTGTTGTGAACTACTTGCCTGGTACCTACGGACAGAAATATCCGCAGGGAATAGGTGGATATAGCTTACCTAAGAAAGGTGCTTTTCTATTAAACGATCTACACTATGGTTTCACAACAGATGAGGCTATTTGGGATAGCTCTTACATTAATATATTCTTTTCTAAAGCACCTCCTAAACGTCCTGTGCAGGAGTTTCAGATGGGTACATTAGGAGTTTCACCAGTCGAGCCGGATCTTATCATACAGCCAAACACAATCAAAGAAGTATATACTAAACTTAAGATACCGCAGGATATATCAATACTAACAGTCAATCCGCATATGCACCTGCTGGGTAAAAGCTTTAAGGCATATGCACTAAAGCCTGATGGTGACACTATTAGGCTAATATCAATTCCTCGTTGGGATTTTCATTGGCAATACTTCTACACCTATAAAAAGATGGTGAAGATCCCGAAGGGTAGTACCATCATTGCAGAGGGTGTGTATGATAACACACGTAAAAACCTCAATAACCCATACAGCCCTCCTAGGCTTGTACGTGACAACGACGGAAGTATGCGCGCTACAGATGAGATGTTTCAATTCATCATTACTTATGTGATGTATCAGGAGGGTGATGAGAACATCAGTTTAGAAACTGAGGACTAGCCTAAGTTTAACATAGCCTTTCGTTTTAATTTTTCTACAAGGGTTAACTTTATAGAAATTTGTAAACGATGCGTAAAATAACAACACTACTTGCTGCTGTATTGATGAGCAGCTTTGCTTTTGCACAAGACAATATTACCAGCATTGAGATAGGCAGTAAAGTGCCGATGTCTGATGTCAAAATGAAGTCAACAACTAAAGATGCAGTGTCTTTGGATGACATAAAAACCGATAAAGGGTTACTGGTAATGTTCTCATGTAATACATGTCCTTATGTGATAAAAAGCCAGGCGAGAACAAAAGAAATGATGGCTTATGCAAAAGAGAAAGGTATAGGCATGATCGTTATTAACTCAAACGAAGCGAAAAGAGGTGATGATGATTCTTATAAGGCAATGGCTAAGTATGCAAAGGCTGAAGGTTATAATGTACCGTATGCGGTAGATGAAAATTCTGCGTTGGCTGATGCTTTTGGCGCTACTCGTACTCCGGAAGTTTTTCTTTTTGATGCTAACGGAGTGTTGATGTATAAGGGTGCAATGGAAGATAACCCTGCGAAACCAGCTGAGTCTAAAGAAATGTTCTTAAAAGATGCTATTGATAAAATGGAGGCTGGTGTAAAACCAGACCCTAATAGTACAAAGTCTATTGGATGTACTATTAAGAGAGTAAGTTAGTAATATCCGTTTCTAATAAATAAAAAGCCCTGCAGTTTTGCAGGGCTTTTCTATTTTATAATAGTTGTATGTTATTCTGCCGGTTGCAGCATCTCACGAATTTTAGCTTCTACTTCAGCCATTAGCTCAGGGTTGTCATTGAAGAACTGTTTTACAGCCTCGCGACCCTGACCGATCTTGGTATCTCCATAGCTGAACCAAGAACCGCTTTTGTTAAGTATGTTCAAGTCTACACCCATATCAATGATCTCACCCACTTTACTGATACCTTGACCGTACATGATATCAAACTCTACCATACGGAATGGCGGTGCTACTTTGTTTTTTACCACTTTTACACGAGTACGGTTACCGCTGGCCATATCTCCATCTTTTATCTGGCTGATTCGACGAATGTCCAAACGTACAGATGCATAGAATTTCAGAGCGTTACCACCTGTAGTTGTCTCCGGGTTTCCAAACATAACACCGATCTTCTCACGGAGCTGGTTGATGAATATGCAAGAGCAACCGGTACGGTTGATGGTAGCAGTAAGTTTACGTAGTGCCTGGCTCATTAGCCTTGCCTGTAGACCCATTTTGCTATCACCCATTTCTCCTTCCAGCTCACCTTTTGGTACAAGTGCTGCTACTGAGTCAATCACTACTATATCAAGTGCTCCTGAAGATATTAGTCTGTCTGCTATTTCAAGCGCTTGCTCACCATAGTCCGGCTGAGAGATGATGAGATTATCTACATCTACGCCCAGCTTACGAGCATATGATGCATCAAAGGCGTGCTCCGCATCTATAATAGCGCAGATACCACCTTTTTTCTGTGCTTCAGCTATAGTGTGTATAGCTATAGTTGTTTTGCCTGATGACTCCGGTCCGTATATCTCAATAACACGTCCACGAGGGAAGCCACCTACACCTAATGCTACATCTAAACCTAAAGAACCTGTGCTAATCGTATCTACATTTACCTGTTGCTTGTCGCCCAGCATCATTACCGAGCCCTTGCCATAATCCTTCTCGATCTTATCAAGAGCGAGCTTTAAAACTTTCATTTTATCATCTGCAGCCATTTGAAATATTTTTTTGTTGCTAAAACTATATTGTTGGTCAAATATACAAACTATTTGTACATTTTGTACAAATGTTCAATACTTTTTCACGACTTTTTTTAAACTGACGTAAAATAAAGGAAAAATGAGTTGAGCTAGCAGCTAATTTATGCACAGTGTGAACAACTATTTGTTGCTAACATAGCTTATTCTAAAAGCTAGTATATGGCAGTCCCCAAAATAAGAAAGCCACTCATTTGAGTGGCTTCCTATGATTGATTAATTAGTTACAAAAGTGGTTTTATCTCGAATGTAGGTGGCTATCCATACGAATATAAGTATCATCATAGCATTGATGAATGGACCTTCATGAGAAAGCTCTGTTGCAATTGCTCCGGCAAAGTATGCAGTTAGTAGAGCAAAGCCTAGCTTCATAGTTTTCGGGTAAAGGAATAGTATGGCAAATATTATCTCCATCATTGCCAGTAATATTCTGTACTCTGTCATACCTACATTATTTAATACTGCCATTACTTGTTCCGATCCTGTTAGTTTGAAAATTCCACTGGCTATTACCATGAGTCCTACCAGCCATTTAAATACTTGTGTTGCGATCTTTTTAGCTTTCATTATTTTATTATTTGTGCAAACGTAAGTATATTTACTTACTATAAGTAAGTACTATACTAAAGGTTAGTGGTTACATTCAGGTAATTGGACAATCAAAAGACGTATGAAAACAAAGGAAGAGACTGCCGTGCATAACCAAGTTACGTGCTCTACCAGGCTTATGGCAATAGGAGATGCTATGTATGCTATCGGAGGAAAATGGAAGCTGAGAATAATATTGGCGTTGAAAGAGGGTAGTACAAGATTCAATGATCTGCAAAGGAGGATAGAAGGGATCTCGGCGAAGGTATTGTCAAACGAGCTGAAGGAGCTAGAGCTAAATGGCTTTATAAAGAGAAAGGTGTATGATCAAACCCCGGTTCTGGTAGAGTATGAACTAACACCATATAGTGATACGCTGGAAGATGTGTTAGCAGCATTAAGCGAGTGGGGAATACAACACCGCAAGAAGATCATGCAAGGAGCATAAGTATATTCAAAAAAGAAAAAGCCACTCAAATGAGTGGCTTCTATATATCAAATCAGTTCTGTTATATTCTGAAGTGAGAGAACGCTTTGTTGGCATCAGCCATACGGTGCGTATCTTCTTTTTTCTTCACTGCTGCACCTTCACCTTTACTTGCTGCAACTATTTCGTTAGCAAGTTTATCAGCAATAGTACGTCCGTTACGCTCACGGCTGAAGCGAATCAACCATTTGATACTAAGAGATATCTTACGATCAGGACGAACCTCTGCAGGTATTTGGAAAGTAGCACCACCAATACGACGGCTACGTACCTCTACTGCTGGTGTTACGTTAGAAAGTGCTTTTCTCCACACTTCATAACCATCTTCACCGGTCATTTCAGATACTTTATCAATAGCATCATAAAATGCTTTAAGTACTACGCTTTTATTACCACCCCACATTAAACAGTTCACGAAACGTGTAACCATAATGTCGTTAAATCTTGGGTCTGGTGCTAAAGGAATTTTTTTAGCTTGTGCCTTCCTCATGTTGTTATATTAAAGATTGGCTTGTTTAATTAATTATTTCTTATCCATTTTAGTACCGTACTTAGAGCGGCTTTGTTTACGGTCTTTTACACCCGCAGTATCCAATGCTCCACGAACGATGTGATAACGTACACCCGGAAGATCCTTAACACGACCACCACGTA
>CAZHDM010000032.1:0-8870 GCA_964531655.1 uncultured Flavipsychrobacter sp.
TTATCAAAGTACAATAAACAATTTGTTTTGTCGTTTCTACTGTATTAAAAAACTATTTTATCGATGAATAAAACTCTACTTAATCATTTTACACTTATTGACGCCCAACATCACGAACCTCCTACAGATGCAGATATGAACTGTGACAGCCTGACAGATCTGGTTAGTGAATTAAGACAAGTACTTAAAAAAGCAGAAAAAGAGCTGCTTACTCCGAGACAACAAGTTATTGATAATATACTTAAAGCGGCAAATTAAGCCAGCTCAATAACAGTTATTTCAGGGAGTATACCCAGTCTGCCGGGGTAGCCTAAAAAGCCAAATCCACGGTTGACATATAAGTGTTGCTTGCCTTTTTGGTATAAGCCAGCCCAGTTCTTATATACATACTTTACAGGGCTCCATTTAAAGCCTGGTATCTCTATACCAAACTGCATACCGTGTGTGTGGCCACTAAGTGTCAAGTCTATATCGGGATATTTCTGTTGTACTTCATTATCCCAATGTGATGGATCATGTGATAGAAGTATCTTGAACGGTATATTCTTTTCATCAAGCCCCTGATATGCTTTACTCATATCACCATACTTAGGGAAGCCTGCTTTTGCACCCCAATTCTCAATACCCACAATCGCTATTTTGTCGTCGCCTTTTTCTAATACCACATGCTCATTCATCATGAGCTTCCAGCCCATTTCACCATGAGTGTTTTTCAGCCATTCAAGGTTAGCTACTTTAGCCTCAGGGCTAGGCCATTGAGCATAGTCACCATAGTCATGATTGCCAAGAGTAGAGTACACTCCTAGAGGCGCTTTTAGTTGGGAGAAGATGTCTTTATATGGCTGTATCTCGTCAGCTCTATCATTAACAAGATCCCCTGTGAAAAATATGATATCAGGCTGCTCGTCCATTATTTTTTTAGCACCGCGTAACACAGCCTCATGATTATCAAAGCTGCCTGAGTGTATATCTGATATCTGAACTATTCTTGTGCCTTTAAAAGCATTTGGCAGATTATCGAACTTTAGCTTAACTCTTCTTACTTGATAATTATATCTGTTGGTAATCCCATATAGAAAACCACCTAAAGTAGTAGCGCCTAATACTAATGCTGTTCGTTTTAAAAATACCGATCTTGAGATTCCGTTACCTTTAGGTGTAGCTACATATTCGTCGGTTACAGAACCACTATACAAAGAGCCTATAACAAATAGGAATAATCGCCTAACATCGTCGATAAGCATCACAGCACCTATTAATATCTTGGCTATCCAGAAGCCCATAGTGAACGCAATAATAAAATTGCGAAGCATGTGAGGCATTGCATCGGAACTAATGAACCTGAATGATATAAAGCTTGCCCACGTTAGTATGGTAATAGCAAGGTAGGCTATAGTGATGCCAAGTCTCCACCCATGATCAAGTGGACGAGTAATAGAACGCACAAATACAAAACCATAAAATTCTGCAAGTCCTATGATGGTCAGAAATATTAGAAATCGCGTTCTCATTACAGCGCTGAAGTTAGAAATTTAAAAATTCGTCGATTTGTTGTTGAATTACCCTTAGTGTTTCTTGTTTTTGCAGGTTGCCCTCTTTATCTAGCTCCTCATTTATACGGCTTAATGGGATTTTATTAGGTAAGACTATCATCTTAAGGTAATTCAAAATCCCAGTCATATGCTCCATGCCACGTAGGTTACCTGCTCTGCCATCGGCAACACCTGTAAGCATAGCTTTCTTGTACCACCAACAGTTACGGATATCAGTATTGTCAATCATGGTTTTCAGTATGCCCGGGAAGCTACCGTTGTACTCAGGCATGATGATGGCAAACTTATCTGAAGGTATGAGTAGCCTCTGTTCTGTTTCTCTTAACTGCTCGCTTTTCTCCCAGACATTCAGCCCTTCCAGAGATAAAAGGTGTACCTCTTCATCCGCAACGTTGCGTAGCAGTTTTGTGTAGAGAGCTGCTACTCTAAGTGTCATGCTGTCTTTACGATTTGTACCTGATATAACTGTTATCATAATTACGTGTGCAAAGGTAATGTCTTTATATCTCAACCATTATTATGAATGCTGAAGTGTGGATTGCTAATTGTAATATGTTGCAAATTGGTGCGAATTATAGATTTTTCTAAAAAATCGTTTTAACCAAAGCAGATAAGGTCACTCCACTGCTATACTGCATCTATAGCAAATATACGTTATTTTATCTATTTGAGGCTGCTGTTCATCATCCATATTCTTTACATAGATTTGCCACACAATGAGTAAAGACCTGATACAGCAAATAAGAAACTTAGAGCAATCATCTTCAATACTAGACCCTGATAGTAATACCAGAGCAGATGTATTGAAAGCTACACAAGGCTACAGTGATGCCTTTTTAGAGCAACTACCTGCTGCGAGGACTTATATACAAGATGGTTATGATGATAATGCATTAAGTAATACGGACTTTTCGGGTGGGAATTCTATAAAAGATGTGATAGGACTTCTGGATCAGCATATGGAGGCTCCCGGTATTAATACTGCAGGTGGTGGTCACTTAGGGTATATACCGGGCGGTGGTTTGTATGCGGCTGCTATTGGTGACTATATTGCAGATGTTACTAATAAGTATGCGGGTGTGTTCTATGCCTCTCCGGGTGCTGTGCGTATAGAAAACTCTTTAATAGAGTGGACGGGCAAGCTGGTAGGGTATAAGCAGGGCTTCGGCGGGAACCTTACATCAGGAGGTAGTATTGCTAACCTAGTAGCCGTAACCACAGCGCGGGACGCTAAGAATATTAAAGCAAAGGACTTTCACAGGACTGTTATATACACTACATCTCAAGCACACCATTGTATTGATAAAGCCATAATTATAGCAGGTCTGCGTGAGTGTGTGGTGAGAACTATAGCTATGGATAAGCAATACAGGATGGATATTGCTGCACTGCAGCAGCAAGTGGAGGCCGACATTAGCGAAGGCTTACAGCCATTCATGGTAATAGCCAATGCTGGTAGTACTGACGTGGGGGCTGTAGACCCAATGGAAGCTATCGCAGATATTGCAGATAAGTATGGACTATGGTTTCATGTAGATGGAGCATATGGAGGCTATTTTCTGTTGTTGGAAGAGCAGCGTAAGCTGATGGAGGGTATAGAAAAGGCTGATTCTATAGTTATGGATCCCCATAAAGGCTTGTTTCTGCCCTATGGTACAGGTATAGTGCTGATAAAAGAGATGCAACATCTAAAGAACGCATTTGCCTATGAGGCTAATTATATGCAGGATACACACGGGTATGACACACAACTATCACCTGCGGAAGTCTCTCCTGAGCTAAGTAAACATTTCAGAGGTTTGAGAATGTGGTTGCCGCTAAAGTTATACGGAGAGCAAGCTTTTAAAGATTGCTTGCAAGAGAAGATATTATTGACAGAATATTTTTGCGAAAAGGTGCAACAGCTTGGTTTTGAACTATGTAACGATCCTGAATTGACCGTAGTAACTTATAGATATGTGCCTGAAGTAGGAGATGCTAACGACTTTAATAAAAAGCTGATGGAAGCTATGCATCAGGATGGAGATATATTCATATCATCTACAAATGTGTCCAGTAAATATGTATTGAGGTTTGCTTGTCTGTCTTTTCGTACACATATAGAGCATGTTGACAGGTTACTTAATATGTTAGAAAAATATGTAGGTGACTTAAAGTCAAGCCAATAGCTATATATAGGTCAGAGTTTTATTAGTTTAAAACGTTAAGTGTTCCAGTTTATCCACATTTCACGGATGTTCCACGGAAAAGTGCGTTGAGCATGTTAACTTTGTTTAGGCAGGATAAAAAAGAGAAAACAATGAATCTTACTTATTACGGACATGCATGTTTTACAGTTGAAGTAGCAGGGAAAAAACTGTTGTTCGACCCGTTTATTTCTCCAAATGAGAATGCCGGTAGTATAAATGTAGATGCTATTGAAGCTGATTATATACTATTATCACATGGCCACCAAGATCATATGGCAGATGCTGTGGATATAGCAAAACGTACAGGAGCTAAAGTGATAGCTATGTTGGAAGTGATCAACTGGCTGGGTGAGAAAGGAGTAGAAAACGTGCACGGCATGAATTATGGTGCTGTAGATATGGAATTTGGCGAGGTGCGCATGGTGATAGCGGGGCATAGTAGCTCTATGCCAGATGGTAGCTATGGCGGTAATCCCGCAGGTTTTGTGATAAAAACAGAAGAAGGTAGCTTTTACTATGCAGGGGATACCTGCCTGATGCTAGATATGCAATTAGTACCTAAATTTGCAAAGCTGGACTATGCTATAATGCCTATCGGCGGGAATTTTACTATGAATCCGTCAGACGCACTTATGGCATCGGAGTTTGTAGCTTGCGATAAAATAATAGGTGTTCACTATAATACGTGGCCACCAATTACCATAGATACAGAAAAAGCAAAAGAATTGTTCTCAAATGCAGGTAA
Source organism: uncultured Flavipsychrobacter sp. (assembly GCA_964531655.1). GTDB lineage: Bacteria > Bacteroidota > Bacteroidia > Chitinophagales > Chitinophagaceae > UBA5543. The sequence goes on from CAZHDM010000032.1 coordinate 4,488, forward strand.
AGAGCTACTCTTACCAGCTATAGGAGAAACGATAACTGTATAATTTTATCATTTGAAATCAGTAAAAAGCATTAAGTTTAACCTTGTCAGGTATAAAAAGTGCATATGTCTAAAGTAATTGCGATAGCCAACCAGAAGGGAGGGGTAGGGAAGACGACAACAGCCATCAACCTTGCAGCCAGCCTTGCTGTGCTAGAATATAAAACATTGATCATAGATGCTGACCCGCAGGCAAACAGTACTACGGGTAATGGCTTTGATCTGAAGAATATTCAATTGAGCCTGTATGACTCAATGGTGAATGATACTCCCGCGTCTCAGGTGATACTGGAAACAGAAACACCTAATCTACATTTGATGCCATCGCACCTTGACTTGGTAGGTGCTGAAATAGAGTTGATACATCACCCTAACCGTGAGCATGTGATGCGCATGGCTATTGAAGATCTTAGAGAGAAGTATGATTTTATAATCATAGACTGCTCTCCTTCATTGGGTCTGATAACTGTGAATGCACTTACAGCAGCTGATAGTGTGGTGATACCTGTACAGTGTGAGTACTTTGCACTTGAAGGGTTGGGCAAGCTGTTAAATACGATCAAGATCGTTCAAACACGTATCAATAAAGATCTTCAGATAGAAGGTATCTTGATGACCATGTATGATGGTCGTTTGAGATTATCTAATCAGGTAGTTGAAGAAATTAAAAATCACTTTGGTGAGCTGGTATTCAATACTATAGTACACCGTAATACTCGTCTTGGAGAAGCACCAAGTTTTGGTACACCTGCATTGATGTACGATGCAGAAAGTACAGGTGCTGTGAACTATCTCAACCTCGGTAAAGAGATACTACAGAAAAACAACATGACGAAGATCAAAAACGAGGATAAAATATTTGAAACCGACGATCATGTCGACCAATAAGAACAAGAAACAGGCTTTGGGTAAAGGTATTCGCGCTTTACTGAATACGATAGATGATGAGATGCAAGACAGCTCAGAAGAGAAATCTGTGCCACCTTCAGTCTCAGGGCAGAATACAGGAACTATAACACGTATACCTGTAGAGCAGATAGTGGTGAACCCGAAGCAACCACGTAGAGATTTTGACGAGCAGGCACTCAAAGAGTTGTCTGAAAGTATATTGCTGCATGACATCATACAGCCGGTGACAGTTGTCAAAATTAACCCTACAAAATACCAACTGGTATCCGGAGAACGTCGTTGGAGAGCATCCAAGCTGGCAGGACTAAAAGATATTCCGGCGTACATACGCACAGCTGATGATCAACAACTGCTGGAGATGGCATTGTTGGAAAACTTACAGCGCGAGGATCTTAACGCTATAGAAATAGGTCTTAGCTATCGTAGGTTAATGGATGAGTGTGATATGACACAGGAGGAAGTGGCAGAGCGTATGAAAAAAGATCGCTCTACAGTAACTAACTACCTGCGTATACTACGCCTGCCACCTGATGTGCAAAAGGCAGTACGTGACGGACAGTTAAGCATGGGACATGCAAGAGCTATAATAGGCTTGGAGCAAGTAGACCAACAGCTTTATGTATTCAGAGAAGTGAAAGAGAAAGGTCTTTCTGTAAGGCAAACTGAGAAGCTGGTAAAAGACATGACCACTCCTGACAGTAAGTCGGCAAGCTCTAAGAAGAACAAAGAGAAGTTACCACCCGCTTACAAGCGTATAGAAGATAATATGGCATCTTACTTTTCTACAAAAGTGAAGATGGAGCGTAAGAACAATGGGAAAGGTTCTATACTTATAGAATATTATAACGACGATGACCTGGACAGGATCATCAAGTTGATGGATCTAAATTAATTATCAGGGGCTTTTATAGCCCCTTTATTTATGTTACCCGAGAACTGGCAACAAAAGGCAAAAGACAATAAGAAGTCTTACAAGCGTATGCTGGAGCGAGGCAGCAATAAGAATAAGATTCTTAAAGCCCTGCCTGAGCTGCACGACGAGGCTTTTGAAGCCGTTGATTGTCTGGAATGCGCTAACTGCTGTAAGAACTACTCTCCGCGATTTAAGAACCCTGACATCAAGCGTATAGCAAAACGCCTTGGTGTGAAAGAAGGGGAGCTGGTAGCACAGTATCTAAAGCTGGATGAGGATAACGACTATGTATTACAACAGTCGCCATGTCCATTTTTGGCTGATGATAATACTTGCGATATTTATGAAGACAGGCCTAGTGACTGTGCTAGATATCCCTATACCGATGAGGATGTGATAATCAAACGTGTACCGTTGACGTTAAAGAATAGTACTTCCTGCCCTATTACATTTCATGTGTTGGAAAGACTGAACGAGATTATCCCATAAAAAAGACACAGCTTCAAGCTATGCCTTTTGTACACATTGAAAAATAATGCGTTGTATGTATACTAACCGAGGTTAAGCGTGCTGACGCTCTTTTATCTTCTTGTATATGTATTTGATGGTTTTATTGATAACTATTAGCTCCACTTCCATTATCTTACCTGATGTTCCATCAGGATTCATTACATAAGTAAAGTATTTATTATCGAACAGTTTTCTGTGTTGAGGCTTGAGTGTTTTAGCTTGCATGTGTGTACTGATTTAGGTAATAAATATCCACTTCATTACGATGGCTATAAAAAATAAAAGCCCTCTTAACGAGAGCTTTATGAATCATTAACTACTTATTAGCAAGCTGCTACTGCCACTTATGAGCTTTTAAATCTGTTCTAAGTCTTCTAACAATAACGTCAGTTATTTCATTTTTATCATTGCGGACGAAAGTGAATTCCATATCTACTGGTTGAATGTAAAATTTATCTACTTTTTCAGCTAGCATAGTAAATTCATCCTGCCCTATCATACGTCCGTAAAGCAATCCGTTTTTAATATAGAAGTTGATGTCATCACCATTGGGCAACTCGTACCTGCCAACGTAGTCTTCTAATATCCTTTCGGATAAGCGCAATACCGGTTTAGGCTTAGGTAGTTCATATGGCTGGTCATATATTGCGGCGAGTACATCTGCCTGAAGTCGATTGATCTCGTTCTCCATATCATTACCTAATAAGATGACAGTTAGAGAGTCTTCTGGTATGATTAAGAAGTTGCTTACGAAGCCAGTGGTAATACCTATATGGCCAATCGCTTTTTTCCCATATACATCCTTTATTTGCCAACCATAGGCATAGTCATCCTTGTATTCGGTTGTCGCTTTATCCCAACTTTCTGCTGATAAGTACTCCTTGTTTATCACAGCTTTTGCAAAACGCATCAGGTCTTTTGCACCCGAAAAAAGCCCCGCTGACGCATAACCTACCGTTGAGTCTAGGGGTATTGATCTAAGTACTCTGAACTTGTTGAGTACCTGATACCCTTTTGCCTTATCCCAGCTTGCGTATCCTCCAAAGTTGAATCCAGTATTTGTTGTACCGATCTCGTTAAGCAATCGTTCTCTTAAAGCTATGTAGTATTTCTGTCCTGTTACTTTCTCGATAATATACCCCAGCATAGCATAGTTTGATTGGGATATTTCGTGTTTGCTGCCTGGTTTGTGGTTTAATGGTTTGTTGTAAAAAGCTCTCAATACATCATTTCTGCTTCGCGGTACATGTATGCTGGCAAGAAAGAAAGAATCGTCCTTCATATAGTCCGGTATGCCGGCTGTGTTCGTTAATAAGTGCTCGATAGTGATTTTATCTCCGTGAGGGAAATCCGGGTAATATTTAGATACTTTATCTTTTATGGAAAGTAGTCCGTCTTCTTGTAGTTTGAAGACGAGAGCAGACGTAAATACTTCTGTGATCTGACCTATTTGAAAAAGCGTATTAGGGTCACATGCATAATTACGATTTACATCCTTTGGCCCGTAGCCTTTCATTAACAAGGTGTCCTTGCCTTTTACTACCATGGCTGTGCCGTTATATTTTGCAACATTTGTCCATGTTGCTACAACGCTATCCAGCTCCATGATCTTGCTTTGCGCAAAAGTGTTATTATAGCTAGTGAATAGTACTGTTAGTAATAGCAGTGGTTTGTATACGTATTTCATCAGGGCTAAACTAATTAAATGTCAACTAATTAGCTGTTAAGAGTATTTAAAAAAGTATAATAAAAAGAGAGCTTCTTAAAAAGAAGCTCTCAAAATATAAGGATGAAAAAGTTACTTCTATGAGGTCCACCCTTATCTAATCTATATGTCAACAGATTTTATTCTTATTCCTGAGTAGCTGTGTATACTACATCTACTGCATAGGTACCTGCAGGGTATGCGAAACCTGGAGTAGCTTTATACTTCACACTGAACGTTTGGTTACCACCGCGGCTACCTGCTGATATCAAATCCTGGTTTGAGCTTGTTAGTGTAGCATAGTTTG
>CAZHDM010000033.1:0-7174 GCA_964531655.1 uncultured Flavipsychrobacter sp.
TATAGAGATCTTTTAGCATTTTTTATTAACTCTTAGTTTATTTAGTTATTCTTAACTTTTCTTGCTATTCGTTGATAGTACGGGCTTATAATAGTTATTATATTAGTATTAAAAATAAAATCGATGGTGAAGTTTATTTTAATACTATAGATTTCAATTTAATCAACTTGCGTTCATTAATCGAATATTTTTATCTAGTAAAAAATGTGCATGTATAACAAACTGATTTAATATCATTTGTTGCAGGCGCACAAGTAAACAGGTAAATAGTACGATTATGAAAAACTTTAACACGAAAAAGATATGGTTAGTTATAACCATATTATTACTTTACAATGTATCCTTTGCACAGTTGAATGGTACATACACCATCGGAGGTACGAGCCCCGATTACACTACACTAAGCGCTGCAGTAAGCGATTTAAATGCATCAGGTGTTAGTGGTCCGGTTATTTTTAATATTAGAGATGGTAGTTATTCAGGAAGCAACTGGAGAGGTAGCATAGATAATGTTACTGGTGCTAGTGCTACAAATACCATTACATTCCAGTCTCAAAGTGGTGATGCTACTAATGTGACATTAAGTGCTTCTGGTACATCTTCTAATAACTACATATTCGAACTTGATAACTGTAAATACGTAACTATTAAAAATCTTACACTGGAGAATACAGGTTCTTCATATGGGTGTGATATCAGGTTTGTTAGTGGTGCATCATATAATACTATAGAAGGTTGTATCCTCACAGGACACACTGGTAATTCAACTAGTACCAACAAAGCCAGAATATATGGTAATAGCGTTGCTTCAGGTAGTAATAATACTATTACTAACAATGAGATCATACGTGGTAGCTATGGTATTTACTGGAGAGGTAACAACTCATCTTCAACTACAAATAATAATATAGTAAGCAATAATACCTTTAACCAGAACTACTATTATGCGTTCTATATGTACTATCATGGTGACTTAGAAGTAACAGGCAACGTAGTTAATAGAACTGGTAGTGGTACTTACTATGGTGGCTTAGTATACTATACGTACGATATGTTGACGTATTCTAATAATGAGTTTAATACAAGTACTAGTAGTACTACATACGCATCAAGAGTAGGATATACAAACTATGTAAGTAATAATGAAGATATTCAACCATTGATAAGCGATAATGTATTTAATGTAACTACTACGAGCTCTAATTCTGCATATTCAGTTTATGACAGCCGTAATAGATACACCCTAAGTACTGGTAATACAGTAAATATGTATTCGACTAGCTCTTCAGGGTACCACTACATACGTCCTTTATATTATTCGTATGATAGTAAGGCTGAAAATAATACTTACAATTTCAACAGAACGAATGGAGGTTACAGTAGGCCATATTGTATATATAGAGGATCCAATGATACCTTCACTAATAATACGATTAATGTTACGGGTAATGGATACCTGCAAGGATATTTAAACTATTACGGTGATAGGTTTGAATGTTCAAATAATGTCATTAATGGTAAGTCTAGTAGCCGCTATATGTACATGTACTCTTACAGAGGTATTAGTGGTAACGTAGCTAACAATAGAATAGACCTCGAAAGTAACTCGGGTTACATTTATGGTATATATTCTTATTATGACGATCCTGGAATAAATATCTTCAACAACGTCATAACAGTTAAAACTAGCAACACTTGTAGAGGGTTATATCTATACAGGCCAGAGGGAGGTACATATGCAAATAACACTGTGCATACCTACGGTACAAATGGTAGTAATAATTATGCTTGTTATATATACAATACAAGCTCAACTTATAAAGCTACATTATATGGTAATCTTTTTACAGCAAGTGATGACGATGCGTATGCATTATACGTAGATGATTATCATGCTGATAAGATAAAGTCAGACTATAATAACTATTATACACCAGGCTCAAGACTTGTAAGAGGTGGTTCTCCAAGTATTAATACTAATTCTATGCAAGATTGGAGACAGCTATACAAAATGGATCAAAACTCAATTAATCATGATCCTGGCTATGTAGATGTTGCTAATAAAGATTTACATATTGATCCTACTAGTCCTTCTGCTTGGGCTATAAATGGTAGAGCAATACAGGATACAATTATTAAAACAGACTTTGATGGTAATCCTAGAGCGTACTTAAGAGCAGATGGTGTTCCTGATATAGGAGCATATGAGGTTGTTCCTACTAGTACACCTCCAAACGCAACTGCTACACCGGCAAGCCCTGTAGCAAACAGTACTCAAGTATTTACTTTCGCACAGGATACGGTTGCTACTATAGAGTGGGGGAATAGCGTGCCGGCTACATATAGCATGCGCCAATATACAGGTGTACAGGCAGGCCCTATGCCGGCAGGTGTAGGAAGAATGTACTTCTACACGGCTATAACTACAAGTGACTTTGAAGAAACACACAAACCAAATGTGCATTACAAAGAGCCATGGTTAGGCGACGTCTCAACAGAAGCAAATGTTGTGATTGCGCGTTCTAGCAACGGTGGCGCATGGGAAGGATATAATTATAGTAATGCAGCTACAGATGTAGCAAATAATCGTCTTATACCGACAAATAGCTTTGATAGCTTAGGGGCTTACACAGGTGTGGAGAATGGTCGTATTGGTATACGTTGTATTGTTGCGCCAACTGGTATTGTTATCAGCAATATTACAGCTGACGAGGCAGATATCGACTGGGATCCTATATTTAATCCATTAGGTTATCAGGTATATGTAAGTGATGATCCAACACATCCAACGGTTGCAGACTGGAACTCAGCTGCTACTACCAATGCACCATCAAATAATGTTGGTTTATCAGGCTTGAATGAGGATACTAAGTACTATGTATTTGTAAGAAGCATTTGTGGTGTGAAAGATACTTCAGGTGCATCAGTAGATTCATTCATTACACTTATTACATGTCACGACCCGAATATCAGTTTATCGTCTTTAAATACTAATAGAGTTATTGCTTCTTGGCAAGATGTGAAAACAGCTGAGAAATATGAGTATGTGATTGACCAAAATCCTAATGCTCCAACATTCGGTACTGATATATATGATAATAATGTACTTGCTCCATACTTAGATCCAGGTTCTACATATTATATACATGTAAGGACACACTGTAATAGTATCTATAGTAATTCAGGATGGTCAACTAAACAGTTTAATACATGGGCTACTAACGTTAGCAATGTAGCAGATGATGGTTCAGCTTTAAGAGTGTATCCTAACCCTGCTGAAAATGTTGTAAACATCGAGTTGGGTCAAGTTTCTGATGAAGGTGTTATCAGTGTTATGGACGTTACCGGGAAAGTACTGAAGCGTCAAGCAGTATCTACACAGAAAATACAAGTGAACGTTAGTGATCTTGCTGCTGGAGTATATATGCTACAATACTCTGATGGTAAACACACCGAGCAAGTGAAGTTTAATAAGAGATAATAGGTTTTAATTTTAATCTACAGTTAAAGGCGGCTTTTCAAGTCGCCTTTAATATTTGTTAAAACTCTGTAGTGTACTTCTAACGCCTAATAGGTGTCTGTTGGGTTAGGTTTAGAGTCGCTTTAATTAATGTTATTCCTTATATGCTTAAGCTTATTTTAATTTATGTATAACTGCTTTATAACTGTTTAGATATTAAGGCTCCTGTATATGTCTTTTATATTTATGCATACGCATTTTAACTGTGGGTTGAATATTCAATTTGACTAGAGAAGGTTAACTGATGCTGTATCTAATAAGATTTTAAAATATAAAAGCAGGTCAATGAAACATTTTAACACGATTAAAGGAATAGTAATTTTAGTACTGCTAGTAAGTATAGGTGTATCTCCATCCTACGCTCAGCTTAGTGGTACATATACGATTGGAGGTTCGAGCCCTAGTTACAGTACTCTGAGTGCTGCAATTAGTGATCTTAACTCATCAGGAGTTAACGGACCTGTGATTTTCAACATAAGAGATGGTAACTATTCCGGCAGTAGCTGGCGTGGTAGCATTGGTAATGTTGCAGGTGCAAGTGCTACAAATACAATTACTTTTCAATCTCAAAGTGGTAATAACGCAAATTGTGTTCTATCTCCATCAGGATCATCATCAAGTAACTATGTATTTTATTTGAATGGCGCTAAATATGTAACGATTAAAAACCTGACGTTGAATAACACTCATTCAACATACGGTTGTGACGTTAGACTTGGTGGCTCAGCTTCAAATAATACTGTCGAGAATTGTGTGCTAACAGGTCATACAGGTAATTCTACTAGTACTAACAAGTCTCGTATATATGCTACTGGTTTTGCGAGTGGTTCAAACAATACATTTATTGAAAATACTATTGTAAGAGGTTCTTACTCTGTTTACATGAGGGGTAATAATACTTCCAATACATCAGATGGTCACGTGTTTGAAAACAATACTTTCACTCAGCCATATTACACATGTATATACATGTACTATTGTGGGGATATTACTATAAAAGGTAACACTCTTGACAGGTCTGGCTCTGCTAGCTCTTATTTCTATGGTATATACAATTGGTACAATGCAGATGCATTGAACATAGAGAACAACGTATTTAATATTACCTGTAGTGCATATAGGATTTACACTACTTATTTATATTATCCTAACTATTATAGTGATAATAAGGATGAGCACTTAGTATTAAAAGGCAACACCTTTAATGTGAATACTACAGGTTCTTCTAACAGGTATACATATAACTATAACTTCAGGCCAAGGTATGCTGAGTTTTTAAACAATACTTATAACATAAGTAGTAATTATAGTTCACACTACCTATACGATTACTTTATGTACTATGGTATTCAGTGTACTGCTGAAGGGAATACTTTCAACTATACTAAGTCAGGTGGTACTATCTATGCACGACAACTATACTTCGGTAATGACAATACTTTTACCGGTAATACGTTGAACTTTACAGGTAACCCGAGTATATATAACTACTCACCTTATTATTCTACAAATTATACCTATACTAACAACAATATAAAAATGAGAACAACTAGCAGAACTATATACGCTAGTTATCCTTATCAATACTCAGGTACGTTTGCTAATAACTTTATTGACGCTCAGAGTAACTATGGTAGTGTATACGGTATTTACATGTATTATCAACAAGGTAGTGATATCTATAACAATACTGTTTATACTAAAACTGCAAGCTCATGTTACAACATAAGAGCTTATTATAATTATTCGGGTACTAAAGTGTTTAATAATACACTTTATAATGGCGGCACAAGTAGTAGTAGTTATAACATGTATATATATAATAGTAGTAGCTCTTACAACCTGGAGTTTAAGAATAATATAATGTACAAGACTAGTGGGAATGGATATAATGTATACATGTACAGATCAAACTATGCTGAAGGAGATTATAACTTGTATTACAAACCTAGTGGCAACATACTTTACCAGGGGTCTCCTAACACAAGAGCTGATAATTTAGATGATTGGAGATCTTCAATTGACCAAGAGAAAAACTCACTAGTATATGATGTAGCATTTACTGATGCATCAAATCTGGATTTTAGCATTGATGCAACTAGCCCATCAGCATGGGCTGTTAACGGTCGCGCAGAGCATGATACTAATGCAAAAACTGATATTTTAGGTAATAGCAGGCCTATTGTAAGGCAAGATGGTGTTCCTGATCTAGGTGCTTATGAGGTGACTCCTACTAGTACTCCACCTACTACTGATGCGTACCCAAGCAGTCCTGTTGCTAATAGCAATCAAGTATTCGTATTTGGTCAAGATACGGTTGCTACTATAGAGTGGGGGGCTAATGTACCGTCTACATATAGTATGCGTCAATATACAGGTGTTCAGGCTGGTCCTATGCCAGCTGGGGTAGGGCGTACGTACTTTTACACCACCGCAGATGCAGGGGGTAATTGGTTGTATGACCATATGCCAAATGTTAGGTATAAAGAACCATGGTTAGGTGATGTAAGTACTGAGGCTAATGTTGTTATTGCACGATCAACGAATGGTGGTACGTGGGAAGGTTATAATTATACAAATGCTGCGACAGACCAAGCTAATAACATATTAGCACCTACTAATAATTTTGATAGTATAGGTGCCTACACAGGAGTTGAGAACGGGCGTATAGGTATACGATGTGTAGTAGCTCCAACAGGTGTTATGATATCGAACATTACAGCTGATGAAGCAGATGTAGATTGGGACCCAGTATTCAACCCGATAGGATATCAGGTATATGTAAGCCCGAACCCAACACCTCCGACTGCAGCTGACTGGAGCTCATCTGCAACAACAAATGCTCCCTCAAACACTGTTGGTCTTTCAGGTCTGGATGAGGATACTAAATATTATGTATATGTACGTAGTATATGCGGCATAAAAGATACCTCGGCAGCAACTCTTGATTCATTTATTACTTTGATCACTTGTCATGATCCACAGATAAGCTTATCATCTCTAAATTCAAATAGAGTTATAGCTTCATGGCAAGATGTGAAAACTGCTGAAAAGTATGAGTACATTATAAATAATGATCCAAATCCACCTGCTTTTGGTACCGATATCTATAAAACTAGTGTTCTGGCTCCGTATTTAGATGATGGCAGTACATATTACGTCCACGTTAAAACTTACTGTAACAGTATATATAGTAGCTCAGACTGGAGTACAAAACAGTTTACTACTTGGGCTACAGGTATAAATAATGTAGATGAAGGTGCTGACGTAATCAGAGCCTATCCAAACCCTGCAGCTGATGTACTGAAAATTGAGCTTGGCATTGCTCAAAGCGGAGAAGCTCAACTCTCTATTTTAGATGTTACAGGTAAAGTTGTAGCTCAGAAGGTAATGATAGGTACTACTACTAGTATCAATGTTAATACATTGTCTTCTGGTATATATATACTTCAGTATGAAGATGATAAAAGGACAGAACAAGTTAAATTTAATAAAAGATAAATAGTAATATGTTGAATACTTGCTAGTCTTTAAAAAGAGACCTTAAGCTATAGCTTAAGGTCTCTTTTTAATATTTATTGTGAAAAAAGCCAACTAAATATTAATAGTATATGTCTATGAATATGAAAGTGATAGTTTTGATAAACTATGGGC
>CAZHDM010000034.1:0-6732 GCA_964531655.1 uncultured Flavipsychrobacter sp.
ATTAAGAGCCTCGCACAACGCGAGGCTCTTTTGTTGTATATTGTTTACCTAAATGAATTAACCGTGTAAATGCTTAATAACATTAAAAAAAAATGAAAAAAACTGTAATGTTGCCCAACCCACTTTGTATTCTTTGCGTCTAATATTTTAGTTTAACCTGATTTTGTTTATTTTAACATACTATTTTATGAAGCATTTGTATGTACTACTATTGACCGCATTTATTATTGGCGGTGCATGTATCCCTCAAGAGTCGAGGGCTTCGCACGCTGCCGGAGGAGAGATAATATATGAGTGGTTAGGCGATTCGACGTATCGTTTTTTCTTTAAGTTTTATCGTGATTGTACTGGTATTACGGAGCCTGCGCAGCAGACGTTGTGTTTGTATAATCCTTGTACGAACCAGACTACGAATTTAACGATGACGAAGTGGACGGGTACGTTACCTCCATATGGAGCGACGAACGGGTCACCTGTATCAGCGGGATGTTCTCAGTATAAGAATAAGTGTGATAACAGTAGTTCACCGTTACCGGGTTATCGTGAGTGGTGGTATTCTACGATATATACGTTACCGAGTCGTTGTAATTCATGGAAGTTTGCGGTATGGATTGGAGCTCGTAATGCGAGTAATAATATAGTAGGGGGTAATTTTTATGTTGAGACCTTATTTAACAGTCAGATATCATGGGAGAATTCATCTCCATATTTTTCTGTGAAGCCGATACCATATGTATGTATCAATCAGGCTTATACATTTAATAACGGAGCGATAGATCCGGATCAGGATTCGTTGGTATCACAGATTATTAATCCATTAGTTGGCGGTAGTTGTTCTACTCCTGCTACTAATATGGGATTGCGTAATTTGACGCCGGCGATTAGTTTTCCTGGTAATCCATTACAGACGAATAATAATTTCAGTTTAAATGCACAGACCGGTCAGATGACCTTTACGGCTACCCAGTTAGGGCCATCTACATTGACGATAAGGACAAGGGAGTTTCGTAATGGTCAGGAGATAGGGTCTATCATGCGAGATGTACAGGTACAGGTATTGCAGTGTACAACACAGCCACCTGTAGTTCAGCCTGATACTCCTAAGTTTGGAGGAGGGTTGGTAAATGGAGTGATCAATGCGTGTTTGGGCGAGACGGTCAATTTCTGTTTTGATGTAACCTCATCAGATACGGAGACGGTATTGGTAGTAGAGGATAATTTGGCTCAGGCGATACCTGCAGCTACGATGACCTATACTAATCAGAAGACGGATTCAGTTATTGGTTGTTTTAGTTGGACGCCAACGCCTGCAGATATAGGTAATAATAGTTTCATTGTCACGGTAAAGGATTCTACGTGTAAGCCACCGGGTATCATGTTGTTCTATGGTATTACGGTACCGATTAATGTATGGGGTAGAACCCAGGCGGTACCTGATACGAGTGTGTGTCCTAGGGAGTCTACATTCTTAGGTGTTATCGGAGGAGGAAATTATGAGTGGACGGTATTGTCGGGTGATCCGAACAGTTTAAGTAATCCGAATGTACCGAGTCCTGTAGCTACACCGACGGTTACGACCACATATGTTGTTACGTCGAAGGCGAATGAGTATTGTGTTAATAATACGGATACAGTAGAGATCGAGGTGCTTCAGGGCCCTGAGATCGGTGGTCAGGATGATACGACGATCTGTCCTGATAATCCTGCTAATTTGGATGTTAAGTTGAATCAGATTCCTGGTTATACATATACTATTAAGTGGACCCCCGGAACTTATTTGAGTAGTGATACTGTAGCTAATCCTACGGCTAATCCTCCGAATAATATTACATATATAGTAGAGTTAGGGTCTACTCAGAATAAGTGTAAGGCCTACGATACGGTATTGGTAGATGTATTGGATGGTTTTTCAATAGAGAATCCTGATACTGCGGTATGTTTAGGTGATGTGATTTCGATCAGAGGAGTTGGCGATAGTCGTTATACCTATGCATGGACGAGTCCTTCACCGACCCCTGGTTTTTCAGATCCGGGTATAGTAGATCCGACAGTGACAGCGGGTACAGAAGGTACGTATACCTATACGTTAGTAGCGAAGTATAGCGGATGTAGTGATAGTGTATTTAGTTTTGATATAGAGACTCAACCGATACCAGAGGTTAAGATCAATGAGGATGCATCTTTATGTTATGGAGATACGATGAAGTTGAATGCTTTGGTAGATCCGGATCCGTCGGTATACAATGGTTATACGTTCAATTGGAGTCCTGGAGCGGCATTGGATAAGGATAATATATTAGATCCGATATTTTCGGGTACATCGACTACGACTTTAGTGTTTACTGCGAGTACGAGTGCGGGATGTGAGGATAAGGATACGGTTAAGTTGAGTGTATTCCCTGCGAAGTTCTTGTTGGTAGATTCAGATACTGCGATATGTCCTGGTGATAGTGTATCGATGGATTTGACGGCAAATGGAGCATTATCGTTTCAATGGAGTCCTGATTTCAATATTAGTGATACCCGTAGTTTAAATCCTGCGGTATGGCCGATCACCAACCAGCAGTATATGGTTTATGGGGTTGATACGAACGATTGTTCTGATACAGCATATGTAAATATAGTTGTTCGTCCTAGGGCGATGTTGGATTTACCGGATACGGTTACGTTATATCCTGGAGAGGGTCACAGGTTGAGTCCTGATGGTAACTGTTTATATTATAGCTGGTTCCCTCCATTAGGATTGGATGATGCAAGTTCATCGAATCCGATGGTACGTCCTGAGGTGAATACGAGATATATCGTACAGGGACGCACAGAGGGAGGCTGTTTGGTGACGGATTCCGTAGATGTATTAGTGAAGACGGATAGTTATATTGAGGTACCGAATGCGTTTGTACCGGGTTCTTACGGGTCGAATAAGGAGTTAAGGATCTTGGGTCGTGGAGATGTAGAGTTGAAGCGATTTGCGGTATACAATAGATGGGGTGTTAAGCTGTTTGAGACAGCGGATGTGAATGAAGGATGGGATGGTAGATATAATGGAGAGCCACAACCGATGGGCGTATATATCTATACAGTAGAGGCGGTAAGTCCTGCGGGAAGAAAGATCAATAAACAAGGTAATATCACCTTGATCAGATAATAAAATAAGACGAATTAATATACACCAAGTCAAGTAGTACAATAGCTCATGGAAAAAATAGCATATAAGATAACTAAAGGATTGTCCTCGTTATTAGTGATGGCTATGCTAATGTTCATTAATATGGACACGGTAAAAGCTTCACACTTTGCGGCAGCGGATCTGTTTCTGACCTATGTAGGAGATGGGGTAGATGGCTGTACGGGTACAACAGAGTACAAATATTTAGTGACACTGGATATCTATAAAGCTTGTGAACGGAATAATGCGGGATTACCACAAACTGCATTTTTACGATATGAGTCAGCTAATGCAGGTCTGTTAAACCAAAGTTTAACAATGACTGCTCCGCGTATTGATACATTGGATGGGTTGTGTGATAATTTTAAGAAGGATAATTCATGTCGCGTACCTGCGAATACGAATCTTCCGGGATTTGTACGTCACCGATTTGAGGATACACTGGTGCTACCTTCAGCGCAAACAGACTGGCGCTTTTGGTGGAGTGGGAGCGCAAGAAATGGAGGTATTGTAAACCTTCAGAATCCTCAGGGAGCATTATATATAGAGGCAGGTTTGAACAACTTGACGAAGTATAATAACAGTACGCCAAGGTTTGTGATCAGTCCATTACCATATATATGTGTGAACCAACCTACGACATATTTGAACGGTCCTTATGATCCGAATGGTGATTCTTTGAATATTGTTAATCAGGCACCGTTAAGTAATGCTACTACGTCTTATAACTATGTAGCACCGGATTACTCACCAGCTGACCCTGTAGCTTCTACTGCGGGTAACCCTTATAAGGTTAATCCGCTAACGGGAACAGCTACGTTTACACCTACTAAGCAAGGGCCACACGTATTAGCTTATCGTTGTGATGAGTATGAGCGTGGAACCGGTATTCCACTTGGATATATCATGCGAGATGTGCAGATCTCTATCTTACAATGTGCTGCACCACCACCGCCATTGGATTCTCTTCCGGTGTCTATCACAGACGGATCTATTGTTAAGGCCGGTAATCAGGGTAATGCGGTATTTGTATGTCCGGGTAGTCCATTGAGTTTTGATATGACAACAGCTTCTCAGAGCTCATCGAGTAATGTGTTTATGGAAGCGAATACGAATACGATTCCTGGTAGTCAGTTCAGTTCAGTTGGAGGCGGTACGAGCAGTGTAACGGGAACTTTTAGTTGGACACCGACTCAAGGAGATATAGGAGAGCATACTTTGATTATTACGTCCAAGGATTCGACCTGTACGGGTAGTGGTTTTTCAATAGTATTGAAGAACTATACGGTATTGGTGATCAAAGTAGTGAATGGATTGGATGCTGGTCCTGATCTTCCGATATGTAGATTAAATCCGGTAGAGAAGCAATTATTTGTGAAGGGAGCTGACTTTATAGATGTATCATGGACAGATGTCAGCGGAGGTCCTGCAAAGGCCTTGAGCAATGCTAGTATACATAATCCTGTAGCTGATCCTAAGGGAGATGCGACCTATGTGGTATACACTCCTGATTTGAAAGGTACGTGTAAGGTACGAGATACGGTATCTGTATTTATAGATACGGCCAATACTGTAGATGCGTTACCGCAGAATCCTATGATCCAATGTCGTCCGGACTATGTACAGTTGGAGGCGGTGATCAAAGGTAAGCCACCGGTTAATAATGTGGTATGTGGCACTAATAAGCCAACGAAGTGTGATGTACCTGATTCTGTATTGATCTATGGGTCTACGGTTTATGGTCAGGTAGGATATGATACTTCCGGAGCTACCTCGCCAGTAATGAATAACAATCGTTATACGAAGAAGTTACAGTATTTATTAAGAAGAGATGAGTTGTATGAGTCTGGATTAAGGTCAGCGACGATCAACCAGATAGGTTTTGAGTGTTTGAATGGTTCACTTCCGACGTATAAGTATGGTAATTTCAAGATATCGATCAAGTGTACGGATAAGGATGTGTTGAAGGCATCAGATGGTTTTGAGACAGGTTTAGTAGAGGTATATAATTCAGATTTTGAGTTGTTGGATAATAGCTGGCATGATTACAGTTTGATTCGTCCCTATACATGGGATACGACGAAGAATCTGATCATAGAGATCTGTTATAGTGATAATGAGAGTATCGTAACAAATTGCGGTCCTACGTCAGGTATGCCACCGATCCTGCGATATTCACCTACGACCTATGTATCTGGTCTTAGTCTAACCCCTGATAATACGAATGATAAGTTCTTCTGTGATGTTAAGAATTCAGCTGGTATAGAAGAGGTGGCTGGTCGTCCGGTATTCAGGTTTGGCTATTGTGAAGCAGATCCGTTACCATTTACGATCAATTGGAGTCCTGGTAAGTATTTATCAGATTCGACTATTGAGCAACCGTTGGCATATGTACCGAAATCAGCGGATTATGTAGTAGAGACCTTTGGTCGTAATGGTTGTATCATAAGAGATACGGTATCGATATATGTACCGAAGCATGATTTTGATATATTCCCTAAGGATTCATCGATATGTTTTGGCGATAAGACACCGATGTATGTAACGAATGGGTTTAGCTATAAGTGGTATGAGTATGATGCTGGAAGTGATAGTTATAATGAAGCAAGTTCATTGAACTGTGATGATTGTGCATATGTGATTGCGAGTCCTAAGAAGACGACTACGTATAGGGTATCGGTATCAGACAGTGTATGGTGTTATGATACTGTAGAGGTTACGTTGAATGTGATGAAGTTACCGGAGGTACGTATATTGAATAGTGATACGACGATCAAGTATGGTCAGAGTATCAAGTTATTGGCGACTGGGGCGCGTATGTACAATTGGAGTCCTGTATCGAGTTTAACGAATCCGAATATATCATATCCGATAGCTACACCAACGGAAGCTACACGTTATATAGTAGGTGGATTAGGCGCGAATGGCTGTAGGTCATATGATACGTTGTATGTAAGTATGGATTATAGAGATAATCTGTTTGTACCGAGTGCGTTTAGTCCAAATGGGGATGGTAAGAATGATGTGTTCCGAGTAGCGAATGTAACGTTCCAGCGTATAGTGGAGTTCCGAGTATTCAATCGTTGGGGTCAGGAGATCTTCAGTGGAGCGGGTAATAATGTGAGTTGGGATGGTACATGGAAAGGTGTAGAGCAGGATATGGGTAATTACAGTTATGTGATCCGAGTAGCATCACCTGATGGTCAGGTAGATACTTACAAAGGAGAGGTTACCTTGATCAGGTAGATGATAGGAAGTTAACAGACAATAAGTTATAGAATATTAAGAGCCTCGCACTGTGCGGGGCTTTTTTGTTTGTTAACGGGTTGTTAGCGGGTTGCAAAGCTGTGGTTAACGAGGTTGAATTATTTCTTATATCTCGCAGGTGGTTGCATCTTTACATCATCAAACGAACAAACAACAAAAACAAACAACTTTTAACAACAAACAATAACAACTCAAACAAACAACAAAATGAAAAAAGTAATCGCAATCGCAGCTTTCGTATCTCTAGGTTTTGCAGCTAACGCTCAAAACGCTAACTCTTCAGCATCTCAAACTACTAA
>CAZHDM010000035.1:0-4464 GCA_964531655.1 uncultured Flavipsychrobacter sp.
AAGAAAAATCTCTATTTAATTTAAGAAAATTAAAATGTGATTAATCTTTTTGACATTAATATGTATATTAATGGTCTACTATCATCACTAGCACCTTGCAAACTCATTTAGGTAAAACGGAATTATATTGAAAACCATAGGCATTACAGGTGGTACTGGTCTTGTTGGGAAGCACTTAGCTAAGCTATTGGCTGAGAGCGGATATAATATCATCGTTTTCACACGCAAACCAGATAAGAAAAGGAAGTATATTAAAAACACTACCTACGCAAAATGGGATCCAAAAAAAGGTCTAATTGACAAACCATCTCTCTCTAAGCTATATGCCGTCGTTCATCTTGCAGGAGAAGGTGTAGCTGACAAACGCTGGACAGAACAAAGAAAGCTTGAAATTAGAGATAGTAGACTGGTAAGCACTAACTTTTTGGTAGATCAGCTAAAACATCACGCTCCAGATTGCAAGGTCTTTATATCTGCATCGGCAATAGGTTATTATGGTGCTGACAATGGTCAAGAACCATTTTCAGAAGAAGACAGTCCCTCTAACGACTTTTTAGGAAAAACCTGCGTACAATGGGAGCAAGCTTCTGAAGAAGCGAATGATTTCGCTCGCCGCGTAGTACTAAGGTTTGGCATAGTCTTAGCAAAAGAAGGTGGTGCGTTTAAAGAGTTTGAGAAGCCTACCAAATTTGGTATTCGTCCTATATTAGGTAATGGAGAACAAGTACTGAGTTGGATACATATAACCGACCTTGTAAGAATGATACGCTTTGCTATAGAGCGAACAGAAGTAGTTGGTACATATAATGCGGTTGCTCCCAAGCCTGTTGACAATGCGAACTTGATGCAAGCTATAAGCAACGTAAAGCGCGGGACCTTAATCCCTATACCTGTACCTGCTGTATTAATTAAACTAGCATTAGGTGAGATGAGCACAGAAGTACTTAAAAGCTGCACTGTTAGTGCTGCTAAAATATCTGCGAAGGGCTTTAGGTTTGAGTACAGTTATATTGAAGATGCCGTGAGTGCTCTTCTTAAAAAGAAAAACTAATCATAAGCATAGTCACTTAGGTACTCATAGTTAGTTGTCAACTTACCATTCTCGCAAATTGTACCTCTTTTTATGATATCACTATGCTGTTTTAAAAGCTCAGGAATAATTATGCTCTTAATGTGTTCACCAAAGTGACGAGAGGCATCCTTCGGTAGCTCATTAGGCAAGTTGTCTACAGCCATTATATCTATTATATCCTGAGTATTTTGGTATGGTGCTACTTTTTTCAAGCTAGATTTATCTATACCATATACCGGTTCTTCGATAGTAGAGGCACCTATATTTATCGGCACAGAGCCATTAATATCACAGGTTATGTCAGCAATAACTTTTATGCGCCAGTCGCCCCTTTTTACATCTTCTTTTGTAAATAGCTTGTCTATTGACTGTTGCCAGTATATACCATTAACTAAAACGTCTGTATGAGGAATATATTTTTCAAAAAGACACTTATACAACTCTGGTTTAGTATGAAATTCATCTCTATCAAACCCTCCATCCGACTTACGCTTATATAAGGTCTCATCTTTTAAGAGCGTAAATACGGCGTGATTATATTCATTATCTAAGAAATGATGGGGTGATACTTCCTGCACTCCTATACCTTTTAAAACATCAAGAGCTCCGATTGGAACCCTACCCGCACCTGTAACAACTATCTTGATAGCAGGCAATTTTATTTGCTTATAGCTTTCTATTAATTCTTGAAAGTCTTCTAAAGATGTTGCGGACGGCAGATCATATGCATTAAACTTCTTCCCATAAGCCAACAGACCATTATGCACCCCTACTATACCTGCATATACACCAAAACCCAGTATTCTCTGATTATCATCAAAAGTCAGACACTCATAGTCCACCATCTTCTCATTGTTTGCTATTAAAGCTTTCATCAATGGTTTGTTATAGGGTTGTTTCTTCTTAGTATGAGAGAAAAACAAGTAAGTTTTATTAGGAATCAGATGCTCCACAGGTACCTCTTTTACCCCGAGAAGAATATCACAGTTGGACAAATCACTACTGAGCTTTAATCCCAATGCTGCATAAGACTCATCAGAGAAGCACCTGTCAGGAGATGGCTCAACTACTATCTCGACATCATTAAAGTCCTCTTGTATTTGTTTACATTGTTTAGGAGTTAAGGCCACTCTGGTATCAGGCGGGTCTTTTCTTTCTCTGATTATACCTATTCGAGTCATTACTTGCACTATTTTGTATTCAAATATAACATACGCATTTTTGCTGAATGAATAATTATTTCGAATTGTATGAAATACCTGTCAGCTTTACTCCTGATCAGGATAACATAAAGAAAAAGTATTATGAGCTTAGCAAAAAGTACCACCCTGACAGGTTTACACTTGCAGATAATGAGGCTCAGGAAAATGCGCTTAAGGTGTCGTCCCTAAATAATGAAGCTTTTAATACTTTTAAGAATACCTATAAGACCATCGCTTATGTACTGAAACACTATGACGTACTCGAAGATGAAGAAAAGTATAGCCTACCTCCTGACTTTCTTACGGAAATGATGGACATTAATGAGGCAGTAAGTGACATTGAAGATGACAAAGACAATAGCGAACTACTTTCAAAAACTAATAACACACTTAAGCAACAATTAGAAAGTTGGGAAAACGATATAGCTCCACTCATTAATAATTTTGATGAGACTAAACCTGACAAGGAATTATTACTTAAGATAAAAGACT
Source organism: uncultured Flavipsychrobacter sp. (assembly GCA_964531655.1). Classification (GTDB taxonomy): domain Bacteria; phylum Bacteroidota; class Bacteroidia; order Chitinophagales; family Chitinophagaceae; genus UBA5543. Next base: position 2,767 of record CAZHDM010000035.1, read on the forward strand.
ATTATTTTCGTAAGAAGTACTTATTACGTATTAAGAACAGACTAAGTGAGCTGGCTTGAGCATCAAACTGAACATATTAATTATCGTAGCAACCTTACTAGTTACTTCTAGTTTTACTAGTAATGCGCAACACAAAGGTTTTGCCGTATTAGAGCTATATACCTCTGAAGGTTGCTCGAGCTGCCCTACTGCAGAGGCTTTAATGCCAAAGCTGAAAGAACAGTATGGCGCTGATCTATATATACTTGAGTTTCATGTAGATTACTGGAACAGACTAGGATGGACAGATAGATTCAGCAATAGTGAATACTCTGACAGACAACGTGCATATACTGATGTATTTAACTCAAATACAGTTTACACTCCGCAAGCTGTAATAAATGGCAGACATCAACTAGTAGGCTCTCGTGCCAGCAACTTAGAGAAGATAATAGATATAGAAATAGCCGAACACAAGCCTGAGAAAGAGTTAAAAATATGGCTAGAAAAAGCTAGCAACTCGTCACTTATTGTCAACTTCTCTTCCAAGCTAAGTGATGACGAGTTTATTTATCTAGCATTGGTTCAACAAGAAGCGCATACACAGGTTAGATCAGGAGAAAATAAAGGCAAGCTCTTAAAGCATACTAATATCGTCAGGTCTTTAGATATGAGTTTTGGTGAAACGGGTAAGAAAACCATTGATATCCCCAAAGATGCCTTCTTGAACAACTGCCACATTATAGCTTTTGTACAGAATAGTGCGACCAAAGCTATCACGGCTGTAAAAAGAGCAGAATTACTATAAAACTATATTGCTTTATACAAGAAGAATTATTTACTTTTGCATCCCACCAATTCAAAATATGCCCAGATGGCGGAATTGGTAGACGCGCTAGACTCAAAATCTGGTTCACGCAAGTGAGTGGGGGTTCGATTCCCCCTCCGGGCACTTTGATTACCAAGCAGTTACGTATAAACGTAGCTGCTTTTTTGTTTTCACTCATTTCATTATGCACTAAAATATGCACTGAACTTCTAAGGAAGGCCATATGAGCTTGATATTTTGAATACCAGACTTGCGCGTTGTATTGTTGATAACGGTTTGAAGAAAGAATACTAAAACGCTGGTATTTCCCATACTATCTTTTTTGTAGTAAAATCATATAATACTGCATCTATTCCGGAAATTGATAATAAATACCTATCATAATAAACAGTTCCCGTTTCTGCATTAATATCCGAAATGGGCTCAGTTTTTTGATTATCGTACCTTACTAATTTATACTTACAGTTTTCTTTCTTTAGTTCAGTTTCATTCCAGCGTGCTAAATCAATTAAATATTGTCGGGATTTCTCTTCATAATCTTCTGTAGCAGCCCTTATATATTTTAATTTATCTTTTTCTGGCGCAATGTACTTGGGAGGTATAGGCTGAGGGTTTTCTGGACACAGTTTTTCAATTAAATAAACATTTTTAGATTTATATCTTTGAGTAACAGAATATTTTCGCATATCAAACATCCCAATACCTTTTTCAGAATTTAAATCATAGCAATATGAATATGAATTCTGAATTTCAGTATTTGTGTTAAAATCGTAAATCGCACACACTACTAAATCATTCCCATAATGTATTAGATGACCAAAATTTTTATTGCCTCCTGATTTTACAATATTATTATTAAGATTGTAATCAACGTATACTTTATAATTACC
>CAZHDM010000036.1:0-3281 GCA_964531655.1 uncultured Flavipsychrobacter sp.
CAGCAGCAGATATCTTCCTGACCTATGTTGGAGAAGGAGCTGATGGTTGTTCTACTACAACAGAATATAAATACCTACTTACTGTAGATGTATATAGAGCGTGTGAAGTAGGATCTATAGCAGCCCCTACATCAGCAAGAATAACATGGGGGTCAGAGAATGCAGGCATCAGTAATAACTTCACTATGACCAACTTTGAGAGAGATACTCTAGAGGATCTGTGTGAAGCATTCAGGCCGGCAAACTCTTGTATCATTCCTGCGAACGAGGATCTGTATCCTGCATATGTAAGGCATAGGTTTACAGATACTATCATACTACCTTCTGCACAAACAGACTGGAAGTTTTCATGGACTGATAATGCTAGGAACCAGGCAATTACAAACCTGAGTACAAAGGGTAGTATATATGTAGAGTGTGGTTTGAATAATGTGTTTAGATATAACAATAGTACACCAAGATTTTTGATTGAGCCAATACCGTATCTATGTGCAGACCAAACGTCTCAATATTTAAATGGGCCGTATGATCCAAACTTGGACTCTATGTATACAATTATGCAACGTTCATTTAGTGCACCTAATACACAGGATCAATATGCTCCCGGTTATACATTGCAGAACCCCATCGGTTCTACAACACCATTTATTTATGATCCTGCGACCGGTTCAGCTACTTTTACTCCTGGTATGCAAGGTAAGTATGTGCTTGCTTTTAGATGTGATGAATATGATCGTAAGACTAAAACAAGACTAGGTTATACTATGCGTGATGTGCAAGTGTCAGTATTTGATTGTGATGCACCGCCACCATATGTAGATACGTTACCTCCATCAGTTACAGATGGTGAGATTGTAGACATCAATGGTAAACCAGGTATTATAGCTTGTCCTGGTAATGATATAGAGTTCTCTATGTCTACTAAGTCTGAGAACCCGACCAGTCAAATATATTTATCTGCTAATACTACTGAAATACCAGGTTCTCAGTTCTCTAGTACAGGAAATGGTACATCTAGTGCTTCAGGTACATTTGAGTGGACGCCTACAGCTAATCAAGTTGGTGAGTATACATTGATAATAACATCAAAAGACTCGACCTGTTCAGGTGCCAACTTTGCGATTGTCTTGAAAAACTATACAGTATTACTATTAAAAATAGTAGAAGGTTTAGATGCAGGACCTGATTTATCGTTCTGTGAGATCAATTCAAAACCTACACAGCTATACGCAAAAGGGTCAGAGGATGTTGATGTTACATGGAGTGTTCTAGGTCCGGGTTCGATATCCAGCCTGTCAGATCCTAACATTGGTAGTCCTCTGGCTAATCCTGATTATACAACTACCTATATGGTACAATCAGAACAATTGAAAGGCCAGTGTAAATCCAGAGATACCATTACTTTGTATGTAGATACTTCAAACAATGTAGATATCACACCTAAGAATCCTGGTAACCCAAAAGACGCAATGGTATTGTGTCGTCCGGGCTACGTTCAGTTGGAAGCATTATTAAAAGGTCGTCCTCCTAAGAATAATACCACATGTGGTATCGGTCAACCTACTTTATGTAATGATCCGGATTCTGCAGTTGTATTTGGTTCTTCTGTTTTTGGAAAAACATCTTTTGATACGGTTGATAGAACAACACCAATACTATTTAACAACCTACGTTCTACCAAGCAACAATTCTTAGTTCGCCGTAAGGATATGGAAGATGCAGATATCGCAGCCTCAACTATACGTAGCTTAAGCTTTGTAACTGCTAATACTAATAATCCTACTTATGAGTATAGTAACTTCAGAATATTAGTGAAATGTACTGAGAAAGATGGATTGAGAGCTTCTGATGGTTTTGAGAACTTTGGTATGACCCAGGTGTTCTCTGCTCCTACGATTACATTTGAAGATGGTCCACATGAGTTTCCTTTTACTCTGCCTTATAGCTGGGATACTACAAAGAACCTCATTGTTCAGATATGTTACAGCGATAACGTAGATGTGGACACTAACTGTGGTACTACAAGTAAGCCACCTGTTATAAGGTTCGTTGCTACCAGTTACTCTTCAGGTTTGATACTTGCAGCTGCTGATGAAACTGTAGCTAGTGTGTGTGGTGCTGTTCAAAATCCTAATATAGAAGAAGTACTGGCACGTCCTATGTTCAGCTTCAAGTATTGTGAAGTAGATCCATTACCGTTTGAAATATCATGGGATGGTGAATATATGTCAGATACTACGATAGAACAACCATTGGTATATGTACCTAAGACAGCAAGATATGTAGCCAGTACCGTAGGTAGAAGTGGCTGTATCATGCGCGATACTTTAGATATATATGTACCACAACATGACTTCAAACTAAGTCCTGAGGATACAGCAATATGTTTTGGAGAAGGTATGCCACTATCAGTATACAACGGAGCATTCTACAAATGGTATGAGTATGATGCAGACCTTGATGAGTATAACTCAGCAGAGAACAGTGTAAGTTGTATTGATTGTGCAGAGCCATTCGTTAAGCCATCAAAAACTACTACTTATCGTATAGTGGTATCAGATTCAGTATTCTGTTATGATACACTACAGGCTAAAGTAAGAGTGATGCCACTACCGGCAACACGTATCCTGAACAGAGACACTACAATTCAGTATGGTCAAAGCTTCAGAATATTGGCTACAGGAGCAAGAACATATAGTTGGAGTCCTGTATCGTCTCTTAACAATCCGAATATTGCTTACCCTATAGCAACACCTAAAGAAGACACTCGTTACATAGTGGGTGGTATAGGAGCTAATGGTTGTAAAGCATTGGATACTTTGAATGTAACAGTAAACGGTAGAGACAACTTGTTTGTACCGAGTGCATTCAGTCCTAACGGAGATGGTAAGAATGATGTATTCAGAGTGACCAACCTGACCTTCCAAAGAATTATGGAGTTCAGAGTGTTCAACCGTTGGGGTCAGGAAGTGTATAATACCAGCAGTAGCACTACAGGCTGGGATGGTACATGGAAAGGAGTACCACAGGATGTAGGCAACTACAGCTACTTGATAAGAGTGGGTTATCCTGATGGATTCGTAGAGACCTACAAAGGAGAAGTGACACTGATCAGATAATTATCAAATAAGAACTAAATACCATAAAAAAAGACCTCGCTTTTTGCGAGGTCTTTTTGTTACATATAATTGCTGTTTTGTTTAAGTGTTTGGTAGTCAGTGTTGTATGAGGTTTTAATTGTTAATGAAATGTTGCGCGGTTGCAAATTCGTGGTTAACCGA
>CAZHDM010000037.1:0-3194 GCA_964531655.1 uncultured Flavipsychrobacter sp.
TACCTCACCACATCGAAAGGTTTACTCAGTACTCCCTCGCTGCTTACCGCTCTGATCATATAGTGACCATTTGCTAAGCCGCTTACATCTGCACTGTGTTTGCCTTTACCCTGCTCTACTTCTGAACGGTACACCACACTTCCTACACTGTTCAAGATCTGTACCTCACTGAACTCTGCACCACTAATAGAGATAGTTACTATATCTCTCGCCGGGTTCGGATACACATCCATGCTCAACATACCCTTCGTCGTGTTGTTAACACTCAACGGCCAGCCCAGCTGTGATGTATCTGATCCACATGCATTGTACATTACCAGTCTTACATACAGATCCCCATCGATTGTCTTCGTAGGATTCTCTAAACTACTAGTACTACCATCACTGAAGATCCACAGATAACCCGTTACTCCCGCAGGACCACCAGGGTTGAACTGATAGGTGTTACCGTTCTGTACATATGAGATTCCGCTTGATCTTGGTAAAAGATCGATCTTAACCTCGATAGCATCCTGATCGATACAGTTCGGACCTCCGTCAACCTGTACACTATAGGTACCACTCTGCTTAACCACGATCTGCTTGCTCGTATCTCCTGTATTCCACGTATACTTTGCTCCAGGATAACCCGCATCAAGTACCAGGAATTTACCCTTCTCTTCACAATAGGTAGTATCTGATCCAAGATCTACTGTCAACGGACCACTTGTAACAGGAGTGATCGTTGATGTAGTAGCACATCCTATGTTCTCTACTACTACTGTATAACTACCTGCCTGATTAACTGCATATACATTACCTGTTGCACCAGGGATATCGCTACCGTTCAACTGCCACTGGTATTTAACACCTGAGGCTGTTCCGGCATCCAGCGTAAGACCATTACCCACACAATAGGTCAACGGACCGTTTGCACTTACTATAGCATTCGGCGCAGGGATCGTTGTTACTGTGATCGGTACTGCTTCTACTGTAGTACTACCATTAGTGATCGTTACATAGTAGTCACCTGCATTACTCGCCGTATAGGTCTGACCTGTTGCACCAGGTATAGAACTACCGTTGTAGTACCACTGGTAGGTATTACCACCTACCGCAGGCTCTGCATTCAACTGTACTGAATTACCGATACAGATCACAGCACTTCCCTGCGGACGTACGAACGCTGAGGTGATACTGCCGTTCTCTAAACCTGTGAACGCTCCGTAATGGATCAGGTCTTCGCCTGTCAATACATCTGTTGTCGTATTAACGCTGCTCAAATTACCACTGAACACCATCCATGGATAGTTCGCATTGTATTTATGAGCCAGTCTCAGCTCACTTTCCGTGCCGATATCGCCTAACCAGATATCCATATAGTTCAGATCAAGATCAAAGTCATAAATAGTACTTGGACCGTTGGCTTCTATCGACGTATAGAAGTACATACTGCCTTTAGGTGCTGCCGCTGCTGCTACACCTGCTCCTTTTCTACCACTGTACTGACGTACTGTTAGCGGTGCTACAAGTGGTAACGTTGTACCCCAGGTTACTCGTGCTACTTCCTGCTCTCCGAATGTGAATACTTGTGTATCTCCGGGATCTGCGCTAACAGGATTAGCTGTCGCTGCAGGTGGAATAACTTCCGGTTCGAACTCATATGCGCCGATATCAGGTACACCGTCCTGGCGAACATCTACCCTTGCATTACCTAACGCATCTTTATCGTTTCCTGCCATATGCAGTGCACGACCGTTCAAGGACCAGCTTGATGCATTTGTAGGATCAGGACGTAGATCTGACTCGCTTCTAAAGCCAGGCTCATAACTGATACTGTGCTCATCACCACCAGATGCTGTTTTCCAAGCACTAAAGGAACTGATCGTACTGTTGGTATAACTACCAAACGTACTACCATCTGTATAGATATTGTTGTAATCGAACTCGTTAGTACTTGCACTATTGTAATACAATATCGCAGGTCCTTTTGCCTCGTTCGAGATCACATTATTATAGAACTTGTTATTACCGTATGTAGTACTGCTATAGTACATATAAGCAGCATAGATTGCGCTGGTATTATTACATGAGATACTGTTGTTCATGAAATCCATGTAATAACAGTAAGACACCATTGCCCCGTAAGTACCGGAACCGCCACTAGTCATTGCAATAGAGTTATTCATGAACTTCATACGGTTTGATGAACTGCCTTGACCATAATACAACAACATACCATAACCGTAATTCTTATCTATGCTATTGCCGATAAACTTAGGGCTTTCGTATGGATAGTAAATGTATGTACCATAATATGCATTAGGATCAAAGTCAGTTAGTGTATTATTAGTAAACTCCATACCACCGGTATATCTAAGATATACACCATAATATCCGATACGTCTGAATGTATTATTATCTATAACTAATCCACGTGTTATGAAAGAGCTTGTATTACTATATATATACAATCCAGAATAACCTTCGCTTACATTATTATCCTTGAATACGATATCTCTACCTGAGAAACCACCATCTGTTGTACTAGCAAATAATGCAGTATTATATGTAGTATTAACAGTACCTACTGTTATATTACAACCTACTATGCTATCACGCTCAGCAGCTCCATTTAATCTGAAACCTGTACCATAAGAAACACCTGTCGTAATAGATAGGTTTTTGAATGTAAAGTCATCTGCATCATTAAGTGTAATAACAGGATAGTTAGCGCTAGTAGTACCGAATGAAATGGTAACATCATTAGGATTACCTGTCTCAGACTGGAACGTAACCTTACTGCCACTCACTACACGTACAGGGTTATCTATCTCTAGTTGACCTACATATGCACCTGATCTGATGTTGAACACAACATCACCACATGTACCATACTGGTTCAATGCATCTACTGCATCTACAGGAGTAGCAAAGTCAGGAGTACCGCCACCTACAGTGTATACACCTTGTAATGCTGCTCTGTAATCGATATTCAAGGTATCATCTCCTGATACCGGATCCTGATTACCATTTGGTGAATGTGTCCACGCTTTGATGTTCACTGCATCATTGGTAAAGTTTACTGTACCTAAAGTGATCACAGCTTCGTTACCTGCAGGGCTACCATTGATATCAATTAAAGTATTGTAGTTGATCGTGCTTTGAGGAACACCATTCAACTCCCAATCGATCTTTAAGCTATTGATCTTATT
>CAZHDM010000038.1:0-3174 GCA_964531655.1 uncultured Flavipsychrobacter sp.
ATTTTAATACTCTTATAATTTTCCTTTAATCATGTGCTCGGTAATATAAAATTATATTTAACTATAAACTTCACGGTTTATTAAAATTGGCATTCGGTTTATTAAAAAGTTTAAGGTTTTTATTAATCGGTGTTAATTGGCAATATCAAGATATAATTAAACTAAAAAACGGGTAAATGAAACATTTTAACACAATTAAAAAAGTAGGGTTTCTCATTATGCTTGCGTTGTTAGGAGTTACAACAGCACAGGCACAATTAAGTGGAACTTATACGATAGGCGGGACAAGTCCTGACTATACAACATTAAGTGCCGCGATCAGCGATTTGAATGCATCAGGCGTTAGCGGTCCGGTAATATTTAATATCAGAGATGGTAACTACACGGGTAGTAGCTGGAGGGGAAGTATAGGAAATGTTACAGGAGCTAGCACTACTAACACGATTACATTCCAGTCTCAGAGCGGAAATGCTGCAAATTGTGTTTTAAGTCCTGCTGGTAGTTCAACAGCAAATAACTATGTTTTCCAGTTTGATGGTGCTAGATATGTTACTATTAAGAATCTAACTCTTAATAATACAGGTTCTACATACGGTTGTGATATAAACATGACTGGTAGTGCTTCAAACTGTACTGTTGATAATTGTGTGCTAACAGGTAGTACAAGTAACTCTACCAGTACTTATAAGTCACGTATATATGCAAATGGTTTTGCCAGTGGATCAAACATGACTTTTACAAACAACACAATCAGCTATGGTACATATGGTGTTTACTTAAGAGGTAACGGTAGTACAACTACAACTAATGGTCACACATTTGAGAATAATGTGTTCAGTCAGCAGTACTACTACTGTATATATATGTACTACTGTGGCGATATTACAATCAAAGGGAACGAGATCAACAAGACAAATGCAGCGTATTCAAACTTCTATGGTATTTATAATTACTTCAACTATAATAAGCTGATCATAGAAAATAACACTTTGAATATTAACCCTTCTTCAGGTGCTTATTATTTATATCCACTATATACTTACTATGCTAACTATTACAGTAATAGCAAAACTAGTATTCCGGAGGTTAAGAATAATACATTCAATGTGTCTGTAGGTAGTTCTACTTACTATCTATATCCTGTATATAACTATCGTCCTGTATATGGTGAGTTTACAAATAATACATTTAACGTAAACCATAACTATACTTCTGGGTATATGTATGATTACTTTATCTATTATGGTGATCATAGTGTAGCAGAGCAAAATACGTTTAACTATAATAAAACAGGTGGTTACATTTATGCTAGACAGTTATATTATGGTAACGATAATGTATACAATAATAACACTCTTAATATGACTGGTAATGCGTATAGTTACAACTATGCTCCTTACTACAGTACAAACTATACATATACTAATAATCACATTACTACCAGAACTACAAACAGAACTAGCTACGGAGCTTATTTGTATCAGTATAGCGGTACGTTTGCTGGTAATACTATCGACTGCGAAAATTCATCTGGTGGTACTGTATATGGTATGTATGTATACTATCAACAAGGAAGTAAAATATATAACAACGTTGTTAGAGTAAAATCAAGCAGTACTTGTAGAAATGTAATGGCATACTACAACTATTCGGGTCAGTTCTATAACAACACATTATATAATGAGGGTACAAGCTCTAGTAGCTACAATATGTATGTATATCACAGCAGTAGTTCTTATGATTTAGAAGTTAAGAACAATATCATGTATAAAACTAGCGGTAATGGCTACAACACATATTGTTACAACTCTAATTATGTAGAGTTTGATTATAACTTATATTACAAACCAAGTGGTAATCATTTCCAGCGTGCTTCTCCAAGTAAAACATCAGACGATTTACAAGATTGGCGTACTACTACAGGAGATGATATGAATTCACTTATCTATTCAGTACCATTTAATGATCCTTCAACCTTAGACTTTAGCATCGTTGCAAGTAGCCCTGCTGCTTGGGCTGTAAATGGTCGTGGTATTCAGGATACTAGTATCAAAACAGACTATGCCGGTAATCCTCGTCCTTTTGTAAGACAAGATGGTGTTCCCGATCTTGGAGCGTATGAAGTAACGCCAACAAGTACTCCTCCATATGCAGATGCATATCCATCTGTACCTGCAGCTAATAGTACGCAGACGTTTGTATTTGCTCAGGATACCGTAGCTACAATCGATTGGGGTGCAAGTGTTCCTAATAGTTATAGCATGCGTCAATATACAGGTGTTCAGGCTGGTCCGATGCCTGCAGGTGTTGGTCGTATGTATTTCTACACTACAGCAACTACTCCGGGTTGGGAGTATGATCATAAGCCACATGTGAGATATAAAGAGCCATGGTTAGGCGATATCAGCACAGAAGCTAACGCTGTTATAGCACGTTCTAGCAATGGTGGTACATGGGAAGGTTATAACTATACTAATGCGTCAACAGACATAGTAAATAATCGTCTTGCTGCGGCTAGTGATTTCGACAGTCTTGGTGCTTACACAGGTGTTGAGAATGGTCGTATCGGTATCCGTTGTGTAGTTAACCCTACAGGTATCGCTATTAGTAATATTACAGCAGACGAAGCAGATGTTGATTGGGATGCAGTATTTAATCCAATAGGTTACCAGGTTTATGTAAGTAGCGATCCTACACCTCCAACTGCTGCAGACTGGAACTCTTCAGCTACAACAAATGCACCTTCAAATACTGTTGGTCTGTCAGGTTTGGATGAGGATACCAAGTATTATGTATATATAAGAAGTATCTGTGGTGTGAACGATACATCAGGTGCGTCTGTAGATTCATTTATTACATTGATCACTTGTCACGATCCTCAAATAAGTTTATCATCGCTTAACTCAAGCCGAGTGATAGCTTCTTGGCAGGATGTTAAAACTGCTGAAAAGTATGAATATGTAATAGATCAGAATCCAACTCCACCGGCATTTGGTATTGATATCTATAAAACAAATGTACTAGCACCATACCTGGATGCAGGAACTACATACTACGTTCACGTAAGAACGCATTGTAATAGTATATACAGCAACTCAGGTTGGTCAACTACATCGTTTAATACATGGGCAACCGGTATCAATAATGTAACAGGAGACAATGATGTACTTAATG
>CAZHDM010000039.1:0-3129 GCA_964531655.1 uncultured Flavipsychrobacter sp.
GTATATGAGATATCTATAGTTTTTAATTAAATTTTAATCTCTTTAGAATGCTTATAACTTATTGAATATTATTTTATTGTAAATATCAGGTCGAAAAAAATCAAAAAAATATTCGAATAATCTTGTTGTTTTAATTGTTTTTTAATTTACATTTAATTTTATATTAATGTTGATGATTTTGTTCGTGTCAATAAGCTGACAAATCGTAGACATGATATGGTAAACGTCTAAAAACAATTAAATTAATTATGAAGCATTTCAACAAGATCGCAAGGTTGTTCTTACCTGTGTTTGTTCTAATGGTTAGTCTTCCTGCCTTCGGGCAATTGAACGGTGTGTATACTGTTTATGGTACGGGAGCAAACTATGCTACACTAGAGGCAGCAGCAAATGCGCTGAACAGCCAAGGGGTGTCGGGTCCTGTAGTATTTAAGATACGTCCCGGTAACTGGAGTAGTGCCAGTACTTCTGACGCTCCGTTAAGTACAATAGCTGGAGCTAGTGCAACTAATACCATCACATTTGAAGCAGAAAATGGTAATGCATCCACTACTACTATTACAAATACTAATACAAGTAGTAGTACTACAACGGGCAACTTTATTTTCCTGTTCGATGGAACAAAGTATGTAAGAGTAAGAAATCTGACTCTTGACAAAACGCATGCTACTTATGGAACTGTTCTAAGGTTCACAGGAGCCTCAACTAATAATATTATTGAAAACTGTGTTATTACGGGTAACGTTGCGTCAAGTACAAGTACCAGTAAGGCAAGGGTATTTGCTTCTGCAGTTCCTGATTGTTCTGATAATATTATAAGAAACAATAAGATTGATTACGGTTCTTATGGTATCTATTGGAGAGGTAGTTCTACATCGTCTCTTAGTGAGAATAATGAGATTTCTAATAATATCTTCACTGAGCAATTTGCTTACGGTATCCATACCTACTACACAGACCATCAGGTCATAAATAATAATGAGATCAACTCAACTGCTAGTGGTTCTTTCTATGCTGTGTATTGCGGTTATGGTGATTATGCGGAAGTAAAAGGTAACAGCGGTACGTTGACTGGCAAAACATCATCTGTGTATCCTTTATATGTATATTACTGTGACGGTAGTTCTACCGACAGGGTGGTATGTGAGGGTAATACATTTACAGCTACAAGTAGCAGTAGTATGTATGCCGCATATAACTATTACTGTAATTACCTTACGTTCAAGAATAACAAGATCACAGCCCAGTCAACAGGTGGTACAGGTTTAATGTATCTGTCTTATTATGGTGGTGATAATATTATCGAAGGTAATGAGATATCTTGTCTGAATAGTAACAGTAATACCAACTATACTTGTCACTATAGTCCTAATACTAAAGTGATAGGTAACAAGTTAACTCAAAAACAAACTGTTTATAACTCAGCTTCATTTACTAACTATGGTGTGAGTTATTCGGATGGTGCTGAGTTTAGCAACAATATTGTAGACTATCAATATTATGGAAACTCTACATGGTATTGTTATTGGGATTATTATGCTGATAATACGAAGTTTAGCGGTAATAATATGACTATCCGTAACGAGGGTACCAGCGGTTCAACCTGGTATAACTATTGGAATTATTATTCCGAAGGTACAGACTTCAGTAACAATACGATCGATTCGCGTGGTACACCAAGTTCTTATCAGTATAACTATTGGGCTCAATATTCTCACAATTCAGTTGTTAAAGGAAATACTTACTATGGTGAGAGTACACGTACGGGTTCTACAGCTTATGGTGTATTGAATTATTTGTATTATTCTGATAATCTTAATTTCTCCAATAATAAAATAACGGCAATAGCCGCATCTGGTAATGCTTATGGTATATATAACTATCAGAATAGTTATACCGGTGGGGTTTTTGCTAATAATGAGTTAGTGGCAATTAGTGGTGGTTCTGGTACTGTATATGGTTATGCGGGCTATTATCTAAAGGATTGGGAGATATATAATAATGCAATTTATGCTAAAACAGCAGGTACTTGTTATGGTCCAATGTATGTACCGTATCCAACTAATGTAAATATCTATAATAATACTTTACATAGTGATGCTACTGGTAGTACTGATTATGGTGCTTATCTGTATAACTCATCATCTACCTACACATTTACATTCCGTAATAATACGGTGTCAAAGTCTAGCGGTAACGGTTATGGTATTTATACATATTATCCTCAGTATGCTACTATGGATTATAACAACGTGTACAAGCCGACAACCAGTAATTTGTTCTACAGCGTTTCGTTGGGCGGGGCTACTTCTATTCAAGGCTGGCGCAATTTAGTGGATCAAGATTTCAATACATTGTCTTACATGCCTGGGTTCATGAATTTGAGCGCTGGAGATCTACGTCCTGATCCTGCAAACCCTGCGAGCTGGGCGTTGAACGGTCGTGGTGTGCAGATGGCGGGTAATGGTACGGATATAAATGGTAACTCGCGTGCATTGACTACAATTGATGGTGTTCCTGATCTTGGTGCTTATGAGTTTACGCCTACAGCAACTCCTCCAAACTGTACAGCTATACCTGCTATACCTGTAGCGAGTAGCCAGCAGGCTTATTTATTCGGTCAGGATACGGTAGCAGTAGTAAACTGGGGTACAAGTGTGCCTGCAAGTACACCTGCCATGAAGCAATATACTGGTACAAACCCTCCGGGCATCTTAAGTATCAATCCTACGCAGATGTTTATTTATACAGACTTCCAGGGTGTTGGTGCTGGCTTAGGTTACGAAATGGATCTTTATTATAAAGACCCGTGGATGGGAACTATAGCTTCTGAGTCTGCATTACGTCTGGCTGAGAAGGTAGGTACAAGTGCATGGAGTGCATACTCACCATTGGTGAGCTCTTCAAATACTATTAATAATTTCATCAATACGCCGGGTATTAATAATGTAGGTTCTTTATTTACCGGTGTAGATGTTAAGGATAATGCAGGTGCGGATATGATCGCCGAGCCGACTCCTCCATTCTGTCCGGGTAGCTATACTGTGAAGTTATTAGTTAAGAATAATGGTAATAATAAGATCAATAGCTTAAAGATCGATTGGGAGTTGAATGGTGTTCCTCAAAGCA
>CAZHDM010000040.1:0-3101 GCA_964531655.1 uncultured Flavipsychrobacter sp.
TAAAGTGTTTATTAAATAAGGAATTAAAAAGAAAATAATATTTAAAAAAGGTTAATTATAGGTCGAATTGTTTAATTTCATTTTAATATTTTACAGGTAAACAAGTATTAAAATGAAACAATTCGACCTTTTTAAAGTGCTGTTGATCGCTCTGGTGGTGAATCTTGCAGCAATTAATACAGTTAGCGCACAGTTAAATGGTGCGTACACTATTGGTGGTGCAACACCTGATTATACTACATTAAGTGCTGCGGTAAGTGACCTGAACTCTCTTGGCGTAAGTGGTCCGGTAGTATTCAATATTAGAGATGGCGCATATTCCGGTGCTAGCTGGGTAGGTAGCATAGGTAATATTACTGGTGCCAGTTCTACTAATACAATAACTTTCCAGTCTCAAAGTGCGAATGCTTCTAATGTGTCTTTGTCGTATTCGGGCACATCATCGCTTAACTATATATTTCAGCTGGATGGTGCGAAGTATGTGACTATCAAAAACCTTACGCTTAATAATACTGGTACAACATATGGTTGTGATGTGAACATTGCAGGGTCTGCTAGTAATAACAAGATCGAGGGTTGTATGCTAACGGGTAATACAGCTAGCTCAAGTGCATACACTACAAAGGCTCGTGTGTATGGTACTTCATTGTCAAGCTCGTCTAATATTACATTTGAAGGAAATACTTTCAATAGAGGAGCTGTAGCGGCATATTTATATGGTAATAGTACTACCTCTTTAGGTAAGGGTTATGTCTTTAAGAATAACACCTTCGAGGAGAATTACTATATGTGGACGTATTGCTACTATATGGGTGATATAACATTTGAAAATAACACCTTTAATAGGTCTGGGGTTTCTGATCAGTATTTCTACGGTATGTATATGTATTATACCGGAGATAATTTTATTATGAAGGGTAATGAGTTTAATAATAGCTGTAATGCGTATTATAACTATTGCGGTTATTTATATTACAGTAACTATTATACTCAAAACAAGGATAAGTATCCTCTATTTGAAAATAATGTTTTCAATATGAATACAGGTACTGCTACATATTATAACTATCCTTTGTATAACCTGTATGGTTATTATGCTAAGTATAGAAATAATACATTCAACATAAATAGTACCTATACGTCTGGTTATGTCTACTTGCAGTATGGTATGTATTACGGATACTACAGTAAGGCAGAAAATAATACTTATAACATAAATAAGAGTGGCGGTTATGTGTATACCGGTATGTATTACGGTGATGTTGATACATTCTCATATAACAAGATCAATGTAACAGGCGGTGCTATTACGTATAACTACATGCCGTATTACACTCAGAACTATTATGTAGTAAACAATGATGTGAATATAAATACCACATCTACTATATATGGTTCTTATGTTTATCAGTATACAGGTGTGTGGGCGAATAATAAGCTAGACCTTCAGTCTACTAGTGGTACTATATATGCTACATATATATACTATCAAACAAATAGTCTTATCTATAATAATATTGTTAACTGGAAGACTTCGGGTTCTAGTTACGGTATGTATGCTTACTATAATTATACAGGAACAAAGATTTATAATAATACGTACTATAGCTATGCTACTGGTAGTACTAACTATCTAGGGTATATATATAATAACTCTGCTTCTTATGATATAGATGTTAAGAATAACATATTCTCTCGTTCTGGTACTAATGGTTATGCTATGTATGCATACAATGCAGATTATGCAGGCTGTGATTATAACATATATTCTGTGCCGGGTGGTAATTACTTCCAGCAAGGTTCTCCATCATTTACGTCTAATTCAATAAGTGACTGGCGTGCTGCTACAGACCTTGATAGAAACTCTTTAGTGTATGATGTGCCATTTGTAAATGCTGCAAATAAAGATTTTCATATTGTAGCAAGTAGCCCGGCAGCTTGGGCTGTAAATGGTCGTGGTGTTCAGGATACTAGTATCAAAACAGACTATGCCGGTAATCCTCGTCCTTTTGTAAGACAGGATGGTGTTCCGGACCTGGGTGCGTATGAGGTTATTCCTACCAGTATTCCGCCTTTCGCTGATGCATATCCGTCATTGCCAGTTGCAAACAGTACTCAGACGTTCATTTTTGCTGAAGATACTGTGGCAACTATAGATTGGGGTAGCACGGTGCCGGCTACTTATAGTATGCGTCAGTATACTGGTGTTCAGGCGGGGCCTATGCCTGCAGGTGTAGGTCGTATGTATTTTTATACTACAGCTGCTACTCCGAGCTGGGAGTTTGATCATAAGCCTTATGTGCGTTATAAGGATTCGTGGTTAGGTGATATTAGTTCCGAAGCTAATGCTGTAATCGCTCGCTCAAGTAATAGTGGCTTGTGGGAGGGGTATAATTACACTAATGCTGCAACTGATATGGTTAATAATAGTTTGGCTGCTGTTAGTAGCTTTGATAGCCTGGGTGCATATACAGGTGTTGAGAATGGTCGTATCGGTATACGTTGTGTCGTTAATCCTACGGGTATAGCTGTTAGTGGTATTACTGCTGACGAAGCTAATGTTGATTGGGATGCAGTGTTTAATCCATTGGGCTATCAGGTTTATGTAAGTACTAGTCCTGCCTTCCCTACAGCTGCAGACTGGAAGTCTCCATCTACAACAAACGCGCCCGCAAATAATATAGGATTGTCTGGTTTGACTGAGGATACTAAGTATTATGTGTTTGTTAGGAGTATTTGTGGTGTAAACGATACATCTGGAGCGTCAGTGGATTCGTTTACTACTTTGATTACTTGTCATGATCCTCAAATAAGCTTGTCTTCACTTAATTCAAACAGGGTGATAGCTTCATGGCAAGATGTCAAAACTGCTAAGAAGTATGAGTATGTGATTGATAAGAATCCTACTCCTCCTGCTTTTGGTATTGATATTTATAAAACAAATGTATTAGTGCCATACTTAGATGCTGGGGCCACATACTATGTTCACGTAAGAACGCATTGTAATAGTATCTACAGCAACTCAGGTTGGTCAACTACATCTTTCAATACATGGGCAACCGGTATCAATAATGTAACAGGAGACAATGATGTACTTAATG
>CAZHDM010000041.1:0-2805 GCA_964531655.1 uncultured Flavipsychrobacter sp.
ATTTATAAATGTCTGAATGTTAACTTTAGTTCATTTTATTATATGTATGTATGACAAAAACCTGCAATTTTTATCAGCAAAAAATTATTAATTATTGTAATAATTTGACATGCTTAGAAGTTACGAAAAACATCTTTAAAAATGACATTAAATAATGTGTTTCAGGAAGAAAATATGAGTGAAAAAAAATTTTTTCTCAAACGCCATTCTGTAGTTATATTCAAAGAAACAAGCGGAACGCAATTTGTTTTTTCAACAAAATGTTAGCAATTTCGTCTTCCTGCTTTTGTAAAAATGTTGAGTGATCACATGACCCTTTTGTGGCGTAACCAGCAGATTTTATTTTAGAAAAATATTTGTGATGAGGATGATGATTTAACCGAACTTTGTATAGCTCGAATTAAGAAGTCGTCTCTCTGAACAATCGTAATAATAAAGGTGAATTTTTGAACCTCGTATGAATAAAGACATCTACAATTCTTATTCTGATAATAGTTCTAATAATGCTGCGCATGTATGGGCAGACTGTGTGGAAATTATTAAGGATAATGTTAACTGGCGCACATTCCAAACATGGTTTGAGCCTATTAAGGCTGTAGCTCTGGAAAACAATGTCTTAACCTTACAAGTGCCGAGCCAGTTTTTCTATGAGTGGTTGGAAGAACATTATGTAGAGCTGTTAGGAAAGACTATAAAACGCATACTTGGAAGAGAAGGCAGGCTGGAGTACCGTATTGTGATGGATGGTGGTAATAAAAAACGTAACCAGACATCAGTGAACATGCCAGGCGGTATCAAGAACAACAATAACCGTGATAATAACTATGTGGACATGCCATTGAAATGGGATGATCCTAATAATATAAAGACCCCTTACGCTATACCTGGATTAAAGAGAATGCAGGTAGACCCGCAGCTAAATAGTAACTATGTATTTGATAATTACATAGAAGGTGATTGTAATAGAGTTGCTAGGTCGGCTGGTATGCACGTAGCACAGAAGCCGGGGGCAACAGCCTTCAACCCATTGGTAGTATTTGGTGGAGTAGGTTGGGGTAAAACACACTTGGTACAAGCTATTGGTAATGATGTAAGAAGACTGCATCCTAACAAAACAGTATTGTATGTAAGTGCTGAAAAGTTTATCAATCAATTTATTGATCACTCGAAGAATAATGAGGTCAATGATTTTATCAATTTCTATCAGTTAATAGATGTATTGATATTAGATGATATTCACTTATTCGTACCTGCTGCTAAGACTCAAGATGTATTCTTTGCTATATTCAACCACTTACACCAGAGTGGTAAGCAGATCATCTTAACCAGTGATACTCCTCCGAAAGATCTTGAGGGCATGCAAGAACGTTTGTTAAGCCGTTTCCGTTGGGGCTTAAATGCTGATATTCAGCCACCTGACTTCGAAACAAGACAAACTATCCTGCAGACAAAAATGCGTCAAGAGGGCTTGGAAATGCCTGAAGAGGTAGTGAAGTATGTAGCGTATAATGTACAAGGTAATGTGCGCGAGTTGGAAGGTGCTATGATCGCACTGTTTGCTCAAGCGACTCTTAATAAGAAAGAGATAGACTTAGAGCTTGCGAAGAGAGTGATGAAGAACTTTGTAAAAACTTCTTCTCGTGAGTTAACAATAGGTAGCATACAGAAAATGGTTTGTGAGTTTTACAACCTACCGTATGATAAGTTGCTTGTTAAAACTAGAAAAAGAGAAGTGGTGCAAGCTAGACAGATAACTATGTATCTGGCTAAGAAGTTTACTAAGAGTTCTTTAAAGAATATTGGAGAGCATTTCGGGGGCTTCGATCATACTACAGTTATACACTCTTGCCAGACTGTTGAGAATCTAATGGATACAGATATTGATTATAAAGAGAGTGTGCTGGAATTACAGCAAAAAGTACAGTTAGCGAGTATCTAATACTGATAATTATACAAATGATATTTAGCCTGCCTGATATGTTTATTATGGCAGGTTTTTTTATCTTCAATAATATGTATAACACAATGCTACAAATGTCAGCTAATGATCTGCTTAAGAAAATAGGTAGTGGCAGAGATATGCCGGGTTCGGGTAGTGTTGTTGCATTAGTAGCATTATCCAATATTGAACTGTTAGTGTCAGTCTGCAAGCTAACGATTGATAAAAAGTCACCAGCTAAGTTGGATAAAGAAATTGCAGTAATAGAAAAAGAGTTGTTGGAAGCTTTTGTGCCACAAATTCACACTATGCTAAATAAAGATATGAGCATAGTAAAGGAGATGGTTGGTTATAGGGTAAAAAGAGATAACGCAAATAGTGATGAAGAGCGCGAAAAATATAGTAGGAAGTCTGATGACCTGCTTAAACAAGCTGCTATTTCCATGCTTGATCTTTGTAGTATATGTATCGACATAATGCCAAGAGCTCTGCATCTTTATAAAACGGGTTTGAGGTCCTTAGAAGGAGAGTGTGCAGTAGTATTGAGTAATATGATATCTTCTGTCTCAGGCTCATTATATATGGCGCTGTTGAATGTTAAAAAGGTAGAGGATGTGATATGGGTAAAAGAGCACACGAAAGATGTAGAGAAGTATTTTGGGAGGCTGCAAGAGTACAAGTATGTCTTCAACGGCAAACTTGCGCACTTATATAACAATATTCAAGAATTGTAAATACACCGTACACCGTATAGGTAAAATAAAAGAGCTTAGCATTTGCTAAGCTCTTTTTAGATGTCGGGGAGACAGGATTCGAACCTGCGACCCCCTGGTCCCAAACCAGATGCGCTACCGGCCTGCGCTACT
>CAZHDM010000042.1:0-2753 GCA_964531655.1 uncultured Flavipsychrobacter sp.
CACAATCAGGAGGTGTTGCTGTTGGCGTAAATTCATATGCACCAAGATCAGGAACGCCGTCGATCGTAGTCAACGCACGTGGGTTACCGTTAATATCAGTACCATTACCCGCCATCTGCACACCACGACCGTTCAACGCCCAGCTTGCAGGGTTTGCAGGATCAGGACGTAGATCTCCATTACTTACATCCATAAAACCAGGCATGTATGACAATGTATTATAATCCTGATCTACTAAATTGCGCCATGCCTGTACACTGCTAGCACCACCATGGTTAGCACTATAGAATAAATTACTCGTTGATGGCTTATAAACGTTATTATAATCCATCGTAGTATAGTTAGCATAAACATACAATGCATAACCATTACCATTAGACTTAGTTACGCTATTATTATGGAAGTTAACATGGTAAGAACTTGAAGTATTTTGAATACGACAAACATAATTGCTGCTACTTGTTCCGTCACTGTGTAACGTATTATTATACACTTCAACATTTGTAGGAGAAATTAGATACATTGTGTAACAAGTACTAGGAGACTTAGTGTAAACTGCATTATTGTAAACGTCATAATCTACTAAGTAACCCAAATAAGCACCATAACATGTTGTAGAATTATTTGACGCTATGATCTCATTATTAGCAAATGTACCACCTGTATAACCGCTCTGATAGCAGTACATACCGTAGGTTAAACCTGAATTGGCTTTAGCAGTAATTTTGTTGCCTATAAAATCAACATTATTAGAATAGTACAAATAATTCATTACACCATAACCTGAAGATCCGCTACGAGTACTTTCACCATAAAACTCATTCCCTTCTATATTCGAGTTATGCGATTGATAAGCCCAATAGTTATATTGATAAGAACTTGGCGTACCACGAGAATCGATCGTATTGTTACTGAAGTCTGTGCCTACAGAATAGTAGTTCCAATAATTATACCAAGTTGAACCACTTGTACCCTGATTACGAACAGTGATATCATTATCACCGAACTTCATATTATCTGAATAATATCCCCAATAACAATACCATGTTGAACTACCGTAATATCGATAATCCACAACATTATCAGTATACTCAACATTATCAGACTGGTAAACTTCATACATCGTGAATGATGTACTATAATAACTTTGCTGTATCTGAGTTAACTTATTACCTGTAATAACGGTATTTGGACTATAATAACAACCATAGTGAGTATTACTACGGCTATTCTTACAACTGATCTCATTATCCTCAATGATATTATTACCACCACGATAAGAAAGATACATAAGACCTGTACCAGTACCAGTTGACTCTACTGTAATTTTGTTATTCTTAAATGTCATATAATTACAATAGTAATTATAACAAGAATACACACTACTGCTAGAATTACCAGTAAACGTATTGTCTTCACACACAACCCTGTCAGAAGAACTACCGTCACAGTAGTACATCTGTAGTGGATAAAGTGAAGATGTTTTACCTGTCATACTACCACTATTACCTTTCACTTCTGCATGATCACCATAACCTACTAATATGCCATAAAATGAGCTGGATAAATTTGAATTGATGACATTATCATTGATTTTCACATGCTCTGTATAGTATACATACAAACCATATCTGTAAGGATTAACAAACGTATTGTTACTAAACTCATTGTCCTCACTTAATGACGAAGAACTATTACCACTCCAGTAAATACCTGCATAACCATTATTAATCGTATTATTTCTGATTATATTATTAGTACAGCTTGTTGCAGAAGAAGCATATACTCTCGACTTATTTGAGCTAGTACTCGTAGTTGAACTACCAGTTAATATACAATCTTCAACAATATTATATTGCGCACTACTTTGATAACGCAGAACCGTTCCATAAGTGCTGTGCGTTTTATTCAGAGTAAGGTTTCTTACCCTAATGTACTTAGCACTGTTAAAACGGAAAATAAAGTTTCCCGATGTGGTACTACTACTTGTATTAGTATTTGTAATAGTAGTAGTGGACGCATCACCATTTTCTGCTTCAAACGTAATGGTGTTAGTGGCACTAGCTCCAGCTACGTTGTTAATTGACGCATCAGAAGTACTGGCACTACTCCAGTTACCCGCACGTATCTTGAATACTACGGGACCAGACACGCCCTGACTATTCAGTGCGTTTGCTGCTGCTTCCAGCGATGCGTAGTTTGCTCCCGTACCATAAACAGTGTACACACCGTTCAATTGCCCGAAGGCAGGAAGGCTAACCATCAGCGCAAACACCGGTAAGAACAACCTTGTGATCTTGTTGAAATGCTTCATAATTTAGTTTAATTGTTTTTAGACGTTTACCTTAGAATTCAGCAAAAACTGATTTAGAAATTGCCATAATCATGCATTAAATTAAATTTAACACAAGATTAAATCTAAATTAACCGAACATTAAAAACAAGAAAAGTGATATTATCAGCAATAAAACAGAAAAGCCCAAAATATTTTCCTACTGAAAATCAAGCATTTACAGGCTCATTTTATAAAATTAAAATACTATTAAAAGAAACTGATATTAATCAATTTTAACATAACCTACCTCTGATAGCAATTATGCAGATTACTTCAATTTTACAATAAAAAAATAAGGGCAGCACTTTGCTGCCCTTATTTCAAGGTAATTCTAATTATTAAACGCTAAATTTCCCAACACCCTACCTCACCACATCGAAAGGTTTACTCAGTACTCCCTCGCTGCTTACCGCTCTGA
>CAZHDM010000043.1:0-2177 GCA_964531655.1 uncultured Flavipsychrobacter sp.
GTAGAACAACCATCAGCTCCTTCTCCAACATAGGTCAGGAAGATATCTGCTGCTGCGAGGTGCGAGGCTTTTGCATCACGGGTAACCCCCATGATACACAGCATACTCAATATTGCAGCTGCTACTGGTTTTAATATTCGATAATTTAGGTTCATGCCTGCTTTATTTAGAGTTCTATTATACAATTTTTTGCTTTCGTTATTTAGTGTTTATCTGATCAGTGTTACGTTACCTTGCTTATTCACTGTTCTACCGGATGGAGTTATTGCTTCTACAGTGTAAATATACACACCCATAGGCTGGATCTCACCATCTAGAGTTCCGTTCCATCCCTCTGTAATATCACTGGTCTCAAACACTTTTGTTCCCCAACGATTGTACACCGCAAATCTCTTCAGATCAACTGTTCCTCTATTAAGGATACGGAAGGTACCATTTGTACGACTACCGGGAGTGAATGCGTTTGGTAACTCAATATAACTGTCATTCTTAACGATAACATTGATCGAGTCTGACACCATACATCCTGCCTCGGTACGTGCCTGTACTATATATCTTGTATTCACTACAGGACTAACAGTCGGGTCTGCCACATCAGCATTACTCAAACCTAATGGCGGGAACCAAGTGTAGTATAATGCATTGCCACCCGGATCCATACGATAGCTTTCACCAGGATAGATAGTTACAGAATCAGGAAGATCTATCACTGCTCTAGGACGCACTGCAACATATATCTCATTAGTATCTAAACATCCTGTAGTATCCTTACCATATACGGTATATACCTGGTCAGCTACAGGCCATACTGATGGCTGTTGAGTTGATATATTACTGATGTTGAAGTCAGGAGCCCAGTAATACTGAACACCATCCGTTACATCTAGTGCTAAAACTATAGAGTCACCAGGACATATCGCTGTATCTGAAGGTACATTCAAGAAGCTTGCAGGATATACGGTCAGGTCCACATCATCAGAGTCACTACAATTTGCATTTGCTGTACTTACTACCAGTTTGATAGTATTTACACCCTCTATGTTAGCTGTGTAAATAGCATTTGCACGGTCAGGATAATCTAATGACGCACCTGGTGTCCAGTTGTATACATAATCATTATAAGTATCAGGCTGTACTCTTCCTTTCAGCGTCAATGTATCACCAAAACAAAGCTCTGTATCATCATTGACCTGTAATGTTGGATTAGGTTCTACTGTGATCTCTATCCTTGCTGAACTATCAGGACATTGAGCTCCTCCGGGAGAAGTGTAAGATGCTGTTAGTTCATATACAAATACTCCTGTATCACTAGGTATGATATTAGTTGTCAGATTAGACGGTTGTGTAAAGCTGACATTAGGATCATTTTTATTACCTGAAGGAGATGTCCATAGATAATTATAATTAGCATCACCTTCAGCTCTTATAGATACCAGACTACCTGAACATATAGCAGTATCAGGGTTGGTGATATTGAAACCATCCAACACATTTACTACTACTGTATCATAAGTAAGACATTTATTAGTATTAGAACCGATGATCACATTATAAGTCACATCGTTTTTCAATGTAGCTGTCGGATCCTCAATATTAGGATTATTCAAGCCTGTTGCCGGGCTCCACTGTACGCTGTAACTAGCACCGGGTAGTTTCACAACTTTGATATCTAAAGGAGTAGGATTGTCAGGACAAGTGGTTGTATCTACCTGACTAAGTACTTCAGGTCCTTGCTCTACTACTACTGTCACTGTGTCCTTGTTCAGATCAGGACAATAAGTATTAGCCTTTGACTCTACCGCATATACAGTAGTTGTGCTAGGTGTAGCAACAGGAGCAGGGCTGTTAATAGGCACTACACTACCAGGCGTACCGCTAACAACGGTCCATTCATAATTACCACCACCGGACACACCGATGAATGCAGGTTGACCATTACAAATATTAGTATCAGGAGTTGCCTCTATCGGACCCCATATATATAGATCTATCACCTCTGCATATTGTAATAAGATACCAGGAGGCTCACATGTAGAATCTTTAATAGTCAAAATAAAGCTTTGAGCACCAACATCAGCGATACCTGGTGTCCATGAAAAACATGCAGTCACCTCATCTGTCTTCTGGTTGGTATAGTTCATTGAAGCTCCCGGTATAGCTGTCTGTAAGTTGTCTTC
>CAZHDM010000044.1:0-1881 GCA_964531655.1 uncultured Flavipsychrobacter sp.
GGCGCGGTGAATACGTTCCCGGACCTTGTACACACCGCCCGTCAAGCCATGGAAGCCGGGTGTACCTAAAGTCGGTAACCGCAAGGAGCCGCCTAGGGTAAAACTGGTAACTGGGGCTAAGTCGTAACAAGGTAGCCGTACCGGAAGGTGCGGCTGGAATACCTCCTTTTTAGAGCTGTATGCCTGGCAGCTGTTGTTTTTTTCCATCTTTCAAGATATTGTTCTTTGTAAGCAAGCTCATAGAAGCCCTTAAGCGGGAGCCGAAGGGAGTCCGGGGTGAAGGGTCTTTGTAAGCGTAAGATTTTATAGATCCGTAGCTCAGGTGGTTAGAGCGCTACACTGATAATGTAGAGGTCCCCAGTTCAAGTCTGGGCGGGTCTACTTTTAAGTTCTTTAAATAAGGTATCATTACCGATGGGGGGTTAGCTCAGCTGGCTAGAGCACCTGCCTTGCACGCAGGGGGTCATCGGTTCGACTCCGATATCCTCCACTTTTTTTTGATGAGGGGTTGGATATAGCGGTAGTGGTGATATAATGATTTTAGATGTAGCTGAGGGCTTGATGGTTCGCAACCATAACATCTGCAAGTACATCGCGAAGGTTACTGTATGTATTATATATATGTAGTAGCTGATGTTACGAAGATCTTTGACATATTGGGAAAGCAATTATAGAAATTGTTATCAAACTGTAGTATAAAAATACAAGTAGATAAAAATAATAGGTTCGTTGAGTGTTATATACACAACGATATTTAAAGCAAGTAAGGGCGTATGGTGGATGCCTAGGCACTAAGAGGCGATGAAGGACGTGGTAAGCTGCGATAAGCTTCGGTAAGTTGCATACAAACGTTATAACCGAAGATTTCCGAATGGGAAAACCTGATATACTGAAGGTATATCATCCGAAAGGAAGCCAACGTGGGGAACTGAAACATCTAAGTACCCATAGGAAAAGAAAATAACTAATGATTCCCCAAGTAGTGGCGAGCGAACGGGGAAGAGCCCAAACCGTAGAGGCGTGCTTCTACGGGGTTGTAGGACTACATTTAGTAGAAGTCATCAAGATGAACGATCTGGAAAGTTCGGCCATAGCAGGTGAAAGCCCTGTAGTCGGAAATTGACTGATATGCGTAGTATCCTGAGTAGCGCGGGACCGGAGAAATCCTGTGTGAACCAGCCGGCACCATCCGGTAAGGCTAAATACTCCTTAGTGACCGATAGTGAACCAGTACCGTAAGGGAAAGGTGAAAAGTACTCCGAACAGGAGAGTGAAATAGTACCTGAAACCGTACGCTTACAAGCGGTCGGAGCCCTTTGGGGTGACGGCGTGCCTTTTGCATAATGAACCTACGAGTTGCTCCTCACTGGCGAGGTTAAGTTCTTCAATAACGGAGCCGTAGCGAAAGCGAGTTCGAATAGAGCGATTTAGTCAGTGGGGGCAGACGCGAAACCTGGTGATCTATCCATGGGCAGGTTGAAGGTTAGGTAAAACTAACTGGAGGACCGAACTCGTAAACGTTGAAAAGTTTTGAGATGACCTGTGGATAGGGGTGAAAGGCCAATCAAACCAGGAGATAGCTCGTTCTCCCCGAAATGTTTTTAGGAACAGCCTCGGTAATAAGAACGTGTATTAGAGGTAGAGCTACTGATTGGGCTAGGGGGCTTCACCGCCTACCAAACCCTGACAAACTCCGAATGCTAATACATGATACCGGGAGTGAGGCTGTGGGCGCTAAGGTCCATGGCCGAGAGGGAAATAACCCAGACTATCATCTAAGGTCCCTAAATCTGCGTTAAGTTGGTTAAACGAAGTTCGAACCCTAAGACAGCCAGGATGTTGGCTTGGAAGCAGCCATTCATTTAAAGAGTGCGTAACAGC
>CAZHDM010000045.1:0-1779 GCA_964531655.1 uncultured Flavipsychrobacter sp.
TTGACATCCTCCCCTCGCTGTTCACTCTCTAATGAGAGCTTCTGAGCAAGGGGATTCCCTAGACTGTGTTAATGCACAGCGGTCAGCGTATGATGCCCCATACGGAGAATGTTTCTAGCCGCATTGTGGTCTCTATCGTGATAGCTACTACAAGACGGACAGGTCCACTCTCTTACCCCAAGCCCAATCCGTCTCTCCGGTGGGTGTTTCCAACCACAAGATGCGCACGTTTGAGTTGAGTCCCGTTCACTTATTTCCTCAAATGATACGCCAGCTCCAATGGCTTTGTAACGCATCATTGCTTTAAACATTCCAATTCCAGTATCTAGGCTAATCCCAGATAGTTTCTTATTGCGGTTCATGAATCTGCATTTAAGATCTCCAACGACTAGAACCTTAGACATTTCAACGATTTTCCTAGATTCTTTGTGAAGGTGATCTTTTCTTCGATTCGCTGTTTTTGCCGCAAGATTTGCAAGCTGCTTTGCTTTTGGAAGCTTTCCATATTTCTTGGCTTTCGACTGTTTTCTTCTAGCAAATCGTCTTGTCCGTTCGATCTTTCTAATCTTTTCGAGATATTTTTCTCTTAGGTCAGGGCGATTAACTTTTATTCCATTTGAAAGAGTTGCTAGGTCTTTAATGCCTAGATCAACCCCGATATCTTCCTTGCCTGGTTTTAGTTCGTAGGATTCAGTTTTGAAGGTAATGTTAATATACCAGCGACCTCTTGAATCCTGGGCAAATGAGCCATTGGTAATTTTAGAATCTTCAGGAAGATCCCTTGAATGCCACGTCTTGTACCATCTACCGCAGTACCTCACACGACCAGCCTCAAACTTTAATGCCGATTTTTTAAACGGAATCCAGCCCAGAGAGTGCTTTCCACGCCAGCGAAGAAGCTTTTTAAATTGCTGACGACGCGTTATGTATTCTTCATAGACTGCTTGAACAGTCTGAGAATGAAGCCCAAGCTCCTTGGCGGCTCCCTTGGTCATGGCATGATAGTCATTCTCATCGAGCCAGTTTGCTTTAAGAGCAATATCCTTTTTCTGCTTTTTAGAATAGAGGGTTTTTGCTGATTTCTTTTTCAAGGCATCTATTTGGGATGATTTTGTAAAGTTCCAAACAAAGTTAACAGCTCTAGCGTGCCTTTCAAGATGTCTTGCAGACGAGCTGTCTTTTATTCTGTAGGAGTAAGTTAAAATCATCCGTAATTCCAACTTGAAAAGCCATACTAATACCCATACATTA
Organism: uncultured Flavipsychrobacter sp.; assembly: GCA_964531655.1. Taxonomy (GTDB): domain Bacteria; phylum Bacteroidota; class Bacteroidia; order Chitinophagales; family Chitinophagaceae; genus UBA5543. The sequence goes on from CAZHDM010000045.1 coordinate 1,252, forward strand.
TATTTGGTCTAAGGAGGTGTCAATGGAAATTAGATCTGGTAGACATGTCGTTTTTTTAATGCATGTACATTTAGTCTTTGTGACTAAATATCGAGCAAAGATTTTCACCAAGGAGATCCTAGATGACATGCGAGATATCTTTGATGGGGTTTGTGATTCCTTTGAATGTGAGCTAGAAGAGTTTGATGGTGAAAACGATCATGTTCACTTGCTTGTTAACTATCCACCAAAGGTGTCTATTTCCAAGCTTGTGAATAGTTTAAAAACAGCATCATCACGAGTGATTAGAAAAAGGCAATATCCAAGCATTCGCAAAAACCTATGGTCAGGCTCATTGTGGAGTCCAAGCTACTTTGCAGGATCTTGTGGTGGAGCGCCGCTTGAAAAGGTTAGAGAGTATATTGAATCACAATCCACTCCAAACTGAAGGATCGCTCACCTAAAGGCTCACGATTCGCCTTATATCCTCTCCTTGTTCACTCTCTATCGAGAGCTTCTGAAGAAGAGGTTTTACGGCGATTTCTGATA
>CAZHDM010000046.1:0-1731 GCA_964531655.1 uncultured Flavipsychrobacter sp.
ATGAAAGCACGTGATAGATACAATCAACTAACCGTAGGTAGAAGACAGTTCCTTGATACCGCAGTTGAATGTTCAAGATTAACGTTGCCGTATTTAATTCAAGATGATTTAACTTCACGACCAACTCATCAGAAGTTATTTACACCGTGGCAATCAGTAGGTAGTAAGTCAGTTGTCAACTTGGCAGCAAAACTTATGCTTGCATTGATACCACCACAAACAAGTTTCTTTAAACTACAAGTTAGAGATGATAAACTTGGTGAAGAATTTCCACGTGAAGTAAAAAGTGAATTAGATTTATCCTTTGCCAAGATGGAAAGGATGGTCATGGATTATGTTAATGCCTCTAGTGATAGAGTTGTAGTCCACCAAGCTTTGAAACATCTTATTGTTTCAGGTAATGCATTAATATTTATGGGCAAGGATGGTCTCAAAAACTTTCCTCTTAACCGTTTCGTAGTTAATCGAGATGGAAACGGGAACGTATGTGAGATTGTCACAAAGGAACTAATAAGTCGTAAGATTCTAGGCATGGATCTACCAGAATCAGTACCAAACTCTCCCGGAGACGATGGTTATAAGACAGGATCCGATGATCAAGACGTAGAAGTGTACACTTACGTCCGACTCGACGATAACGGTCGATGGGTATGGCATCAAGAAGCATTCGATAAGATACTACCAAACAGTCGCAGTACTGCTCCAAAGAATACAAGTCCTTGGCTTGTACTTAGGTTCAATACTGTAGACGGAGAAGACTACGGTCGTGGTAGAGTAGAGGAGTTCCTCGGTGATATTAGATCACTCGAAGGATTGTCTCAGGCTATCGTAGAAGGCTCTGCAGCAGCTGCTAAAGTAGTCTTCCTTGTATCACCATCCTCGACTACAAAACCAAAGACTATAGCCGATGCTGGTAACGGAGCAATCGTTCAGGGTAGACCTGATGATGTTGGCGTTATACAGGTAGGCAAAACAGCTGACTTCAGAACAGCAGCAGAACAAATGCAAACCTTAGAGCGTAGGATAAGCGAAGCTTTCCTTGTACTACAGGTTAGACAAAGCGAACGAACAACTGCGGAAGAGGTACGCCTCACGCAAATGGAATTAGAACAACAGCTAGGTGGACTATTTAGTTTACTTACAGTTGAGTTTTTAATACCATACCTCAACAGAACCTTACATATACTACAACGTAGTAACCAGATACCTAAACTTCCTAAAGACATAGTACGTCCACAGATAGTAGCTGGTGTAAATGCAATAGGTAGAGGACAAGACCAACAGTCTCTTGTTCAGTTTGCACAAACTCTTGCTCAAACTATGGGACCAGAAGTCATGGCTAAGTACCTTGACCCCGGTGAGTATGTTAAACGACTCGCAGCAGCTCAAGGTATAGATGTACTTAACCTAGTTAAGACACCTGAGACTATGGCTAATGAGGCACAACAGCAACAACAACAGATGCAACAGATGGAAATGCTGAAGCAAGCTGGTCAGTTAGCTGGTACTCCTATGATGGACCCAAGTAAGAATGAAGGCATGGCTAATATGATAAAAGACGGATACGATCAATTACAAAATGGCAACACAGAAGGCGAGCCGCCCACAGAAGGTGGCTAAGAAACCCCTCCCGAAGGTAAGCAAACCGGAACCATTAGTTCCACAAAATGAAAGAGCTACACCAACTAAGTTTACAGCTAGAGCAAACATAGGACCAGATCCTGAGCTAGT
>CAZHDM010000048.1:0-1606 GCA_964531655.1 uncultured Flavipsychrobacter sp.
AAAAGGTGATTTTAAAGTAAAACAAGGCCATTTTTCTCAAATTATGACCTATAACCATCAATCCGAACTCAAGAATCACCTTATCGAGCCCTCTGAAGGTGAATCTTGAGAATTTGTTATTGTACTTAAGTTGGCCAAATACTGATTCTGGTTCGATCGGGCGTTTCTTTCGGTGTTTTATTCCTTTTTCACTTTTTAATAGTTCCCTTACTTGTTCTTTGTATTCGTTGAGCTGGGTGTTTATTTCAATTTGACGATTACCTTCAGACTTGTGGCAATTTTCCCTCAATTGACATCCTTCACAATTTCTAGCTTCATAATTAATTACAGTTGTTTCAAATCCGGTGGAGCTTTTACGTATGCCTGTTCCGATATTCAACATTGGTTGTCCAGATGGGCATAAAAAATAATCTTCCTCTTTGTTGTACTTTAGGTTCTGTGCCAAGTATAAATTCTCTTTAAAGGACTTTTTCTGTTCTTTGTGGTAGTAACTGAATTTTACATAGGGAATCATTCTTTGAGAAAATAAAAACGCATAGTTTTCCTGACTCCCATAAGCTGCGTCTGCTACTATTTCTTTACTCCTTAGACCGTATAGCGCTTCAAAGTTTTGCAAATGATTTATAAAAGTAGTGGTATCTCCTGGGGTCTGGTGTATGGTAAAATTGGTTACAAATTGGTTTTCTGTACTGATTTGGGCGTTGTAGGCTGGTTTACTTGGAGCGGTTCCCAGATGGTCATCCTTCATTCTCATAAAGGTCGCATCTAAATCAGTTTTACTATAACTATTGCGGTCTCCCAGGTTTTCTAACTGGGCTTCATATTTCTGCAATCGAGGAAGGAATTCCTTATTTATTTTCTTCAGTTGACTCTTTGCCTCTTTGTTGGGCTGATCTTTTTTTTTAAGTTTTTCATTAAGCTCATCCACCTTTTTCTTCAATGTTTCTGAATCAATCTCCTGTGGCAAACTCAAGGTGTTTTCTTCCTGATTATCTGATTGTATTTGAGATTCTATATCCGCTAAAATGACTTTCAATTTCTTGTCAAGGTCCGATTTGTACCTTTCTACTGATTTCCTCCATACAAAAGTGTACCTGTTAGATGTTGCTTCTATCTTTGTTCCATCAATATATTGAACCTCAAGGCTTATACAATCCAGGTCTTTTAACAACTTTACTACCTCACCAAACAAGCGCATAATTATATCCTTTAATCGCTTGCCTCTAAAATTATTAATGGTTCTGAAATCAGGAGTACTATTTCCTGATAACCACATAAAATGGATGTTTTCCTCTAGTGCCTTCTCTATTTTTCTACAAGAATAAGTGTTGTTTAGGTATGCATAAAAAAGCACCTTCAACATCATCTTAGGATGATAGGAACTGGCTCCTCCTCCTTTGTATCTGCTGTATAAAATTGAAAGGTCTAACTTGTCTACCAACATATCAACCAGTCGAACCGGGTGATCCTTTCCTATTCTTTCAAAAATATCAGTAGGAAATAAGCTTGGCTTAGATAAAGGCAATTCCTTAAATACCGGCTTGGCCATATTTTACTGGGTTTGTACCCTTACAAAATACAAATTTCCTGCGAAATATTAGAGCCA
>CAZHDM010000049.1:0-1520 GCA_964531655.1 uncultured Flavipsychrobacter sp.
CACAATAACAATAATAAAATGGCGCTATCTCCACTTTATGGATCGGAGTCGTCCACGTAAGGTTCACATCAGAATCGCAGGTAACCGTTAATCTGTATAGCTTCATTCCCTGCTGTGTAGTCAGACTATCGGCAATATCAGCATAGAGACCTACCGGTCCGGTAAATGGAGACCAGCTTAACCCATTATTCAATGACACCTCCCATTTATATGTTGCATCTGCGTAGAAACTATCAGGACGCAATACATACTTCTTCTTAGGGCATATATAATGAACTCCATCTATTGACGTCTTCGGTGTATCTGTACACGGGAAGCCAGCAAACAGATCAAAGCCTATTTTATACATATTACTAGTATTACCATCAGTACCAGTTGGAGAAGCAGCTCCAGTAGTACCATAATGACGGTGTTGATGGCTAGGTGCTATATGAGGAACAGTACCAATGTACTCTGTTGTACCGCTACCAGCAGTTATAGAGATATCGAAAATTAGATTTGATGTACCGTCATAATAAAATGGCGTATTTAGGGGCACTTCAATAGACCATTGCTGCGCAACAAAGTTAACACTGAATGTAGGATGTAATGCTGCATTGGTTAAACCTGTAACCCAACCTCCTGGTAAAGTAGCAACAGATACATTACCAATATCAACTTTAAGGTTTGTCAAAGTCCTGGTAACTGTACTTCCTCCTGGCCTACCTTGGAAATATATTTTATTAATAAATCCGGCTGGTGGCGGAGTCTGAAAGTCTGTAGGTCTGTATAGCAACTGAACCCTCGTTCCATTTCCGGAAGTAGCTCCGAAAGGAAAATAGTTATTACTGGTAGCTGTCGGTGCTACATAATAGTTAGGTGTTGGAAATTGCGCATATGCACTTTGTATAAAGCAAAATGCAGCAACTAGTAACAGGGCTAACCTAGGTTTTAGAAGTAGTACTAGATTTTTCATGTATAAAAAAAGTATATCGTTTACCTATATATTTGAAAAGTAAACTTAACAAATTTTACGATATTAAAATACTATTAATAGCATTTTCTTCAATAAAAAAGGCGAACACTTTATTTAGTGTTCGCCCTCAGTTATAAAAATCTATCTTTTTATTGCAATATAAACTTTCTGATGATTTGCTGACCATCTGCCTGTAACTCTACAAAGTATACTCCCGATGGCTGACCCTCTATGCTCAACTCCTGACTGAAGAAACCACCATTGTGACTACCGTAATCCTCACTGTACACCTCCTGACCCGTTAGGTTCGTTACTCTAACTCTCAGGTCTGATATCTTAGCACCGCTGCTGAACTGAACCATGAACTTACCATTAGTCGGGTTCGGATGTAATCCAAATCCATTAAGGGATGATCCCAGCTCCTCAACTCCTGCTGCTGTTTTCTTCCTGAAAATAACTATGAAGTCCTCTGTCTCTCCCGAGGTATAGGTTCCACATGCCTCATCTGACGGTACATTCGGTCCTATATCATTGTTCAAGATTACACGCATACCCGTAGGTACAT
>CAZHDM010000050.1:0-1497 GCA_964531655.1 uncultured Flavipsychrobacter sp.
TTGGGCTATTATGGCTATTATGTAGGTTATTATGTATCCTATTATACAGGCTATTATGTACGCTATTATGTAGGCTATTATATAGGCTATTACATAGGTTATTATATAGGCTAATATGTATGCTATTATTTATACCAGTAAATAACGGGCGGTCCATATCCTCGCTTGCGAGATTTTTGTATGTGAAATCAGCAAATTAGAGTTACAGCTGTACTGCCATAATATAGAATTAATGAGTACCTCAATGAAAGAGAGCCATCCGAAGCCTCACTGCCGCTGCAGTTGGGAAAGCTCGTGCTACATCCGTATGATTTGCTACCAATGTTTGACAAGGCTGGATCCCATGTGCGACTGCTTGCTGCTCGGGGACAAAGCAATCGTACGATAGCGGTGCCGAATCTGCCTTGTTCCTGATGTAAATCTGGGTTTCCAGGGGGCAAGCAGACCTCAAAGCCAAGCCGGGCGTATGCCCACAGTGTGAGCGCCAGGTTCTGCTGGTTGTACTGCAGCAGGTTGCGCTGCAAAAAGTCGGTGGCTGCTGACAGCAGGCTGTGGGGCGGGACGTAGCCCAGGGTGGCGAACGACCACAGCACATTCTCCATGCCCTGTAGCCCGTGTGACTCATCGATAATGGCCAGCAGCCTGTGCTCCAGTCAATATCACAACAACAGCAACAAATCAATCTGTCATCTGTCAGACCCTCATTTTCGCGGAATACGTGTGATTTCCATAGAACGTGCTATGTAGCAACGCCTTAATATTAAAATATCTGAATGCCAGGCTGTGTAGATGTCCTGCAGTTTGCATGGCTGGCAAGTTTGGCTCGGGCAAGCTTCCAACCTGGGGACTGTAGCTGTCTATGAAGGAGACAACGTGCTCCTCCACTGCCTTGAGAAAAGCTTCGCTGGGCGTCTGGCCCAGGCTGGCAAACGCCCACACCGTGTTGGAGATGTTCTGCGGCTGGAACTCGCGCAGCCGCTTGACCACCTACATTTCAACCCCGGGCATTAGGACCCCAGGAACTGCTGCTCTCTCTGTCTCGCAGCTGTTGGCTGCAAGGCACAGTAACATTGGCTTCTGAGATCAGAAGAACAGCAATGGTAGCAAGTGATGACAGGATTATAACCCTTTAGATGAATACAAGGAGTAGGCAGAGGAGAAACATGATACTGTGGATCCCTGCCATGAGCAGATGAAGTAGGAACAAGGGGGAAGGGAGAAAAGTTGACTGACGAGAGATGGGTGGGATACCTCATCCGCGAAGACTTGCAGCAAGTTGCCGCCAGGGACTTGGCCGAGCTTGGCGTAGGCCCACGCGACGTTGGCGATGTTCTGTGGGTTGAACTCCGGCAGCCGGCGGCGGCAGTGCTCAGCCGCCGCAGCCAGGAACTCGGCGCTCGGCTCGTAGTTGAGCGTGGCAAACGCCCACAGCACATCCTTGATGGCCTGCAGAAGCAGACAGCCAGCCCCTTTTGAGTTGATTGCACCAAGTACAAG
>CAZHDM010000051.1:0-1493 GCA_964531655.1 uncultured Flavipsychrobacter sp.
GTCTTTGGTCTTCTATATTGAAAACCAAGGAATTCGGGAAAAATATTTTTTAAAAGACACTATTTTTTTGAGCCAAGTATCGCGTTGGCCTCTTTTTTAATGCCTGTCTTTCAATTTACCTTTTGGAAAAGTCTTCTATGAGTGGTAGTCTTTAAACTCCACAAAGTACGATCAGTTATAAAAGGTGGAGGGGCCCATACTTTAAAAAAGTGGTAGTCTTTAAACTCCACACACCAAGGAAAGGGTGCTCCCTCCATTTTTATTTCTCAAAGGTAAATTGTTTTTTATTAGCCTGAATAACTACTCGCCCCTCCTTCAAAAGGGGCAGGTAGTTATTCAGTCGGTTTTTGTTTTTTATAATCCTTTTTATCTAAAATCATTCTCCGCATCCTGCTTAGCAATGTGGCCGCAACTTTTACTACTGCCTTTTTCTCATTGCTATATTGGTGCGTATAACTCGTATACAATTTTGCTAATTCGTAATCGTGTTGAATCGCTCTTCTGCTTGCTTGGATGAGTGCCCATCTTAAATACCTATTGCCCCTGTAACTCATCCTATCTGCCTTCACCTTTTCTCCTGAACTCTTTTCCCCGGGCACTATTCCACAATAGCCTTTTAAGCTGCGTGTATTTGAAAAACGATCCATCTCTCCTATTTCAACCGTTAATATTGCAGATAACAAAGGGCCTACTCCCGGTGTTGTCTGGTAACGAATGTAATATTCTTTATAACTACTTTTTCGCAACTCACTGTCTACTCTAAGCCATATTTCCTTTAGGGCTTTTTTCTGTGTCGTATAATATTCCAAGTCTACTAATAAACTTTGAAACCCTTGCTCTTCTGCAAGTTTTCTTAAGCTTCTTATTGTTGCTTTGGACCAGCTCTTCTTTCCTCTTGGCGTTAGACCCTCTTTGCCATATCCTCTAAAATTTAGTCCCTGTCTGATTCGCTGCTGGGAAACCTTTAACATCCGAGAATACTTGATTCCACTTCTCACTAATTGCCTAAGTTCTTCCTGTTCCCTACCTATTTGGTGAATTTCATTATACTCTCCCGTACGTAGGCATGAACCTATCTTCCTGCTATCCCTTCGGTCATTTTTGTGTGCGCGCTCTTTATCCGTAGTTGGTATATCTGAAGGATGCAAAACCTTACATTCATATCCTTGCTCCTGAAGATAACGACTTAGCCACAAGCCACTAAATCCAGCCTCATATCCAAAAATCAATTTCGCTCCTGGATACTTTTCTAAACTCCAACTCAAAAGATCAGGTCCGCTTGATGGAAAACGTCTTGACCTCTGTTCGACCCTTTCTAAAAATGGCGTTACCTGAAAACTTACTCCGTGAACGTCAATTCCTACATAGACATTTGGCTTGTTTGCTTTTTCTTCTGATTTTTGTATTCTACTCATTGCTTCGGGATTTATGGTTAATAAATGATATACTCTATTAACGTTTCCCGAAGCGATTTTCAATTATCGGTACTTTGG
>CAZHDM010000052.1:0-1417 GCA_964531655.1 uncultured Flavipsychrobacter sp.
TCGACCAGCCGACGACGCGGCGGGAGTAGAGATCGATCACGACCGCCAGATAGGCGAACCCTTCCAGCGTCCGGATATAGGTGATGTCCGTTACCCAGATCCGGTCGGGTGCCTCCACGTCGAACTGCCGGTCCAATGTGTTGTTGGCGACCAATGACGGTTTGCCGCCATAACTTCCCGGTCGGCGCTTGTAGCCGATCTGGGCCTTAATGCCGGCCTGCTTGGCAAGACGTGCAACGCGGTTCGGACAGCAGGTCTCGCCCTGATCCAGCAGGTCATCGTGGAGCTTGCGATAGCCATACACCTTGCCGCTATCCGTCCAGGCCTTCCGGATGAGCTCAGTCTGACGGGCGTCTTCCTTCGCCCGCTTGCTGAGCGGGCTCTTCAGCCAGGCGTAGAACCCGCTCGGGTGGATGCGCAGGCACCGGCACATCGTCCGCACCGAAAACAGCGGGCGATGCTCGGCCACGAACGCGTATCTCACTTTGCATCCTTGGCGAAATACGCAGTGGCTTTTTTTAGGATGTCGCGCTCCTCGGTGACCCTCGCCAGATCGCGCTTCAACCGTCTGATCTCGGAGTCCTTGTCATCACAGCCAGATGGCTGTGAGAACTTCTTCTTCCACGCGTAGAGCGAGTGCGGACTGACGCCCAGCCGCTTCGAGACCTCCGCGACTGGATAGCCCCGCTCGGTGATCTGCGCCACCGCGTCCCGTTTGAAATCCTCGCTGAAATTGACTTTGCCCATAACGGCCTCCTTGCCTCAAAATTAGGGAAGAAGGCGTCTACGAATCTAGGGGCTATTCAATGTGACAGCTGATCACGGAACCCTGGAATATTGGCAGCAAGTAACAAAAGCTCAGAAGAAGAATGCGAAACCAAGAAACTCTCTGGCGGTCGCTGAAAAGATGACCGCTAGCGGCGCCGACAGTGTTCCGAATGTACTGCGTGAAGTCGTTGAGCAGGCCCGGAGTCTCGCGAGGAGGGCGGGCTGATGATTGATTTTTCGACTCTGAATGAGAACCAACTAGAAGCTGTTAAATGGGATGAGGGCTCCCTTCTGGTACTTGCTGGTCCAGGTTCGGGGAAAACACGCGTTCTGACCTTCCGCATCGCGCGTCTCCTAGAGAGCACACCTGATAAACATTTCAAAATTCTGGCACTGACGTTTACGAACAAGGCCGCAGCGGAGATGCGTGAACGTATTGCCGCCCTTGTTCCAAATGCGGGCGATAGAACGCTTCTAACAACATTCCACTCCTTTGCCGCCGATCTCTTGCGCCAACATGGTCACCACATCGGACTCAAACCTGACTTCACGATCCTTGTTCAGGATGCAGATCGGCACTCTTTGATTGATGAGGCGATCGATCAGGCGAGTGCCGGACATCTCGACCAGACCAGCGAAAAGTTGCTGC
>CAZHDM010000053.1:0-1393 GCA_964531655.1 uncultured Flavipsychrobacter sp.
GGCAATGTCATTAAGTTAAAGTTTTTATGTCGGAAATTACTTTAAATTTTAGCTTAAAAAATCGGCTATTTTTCGTATTATTACGTTGTAAATCAAACACTTACATATATGAATCGCGCGACCTAAAAACCATGCCAAACTTTTCGATTTTGTAAAAAATATCGTTAATAATCCCAATTTTATTGATAAATACAAACGGAATAAAAGTGATTTTACCAGAAATAGGGTTTGGGATTTTTCAACTTGCTTCTTTTTTATTTCCAGGTTCCTAAACAAGCGAATTCAAACCGAAATTGACCAGTATTTTTCTTCAAATAATTCTGAATTCTTTAGAACCGCGACAGCTTCTTCTTTTACTCAGGCCAGGAGTAAAATTTCGTATAAAGCTTTTGAAAAAGTAAATCAAAAGTTGGTAAACTACTTTTACACTAACTCTTTCAATATCAAAACCTTCCACGGTTTTAGATTGGTTGCTATTGATGGTTCTGTTTTCACGGTTCACCGAAATAAGGAAACAATAAAAGCATTTGGTGATAATGTATTGTCTAAAGGAAAAACCTGGGTTAAAGCTCAAATTTCTTATGCTACAGATGTCTTAAATAATATTTGTCTCGATGCGACTATCAATCCTTACAAAACCGATGAAAGGAACTTGGCAAAAAATCATTTAAAAAGGTTGAAGGGCAATGATTTATTCCTTTTTGATAGAGGTTATTTAAGTAGGGAATTAATAGAACAGCTTCTTATAACAGGAAAAAACTTTTGTATGCGATTACCTAAAAGGAGCTTAAAAGAAATTAATGATTTTACCGAAAGTGAACATCAAGATGGCCTAATTGAGATTCTCATTAACAAGAAAATCTATACACTGAGAATCACTAAAATACGCTTGAAGTCAGGTGAAGTTGAATATCTCGCTAGTACATTGACAAACCAAAACTCCATAGGTAAAAAGCAGTTAAAGAGCTTATATTCAATGCGTTGGGGAGTAGAGGAGCAATTCAAAGATTTCAAGCATGCACTGGCAATAGAAAATTTTACAGGCAAAAAAATTAACTCTATCAAACAAGAGTTTTTTGCCAATATAATGGGCTATAATCTTGCAATGATGGCCTTCTACAATCCAATTTCTCAAAAGAAAATAGAAAAGAAGTATCGTTATAAGCCAAATAAAAGAGCTTGTCTTGCCATTTTGAAAATTAAATGGAAGGAGCTTTTCTTTTCGACTAAATCGATATTTAACCTAGTAGAAAATATCGTTGAAGCATTACTAAAAGAAATTATACCCATAAGAGACGGGCGTTCTCACCCCAGAGGTGATACTCAAAAAATAAAAAAGAAGCACTTTAGTAACTATGTATCAGTCGTTTAGCTCTTAACTTAATGACATTGC
>CAZHDM010000054.1:0-1336 GCA_964531655.1 uncultured Flavipsychrobacter sp.
TGAGGTGGTCCTGGAAAATCGGACAGGGGTTTAAGGTGTATTCCGCCGGTTACGGAGGAATACGAGATGACGAAGCGACGGAAGTTCACGGCTGAGTTCAAGGCGAAGGTGGCGCTGGAGGCCCTGCGGGGCGATCGGACGATCCAGGAGATCGCGGCCCGGCACCAGGTTCATCCCAATCAGGTGAGTACGTGGAAACGCCAGGCGGTGGACGGTCTGGGCGAAGTGTTCTCGAACGGGGCTGATCAGGCGCATCGGGACCGCGAGGCGGAGATTCACGATCTGCATGCGAAGATCGGCCAGTTGACGGTGGAACGGGATTTTTTGGCCAACGGGCTCAAGCGATGAGTCGGGTGGAGCGTAAGGCGATGATCCGCCGTGACGTTCCCGGCCTCAGCTTGAGCCGTCAATGCGAGATTCTGTCGATCGGTCGGTCGTCGCTGTATTACACGCCGAAGGGCGAGAGCGAAGAGACCCTGGCTCTGATGCGGCGGATCGACGAGCTGTTCCTGAAGTATCCGTTCTACGGCAGCCGTCAGACGGCTCGCCAGTTGCGGCGCGAGGGCATCGTCGTCGGCCGCCACCGGGTCCGCCGCCTGATGCGCCTGATGGGATTGGAAGCGATCTACCGGGCGCCGAAGACGAGTAAGCCCCATCCCGAGCATCGGGTTTATCCGTACCGGCTGAAGGGCCTGACAATCGACCGCCCCGATCACGTCTGGTGCGCCGACATCACCTACATTCCGGTCCGGCGCGGGTTCCTGTATCTGGTGGCGGTGATGGACTGGGCGAGCCGCCATGTCCTGGCCTGGCGGCTGTCGAACACCATGGATGCAGCGTTCTGCGTCGAGGCCCTGAACGATGCGCTGGACCGCTACGGCAAGCCTGAGATCTTCAACACCGATCAGGGAAGCCAGTTCACCAGCTTCGACTTCACCGGCCGGCTCAAGGACGCCGAGGTGACGGTCTCCATGGACGGCCGCGGCCGCTGCATGGACAACATCTTCATCGAGCGGCTGTGGCGTTCCCTCAAATACGAGGCGGTCCACCTGCACGAGCTGACCGACGGCTTCCACGCCGAGCATGTCATCGGCGAGTGGATCGCGTTCTACAACAGCGAGCGGCCGCACTCGGCGCTGGCAGGCAGTACACCGGCCGAAGCCTACGCGGCCGGGCGGCCCGTGGATATGATGGACAAGGCTCGCGCCTTGCCCACATACCCACCGGCTCAACAGCAGCAGCAGGACGTGATAAACAGGATTCTGGCGGCATGATCAGACAGCGGAATACACCTTTGCAGCGCCGTCAGACTGTCCGGAAAACCGGGACCACTTCA
>CAZHDM010000055.1:0-1188 GCA_964531655.1 uncultured Flavipsychrobacter sp.
TCTGGTTGGTATAGTTCATTGAAGCTCCCGGTATAGCTGTCTGTAAGTTGTCTTCAATTATTAGTATAGATTCAGTGTCAGAAGCCGAAACATCAAAACAGAAGCTTAGGTTCTGACCTACACAACCATACTTTATACCACCGGTAGTATCACCACCTCCGATAGTAATTGTATTAAGAGTAGGTTTTTGAGCCGTACATTCTAGAATCTGTACCTGTACATCACGCATAATATAGCCGAGCTCCACACCATTACGGAACTCACGAGTACGCATGGTCAGTGTAGCTGCACCAGTGAGTGTAGCTGTAAAGTTCATTTGACCATTAGCACCATTCAGATTAAACTGATTTGTTGTCTGTAATGGATTGCCGGGAACTGCGATTGGTGGCGTCAAACTAGTATTTAACGTAGCCTGTGCCGGTGTCCCTACACATGTACCGGAAGTAAGCGGTATGGCTATCTCCGACCAGAGGGAGTCTCCGTCGGCATCTAGTGCACCATTATTATAGGAGTAAGGTGCATCCTTACATACATATGGTATAGGTTTCACAGAAAAGAATGGGGAGGAATTATCCCAGGTGACCCCACTGTTAAAGGTCGTTTCTACATATAGATTACCACTTACACTTAAGTTATAACTATAGTTCCGGGCACTAATACTGACCCCAAAGGTCCATGTATTACACGCAAGAGGAAGTGTTTCTATCCATGAATACCACCACTCTCGATAACCAGGAATGTCAGAGGATAAGTCCTGACATTTATTTGTGTACTGCGAGCAACCTGCAGATACAGGATCCCCGTTGTCACGGTTATCTGGTGGTAATTTACCTGTCCACTTCTGCATGGTCCTGGTAAATGTCTGGTTAGAGCATGATTCTTCGAAACATAAGTTTACCGTAGCTGGGGCATCAATACCTGTACAGTCACGATAGAATTTGAAGAAAAATTGATAAGTCGAATCACTGATGTGTACATATATTATCTCACCACCTGCAGCATGCGATGCAAAACTCTGCTTTGGAGCAAATAATACACTTAAAACAATGATAGTCAGTGATAACAGTAAACACTTTCTCATAAATGTTAAATATTTGTATTCAGTTTTCTATGTTTGACAAAAGCCAAATTGTCCTATATGTATAGTAGGACAGCTTAAATATAATAAGAGTTGGTTTAATAAACATC
>CAZHDM010000056.1:0-1027 GCA_964531655.1 uncultured Flavipsychrobacter sp.
CGTGGTGCGGCGCGAGGACGACGGCTGCAGCTTGGCCGCGGCCGCTCGTGAGCTGGGGCTGACGCAGCGCACGGTGTGGGGCTGGGTACAGCAGATGCGCGACGAGGTCGTGCGCCCGGTCGAGGTCGTCGACGAGGAGCCCGAGGTCGTGGGCGCGCGGACGCTCCGACTTCCTGGCGGCAGCCGGATCGAGGGCCTGTCGCTCGACGATGTGATCGCGCTGGTGAGGGCGCTGTCGTGATCGGTGCTCTGGGCCGGGTGAAGGTCTACGCGTACTGCCAGCCGGCCGACATGCGCAAGGGCTTCGAGGGCTTGTCCGCGATGGTCCGCGAGCACATGGGGCAGGACCCGCTGTCGGGCGCGTTGTTCCTGTTCACGAATCGGCGACGCAACCGGGCGAAGGTGCTGCACTTCGACGGGACGGGCCTGTGTCTGTTCGCCAAGCGGCTCGAGCAGGGGCGATTCGTGGCGCTGTGGAAGATCGCAGCTCGGCCGACGATCCCGCTGACGCGCTCGGAGCTCGAGCTGTTTCTGCAGGGCAGCCACCTCGTCGCGCGCTTCCAGCTGGCGCCCGCCGAGCTGACCGACAAAGACCTTGCGGTCCGATCGTAGTCGGGCATCTTGAAGGCGTGTCGGAGCTCGAACGCCTCGAGAGCATCGAAGACCTCGACACGGCCAAGCAGCTGCTGCGGGCCTACGCCAAGGAGTTCATCCAGATCCGCGAGCGCCTGGACAAGGTGCTGAAGAAGCTGGCGGAGAGCGAGAGCTCGGAGCGCCAACAAGAGCTGCAGCTCGAGGTCGGGCACCTCCAGGAGAAGCTCGGTCGACTGCAGCGCCAAGCGTTCGGCGACTCGTCGGAGCGACGACCGAAGGACAAGCCGAAGAAGGACGCCACGCCGCAGAAGGGGCACGGGCCTCGACCGCAGCCGAAGCTGCCCGTGAAGGTGCAACGGCTGCTGCTGACCGAGGAGGACCGGGTCTGCCCCAAGTGCGGAAAACGGCTCGAGGAGATCAAGGGCGCGACGGA
>CAZHDM010000057.1:0-1009 GCA_964531655.1 uncultured Flavipsychrobacter sp.
GCCAGCCGGTGCTTGAGGCAGCTGGCACAAGGACACTCGTCCAACCTCACCGAGAGCGCCTCCAAACAGTGGTTTGATCGCTGCAACAACCTCACACCATCCAGCCATGGGGTACGCAGGCGACGCGCGACGGCGTCGGTGGTGCTACACAGTACAGGTGCAACGCTTCGCGCAAGCGCCCCAGCCATGCGGCTGTCTTGTGTAGCTCACACGGTGCCGCCACCTGTGAGGGACTGCGCAGCGGCACCAAGCAAGGGTAGTGCTGTTATACGAGCGACTGCATTGTGCGTGCAGCATGGCCATGCCATGCGGCAGACGCGGCTTCCAACGCCATCAGCACTACGACCAGGCCACAGAACGCGCATGGAGCTGGAATTGAGGCTGCCGTGTAGCACATGACTTCGGCAGTACATGCCAGGTAAGGACACACCTGATGAAATTGGGAGGTTGGGGGCGAGATGCACTCTGTGCACAAAGCCGAGCTGTGAGGCCGCGGCAGCAGCGGCCTGCAGGGCGCTGACGCACCGATCCCTCGACCTAAAACATCTCACGCTCAGCGTGTTGTGCTACATATTCCGCAATGTGCTGCTTGTGCTTGTTGCACGGCAACATCATGCGTTCTGACGGCCTGACCGGAGTGCACGGTCCGCCAGCAGATGGCGGGACGCGGATGCTCGCAACTTCGTACGTACATCAAATTGACCCGCTCAGAGCACAGCGGCGCCGGTGAGTCCTGTCGAATTATACAACCCTGACAACGCACTGATGCGCTGCGGCCCCTGGTGCCTGCAAGCCACCTGGCGGCGGCTGTTCGTCTGACCAGCAGCAAAGCCCGAGGGCACGCGCAGAGCAGTAAGCATGAGACCGTGCCAGCAAGGGCGCAGGCATGCTTCAAATGTGCTGCGCTTTCTGATGGGAACACGGCGCGCGCGCTCCAACACGCCACATGCGACTGCCAGCCGGTGCTTGAGGCAGCTGGCACAAGGACACTCGTCCAACCTCACCGAGA